>CAVRAA010000014.1:0-16105 GCA_963718855.1 uncultured Nitrospiraceae bacterium | reverse complement strand
AAGCATAAAACATTTTTTAGCAGAATAGCGAATAATACAGCTTGTCATTCGGGTCGGAGCGACTCGCCGAAGAGAGAATCTTTCTTTGTATTTCAGAAGGATTCCCGAGGCGTTTCACTTGCGGGAATGACACATTTAATGTTTTTTTGCCGGAGTAAAAATTTGTTGTTAAAAGGGGGAATATTATTGATCCAATACATCTCTGATCTTTCTTAATAGTGTATCCGATGAAACAGGCTTTAGAAGCACTTCAGGTCCTTCACGTATAATTCTTTTCTTATAAATAATATCCGCGCTATGCCCGCTTGAAAAAAGAGCTTTTATAGAAGGGTTTGATTCCTTTAGTGTTTCGTATACCTCTTGCCCATTCTTCTTTGGCATAATAACATCGAGGAGGAGCAACTTAATCCGGTCTTTGTTCTCGTTAAATATTTTTATTGCTTCTTTGCCGTCTTTCGCTTCCATAACAGTGTACCCGGCATCTTCAAGGACCTCTCTCATGAACTTTCTCACCAGAGCATCATCTTCTGCAATAAGAATTGTCTCGCTCCCTTTTTTTGAAATTGGCAATTCTGCTTCTTCTGTGTCGGCTATTTGTTCATGAATCAACGGGAGATAAATCTTGAATGTGGTGCCTTTGTTCGGTTCACTGTAGACATTGATATAACCATTATGTTGCTTCACGATACCATACACCATAGCAAGCCCAAGACCGGTACCTTTCCCGACCTCCTTTGTTGTGAAAAATGGCTCAAATATCTTCTCCTTTATTTCCTCATCAATGCCTGACCCCGTATCTGAGACGGTAATCACAGCATACCTGCCTGTTTCACCATAGCCATACATATTAATGAATCTCTCATCTATCTCTGTGAAATCAGAACTTATGAATAAATTTCCTCCCTCAGGCATTGCATCACGTGCATTTGTTGCGAGGTTCATCAATACGTGTTCCAACTGGGTACTGTCGGCCATCACTGTCAAATCCATATCGGAAAGAAGTATAGAAAGTTCAATATCTTCACTGATCAACCGGCCGAGAATCTTTTCTGCTCCCTTTATAATCTCATTCACATTTATCGGTTTCGGGCTAATTACCTGTTTTCTGCTGAACGCAAGAAGATCCTGGGTCAGCTTGGCAGCCCTTTCCGCCGAATCAAGTATGTATTTCATGTAGGTGCTGAGTGTGGTGTCTTCTTCAATCTGCATTTTCAAGAGATTGCCGTACCCTATTATTGCCGTGAGAATATTGTTGAAATCATGGGCTATCCCCCCGGAAAGCTGACCAACTGCTTCCATCTTCTGTGCTTGCAGGAGCTGAGCATGCAGTTTTTCTTTCTCTTGTTCTGCTTTTCTTCGCACGATGATTCCAGCCAGGGTATTGGCAACAGTATTCAGGAATTCTTCCTCTTGTGAATTTCTTTTGTGCCCTTATTTTAAATAGATATTGAGCACGCCCAGTGTAATGCCGCCCGACAGGATAGGAACAGAATAATGACCGTGCGGAAGCATCCCGTCGTAACATGTTTCATGTCTTTCATCGATATGGTCGGCAAACAGGCTTTTTTGAGCCTGTGCCGCTTTTCCACAAAGGCATTTCCCGAAGGGAACACAGGCACACAGTTTTTTCATTGGTTCGGGAATATTGCTGTGGGCTTTCATAATCAGGGAATCAGTTTTATCGTCCACGAGTAATATGCTGCCAATTGCTTCAAAGGCAATCGAGGGGATTGAAAGTATCATGTCCAATGCCTGCTGCAGGAATTTCTCTAATGGTATCTTTTCAAGGGATTCGCTCAGTATCATGTTGATGGCAGACTGGGCAAAGTAGTTATCATATAGTTCGGCTTCTGATCTCCGTAACGCCTCTTCTGCCTGTTTTCGATCGGTGATATCACGCATTATTGTGATAACCTTGATGACGTTACTCCCCTCAAAGATTGGCATTTTCTTTGTCTCGGTTATGATTTCTTTTCCATGAATATGCATTGACTCTTCTGTTGTAACAGGGACCCCTGCCTTAAAGACTTTTTCGTATTCCTCTCGAACGGCTGCCGGCAAAAAAGGATAAGCCTGAAAAATATTCTTGCCGGTGGCGTCCCCGTCAAGTCCAAAACGCCTATTCCATTCAAGGAGTTTCTTGTTCATAAGAATAATAGTTAAATCCTTATCTGCAACGTGAAGGGCGTCGTCCAGAAAATCGATAGTAGACCTGTATCTTTCTTCGCTATATTGTAGTGCAATCTCTGCTTGTCTGCGTTCAGTTACATCTCTTACAATTTCTATCCCTGCTACGATTTTTCCTGCTGAATCCAGTAAAGGAGATACTGCAATCTCCGCATATCTTGTTCCCTTCTCAGTATTCAGTTCCCTTTGCGCCATCTGAACGTTACCGTCCCTGAATGTCAGAGCAACAGGACAACCTTCGCAAATAGCTTGCCTCTTGGCATATGCCTTATAGCATAATTCACCGACATGAACACCCAGCATATCTTTGTGGACCTGATTTTGGTAGATGACTCTAAATTTCGTGTCAATAATATTGATGCCATCTCCGATGGCGCTAATGATTCCTTTTGCCTTTGCTATTTCTTTTACTATTTGTGCAGACGTTTTTCCCATTGTCTCTTCATCTTTTTCTTCTTTAGTCTTAGGTTTTCGAATAATGGCCATTGAATATCCTATTAAATCCTCTGATTCATTGTATGCGGATTAAGGCTTATAATTTACTACTTCTTGATTCTTTTTTTGAAGTGGTTACTTCAGGAAGGTGGCCATAACCTCAAACTTCCCTATTCATGTCTTCATCTCAAACCTCGTACTATGTTGAATATCACCTACTGGTCAGATGGCATTATGACAGTATTGGGCATCCCTATTTCTCCTGTGTAAAAAACAATAAGCACCACCGGTAACGTGCCGAGGTTCTTCCCGTTATGAGGGACATTCACGAATTCTACAAGAGCGTCACCGGCAGTGAACCGATATGTTTTCCCTCCCTTTGCCTCCACAGTCAGGTCCCCTTCCAGAACATAGGCGTAAAGTGGGACAGGATGGATGTGCCACCCTGTTTCAGATCCGGGCTTAATTTCCACTTTCATAACTGTTATTTCCGGGTTATCAGTATTCAGGTATTTCGCGGGATAAGAGCCGGTCGTTGTAGTTGTTTTCAGAATAAGAGATGCGTCAACGCCCGAGGCATAGTCACCTGCCACAGCAGCATACGGAACTCCGAGAGCAAAAAAGAGCACTAAAGTGACGAGGTATTTTCTCATGTCGTCCTCCTGAACAGCTTCTTTATTAACGACTTCAGGAAAAACTGTTCTACTTATCCGGCTCCCAGACTTCGGGGGTCATGCTCCCCATCATTCCGAGTTCAATTCGCGATGGTTTGATAATGACCACACAATAATGAGGATCATCAGGCCCGGTGAAATAATTCTTTAATTCATCGAACCAGAAAGAATGACGCTCGGCTTTGTCTGTTGAAATTTCAGCTGTGCCTTCAACCTGCAACCAATGCTTTGCCGTCTCCAAATCTGTCGCTCCCATAGATAGGTGCACATTCGGGTTCTTTTTGATCTGGCCGACCTTTTTCGTTTGCAGATGGGTACAAAAACGGAATACCAGTTCATTATCAGCTTTCCCAACAACATACCGTACCCACGGCTTTCCATCTTCCGTGACAGTTGCGAAATTTATAAGCTGAAACTCCTTAGCTGCATCGAATATCCTTTGCTTTAAATCGTCCATCGAATGCTCCTTCCCATAAATAATTACGTTGACTGCCCTATTTAATGTAATAGCCGGACACTCGCCATTTGCCGTCCTTCTCCAGCATGGGGGTAACAGTCTCGATTGAAGATTTTTTCTTATCAAAAGAGGTCTCATACTGTATGACCACATATTCACCATCCGGCGCGCCGGGAAGACTCGTGGCATACTGTTTTGATTTGACACTCCTTTTTAAAACTTTTCCAAGCGGCTTTCGCACTCCATTCAATGATTGACTCCACTGTTCCTTGCTGATAGCGTTCCTGAAGAGTTCTGCAGCCGTTTCCCAGCTCTCTGAATATCGGTTGCTATCGCTTAATTTCAGCCACATATCAGAGGCTTCGAGCGCTCTTTTTTCAGCTGTCTCATTTGCAAACACCGGCATCCAGCTTAAAAGAATCAAGCTTACACATGTTATCGCGAATAAGATTTTCTTGTTACGCATTGGTAGTCCCCCTTTATCAGCTTACGTTACTATTGACTCCTGCAAAAAAAGCGGAGACCTTCTTTAATAGAATTCCTTTAGTGTGGTCTCTAATTTCGATTTCTCAAACGACTGTTTCACCAGTGGGGTATTCTTTATCACAGGTATCCGTTCCTCCAACACAGGGCGGTTGTTTTTGTAAATGATACCGAGGGGGATGCGGTCTCCCCATTCGAGCGCCCTGCTGAAGGCCTTGATTCTGTCTTCAGGATCATGTTCAGGTTCCAAGTGATAGGCGCGCTGTTTGTACCATTCGTAGGTATTAATCTTATTGAAGGTCAGACAGGGCTGAAGGATATCCACGAGTGAAAAGCCCTTGTGGAGTAAAGCAGCCTTCATGAGGTCCTTAAGATGGACCGGATCGCCGGCAAAGCCCCTCGCAACAAAACTGCAATCAAGGGCAATTGCCAGAGCTATAGGGTTTAGTTGTTCAGAAAAAACGCCGAACGGCTGATTTTTTGCCACCGTCCCTTCAGCAGTTGTAGGAGAAGGCTGCCCTTTTGTGAGTGCGTAGATCTGGTTATCATGCACAAACAGTTTAAGGCCGACATTTCTTCTCATCGCGTGAATGAGATGGTTGCCGCCTTCACTGTAGCAATCCCCGTCTCCGGCAAAGGCAATAACAGGCATCTCGTGATTGACAAGTCTAATTCCTGTGGCCACTGGGAGAGACCTTCCATGAAGACCGTTGAAGGTATTGCATTTCAGATAGTGCGGGAATTTGCCGGACTGTCCGATGCCGGACACAATCGTAAACTGATGGGGTTCAATCCCCAGTTCAACGACGGCATCTTTGAAGGCCTTCAGGATGCCAAAGTTCCCGCATCCCGGGCACCATGCAGGCGTTTGTCCTTTATACTCATCCAAGGTGGGCATTAATCTCTCCCAGGAGATTTTCGACGGTGAACGGTCTCCCGTCGTATCTGTTGATTTTTGCCGTGAATTCATACCCTGTCTCTGCACGCATAAGATGCGCAAACTGGCCTGTTGCATTGTTCTCGATGCAGAGGCAAAGTTTAGCGTTTTTCATTACTGTCAAATAGTCGAACCCGACGATCGAGGGAAACGGATAAAGCTCGCTGAAGTGAAGCATTGCAATGCTTCTGCCTTGCGAAAGAACGTCGATCGCCTCTCTGATAACCCCGTATGTGGAGCCCCATCCCACCAGTACAATTTCCGGCGCTCTGTTTCCGTATAACAACGGAGACGCAATCTCTTTTCTGATTAACGGCAGTTTTTTCAAAAGCCTCTTCTGCACCATCTTTATTCTCGTCTCAGCGTCTTCGATGATATGGCCATCCTCATCGTGCTCATCGCTGTCAGCAACGACGACATGTTTTGCATCTCCGGGTACCCCCATCGGCGATACGCCGGTATCGGTAAAAGCAAACCGTTTGTATTCTGTGAGATTCCTGAACACATCACCCCGCAGCCTGTAGTCGTTCAGAACAATCCTGTTCAGATCGAATTGTTCCGGTGTCCATACGGAATCTGCAAGGTACTGGTCAAAGATAACAAAGGCTGGAATCTGATATTTCTCTGCCAGATCAAATGCCTTATTGGTAAGATAAAAGGCCTGCTCCGGAGAACCAGGCGCAAAAATAATCCGTGGGAACTCTCCGTGCGCTGCATGGAGGGCGAATAACAGATCGCCCTGTTCCGTTCTCGTCGGAAGACCCGTAGCAGGGGCTGCTCTCTGCCCGAGGCTGATCACAATCGGCGTTTCCGTCATCGCTGCCAGAGAGAGCCCTTCCACCATCAGTGCAAAGCCCCCTCCTGCTGTACCGGTCATTGCCCTCACCCCGGCAAACGATGCACCCAAAGCCAGGTTTATCGCAGCGATTTCGTCTTCGGCCTGCTCTACGATTATGCCGTATTCCTCTTCTTTCCCGGCGAGATAATTCATGATACCTGTTGAGGGTGTCATCGGATATGCCGAATAAAATCTGCATCCGGATGCAATGGCCCCGAGCGCAATCGCCTCAATCCCTGCGATCAGCATTTTCTGTCCTGACTGTGAAGACGGGATGAAAGAGCATTGCGGGCAGTTCTGCACTGTGAATTCATGTCCGGCCTGTGCAGCTTTGATATTTGCATTGATGACCTCATCTCCCTTTTTCTTAAAGGTATCGGTGAGGATTCCGTCAAGGACGTTCAGGTCCATTCTCAGCATGCCCAGGACCGCGCCCGTAGCTACGGTATTTGCCATAATCTTATTCCCTCCATGCTCCACCGCCAGCTTCTCAAAAGGGATATCGAGGAAATTCTGCTTTTCGTGTCGCTCCTTCAATGTCGAAGAGTCATAGATTATCAGCCCTCCTTCGACAAGTTCATTCTCATGGAAAGCGATGCTCTCCTTATCAAGGGCGACGATGATATCAATTCCGTCCCTGGACGCCATGATAGGTTTGTCGGAAAAGCGTATCTGGAAAAAATTGTGGCCGCCTCTTATGCGGGATTCATAATCCTGATGGGTGAAGACGTGATATCCGGACCTCGAAAAAATCCGTGAGAGGGTATCACCGATAGTCTGGATGCCCTGTCCGGCCTCACCGCCTATTTTGATTGAATAGTCCATGTGAACAACCCCCTTAATCCCCCTTTTCTAAGGGGGAATGCGGGAATAACATACAAATAAATTTGAAGCTACACAAAACTTTTCTTCAAATTGGTGAGCCATACGATATGGCTCTTCTCTTCATTGATAATCGAATCGATACTTGCTTTTTCCTTCAATGCTTCCCTCAGCGTGTAATAGTACAGCAGCGTCTCCCTCTCAAAACAGAGCGCAAAATCGATAGCCTCTGCCGCAGTCTTCACATGTTCGAGGGAAGGCAGGCACTTGTCCTTGCCGAGGAAGAATTCCGAATCGACAATCGCCTTGAGATAGAGGGTGACCTCTTCCCATCCCTCGGGTTCTTCCTCCATAAGTTTCGTTTTGAGTGCGGCAAAGCTCGCACCATGTTTTGTCTCATGAGATGCGAGCAACCCGAAGAGTTTCTTTAATTCATTGTGATCCTGAAACTTCTGTGCCATCTTTGTATAGAATTCATTTCCGAGTTTCTCCGTCTGGATCGCCTGTTCAACTACCTCTCTTACCGAAAAACTGACCATACTCCCTCCCTCATACGTCTTTCGTTTATTCAAGTTTAGATGATATTTTTTATATCGTCAATATGAATAACTTGTCTGTCGAGGAGGCAACCCAGAAGAGTGAACCCTCCGCATGGCGAGTGGCTGGAACCTGTTACAAAATCACAGTCATTTTCAAAAAAAGGACACGCCGTACAGAGCACCTCTAAAAGCATTCCTTTGGTTCTTTCCTCACATCCGTGATCCGGCGTATCGAAGGGAATCGTCCATCCCTTCCCGATGAGCCTTTCGATCACGGTAAAGCCGAGACAGGCAAGTTCCTCATCTTTTGAGGGTTTATAATACGGGCAGAAGTTCCGGCAGAGCTCTTCGCGTATTGTAGTGACATCTAACCTCGCCTGCGCCTTCATTTTCCAAACCCTATCATCGGAGGGCAGTGCCCCGACGATATGCTCCAGGGAGAGACTGAGTCCGGTCAGCACCTCTCCGATTTCGTCATGCAGTTCCTGCGCGATGTAAGGGCGCTCGGATTCCTGCACATCCAATAAACGGGCAGAGAGTGCCTGCAGACGTTCCGCATATTGCACCATCGCCTCTTCGGTCTTCTTGCGCTCGGTGATATCGATAAAGGATGCCTCAAGACAAAGGGGGATACCGTTCGCATCCGAAACCACATTTGCGCTGAACTGGGCATCGAACGTCGAGCCGTCCTCTCTCCTTCCGACCATTGCCCCCATGCACCAGCCCCTCGCCGACAGATCTTCCATAACCTTGCCTGCTTTTCCCCTGTCCTGCCAGCAGAACATTATCGGTTTATTCAAAATGTCGCGCTCGGTATCGTATCCCCAAAGCTGAAGAAATGCGTTATTGACATAGGTCAGCGTTCCTTCGAGATCTGCAAACGCAATTGCATTGATTGACGATGCGATAGCGATCCCCTTTATCCTCAGATCTTCTTCAATGTGCTTGCGTTCAATGATCTCGCTTTCAAGTTCATTGACGACCGCTTCGAGCTGCATGGTTCGATCGACGACACGGCGTTCAAGTTCTTCATTCAGTGTGCGGTATTGTTCCTTGCTTTTCCGAAGGGCTATCTCTGCATCCTTGAGCCGGATCATTGCTTTCACGCGCGCCAGAAGTTCTCTGCCTGAAATCGGGCGGACTATGTATTCATCCGCTCCCAAATCCAGGCCGTACACCTTACTCTCAGAGGAAATTTCGACACCGGAGATCAATATCACATACGTGTTCGCCAGGAGAGGGTCTGCCTTGATCTGTTTACAAACGTCAAATCCGTTCGTATCGGGAAGGTTTACATCCAGCAGAATTACATCCGGCAGCATTTCCCTTGCCATGCTGATGCATTCGTTACCGGTGCCCGCTTCAATGACTTCAAGCCCTGAGGATTGAAGAATGCTTGAATTGATATTAAGAAGATCGGGGTCGTCGTCTACGACGAGAATTCTTGCTTTCGAGTTCATCATAGAATCTCCGTTTTTCGAGACCGGCGTCGTTCAGCGCCTTCTTTAGGTTGTGTCACATATTATCAGAAAAGGTCTCTTTTTATCCTTTAGTAAAAACACTTATATTTTATATCAATAGGTCTACTGATAATCAGCAAAAGCACCGTCCTGCGGTTCGGCGTTGGGACGCTCGTCTTTTTTTTGTTGTATCATAGGGCATGAGGTATTTTCTTTCTCACAATGCCGTGCTTAAATGGCTTGAAACACCTTCTGTTTACCATATTGCACGGGATGACCTCTATGAACTCGATCAAGAATCCTTTACGCTGCTCAGAAAGTGTGCCTCTCAAACCGGGTGTACGATTAGCGATCATGATTTCCTGGATTATTGCCTGAGGGAAGGCATCCTTATAACTGACACGGCTTCAGCAAAGCACCCTCCCCTGACAGAATCTCCTGTTCCCTCGCTCCGGTATCTTGAGCTTCAGATCACAGATCGCTGCAATCTCAGGTGCAAACACTGCTTTATTGAGGAAGGTTCCTCGGAGCTGTCAATACATGACGTAAGGGATATCCTGCAGGAATTCGAGAAAATGCAGGGGTTAAGGGTTCTCATCACCGGCGGGGAACCCCTTCTTTACAGTAGGTTAAGGGAACTATGCGACGTGCTTCCTGATTTTTCCCTCCGGAAGATCCTCCTTACGAACGGCATTCTCCTCAGCAGTACCATACTGAAAACCCTTAGCGTTCATGAAATTCAGATAAGCATCGATGGCCTGGAAAGAGCCCATGATTCCCTCAGGGGTAAAGGCGCCTATAAATCCGCGATCAGGGGATTGCACGCTGCCCTTGATGCCGGATTCGAGGTATCTGTCTCTACCATGATTCATCCCGGCAATCTCGGAGATTTCGATGCAATGGAGAAATTATTCAAGACCATAAAAATAAAGGACTGGACTGTCGACATCCCCTGTGTTGCCGGGCGTTTGAAGGAGAACGATGCATTTCAGATAAGCCCGGAGAGCGGGGGCAACTTTCTCCGGTACGGTTTTGGAGGAGGAATGCATGCCGGTTCAGCAGGGTATGCGTGCGGTTCTCATCTCATGGCGGTAACGGCGGACGGCAGAGCCGCCAAATGCACCTTCTTTTCCGAAAATCCCGTTGGAAGGATTGATGAAGGACTGAGAACCTGCTGGCAGAGGATCAGGCACGTCAGACTCGATGAGCTGAAATGCGACTGCAGCTCTATCGAATCCTGCAGAGGCGGATGCAGATACCGGGCTCTGCTGTTCGGCGATCAACTCGGCAGGGATTTTTACCGTTGCCATTCGTATGATATAATGGAAAAGTGAAAATCGGGTATGAAGCCCGGGTTCCTCTATGAAAGGGGGTGTCTGTCATGAAGATAAAAAAGGTGCTGAAAAGAGTCTCATTGACGTGCAAGTGCAAAAGTTCCTGCTGATAACGCGGGTGGATTGCATGCAATAACGCAGCAGGAAAAAAGGCTGGTTTAAAACCCAGCCTTTTTTCATAATACTTTTATTCCATGGTTATGGCCTGAACAGGACATGTATCAGCTGCTTCCTGGCAATTGCAGGTACTGCATTTGTCAGGGCCTATGACATGGGCTTTTCCATCGTCTTCAACCTTAAAAACCTCCGGACACATTTCTTCACACGTGCCGCACCCTTCACATGCATCCATATCAACTACTGGTTTTGCCATACTCTTTCCTCCTTACTGTTGAAAAGTTTGATGAACCATCATCTCTATCCAAAATTGCCACAGAGAGAAGTGCGCTCTTATTCCCAATGAAAACGTTACGTCCTGATCTCAAAATTCTTAATAAACTGTCCTACCTGAACACCAAGATACACGCATTTTACATTCTCCATGCAATCGTCTGCGTCCTTCTTTTCGAGGTGTGTGGTGAGTTCCTTATTGTCTCTCCTGAACTTGACGACATAGGCGTTCTTTGCTTCATCAAACTCGAGAGTTACAATAATGCCGTTTTTTGAAATCTCGGGATACATTTCAAGTATCTTGTCCTGCAAGGCAACCTTTGTATAACCCATATATCCTCCTTTTTCAGATCACGTCAGATGATGGCGTTGCGTTTACGCCTATATACGCAGGCTATCACCTCAGCAATCCGCCGGGGCGGAAAGCCTGCGGCTACATTGCTCTGTTCCCTTGCCCTAAGCCCGTTGCCGTTAATCCCCGTGGGTTCAGCCCTCGACGATGCTATGCTCGTCCCACATAAACCAGTTGCCGGTATCGGACATAAAAGAATACGTATTGGCAAAGACATCGTAATGCTGCTGCTCTTCCTTGACGAGCCTCATGAAGAGGGCCCTCTCTTTTTCCGTCGGTGCCTCTGCTTCCGCCTTCTTGTAAAACTCCACCCCCTCTTTTTCCATCTGCATCGCTATCCGGAATGCGTCGATTTCATCCTTTGTTGCCGCAACCTGTTGCATCATGGCGTCTTTCATCGTCTTAAAAATTGTCTGTATGTTCCCCATCGGGCTCACATTTTCGGGAGTAATGCCGATGTCTCTGAAGATTGCCGACAGCATCTTGAGATGTCTCTTTTCATCTTCTGTGATACTCAAAAACATCTTTTTCCCAACAGGATGCTTCGTTTTTCCGGCCGCCTCCGTGTAAAAATCGATTGCATCTTTTTCCATTTTTATCGCCACTTCAATAGCGTTCATGTAATCCTCCATACATCAGTATTCTTTTCATCAGTTTAATATTTTTAAGAAAGATAATCAATCGCCGGCATCAAATCAATCCCATTCTCCTTCCCGAAAACCGGTCAAATCCCCACGTCCTCTTATTGTTAAGTATTGCATGTTTTGAAATATTGTCAAGACAGCTATAATTGGGTTAAAAGGAATACAACACTATGAAATTTCCCTCGTTTATACAATTGTATCCGACGTTACGCTGCAATCAGAGGTGCGGGTTCTGTTTTAATCAAAACATAACAACTCCGTATAGAGACATGCATGAAAAAGACGCATACATGCTCTCCTCGATGCTGGGAGAACACGGATGTTCCGAAATAGACATCCTTGGCGGGGAGCCTATGCTTGTGCCATGGATGTCAGATTTTGTGAATCATGTCACAGATTCGGGAACTATGGTGAACATAAGTACGAACGGAAGCCTTCCTCATGTCGTTGACCAACTGTCAAGAAACAGCACAGGATTGCTCAACATCGGATTCTCCATCCACGGGCTTCCCGAAGCACATCAGTGCCTCACGGCTGCCGATAACTTCTCAACTGCCATCACAGGGATTCAGAAAATGATGGAAAAAGGGAAAGACCCTCTTGTGAAGAGCACCTTGACGCGCGCCAACACGAATGAAATCCGCCC
Source organism: uncultured Nitrospiraceae bacterium (assembly GCA_963718855.1). Taxonomy (GTDB): domain Bacteria; phylum Nitrospirota; class Thermodesulfovibrionia; order Thermodesulfovibrionales; family SM23-35; genus CAVRAA01. The sequence goes on along the minus strand of CAVRAA010000014.1, from coordinate 3,907 downwards.
TTTGGTGAAGTACCTCAGGGACCTTGGAATAAAACGCTATTACCTTCTGTATGAAGATAGTATCGGCAGGACTGATCTCTCATCGGTTCTTTCGTATCCGGAATTCATGCGTTTTTATACCGCCGTTCAGAATGATATTAAGCCATTTCATATCGGGTTTGTAGCAGCGTCCGGGTTCTATAAATATGGGAGGGAAGCACCCGGCAGATGCGACGCAGGCATCGAAAAAATAGCGGTGATGCCGGACGGTTCTGTTTTCCCGTGCAATCTCTTTGCAGGCTTTAAAGAATTCCGGCTTGGAAATATATTTCTTGATAGCATCGAAAAAATCTGGAACAATCCCATTCTGAAGCCATTTCGTACACCTTATAAAAATGCATGCAGGAGAGATGACTGCAGCCATTCTGCCAACTGCAGCGGCGGATGTCCTGCCCACAGTTACTTCTTCTATGGCACCATCGATGCAGCTGACCCCAGGTGTGGCGTCAATAACCCTATTTGACAAGAATATTTCTAATATAATAATATTTACTAAATAATAATTACTACTGAATTCAAAAGAAAGGAGAGTCATGATGGCAACGAAAAAGGGACAGAAGTATAAATGCAATATCTGCGGGAATGAAGTAGTGGTAACTCATGAAGGAAAGGGTGAGCTTGTCTGCTGCGGACAGCCGATGGCAGCTGTAGGAGAAGGATTTACGTGCAAATAATCATACCCCTTTTTACCCCCTTATCAAGGCGGGCAAAAAGGGGTATACTTTTGGTAGCAAAAAATTCTTCTCTAAAAACAGGGAGGCTCAATGAAAGCTGTTGAAATAAAACCTGACATTTATTGGGTAGGCGCCATCGACTGGGCCATCAGGGATTTTCATGGGTATGTCGTTCCGAACGGGACAACATATAACAACTACCTTATTCTCGACGATATGGTAACGCTGTTCGATACGGTAAAACACGATTTTTCCCATATCACCGTTGAGAATATCAAGAGCCTGGTGGACCCCGCAAAAATCCGGAACATAATTATTAATCATATCGAGAACGACCATTCAACGAGCATTGCGGAAATCATGCATCTCGCACCGAATGCCACAATCTACATCACTGAGAGAGGGAAGAAGGGTCTCGATAAATTCTACGATCTTTCCAGGTGGGACATTAAAACTGTAAAAACAGGTGATACCCTGAATATCGGCAAAAGGAATCTGCTTTTTATAGAGACTCCAATGCTCCACTGGCCTGATTCGATGATGACGTATGTAAAGGAAGACAAACTCCTCATCAGCCAGGATGCCTTCGGGCAGCATTATGCGTCGGCTGCCCGTTTTGACGACGAATTTCTCACCTGTTTTTCCATGGCCGTACTTGAGAACGCGGTGGAAGACTACTATGCGAATATCCTGATGCCATTCGGCACGCTTATCAAGACAAAAATAGCCGAGGTCCAGAAACTGGGGCTTGAAATCGACATGATAGCACCCGATCACGGAATCATTTGGAGGAAAGACCCTGCGAAGGTCATCAATATGTACCTCGATATGGCGAACGGCAAAGCCGATCTCAGGGTCGTCATTATCTATGATACGATGTGGAAAAGCACGGAGCAGATGACCGTCCCCATCATGCAGGGCATTAGGGATGAAGGGGTCGATGTACAGATCATAAAACTCAGGGCAACCCCGATCAGCGCTGCAGTCAAAGAATTCTGGCAGGCACGGGGGTGTCTCATCGGCTCTCCCACATTGAATAATTCAATGTTCCCCACTATTGCAGCATTTTTATCATATCTGAAGGGCCTCAGGCCAAAAAACCGCATTGCCGGCGCCTTCGGCAGCTATGGATGGGGCGGCGGGGCTGTCAAGGATATCTACGAAGAATTAAAGAAAATGGGGATTGAGATCGTGGAACCGGGAGTACAGGTCATCTATAAACCGACGGCTGATGAGGAGCAACGTTGCTACGAGTTCGGAAGGGAGTTTGCCGGCAAAGTAAAGGCATACCATGCAAAGTTCGAATAAAAGGTTGAAACAGTGGGGCCGCGATGACTGTTGAGACAGTTCTTCTTATCCTCGAATCGGTACTGCTTGCTGCTACGATCATCCTCCTTTTATACAGCATTAAGGAAGGCAGAGGACGGAGAAATATGTTATTGGAGGTCGGGAAAGTTACGCGGATGCTCACCCGGCAGGAATACTTTCAGAATGTCACCGATACGATGATGGATGCAAAAGATGAAGTGGCCGGTATTATTACCGGAAGACTGCCAGCTGAGGATGATAAGAAAAGAATTAAAGATATAGCGAATAATATTGAGAGGGTGACCAAAAGCGGGGTGAGGGTGAGGTATCTCATACCGAAGTTCCACGACAGGCTTCATGTCGGATATCACTACACCAAAGCCGGCGCCGAGGTACGCTACAGCATCTGTGCCGTTGCAAATAACATCCGGTATATTGTCGTCGACGACAAGGTGGCCGTGATCGGTATCCCCGAAAGCATCGGCGAGAAAGCTGCGACGAGAAAGGGGTACAGAATTCCCTCTGAAGGTCTCGCTGCAATACTGAAAGACCATTTTTCGCGATGTTGGGAGGAAAGTATGCCGTACGAGGAATATATAAAAGAGGTAATCAGGCAAACAGGAGCAACAGCCAAACTGCTCGAAAAAGAGCTGGAGATAGACGAGAGAGAGTTGAAGAAGTATATCGCGTAAAGGACCCCCCTAATAAAACGTTAACTGGAGGAAATTATGGCAAAAACAGAACAGGATCTTCAGGACGCCTTTGCAGGCGAATCACAGGCAAACAGAAAGTATCTCGCCTTTGCAAAAAAAGCGGATGCCGAAGGCTACAAGCAGGTCGCAAAACTCTTCAGGGCTGCTGCCGAGGCAGAAACAGTCCATGCGCTGAACCACTTGAAGGAACTCGGCGCGATCAAATCCACAAAGGAAAACCTTGAGGCGGCGATCGGAGGCGAAACGTATGAGTTTCAGAAAATGTATCCCCAGATGATTCTGGATGCAGAACAAGAGGGGAAAAAAGGCGCCCGGAGAAGTTTCGATCTCGCCAATGAAGTCGAAAAGATTCATGCAGCCCTTTACAAAAAGGCCCTCGAAACACTTGGCAAAAATGGAGAGGTCGATTATTATGTCTGTGAGGTCTGCGGAAATACGGTCGAAGGAGAACCGCCCGACAAATGCCCGATCTGCGGGGCCTTGAAAAAGATGTTTAAGAAGGTCGACTAAAGCTTTATTGTTAAAGTATTCCTGAGCCCATGTTTTTTTGTCATTCCGGCTTGTCCGGAATCTTTCTTCAGAAGGACTCCCGACATGCGGGAGTGACAGATTACGGAGAAATTGCATTAATCATTAAATTATTCAGGAATGAATTGTTGAGGGGGTTTGCCTATGAGATGGCAAAAATATATAACGTTATTATGCCTTATCCTGTTTATCTTTTCTCACAGCACGCTCTTTGCTTCTGAAAGCAGGCCTGAGCAGAAACAGGATACCGGCGACAACGTCCTGATCAGTCAGGCCACAAAAACGTGCCTCGCATGCCACGAACGGGTCACCCCCGGAATCGTAGCAGACTGGCGCACGAGCAGACATTCGAGGGTTGCTCCTGCGGAGGCCACAAAAAAACCATTTTTGGAAAAACGGGTATCTGCTGAAAATATTCCAGCGGAATTACAGGGGCACGTTGTCGGCTGCTATGAATGTCATTCGCTGAATGCTGGAAATCACAGCGATAATTTTGAACATATGGGGCAGAGGATCAATGTAGTCGTCTCACCTAATGACTGCAAGACCTGTCATCCCGTGGAAGTGCAGCAGTTTTCGGGCAGCAAAAGGTACTATGCCCATAAAATTCTCATTGAAAATCCGGTTTATTCTCTCCTCGTGGAT
>CAVRAA010000013.1:0-512560 GCA_963718855.1 uncultured Nitrospiraceae bacterium | reverse complement strand
CGAGATCGAGAAGTTCGTCCCGGCAACGCCGGCCGAGGACGAGCCGACGCGCTTCGTGAAGCAGGCGGACGGTCGCTCCTCGAGCTCTCGGCAAGAAGGCCTATGCCCTCCTGCGCGAGGTGCTTGCAGAGCAGGACCTGGCCGCAGTGTGCAAGGTCGTGATCAAGGACCGCGAGGTCCTGGCCGCGCTGATTCCGCACGGCAGCGCGATGGTCCTCGAGACGCTCCACTGGCCCGACGAGATCCGGGCAACCGACGAGCTCGACCTCCCGGGCGACGACATCGAGGTCAAGCCCGCCGAGCGGGCCATGGCGGCCCAGCTGATCGCGGCGATGACCGGCGCGTTCGACCCGGCCGAGTACCGCGACGAGTACCGCGCCGCGCTGGAGCAGGTCATCGACGCCAAGGTCGACGGGCGCGAGATCGTCGAGCCCGAGGCGCCTGTCGCCGGTGGCCAGCTGGTCGACCTCATGGCGATGCTCGAAGCCAGCGTGAACGCGGCCCGGACGACGAAGTCGAACCGCGAGGTCGAGGCAGCCGCAGAGGCCGAGGCCGAGGCGGAAGCCGAGGCGGACGCCGACGGGACGGGGCTCGCGACGAGGCGGGCGCGACCGGCGGCTCCAAGGCTCGCCGACCGAAGAAGACCGTCGTCCCGATCGACGAGGTGGAGGAGCGCGACACGCCGGCGCGCAAGGTCGCCCGCCGCAAGACGGCCTGAGCCCGGGACACGCCCGGGCGCGGTGCGCTCCGTGCATCGTCCCCTGCCACCGCCTCGACAATCCGCCCATGACCCGTGCCCCGCCCGGCGCGCTGCCCGCTGAGCCGCTCCCCCTCAAGTTCGCGCCCGCCCCGTCGAGACTGCCCGGTCGGATCACCCCGATGCGCCCGAGCGACGGGGAGGGACCCTTCGACGACCCCCGGTACTTCTTCGAGCCCTGGTGGCCCGGCATCCGCGCCTTCGTCCTGGTCGAGGCCGGCATCGTCCGCCTTCGTGCAGAGGCACTTACCGACCCGACACCCTTCTTCCCGGAGCTGGCCCGGCGTCGCCGACCTCGTGCGGAACGATGGCGTCGTCCTGGACTCGACCCTGATGGTGCTCGATGCGCGTGGTCGACCCAGCCGCACGCTCCTGGAGCGCCGGCTGCGTGGGGGCGAGGGCGGCACGGCGGCGCTCGTCGCGGCGGATCTGCTGTACCTGGACGGCGCGAGCCTTGCCGGGCGACCGTTCGGGGAACGGCGCGGCGAGCTGGCAGCCCTGCTGGCGCCGTCCCCGTGGTGCCTGGCCGGGCGGGGGTTCGTCGGGGACGGGACCACCGTCGCGGAGGCGCTCGGCGCCCTCGGGTTTCGCGCCCTCTCCGCACGACGGCTGGACGCGCACCTCCGCGCCGGCGCGGCCGGCGATGCCTGGTACCGCGTGCCGGTGGTCGCGGCGCCACGCGAGCTGCCGCCGCTCCTCGCCGTCTTTCGCCGTCTGCCGCTGTAAGCGCAGACGAACGGACGAGAAGCGAGGTCACGGGGGATGCCGCTCGATCGCTACCGCGCCAAGCGCGACTTCGCGAAGACGCCCGAGCCCCGCCCCGGCGCGGCGGACGGTCGCCCCGGCGCGGCGGACGGTCGCCCCGGCGCGGCGCCGGGCGGATGCGGCCGCTTCGTCGTCCATCGCCACCGCGCCGGCCGCCTCCACTACGACCTCCGCCTCGAGATCGACGGCGTGCTCGCCTCGTGGGCCCTGCCGAAGGGCCCGACCCGCGACCCGGAGCAGCGCCGCTTCGCCGCTCGGACCGAGGATCACCCGGTCGAGTACCTCGACTTCGAGGGCGTGATCCCCAAGGGCGAGTACGGCGGCGGCGACTCGATCTGCTGGGACTGGGGCACCTTCGAGCCGGAGCTGACATGGGACCCGGGGGCTGCCGTCCGCGCCGGCGAGCTCAAGCTCCGGCTGCGCGGCGAGAAGCTGGCCGGGCGGTTCACGCTGGTGCGCACGGGCGGGCGCGAGGCCGGGGGGCGCGAGGCCGGGGGGCGCGGGGCCGGGGGGCGCGGCGGACGCGCGAGCGGCGGCGGGCCCTGGGCGCGAGGACGAAGGCGAGTCCTGGCTCCTGATCGCGAAGGCCGGCGCGGACGCGATCCCGGGCTGGGATCCCGAGGATCACCCAGCATCGGTCAAGACCGGCCGGACCAACGACGAGGTGGCTGCCGGCGAGGAGCCACGGGCCGATCACCAGCCGCCGGCGCCCCTGCCGACCCTGGATCCCCCGGGGCGCGCGGGCGCTCACCCGGCCCGCCTTCGTCGAGCCGATGCTGGCGACGCCCGGAACCGCGCCGTTCGACGACGAGGACTGGCTCTTCGAGCCCAAGTGGGACGGCTACCGGGTGCAGGCGATCGTCGCCGACGGGAGGGTGAGCCTCCGGACGCGCAACCGCAACGACGCCGGCCGCTACTTCCCGGAGCTGCTGGGGCCGCCCGCCTGGCTCGCGGCGCCCGACGCGATCGTCGACGGAGAGGTCGTCGCCCTCGGCGAGGACGGGCGGCCGGACTTCGGGCTGCTCCAGGCGCGCCTGGGCGGGGGCTTCTCCCGGTCGGACCTGCCGGCGAGCCCATCGGCACGCGAGGCCGGCCTAGCCGCGCCACTCGTCTTCATGGCCTTCGACCTGCCGTGGTGCGCCGGTCGCTCGTACCTGGACGTGCCGCTCGAGGAGCGCAAGGAGATCCTCCGCCTCGTCCTGCGCGAGCACCCGCGCGTGCAGTACGGCGGGCACGTCGCCCGCGACGGTGTGGCGTTCTACGCCGCCGCGGCCGCGCAGGGCCTGGAGGGCGCGATGGCCAAGCACCGGCGCAGCCGGTACGAAGCCGGCCGTCGCTCGACGGCGTGGCTGAAGCTGAAGGTGCGCCCCACGCAGGAGCTGGTGGTGGGGAGCGACGTCCCCGGCAAGGGCAGCCACCGCGACCTGGGCGCGCTGCTTGTCGGGGTGATGGAGCACGGGCGGTTGCGGTATGCCGGGCGGGTCGGCAGCGGGATCGACACGGCGACGCGGGCACGCCTCCGGGAGGTGCTGGACGCGCGGGCACTCGCGGGTCACCCGTTCGACGACGCGCCGGCGGACCTCGGCGCGACGCCCGACCCCAGGTGGGGCGATGCCTGACCTCGTGATCCGCGCCGAGATCGGCGGCTGGTCGCGTGACGGGATCGTGCGCCAGGCCACCTTCGAGGAGGAGGCGCCCGAGGTCGACCCGGCGACGGTCGAGCGCCAGGAGTCGGTCGGGCCCGAGGTGGCGGCGCGCGCGCTCGCGAAGGCCGGCATCGGCCGAACGAGGTCCAGGGCCGCCGGACGTCAACGTCCGCATGAACCGGAATGGTTCGCGTTTGTCGAAGGATGAAGTGGTGGTCCGGGGGCCGAAGCAGGGCGCCGTGCATTACATTCACTGTCGTAGAATTGTCGTAGTTTTATGCGTTTTATGCAGATTTGACGGAATATGCGGAATATATAGAAATCTATTTTTTATCGCTACTTCAATAAGTTATGCTGAAACCGTTGCCAGTAGCCACTTTGTGAAAATTGCTCTGCTAAATACTTCCTAAACCTGGTGTCGCAGGTTCAATTCCTGCAGGGGGTACCATATTTTTCCCTTAAACTTCGACACGTTACACAACTCCTGCTTTTACTTCATTGTGATCCGGATTATTAACTGTAGTGAATTTGTAGTAATTTTTCCAGAACGTCTACGCCATGCCTCAGAAATTCTGGGCAATGATGGGCATCTCTTGATATCTTCTTTGGTGTCGTGGATTCCGATTCCTATAAGAGGCAAGACAAATTGCGAAATGACGATTTCCCTATCAAAAAAGCGATAAGGAAGCTATTTTTTCCTTCTTCCATCTCGTTGCTGTTTTATGTATACTTAAAACATGTCTATTAATATAGAAATATTTTAATCATGATTAAAAAGTATATTAAACGTTCATTCTATCTCGACCGGATACTGCCTTTCATGAATAAGGACATCATCAAAGTCCTTGTCGGGCAGCGAAGAGTCGGGAAGAGTTATCTATTGTTTCAGATAATGGATGAGCTGATCAGGCAGGGAAGGAAAAGGGATGCAATTCTCTATATCAACAAGGAGTTGCATGAATTCGAGCCGATCAGGGATTATCACGACCTGCTCAGTTATATAAAAAAGAGAGCAGGGAAACAAAAGAGAACCGCTCTCTTGATTGACGAAATCCAGGACATATCTCAGTTTGAAAAAGCGCTGAGGGATCTTCAGGCAAGCGGTAGATTTGATATTTACTGCAGCGGAAGCAATGCCGATCTCCTTTCCGGCGAGCTTGCCACGAATCTGTCCGGAAGATACGTGGAAATAGATGTGTACAGCCTGTCCTATCCTGAGTTTCTCGTATTCCATAATCTTGATAATAACGAAGACTCTTTTTTGAAATATATAAAATATGGCGGGCTTCCCTATCTGGTCAATCTCGATCTGAATGATATGGTTGTCTACGACTATCTGAGAAGCATCAACAATACAATACTCTTTAAAGATGTGGTCGCGCGGTACAACATCAGGAGCATTGCATTTCTTGAGAGGCTTGTCGAGTATATTGCGGACAACACGGGAAGTCTGGTTTCCGCAAAAAAGATCAGCGATTTTCTGAAGTCGCAGAAGACCAACATTTCACCCAACATCGTCCTCAACTATCTTTCCTTTTTGTCCAATGCCTTTCTTATCTTCAAAGTACGCCGTTCCGAGATAGGTGGCAAACGCATTTTTGAGATTAACGATAAATATTATTTCGAGGATAGCGGGTTGAGAAATGCTATTGTCGGCTACAAGCCGTCTGATATCAATAAAATGCTTGAGAATATTGTATATATGCACCTGCGTGCATCGAGTTATACCGTCACAGTCGGACAGTTGGGCTCAAAGGAGATCGATTTTGTCTGCGAAAAACGAGGGGAGAGGCTCTATGTGCAGGTAGCATACCTTATTCCCGACGAAAAGGCACATGCGAGAGAATTTGGAAATCTGCTTCAGATTCGTGATAATTATCCGAAATTCGTAGTCTCCATGGACAAGATGATCGAAGGTGGCGAAAAAGGTATCACGTACGTACATATCACACAATTTTTGAAAAGGTATTTATAAATGCTCGAAGCTTATAAAAAGAATGAAACTTAAGATACACCCTCTGGTAGAGATAATGCGTTAATAAATTAGGAACCATGGCATCTGAGGAAATCGCAGAACAATTAAAGGCGGCTCTTGAAGAATGCGCTCGCCTGAGGGAAGAAAACAACAACCTCAAATCTCTTCTTGGTGTACAGGAAGAAAAACCCGATGCCCCTCTGGTGAAAGGCTTATCCCAGGAAGACAAGGTTATTCTATTTCGCAGTATTTTCCGTGGGCGAGAAGACGTTTATCCTATAAGGTGGGAAGCGAGAACAGGAAAAACCGGTTATTCTCCTGCATGTGCGAACGAATGGAAACGACCTCTCTGTGTCAAACCGCGGATCAAGTGCTCAGAATGTGAAAACCGCGAACTTCTTTCTGTGACAGATAATCTAATCCAGCAGCACCTTATCGGCAAGCGTACTATTGGTGTTTACCCACTCCTTCCGGATGAGACCTGTTGGTTTTTAGCCGTGGACTTCGACAAGGCCACATGGAAAGAAGATGTCGATGCATTTTTTAAGACCTGTGAGGTGCTTAACGTTCCGGCTGTGCTCGAACGTTCCCGCTCAGGCGATGGGGGCCACATCTGGATTTTTTTTGATTCCTCTATCGAGGCAGTGCTGGCCCGGAAACTAGGCTCGGCCATTCTTACGTATACTATGGAAAGATATCCTCACTTGGGACTTGATTCCTACGATAGGTTCTTTCCAAGTCAGGATACCATGCCAAAAGGAGGCTTTGGCAGCCTTATCGCACTGCCCCTTCAACGCGGCCCGCGAGACAAAAATAACTCTATTTTTCTCGACAGGGACTTCAGTCCTTACTCCGATCAATGGTCTTTTCTTTCAGGTGTCAGGAAGATGCATAGAGCAGAGGTTGAAGCAATCGTTCATGAAGCCCAGCGAAAAGGAAAAATTATTGGCGTAAGGGTGAGCCTTACAGAAGAGGGAGATGAGGACCCATGGACGCTTCCACCGTCAGGCAGAAAGATGAAAAAGACAATTGAGGGGCCGTTCCCTGAGAAGGTTGAAGTTGTTGTCGGAAACATGATCTACATTGATAAAAGAGACCTGCCTGCAGGGATGGTCAATAGACTTATTCGCCTGGCTGCCTTTCAGAATCCTGAGTTTTATAAGACGCAGGCCATGCGGCTGTCAACTTACGGCAAGCCGAGGATAATATCGTGCGTCGAAGATTTTGGAAAACATATAGGGCTTCCCCGCGGCTCTTTGGATGAGGCGCTTGAGCTTCTGAGAGTCCATGGCATAAAAGCCGATATCAGAAATGAACGGTATTCAGGAGTTCCGATTGTGACTAATTTTAACGGCGAGCTTCGCACCATACAAAAAGAAGCTGTCTCTGAGATTTTGAAGCACGATATAGGGGTTTTGAGCGCACCCACCGCATTTGGGAAAACAACTTTGGCAGCATATCTTATTGCAGAGCGCAAGGTAAACACACTTGTTCTGGTGCATAGAAGGCTTCTTATGGACCAGTGGCATGAGCGGCTGAAGTTATTTTTAGATACAGACTCTATCGGCAGGATAGGAGGTGGACGCGGCGATAAAACCGGCATTATAGATGTGGGCATGATTCAAAGCCTGAATCATAAGGGGGTTGTTAAAGACATTGTTGCAGAATACGGACAGGTCATTGTCGATGAATGCCACCATGTTTCGGCTTTCAGTTTCGAGCAGGTACTGAAACAGGTGAAGGCGAAATATATTGTTGGGCTTACGGCAACCCCTGTCAGGAAAGACGGCCATCATCCAATTATCATAATGCAATGCGGCCCGATCCGTTTCCGGGTGGATGCCAGAAGACAGGCACATGAAAGGCCATTTGAGCATGTGGTAATACCACGGCATACCAATTTCAGCATACCATTAGGCGTCGAAGATGGCATTCAGCCGGCTTACGCGGCTATGATGAAAGACAAACAAAGAAATGATCTCATATTTGACGATCTTCTCAATGCCCTTGAAGAGGGTTGCTCTCCGCTTCTTCTTACCGAACGAACAGAGCATGTGGATGAGTTTGCCGAAAGGCTCAAAGGGTTTGCCAGGAATGTTATAGTGCTTAAAGGTGGGACAGGAAAGAAGGAACGAAAAGCCCTGGCTGAACAGATTGCTTCTATTTCCGATGGAGATGAGAGGGTATTGATTGCTACAGGCAGATATATAGGCGAGGGATTTGATGATGCTCGTTTGGACACTCTCTTTTTGACCATGCCGATTTCATGGCGTGGCACACTTCAGCAATACGCCGGCCGTCTTCATCGTCTCCACGATAACAAAAAAATCGCGAGAATTTACGACTATGTTGATGTAAATGTCCCAATGTTTACGCGCATGTTTCAGAAGAGACTTAAGGGTTATAAAGCAATTGGATATTCAGTTCAAGAAAATCAGCTTGCTACGCCAGGGGAATAAATATGAATGAGGAATCTGCTTCACAATATTTAAAGATTCCATTCTAATCTTTAAGAACTTTACCGTGACTAAAACGTGACAAAACATATCTATAAATTTCAAAATATATACAACTATATACAAGACAAAAGTGGCTGCAGATGCTTGCCGGGCAAGGATTTATACGGTATTTTCAAGCACTTATGGAATCCCATGGAACTTCTTCCTAAACCTGGTGTCGCAGGTTCAATTCCTGCAGGGGGTACCATTTCCCTTTTTTTCAAGTACTTTTTTTCAGTCTTGTGGTGACTAATTGTGACTGATCGTGCCCGATTCTAATGATGGGTATTTCTCAACCTCTTAATTCTAAATAATAACCACAAAATCGACACCAGGTTAAGTGGCCCTGGTGTCGATATCTACTTCGGTGTGTCATCAGCTAAGGGTGCATTGATTTTTCATGTTCCGCAGAAGTATTTAGTTTCTTTCAGAAGGTGCTAATCAATAGGAACGATTCAAAATCTCTGTTCCAGCCATAAGTCCTCGGAATCCTATCGCGAGATAAGATGATGATTATGGAAGGAAGCACAGACCCTATTGTTGTTTGTTCTCATTTCAATTAAGTAGAAGGATGGCAGAGCCTGCAAAAATAAATACAAGCCAATAAACCTTTTTAGTATGGTTACCCTGCATTTAATGCTACCAGAAAGTCATGAATCGAACAGAGAATGCAGCATTTCATAATCCTGTCAGATATTGTTGCGGCCCTATTTATATAGCAAATACTATTTTTAGTATACTATACTATCAAAAAAGTGAGGAGGCTAACGACTATGAAAAACGTACTCTGTATTAGTCTTGCATTCGTTCTTATGCTTTCATTAGCATCACCAGCTTTTTGCGCTGGCGGATGCATGGGACAGGATGCAGGAACAGTAACCGGTCAGGTAACTTCCGTTGATTTAATGAAAAATACGGTGACCATGAAGGTGAATATCAATAACACAGAATCAGAAAAAACGTTTGTATTCGACAATGACACGAATATTGTCGAAGGCAATACGTTGAAAACTGTGAATGATATAAAATCGGGCGATAAAATAGCGATTATATACAAAACCCTTGGCAACGATACCTATGCCCGGACCATCACTCTTGAAAAGTGAGCAATTCATGGGGAATTAAAGACTATCATCAGCTTCGTTTTCCGTAAAAGTCACATAATTTCTTGCTATCGTTTCATGATATAATTTCATCAAGAAATGGAACAGTTATTTACCTATTTAGGTATCTGGGGCAATAAGGCTTTTTCCTGGAATGATATAATCGGGATTTTTCTTTTCATTGCAGGATTCATTATTGGGTTAGGAGCAGTAACCGTTATTGATCTTCATGGTTTTTTGGGAAGAACATCCTCCTATTGGACAGAAGCAACAATACGGACGCATAAGATTACAAAACCACTTATTTGGATAGGAATATTTTTAGCAATCATCGGAGGTTTTATTACCTATAGACATACAGGGTTTTCAGGAACCGCTCTCATTCATTCCCTTGTTGCGATTGTACTTATATTGAACGGCTGTTTTCTTTCCTTTTGGGTAAGTCCTCAACTATTAAAAAGAGAGAAAGAAGGAAAAGAACGTGAATTACTACCTTCAAGTCTGCAAATTAAGATAGCTGTGAGTTTTGTTATTTCAGTTATAGGATGGTGGGGTAGTCTCTTTTTGTTCGTTTGGTATATTGTTGTTCTGCGCTAAGTATTAGTGGGCTCGCTCCTTCATCTGAAGTTTCCTTGTTAGGAACCTCGTATAATTATGAACAGCATGATGGTTGAACAGACATGAAATCGCTGAAATCAGCGGACAAGATTGTAAGCCATTTTTTATTTCTATTATTACTTTTTACCGGATTGGAGGAGAGAGCTATGGGAAACTTGTTGGATAGTGATATGGCCATAAAGGGCTATGATACCGTCGAATATTTCAAGACAGGCAAAGCACTCAAAGGCAATGAATCATTCACATTCAAGTGGCATGAGATGACCTGGTATTTCTCATCGAAGGAAAACAGGGATTTATTTGCCGCTCATCCTGAGCAATACGCCCCCCAATATGAGGGGTATTGTGCTTGGGCCATGACAGAAGATCGGAAAGCCCAGACCGACCCTGAAATTTGGACGATAGTCAATGGGAAGCTTTATCTACAATGCAGCCAGGCATCTTATGAAAAATGGAGCAGAGACATCCCCGGTAATATCAAAAAAGCAGATATGAACTGGTTGAATTTTATCGGCAAAAATTGATAGTTTTGCTGCGCGGACATCATTATTATTTCATTTAAGCAATGTACAACCTCTGTTCTATATTCTTCACAAAACCAAGAAAAGTCGGATAGGGCTAATAATCCTAATGCAGTATAGATAGTATGACTAAGGCAAGAGCACTGTTCACATTCAATAATATGCCCTCGGGGAAAATGGTTCGGAATTGGGAATTGCTTGGCGTTGTTGTAATCTTTTTTGCCGGGGCCGCCCTGCACTTTGTGTTTGAGTGGTCTGGTTATTGGAAACCCATTGCGTGGTTAGTCGCCATCAATGAAAGCACTTGGGAACACTTCAAACTGGCTTTCTGGCCGGGCATTGCTTGGGCATTGATAGAGTATTGTGTTGTGGGGAAAGGTACTCGCAACTACTGGATTGGTAAGGCTCTTGGCTTATTGAGCATGCCGATCATTATTGCCGTTATTTTTTACAGTTACACTGCTCTTTTGGGAGCAAATTATCTTTTTATAGATATTCTATCGTTTTTTCTTGCTATTAGCTGCGGGCAGTTCATTAGTTATAGGTTGTTTTTTGCAGGCAAGTTAAGCGTGGCGTTTCAATGGCTTGGTACTTTAGGGATTGTGGGCATGATGGTGGCTTTTGTACTTTTCACTTACATGCCCCCCCGCCTGTTCATCTTTGAGCATGTCTCGACCCATGAATATGGTATTCTGAATCACTATTAGCGGTCAGAATGAGGTGTTGCAGAGAAAAAAGATGAATCCTTCAGCGCAAAGGAAACGCAACCTTATTGAGACTCATAAACTGCAGATGTCTTCCTGGAGTCAACGCGCCAGGGCGTCGCGTTGGAGCACCACATTTCACATAGAAAGGTGGATTGTTGAACTTCATTGGTTCTTAAAGATTTCCGAATCTGTGTCGCATTTCAATGGCAAGGCAAAAGGCGAGCAAGTCGATAAAAGGTCTAATTGCAATATTATTCAGACCATTTTTTCTTGAATTCAAGCCATATAATATAAACAATCATAAAAACAACCGAGACCGTTGATGGCAATGCAGTCTTCGTATCAAAAAAGGAGAGCGCTAACCCACCGGCAAGGCCATAATTTTTCAAAGTTCCAAGAAGCACAATGCTTGTGGTTTTGTTCTTGTCAAGACGAGCAATCTTACAAAATAACCCAATAATCCCTCCCAATAGAAAAGTACTTGCAAAAGAAATGATGGCAACCGGCAACAGAGACAGCGTTTGCGTTAAGAACACTTGTTGGTTCAAGCCAACTATCGTATAACTTACCAGGAAGAAACTCCAGTTTGTAATATCTCCCTTAATCGGTTCGATCAAACGGGCTATCCCCGTCATGATAAGGATGCGTGCAAAAAGAAGGGGAGCAAATATCAGTTCAACGGTTATGATCATCAGGGTTAGAGGGTCAACAAAACTTGTTCCAATAAAGAAAAGAACCATGAGCGGAGTAATAAGCAAAGCACCCAGATATGCGCTGATGGTCCCAATAAGAGAGAAGTCAGTATCTCCTTTCAGAAAAAACGTAAAAGGGATAACTGCAACAGCAGGCGGAACAGCAGCAAGGATCACAAAGCCACTCCATAAAGCTTCATCATGAATAAAAAGTTTGCTCAGTATAAGTATAATTCCTCCAAGGATTACATAATTCATTACAATGCCTGTTAAGGCTGGAGTTATGAATGTTCTCAAGGAACGAAATGTAGCGCCTGTAATTCCCATTACAGAAAGAGTCATCACGATAGCAAGAGCAGGAAGGGTTGTTTTTTCAGTCCACTGAGCACCTTTACCCCAAATCAGCCCAGTAGCCAAGGACAAAATCAGAATGAAGTTTCTATTGCGTAGGAGATCTTGTACTTTCATCATCTTCAATTAACTTTCTTTCCCTCATTTTTCTTCGTGCCTGCAATATACTCTTGGAAACATTATATATGGCCTCGCAAAGTTTATAACAACAGAATTGCCATAAAGAAAGAGCTTCGCCAATTAGAACAATAAAGCGCTATTTGGCAATTAAGTTATAAATTATATATAATTATTAATCAGTATTAATAGAAGCAGATAAAAAGTCCGGTTTTTTCTATGGAAGGAGGATTTTCATGAAAATCAGAAAAGTATCTAAGCGAATTTCATTGACCTGCAAATGCAAAAGTTCCTGTTAATTGGTGATACGTTATGAAGGAAGGGCGTGCTTTTAAACCACGCCCTTCATCATCTTTTCCGCAAACCCATTTATACTTTTTATGAAAGCGCTTTGAGTAATTTAATATTTTATAGAAACAAAAAGGACATAGCATGCAAAAGCCCATTAAGATATACACTTTGAGTACTTGTGGTCACTGTAAAGCCACCAAAAATTTATTGAATGAATGCGCTGTAACGTATGAATGTATCGATGTTGATTTGCTCTCAAGTGAAGCAAGGACAGCTATTCTTGAAGATGTTAAAAAATTTAATCCGGATTGCAGCTTTCCTACGATTATTCTTGGCGATAAAATTATCGTTGGCTTTAAAGAGAACGAAATCAGACTGGCCTTAGGCCTATAAGACCTAAGGAGGAGGGAATGAAATGAAAAAATACGTATGCACAGCTTGTGGCTATGTCTATAATCCTGAACAAGGTGATCCTGACTCTGGAATTAAACCGGGGACCCCTTTTGAGGAAATACCAGATGACTGGGTTTGCCCTGTGTGTGGCGCTCCCAAATCCATGTTTGTAGAGGAGGGTTGTGGATTCAGAGAGCAGGGAGTTCGTTAAAATAAGCTTATAAAAAAAGTAAGGATGCGTACTGATGCATATTCTTAAGAAGCTACTGCAGTGAAAGAGTGGGCCTTACAGTAACGCAAGTTCAGGCGGATTGCTTTAAACCGCGTAAACGGCAAAGAGAAATCCTAAAATAAAAGATTGGCAAAGGAACAAAGACGAGAAATGAATCCATATAATTCTAGGTCAGGGTTAAAAGCATTTTGTATTTTAACCATAACTTCAATACTTCTGGGCCTGATAGGATGCGCTAAGATGTCGAAACAAACATCTTCCCCCTTGCCGGTTGTTCCCTATGTAGATGTAAACCGCTACACAGGGGTATGGTACGAGATTGCGAGATATCCGCACAGCTTCCAGGAGGGTTGTGTGGGAAGCAAGGCAACGTATACTCTGAGAGATGATGGGAAGATCTCTGTTCTCAACGAATGCCATGACAAGTCATTCAGCGGCAAGATAAGGGCTGCTAAAGGTAAGGCATGGGTAGTTGACAAAGAAACAAATGCCAAACTCAAGGTATCTTTTTTCTGGCCTTTTGCAGGAGACTACTGGATAATCGACCTGGGGAAAAACTATGAATACGCTGTTATAGGACATCCGAGCCGGGAATACCTTTGGATTTTAAGCCGCACCAGGAAGATGGAGGGAGAATTATATGAAGCGATTCTCTCTCGCTTAAAGGATAAGCAATACGATACCTCGAAGCTTATTAAAACAGACCAACCATAGGAGAAACATGACACTGAAAGAATACTTTGACAGCGTAAATGGTACAGGAGTTTTGTCTACGGCTGATTCATCAGGGAAAGTAGATGCAGCAATCTACTCTGTCCCCCATATTTTTGATGACGGAACGTTAGCTATTATCATGAGAGAGCGTCTGACCCATCTTAACCTGCAGTCAAATCCTTATGCGGCATTCCTTTTTATTGAGAATGTCTCAGGTCACACAGGTGTAAGGCTGTTTTTGAAAAAGATAAAGGAAGCGACTGACTTAGCCTTAATAGCTAAAATGACCAGACGCAATTTGACCCCGGAAGAGGACAAACAGAAGGGCCCAAAGTTTTTAGTATATTTTAGCGTTGAAAAGATACTCCCATTAATTGGAGGCGGAGAAAGCCTTATCAGCTTGTCTTGAAGTTACAATTCTGAGTTCGATTCCTTCTTGTCAGCTGCTAAAATCTGGCCACGAAGGTTAGGCCGATAAGCGGTGTGATATCGGTCTTCGTACTGAAAAGCTCATCGCCATCCTGGTCCTCGATATATATCTTGTTGACAAAAGTGGCACCACCATACACATCGATGCATATCCGGGGTGTGAACTTGTAGGAAATTCGGGCGAAGACCGGAACGGTCTTATACTCTCCAATGCTGTTCGGGATCGGACCATTCTCTTCAAGGCGGAAGCGATAGGATCGGTATGCAGCGCCGAGGCCGGCTTCCCAGTACTTGTCGATGGCGTAGACGAGTTCGAGACCCGCGGGGCCGGCAGGGCTTGTGCGGGAAGGATTGATGAGGCGAAGGTTTTCGGTCATCTGCCAGTTGACGGTGATATAGGGAAACACCGTGGTATCCTCAATGTTCGAGTAGACACCCGCGCCGAGGCCGATTAGGGCGTTAGTGCGGATTTTATAAGAAATGCCCCCCACAGCACCATAGGACAGTGCGTCGTCCCATTTGGCGCGCGATTCTCCAGCCCATTGGACAGAGGGACTCACGAAGAGCCTCCAATTGTCTGCGAAGGTGTAGTGAACCGGGACACTGATGCCGAAGCGATTGACCTCTGACCAGGGGCGTGCAACGGGGAAATTGGTAAGGCCTGAGAAGTCGTAGTCATCATACTCATAGGCAAGGCTAAGACCGAGTCGAAGATCCCTGCTCACCCTGCTCGACATGTCTAAGGCAGCGTTGTAGCGCGCAATATTCAACTTTCCGCCACCATCAACAGGCGTGTTAAACTGGTAGAGAGTGCTTGCGGAGAAGGAGAAGTTTACTGAATTTTCCGCTGGATTGTTTCCGTCTGTCTGAGCGCAAGACGTTGATGGCAGAACGACCATGGAAATCGTGACCAATATCGTTAGACACAGAATCCCAGACAGGAAAAGCCCTCGCAAAGGCTGGAACTCAAATCGGAGACCCATTATATTCCTCCCGATAGTACGCAGATTTGGTTTGGAAGTGTTAATTATATCACAGCCCCTATAATCGCATTGAGCGATGCGACGCTATGTTTTGCGATTATCCTTCAGTTGGTTGTAATGCGGCTGAAACCCGCTGGGGCAGAGGTATAAGGTCATGAGAAAACATATAATATAAAAGGAGGACGAAAAATAGAATGAATCCGACCTTTGTCATATCCTGTCATGCAGATACAGGTTTTCAAATGCACCGTTTGCGCCGGACTGATGGTGTTTTTCATGGACATCTGGACAATTTCATCGGTGTGTACGCAGTCATGAACGCGTATTTCAGCGGAAGGCTGGACCTGCCAAATGTGCGGGTTGAGCTGACTTACGGCGAAGAAACAGACATGGAAGGGGCCTATGAGGTGCTTGATACCCTCTCTCCCAATGATACGGTAGTGGTAGTAGACGTGACGGGAGCCAACACCCAGGGGGATTTCACGATAGAGAAGTGCGCGTCTCCGGCCATGCAGGATTTCGTAAATACGGCCCTCAAAGGAATGTCATACGATCTTTACGAAGACTGCCCGGATCCTGTTGCAAATGAGGACGAAAGCGATGTGTATACTCAGAAGCTCCAGAATGTATTCTTTCTGGGTATCCCATGTTATGGCGGAGACTATAATGAGGCAGAAGTGTCGTGCAAGGAGTCTGGCGTCGCAGCGGTAACGGAGGCTTTGATTCGTCTTGCCGCAACATTCAGGGATATGAATCAATAAGGTCAGGATCAAAAACGTTTTTGTCCGAGTATCACCATTCCTATGGCAGTAATGATAATCAGCATCGCTGTAATTCCTATAACGGAAATTCGTTCTCCTGCAAACATCACGCCCAATCCTACTGCGATAACAGGATTCACATACGCATAACTGGTCGCGAGCGCCGGTCTTGCCTTACTTAGGAGATAGGTATAGGCGCTGAAGCCGATAAGCGAACCGAATACGATGAGATAAAACAGCGCTCCTATTGCATGCCAGGCAGGGAATCTGTCGAGCCTCTCTCCTGTGAAAAAACTAATTGCAAGTAACAACACGCCGCCTGCTATCATTTCGGCTGCACTGGCCATCAATCCCGACGGTAGGGATAAATGGCGGCTCCATGCAGAGCCGAAGGCCCAGCATATGGCTGCGATAACAAGGGCCGACGCACCAGCAGGGCTTGCCCTCATATCTCCCTCGAAGTTTAGAAGGATGATGCCTGCAAAGCCCAAGAACAGTCCGATCAGAGCTGGCCGGGAAAAACTGAACAGTGCTATAAGTGATAATGCTGCTCTAAAATAGGAACAGGAGGGGATATCAGAGATCGCGTAGGACTCTGATCACCCCGTATAGGGGAAATGGCGAAGCCGATTTTTGCTCTTTGACCCTATAAAGACCGAAAAGGAGCGGCTAAGATGAAAAGACCGAGAAGGAACCACGGGGCAACATTCAAAGCAAAAGTGGCATTAGAAGCAATCAAAGGAGAACAGACCCTCGTTGAGTTAGCAGAACGCTTCCAGGTGCATCCGAACCAGATCACAGAGTGGAAGAAGCAGCTTTTGGAACGGGCAGAGGAAGTGTTTTCCAGGGATAAGAAGAACACAGAGGGTCCGAGTATCAAGGAACTCCATGCCAAGATTGGACAACTTGCCATGGAGAACGATTTTTTATCAGTCGCGCTCGGGCGAATAGGCGAGCCGAGCGCAAGAAAATGATAGAGCCGGAGCATGCATTGCCATTGATCCAGCAGGGCAGGATTCTTGGTCTCTCCCGGTCAAGCCTCTCCTACAAGGCAGTCTCAGTCAGCGAGCGTGATCTGGAACTTATGCGTCTGATCGACGAGATTCACCTGAAGTATCCATTCTACGGCAGTCGGAGGATGCGCAACGAGCTTCGGGACCTCGGCCACGAAGTAGGACGCGGACATGTAACTACGCTCATGCAGAAGATGGGGATAAGGGCTTTATACCAGAAGCCTCGTCTCTCAGCTCCTCATCCGGATCATAAAGTATATCCGTATCTGCTGCGTGGCGTGGAGATCAACAGAGCCAATCATTGCTGGGCGGCAGACATTACATATCTACCGATGGCCAGAGGGTTCTGCTATCTCATGGCGGTCATGGACTGGGCAAGCCGTCGGGTACTGCCGTGGCGGCTATCAAACACACTGGATGCCTCGTTCTGCACAGAAGCGCTTGAAGAAGCAATCAGCAAGCATGGAATACCGGAGATATTCAATACCGATCAGGGCAGTCAGTTCACCTCAGGCGCTTTTATAGAAATCCTCGACACACACGGTATCAATATCAGTATGGATAGCAGAGGACGCTGGATAGACAATGTCTTCATAGAAAGACTGTGGAGAAGCGTGAAGTATGAAGAAGTGTATCTGAAGGCCTACGGTTCTCTTACCGAGGCCAGGCGAGGACTTGCAGCGTATTTCGAGTTTTATAATCAGAAGCGGCGTCATCAAGGGCTTGACGACAGGACGCCGGATGAGGTTTACTGGAGTACACTACCTCAGATAGAGGTAGCGGCATGAACCGGAGTAGCTTATCACTTAAAAACTGCTTTAGGTTGTCCAAACAAACCCGGCCACCTCTTTCCATTCGATACGGTCTGGCCGGCTTTTCCAGATGCCGGCGAAAAGCACCATCCAGAGCGGTACCGTGGCTACTCCTAATGCAGCCAGTCCGGATGCGACCGATTGCTCTGCAAATACAACGCCGCCATTGCCGCCTGCCAACAGCAGGCCCCCAACCAATGACGCGCTTTTCCACTGGGAACGGTCCGGATTTGGAACGCCTTTCGACCTTAAGAAGAGATAGAGTCCGCCTCCGGCAATGAGAAATCTCACCCCGGCCATCATAAAAGGCGGAAATCCCTCCAATGCGATCCGAATTGCCAGATACGTTGAACCCCAGATAAAGTAAACAGAGAGCAAGGCGATCACTAATTTGCCCCTGTTTTTATCATGTAAAGTGCTCACTTTATTCATATCTCCTGTTCGAGAACTATTGGTAAGGGCACCTTATTTCCCAATACCTGTTATCTCGGGTCTCTGGACGTATTTTTTCTGAGGCCTTCCCTGCCCACCGTCTCCAAAACAAAAAGGCCACGGAGTCTCTGTCCGTGGCCTCTGAGGTTTTCTTTCTTGTCCGATTAACAGTTAATAGAATCCCCCTTCAGCTATGGCGCCCCTGTGCCATGCTGCCCGAAGGACTGTCTTCTTAATTGTCATCAGATTGAAAAACATGTTTTAACTATACGACCCGTTTGTTTTAGTGTCAAGGGAAATTTGAAATAGAATGCTGTCAAGGTTCCTTTGATTCAGCGCCGTCGATTTTCGCGCCTTCGAGCTTCACTCTGACCATGTCAACGCCGCTCATGGTTGCGCCTCTCAGGTCTGCATTGGTGAGGTTTGTCGCCCAGAGGATGGTCTCGATGAAACTCGCGTCTCTACAGTCTGCTGACGAAAGGTTTGCCCCGCTCAAATCTGTCCCGTGCAGCATTGCTCCCCGGAGATCAGCACCCGAGAGGTCGGCACCTATCATGCTTGATCCGAACAACTTGACCTTCCGGAACACGGCCCTGTTCCCTTTAATGAGCACGGCTTCCGTCATCTGAAGATTCGCCTCTGAGAGGTCGGCGCCTGCAAACTCAGCAAAGGATATCTTTGAGTTTGTGAAGTTGGCCCCTCTGAGAGTCGCTCCGGAAAAATCCGCGCCGGCGAAGGACGCAAAGGTGAGGTCCGACTGTTCGATCTGCGCACTTCTGAAATTTGCCCCGGTAAAATTGGAACTGCTCAGATTGCAGCCGGAGAGATCTGCTCCCTCGAAATCAGACATGCTGAAATTTGCGCTGCTGAGGTTTGCGCCTTTCAGATTTGTCCCTTTGAAATTCACCGCGATTACATCGAGGCCGCTCAGATTCATACCGGAGAGATCGACTCCCGATATGTCCCCCGTGCTCTTTGACAATTCGATAACTTTATGGCGTGTAAGTTTGTCCAATGGTGCCCCGATCACTATATCATAGTGGTTTTTCCTGTTGAGATAAAGGTTTATTGCACGATACTATAAACCAAATGGTTCATGCCAAAGAAAGTTTCAGGATCATCTACTTTATCAAGGGAAAAACCCTTGCCACCAGCTTTCAGGCATCGGTGTCCGAAGCCTGCCATAAAAGCCGGAAACGGAGACAGCATTTGAATGTCAGGCAGATGCAATTACAGACTCAGGGAATATCTTCAACCCAAAGCATATGTTTTTTTATTGCAGTACCCTTTAGTGCATTAAAGAGTTTGAGGTCCGCGGTGACCATCCGGCATGCAGCTTTTATTGCGAGTGCAACATACAGGCTGTCGTAAAAAGTCCTCTTCGTACGGCAGGCGATATCCAGGGCGTCTGTTGCAAACGATGCCGCGCCGAATACATGCAAAGTGTTCGACTGTAATTCCTTCAGTATATTGAGAGCCTTATCGTAAGGGCATTCTGATCTTGCAATGTATTTCCATAAAGTGTTGCCTATTTCAGAAAACAAAAGGTCGGGACAGAGAAGTTCAACAGAAGGGGCGAGCAGTCGTTCAGCATGATCGCTGTATTCTTCCGGCAGATACCATTTTATTGCTACGCTTGCGTCAACAACATACCGGGTCAACGGTCTCTATCCTCACGGATAAGCTTTGCGCTACCGGAAAATTTTCTGCCTCCAAAACTTTCCCTTATTGTTTTTGCGCGCGCCTTGAATTCTTCCATTGTCATTTTTTGCGCAGCTTCTTCGAGAATCATCTTTGCCTCGCCCTGCAATGAACGGTTATACTTTTTTGCCCGCGCCTTAAGGCGGTTGATTGTTTCGGGATCAATATCTCTTACCAGCAATTGAGCCATAGTCTGTCTCCCTTATTACCATTGATAGCATTATGATAGCAAAATGAAGCAGCCCCTGTACAGTGCCCGAATTGCACAAAAGAGGGAAATAGTATTGGTGGCTCGGGACGATTAAATCCCAGATGGTCACAAAATGGATACAATCGGCCAAAATGACGCGAAAGAGTTAAAATATGCTGCGGCGTAATTCCTTGATTTGTATGGTGCCGGTGGTGGGAGTTGAACCCACACGGAGTTGCCCCCACCGGATTTTGAGTCCGGCGCGTCTGCCAATTCCACCACACCGGCATGATTAGCTGAAAAGTTCAGAGTTAAAAGTTGAACAACTAACAACCCCTAACAACTCTTTCTGCAACACGGGTGAAGCAGTAAATTTTACCTGTTACGGTTTGTAATTTGCAATGATGTCGATGCGCTACTTGCCGATGCAAAAGTCGCTGAATATCTTATTCAGGATATCTTCTGTTGTGACGGTCCCGACGATCTCACCGATCCTGTCGAGGGAATCCCTAAGTTCAAGCGCAATGATTTCGACAGGCTGGTCATCTGTCAGTGCCTTCACAGCCCTGTTGAGAGACTGCAGTGAATGTTCGATTGCCGTCTTATGTCTGAGATTGGTGACCACAACACCTTCCCGTTCTTCCTTCCAGTCCCTGAGACAGGTATTGAAGATTGTTTCTTTCAGTTCTTCCAGGCCGTCTCCCCTTGTTGCTGATATGCGCCTAAGAAAGGATGAAGGCTGAAGGACGGAGGAGGGAAAAGAATGTCTCGTCCACTGCTGAAGGGAGATCGCTTTTGTTTAGTACAAAAACCGTATTCCTGCCGTTAACTTTTTGCATCACATCGAAATCCTCTTCCGCGAGCGGTTCGCTTGCGTCAAAGATAGCGAGCACAAGGTCAGCATTTTCGATGCTCTGAAGGCTCCTTCTTACCCCTTCTTTTTCGGCAACATCTTCAACCGCTCTTATCCCTGCTGTATCCATAATCCTGAGAGGAAGACCTTTGATATTCAGATATTCTTCTATGACATCCCTTGTGGTGCCTGGTATTTCTGTTACGATCGCCCTGTCTTTTTTCAGAAGGGCATTCAGGAGGGAAGACTTTCCGACATTCGGTTTCCCGACAATTGCAGTCGAAAGGCCTTCTCTGAAAAAACGGGCCTCTTCATATGTTTTCAGCAGCGCCTGCAGTTCCCTGCCGATGCCTTTCATCGATTCCAGTATCGAGTGCTTTGAGGCCGGTTCTATCTCGTCCTCGGGGAAATCGATCTCTGCCTCCACATGCGCGCAGACTTCTGTCAGCCGGTCCCGTAGCGCCGTAATATTTTCGGAGAGGCCCCCCTGCAATTGCTCGACGGCGATCCTGCTGCTTTCATCTGTTTTTGACCGTATGAGATCAAGGACGGCCTCTGCCTGACTCAGATCTATCCTTCCATTGATAAACGCCCTTTTTGTAAACTCGCCGGGATCTGCGAGCCGCGCTCCCTGCTGAAGGACAAGCTCGATGGTTTTCCTCAGGGGGTTCATGCCGCCGTGGCAATTTATTTCGACAACATCTTCTCTCGTATAGGAGTGCGGCGATCTCATCACCGAGACAAGCACCTCATCTACCATCTTGCCTTCAGAGGGATCGATGATATGGCCATACAGTATCCTTGAGGATTTCAGATGAGAAAGCGATCTAAGCTTCGGAGAACGGAAGATCATGCCTGCTATCCGGATTGCATCCCTGCCGCTGAGCCGCACGATGCCGATACCGCCCTCACCTAAGGGGGTGGAGATTGCGGCTATCGTGTCGTCGGTAAACATGTTGTAGTATAACGCAGAAAACGAAGCGGGGCTTGAAGAGAAACCTAAGCCGCTGCTGCCTCTTTGGCGACTTTCCGGTTTACATATAACTGCTGGGCGATGCTGAAGATATTGTTTATGAGCCAGTAGAGGACAAGGCCGGATGCGAAATTCAGGAAGAGAAAGGTAAAAATGATCGGCATCATCATCATCATCTTGTTCTGGGTCGGATCCAGTGACGTTGGCGTCATTTTTTGCTGGATCAGCATGGTGGCTCCCATCAGAATCGGCAGCGGACCCACTGCGAAACCACCGATGAGCGGCAACATTGCCGGAAGATGTCCGAAGAGCGTATCGGGCGCCGAGAGGTCTTGTATCCAGAGCATGAAAGGAGCGCTCCTGAGTTCGATGGAGATCAGAAGTATCTTATAGAGTGCAAAGAAGACAGGGACCTGGAGGAGCATCGGCAGGCAACCGCCGAGAGGATTCACTTTATGTGTTTTATAGAGCGCCATCATTTCTCTCTGCATTTTCTGAGGGTCTTTCTTGTATTTTTCCCTGACCTCTGCCATCTTTGGCTGAATGTCCTGCATCTTTTTCATCGCCTTCTGGCTCTTATTAATCAACGGGATGAACGGTATTCTTGTGACGATCGTAAGGAGCACAATCGCCCAGCCGTAATTGGCTGTCAATTGATAAAAGAGCTTCAGGACCCAGAAGAGAGGCACTGCTATGATCGAGAAGAACCCGAAATCAACGATATGTTCAAGCCCCACATTCAGGGTCTTGAGCGCATTGTATTCCTTCGGACCTGCGTAGAGCATATAACTGTTAACCCCTGGCTTAGCCCTGAATGCTATGACAGGGGAATCCTTCAGTTTCCATACCTTCGCTTCTTCCATGGGAGTCAACGGCACAAGGGCAGCAAAGAAGTATTTGTCTTCCTGTGCAATCCATTTCAGGCTTCCCTTAAATGTTTTCGATTCATTCAGTTTGCCGGCATCGAACTCCATCCGGTCAGTATCTTTGAGAAGCACCGGACCCGCGTGTACCGAAGTATCCTTCCTGTCGTGAATGCCGAACTCCGTCCCAAGGGTGATCCAGTAAGAGTCCGGCCCTGCCACCTCGTCTTTCATGTCGATTTTATAGCTGTCCGTATGGAAGGTATACGTACGTCTGATGGAAAATGCGTCCCCCGCATATTCGAATACGAGAGAGCCCGAGGGATTGTTTTTGCCAAGGGCAAGATCTTTGCCGGTTATCACAAAGGGGGTATCGGATAATTCAATGTCGTCAGTAGCGCCTATCCCCAACGGAGGTTTTACCCCGGGAGTTTGTAAAAGCGCAACGTTTTTCCCATCTTTGTCTTTAAATTTTTTAAGCTCAAAGCTTTTTATTGAAGCGCCTCTATTGGTCAATAGGGCGGTATAGAGCTCATTTTCAACACGTATCTCTTTCTCCTGGGAAGGGGCAAGGACGGTTTTTGTCATTGCAGGCGGCGGAACAGCGGGCAGTACCGGAGAAGTCTCCTGCTTTTCCTCGACCTGTGCCGGTGTCTGGACCTTCTGCGGTTCGGGCGTGATAAAGAAGTATTGATAAATGAGAAGGACTGCAAACGCCAGTGCCACTGCTAACAGTGCTCTTTTTTCCATATGCCTATTTCACCGGGTCATACCCGCCGGGATGGAAGGGATGACACCTTAGTATTCTTCTGAATGAAAGCCAACACCCTTTTGCAGAACCGTATCTCCTGATCGCATCGATAGCGTATTCGGAACATGTAGGGGTAAATCTGCACCCCAGAGGAAGCAGGGGAGAGAGGATATATTTATACGACCGTATGATGCCTATCAATAATCTTTTTGTCATAGTGAAGAAATCCCGGCTTTTGGTTTGGTCGTTGTCTGAAGGAATCTTCTGATATCCCGGATAAAAACATCCAATTCCCCCTTCGCGGACGATTTCCTTGCAATGATAACAAAATCGCTGCTGAGAGGAATTTCCTCCACAACCTTTCTCATTGATTCTTTCAGAAGACGTTTTATCCTGTTTCTCAACACAGCATTGCCGAGCTTTCTGCTCACAGAAAGACCGAGCCGGTGAACGCTGAGTTGATTCAGTCTTGCGTAAATGACGAGATGCTGAGAGGCCAGGCTCACGCCTTCCTTGAAGACCAGCTCAAAGTCCCGTCTTCCCGGTAAGGAACGCAAAAGGCTTTTCGGCATTAAACAGAGAGTGTTTTACGCCCTTTTGCCCTTCGTCTCTTAAGAACCTTACGTCCGCCTGCAGAACTCATCCTCTCCAGAAAGCCATGAGACCTCTTCCGCTTGATTTTGTGCGGATGATATGTAGTGTATGTGCCCATAATTTGAACCTAAAGTATAGTTATTCACGAAAAATAAAGTCAAGTCACCCGAGAGAGGCTGTCAAGGCAAAATAGAAATGTCCTGCTTTTGGCAAAGTAGTCATCCGGGAGAAGCGATCCGTAAACCTTTACAACAGGGCATCCGAGATGTTAGATTTTGTTATGAAATACGGCGAAAATGCAATCAGGAAGGCGAAGCTGGAACTATGGAAAAACCCGAATCCGGAAAGGGACTATCATATCGATATCGGCTTCCCGGAATTTACCTGTCTGTGCCCGCGTTCGGGATATCCCGATTTTGCAGTGATCAAAATACACTATATTCCTGATAAATGGATTGTGGAACTAAAGGCCCTCAAGCTGTATCTCAATGCATTTCGCACTCTTGCTGTTTCCCATGAAGAAGTGACCAACACGATATTCGCCGACCTCGATAAGAAATTGAAGCCGAGATTTCTTGAGGTGATCGGAGATTTCAATCCGCGGGGGAATGTGAAGACAGTAGTGAGGGTGTGTTCAGAAGCGGATTAGAAAAAGGGTTCAAGGGGTCGAGGATTCAAGGATTCGAGTTGAACTGCTGAAGAATGATTCCGAACAAGTCGGAATGACAACAAGAGGATATTGCTTTCGTATTTTTCAATAATCACTTGAATCCTGGACCCTGAACCCTTGAATCCTTTTTCATGCTCCCTTTGCTCTTTCGATAAAGAGTTTCATTTTCTCATGATCCTTTTTCCCTTTTGCTGATTCGACGCCGCTGCTCACATCCACAGCGTAAGGTCGTACACGGGTTACGGCATCCGCTATATTATCGGGCGTCAGCCCCCCTGCCAGCACAATTCTGCCGAATCGTTTCGCTTCTATGGCGATATCCCAGTTGAAAATTTGCCCTGTGCCTCCGAAGGCGTCCGGCGAGTAAGTATCGAGCAGGAAAGCGGAAACCCTTTCTTTGTAATGAAACAGGGGATCGAGGCTTTCCAATGATTTGACTCTGATTGCCTTTATGGTACGTTTCGAGTAGTAGCACATATCCGGGGGCTCTTCGCCGTGGAGCTGTATGATATCAATCCCTGTCCAGGATGCTATTTTTTCGATCTGTTCCGGTTGCTCATCAACGAACACCCCGACGGTTGTTATGAAAGAAGGGAGTCTCCTGATTATGGAGGAGGCATTATCATGTGTAATACACCGAGGACTATGTTCGAAAAATACAAACCCCAACGCGTCTGCGCCGAAATCGACTGCTGCCTGCGCATCGTCGGGATTGGTAATCCCGCAAATTTTGACCCTGACCTGCATTATTATGATTCTATCATAGGGAAGAGAGCAGTTCTTCTATTTTCCCGCTGATATCATCTGCCTCCATAAAAGAGGTGCCGATAAGCATTGCGTCAATGCCCCCGTCGGCAAGCTTCCGCACATCGCCACTGGTTCTTATGCCGCTTTCGCTGACTACAATCTTCCCGGGAGGTATTTCCCTGCGCAGTTGAAACGTGGTATTTATGTCAATGTTCAGCGTTTTCAGGTTTCTGTTGTTAATGCCGATGATCTCGGTATCCGTTGAGAGGGCCATTTCGAGCTCTTTGAAATCATGGACTTCAAACAGGACAGACATGCCGAGTTCCCCGGCAAGCTGAAGGTATTCAACCGCCTGGTTTTTTTCGAGGAGTGCTGCGATGAGAAGAATGGCATCAGCCTCATATGCCCTCGCCTCATAGATCTGATATTCGTCAAAGATAAAATCTTTTCGTAAGAGCGGCTTTGTCAGTACCTGTCTGACCTGAGGTATGAACTGAAGGTTTCCCTGAAAAAAATCCTCTTCCGTAAGAACCGAGACCGCATTCACTGTTTTCTCTTCGTATATCTTTGCTATTGCAACCGGATCGAAATTGTTCCTGATCACCCCTCTTGATGGAGATGCTTTCTTGATCTCTGCGATCAGTTTGATTGTCTCGCCGGAAAGACGCTGTATGGCTGTCTTAAGATCTCTTGGCTTACCGCGTTCTCCGATCTTTGTTTTCAGCCTTTGCATTGAAAGGCGTGATTTTGCATCGTTCAGGCGTTCCCTTTTTTTTCGAACGATCTCATCGAGAATCCCCATAATGGATTTTATAAAACCACCTCTGTATTTTGCAATGGAAGCTGCCTTTTTTTGCTATAATTCTCAACATGATACTGAAGAGACTCCGGCTGGCCTTTATACTGCTTATTGCCGTATTTATTTTGGGAATCTCCGGTTATATGGCAATAGAGGGGTGGGGGTTCCTCGATTCATTCTATATGACGGTCATTACAGTCGCTTCTGTCGGCTTTATGGAGGTGAACCCGTTGTCCCCCCAAGGCAGGGTATTCACGATATTCCTGATTATCTTCGGGATGGGAATTCTTCTTTTCGGCATATCGACATTTACCGCTTTTTTAGTTGAAGGCGAACTGACTGAAATATTAAGGAGGCGTGCCATGGATAAAAAGATTGCGCACCTGAAGGGACACTACATTGTGTGCGGAATAGGGAGGTTGGGGAAGCATATTATCGACGAACTCCATAAAACAAACCGGCCGTTTGTGGCGATCGATACAAATGAAGAGATTTGCGCAGTTTTGGCGGAAAAAGAAATGCTGTATGTCAAAGGAGACTCAACAAGCACCGCGGTACTGCAAGCGGCAAATGCCGATGATGCGAGGGGAGTTTTCTGCGCCCTCAGAAACGATGCGGACAATCTGCTTCTTATTTTTACCGCAAAGGGCATCAATCCTCAAATAAGAGTGGTGTCAAAAGCAGAAGAGGGCGAATCCGAAGAGAAGATGAGGAAGGCCGGCGCTGATCGCGTTGTTCTTCCCGGATTCATCGGGGGGTTGAGAATGGCATCGGAAATGATACGGCCCGAAGCAGTGACATTTCTCGATCAGATGCTGAAAAGCAGGGAAGAAATATACCGTGTTGAGGATATCCCAATCTCTTCTGAATCGAAGTTTATCGGAAAGACACTGAAGGCATCCGGACTTCTGGAAAAGGAAGGCGTAACCATCGGCGCGGTGAGAAAAGGCGACAAATATCTCTTCAATCCGCCGGGTACCGTGACACTCGATGCCGGCGACGCACTCATTCTCATCGGCGAAACAAAGGAGATCAGGGAGATTAACAAGCTTGCCGAATGAAAATAGTATGCGGGCAAGCGGCGGAGACGAAAGGCAAAAAATTGCCAAAGCTGCCGGCATTATGTCTTTTGCCACCTTAATCAGCCGCATCCTCGGATACGTTAAGGACATGATTCTTGCCCGGTATTTCGGGGCTACAGGCACAGCAGATTCATTCTTTGTCGCATTCAGGATTCCCAATCTCCTGAGAGAACTCTTTGCCGAAGGTTCGATGTCTTCAGCCTTCATCCCTGTTCTCACCGAATATCGGACCAAGCACGGCCCGGAAGCGGCTGAACGGCTTGTAAGGATTACCTTTGCCTTTATCCTGGTATTCGTCGGGATCATCTGTCTGCTGGGGATATTCTTTGCACCCGCAATTGTTGCGGCGCTTGCACCGGGATTTGTCGCCATGCCGGAGAAATTCTCTTTAGCCGTTCTTCTTACGCGGATTATGTTCCCATTCCTGTTGTTCATAAGTCTCGCGGCGCTTGCAATGGGGGCTCTCAATGTAAAACGGATTTTTTTTGTGCCGGCGCTTGCTCCTGCTATGCTGAATGTTACGATTATTGCCACGGTTTTTGCTCTTGCGACGAGAATGCAGCAGCCGATCATAGCGGTGGCCATTGGGGTGGCACTGGGAGGACTTGTCCAGTTTGCATTTCAGATCCCTGCTTTTTATAAAAACAACTATGCGTTGAAGCCTGAATTTCATTTTCAGCATCCCGGGCTTAAAAAAATGTCTCTCCTCATCATACCGGCGACAATGGGAATGGCGGTGGCGCAGATAAATATCGTTGTCAGCTCGATCCTCGCATCGTATCTCCCGGACGGAAGCATCACCTATCTTTATTATTCCATGAGACTCATTCAGTTTCCTATCGGCATATTCGGGGTTGCGATGGGCATGGCTGTTCTGCCGGCCCTTTCAGAACATGCGGTGAAACGGAGACTATGATAAGCTGAGGGACGATTTTTCCTTTGCCCTGCGGCTGCTTTTCTTTATAACAGTTCCGGCCATGGCCGGCTTGATTGCATTGAGGGAACCGATTGTGAACATCCTTTTTCAGTATGGAAAATTCGATTACGCTGCAACCATCGGCACTGCCGGGGCCCTGTTATTTTATGCTTTCGGCATATGGTCCATTGTAGGCGTGAGAGTGGTAACATCCGGTTTTTATTCAATGCAGGATACCAGGACTCCGGTAAAGGTCGCTGTTATCGCATTGGCGGCAAATATCGTCTTCAGCATTATCCTTATGAAACCCCTGCAAGCATGGCGGACTGGCGCTCGCCAATTCACTGGCGTCATGGGTGAACTTTGCCCTCCTTTTTTTCTTTCTCAGGAAAAAGCTGAAACGGATCGATGCAAAAAGGATCGCGACGTCTGTTTCAAAAATCATTTTCGCATCGTCCATAATGGGAATTACAGGGGGAATCCTTCTCCATGGAACCCTCTGGCAAACGCACGGCAATACTTTCACCAAGGTTTTTTACCTGAGCGGGACCATTATGATATGCGGTGCGGTGTATTTTCTCCTGTGTTATCTAATGAAAAGCGAAGAGCTGTCTTATATAATGGGGATGGCCAAGCAGAAACTGAACCGATGAGCCGAGGGAGGATGCAATGGTTATCAAAAAATTAGTTGTGGGGCCGCTTGAGAATAACTGTTTTATCGTTGCTGATGAAAAGACAAAGGAATGTATGGTTATCGATCCGGGTGATGAGCCGGACAGAATACTCGATCTTATTAAGGAAAATGATTTCCGGGTGAAATGCATTGTCTGCACCCATGCCCATTTCGATCATATAGCGGCGATCTCAGAAATCAAGGGAGCGACGGGCGCAACGATTGTTCTCCATAAAGATGATGTCGGAATCTATAACAGTTCAAAGGAACATGCCAGATTGTGGGGTTTTGAACTTGAGTCACAACCGGCCCCTGACAGATTTGTTTCAGAAGGGGATAGTGTGGAGGTCGGGGATTTGCGGTTTGAGGTGCTCCATGCCCCGGGCCACAGCCCCGGAGGGATTTGTCTTTATGGCGAAGGCATTGTCATTACCGGCGACACCCTTTTTGCCGGAGCCGTAGGAAGGACGGATTTGCCCGGAGGAGACCTCGGGAAACTGAAGCAGTCATTTAAGCGTCTGATGTCTCTGGCGGACGAGGTTCGGGTTCTCCCCGGACATGGACCCGAATCAACGATCGGACGTGAGCGGGCAGATAATTTCTTCGTATCTGAAATAGATTAAGCATTCTTTTTATTTATCATTTTTGAAAATTAGAGATTTTACGCATTTTTCGTAAATAAAAGCAGATAATTAGAAATAATTTGTAATATTCTGATATATTTGTCTATTGACTATACTAAAAAAAATGATATGCTAATATCAGGTGAACATAAAAGGCTCACCAATGGTATAAGAAACCAAGTAGTTCTTTGATGAAAAAGGGCTATACTGTTTGGTATAGCCTTTATTTTTCTCTGCAATCCCTTAGGGTAGGGCAGGCTGAGGGAACAATAACAGAATGGGAGCAAACGTATTGATGTAGTGTTGCACGCCCTAACGCTGTAAAGTCGAAGGGAAAAGCATCTTTCAAAGCACCCACGTTACAAAAGCCTCAGAAGCTCGGACCCAGAGGTTGCAGTTTGATCATTGAAAACTAAAAAGTAGGCCCCGTTTACAGATTTAATTGAGAGTTTGATCCTGGCTCAGAACGAACGCTGGCGGCGTGCCTAACACATGCAAGTCGAACGGATTCATATTGAAGTAGCAATACGGAGATATGAGTTAGTGGCGGACGGGTGAGTAACACGTAGGTAACCTACCCTTAAGCGGGGGACAACTCAGGGAAACTTGAGCTAATACCGCATAAGACCACGGGCTGGGATGCCTGTGGGAAAAGGAGCAATCCACTTAAGGATGGGCCTGCGGCCTATCAGGTAGTTGGTGAGGTAACGGCCCACCAAGCCAGAGACGGGTAGCCGGACTGAGAGGTTGAACGGCCACACTGGAACTGAGACACGGTCCAGACTCCTACGGGAGGCAGCAGTGGGGAATATTGCGCAATGGGGGAAACCCTGACGCAGCGACGCCGCGTGGAGGATGAAGGTCTTCGGGTTGTAAACTCCTTTTGTAGGGGAAGATAATGACGGTACCCTGCGAATAAGCCACGGCTAACTCTGTGCCAGCAGCCGCGGTAAGACAGAGGTGGCGAGCGTTGTTCGGAATTACTGGGCTTAAAGGGCGAGTAGGCGGTGGAGCAAGTCTGAGGTGGAATCTTAGGGCTTAACCCTAAAACTGCCTTAGAAACTGTTTTACTTGAGTCAGTGAGGGGAGGGCGGAATTCCTGGTGTAGCGGTGAAATGCGTAGATATCAGGAGGAAGGCCTGTGGCGAAGGCGGCCCTCTGGCACTGTACTGACGCTGAGGCGCGAAAGCGTGGGGAGCAAACAGGATTAGATACCCTGGTAGTCCACGCCCTAAACGGTGGGCATTAGGTGTAGGGCTCGTAAGGGTTCTGTGCCGAAGGGAAACCATTAAATGCCCCGCCTGGGGAGTACGGCCGCAAGGTTGAAACTCAAAGGAATTGACGGGGGCCCGCACAAGCGGTGGAGCATGTGGTTTAATTCGACGCTACGCGAAGAACCTTACCTGGGCTTGACATGTAAGTGGTAAGAACCCGAAAGGGGGATGACTTGGGGGTAACCCCATGAGCTATACACAGGTGCTGCATGGCTGTCGTCAGCTCGTGCCGTGAGGTGTTGGGTTAAGTCCCGCAACGAGCGCAACCCCTATCCTCTGTTGGCCCGCAAGGGTCTCTCTGAGGAAACTGCCGGCGATGAGCTGGAGGAAGGTGGGGATGACGTCAAGTCATCATGGCCCTTATGTCCAGGGCGACACACGTGCTACAATGGCTGCTACAGAGGGTAGCAAGACCGCGAGGTGGAGCCAATCCCTAAAAGCATGTCTCAGTTGGGATCGGAGTCTGCAACTCGACTCCGTGAACGCGGAATCGCTAGTAATCGTGGATCAGCCACGCCACGGTGAATACGTTCCCGGGCCTTGTACACACCGCCCGTCACACCACGAAAGTCTGTTGTACCCGAAGCCGGTGAGCTAACCCGCAAGGGAGGCAGCTGTCTAAGGTATGGCCGGTGATTGGGGTGAAGTCGTAACAAGGTAGCCGTAGGGGAACCTGCGGCTGGATCACCTCCTTTCTAAGGATAGTTCCTTATGATAAAACTGTTTGAGTCTAGTTTTATAACGGCTCAAACAGGGTAAAAAGTTTAAAACGGTGGCCTACTTTTAGTTTTATAAATTTAGAGTGTTCTTTGACAACAGAAGGGAAAAGTAAGGGTCAAGATAGTAAGGGCATATGGTGGATGCCATGGCATCAGGAGGCGAAGAAGGACGCAGCAGGCTGCGAAAAGCCACGGGGAGCTGCGAGCAAGCATTGATCCGTGGATATCCGAATGGGGGAACCCACCCTGAGGAAAGTCAGGGTATCAATACTGAATACATAGGTATAGTGAAGCGAACCCGGGGAAGTGAAACATCTCAGTACCCGGAGGAAGAGAAATCAAGCGAGATTCCCTCAGTAGCGGCGAGCGAAGGGGGAATAGCCCAAACCGACCCTAGAACGAAGAGAGACAGGTAGCAGGAATAGGTATAGGTACAGAAAAAAGACAGTTTTTCTTTACCTTTACCTGTACCTTTACCTTGTTTCTGTCTTTTTTGTTCTAGGGTCGGGGTTGTAGGACCCAGACATGGGACCGAGTGTTGTAGCAGAATGCTCTGGAAAGGGTGACCATAGACGGTGACAGTCCGGTATGCGAAATGACATGAGGCCCTATGGGTATCCTGAGTACCACGGGGCACGTGGAACCCTGTGGGAAGCTGGGGGGACCACCCTCCAAGGCTAAATACTACCTGATGACCGATAGTGAACCAGTACCGTGAGGGAAAGGTGAAAAGAACCCTGGTGAAGGGAGTGAAATAGAACCTGAAACCGTATGCCTACAAGCAATCAGAGCCTCGAGCAATGTCGGGGTGATGGCGTGCCTTTTGATTAATGAGCCGGCGAGTTACTGGCTGTAGCGAGGTTAAGTGCTTAAGGCATGGAGCCGTAGGGAAACCGAGTCTTAACAGGGCGAATGAGTTACAGTCAGTAGACCCGAAGCCAGGTGATCTACCCATGGTCAGGGTGAAGCGAAGGTAAGACTTCGTGGAGGCCCGAACTGATGTTTGTTGCAAAAAGCTCGGATGAACTGTGGGTAGGGGTGAAAGGCCAATCAAACCTGGTGATAGCTGGTTCTCCCCGAAATGTATTTAGGTGCAGCCTCAGTGTATAGTCTTACGGGGGTAGGGCACTGGATGGGCTAGGGCCTCATAAGGGGTACCAAACCCAACCAAACCACGAATACCGTGTAGATGTTTACTGGGAGTGAGACTGCGGGTGCTAAGATTCGTAGTCGAGAGGGAAACAGCCCAGACCGTCAGCTAAGGTCCCTAAAGGTATGCTCAGTGGGAAAGGATGTGGTGTTGCGGAGACAGCCAGGATGTTGGCTTAGAAGCAGCCATCATTGAAAGAAAGCGTAATAGCTCACTGGTCAAGCGACACTGCGCCGAAAATTCAACGGGGCTAAGCATACTACCGAAGCTACGGATTCATCGCAAGATGAGTGGTAGGGGAGCATTCTGCGGACCTGTGAAGGTGAGCCGTGAGGCATGCTGGAGGGGGCAGAAGAGATTATGCCGGCATAAGTAGCGCAAATTCTGATGAAAAGTCAGGACGCCGTAAACCTAAGGTTTCCTGGGGAAGGGACATCCGCCCAGGGTTAGTCGGGCCTAAGGCGAGGCCGAGAGGCGTAGCCGATGGACAACTGGTTAATATTCCAGTACCGTCTTGTGTGCGTTTGACCGAAGGGGGGACGCAGGAGGATAGTTTAAGCCTGGTGATGGTTCAGGTCCAAGCGTTTAGGCTGGTGTATAGGGAAATCCGTACACCGTTAAGGCTGAGGCGTGATGGGGAAGCCCGTAAGGGTGAACTTAAGTGATTCCACGCTGACGAGAAAATCCTCGTAGGGAGTACATGGGATGACCGTACCGCAAACCGACACTGGTAGGTAGGTAGAAGATACCAAGGCGTTCGAGTTAACCCTCGCTAAGGAACTAGGCAAAATAACCCCGTAACTTCGGGAGAAGGGGTCCCTCCGCAAGGGGGGCGCAATAAATTGGCTCAGGCGACTGTTTAGCAAAAACACAGGTGTCTGCGAACTCGTAAGAGGAAGTATAGGCACTGACGCCTGCCCGGTGCCGGAAGGTTAATGGGAGGAGTCATTTCCGCAAGGGGAGAAGCTCTGAATCTGAAGCCCTGGTAAACGGCGGCCGTAACTATAACGGTCCTAAGGTAGCGAAATTCCTTGTCGGGTAAGTTCCGACCCGCATGAATGGCGTAACGATCTGAGCGCTGTCTCGGCGAGGGGCTCGGCGAACTTGAGATACCGGTGAAGACGCCGGTTACCTGCAACTAGACGGAAAGACCCCGTGCACCTTTACTATAGCTTGGCAGTGAGCTTTGGTGATGTATGTGTAGGATAGGTGGGAGGCTATGAAGTGGGGACGCTAGTTTCCATGGAGCCGACGTTGAAATACCACCCTTACCTTACCGGGGCTCTAACCTATCCCCCTTATCCGGGGAAGGGACACTGTCTGGTGGGTAGTTTGACTGGGGCGGTCGCCTCCCAAAGAGTAACGGAGGCGTCCAAAGGTCTCCTCAGGCTGGACGGAAACCAGCTGTTGAGTGCAAAGGCATAAGGAGGCTTAACTGTGAGGCTGACAAGCCGAGCAGATACGAAAGTAGGGCTTAGTGATCCGGTGGCACTGTGTGGAAGGGCCATCGCTCAACGGATAAAAGGTACGCCGGGGATAACAGGCTTATCGCGTCCAAGAGTTCACATCGACGACGCGGTTTGGCACCTCGATGTCGACTCATCGCATCCTGGAGCTGAAGCAGGTTCCAAGGGTTGGGCTGTTCGCCCATTAAAGCGGTACGAGAGTTGGGTTCAGAACGTCGTGAGACAGTTCGGTCCCTATCTGTTGCAGGCGGAGGAGACTTGAGGGGATCTGTCCTTAGTACGAGAGGACCGGGATGGACAGACCTCTGGTGTTCCGGTTGTCATGCCAATGGCAATGCCGGGTAGCTATGTCTGGAAGGGATAAACGCTGAAGGCATCTAAGCGTGAAACCCACCCCAAGATGAGGTCTCCCAGGGAGCAATCCCCCTGAAGGTCTGTGGTAGACTACCACGTTGATAGGCTGGAGGTGTAAGCGTAGTAATGTGTTCAGCTGACCAGTACTAATAGACCGTGTGACTTGACCCTTATTTCTTCCCTCCTGTTGTTAAAGAGAGCCGGGGCCTTTTTAAAGGGGGCCCTTTTTATGTTTTTTAAGGAGCGATAATGAGAGAAAGAGACATATTTGAAGAGATCATCGATATTGGTAAGAGAAGGGGTATGCTTACCTATGATGAAATAAATGATGCACTTCCTTCCGAGTTTTTCTCGCCCGATGAAATAGAAGACCTTATGGATATCCTTCAGGATATGGGGGTTAAGGTTGTTGACCATGAGGAAGCGCTCCCTCCGGAAGAAGAACTGGAAGAGGAGATCGAGGAGTATGAAAAGACGGAAGACCTTGTGCAGGCTTATTTCTATTCAATGGGGGATATCTCCATCCTGACAAAAGATGAAGAAACAGAGCTTGCGAAACGTCTCGAAGAGGGGAAAGCAATCATACGCGAACTATTATTGCCCTTCCCTTATACAAGAAACTCGAAGCCAGTTTAAACGGCGACGAAGAGGAACTCGATCCTGAAGAGGAGAGGACCGATGAGGCGCTTATACAAAGTGTTGAAATTATCGACGAACTCATGAGAGATATTGAAATCGAAGATCAGAAAAATTGCCAAACATGGTTCCCTGAAAGGCCTGAAGAACTGTCATTAGAGAGAAGAAGAAAAAAAATATCGATACGAGGAAGCTCGAAACGCTCGCAAAAGAAATAGAGAAGACATATAAAAAGGTTGAATCCGAAGTCGGCGCCAAAGTTGATGATCTGAAGGCGATGTGGAGTCGTATCCAAAAGGCGAAGACGCTTATCACCACTGCCAAAAATGAACTGATTACCCGAAATCTCAGACTTGTGGTGAATATCGCAAAGAACTATGTGGGCAGAGGACTGCCGCTCCTTGACCTTATACAGGAAGGCAATATCGGCCTCATGAAGGCGGTTGATAAATTCAAATATGAAAAGGGATTTAAGTTCAGCACGTATGCGACGTGGTGGATACAGGCAGGCGATTACCAGGGCACTGATTGATCAGACGAAAACCATCAGGGTCCCTGTTCATATGATGGAGTTTTATAACAGGGTTACCAAGGCTTCCCGCGAACTTACCCAGCAGCTGGGCAGAGAACCGACCAACGAAGAAATCGCGCAGAAGCTGCTGGTTCCGACAAGGAAGGTTGAAGAAGTCTTTCAGGGCGATACAGGACCCTATAGCGCTTCAGACACCTGTGGGCGATGAGGACACTGAACTGGAAGACTTCATCGGCGATAAAAATAGTCCGTCACCTTATTCTGATGCTGAGAAGACCGAGACATCCGAGCAGATACAAAAGGTTCTAAAGACGTTGACGCCGAAAGAGGAGATGGTTATCAGTATGCGGTTCGGAATCGGCGCCGACAGAGACCATACCCTTGAAGAGGTAGGCAGACATCTCTCTATTACCCGTGAAAGGGTAAGGCAGATTGAAGCAAAGGCATTGAGGAAACTTAAACACCCGAGCAGGCTGAAGGCACTGAAAAGATTAACTACTACTCCTGCGTGATTGGAATTACCGGGTCTCCTATCTGGATTTCTTTGGCAGCTTTTCTGATTATAGCAGAAGAAGTCGATGGTTTTGTGCTGATTATCTGAACGACCCCATTGAAAATTTTATGATCGCTTTGCAATGTGGTGGCAAGCAAATCGCCCAGTTCCAGTCCGTCATTTTCCCCTTTATCTATGAAGACGATGTCCCAATCGCCGTGCGCATATATACGTCTCAGCGCAGTTACTACATGCCCGTTGACATCAGGTTTTCTGGGATTGTCCACAGCCAAAGGAGGCTCTATTTCATAATAATTGTCAAGAAGGCTTCCCATGGGAATCTCAGAATAAGAATTTGTTATGAGAATTTTCGGATCGTGCTCATCCACCACTTCTGCGGTTCCCAAAATTGCAATACGAATGCCCAGTCTGCGGTCCGTGACCGGGTGTCTCACTTCTTCTACCGGATAAATAATGTAAAATTTATCGCCCTTTTTCATCGGGGAATCTGTGCTGACATATGCATAATCACCCTTCGTAAGATTCGTGATTTCTCCTGGTTTGTCATAAATTGCCCCGACAGAGTGCACTGAGTCCGTTATATAGCCGCTTACAATCAATAGGTTCTTATTAACAAGATATTCTCTTGGAGCAGGTGTGACTGTCTTCTGCACAGGCTTGGGGACCACAGGTGCAGGCTTTCGTTCTACTCTCACTTCCGGTATTATCTCTGGTTGTATTTCCGGTTTCATCCGGCTGGCTTGATTTCCTTCTGCAGCAGATAAAGCGGGATCCTGATCTTCTGCCCGGGATAGATCAAATCCGGATTTTTGATTTCTGGGTTCTCTTTCCAGACCTTCGGCCACAGAAAGGGATCCTTCAACTCGTTTTCCGAGATATCCCAGAGTGTATCGCCTTTTGTGACAGTGTAGTCTTTGTACTCAGGGGTTTGTGAAAATGAAAGAGAGGAAACAATAAGACACATGAAAAAAAAGACGGGAATCGATATATGCTTATGTCGTAACACGATAGTAACTCCTGTTCAAAGTTATACTTTAGATAACAATAACGAAGATAGGAGAAAGTGTCAAGTATTTTGTACATCTGTCCACCTTCACGGACTTCCGCGCATTTTCTTTTTTTTGCTATACTACCCTATGCGCACTGCAAGAATTGTTTTCTTCGCACTTTTTATTTCTCTATGCCTGCATGCAGCTGTTCATGCCGCAGTTATAAAGGAATACAGGCTTGAAAACGGATTAAAAGTCCTGATTATTGAAGAGCACAAGGCGCCTGTTGCGACATTTCAGGTATGGTACAGGACAGGGGCGAGAGATGAGCCTGCCGGAAAATCCGGTCTCAGCCATCTCCTCGAACATATGATGTTCAAAGGGACCCCTACCTATGGACCGTCGGTTTTTTCAAACACGGTACAAAAAAATGGCGGGACGGATAATGCCTATACGACAAAGGACTATACGGTGTACTTCGAACTTTTCTCTTCCGACAGGATAGCGCTGTCAATTGACCTCGAGGCCGACAGAATGCGCAATCTCCTCCTGGAACCAAAGGAAGTCCTCTCCGAACGACAGGTGGTTATGGAGGAACGGAGATTGCGCTATGAGGACGATCCGCAAAGCTCTCTCTTTGAAGAAGTTGCCGCTGCAGCCTTCAAAGTGCATCCCTATCAGAGACCTGTGATCGGCTGGATGTCCGATCTCGGGTCCATCGAGCGGGACTGATTTATATGATTACTATAAAGCAAACTACTCGCCCGATAATGCCGTAATCATTATTGTGGGAGATGTGAATGCCGACGAGATTTTCTCAAAGGTCAGGAGTTCATTTGAGCATATACCTCCCGGCCCGCCGAAAAAATCTATTGTTTCGGTGGAACCCGCGCAGAGGGGAGAGAAAAAGGTGGTTCTTCAAAAAGAAGCCGAACTCCCCTTCATCATACTCACCTACCATACGCCGAGCTTTCCCCATGAAGACAGCTATGCCCTCGATATCCTGAATGTCATCCTGTCAGGCGGCAAGAGTTCGAGGCTCTATCAATCCATCGTCTACGAAAAGAGGATTGCCCTTGATGTGTCTGCTGATTACAGCAGCTTAACCGGGACCCATACCTCTTTTACTTTTATGCGACGGTTGCTCCGGGAAAAGAGATAAAGGAGGTCGAGGATGCACTCTTTGCTGAGATCGCCAAAATCCAGACAATGGCGCCGTCCACTCGTGAAGTGCAAAAGGCAAAGAACCAGATCGAATCTTCTTTCATCATGGGACAGGACTCCATGTATCTCCAGGCCATGAAATACGGAATCTTCGAGATGCTCGGAGACTGGAGGCTTATTGATACCTATCTTGAGGGGATAAGAAAGGTAACTCCCGAAGAGGTGGTGAACGGTGCAAAAAAGTATCTGACAGAGGAAAACAGGACAGCAGGAATTTTGATACCAACAAAAAAAGTGAAGAGTGAAAAGTGAAGAGTGAAAAGTTCAAGAAAACCGTTTTAAGCAGCTTATTGCTTGTCGTTGTCTGTTTGTTGTCAGTCAATGCTTTGGCGCTTGAAATAACAAGAACCATAACGCCCAATGGGCTGACAGTCCTTCATTCTGAAAATCACAACCTGCCTA
Organism: uncultured Nitrospiraceae bacterium; assembly: GCA_963718855.1. Taxonomy (GTDB): domain Bacteria; phylum Nitrospirota; class Thermodesulfovibrionia; order Thermodesulfovibrionales; family SM23-35; genus CAVRAA01. Next base: position 474,055 of record CAVRAA010000013.1, on the reverse strand, counting down.
TTGTTATGGTAACGCTTATGGTAAAAGCAGGCCAGCGTCATGAGGCGAAAGAAAAAGCGGGCCTCGCCAATCTCACGGCGGAACTTCTTACAGAAGGAACAAGGAACCGCTCTTCCCGTGAGATCAGCGAGGAAATAGATTTTATCGGCGCTTCACTGAATGCATCTGCAGGAAACGATTTCACGACCATTACCCTATCAGTCCTCAAGAAAGATATCGATAAGGGATTCGAACTTTTTGCAGATATCCTGCTGAATGCGACATTTCCACAGGCAGAGATCGGCAGGAAAAGAGAAGAGATTAAAGGTTCGTTGCGTCAGCAGGAAGAAGATCCTTCTTTCCTTGCAGACCGTGCTTTCAGGAAAGAGGTGTTCGGTGATCACCCTTACGGGAGACTCCTGGAAGGTTCAACGGATGCGCTCGATACCATTACCAAAGATAATCTTGTCACGTTTTATTCCGGTTTTTTTCTGCCGAATAATGCAATACTGTCGATCGCAGGGGACCTTACATCCGACGAACTGGATTCCGTCATGAAAAAATATCTCGGCGCCTGGAAGAAAGCCGATCTGCCTTTCATCCCTCGCGCAGACGTCGAAGGGAAAAAGGCAAAGCGTGTTATGAAAATAGACAAGGACCTCACACAGGCGAACATCATCCTGGGACACCTCGGTATCAGCAGAGATAATCCGGATTATTATGCGGTTTCAGTCATGAATTACCTGCTCGGCGGCGGTGGGTTCTCATCGAGACTTATGCAGTCAGTGAGAGACAAAATGGGGCTTGCCTATGACGTTCACAGCTTTTTTTCTGCATATAAAGAGGGGGGGAGCTTTCAGGTAGGAGTCCAGACCAAGAACGAGTCTGCAAATGTGGCCCTTGACGAAATTCTCAGACAGATTGAGCGGATGCGAAGCGAAATGGTTTCGGATGAAGAGCTCTCGGATGCCAAGGCATATCTGACCGGAAGTTTTCCGAGGAGGCTCGATACGAGCAGAAAGATCGCCGACTTTTTTGCCTCGGTCGAATTCTATGGCCTCGGAGCCGACTACATAGAGAAATACCCTTCCTATATCAATTCTGTCACGAAAGAAGATGTATTGAGAGTTGCAAAAAAATATCTCAACGCCGAGCATTACGTGCTTGTCGTGGTTGCGAATCAAGAAAAGGCAAAGCTGAAATACTGAAAACCGGATGAGGGATCAGCCTACAACAAGGCACTGGATTTTCGCCTTCTGCATCGTTTCATCAGCACTCTTTTTAACTCTCCTCATTGTTCGTCCGGATACAATTGAAGAACGTATTGAGACATTAACCCTCGATTACCGTTTTCATGTAAGAAATTTTATCGCTCCGCCTGCGCTTTCAGGAGAAGTGCTCATTGTCGCAATCGATGAACAAAGTCTCAAGGAATTCGGACGCTGGCCCTGGAGCAGGACGTTAATGGCGGACCTGGTAACGGGAATAACAGCCATGGAGCCGAAGGTCCTCGCTATCGATATCTTTTTTTCAGAGCATGAGAGCCCGAAAGCAGATAATGCCCTCGGCGAGGCCCTCTTCACAGCAAAAGACAATGTTGTGCTTGCATTGCCCTTTGAAGTTTGGGTCGGTAAAAAGAACAGAGAGTCCAAAAATATTCCGGATACCATTATCGATTCTGCGTTTCTAAGAGTACAGGAATCGAACAATATGTTCCCTGTTGAGGCGGATACTATCATTCCGACAGTGCCGGAGATTTTACGGAAAAGCCTCAGCGGGCATGTATACAGCCATCCGGACTACGACGGAAAATACCGATGGGCGATCCTCTATCTCAAATATGGGGATGAATTCTTTCCGTCCCTTGCGCTCCAGGCAGCACGGATATCTCTCGGCTTAGGCCCCGAGGAGATGGCAATCGCTGGGGACAGGGGGGTGACGCTCGGCGACAACGTATTTGTCCCTTCCGACCGGAGAGGCAGGACCCTGATTAATTATCTCGGAAAAGAGGGGACGTTCAGGCCGATTTCAGCGGCTGATATATTACATAAAAAGATACGTCAGGAAGAAATCCGGAACCGTACTGTTTTCCTCGGAACAACGGCCATTGCGACCTATGATCTGAAGAATACTCCTTTTTCGGCAAATTTCCCGGGTGTCGAAAAGAACGCAACGGTTGTTGAAAATATCCTGACCGGATCATTCCTGAAAAAAAGCGAAGGCTATTTAGAAATTATTGTAATAATCCTAACCGGTTTTGCGACAGGAGTGTTCCTCCCCAGGCTCAGTGCCCTGAAAGGAGCGCTTCTTTCTTTTGTCCTGTTCTCCGGGTATCTCGTTGCCGCGATGTTCCTTTTTGTCCTTAAGGGGTTCTGGCTTCACGTGACCTATCCGGCGGCGAACATGATGATGATAGCAGTGGTTGTTACGGTGACGAAATATTTCTTCGAGGAGAAAAAATCACGGGAGATCAGGGCGATGTTTTCAAGCTATGTTTCTCCGAAGATTGTTGCAGAACTCATCAATAATCCTGAAAAGGCGAAACTCGGCGGGGAAAGAAAAACCGTGACAATCCTTTTCGCGGATATCATCGGGTTTACCTCTTTGTCCGAACAGAAGCAGCCGGAGGAAGTGGTTGAGATCCTGAATGAATATTTTAAAGAGATGACCGAAATCATATTCAGATGGGATGGAACTCTGGATAAATTCGTCGGAGACGAGATCATGGCCTTCTGGGGCGCTCCCATTGACCAGCCGAATCATGCAGAGCTTGCCGTGCGCTGTGCGTTGAATATGGAGTCCAAACTCCGCGATCTGCAGTATAAGTGGAAACTGGAAGAAAAGTGCGGGCTCGACTGTGGTATCGGCATCAATACCGGGGAAGTCATTATCGGCAATATCGGCGCTGCCGGAAAGAAAATGGATTATACCGTAATCGGCGATAATGTTAATCTGGCAGCCCGGGTCGAAAAGCTTACGAGAACATATAACACGAAGATCATAGTTACGGAATTTACCATACGGCATATCGATGAGGTGTTGGGGAAAGGATCAGTCGGTCATTTACAGGTGAAAGAACTGGATATCGTTAAGGTAAAAGGGAAGGAAAAAGAGGTGAAGATATTTGAGCTGAAAGGGACGAGTGCATAAACGTTCCTGCAGCCATCACTGATAATCAGTCTGCGAATGATGTTGTCTGCCCGGAATACCCTATTATCGCAATGCCTGCTTTTTTCGCTTCTTTTATGATGGCGTCTCTGTTGAGAATCATACTTTTCATCGACTCGACCGAGAGAACCCGCGCATGGACGTCTGCCATTGCCTGAATGGTATCGAGCCCTACAACAGGGACGTCGAATCTCATGTCCTGAGCCGGTTTGCTTACTTTTACCACAACGGCGCCTTTCCCCGCGAGGGTTCCCCCCCGTTTTATCGCTTCGTCCGTTCCCTCAATTGCCTCCACAGCCATAACAGCCTGATTTTTTACCACCACTGTCTGCCCGATGTCCAGCCGTCCGATCTCTTTCGCTATTTTCCAGCCGAACGCAATATCTTTCCATTCATCTTCGGTAGGCTTATCTGCGGTCAACACTCCTTCGGGGGTGAGGAGAGAAGTGGTGAAACCGGTAATATCGAGGAGCTTGATTCCTTCCTTTTCAATCTCTTTGGTAATAGCCAGGAGGATAGAATCGTCGCTTCTGTCCCTGAGAGAAAAGAGGAGTTTCATCGCCCTCAGGTCCGGCGTGATTTTGCTTTTATAGAGGAGCGTCTTCGAAACCTTGCCCGCCATTACCGCTTCTTTTACACCGGATTTTTTGAGCGATTCCAGCAGTTCGCCGAACTTTCCGACATTAACCCATTGTATCTCGTCCACGTATGAAGAGAGGGATTTGTCGGCGAGGGGATCGAGCGCTACGGCAAAGACCTTATAGCCCTGCGAACGCGCACCGGAAGCCACAGCCGCCGGGAGTTCGCCCTTTCCGGCGATTAATCCGAGTTTCTTCATAGGGGAATAGTCTCCTTTTATCTGTGTAACACGAAGCTGGTTTCTTCTTTAGTATGTCATTCTGGTTTGTCCAGTCGCCTCAGCGACTCGCCGAGGCGAGAATCTTTCTTGTTCTCAAAAAGATTCCGACAAGCGGGAATAACGCATAAAAAAATCTGGCCGAAGGCAGCTACCGGCAGATGCCCCTCTTGTTTTTCTGTATAAACTCGATGAGATGTTTTATCTCGTCGGTGTATGGAAGGTCTTCCTGTATCTTCTGTATGGCGTCTTTGAGCGTTCTTTTTTCCCTGAACAGTATTTTATATGCTTTTTTCAGTTCATTGATGGTGCTGTCGGCGAACCCGTACCGCTTTAACCCGATGGCATTGAGACCAAAGAGTTTTGCCCTGGCGCCTGATGCAATCATGTACGGGGGAATATCCTGTCCTACCCCGCTGAACCCGCCAACCATAGAATAGGCTCCTATCCGGGTAAATTGGTGTATCGCAACAAGACCGCCTATAACTGCATGGTCCTCTATCAGTACATGACCTGCAAGAGTGGCGACATTTGCCATGATGACGGAATTGCCGATCTTGCAGTCATGTGCCACATGTACGTACGCCATGAGGAAATTGCCGTCTCCGATGGAAGTCATTCCGTTTCCGCCGACAGAGGCTCTGTGTATCGTACTATATTCACGGATTGTATTATTGCTGCCGATGTTGACCCCTGTTTTCTCTCCCTTGTATTTCATATCCTGCGGAGGCAGGCCGATACTGGCAAACGGATAGACGACACAGTTTTCACCGATCTCCGTGTCTCCCTCGATGATGACATTTGAAATGAGCCTGGTGCCTTTCCTGATGCGAACGCCGTCCTGAATAATACAGAACGGACCGATAGCTGTCCCCTCGTCAATTTCCGCTTTGGGTGAAATGATTGCTGTTGAATGTATATCTTTTCCCATATCCTTATATCCCTTTATCCGCCACCATGGCAGTAAATTCCGACTCGGCGGCAATTTTATCTTCAACAAATGCGTTTCCTGAGAACTTCCAGACATTCCCTCTCTGCTGGAGGATGCTTACTTCCAATTTCAGCTGATCTCCGGGAACAACGGGCTTTCTGAATTTTGCCCTCTCGATACTCAGGAAGTAGACTGCCTTGCCTGCTGCCGCCCCGGAATGCAACGCCAGTATTCCCGCGACCTGAGCCAGTGCCTCGATGATAAGGACGCCGGGCATGATGGGATGGTTCGGAAAATGTCCCTGAAAGAACTCCTCGTTTATCGTGACATTTTTTATCCCGACGGCCTTTGTGCCGGTTTCCATCTGGATAATCCTGTCAACCAGGAGAAAAGGATAGCGGTGGGGAAGCAGATTCTGTATTTCCTTAATATCCATCATTCCGTATTCCTCCTTTCGAGTGTTTGTATCTTTTCTTCAAGCTCTCTTATTCTTTTCTGCATTTCCGGAAGCTTCGCGTACAAAGCCTGTGCCTTCAACCAGTCCCTGATGAGGAATGGCAAGAGATGCCGGAATAAGCCCCTTTCGCAACATGCCCCATAATGCCCGACTGGGCGCCTATCATTGTCCCTGATTCTATTATCAGTATGATCTGCAACTCCGACCTGACCAGCCAAGCGTAACATAATCTCCTATCTCTGAGCTGCCTGCCGATCCCTACCTGTGAAACAATAATCGAGTTTGCACCGATTTTGACGTTATGGGCTATCTGCGACAGGTTATCAATCTTTGTGCCTTTGCCGATTATCGTGTTTCCGGTTGTTGCCCTGTCTATAGATGCATTGGATCCGATCTCAACATCATCTTCAATAATGACCCCCCCTATCTGAGGAATCTTGTGATATCTGCCCTCATCGAAAACATAACCGAAACCATCGGATCCTATAACAGAACCCGAATGGATTATGACCCTGTTGCCGATCGTCACCCCCTCTCTTAGAGTCACATGGGGATAAAGAATACACCCTTCTCCCACGGATCGTATTCTCTCCGATAAAGACATATGGATAGATCACTGTTCCCGTTCCGATTGTAACGCCGTCCGCAATATAGGAAAAGGGGAAGATCGAGACATCCTTTGCTATCTCTGCCTTATCAGATACAATCGCATCTCCGCTTATCCCGGCGGGCTTCATCGGTTTTACGTGGAAGTGCTCAAGCAGTTTCGCAAATGCCAGGTAAGGATTTGCTACTTTGAGCTGCGTGTTGCTTACGTCAACCAGCAGCTCTTAACAAGCACGCACGAAGCCTTGCAGTTGGCGAGATCTTTTAGATATTTTTTTGATGCTATAAAAGGTTAGTCACCGTCCTTTGCATCGCTGATGCCCGAAACCCCGGTGATTTCGATATCACCATTGCCACTGACGATCTCTCCATTCAGCAATGATGCAAGTATCTGTAAGCTTCACTATTTTTTCGACTTGCCTTCGATTCATCATACCTCTTTAAAATACTGTCAGTGATGTCTATGCCTTTGCTGGAATAGACGACCATGCCTTTTTCAATGATGAGCGTATACCCTTCTTCTTCCCCGGTCTTCTCGATTATTTCCCGAGTATCTTTCAGGATCACATCGGTCAGTTCCGCTTCTTTCTTCTTGATTTCAGATTGGGAATCCTGAACGACCCGCTGGTATTCCCGTATTGATTTTTCGAGTTCGTCTTCCTTGGTTTTTCTCGCATCAGCGGAGAGCACAGAGGCCTGTTTCTCGATGTCCGCTTTCAGTTTCTCGATAGCCTTGCCTTTTTCGTCGATCATGGACTGTTTTGATTTAATCAACGATTCGAGATCAGATTTTGCTTTCTTCCCTGTCTCCGATTCGTTCAGAATCTTCTGAACGTCAATAGCCCCGAACTTAATGACATCGGCAGCAAACGAAGCGACCGGTATCGTCAGATAAGCCGATTGCTACAGCACAAAAAATGAACCACTGCCTGAATTGATTGTTTCTCATATATCCTCCTTGGTTGTTTCTTGCATTAAAAGAACGATCCAAAAGCAAACTCAAACTTGCTGGGGTCTTCGTCTTCCTTCTTGTCGATGTTATATCCCCATTCGATTCTGTACAGGGCCGACAGGGGATATCCATCGCACCCCTGCGCCGGTAGTGTACCGAAGGTCGCCGAAATTCTTGAAATCTTCATATGAATTTCCCGCATCAAAAAAGACGACCCCTTTCAGTCTGATTTCGCTGATAAGGGGAAAGATATACTCCGCATTGAAGATCAGCTCCTCTGTTCCTCCGATGGGGTCGCCGTCATCGTCCTTCGGTCCTGCATCTCCATACCCTAACCCTCGTACCGTATTAATACCGCCAACGTAAAACCGCTCATAGAGCGGGAGTTCTTCCCCCCCGAACCCTGCAGCGTAACCGAACCGTCCTCTCAGCAATGCAGCCGTGCTGCCGAGGGGAAAATACCACGCGGAGTCGATCTCACCCTTGAAAAATTTATTCGATCCCCCCAGGCCGGCAAAGGTAGTGTAAATGGAATTTCGCGAACCCTTTGACGGGTCGAGGTAATTATCTCTCGAATCTCTTGTGAGGGAAGGAGTAATACTGCTGGTTGTGCTCGTTCCATCTGATCTATTATAATATCTGAAACATCCGGGTCATTTTCATCGACGTTTTCTATCGTCGCCTTCTCGAAATTATAAGAGATTCAGCCCACCAGTATTCTGTAAACCTCTTGCCCAGCGACATGCCGAATCCCGTCGCATCTTTGTCGTAATCGGGATACTCTTTCGAGATTTTGTAAACATTTGTGGAAAATGAAAGCGGCTTATCCAGAAACCAGGGATCTCTGAAACGTGAGATCATAATACGTTGTCCTTCCGCCGAGTTCTGCGCGGAGCTTTCACAAACTGTCCTCTGCCGAAAAGGTTGCCCTGTGTCAACTCGATCATGGCGATGAATTTCTCAACAGAGCTATAGCCGCCGCCGATGCTGAAAAAGCCGGTGGGACTTTCCTTTACCTTAATATCAACATCAACCAGTTTTTCCTCGGGATGGGGTTTGGGGACCAACTCAACTGTCTCAAAGAAATTAAGATTATTGATCTTTTCATAGCTTCTCTTTATCAAAGCGCTGTTGAACACATCCCCTTCATCCAGCCTGACCTCTCTGCGGATAACTTTGTCCCTTGTTTTTGTATTTCCTGCAATCTCTATCCTTCCGATCCTGTATCTTTCGCCTTCATCGATCTTCAAGCGCAATCCTGTACAAGTTTGTTGCTCTCATCAGGGTACCAGGTCAGGAGTGACGGTTATTAAGGCATATCCGTTTTCTGAATACAGTTCGGAGATTGAGAAGATGTCCTTTCTCAGATTTCCCTTGCTGAAAGGTTTTTCCGGAGCCATGCGTAATTCTTTTTCTGTATGACGTCATCTGCCGAAGACCTTATTGCCTGATAACGAAATCGATGAAACTTTGTATTGATCACCTTCCGAAACCGGGATTGTTATGAATCATGCCTTTCTTGTCCTCAGTGAGGTGGATCCGCCGGTTCACCGATAACAACTTTTATGTATCCATTGTTGAAATAGAGATCCCTGATTCGTTCGATATCCATCTCCATTCGGTCCTTCTGATAATAGCCTGAGGAAGTGATAAAGGAGAACAACCACCATTCTTTTGTTTCCATGACGCCTTTTATTTTACCTGCGGAAAGAGCCTTATTGCCTTCTGTCACTATCTTCCTGATCTTAATCTTCGGCCCTTCTTCAATCTGATAGGTCAGGCTGACCTCATCCGGACTTATAGTTTTTATGACGGGGATGATGCGCGACAGCCAGTATCCTTCTTCTTCATAAAAAGCCCTGAGTTTATTCGCATTGTCCTGGATCAGCACCGCATCGGCAATCGCACCGGTCGATATCGTGAGTTTTTCGCGCAGCTTCGTGTCGTCGAATTCATCGTTCCCCTGCAGGTCGATTTTGACAATAGTCGGTTTTTCCTTTACCACATAAATCAGCTTAATTCCTCCCTCAAAGGACTCAATCTCTGCTCTGACGTCGTCGAAATACCCCATCTTGAAGATATTTTTAATGTCATCGTTCGTTTTTTCCTGCGAAATTGGTTCGCCCTGCTTCTGGGTGATCTTCGCTTTTACCCCGCTTGCATCGATCCTTTTAAGACCCTTAATTTCGATGGTATTAATCACAGGAAACTCCTCGGCATACGCAAGCCAAGGTGTTATAATGACTATACAAAGAAAAAGGAGCGTTTTCATTCTATTCATAGTAGTTGACACTCATACAATAAACTCGAAAAGTATAGCACTTTGACAGGGGTAATTGTAAATAAAAATAACGTTTGTATTCATCGGCATGGCGGCGTGATCGTTGTATGAACATTGCGTCTTCTCTTTCCATCGAGCATACAGGAGCATGGTGGATCTGAATGGCAAAACCAGTGAAAAAGACTATAGAAGACCTTTTGATAACAAAAGAGCACGACACGCTGCTCGGTTTATGCGAACAGGACAGACGGTTCTGGCAGGAGGTCCGCTTCCGGCTCTACGATCTCGATGAGAGGGTGCGGTGGTCCGCTATCGAAGTGATAGCGAAATTCATGGAGCGCTGGTGGAACTCGGGCAGACAGGAAAAGGTGCGGATATATATCAGGACCCTTTTCTGGTCGATGAACGAGGAATCCGGAGGGATTGGCTGGAGTTCCCCGCAGACAATCGCTGAGATTATTGTGCATATCCCCGAGTTATTCGATCCTTACGGGAGCATGATGATAGCCTATTCTATCGAAGAACCGCCGCTTATGAAGGGCGGGGCCTGGGGCATTGGAAGGCTGGGCACGAGGATCGCGGGTACCATTGATGCCTTCAGGGAGAAGGTCCTCGCGGTATTTCAGGAAGACGATAGCGAGACGCTCGGACTCTTAGCCTGGGCAATGGGAAGAACAGACTATTCTCCTGCTGTGCCGTTCCTGGAGAAACTGCTGCAGAGAGAAGAGCCCGTGATGATCTATATCGATGGTGTTTTTTTGCAAAAACCACTGAAACAATGGGCAGAGGAAGCCATCGGGTCGATAAACACACGGGAGATCCATTGAAAAAGTATTCGTATAGGTGTTTTCCCCTGGAAAAACAATGCGTTTTTCTCTTCTTCCGGTTGTGCGCGAAAAGGAGAAAAAACTAACCACCGAGCTAATTTATATATAAATATTCCTTACTTGACAAAAAAATACGAGTTGATTATCATTAAACACCTTTCTAAGGTCTTGATTGAAAAAAGAAGGCATATTCCTGGTTTAACCTGAGAAATATCTTTTTGAGGAAGGGGGTGAAGAGAAGTAGCAGTATTTGTTCTGTCTGCCTGCATTTTATAAAACTCACCAGAAGGAGGTAAACGATGTCATTAAAAGGACAGGAGAAGTTGTGGGATAAAGAAGAAAAAGGTCACAGAACCTACAACGATATAAGAATTTTTACTGATGAGCAGTTGAAAAACTATACAGAAGAAGAGCTGAAGAATTTCAAGCCCAAGCATTCAAGCAAGAAGTTGGATGAATTAGAGTCAGGTCCATGGCCCAGTTTTGTGAGCGACATTAAAAGAGAAGCGTTGCACAGGCATAAATTAGGGCAGGACAATCTCATGATACCTGCTGAGATTTGCGATGATTTATTGGGAGTTGTGGAGCTTTCCTATACAGATGGCGAGACCCACTGGAAACACGGCGGCATCGTCGGAGTTCTCGGTTACGGCGGTGGTATTGTCGGCCGTTATTGTGACCAGCAGGCTACCTTCCCGAACATCGCGCATTTCCATACTTTCCGTGTAAACCAGCCCAGCGCGAAGTTTTATACCACTGATTTTCTGAGAGGTTTCGCTGATATCGCAGAATACCGCGGAAGCGGAATGACCAATCTGCACGGTTCTACCGGCGACATGGTTATTCTCGGTACAACTTCAGAGCAGTTGGAGCCGATATTTTTTGATCTGACCCATGATCTCGGGGTTGACGTAGGCGGTTCAGGCGGAAACCTCCGCACACCTGCTGATTGTATCGGTAAGGCGCGCTGTGAGTTTGCCTGCTATGATACCATGGATATGTGTTATGAGATGACCATGCAATATCAGGATGAACTGCACAGACCGGCATTCCCTTATAAATTTAAATTTAAGTTCGATGGATGTCCGAATTGCTGTGTGGCATCCATTGCCCGGTCGGACATGGCTTATATCGGCACATGGAAAGATGACATCCGTATCAACCAGGATGCGGTACAAGGCATATGTTGCCGGTGAAATCCCGCCTGACGGAGGCGGATTTGCCGGAAGAGACTGGGGCAAATTCGACATCCAGTCCGAAATCTTAGACCTCTGTCCTACCAAATGTATGCAGTGGGACGGAAAGAAAATGAGCATCAACAATGCAGAATGCAACCGCTGCATGCATTGTATTGACGCCATGCCCGAGGCATTAAGGGTAGGCGCGGAGGGGGGTGTGAGCATCCTCTTTGGCGCAAAAGCGCCGATTCTTGAAGGCGCCCAGATGGGATGTTTGACCATACCATTTATGTATGCGAATAAGCCTTATGACAGCCAAAAAGCTCTCGTTAACAAGGTTTTTGACTGGTGGATTGAAGAAGGCAAAAACCGTGAGCGTATCGGTGAAACCATCCAGCGTGTAACCTTAAAGACATTCATAGAGGTGCTCGGGATTCCGCCTATGCCGCAGATGGTGAAAGAGCCCCGCTCCAATCCGTATGTCTTCTTCAAGGAGTCCGAGGTTCCCGGTGGATGGCAGAGGGATATTGACGCATACAGAACCAGACATCCAAAATAATATAAAGGAGGATATGTTATGTCGAAAGAAAGGCTTGGTTATTTTAACCCCAAAAAGCCTCAGGAAGGCAGGATAACTGATATCGGGCCCGCTCACTATGGGCAGATGCTTCCGCCTGTCATCAAGAGGAATTACGGGAAATGGGCTTCCCACAGAATACTGGAGCCCGGTCTTTTAGTGCACGTTTCCGAGACAGGGGAAAAGGCTTTCACGGTGAGAGCCGGTGCGCCGCGACTCATGTCAGTCGAGCACATCCGCGAAATCTGCGATATCGCAGATAAGCACTGTAACGGTTATCTGAGATTTACGACAAGAAACAACATTGAATTCATACTGGAAGATGAAGCAAAGGCAAAGGCCCTCAAGAAGGAACTCGACAGCAGAAAACATATCGGAGGTTCCTTTAAATTCCCGACAGGCGGCACAGGAATGGGCATATCCAATATCGTTCATACCCAGGGATGGGTCCATTGCCACACGCCTGCAACAGACGCCTCCGGTCCGGTAAAGGCTACCGCAGACGTGTTGTTTGATGAGTTCAAGAATATGAGATTGCCGGCAAAGCTGAGAGTGGCTCTGGCCTGCTGTCTTAATATGTGCGGCGCTGTGCACTGCTCTGATATCGCCCTCCTCGGCTATCACCGCAAGCCCCCTGCAATCGATGACGATGCTGTCGGAAAGGCTTGTGAAATTCCGCTGGTCGTTGCTGCCTGCCCATTGTATGCAATTAAGCCGGTAACATCTGCGGAAGGGAAAAAGAGCGTTACCATCAATAACGAAAAATGCATGTACTGCGGGAACTGTTACACAATGTGCATGGGTTTGCCGTTGTCTGACGGGGAAGGGGATGGCATCGCAATCCTGGTCGGCGGCAAGATCTCAAACCGTATCAGCATGCCGAAATTCTCAAAGGTTATTATCCCGTGGCTGCCTAACAACATGCCGCGCTGGCCTGAAGTGACGAGTGTTGTCAAGCATATGGTTGAAGTCTGGGCAAAAGATGCGAACAAATATGAGAGGATCGGCGACTGGGCAGAGCGCATCGGCTGGGAGAAATTCTTCGAGAAGACCGGTATCCCATTTACTGAAAAGAGCCTTGATGATTACCGCCTTGCTGTTGATACGTACAGAACATCCACTCAGTTCAAATATACTGATCATTCGTGGGCTGTATCCAAGGCTGTTGGTGGTATATAAGAATTAAAAGGAGCGGTAAAAAATGGGAAGACCAGAAGACATCAGACAGGCTATCATAGACTATGCCTCAAAGGGTGCAAAGACCAAATTCTACTTCAAGGATATGATGATCGGCGTGAAGAAGACTGTTCCTGACGCCGGCGCATCGGAGATCAAGAATGTAGCATCCGAGATGGTAAGAGAAGAGGTGTTGGAATTATTGTCAACCGGCAGCTCTACCATGTACGGCCTGAAGGGAAGAGGCATATCTGTTGAAAAATCAGGGGATGAAGGCGGCGCATAGTCTTTTACCCTGAAAAGCTGATTCTGTCAAGTAAGTGAATAAGGGGTGGCCGGCTCTGTCGGCCACCCCTATGATTCTTTTTTATCTTTCAAGGATCATGTTTTGATTCAATGCCAGAAAGCCGGTTTTCTGATTGGTGCTCAGGGCGGATCGGAAATGCCCGCCCGCCTTTATCCTCTTATAATGTAAGAGGTATAATAGAAATCGTAATGGAAGAACCGAAAGATATAGACAGTTTTATCAACGAGCAGAGGCAGAGGCTACTTGAAAAACCGGATTGCGCCGCCTCCCTTTATAATATGGGAGTCGCCCTTATGCAACAGGGCAAGTTCGATGAGGCCATTGACGCGTTTGAAGAGTCGGTCGATCACGGGGTGAGGATGTTCGAGTCCTTTGTCAATCTCGGCTATATCTATTTCAAGGACGGGAATCTCGATAAGGTCGTGAAGGCAAATAGGCGGGCTGTTGAAATTGAACCGAGGTACGCGCGGGGCTATGCGAACCTGGGGTTTGCCTATCTTCAGATGGGAAAGACTGACGAGGCTATCGGAGCCCTGGAGAAGGCGTTGGAATTGAATCCCGAAATTGTACAGGCAATGTGCAATCTCGCAAATGCCTACCTGCAGAAGGGGGATATAGAAAAGAGCATCGCAGCGAATATGAAGATGCTCGAATTGGCGCCTGATTTTTCTTTGGGGTACAATAATCTTGCGAATGCTTACTACATGAAGGGTGAATTTAGTGAGGCTATCAGGCACTGTGACAGGGCATTAGCGCTGGGGTTTGAAGTGCATCCTGAATTTATCAGCCTTCTGGAACCTCACCGGGGCAAGAGGAAGAAGAAAACGGCAACCGCATCCGGTCCGAAGAAGAAAACCCGCAGGAAAGCTGAGAAATAGAGATCACCAATGATCGAAGAGCTTTTTTCAGAATACAGCACTTTTGCCCGGAAGGCCGACCTTGTTTTTAAATCAATTCAGGAGAAATTCCCGATGAGCGTGAAGTGCAGGGTTCGTTGCTGTGACTGCTGCCATGCTATTTTCGGCGTATTTCCCATAGAGGCAGCGTATATCAATCACCATTTTAACCGTCTTGAAAGAAAAGCGAGGCGGGACGTCCTGCGCCGGGCCGAGAAAGCTGAAGCCGAGATGCTGAAGGCAAAGGATACGTTAAAGGTCTTTGAAGACGACCCAAAGATGAAGGTCTTCGGGTTGGGCAAACAGAGGGTAAGGTGTCCATTGCTTCAGGATTCGGAAGAGTGTGTTCTCTATGAAAACCGGCCGATTATCTGCAGGGTTTACGGAGTGCCGTACAGCTTGAAAAAGGATAAAAAGGAACTATCGTATGTGTGCGGCATGTCTGATTTTGAGGAAAAGGTTTCTTATCCTGCAGTAAAACTTGACAGCATCTATCATGAGCTTGTCCGTCTCTCAACGGACCTTTTAGCCGAGGCAGGGTATCTGAACCCCGCAGCCAAGGCAAATCTCATGCTGCCTCTGGAAAGGGTAGTACGCATGTCTTTTGAAGATATTATGAAAGGCAATTTCGGAGAGTAGCATATAACGCTTCTGTGTGCCTGTCCAAATGAGCGGTAATGACAGAATAATCTGCCGAACCTTCGTACCTATCGACTAAAGGACCGTAAGCAGTCTTAAGATCTTCCCCGCTGAATGATTTCAATATGTCAAGGCAGTTTTCCTCTGATCCGAAACAGGCTTCCAATCCATCCTTGAGCTTCAATCCGTCAAGGAACCCTTTCACAGTCGCATCGAGACAGAAGTCATCCGCCCATACGGTATCCCCTACGCCATCCAGCTTATCCAGCCGCATTTTTAGCGTGAGATTCAGGAAAAAATAGAAGAAGGCAATGACAGGGTTCACACCCTCTGTTTCATGAAATACCATATAGGGATCATACTGCCGTGCAGTGGTGAGGCGCACGTCGATCTCTCCGTCTTTCATCCGCACGATAAAGTCTCCTGCTGCATGATGCCAGGGATAAATCTGGCAAAAGTCATGCATATCATAATACAGGGTGAGTATCTTCGACGCCTGCCGGTATAGCTCAAAACTCTGCTCTTCAGAGAGATAGGTGTATCCTCTGCCGAACTCCCAGAGGTTAATCAGTTGTTTGCCGCTCTCTGTCCTGGAGAGGTGGAACTCATGGTATCCTTCAAACCACTCCTCCAGAAGGAATGACGCGGTCTCCTGTTCTTCGAAACAATAGACCTGGGGGAGATACGGCAGTTTATATCTGGTATGTATGTTTTGAACGGTTGAGAATTCTTTTTTCAGCCAGCTTCTGCCGGGGTCCGAAACAGCGACGTTCAACCCGAATTTTACTCTCTGTTCCTGAAGCATCAATTCGAGACTTGCCGGGTGGTACAGGGCGCCATGCTTTTCCGCGCGGATGATGATTTTGCAGATGTCACTTGCACGAACTTCTCTTCCGCATTGTTCACTTGCTGCTTTTACAATTGCATTGAATTCATTCTGCTCAAGAAATGTTTGAATGGATTGAAAATAAGCCCTGTAGGGTGTTTTTAACGGATCGCATTCCAACGGCAGATCTAATTTAGAGCGCATCTGCGTGAACATCTCCGTAAGGCGAGGAAACAAGGGATTGAATGATTGGCGCAGGCATTATTTATATGTGCATGTCATGCGGAACGTGTTTCCAGTATCCCGTGAGCCCTGAAATGAATGCAGGGTGACTTTCCCTGTCGATTGTCACGCCAGATGCTCATGTTCGTTTGGGTTTGGTGAGCTTTTCTATCGCTTCTTTTGCCAGTTCTGCAACCGTCGTTTCTTTCAGTTCAGCATTCCTGAATATGAAAAGCTTCTCATCGTCTGAAAGGAGGGTTTTCAATTCCTCAGTCACCTCGGCATATCCTAAATTACCCAACGCCCATGCCGCATACCCCCGCAACGAGGCGTCCTGCTCTCCGATGAAATGAGCGAAGGGTTTTAAAGGCATGCTTGACCAGGCCAGGCTCCACCCCGGAAATTCTTCCGATTGCCCACGTCACTTCCCTGAGGGATGTTTTCTGCTTCAGAAAAGCGAGCAAAACCGGGCTGAACTCACCGAACAAATCAGGGGTTGCACTGATTATCGTGCCGGCAGCTTCAACAGCGCCCCAGGCACATGTGCTGGGGGATGCTGCGCTCTGCAATAAAGTGGATAACAGCTTGCTGACGAGATCAGGCCGCCGCTCGCTCACTTTCCCGCTGACCTCTCCTAGAATCTCGATAATCTGCCAGCGCATTGCTTCATCCGGCGTATAGAGCATGCGCTGCAGTTCGTTCAATACCCTGGTATCTTCTTCAGCCAGGGCAATGAGCTCTGCACGTTTGTTTTCCAAGCGCATGCCGGCGGACTATCTCTCTTGAAAATTTCCCGGAGCGGAGCTTCTCTTTGGTGAAAGGGAGCATGTTTTTCGATTTTTCCCTCACCTGCTGTTCAGTCACTTCCTTAAACTGGTCTGTCAGCTTAAGGAAAATGAGAACCCCTCTTATAAACCGGTCGTTATATATTTTTTCAGGGGTGACTGTATGCGTAATGATGTCATAATTACCGATAACCGCATCTGTGTAATCATCTCCATATGAGAGAGAAAATGCCAGTGAATCATCATCATTGCAGGCGAACAATAGTGCTTCAATAAAAGCAGCTCCCATATTATGGCCTGTTGTATCATATACATAGACAACACCGCAGTGCCCGCAGACGCCAAGAGGGAATTCGACAATCTTCCTTGACTGCAATTCCTTTGGCTGCTCTATTAGGTGATAGCAAAAAGGGCAACGGGGTTCTTCAGGTGGAGCTTGCATCCGGTTCTCCTTAACGGCTGTTTTCTCTATTATAGCTTGATTGGACGGTTTTCATGTAGCCTATCGTTTTTGTGCTGTGGTAGTATTAATAATCCGCTTTCTCTGTTTTTCGATCTCTTTAGGAAAGGAGGAATGTATGCCCATCTATGAATTTAAATGCCTTGAATGCGGACATGTCTTTGAGCTTCTGAAACTAAAAAAGGAGAATGAAGGATTGGAGATGAAATGCCCGAAATGCAGTTCTGCGGAAGTTGAAAAAATATTAAGCACAATGAATATTGCCCGATCGGCCAGTGGAAAATCCACCAGCGCGACGAAAAGCTGCAGCAGCGGTTCCTGTACTTCCTTTGAGATCCCCGGCCCCAAAAGATGATCTCTTGCCCGAGGCTTATGATCGCAGGGCTTGGAGGTGATACCGGGAAAACTCGGTCAGTGTCGGTCTCTGCCGGGTCTGGAAGAAGAAGAGATTACAAAGTTATCCCTTTTAAAAAAGGTCCTGATTATATTGACATGGGATGGTTGAGCAGGGCGGCAAATCATCCCTGCTACAATATTGACCTTTTCCTCATGAACAAAGATCAGATTCTCTCTTCGTTTCAGCATGAATACAAGGAACGCGGATATTGCCGTTATCGAAGGCAACCGGGGGCTGTATGATGGGCATGGATGTGGAAGGGAGTGTGAGTACCGCAGAAATTGCCAAACTCCTTCAATCTCCGGTCATCCTGGTTGTCGATTGCACAAAGGTTACCCGTACCGTTGCTGCCTTGGTGCTCGGGTGTCAGACCTTTGACCCCGCAGTGCCGATTAAAGGAGTGATCCTCAACAATCTGGCCGGCCTTCGCCACGAATCGATTATCCGGAGAAGTATAGAGCACTATTGTCATCTCCCCGTAGTTGGCGCAATCCCAAAATTGACACATATCACCTTTCCCGGGAAGGCATCTTGGCTTGGTGCCACCCCAGGAGCATCCTGCATGGCTGAAGAGGCTATAGAGAAGGCAGCAGAGAGTAATGTCGAAGTACCTGGATACAGAACAGTTATGGGAAATTGCACGGCACGCTGCCGCCGTTGACCATTGTCCCGGAAGAATATCCTGAGCTCACAGAGAAGACAGGTGAATATCGGGATCATCCGTGATTCAGCATTCCAGTTCTATTATCCGGAAAATATCGATGCCCTGGAAAGAGCGGGCGCGCAATTAATCGAATTCAGCGCATTAACAGACGACCTGCCACCTTCGCTTGACGCACTTTATATTGGTGGTGGATTTCCTGAAACTCATGCCGCATGCTTGCTGCCAATGAAAAACTAAGACATGCAATCAAGGAGGCTGCCGAGAGCGGCCTTGCCGATTTATGCTGAATGCGGGGGACTGATGTATCTTGCTGAAGAATTGATTATGGAAGGAAAGACGTATCCTATGGCAGGGGTTTTCCCTCATGTTATCGGTGTCAGCAAGAAACCGCAGGGGCATGGGTATACTATTCTTGAGGTGGACAGCACCAATCCCTATTTTAAGACCAGGACAGATCCTCCACGGGCATGAATTTCATTATTCTTTCGTGCTGACCATGAAAGGGGGCAAGCATGAGTCGTATCTTGCTTTTAAAATACAAAAGGGAGAAGGGATAATGAACGGCAAGGACGGCCTGTGCTATAAGAATGTGCTTGCAACGTACACTCATCTGCATGCACTACGGAACGCAAGGAGTGGGTGAACGGCATTATGAATACGGCTATAGTTTATAAGAGAAAAACTTATCTTTTAATTAAATTTTTTTATTTGACCATAGCTCTGTTTTTATATTACTTTGTATAACCCATTCGAAAATTTTTTATTTTGCTGATTGAAAGATGCACTATGTGTGTGATACTATACAGCGGCTAAGATTGATGGGAGATTATCTTCTATCAAAAATTCTAAAATCAAATAGAAAAAAGGAGGAAGGGAAAATGCCACATATCGAACTTGATGGACAGCAGTTTGAAGTTGACGAGGATGGTTTTCTTGTAGACTGGCAGGTTTGGAAAGAAGGGGTTGCCGGAATCATGGCAAAGGAAGATGGCTTGGAACTTGACCAGCGAGCACTGGGAGATCATCAAGTTCCTCAGAGAATACTTTATTAAGTTCCAGATTGCCCCTATGATCAAGATCCTCGTGAAAGAACTCGGCAAGGCAATGGGCCCCGAGAAAGGCAATACCAAATATCTGTATGAGTTTTTCCCGGCTGGACCGGCAAAGCAGGCATGTAGGTATGCAGGGCTTCCGAAACCGACTGGCTGCGTTTAGGCAATAATCGTGAGGAGCAAGAAGACGGGGGCAGAGTTTCCTTGCTTCTTGCTCTTCATTCATTTATGTTCGTTTGCTGTATGAACTCACAACATTACATTTCCAGTTGCCGTAGTTTGAAATAAAATAAGCCTATTCACAGGGCGTGAGGAGAAGCACAAACCGGGAATGAACCTTACTGATCTCCTGTCAGAAAAGAAGTCATCTATTGTTCAAAAATGGTTCGATGCAATTATTGATAACTATCCGGATGATTCTTCTCATTTCCTGAAAAAACAGAAAGACCCGTTTCTCAATCCGGTAGGAAATACAATTTCCCGGAACATTGAGGGTCTGTTCGATGAGATTCTTCGCGATGCTGAATCGGAGCAGATTTTTCCTTTTCTTGATGATATTATAAAAATCCATGCCGTTCAGAATTTTTCTCCGTCAAAAGCCGTCTCCTTTATGTCTCTTTTGAAGGCAGTTGTCAGAGATGCGCTGGCAAGCGATATCACCAGGCATACACTCTCTGCAGAACTGCAGTCTTTTGAAGCAAAAATCGATAACCTCACTTTTCTGTCCTTTGATATCTACATGAAATGCAGGGAAAGGATTTTTGAACTCAGGGTGAATGAGATAAAAACTATGACTTTCAGGCTCTTAAAGAGAGCCAATCTCATCGCTGAGGTAGAGGAACACGAATCAGAAATTACCGCGGAAACAGTATTAACTCAAAAATAAAGGGGTAAGAAAATGGGACTTTTATTTTCCTTTTTCACAGTTGTAGCTCTTGTGTTGATGGTGTTCATCGGAGTGAAGGCTGCACATCTTCACTACCTGTTTGGCGTCATCATCCCCTATATGGCTTTTCTTGCATTTATCGCAGGAATCGTGTATCGGGTTGTTCAGTGGGGGCGTATCCCTGTTCCATTCCGGATACCGACCACCGCAGGCCAGGAGAAATCTCTGCCGTGGATCAAACAGAACAAGATCGATAACCCGTCTACCTCTCTTGGCGTTATCATCAGAATGGCGCTGGAAGTGCTTTTATTCCGCTCGCTGTTTAGAAACACGAGGACTGAATTGAGGGATGGACCGAAGATCTCGTATGGTTCGACCAAATGGCTCTGGGCGGCAGGATTGGCATTCCACTGGACTTTCCTCATCATTCTTATGAGACATTTCAGGTTATTTCTGGATCCTGTGCCATTGCCGATAACATTAATGGAAGCACTCGATGGGCTCTTCCAGGTCGGCGCTCCGGTGCTTTATATCACTGATTTAATATTCCTTGGGGCTATTGACATTCCTCTTCCTCAGAAGAGTTATCATCCCCCAGGTCCGTTACATCTCTCTCGCTGCTGATTTTTTCCCGCTGTTCCTTATAGGCGCCATCGGCACTTCAGGTGTCTTAATGCGGTATTTCTTAAAGACCGACGTGGTAGGGATTAAAGAACTCACGATGGGGTTGATCACCTTTAGTCCCACGGTGCCCCAGGGGATCGGCACGATCTTTTATATCCACCTGTTCCTTGTCAGCGCTCTCTTTGTCTATATCCCCATGAGCAAACTGATGCATTTGGCAGGGGTTTTCCTCAGCCCCACACGAAATCTTGCGAATACCAACCGCGCGGTAATGCACGTCAATCCGTGGAATTACCCCGTTAAAGTTCATACCTATGCAGAATATGAAGATGATTTCAGAGAAAAAATGAAAGCAGCTGGATTACCAGTGGAAAAGGAGTAATTATGGCAAATCCAAAACCAGAAGAGCTTGCAAAGATAGACTTCACGCCGCATAAGACGGGCTGGATGGAAACCCCCACTGTCTTCAAGAAGGGCATGTTCTGCTATGGGAACAAACCAAAGTCCCTTGAGACCATCGGCTTCCCGAATGCCCGCCCCTGGTCTGTTATGGACGAGGACTGGAAACTCCCTGAAAACTGGCAGGAGATATTCATCGAAGGATTGAGGGAACGGGTAGACAAATATCGCTCGTTCCGGCTTTTCCTTGATATCTGCGTGCGGTGCGGGGCATGTGCCGATAAATGCCATTATTTTATCGGGAGCGGAGATCCCAAGAATATGCCGGTGCTCAGGGCCGAGCTTTTACGGTCTGTCTACAGAAAATACTGCACAACATCCGGCAAGGTAATGGGAAAAATCGCGGGTGCAAGAGAACTTACTGTCGATGTGCTGAAAGAAATCTGGTACTATGCGTATCAGTGTTCTGAATGCCGCAGATGTTCACTTTTCTGCCCGTACGGAATTGATACTGCCGAGATTACGATTCTGGCAAGGGAACTGCTTAATCTGTTAGGTTTAAACATTGACTGGGTTGCCGGTCCCGTAGCAGCTTGCTGGAAAACAGGCAACCATCTTGGGCTCCAGCCACATACCATAAAAGACACATTTGATATGTTTGTAGACGACATCGAGACCTATACAGGGATTAGGGTCAACCCCACATTCAACAGAAAGGGGGCGGAGATCCTCTTTGTAGTCCCTTCCGGAAGCATGTTTGCAGACCCCGGGACCTATACGTTGATGGGCGAACTTCTTCTCTTTCATGAACTCGGATTGGATTATACCTGGAGCACTTTTGCGTCAGAGGGTGGAGACTTCGGTTTCTTTACATCAAATGAGATGGCAAAAAGACTGCACAACAAAATCTACGAAGAGGCCAGGAGGCTGAAAGTAAAGTGGATAATGGGTGGAGAATGCGGTCATATGTGGAGGGTATGGCACCAGTACCATAATACATGGTTCGGGCCGACGGATTATCTCGAAGAACCGGTTTCTCCCATTACCGGAACAAAATTTGAAAACACAAAATCGAACAAGACCGTACATATCTGTGAATTTACCGCAGATTTAATCAAAAACGGCAAGCTGAATCTCGATCCCAGCAGAAATGATGACCTGGTAGTAACGTACCACGACTCATGCAATACTTCACGGGGGATGGGGATACTCGAAGAGCCGCGGTATATCATAAACAGTGTATGTAAAAACTTTTACGAAATGCCGCCGCAGACAATCAAGGAACAAACCTTCTGCTGCGGCAGCGGTTCAGGGCTCAATGCTTCCGAGAATATTGAACTGCGGTTGAGGGGAGGGCTCCCGAGGGCGAACGCTGTTAAACATGTTGCTCAGAAATATGGAGTCAACATGCTCGCCTGCATCTGTGCAATCGACCGGGCGGCGCTTCCTCCGTTGATGGATTACTGGGTGCCGGGCGTCAGGGTTACCGGTGTCCACGAAATGGTTGGCAATGCGTTGATCTGTAAAGGGGAGAAGAAGCGGACTGTGAATCTCCGCGGTGAGCCACTCCCTGGAATGGAGGGTGAATAAATGTATAACGGAGGGAAAATACTTATCGGTTTAATCATCTTTGTCGGGCTGGTCACGTTTCCTTTCCTCTATGGCGGGGTAAAGGCCACAGCAAAACCTGATCCAAAGATTGATACTCCTGAAATTCTCAAGATGGCCGAAAAAGAGAGGAAATGCGTTGAATCAAAGGCTTTTATGAAGAGAGAGCATATGCAATTATTGAACGACTGGAGGGATTGGGTTGTCCGTGACGGCAACACGATCTATACCAATGCTGAGGGGAAAACGTTTACCATGAGTCTCCAGAATACCTGCATGAAGTGCCATTCGAACAAGTCAAAGTTCTGTGATGAATGTCACAATTATACCGCTGTGAAACCATACTGTTGGGATTGTCACATAGCGCCGAAGGAGAAAAAGTCATGAGTGTAAACAGGAGAGACTTCTTAAAAATAGTAAGTATGTCAACCATATTAAGTATTGGTGGCGTAGCTACTGTCAGCAGCCTGAAGAATAATGTCGAGGCATCGCAAAACTCGAAGAATCCTGAAGCGTTGACTGCGAAAAGATGGGCCATGGTAGTAGATATGAGCAAGTTTCAGGCAGAAGAAGACTACCAGAAATGCATTGATGCCTGTCATCTCACCCATAATGTGCCGCACATAACCGATAATCCGAAACATGAAATCAAGTGGTTATGGACAGAGACATTTGAACACGCTTTCCCTGGAAACGAAGATGTATACCGCGCAGAGAAATTTCAGGAAATGCCATTCCTTATGCTCTGTAATCACTGTGAGAATCCTCCCTGCGTAAGAGTCTGTCCGACGCAGGCGACATTCAAGAGAAAAAGTGACGGTATTGTGATGATGGATATGCACCGGTGTATTGGGTGCAGGTTCTGCATGGCGGGCTGTCCTTATGGCGCCAGAAGCTTCAATTTCAAGAATCCAAGGCCATTTACCGATCAGGCCAAAGAAAATCCTGAATTTCCTACACGGATGAAGGGCGTTGTTGAGAAATGTACGTTATGTTATGAGAGGCTTGCAAAAGGTCTTCTGCCGGCCTGTGTGGAGGCAGCCAGGGAAGTTGCGGTGAAAAACGGCACAACTCCCGGTTTGATTTTTGGCGACCTCGAGGACCCGAACTCCGAAGTGAGAAAAATCCTCAGTGAGCGGTTTACTATCAGGCGCAAACCCGAACTCGGTACGGGGCCAAGTGTGTATTACATAATTTAGGAGGGAATGAGAATGCTCGAGAACGCGATAAATGGAGGTCGAAGGTACTGGGTGTGGATATTCTGTTTGCTGGGAGTGATTGGCGTTGGTTTCCTGGCATATCTTTATCAGTTTATAAATGGCCTTGGCGTAACCGGTATGAGCAGAGACGTGTCATGGGGTCTCTATATCGGGCAGTTCACGTTTCTTGTCGGGGTCGCAGCCTCAGGCGTTATGGTTGTGTTGCCGTATTACCTTCATGATTACAAAAAGTTCGGGAGGCTTACTATTCTCGGAGAATTCCTCGCCATTGCTGCGGTCATCATGTGCATGCTTTTTATCTTTGTCGATCTGGGGCAGCCGCTTCGTGTCCTCAATGTGATTCTCC
This sequence comes from uncultured Nitrospiraceae bacterium, assembly GCA_963718855.1. Classification (GTDB taxonomy): domain Bacteria; phylum Nitrospirota; class Thermodesulfovibrionia; order Thermodesulfovibrionales; family SM23-35; genus CAVRAA01. The sequence goes on along the minus strand of CAVRAA010000013.1, from coordinate 449,736 downwards.
ACCCAACCCTCAATTCGGTCATGTTTTATGACATGATCGTTCTGAGCGGATATCTTTTCCTGAACCTCCTGATTGGGTGGACCGTGTTAGGCGCCGAACGCAAAGAAGTAGCTCCGGCGAAATGGGTAAAGCCTCTGATCATTCTCTCGATCGCATGGGCGCCGTCAATCCATACCGTCACGGCGTTCTTATATGCAGGTATTCCGGGAAGACACTTCTGGCTGACAGCAATTCTGGCTGCCCGATTCCTGGCATCGGCATTTGCAGGCGGTCCTTCCCTGCTTATTATTCTGGCCTTGATTGTAAGAAAATACACGAAATTTGATCCCGGCAAAGAAGCAATTCAATCATTGGGCAAAATTGTGACCTACTGTATGCTGCTGAATGTATTTTTCCTCGGTCTCGAATTATTTACCGCGTTTTATAGCCAGATACCCGGACACATGCATTCCTTTGTGTATCTCTATGCTGGTCTGCATGGCCACAACCAGCTTGTGCCTATTATGTGGCTTTCAAGCATCCTTGCCGCCATTTCCGTTTTTATGCTGGTCTTCCCTCAGATCAGAAAGAAGGAGGGGCTGCTGGCAATCGCTTGTGTGGCAACGTTCTTTTCCTTATGGATCGACAAAGGATTTGGCCTTGTGATAGGCGGTTTTGTGCCAAATCCTTTCGAAAAAATAACCGAATATTGGCCTACGATCCCTGAAGCATTAATTACCCTTGCGATCTGGGCAATCGGCTTCCTGATACTGACTATTCTTTATAAAATCGCTATCTCGGTCAAAGAAGAGGTAGTTTTCGACAAGTATGGAGAAAGACAGATCAAGGCTGAATAGAAATGACAGGGGAGTGGATTTTTTAAGTAAATATAGGCTTAAATATAATTAAATAGCTGATAGCTACAATCAAATCTAAGGAGGTGAATACAAGTGGCATTTATCGTTACCGTTGATCAGGCGAAGTGCGAAGGATGTGAAGAGTGTGTGAGCAACTGTCCGGTTGGTGTGTTCCAGATGAAAGACGGCAAGGCTGACCCATATCAGGCAGACTTGTGTGAAGGGTGTGAGACTTGTGTCAGTGTCTGCACAACTGGCGCTGTTACGCTGAAAGAGCAGTAATGTAACAATAATGTGAGCAGCGATGAAAAAGGGATGCAGGAAAAACCTGCATCCCTTTTTTTATGTTCGCATAGACTCTGTTGGCTGTCTTCTCTTGTTGCCCCGAGGCATAACATACTGGAGGCTTTCTGGAAGAACTGCTGTCAAAATACGGGTATATCGCCATATTCGTCCTGACGTTTTTTGAAGGGGAAAGCGTCCTGATTGCAGCAGGTTTTCTTGCCTTTAATGGCTATCTTGACGCAATAGCTGTAATTCTTGTATCAACCGCTGCCTCGTATGTGGGCCACGGTGCGTTTTTTCTGATCGCCCTTTACCGGAGAGAGGCATTCCTTCATGTCATTCAACGGTTTATAAAAGTGAATCTGCAGAAGCTGGAAGCCCTCATGGCGAGATACGGTACAGCCTCGATCTTTATCTGCCAATGGCTTTACGGCTTCAGGCTGTTAAGCGCCGCAGTGCTCGGCCTCTCCCGAATGGGTAAGCGGAAATATTTTACCTATCAGTTGATAAGCTGTCTCCTCTGGGCGATTATATGTACCTGTGCAGGGTACTTTTTCGGTGCCACACTGAAAAATGTCCTTGGAGATGTAAAGAAATATGATCAATATATCGCGATAGGGGTATTAGGAGCAGGGGTTGTTGTGTGGCTTGTGAAGGATATTAGACGGAAGAGAAGTTAAGTCTTCTGTATGTAACATTCCCAGTAGCCCTCATCATCGAGTTTCACCGACTCGAACAGATACGCGTGTTTTTCACAATAACGGGGGATGGCTTCCTCGGCAGTGGATTGTGAATCGCAGAGGATTTTAAGAAGCGAACCGCCCGGCAATTTTTCCATCTCTTTCTTGATCAGCACAATGGGATACGGACAGGCCCTCCCGAGCACATCTAGGGTTACCGCAGGAGTCAGAGATTTAATATCAGACATCTGTATACTCCTTGTCGTTGACCGAACTCTTTGTCCGTACTACGTTATACCTATTTGTTGGTAGATTCGTCAACAGAAAAATTGGACAGGCAGGCGCCTATAAAGTAGCATTCTTTTTTGATATAATAATAAAATAATAATCCAAACAGCAAAGGAGAAGGCAATGGGACAGGAAAAAAAGGAAGGGGCAGTCTTTGTTACATCGAGAGATACCTTGGACGGCGCTTATCCCGGGCTTATTTTGGGAATTAATGCGCGGCGGTTAGGTATGGACGTCTCAATATTCTTTACCTTCATGGGAATTAACGTTATACGAAAGGGCTGGGTAGAGAAGGCAAAGTTTCAACCCCCCGGTGCAGTGGGATGTATTCCGGGAATGTCGTCGCTTGCTACCTGGATGATGAAAAACAAAATCGAAAAGGCAAATGTGCCGGAACTCAAGGACCTATTGGAAATAGCGTATTATGAAAAGGTAAAATTTTTCGCATGTCAGATGACTGTCGAGATGATGCAGCTGAAAAAAGAGGAATTTATTGAAGGGGTGGAGGTGCAGAACGCTGAGGACTTCCTGAAAAACGCAAAGGAATGCAAAATCTGCATGTTCACATAGAAAAAAGAAAATAATTTTTTACGATCACCTATCTATTAATCCGGAAAGTAAATATTTTAATAAATCGTCATTGTCCGGTCGGAGCGACTCCTCGCGGAGATCCGCATCGGACTTGACCGGACAATCCAGAACCTATTGAAAAGACCGGATTCCCCGATCAAGTCGGGGAATGACAGAGTTCATATATTTACTTGCCGGGTTGATAATAAGCAGAGACACTGCGGGTGGGGTGATCCCTCCCTGCAGAAGTGAAAAACGTTCCAGATATAAATAAAGAAGGAGAGGTCAAATGTCATGGGGTGTCTCTTCTGTGATGTTGTTCAGAAAAAACGGCATGCCAAAATAGTTCATGAAGATGACCTTGCTGTTGCCTTTGAGGATATAAACCCGCAGGCGCCTGTTCATACGCTTATAGTGCCCAAAAAACATATTGAGACGAGTCTCGATATAGCAGAAGAAGACAACGGGCTTGTCGGACACCTTTTTCAGATAGCGAACAAAATCGCCAGGGAGAAGGGGATAGCGGAACGCGGGTTCCGGCTTGTTATGAACTGTAATCCCGAATCAGGACAGACGGTATTTCACATTCACCTTCACCTGATCGGTGGCCGTTTCATGAACTGGCCGCCGGGTTAGCAGGACGTACATTATTCTGCGTTATCGAGGACCTTGCGCACCATATTCAGGAGTTCTGTTGGTGAAACAGGTTTTGAGATAAAATGCGATCCTTTTTTCAATATGTTTTTTCTCTGGATCACGTCCGCGCTGTATCCGCTTATGAAAATGACTTTCGGGTCAGGGGTTACCTTTTGTATCGCATCATACGTCTCTTTCCCGTTCTTTTTCGGCATCATGACATCAAGGATAATAAGATCGATAGCGTCTTTATTTTCACTGAATACGCTCATCGCGACTTCGCCGTCAACCGCCTCAAGAATCGAATACCCGCTTTTGGAAAGCACCTCTTTCATGAGATTTCTCACCTGCGTATCGTCTTCTACGATGAGAATTGTCTCAGTCCCTTTTTGGACAGGCAATGGGTCCGTCTGTCTCACGTCCTCAACAACTGATTGCGTTAATGGCAGATAGATCTTGAATGTCGTACCCTTGCCGGGCTCGCTGTAAACATTGATATATCCGTCATGCTGCTTGATAATACCATAGACGATGGCGAGGCCAAGACCGGTCCCCTTGCCGATTTCCTTTGTGGTGAAGAATGGCTCGAAAATTCTCGTCCGCGTTTTTTCATCCATCCCTGCCCCTGTGTCTTCGAGCGATATAAGAGCGTAATCCCCCGGCTTCCCATATCCATGTGCCTTGATGAATCTGTTGTCGAGTTTCAGAAGTTGAGTCCTGATAATGAGACTCCCTCCATCGGGCATTGCATCCCGCGCGTTTGCAGCCAGATTCATTAATACCTGATCGATATGGGTGCTATCTGCCATAACGGTCAAATCGGTCTCTGCCAGTTCAATGGATAGTTCTATATTCTCGCCGATCAATCGTGCCAACAGTCTCTCCACGCTCCGTATGATCGTATTGAGATGCCTGGGGTTCGGACTGATGAACTGCCGCCTGCTGAAGGTGAGAAGATCATGGGTAAGGTTTGCGGCCCTCTCCGCTGCGTTCAGTATCTGCGCTGTATACGAGATCAAAGGGTCATCTTTCTTTAACTCTGTTTTCAGGAGGTTGCCATAGCCGACGATTGCGGTCAGGATATTATTGAAGTCATGGGCGATGCCTCCGGCAAGCTGCCCGACCGCCTCCATTTTCTGGGACTGAAAGAGCTGGGCTTCGAGTCTGCGTTTTTCTTCCTCCGCCTGCTTCCGCTCGGTGATGTCTTCATAAATCACTACGATGCCTTTCCCTTTTAATTGCTTCCCGATAACGGCGGCATGCACCTTGCACAGGATATCTCTCCCATTTCTGTGCCGGCAGGGGAACTCCTCGCTGTGAGTCAGCTGCTGCTCGAGGACAGGATAAAAATGGCGCCCTATTTTTTCATATTCGTCGTCAGTTCTGTAGAGTAGCCTTGTTTTTCCGCCGATCAGTTCCGTCGGTTCCCATCCGAAGACGTGTCTGATCGCCTTATTGGCGAAAACAATAGTGCGTTCCTGCAACCCGATGACCGCATGCGGGATAGCACTCAAAAGCGAGGATTCCAGTTCTTCCAGTTTCCGCAGGGACTCCTCTGCTTCCTTTCGTTCATTGATCTCTTTCGAGATGCTCTCGATCGTCTCATTCGTAACATTCTTCAGAGATTCCAGCAATTCGACATCTGAATTCCCCGACACCCTCGCGCTCAGATCGCCTTGCGAGACCCTGTGTAATACGTCAAAATGTTCTGCAAGTCCCATGGCAAACTCATGAGATTGATCGACAATTTCACCGATGTTCTGCCCGGTCACGTTCACCAGATGCTTTAATTGTGCAATCATCTCGATATCGGAGGTTTCATCTATTCTAACCGTGGGATCCCCTGTAGAGATCCTTTTCAAGCCGTCAAATACGTCTGAGAGCCGCATGGAAAGCTCACGGTTGATAGTACTTGTTGCCGGAGAAAGATGTAAGACGGGCTTCCTGCAAGGTAAGGTTTCCTGTTTCTGTTTGCGGCGGGCAGGAGGTGAGACAATGTGCTCTGATGTATCGGTGCGGGAATGAATACGCTGTTTTTTGGTTGTGTTCTTATCTTTCATAGCAATGTAATTACATGCTTTCCCCCTTGTCTATCCACGGAGACAGCAATAGTGTGAGACCAATCAGAATGACAAATATATAATTTCCAATCTATTATTATACCATTGTTGCTGCTCTTATCGCGCAGTCTGAATGATGCAGGCCAAGAATGAAAAGGCGGGACAACCGTTGGCTGTCCCGCCTTTATACATTACGAGTGTTTATGGGTCTGTGTCAGAGCCCTAAAACTTCCATGCATACCCCAGAGAAAATTCCCACTGGTCCATCGTCAGCTTAATCGTCTGCTGACCGGGCGCTTCAAGTGGATTCGGCCCCGAGACACTGTGGGTAAATGCGTGCATGAGCGCAAACTTGAACTCCTGATGGTCGCCTATTTTTTTTGTGACACCAAACGTCGCATGATTTTTGATTGTTGCCGGTGCGAGGATATTGAACAGTACATCGCTCTGGGAGATTGGCTGCTCGCCGATAGAGTAGCCTGCCCGCCATATCCAATCCTTGCTGCTTTGCCACTGCACTCCAAATTTCAGGATCGTAATGTCATCCCACCCAAAACCGGGCCCGTTATCCCGGCCGAGAGAACCCGGTGTCAGGTTCGGCAGGAGGGGGTGACCGATCGAGTCGACATCATTGTAATATATTCTCTGCAGATCCGCGAGAAAGGTAAGTCCTTCGGCTGCCTTCAGGGCAATCCCGACAGTCCAGGTTGCAGGGATGTCGAAGTCGCCTTCTTCTGCGAACAGCCCCTCATAATCGTCTAATTCACTCATATATATTTTCGTCTGGTACGCTGCGCCGATATTCAGGAAGGGAAAGATCTCGCCCAAATACCCTATCCTCGCTCCATAGCCATAAGAACCCTCGTGGCCATTGTTGGTAAGGTTCGAAGGACTGCTTGAAAAAAACTGAAATGCCTCGAGCCCTTGAGCCTCAAAACTCTGGTACGCGAAGATGGGGGTAATCCCGATCGCATGGTGGGCAGTGATTTTCCGTGCATAGGTAGGTGCGATGAAGAGCTGCATGAGATCCACGCCGGTCGGTGAAGAACCTCCAAACGTGCGTTCATCATAGTCCGTATTCATCCCGCCGTTTCCATAGATTGATATGCCTAATGAGTTTTTATCATCCAGTTGCCAGTTAAAGCCGACAGAGGGAACCACAAACCATTCTGAATCACTCTCGACCCGACCCGGCGCCAGTCCGAATGTGCCGGGAAACCCTGACGGATTCCCTTTGACATCGTATTCCCTGTTCGGATTGAACACGGAGATCCCAAAATCAAGCCGCTTTCCGACAAATACCATTGAAGCGGGGTTCATTGATGCGTCAAGTGATCCCTGCGGAAGGGCAACGCCGGCGCCACCCATTGCCTTGCTTTCAATACTGTATCCATTGGCAAAATAACCGTTGGTGGCATAGGCACTGCCTGCCGTGAACCCGCACAGCAGCAACAGCACAAGCGAACTCAATACAAAAAATTTCAGGCCAATACATTGCTCTGACTTCATGTCTCCCCCTCCTTATTGAATATAGTAGTGACTATTCTTTACAAAGTATAGTGGAGTGAAATGCAATCGTCAAGCAATTCTTTTGCCGACTTTGACACAGGGGTATGGATGGCGATATTTCTGTTCTTCTTCGTGGAAACTGAGGGATGAAAGGGGTGGTTCCCTGCGCTCTTTGGTGCCGAAGGCGGGATTTGAACCCGCACGGGTTACCCCACACGCCCCTCAAACGTGCGTGTCTACCAGGTTCCACCACTTCGGCACAGACATCTATGCTACTACATAAATCAGGGGGTTTTCAAGCCGGATGTGTGGTCGGCTGTAATAATCCATGAATAAAAACAGTATTTACGTAATGAGTTGTTTATTGACTTTGATCTTTATCTGCTTCTTGATCCCTTCAATGTACGATTGAATCGCCTTATCTTTTTTGTCATTCAGCATCGTCTGACCGAGCATTGCAGTGAGCTGTTCATTGCCGGATGTCTGAAGCGCAGCAGAGTCGATGTCCGTTACATCGACAGTCAACCCGATCAGTCGTCTCATCTTACTCAGCGTCAATTCCTGACGTTTTAAGTTTTCGAACAGCTCGGGAGTCATCCTGCTCAACTTAAGCCTGTTGAGATAAACCACGTTGTCAAAAACCCCGTTTTTCATGAAAGCCGGGTCGTGTGCAATTGCGTCCTGCAGTTCTTCGTCGCCTGCCTGTAACCCTTCTTCCTGTGCAGCGATAAGAAGCACGCGTTCATTGACCATCTGGTCGAGGACTTTTTCCTTGAGTTTCAGATTCTTCGCCATCTCTTCATCGAATTTGTCTTTGTAAAGCTCCCGGTAAAACCGGTACACCCCGTCATAGCGTTTCCCGTATTCCTCTGCCGTGATTTTGTGTTTCCCGACTTCTGCAACGATCTCAACGCCGTTGGAAATATCCTTGGGCCCGATACCCCAGAAGATAAAAGACAGGATGACGATAAAGAACAACACATAAAAATATTTCGCATGCTTTCGCATTCCCTTCAGCATCTATGAATACCTCCCTGTAAAATAATCGTTCAAGATGTGGCCGTAATCGAATGCCATTGTTTCAGGCGGATTCTTTCTCTTTATTAACAGAATACCTTCGTTCAGTTCGATAATGATGTCAACCATGGGGAGAGGGTTTCTGAGGTTATGACTGCTCTTCAAAGCCCGTCTCTATCTCTCTGTCAGGTACGATTGTAGATATCGCATGTTTGTAAATGAGAGAATGAGCATTTTCCTTCAACAGGATTACAAAGTTATCAAATCCTTTTATGACACCTTTCAGCCGTATGCCGTTTGTCAGATAAATGGCTACGGGGATTTTTTCTTTTCTGAGCTGGTTCAGATAACTGTCCTGAAGGTTAGGGCTCCTGTTAACATTCGTCATCCCCCTCTTCTCCTTATTGTTTTTACTTTCTAACATAAAGTATTTCTGTTAATATTGCAAGGTCTTCAAGTCAGTATTGTTTTCAGGGCAGGTTCTTCAGAACACCCCAGACACGGATGAACGCTTCATCGCTTTCAGAAATCCCGGTTATATCGACCCAATGGATGCCTTCCTCTTTCTTAAACCATGTGAACTGCCTTTTCGCATATCGCTTCGTTGCTTTTTTTATAAGGCTGACGGTTTCATCCAGAGTAATCTCTCCCTGGAAATACATTAAAACCTCTTTATATCCAATTGCCTGTAATGAAGGGAATGGGGGATGAGTAGCGGGGGATGGGGAATGGGATGAAAGTCGCTCTTTTATCATATCCATGACCATTTTGGCCTCATTCATCAAACCATGCCGGATCATTGCATCGACTCTCTCCTCAATGATCCGGTAAAGCTCTTTCCGGTCTCTCGAAAGACCGATCTTGATGAAATCGTATGGCAGTGGCTGGGTGAGTCTTTGCTGCATGTCCGAAATGCTCGCCTTGACCATTCAGATATACTTCCAGCGCCCTGACAACCCTCCGCGTGTCATTCGGCGTTATTTTTTCAGCGGCCCCGGGATCGAGTTTTTTTAAATAAGTGTACAGAGAGCCGGCGTCCTCCTTTTCCATGGAAAGGAGTCCTTCCCTCAATGACCAGTCAGCAGAGGGACCACTGAAGATACCCCTTGTCATTGCCTTAATATACAGGCCTGTGCCGCCGACAACAACAGGAATTTTCCCCTTTTTATGCAAATCTTCAATGATCGGAACAATCATTGATATATATCTTCCTGCGCTGAAGCTCTCCCAGGGATGAACGATATCTATCATATGATGTGTGACGAACGCCCTTTCCTCCTTTGACGGCTTGGCAGTACCGATGTCCATATGCCGGTATATCTGCATTGAGTCTGCGCTGATAATTTCCGTATCCAATTTTTTTGCAAGGAGAAGGGCGGCCCCGGTTTTCCCTACGCCGGTAGGGCCGAGGAGAATGATGACTTTTTTGTTAGTGGATATCAGGGAGTTTGTCACTCTGCGTTACCAATTTTCTGATACTATTGAATAATACCATACTGCAGATTTACAGCCCCGCCCATTTCCCGGCTTGTCCGGTCAAGTCCGATGCGGATCTCCGCGAGGAGTCGCTCCGACCGGACAATGACGATTTTTTAAAGTATTTGTTTGCCGGGTTACTATTAACACGGCAATTAAATACTTTAATGATGTCATTCTGAGCTATGCGAAGAATCTCTCTTTTCCATGCTGTTACGAGATCCTTCACTGCGTTCAGGATGACAACTTTAATCGCCGGGTCAATAATAAGAACATAAGGAGTGATAATTTGTTATAATAGATTCAATAGAAAAAATAAATAGCCTAACAGGGGGCCCGGCGATTTGTTTGCATTGTGATATCCACATCCGTTAACAGTCTCCCCACTAAACAAATGTGACCTTTCGTGTTTCAGGTGGAAACGCTCTTCTACCCCTTCGTACAGGATGACGCACATGTCTAAGCAACACAAAGGAGTCAAATGTCATGAGAGCATATTGCATAGGCAATTCCATTATTCTTGCTCATATTCGCTATATAACTCAAGGGGGATGCAATAGCCTGATGTATCATTCTGAAGTGATAACATTGAATGGACATTGTCAGACTTTGAGATGCGACAGGATGGATGTTTCCGGCCTTTGCTCAGGACACAGGATAAGCAGAAAAGATTTTCTGGAAAAATATTGTGGTGGAATAGAACCGGAGATAAAGAGAACGAAAACCCGCTATGAAGTCTGAGATATACATTCAGGAAAACCGAGGGGGAAAGGCATCTATGGAAAAACATCAAAGGGACTGCGATGGATAAAGAAGAACTGTTTGAAGCAGCGGAGAAAGGCAACCGCTCAAAGGTAAGAGCACTTCTGGAAAAGGGTGTTGATGTGAACGCGAGGGATATCCTCGGGCAAAGTGCTTTAAGCAGGGCCTTGTTTGCAAGGCATAAAGGCATTGCCGGAATATTATTGGACAAAGGCGCCAACGTAAACGCGAAAGATGATTGCGGTGAAACCGCTCTGCATAAAGCCTGTTATTCGGGCCGGGACGATGTAGTAAGGCTGCTTCTGGATAACAAAGCAGATGTCAATATGAAGGATATGAATGGCAATACCGCTCTGATTATCGCTTCCGAAACAGAGGACAGGGCAATTGCAAAAATATTATTAAAAAGCAAAGCTGATATTTACGTAAAAAACAATCGTGGAAATACAGCCTTAAGCATAGCCAGACAATTCGACCACGCAACCATTGTGTCATTGTTCAATCACTATCTTCTCGTCTCATTGACTCCGTAAAGAAACACTAGTATCCAGGCAACGAAACAGGTCAGAATATGGTAAGATACGTGCGGTTCATGATATATAAAAAGGCCATGAATGCAGCTGTGATGATCACGTTCATGAAGAGACTTGATGTTTTTTATTTGCCATCGTACTCACCCGCACTAAACCCGACGAATACCTGAGCCGCAATCATGCCTGTGCAGGTTCGTTGAAACTTTGCTTCTAAAGAAGGAGACCTCCGGTGAAGGTGAGCAGCAAGACCATTCTTGAGAAATTACCCCATTTGCGGACAGGCCTCCGAAGAGGTGACCCGGCACAAAAGTATGCCGGCGTCGAGCCGCCGCTGCGATCGGAACTCTTCAGCCGCGATCAGATGGAGCAGCATGGCAAGACCCTGGCGGGCTTGCACAAGTTAGGACTGGGACGTGCGCGGGGCCAGCTTCTGAAACGGCTGGATGACAATGAAAGCATTCTGGTTGGAGTCCGCACCCTGCTGACGGAGGCTATTAATGCAACCCGCCGTATTACACCGGCCGGGGAATGGCTGCTTGATAACTTCTATCTTATCGAAGAGCAGATTCGGACAGCCAGAAAGCACCTGCCAAAAGGGTACAGCCGGGAGTTGCCCCGACTGCTGAATGGTGCATCGGCCGGTCTTCCGCGCGTGTATGACATTGCTCTGGAGACGATTTCCCATGGCGATGGCCGGGTAGACCCGGAAAATCTGAGCAGTTTCGTTACAGCCTACCAGACGGTGACCGACCTGAAGTTGGGCGAATTGTGGGCAATCCCCATCATGCTGCGCCTGGCGCTGATCGAAAATCTGCGGCGCGTCGCAGGCCGGATCGCTGCCGACAGGATCGACCGGAACCTCGCCGATTATTGGGCGGACCAGATGACGGAGACAGCGGAGAATGACCCGAAGAGCCTGATTTTGGTGATTGCGGACATGGCGCGGTCGAACCCGCCGGTGAAGAGCTCGTTTGTTGCGGAATTTACCCGCCGATTGCAGGGACAGAGTCCTGCTCTGGCACTGCCGCTTACCTGGATTGAGCAGCGGCTCTCCGAGTCCGGCCTGACAATCGAACAGTCGGTGCATTCGGAGAACCAGAAACAGGCCGCCGACCAGGTTTCCATAAGCAACAGCATCGGCAGTCTCCGGTTTCTGGGAGCGATGGATTGGCGTGAGTTTGTCGAGAGGATGAGCGCGGTCGAACAGGTGCTGCGAGAGGACCCTGCCGGAGTCTACGACAAAATGGATTTTGCCACCCGGGACCGCTACCGTCATGTGGTAGAGAAGATAGCGAAGGGCAGCCTGCTTTCCGAAGGAGAGGTGGTTCGCGAAGCAATCAGGCTTGCGCGTGACGCTGCGGCCCATAAAGACGATAAGCAGGGCAGAGATGATCGGACGGCCCATGTCGGTTTCTATCTGATCGACAAGGGATTGACGATGCTCGAACAGATAGCAGGGGTGCGGCAATCCATTCCTGAATCTTTTCGGAAGATTGGCTACGCGTTTCCTTTGCTCTTCTATGTCGGCGCGATCACGCTGATTACGGCGATTTTCACCGGAAGCTTATTGGAGAAGGCATACGATGACGGTTCCCCTGGATGGCTTCTTGCATTGATTGGCATAATCTCGATGCTGGGCGCAAGCCAACTGGCGGTGGCGCTGGTGAACTGGCTGACTACTTTGCTCATGACGCCGCATCCGCTGCCGAGAATGGACTTCTCCAAAGGGATTCCACCTGAATCGCGCACCCTGGCTGTAATTCCGACCATGCTCATAAACGCTCAAAACGTCGAGGACCTGATCGAGGCGCTGGAGGTCCGGTTTCTTGCAAACATGGACGAGAACCTTTCCTTCGGCCTGCTGACTGATTTTCGGGACGCGGACGAGGAAACGACTCCCGAGGACAAGCCGTTGTTGCAGCTGGCCCGGCAAAAAATCGAAGAGCTGAATAGAAAATTCAGGCCGGGAAAAGACGATGCATTCTTCCTTTTCCATCGTGCCCGCAGATGGAATTCCAAGGAACGGGTTTGGATGGGTTACGAGCGTAAACGAGGAAAACTCGCGGAATTGAATTCGCTTCTGCGCGGCGGCTCAAGCGACGGTTTCTCGCTCGTAGTTGGCAATAGTTCGCTTTTATCGAACGTGAAGTATGTGATTACCCTTGATACGGATACTCAGTTGCCGCGCGATTCGGCGCGGCAGTTTGTGGGAGCCATGGAGCACCCGCTGAATCATCCCCATTACGACGAAGATAAGCAGCGCGTTGTTGCCGGGTACGGTATCCTTCAGCCGCGCGTGGCCGCCAGCCTTCCGGGCACAAACCGGTCGCGGTATGCGCGAATGTTCGGGAATGATCCGGGCATTGATCCGTATACACGTGCTGTCTCTGATGTTTACCAGGACCTCTTTGGTGAAGGCTCATTCATCGGCAAGGGGATCTACGAAGTCGCTGCATTCGAGCAGGCTCTTAACGGACGCTTTCCCGAGAACCGGATCCTCAGCCACGATCTTCTGGAAGGCTGCTATGCGCGGGCGGGGCTGTTGAGTGATGTGCTGTTGTATGAGGAATATCCCTCCCGCTACAGCGCGGACGTGGGCCGCCGACACCGCTGGATCCGCGGGGATTGGCAGATTGCGCAGTGGCTGCTGCGTGGTGTGCCCGGGCCTGGTCCTGATGCGCGTCTTCAAAAAAACCCGCTCTCGGGACTGTCCCAATGGAAGATCTTCGACAATCTTCGACGCAGTCTTGCACCCTCGGCATTGATGCTCCTCCTACTGCTTGGCTGGACGGTCTTATCGCCGGTCTGGTTCTGGACATTGTCGGTTATCGGAATTATCCTTATTCCCCCTTTGGTTGCCTCTCTTATGGAAATAATCCGGAAGCCGGACGATGCGCTTCTGGATCAGCACCTCGCCACCGCAGTACGCTCTGCGTGCAGGCGCTTCGCCCAGGCTGTATTTACGCTCGCGTGTCTGCCCTATGAGGCTTTTTTCAGTCTGGATGCTATTTTGCGCACCGCATGGCGGATGCTGACGCGCAAACGACTTCTGGAATGGAACCCCTCAAGCGAAGCAGACCGCAGCAGTCGTAATAGCCAGGAGGGCCTCGTTGCCTACTGCCGGACGATGTGGATCGGCCCCATTATTGCCGTCGTCGCGTTGACCTATCTGTCGCTTTCGAATCCCACTACGCTGGAAGCAGCCGGACCCACACTCTTGCTCTGGTTTGTTTCCCCTGTTATCGCGTGGTGGATCAGCCGGCCGCTCGCCCGCCGCGAGGCAAGACTGACGGATGACCAAACGATCTTTCTCAGGAGGATTTCACGGAAGACCTGGGCGTTTTTCGAAAGATTCGTTGGCCCGGAAGATCATTGGCTGCCGCCTGATAACTATCAGGAGTATCGCGTTGCTACGGTTGCGCATCGCACGTCGCCGACCAACATGGGGCTTGCACTGCTCGCGAATTTGACCGCATATGATTTCGGTTACATTTCGGCAGGACAACTCATCGAGCGTACGGAGAATGCGCTGCGCACGATGGAAGCGCTTGAACGTTACCGGGGCCACTTCTACAACTGGTACGACACGCAGTCTTTGAAGCCGCTGCAGCCCAAATACATTTCCACCGTGGACAGCGGGAACCTTGCGGCGCATCTGCTGACATTGCGGGCGGGGTTGCTCTCACTACCTGATCAGAAGATACTGGATGCCCGATTCTTTGGCGGGCTTGGCGATACTCTTAAAATACTCATGGACGCTGCGGAAGGAACTTTTCCGGACCATCTTGCTCAACTCCGGAAAGACCTCGATGCCGCGAACAATTCCCGGATTAACACGCTTGTGGATGCGCAGTTGTGCCTCGATGGTCTTATGGCAGGAGCCTCGGAAGTGCTCAAAGGAATCAACGCCGGACCCGATAGCCAGGTGAAGTGGTGGGCACTTGCCTTTGTTCGGCAATGTCAGGACGCCGTCGATGAGATTGCCTTTCTTAAACCGCCGAAAATAAGCGGCGCCGATGAAATACCCACGCTGCGCGAACTGGCAGGCATTGAAGACCAGCGCGCCATTGAGAGGATTGCGGCTATCGAACGCCTTGCAACGCAGGCCGGTGAACTATCCCGCATGGAGTATGACTTCCTGTTTGACAAAGCGAGCCGTCTGCTGGCCATCGGGTATAACCTCAGTGAGCGCAGGCGGGACTCGAGTTACTACGATCTGCTGGCGTCTGAAGCGAGATTATGCTGTTTCGTGGCGATTGCGCAGGGACAACTGCCGCAGGAGAGCTGGTTCAGTCTGGGACGGCTGCTCACCACCTCCGGTGGTGATCCGGTCCTCCTTTCATGGAGCGGTTCGATGTTCGAATATCTCATGCCATTGTTGGTGATGCCGACGTACGAACACACGCTGCTCGACGAGACCTATAAGGCTGCAGTGGACAGACAGATCCAGTACGGGAAGCAGCGCAGCATACCGTGGGGCATGTCGGAATCATGCTACAACACGGTCGACGCTCACCTCAACTACCAGTACCGCGCCTTCGGCGTACCCGGCCTGGGACTCAAACGCGGGCTCGCCGACGATCTGGTAATTGCGCCGTATGCTTCTGCCCTTGCGCTGATGGTGGCGCCCGAGGAGGCATGTTTGAATTTGCAGCGACTCAGCGCTGAAGGCATTGAGGCCCGGTATGGTTTTTATGAAGCGGTTGACTATACCCATTCGCGTCAACGACGCAGGCAAGAGAAAGCGGTGGTCCGGTCATTCATGGCACACCACCAGGGCATGAGTTTCCTCTCACTATCCCATGTGCTTTTGGACCGTCCGATGCAGAAAAGATTCGAATCGGACCCTCTGTTCCAGGCTACCATGCTCCTTCTTCAGGAGCGGGTCCCAAGAGCGACGGCCTTCTATCTGGAGACCCATGAGCTTTCCGATGTTCGCGCGATTTCCAGTGGGGCGGAGATTCCGGTGCGCGTTTTCAACAGCCCCAACACTCCGGTACCGGAGGTGCAGCTGCTGTCCAACGGCAGATACCACGTGATGGTCACGAATGCCGGCGGCGGGTACAGCAGCTGGAAGGGCATGGAAATCACACGCTGGCGCGAAGACACCACCTGCGACAACTGGGGTACGTTTTGTTACCTCCGGGATGTGGCGAGCGGGAAGTTCTGGTCAACCGCGTATCAGCCTACGCTCAAATGGTCTGACACATACGAAGCGATTTTTTCGGACGCGCGGGCGGAGTTTCGCCGCCGCGACCACGACTATGAGACGCATACAGAGATCGTTGTTTCACCGGAAGATGACATCGAACTACGCCGGGTCCGCATCATGAACTCCTCCCGGACACGCAGAACGATCGACGTAACGAGTTATGCGGAAGTCGTTCTCGCATCATCTGCCGCTGATGCGCTGCATCCGGCCTTCAGTAATCTCTTTGTGCAAACCGAGATTATCCCTCTGCAGCGGGCGATTCTCTGCACCCGACGTCCCCGCTCCCAGGGCGAGCACGCGCCATGGATGTTTCACCTGATGACCGCTCACGGGACGGAGATCGAAGAAGTTTCCTATGAGACTGACCGAATGCAGTTCATCGGCAGGGGAAGGACCATTGCCAATCCGCAAGCCATGAGCGGTCGGGCGACTCTGTCGGGTGCGCTCTCGGGCAGCGAGGGTTCAGTACTTGATCCGATTGTCGCTATCAGGTTCCGGATCACGCTTGGTCCGGAAGAGGCCGCAACAATAGATATTGTGTCGGGTATTGGGGAAACCCGGGACGCCTGTATGGGCCTTATCGAGAAATATCAGGACCGGCGTCTCGCAGACCGCGTCTTTGATCTGGCATGGACACACAGTCAGGTGCTCCTGCGGCAGATCAATGCGACAGAGGCGGACGCGCAACTCTATGGACGCATTGCCGGATCTATAATTTACGCCAATTCCTCGCTGCGCGCCGACACGGGAATTCTTAGAAAAAACCGCCGCGGGCAATCCGGTCTGTGGGGATACGCCATCTCCGGGGACCTGCCGATTGTGCTGCTGCGGATCGAAGATCCAGCCAATATCGATTTGGTCCGGCAGCTCGTTCAGGCCCACGCGTACTGGCGCTTGAAAGGACTGGCGGTAGATCTGGTGATCTGGAACGAGGACCACGCAGGGTACCGGCAACTTCTTCAGGACCAGATTACGGGACTCATTGCCGCAGGCCTCGAAGCTAATGTGAAAGACCGACCGGGGGGCATTTTTGTAAGGCTCGTTGAGCAGATATCGAATGAGGACCGGATTCTGCTCCAAACAGTCTCCCGCGCCATCATCAGCGACAGTTTGGGAACTCTGGAGGAACAGGTCAGCCGCCCCGAAATTGTGCACGCACAAGTTCCGCGCCTTAAACCGACCCGGCCACTTCGCCCCGAATCCGGCACATTTGTGGCAATGCCCCGCCGCGATCTGATCTTTTTCAACGAATTGGGAGGATTCAGCCCTGATGGACGCGAGTACATAATCACGACCACCCGTGGGCAGGTGACTCCGGCGCCATGGGTGAATGTGCTGGCGAATGCACGCTTCGGGACCGTCGTCTCGGAGAGCGGTTCTGCCTACACCTGGAGTGAGAATGCCCACGAGTTTCGACTCACCCCCTGGCACAACGATCCTGTGGACGATTCGGGCGGGGAAGCCTTCTACCTCCGCGACGAAGAAAGCGGCCACTTCTGGTCACCCACCCCGCTGCCCAGCCGCGGCGCAGCGCCGTATGTCACACGGCATGGGCTTGGCTATAGCGTTTTTGAACACACAGAGGACGGTATCAGCTCTGAGCTCTGGGTCTACGTAGCCATAGACGCATCGGTCAAGTTCGCGGTCTTGAAAGTGCGCAACGAGTCAGGCCGGTCCCGCAGTCTTTCTGTCACCGGCTACGCGGAATGGGTGCTGGGAGATTTACGCCCGAAATCGGGGATGCACGTAATCACCAAAGTTGACCCTGATACCGGCGCTCTCCTGGCACTAAACCCATACAACACGGAGTTCACCGACCGGGTTGCCTTCTTCGATGCGGGCGAGGTGACCCGGACCGTGACCGGCGACCGGACTGAGTTCCTTGGCCGAAACGGCACGGTTCGCAGCCCGGCTGCCATGACCCGGGCGCGGCTTTCCGGCAGAGTGGGGACCGCTCTGGACCCCTGTGCCGCGATTCAGGTCACCTTTGATCTGGCCGATGGACAGGAGTATGAGATCATCTTCATGCTGGGTGCAGGGCAGGACGCCGATGATGCCGGCAATCTGGTGCGGCGTTTCCGCGGATCTGTTGCCGCGCGCAGTGCTCTCGAAGCAGTCTGGCAGTACTGGAACCACACACTCGGCGCAGTGCAGGTGGAAACGCCGGAGCAGTCCGTCAACGTTCTGACCAACGGCTGGCTCCTGTACCAAACGCTCGCGTGCCGTCTTTGGGCCCGGAGCGGATACTACCAGTCCGGGGGCGCCTTCGGTTTCCGCGACCAGTTGCAGGACGTAATGGCGCTTATTCACACAGAACCGCTCCTTGTGCGAGGGCACCTCCTCCTCTGTGCAGCCCGTCAGTTTGAGGAGGGAGACGTTCAGCATTGGTGGCATCCTCCGTCAGGACGGGGCGTGCGTACGCACTGTTCGGACGACTTTCTCTGGCTGCCGTTGGCTGCGTGCCGGTACGTCCTGAGCACCGGTGACACCGGAGTGTTGGATGAACCCATCCACTTCATCGAGGGCCGTCCGGTAGCTTCTGATGAGGACGCGTATTACGATCTTCCCGGCGGTTCTGACGAAACTGCCACATTGTACGAACATTGTGTGCGGGCCATTCTGAATGGCCTCAGACTCGGTGAGCACGGCCTTCCGCTCATCGGCTCGGGTGATTGGAACGATGGCATGAACATGGTGGGCATACTTGGCAAGGGTGAAAGCGTCTGGCTGGGATTTTTCCTCTACAAAGTGCTTGCAGAGTTCACGGAGATTGCGCGTCTGCACGGTGATCCGCCCTTTGTCGCACGCTGTCAGGAGGAAGCTGCTAAACTGCGCAAAAATATCGAAGAGAATGGCTGGGATGGCGAGTGGTATCTGCGCGCTTACTTTGACGACGGTTCGCCGCTGGGGTCTGCGGGTAATGCCGAATGCCGGATTGATTCCATTGCGCAAAGCTGGTCTGTTCTCTCCGGCGCCGGAGATGCCGAACGCTCCCGCATGGCGATGGAAGCAGTGGATAAGCGCCTCATCAGGCGTGACCATTCGCTGATCCAACTCCTGGACCCGCCGTTCGATACATCGGATATGAATCCCGGCTACATAAAAGGATACGTCCCGGGGGTAAGAGAGAATGGAGGGCAATACACGCACGCGGCGATCTGGACGGCGATGGCATTCGCTGCATTAGGTGACAGCCGCCGCGCGTGGGAACTGCTTGCAATGATAAACCCGCTGAACCATGGGAGGACCAGGGAGGAAATAGCGACCTATAAAGTAGAACCCTATGTTGTCGCAGCCGACGTATATGCGCTCCCTCCTTTCATCGGCCGCGGTGGATGGACATGGTATACAGGTTCTGCCGGCTGGATGTACCGGCTTATCCTGGAATCACTTCTGGGGCTGCGGCTTGAAGCAGATAAACTGAGTTTTTCTCCGTGCATCCCCGCTGATTGGGAGACATTCAAGGTACACTACCGATACCGGGAAACCATCTACCATATCACTGTCCTGCAAACGCGGACCGGAGAGACCGGGACACGTGTGACAGTCGACGGCGTTGACCGCGACGATCAGGCTATCCCCCTTGTTGACGACCATCAGGAGCACTCGGTCGAAGTGAGAATACCTGTCGCAAATAAATAGAGAATGGTTTTGGCATAAAAAAAGTGAGCAGGGTTTTCACTTCCATTTCCTCTTCTTAGTTCGAAGGAATAAGAAAAGCAATAAAACTAATATAGAAAGAACGATTTCAGCGGAGTAATTTTTTAAAATATTAAGTACAAAATCCACAGTTACACTTTTAACAAATTATAGGCATGAAGTCAAATAAAATAAATTACTGTGTCAATTTCGTTAACTACTTATTTCAATAAGCTGTCTGTGTGCCCTGAATGCGCTTCATTTTCCAGAGATATGAGAGTCCCCCGCTGTTTCTCCGTTTCCATACAGTTAGCATACCGGAATCGCCGTTGCGCCCTGTCGCAAGCTGAAGCTATGAGATTGCTCTGTTCCCCCTCGACTGAACGCCTGCTATTGAAATTAATGCGTGTTGCTGGTACAACATATCATGGAAATCGGGGAATAAGACAAATACTGGATTGAGGACTATCTCTTATCCGCGAATGAGTCACCTGCAAGCGGCGTATTACTGAACGGGTGTTACAACAATATTGATGTTGACATGGGTATGGATTTTACCATAGAATTTTATGAGACAGCTTCGGGGACGTGCCCTGTTCGTGATTTTCTTGACGAGTTGAAGGGCAGTGATCCGAATGATTTTGCAGCGGTTGTCGCCGGACTGGCAAAACTGCGGAACAAACAATATCACCGCGAACCATTGGCCAAAGCGCTCGGCAGCGGGCTGTTCGAGCTGCGCCATGTGGGCAAGCTCAATACCCGCGTCTTGTGGTTTTTCATGAAGGACCGCCGGATTGTTGCGGTTCACGGCATCCGCCATAAGGGACAGGATATCCCTGCCCGCGATATTGCGGTTGCGCGGAAACGAATGAGCGATTGGAAGAAAAAAGCGGAATGAAGAAAAAAACCAATTTTGACCAATACCTCGAAGAACAATTAAAAGACCCTTCCTTTGCCTCACGCTTTGAGCGCGCCGGAGAGGCTTGGGATGTGGCGCTGCAGATCGCTCTTCTCCGGCAGAAGGCCGGGCTTTCTCAAAAGGAACTGGCGAAGCTTCTGAAGACTTCCCAGCAGCAAATTAGCCGGCTTGAATCTCCCGGCTACGAAGGCCACTCCCTCAGCATGTTGCGCCGTGTAGCCGAAGCTCTGCACGCCCATGTTCGCGTAGTCTTTGAGCTGGCTGAGACAGAGACGGAAATGCGTGTTGCCGAATCCTCTCCAGGATATCAGGTAAAACGCAGACCCGGGCGGAGCTGAGAAATCATGTTTGAGGGGCCGGAGAAGATAACAGCGCATAAACCCATGGGCTTGAGTCAAAACAAACTGGCTCTGAATATCGGAGTGCCTGCCCGGAGAATAAATGAAATAGTCCTTGAAAAGAGGAAAATTACTGCAGATACAGCTCTCCGGCTTGCAAGATTCTTCGGAATGTCTTCCGAGTTCTGGATTGGCCTGCAATCTTAATACGAGCTTGATGTAACTGCCGATGCGCTTGGTGAGCGCCTGGAGAAAGAAGTCAGGATATATTCTAAAGTCGCATAAAATACATTCTTCAGCTATTCTGTTCACCTGCTTGCAAACACCGGGCAAAATTCGAAATTGTTGAAGAGTACATCCGGGACTAAATACGCCGGGATTTTGTATAGAGAACCTTTCAAGTCGAAATAAATAGCTGCCTTTTGAAGAGCAGCATTTGTTTTTCCTGGCAACAAATGAAAGAAGACACAAATGTTCTAAGTAGCGTTTGTTTCGATCTGAACTGCGCCTGCATCTCGGTTCTATCCGAAGAGCACAAAGCGTTTGTGTCACCTACAAGTATTGTTTTGCGGGATGCAAACCGACCTCTCAGTGTCTCCCTAAAGTAAACTCCCATTGGATTTTCCTCAGAAAGCAACCATTCACATTGAAGGTGATACCTCTGAATCTTTTCGGCACCGTTTATTTCCTGTTCAAACATTCACGCCAGATTGTCTTTTTTTACGTGGTCAAGAGTACCTTTAGAATTTTCATATTGTAATTGGCTTGTAATCTACTCGGTAATTGTTGTAAATGAATGTTGAAAATGAATGTCTTGACAGAATATCTGACCTTTGGATATATTAAAAAAAGTAAAGGGGAGTAGCTGAATCAGTGGATATCGTCAGCACGGCCTAAAAATCCGGTACCACTGGTTAGATAAAACTAACAAGCAAGACCTTTACCACGATGAAGGCAGCATTTCGTGGTGAGGGTCTTTTTTTATGGAAAAAGGAGGAAAGAATGAACGGATTGAGAACAATGACTTTAATGGTCGCATTAACCCTGTTGCTGGTTTTTGTCGGAGCAGCCTTAGGGGGCAGGAATGGAATGACCATCGCTCTTATCTTTGCGTTTGGCATGAACTTCATCACCTATTGGTTTAGTGACAAGATTGTCCTGAAGATGTACCGGGCAAAACAGGTAAGTGAAGCTGAAGCCCCTGAACTGTTTGGAACAGTCAGGAGACTATCACAAAAGGCAGAACTTCCCATGCCAAAGGTCTACATCATGGAACAGGAGCAGCCCAATGCCTTTGCGACAGGAAGAAATCCGAAACACGGGGCAGTTGCTGTAACAACGGGCATCATGAAAATTCTTTCAAGAGAAGAACTCGAAGGTGTCCTGGCACATGAGCTTGCCCATATTAAAAATAGAGATATCCTGGTAGGTACAATTGCAGCGACAATTGCAGGTGCTATAAGTTATCTTGCGCAAATGGCGCAATGGGCCATGATTTTCGGTGGGAGAAGTAGTGAGGAAGGGGAGCATGGAAATCCCATAGCTTCATTGGTCATGATGATTGTAGGACCCATTGCGGCCATGCTTGTCCAGATGGCAATTTCCCGTTCACGGGAATACGGGGCAGATGCTGGTGGAGCAAACATCTCCGGTAATCCCTTATACCTTGCCAATGCACTGAAGAAGCTTCAAATGGCTTCCCGGAGAATTCCTATGGATGCGAATCCTGCAACCTCACATATGTTTATTGTGAATCCGCTTTCGGGCGGTGGCATTCTAAAGCTTTTCAGCACTCATCCGCCGATTGAAGAGCGTATTAAACGGCTTGAATTAATGCGTAAAGCTTAGAAAAGAATCGTGATACGGTATGGATAGACTATATAAAGGAATTTGGAATTTTCAGCGAACTTATTTCAGAGAGAAAGAGGATTTCTTCCGCAGACTGTCAGAAGGACAGTCGCCCGATGTTCTCTTTATTACATGCTCTGACTCACGGGTTGATCCTAATCTGGTCACTCAAAGCAGACCCGGGGAGCTTTTTATCGTAAGAAATGTGGGCAACATTATTCCACCCTACGGTGCTATAAAGGACAAGAACAGCGTTGCAGCAGCAATTGAATTTGCGGTATTGGATTTAAAGGTTAAGGACATCATCATCTGTGGTCATTCCAATTGTGGGGCAATGCAGACACTTTATAGGGATGAAAAAGAACTTGATAATATGCCGCATTTAAGGGAATGGCTTCAGATGGCTGATTCTGTGAAAAGCATGATTCTAAAGCATTATTCAGATGCGTCTGAAGAAATCCGTCAACGGGTTACTGAGGAGGAAAATATCCTTTTCCAATTGAATAACATACAAACATATCCCTTTGTTCTGGAGGCATTAAGCGCAGGTGCGCTTCACCTCCACGGCTGGTATTACAACATTGGAACAGGGAGCATATATTTCTACAACTCTTCAGAAGATGTTTTCGAGATTATCGGCGAACATAATATGAGGGGGAATAAATGAAAGGGGCGAGCTTGAGAAGATTATCGAGAGGTCTACTTCCTATCAACAGGGCGAAGATAGGGGAACAAGTGAGCACAAGCACAAGAAGAAATCATTCCTTGAAGAGATCTTCGATTAACTTACAGGTTAAAGCTCAAATGAGGAGAGCCTTATGGAATGGATAACAGATTCGCAGATATGGCTTAGTCTGATAACCCTGACTGCCTTAGAAATCATTCTGGGAATAGACAATGTTGTGGTAATTTCCCTTCTGACAAACAAATTACCTCATGAGCAGCAACCGAAAGCCCGTAAAATCGGTATAGGGTTAGCCCTTATAACGAGAATATTATTCCTGCTTAGCATTGCGTGGCTGGCAAGCTTAACGATACCTTTATTTTCATTATTCAACATCAACTTTTCTGTCCGTGACCTCATTTTGATTGCTGGAGGTCTTTTCCTTCTCTATAAGGGCACTCATGAAATACACGGGATATTTGAAAAAGAAGACAAACAGGCAATTGCAAAAGTAAAAGCTACGTTTGTGGCTGTTATCACACAAATTATACTGTTTGATATTGTTTTTTCGATTGATTCGGTTATTACAGCAATCGGCATGGCACAGCAACTCGGTGTCATGATAGCAGCCATAGTTATTGCCATGATACTAATGTTGGTGGCTTCAACTGCAATCAGTAATTTTATCCACCTTCATCCGTCACTGAAAATGCTTGCATTGAGTTTTCTGCTCATGATAGGGGTTACGTTAACGGCAGAGGGGATGGAATTCCATATACCAAAGGCCTATATCTATTTTGCAATGGGGTTTTCTGGATTTGTTGAAACCCTGAATATCTTAACAGGGACAAGAAGGCAAAAAAAGCAAAGGGCTTTCGATGCGCCATAGTCATAACTGTATTGCAAATCAACGGCAAATTCTTACAGCACTGAGAAGAGGGATTGTCCTGCTATGTATTGTCTTGTTGTTTGCTTCATGCAAGGAAGCCCCTCTAACAGAGCGAAAGCAACTGATTCTTATCCCCGAATCAAGTGAAATGAAGTTGGGAGAAGATGCTTTCAAAAAAATCATCAGGGAATCAAAGCTCAGTAATAACCAAGCTCTCATTAATCAGGTAAAAAAGGTGGGAAACCGTATCGCAAAAGCTTCTAATCATGCCAATTATAAATGGGAATTTATCGTTATCGAAGATGATAGTACTGCAAATGCATTCTGCCTTCCTGGTGGAAAGATAGGCATTTACACAGGCATTCTTCAGTATACAAAAGATGAAAATGGATTGGCTGCAGTAATTGGACATGAGGTAGGTCATGCTATTGCTCGGCATGGTGCAGAGCGAATGAGCACAGCTTTGCTTGCACAGGCAGGCCAGATAGCCCTGAATTTGATTGTGGATGTTGATGACCCTATGGTTCTTGATGCATTAAACCAAGCTTACGGATTAGGAGCTGAAGTCGGGGTAATCCTTCCCTTTAGCAGAAAGCAGGAATTGGAAGCCGATCATATTGGTCTTGGTTTAATGGAGAAAGCACGTTATAATCCGATTGGAGCCATTGAATTCTGGAAGAGGATGAAACAGGGAAGAAAAGGACAACAACCGCTGGTATATCTGTCCACTCATCCGGTAGATGATAAGAGAATTGCAGAGATTGAGAAACTTTTACAGAGTCAATATAAACAAAAATAGTCAATTTGAAATTGTAAAAATATTTATTGTATAGAATGGAAACCTTAATCGGTAAGCACTGGCATCACCTGCCAGCAGATGAAG
The DNA here is from genome assembly GCA_963718855.1 of uncultured Nitrospiraceae bacterium. Taxonomy (GTDB): domain Bacteria; phylum Nitrospirota; class Thermodesulfovibrionia; order Thermodesulfovibrionales; family SM23-35; genus CAVRAA01. The sequence continues at coordinate 424,692 of CAVRAA010000013.1, read as the reverse complement.
TGCTCGATTTACTGGGAAGCGACAGGGAAAAGGGCCTGGATATCTTTGAGATCGAAGATCGCCGGAAACGGTTCGGTCCGAACGTAATCACTATGAAAAAAGGCAAGAGCCCGCTGGTGCGCTTTCTGCTCCAGTTCCATCAACCCTTGCTTTATATCTTGTTAGCTGCCGGTATCATTACCGCCTCCCTTCAGGAATGGGTGGATGCCAGCGTCATTTTTGGAGTCGTTCTGGTCAATGCAGTCATCGGGTTTATTCAGGAGTCGAAGGCGGTCAAAGCCATAGAGGCTTTGGCCAGGACAATGACGACCGAGGCAACGGTTATGCGTGCAGGGGAGAAGCGTCGTATCTCCGCAGCAGAAATAGTTCCCGGTGACATCGTCCTTCTGCAATCCGGCGACAAGGTGCCAGCCGATATGCGTCTGATACGCTTGCGTGATCTTCAGGTCGATGAATCTGCCTTGACCGGAGAATCCCTTCCGGTCAACAAAAGTACTGAGACACCTCGCTCGTGATGCTCTTCTTGCCGACCGGCTGAACATGGCATATACTTCGACACTTGTCACTTACGGCCAAGCAGCGGCATCGTTATCGCCACTAGCAATAAAACAGAAGTCGGTCGCATATCTCAGCTTATCGAAGCAGCCGGGGAGATGGAAACTCCGCTTACCCGTAAAATTGCCCGCTTCAGCCACATCCTGCTCTATGCGATCCTGGCTCTTGCGGTCATCACTTTTGCCGCAGGGCTTTTGCGCGGACAGGCTGTCTTTGATATGTTCATGGCGGCGGTGGCCTTGGCCGTAGGTGCCATCCCTGAAGGCCTGCCTGCAGCGATGACCATTACGTTGGCTATCGGTGTGTCCCGCATGGCTCGCCGCCGGGCCATTATTAGAAGGCTTACGGCAGTTGAGACTCTCGGTAGCACGACAGTCATCTGCTCAGATAAAACCGGCACGCTCACGGAGAATCAGATGACCGTGCAGGAGATCTTTGCAGGCGGAGAAGCTGTTTGAGGTAACTGGCGCTGGCTACGCGCCAGCCGGCCGGATATTAAGGCAGGGTAGCCCTGCGGATGCCGCAACGTCCATGCTCTGACGGAATGCTTGAAGGCGGGCCTGTTCTGCAATGACAGCCAGCTGGTCGAGAAGGAAGGTCGCTGGGAGGTGCACGGAGACCCCACCGAAGGCGCTATTCTGACTTCTGCAATGAAGGCAGGTCTGTCCGCAGTTGCATTGCACGAAAAGAATTTCCCCGTATTGATATCGATCCCTTTTGAGTCACAGCACCAGTATATGGCTACTCTGCACGACAGGGGAACAAATAGCCCTGCTGTTATTTATGCCAAAGGCTCTGTGGAAACAATTATAAACAGATGCGACTCATCCATTGGCCTGAGGATGGGGAACCTATCGAACTTGACGGCACGCGCATTCATAAGGCGCTGAGGAAGCGGCAGTAAAAGGGCTGCGGGTGCTTGCCTTTCAAAAAGAGATGTCGATCAGGAGACCCGTGTTTGAATCATGCTGATCTTTCAGGTATGACATTCCTTGGTCTACAGTGTATGATTGATCCTCCAAGGGCTGAAGCAGTCACGGCAGTAAAGAAGTGCCATACGGCGGGAATGAGGGTCAAAATGATCACCGGCGACCACGCCTTTGACAGCTTCAGCGATTGCGCAACAGATCGGTCTCCCCAATTCCGCCAATGCAGTCACGGGAAGAATTTTAGCGGAAATATCAGACAAAGAGCTGATTGATGTGGCAGATCGGGCATCGGTCTTCGCCAGAGTAACGCCGGAACAAAAGCTCCGGCTTGTTGAAGCCCTACAGTCTAGGGGCAATATTGTGGCTATGACCGGCGATGGCGTAAACGACGCCCCTGCGCTAAAAAGAGCGGATATCGGCGTCGCAATGGGCATGGCAGGAACGGATGTGGCTAAAGAGGCTGCCGATATGGTGTTGACTGATGATAACTTCGCCACTATAGAGGCTGCGGTGGAGGAAGGGCGGGGGGTTTTCGACAACCTCACAAAGTTCATCATCTGGACGCTTCCGACAAACATGGGAGAAGGCCTGGTGATTCTCGCTGCAATTGTTACCGGCGTGGCGTTGCCTATTCTGCCTGTACAGATCCTCTGGATCAATATGACGACGGCTGTACTGCTCGGCCTTATGCTTGCGTTTGAACCTAAAGAGACAGAGATCATGGTGCGTCCGCCGCGAAATCCAAAAACACCCATACTAACGCGTGAACTGATCGGACGTATATTTATCGTAAGCACGCTACTACTTTTGGGAGCATTCGGTCTCTTTGAATGGGAGCTGTCACAGGGAACTGATATAGCGGAGGCTCGCACAGTCGCCGTAAATGTCTTTGTCATGGTCCAGCTCTTCTATCTTTTCAATTGCCGCTCTTTGACAAAGTCCGTGTTCGGGCTGGGGTTCTTCTCAAATCCCATGCTCTGGGGCGGAGTCGCGATCATGCTGTTCGTGCAGGCGCTCTACACATATTTGCCGGCTATGAACTGGATGTTCCATAGCGCACCCGTCAGCCTTGAGGCATGGGGAAGAATACTTGCAGTAGCAGTCACTGCATTCTTTGTGGTAGGTATTGAGAAATGGATTCGTCAAAGGATAAGGAGGGGAAAAAAATGATCAAAAAAATACTTGTAGGATTGAGCGGCACGCCATATACGTCTGTGGCGGTAGAGCGTGCAGTTAAACTGGCCAAACAGCTTGAGGCAGAAGTAACAGGGGTAACTATAGTCGATCTTAAACGTCTCGCAAAGATCGGTCTTATGCAGAAAGGAGTTTTGCATGCTGCGAAGGAAGCGGCCGAGAAACGCCTCCAGGTAACGAGAGAAGGGATTGAAGAGGTAATCGGCAAGTTTGAGGCTGCCTGCAATGCCGAGGGCATCAAATACAGGGTAAACGGGAAGAAAGAAAAGATCCGTTCGACCTGATGATATCACTTGCCCGCTACCATGACTCATGATATTCGGATTGAGGAGCATATTCGAATATGACATTGCGTTCGAGGACCCTAATGATACGCTGGCTCGTTTGATAGCAACAGGCGTGCGGCCGATCGTTGCGGTATCAGACAAATTCCGTCCGATCCAGAAAGTCGTTATCGCATACAGCGGCTCCATGGAATCGGCCAAGACCATGAAGCGTTTTGTTCAACTGCGCCTCTGGCCTGACGCAAAGTTAAAGATTGTAAACTTCCAGCGATTGGAAGAAAAGGCCCGGCAGCTTTTATACGATGCATCCGAGTATTGCCGGACACATGGTTTTCATGTGGAGCATGATTGGAATCCGGGGTCGCCCAAGGACTTTCTTTTGCCAATGGCAAACTTATGGCAGGCAGATATGATTGTTTTGGGTAACAGCGCTCGGCATCTGCTGGTGAAGAGGGTTATTGGAGAAACCGCTCTTCATATCATCCGAAATGCCGACCGCCCATTGTTTCTATGCCAGTAACAGAGTTTATAATACCTTCATCCTACTCTGCATGACAGCTACTTTCCATTGAGTGCGGAGAAACTTCGGGATTTGTAAGCTTCAAGATAAGACCAAATGAGGAATTACGGTCAGAACATCTATACATAAGACTTAATGCTATTACTAAAATTTATCCCTTCCCCATCGGAATACAAACGCAAAAAGTCGAACCGCTGCCAACTTCGCTCTCAACGTTGATTGTACCGCCCATGAGATCCAGAAGTTGTTTAACAACGAACAGGCCTAGGCCGACACCGCCATGCTCACGTGTAAGAGAACTCTCAACTTGTCGGAAAGGATCGAAAATGATTGGAATATCCTGTTTTGGAATGCCAATGCCCGTGTCCGAAACACAAATCTCGACAACTTTATCCTTTTTATGAGCAGCAACGACAACATTCCCTCTTTCGGTAAACTTTACTGCGTTGCTGATCAAGTTATTCAGGATAATTTTTACTTTTTCCTGATCTGTTTGAATAACATGTAATTGAGGGTCTATATCCCAGACGAAATCAAGTCCAGAACTTTCAATCGAATCCCTGTTTTCAGATTTGATCTCTTCGATGAATTGAGAGATATCTATACTTCTATGTTCTACGGATTGCATATCAGAACGGGTTACATTGAGGATGGAATTGATGATCTCAAGTAATTTTTTTGAGTTTTTGTCGATTTTCTTCAAAGCATCTACTTGTTCTTCGTTTAGACTGCCGGCGACACCGTCAAGAAGAAGGTCATTATAGCCGATAATGCTGATGAGCGGCGTCTTTAGTTCATGCGATGTTATGGACAGAAAATCCGATTTAACACGGGCAGTGTCTTCGGCCTGCTCGCGCGCCATGCGCTCGGCTTCAATCCTCGCAATCTCTTGTGCTTTTCGTCTGTCAGATATAAGACCCAGTACTATAGCAACCATATTTAACAAAAATATTTCCAAGACCTTGTCCGAATCATTCGGCGAGAAGCCGTTCCAGTTTGAAACTATTATCGGCAGATAGAGAACAGTGATACTGACTGAAGTTGCAAGGCCTCCCTTAAGACCGAACCACACTCCTGCAAGGATAACGGGAAGGAAGTATAGTTCTCGATAAAAGAGATTAAAGTGGGTGAACTGCATTTGGGGAAAATAGTGAAATAGATTTATGAAAACAATCAGAAAGATTACAAGAATATTTTTTTCTTTACTTTTGTGTTCTTCCATAACAAATATCTTTTCAATAATACAGGCTATTATTTAATCAAGAGTCAATAGCTGAATCCTGGAGCCGAGAAGCAAATATACACATAATGAATTCCATCCGGTCTCCAATTCACCGCTTCAGTCTTTACGAATATTGTACCCTATATCCATGTGTCCTTTCGAAAGCTTCCAATATCTCACCCTCCTTTGCTTCGTCCTCGCTGACTGGGAATATTAACAATAAAGCCTTCATGCAAGTAATATTATTGGCATATAGAGACTATGCTATGATCCCAAATCGGGGCAGTTAATTTACTTCTGGGAGGTTTTTTTTCAATATTGCGTGAACGTCACATCCGGATAAAAATGGATGGCAAGGGGCTTTTATTATTCTCCAGAGGCGCAATGTATTAAAACGTCATTTTTAATTATCGCAATATTTTTTTCTTTGCTCTTTAACTCCCTTATGATATATTCTCTTAAAAGTTAAAGAGGCAAGATGTCAAAGTATAATTTACGTTCAAGAGTGGAGTAAACGGAATATGTTCAATATCAGTAGCGTCCGACAGTTAAGTGAATAAATTCAACTGGTTTTGGGAATCTAAGATTTCCTCTGCCAGGGCTGTTTCCGCAAGTAGTTCTAACAAAGTACTTCTTTCGAAAACCGAGACGCTCAATATTTGCAAAATTGTGTAGAGACTTGCCGGGATATTGAGCCGCTTTTTGAGTATAGCGACCAAGACGTATATTGAGATAGCAATCCAGATTTGAGTTTTGACAGCATTTTCCGAAGTGCCATAGAAATTCTTGATGCGCAGGTTTTGCTTGATCCACTTGAAGAAAAGTTCTACCTGCCACCGGCAACGGTAAAGCCGTGCGATAGTGAGTGCCGGAAGAACGAAGTTGTTGGTCAGGAAAATCAGAGTTTTGTCGGTTTCGGCATCGTAATACTTGATACGTCTCAGTTTGTTTGGATAGTCCTTGAGCGAATAGAATCCTGTCAGCATAATTGTCTGATCGTACCGGAGACCCGTTGCGCGGTCGATCTGATGAGAATAGATTCTTCGGCATCTGAAATTGGATTTTGAGCGGGTCACAAAGAAACCTGCTGCCAGAGAAATGGCGTTGAGTCTGGAGTAATCCAGATAACCTCGATCCATTACATAGAATGCGCCCGGCTCTATTGGAAGTGCATCGAGAATATTCACATCGTGCACGGTGCCATCTGAGATATAGATAAACGTAGGAATGTTGCCCCGGAGGTCCAGAAGCGTATGCAGCTTGATTGCTGCTTTGGTCTGGCGGAATGTAGCCCATGGAAACATCGAGAGGCACAAATCGATAGTCGTGGCATCCAGTGCATATACAGTTTGCTCCAGATCGACGCCGAAGGGTTCCTTGCTGTACAGCATTCGTGCCGTAATGATTAATGAATGGGCAAGGTCTGAATATATACGCCAAGCCCGCTGTTCATATTAAAAAAATATGAAAAGTTTATGATTCAGGCACTTATGGTCATGATGGCTATCGTCTTAGGGCTTGCCACTGTTGACCTTGGTTGGCTCATTGTCAAAGATATTATGGAAGCTCCGATGTTCCTTCTGAGCGTTGAGCAGCTTCTTGAAATATTTGGCCTTTTTATGCTTGTTATTATAGGAATTGAACTGCTTGATACTATCATGAAAACTTACATAACTCAGGATCAGCCGCATTATGAGGTCGTTTTATCAGTGGCAATAATCGCAATTGCTCGCAAGGTAATCATTCTTGACCTGAAGGAGGTGGATAGTCTTATATTGATTGGAATTGCCTCTATTATAATTGCACTTACAGGCGGCTATTTCTTAATGAAGAGAAGTCGGTCTTTTACTAAGGGAGACTGAATCTTTCAATAATTATTTCATGTGGTTTGATCAAGAAATAGATGTTTATCTTACGATTGGTGTTGCATCCTTATTAAATGGGTTCAGCCTTATAGCAAGAGAAAATAAAAATGGATAATGATCCTTTAAATATTTCACATAGTCGTAAACGAATATGTTTCATTGATCTATTATAATTATTTTATAATTAGTTGTTGATCATTTTGTTTAATTTAGAACAAATCAGGACTCTATATTTTTGAAGCAACTTTCTGGCATCCATTTTAAAGAACTGAAGTCTGTTCGAAGATGGCGTTTGACTAATAACTTTTTAGTTTGAAAGAGGAGGGGTCTCATGCAAAGGATTGTTACTTCATCATACAGGCAGATAACAAATGTGCCGATTCTAAATCTTGTATTGTTAATGACTTTTGCGTGCATAGTCATAACCCTAAGTGTTATATATCCTGCATATGGAAATCAAAATAAAGCTGAAGGAAGCAAAGCTGAGAAAGGAAGCCATCCGTACAAAAGTTTCGAATCATCTGAAACGTGTGCTGCGTGTCATGATGAGATATATAATCAATATCAAAAATCTGCAATGGCAAAATCCCAGATACTTCCCTGGGACCAGGCAGAATACTTTAAATTAGCACTTCCCCATACACGCTTGGAGAAAAAGGTTGCACCAGTTGAGGCAGGATGTATAAACTGTCACGCTCCTTTAGCGTTTTTGGCAGGGGACATTCCTCCGCCACCGGCAGGAAAAGCCAATCCAAAAGCAGATGGCGTTACCTGTGATCTATGTCATACCATCATAGGGTTTGAAGGTGAAGCCCCGGTAAACGGGAACTTTATAGTTAAACCAGGAAATGTAAAATATGGAGCACGGAAGGATTCTAAGCCAAAGTTTCATGAATCACAATATTCCGATTTTTTTAAGAGTTCAGAATTGTGTGGTACCTGTCATGATGAAACCTCTCCTTATGGTGCATGGGTGAAAGAGACTTACAGGGAATGGAAAAATGGTCCTTATGGCAAAGCTAATCTAACATGTATGAATTGCCATGAACCTCCGGCAAGGGGAAAAGCAGCTATAATGGGAGAGGAGCGAAAGGATGTGAAACAGCATCTTTTCCTTGGTTCTTACTCTGAAACTTGGATGAATGGAGCAGCAGTAGTAGCTGTCTATCCGGGCAAACAGAACATTGTAGCAGGCGATGCATTAAAGATACAGGTAGTAGTTACTAACCACCGGGCAGGACATATGTTCCCGACTGGTTCTACAGAGGAGAGACAGCTCTGGCTTCACTTAGAGGCAAAAGATTCAAATGGTAACGTCTATCACATTAAGGCGCATTATGCGCCTGGCGACAATCCGGAGAAAAGCTATAGTGTTTCAACAAACAAGCTGGCCTATAAAGATTTAGGCGATATGATAGGAATCAAGGATTTTCAGGGAATTGCACGAGATGCTTTGCCCGAAGGAGACCGTTTATTTAGAAAGGTTTTCTTGAACCCTCACGGTGAAGAGACCATTGCCCAATGGTACGCAGCCAATACTGATGTATTCGATAATAGGTTGAGTCCATTGACGGCACATGTTGAGAATTATGAATGGAAGGTTCCTGATGATATAGCTAAAGGTAAGCTGATAATTATAGCTGATCTCAATTATCGAAGGCTTCCTCAATCTGTTGCTAATTTAGTAGAGATAGGGAAAGTGCCTATCGTAGACATCACTGAAAATCAAATTGCTATTGAAGTAAAGTAAAAGAAGAATAGAGAACTAAGCACGAAGTTTGTTTCTTCCTATGAAAGGAGGTTTGCATGAAGATATCAAAAGTTTCAAAAAAGATTTCACTTACCTGTAAATGTAAGAGTTCTTGTTAGGTCGAAGAAATAAATTACATTATATGGGCGAGTTTTACTCGCCTTTTTTTTGTGATGTATAAATAATGTGAAGAGAAACTTGTATCCTTAATGTCGGCTTAATGCCATATTTGCTGGAGTACTAAACATTGAGTGAGAATTTTCTGGTATGTGCATTTATTAAGGAATTCAATAAGATTTCAGAAGTGTTCAATTTATCTACTCGTGGCTGACATCCGCAATCTCTGATTCGATCGGTGAGCGTTTAGTCCAGGAAGAAGGTATTTAATGTCAACAAAAAAAGCCAGATGTCGACCCCCCGGGGCTTTACACCAAAAAGATTGCACTTTGAATCTTCTAAAAATCATCTCCCCACAATCACGATACCCAATACTGTACCGACAAGAGCCCCTATCCAAGGGCTGGATGTGATGATTCAGCTGCTGCTACCACTGCATTTACCCACATATCCAATCAAGCCCCCTATAGTGGCTCCCACCAAAGCTCCGAGAATATATCTACTCATAATAACTATGACTTCTTGCTTGTTTTAGCAGTAAATTCTGAAATTATCTTCTGCACATTATCACTTTGACAATGAGGACATTTGATTTTTGGTTTAGCTTCAAATTCTTTAATAGAGAGGAAGACAGTAAACTCATGGTTACAGTCTTTACAGACATATTCATAAGATGGCATATAGACCTCCTTATTGTTTGATGACTTTCCGATGTAGTTTGTACAATTATATCAATTTATGGTTCCGTTTAGTTCAGGAAGACACAAATCGGAAGTAATCCTTCCTGAAATCCTCCACCTTCAAACTTGATATAATTATGCAAGCCTGTCCCAACGTTAATTGAATAAAATCAACTGTCTACGGGAATCAAACTCGTTGTCATTATAGTCAGTCGATGTAAGTGCTTGCAATATGGGAGTTTTCTCAAATAGGGTCACGCTCAAAATCTGTAGAATCGTATACAGACTCAGACTGAGGTTAAGACGCTTCCTGACTATGGCAACAAGCACATACACTGAGATTGCAATCCATATTTGAGTTTTCACCGCATTCTCTGATGTTCCATAAAAAGCCTTAATACGAAGATGCTGTTTTATCCACTTGAAGAACAATTCAACTTGCCAGCGACAGCGATATATGTCTGCTATAGTTACGGCAGGCAGAAGGAAGTTGTTTGTAAGAAATACCAATCTCTTTTTCTTTTCAGCATCGTAATATTTGATCCGTCTCAGTTTATCCGGATACGATTTCTTTGCGTAAAACCCATGCAGAGTAACGGTTTGATCACAGAGCACACCCGTTGCTTTATCCACATGCCCTGAATATTGGCGTTTGAAATCAAAATTACTTTTGGCACGGGTCACAAAAAAGGCTAAGGACTGATGAATTTTATAGAGACGTTCAAAATCCAGATACCCACGATCCATGACATAAATTGCCCCCGCTTCAATAACCAGATCGTCCAGTATATTTACATCGTGAACCTTTCCCGGTGTAATAAAAATAACTGTAGGGATGTTGCCTCGTAAATCTATCAGGGTATGCAATTTTACAGCTGCCTTTCTCTTGCGAAACAATGCCCATGGAAAGAGAGACAGACAAAGGTCAATGGTCGTAGAATCCAAGGCGTACACTGTTTGTTCGAGTTGAACTCCAAAGTCTTCATTGATATAAAGCCCTCTTGCTTCACGGATAAGTACCTGGGCAAAGTCGGCATAAATTCGCCAATCACGTGTTTGATTCGCATGCGCCAGAGTATTCCGAGAAACTTTGCTCCGAATCCCCATGTGGTAAAGTTTCTTATTGGCTGCCCGCAGACAGGCCTGAATATCACGCAAGCTTTCTCGATATGTGAGTTGTGCAAAAGCCATGCAGAGAAACTGTTCCCGGCACGTGAAATTCTTGATCTTATAATTTCCACGGTATCTTTTGACACATTGGTTAAATTCATACGTTGGGATAAACTCCATGAGTTGAGAAAATATCGTCTGACCAGAATTCATATGCCATCTCCTTCCGCTTTGGTGCGGAAGTATGGCTTTTATGAATTATCGAATTCAAATCGAAAAATGCTACAATGTCTCCTATGGTAAGGTATTTTAGCCATGTTATACGGTTCTACTATCCCAACGTTGGGACAGTTCTGATAATTATGCTGAGTATAACCAGAAATGAACAAAGTCATTTTACAATGGGTAGTACATAAAATATGAAAAAACTTGCTATGTTTGGAGCCATCACCGGATCGTTCGGCGGAAGTTATATCCCCGTGCTTTGGGGAGGTAGTTTGCTTTCGATGTCATCATTGTTTTTTGGTACGGTTGGAGGTTTTGTTGGCATATGGATGGGGTACAAAATCGCAGTTTGGATGGACATCTAAGGTAAACAGCGAGCAGTAATAAAATGAGCCTGAAATTATTGAAATACTTAGCACCTCTTATTAGGAACATAATATATGCAAATCCCTTTTATCTATGCCTTCCTGTTACAAACGCTTTTCATGAATGATATAATTCTGATAGTACAACTGAAAGCACGACAAGATTAAAGTGTATGTGATTTTGCATGGGTAAGTATAGTCAAAGGAGAGAACAATGAGTATTAGTGACTTAATGCAAGATGAAATCTATATTCAATCTCTTGATGGTAAACAAGTTGGCCCGGTTAAAGCACTCGTTCAACGTAATCAGGTAATAATCGATGATAAAAATTTAGTTATTGAGGAAGATGGAAAGATTCTTATACCATTACCAAACGGCAAGAGCGAGGTACATACTATTCTCGAGGTTATCTTCCGTAAAGACCCATTTGGCGGTGATATCTCACATTACGAAATATTTACCCGAAAGGAATCATCCTTTGTCCAAACTCCCTGTAATACAACAATCAATGTTACGAGCTCCCAAGGAATTCAGATTGGCAATCATACTGTGAAAAATATAATCGGTGCGTTGGAGATACTCACAAATGCTATCGAATTGTCAGATGCAACTATAGAAGAAAAAACAGATGCTAAAGCAAAATTGAAGGCATTTATGATACACCCATTAACAATTAATCTTCTTGGCACTGAGGCAAGTAAAATACCTGAATTGCTATAGCTACAGGCGTCATTGATCGCGCTGGTTAAGGCCATCGTTTTATAGTTCCTGATAATCCTCGAATATTTACCTTCCCTTAAATCTACTCATGAGTGGTGAAAGGTACCCGCTCAATATCTTCCTGTTACAAACACCTCGTAAGGCCCCAATAGAGGGCAACACTACACATAGAATGAGATATTTTTTTGTTCGGTTTAACGACTTGTCTCAATTTCTCCCTATTAACCACACGAAAATATTCTTACAAAAGTTGAGTTCTTTTGGAAATAATCAACCAAGTTGTTATCATGCTTATAGGTTACACACTCACGGAGACAATATGTTGTAATGACATATTTATCTATAGTGATATAATGACAGAGAACATACGGTAGCTTCTGTAAGATAAGCGGACAAGCGTCATCGCTGATTATCTCACTTTGTATAAACCAAAGGTTTTAGAAGGAGGCAAAAATGAAGAAGTGGATTACATCTGCAGTATTGGTAGTTTCTATTGTGTGCTACACGGGAATTGCTTTCGCTAAGGTGACCTCGATCTCTGGTGGGAAACCCCCGGTGAAAATCACCAAGTCGGGAAGTTACCAGTTACAAACGAATATTGTAATTACTAATGCAGATACGACGGCAATCCTGGTGACAGCTGATGACGTGACAATCGACCTGAACGGATTTGCAATCATAGGCCCTAATGTCTGCACAGGCTCAGGCTCTACCCTGGTATGCAACAACAATGGCATTGGTATAGGGATAGATGCTACGGATAAGCAAAACATTAAAGTATACAACGGAACTGTCAGAGGGATGGGAAATTATGGAATCCTGACTGGCCTCGGGGCTATTATCGAGAGTGTGCGAGTATTAAGCAATGGCAGCGTTGGCATTGCTGTCCGCAGCGGCACGGTCAGCGGTAATATAGCAACCGGCAATGATGGCAATGGTATTAATGTTGTCAGCAACGCCAGCACGATCAGCGGCAATACGGTAAACGGCAATGCTTCCACTGGCATTTATCACTTTGGCGGCGGTACGATCAGCGGCAATACGGTAACCGGCAATGGTGGCAGAGGGCTACATTTAGGATCAATAGTAGGATACGTCAATAACGTGTTAAATAACAATACAGGCGGGGATGTAGATGGAGGCGTAAATCTCACACCTAACCTCTGCAGCGGAGCCCTCTGTCCGTAAGGTTCTTAGGGAAGGCGTGTCTGGGTAGCATCTCTGACACGCCTTTTCTTTTGCGCAAGCATCGAAAAACGATTTATTCACTCGGTAATCGTTACCTATATAATCCCTGAATAGTCCGTCTTTAACTGAAACTGTCGTCGCCATGTTTTTTTGTAGGCGTTCGTTTCCGGTTGTACTCGTGGTGAAGTTTCGACTTTTTGAGAGTATCGAGTAGTAGGTGGACTGATTAACCGACATTGTAATTTTGCTCCATCTTATCGCCTCTGCCCATAAAACGAGTATTTCTCCTCGTATTGAACTTCCTGCCAAATTCAATAACCGTGTCATTGAAATGGAAAGAAACACCCTAAACTTCTCCTGCGTTATTTGCTTGAATGGGGATTAAACAGATATCAGGAAAGGATGTTTTTGCGTATAACTTCTATGTTAAAAAGCAAGACCCTTTCATCCCAACGCAGCATGTTGCAATGTCTTTATAGAGAGCATCTTCCTCAAAACCAATCTTCTATAAGCAGACAGTCTTTCATCACTGAATGACGCTGCATTACCTTGTTCATGTGTTTGAAGGCGTGGGTTCGCAGTCTGTGAGATGACAGACAGCATCTTTTAATGCGCTGTAGTTATACGAACACGATACCCACGGTACACCTCGTTTTGAAGATATGCTCCTATACTTTATAATCACACTCTACTGAACAACAGCCGGTACGTATTCCTGTTGAGTCTTCAGGACATACCGGATACGGTTTAATAATTTCCTGGCGATCCGGACAATCGCATTCGTCTTTGGCATTTTCTTGCACAGTGTATGAAAAGTCATCACCAGAGCAGGGTCTTTGCGTGCCGCCACCCAGGCACTCTCGATCAATATGTTACGCAGTTGCGCATTCCGCCTCTTGGTTATACCGGTTCTCCGCTCCGTTTCTCCGCTGGAATCCGTATCAGGGATAAGACCGATGTAGCTGCAGAGCTTGTCGAGATTCTTGAAACGGCTGATCTCATACAGTTCCGTCAGTAGTGTCATGGCAGTTAGAGTACTAATCCCCGGCACGCTCTTCAGTATACGAACGTTTTGCCGGTACTCCTCACAGTTGGCAAGGCTACGGATGCCGCGAGTAAGGTCCGCGATAATCTTTCTCATATTATTGAGCTCCTCCAAATGAACTTTCAGGGTAAAATTGCCGCTGGCCCGCTCCAGCCTGATTGTTTCGATCCAGGTAATAAAGCGCTTGGACCAGTAACTGTCCCCCATTTCTTCCGGTATTTGAATCCCATAGAAGTGTAAAATGGATTTGATCTGGTTCTTGCAGCGCGTCTGTTTCTTAACCATACTGTGTCGAGTTCTGATAAGGCTACGGTCTTCCACTTTGGGGCGGCAAGGAACATAGATGCTGTCAATCTCTCCGCTTCTGAGACTTCTTGCCAGCTTGCGGCAGTCCACTCGGTCGGTTTTGCTTCTTCGCTCCTTGTCCTTTGTAGGTACATCGGCCGGATTCACTACACAACACTGTACCCCATGCTCCTGCAAGCGGTCGTGGATCCAGAAACCACAGTAGCCCGCTTCATACACTGACTTATATGATCCACCTGGAAAATTGCGTTTGAGATAATTCACTAATACCTCCACATTAGGAGGCTGAGTAAATGTTTTATGTTCAAAATTATCCGTAAGAATACTAATGCTCCAACTCTTCTTATGAATATCCATGCCTACATAAATCTGTTGACCCTTAAAATCAAGTTTGCTAATCTTGTTCATGACAAGTCCCTCCCTTTTTGTTTGTTGAATCTGGCTCGATACAACATACACAATCGTGGGACTTGTCTTCTACTTTTTAATCATAAGGTCTGTGAGTACGTGATGATAGTCCCGGCATTGCCTGTGAGTACGTGATGATAGTCCCGGCATTGCCTGAACTACTGTATTACTCCCTTAAGCACTGCTTTTTCCCCGCCAAAACCAAGGCGCTGCTCGATAGAAAACCCAGCATCGATAAGTCCCCGTCTTACGGCTCCGGCAACAGTAAAGGTGGCGCAGGTCCCGCCGGGCACTGTTTTTTATCCAATCGCCATAAGAAGCTCGTGCCGCCACATGTCGGGGTTTTTCTTTGGGCCGTGACCGTCCAGAAACCATGCGTCACAGGGAATGGTGAGTGCATGGACCATTTCGAGGGCCTCGCCAATCCAGAGATTTAAAGTCAGGATACCAAAAGGCCGGGCTGTTTTGTGTGGTCCACGATTTCGCACTCTGTTATTGGAGTAAAGCCCTGCTGCTGTCGGCTCGCTCCCTTGTCTTCGGCTCATGCTTCTGATAGCATTCATGGTAATGCAAAGGGAAAAAGGGACAGGCACATTATCCGGAGGCAGCGGGCAGGAATTGCAATAGTTGAAGGGAGGAAATGAATGTCAGTTATAGTGCTCGCCGAATACAGGACATTTTTCAAAGAGATAAAAGAGCGTATACATAAAGCACAGTATGATGCGCTGAAATCCGTAAATAAGGAACTTATTAATCTCTATTGGGACATCGGTAAATCGATAGTGGCAAAGCAGGAAAAGCTTGGCTGGGGGAAATCGATAGTAGAAACATTAGCAAGAGACCTGCAAAAGGAGTTTCCGGGAATACACGGGTTTTCGGTCCAAAATCTATGGAACATGCGGCAGTTTTACTCGGCATACAAGGACAATCCAAAACTCCAACCAATGGTTGGAGAAATTAGCTGGACCAAGAATGTCATCATAATGCAACGCTGCAAGGATGATATTCAGCGCGAGTTTTACATTAAGACAACAAAGAAGTTCGGATGGACAAAAGATGTTTTGATAAACCAGCTTGAAGCAGGCGCATTTGAGCGGTATATGGCAAATCAGACAAACTTTGATAAGACAGTCCCGGGGAAATACCGTCATCAGGCAAAGCTTGCAGTTAAGGATGAATACTCTTTTGATTTTCTTGAACTCGGTGAAGAGCATTCAGAAAAGGAGCTTGAACGGGCGCTTCTGGAAAATGTGAGAAAGTTTCTGATAGAGATGGGCGGCTATTTTACCTTTGTGGGCAATCAATACCGGATGGAGATTGACGAACAGGAATTTTTTGTTGATTTGCTGTTGTATCACCGGTATCTGCGGTGTCTTGTAGCAATAGAGTTGAAAGTAGGCGCTTTCAAGCCCGAATATGCCGGCAAGATGCAGTTTTATCTTTCCGCTCTTAATGATAGGGCTAAACTTCCTGATGAAAATCCTTCAATCGGCATTATATTATGCAAAGAGAAAAGCCATACTATCGTCGAGTATGCCTTGAAGGATACGAAAAAGCCGATAGGCGTATCTACCTACAGATTGACCAACAAACTGCCGCGTGAACTAAAAAAATATCTGCCATCTCCCGAAGAGATGATCGAAAGAATAAAGTCTTTGGAATAATAATGAGGCCCATTATTACACTCTAAATTGATATCAAGGGACGGAAATAGCACTGACTGAACTACAGCTTCAGCCCCTTGAGCACTGCTTTTTTCCCGCCAAAACCAGGGCGCTGCTCGATCGAAAAGCCTGCATCGATAAGCCCCCGTCTTACAGCGCCGGCTACAGTAAACGTAGCACACGTCCCGCCGGGCACTGTTTTTTCTCCAATCGCCATAAGAAGCTCGTGCCGCCACATGTCGGGGTTTTTCTTTGGGCCGTGACCGTCCAGAAACCATGCGTCACAGGGAATGGTGAGGGCACGGATCATTTCGAGGGCCTCGCCAATCCAGAGGGTTAAAGTGACGATGCCAAAAGGCCGGGCTGCTTTGTGTAGTCCGCGATTTCGGACTCTGTTTCCGCTGAAATCCCTGCTGCTGCCACCGCTCCTCCCTTGCCTTCGGCTCAGGCTTCTGCTAGCATTCAGGGTGAGGGCAAAGGTTCCTGAAAGGAACTTGAAGCTGGAGTAGAAGAAGTAGATGGATAAGGGTATTCCGCGAAGTCAAAAGGTCCTTAAACCCCTCTATTCGCCCAAACATAACTGTTGTTGAAACTGAACCAGCAGGATATGCAAGGACTTCAAGGTACCACCGAAAGCAAGGAGACAGAAAATGTTCTGGAAAAGAACCGTAACAAGATCCCGGGAATACGCAGAGAGCATCATCAACACCGTGCGTGAACCCTTGATCGCTCTGGATCAGGATTTAAGGGTGGTCACCGTCAGCCGCTCCTTCTATGAAGTCTTTAAGGTAAAACCCGAAGAGACCGTGGGACAGCTTATCTATGACCTGGGCAATAAACAGTGGGATATCCCCAAGCTGCGGGAACTGCTGGAAACCATCCTTCCCCAAAAGGCGACCTTTGATAACTATGAGGTTGAACACGATTTTTCCACCATTGGCAGGCGCATAATGCTTTTGAATGCCCGGCAAATTGAAAGAGGGATGGGCAAAGAACGGATCATCCTTCTTGCCATCGAGGACATCACCGAGCGCAAGGAGATAGAAGCCGGCCTGGAAAAGACCCGCAAAGAACTGGAAGCAATTAAAATATCCGCAGATGAAGCCAGTGAATTCGCTGAGAGCATCATCAACACCGTGCGTGAACCCTTAATTTCTCTGGATCAGGATTTAAGGGTGGTCACGGTCAGCCGCTCCTTCTATGAATTCTTTAAGGTAAACCCTGAAGAGACCGTGGGACAGCTTATCTATGACCTGGGCAATAAACAGTGGGATATCCCCAAGCTGCGGGAACTGCTGGAAACCATCCTTCCCCAAAAGACAACCTTTGATAACTATGAGGTTGAACACGATTTTGCTACCATTGGCAGGCGCATAATGCTTTTGAATGCCCGGCAAATTCAAAGAGTGATTGGGCAAGGAACGGATCATCCTTCTGGCCATCGAGGACATCACCGAGCGCAGGGAGATAGAAAATGGGCTGAAAAAAGCCCATGAAGAGTTAAAGGAGTTGGCCACCGAGTTAAAACGTACCGCGCGGGTAAAATCTGAATTCCTGGCCAACATGTCGCATGAACTCAGGACCCCGCTTAACTCCATTAACGGTTTCTCTGAGGTATTATACGACGAGACTTTCGGACCGCTTAATGAGAAGCAGAAGAAATACGTTAATAATGTTTTAACCAGCGGAAAGCACCTTCTCTTACTGATAAATCAGATACTTGATATGGCAAAAGTTGAAGCCGGAAAGATGAAGCTGGCATTATCCAGCTTGCCCATGAAAAGCTTATTGAATGAGATTTCACTGCTGGTAGCGGATATGGTCAGTAAAAAGAAGCTTCAAATGGTGCTTGAAATAGCCGAAGATCTGCCGAATATTGAGGCGGATGAGCTCAAGGTAAAAGAGATAATTTACAACCTGCTTTCAAACGCAGTTAAATTTACCCCCGAGGGTGGTAAAATTGGCATGCGGGCGAAGAAAGCCGATTCCGAGATAGAAATAGTGGTCTGGGATACGGGGGTCGGTATCGCACCTGAAAACATGGAGAAAATATTTGAAGGCTTTTTCCGTGTCGATACCCCATATTCCCGGGTAACTGAGGGGACCGGGCTTGGGTTTGCCGCTCTCCAAAAAGCTGGTTGAGCTGCACGGCGGGAAGTTTTCTGTAGAATCAGAGGGGCTAAATAAAGGCACCTCGGTCCGGTTTACTCTGCCTATTGTATCCAGGAAGGTGGTGTGAGATGAGGAAGAAAGCCTTAGTTGTCGATGATAATGGAAACAATCTGATGCTGGAAAAAGACCTTTTGGAGGTCGCCGGCTTTGAAGTATTTGAAGCTGAAAATGCTGCCAGCGGAATTGCCATTGCCAGGAGAGAAAAACCGGATATCATCATTATGGATGTGCGGCTTCCAGATATGCGCGGTACCGAAGCCGCCAGGATATTGCGTCAAGACAAAGAGACATGCGATATTCCCATTGTTTTTGTGACTGCTTCGGTTATGGCAGAAGGCATAGAGGAGATAAACACCATAACTAACAGCGGATTTATCGGCAAGCCGATAAATACGCGCACTTTTGCGAAAGAAATCAGTCAATTTATTAAGTGAGTTTCTCCTATGTTGAAAAGTCACAGTCAAAAGAGATAGAGAATGAAAGACAAACCTGTAATTTTGGTTGTTGATGACCAGCCCCAAAACATTGAACTTCTCGAAGCACATCTTGTTCCGCAGGGTTATGAAATTGTCAAGGCGGCAAACGGTGAAGAAGCGCTGGGAAAACTTTCCGGCAATAAAATCGATCTGATTCTGCTGGACGTAATGATGCCCGGGGTGAACGGATATGAGGTTTGCAAAAAAGTCAAAAGCGATTCGCGAAACGCTTTCCTTCCGATAGTCATGCTGACATCTCTTGATCACATGGAGGCAAAAATCGAGGGGCTTGAAGCCGGAGCGGACGACTTCCTGAACAAACCGGTTCAAAAGATCGAACTTATCGCCCGTGTCAATAATTTACTGAAGATAAAATTTCTCCACGATGAAGTGGAGTTAAGGAATCGCCTTATATCCAGCATGTTGCATCGTTATGTAGACGACAGCGTTATTGAACAGATACTCACCAACCCGGATAAATATTCTGAGTTGGGCGGTGACAGAAAAGAGGTTGCGGTGTTTTTCTGCGACATACGCGGATTTACCCCTGTTTCTGAGAGCATGAATGCGGATGAACTTATTCATTTACTCAACAGCATATTTAAGGAGCTTACAGGAATCGTTTTCAAAAACAAGGGCACCTTTGACAAATATATGGGCGACTGCATCATGGCTTTCTGGGGTGCCCCGACGGATATCGAAGATGAAACGTTATGGGCAGTTCGGGCTGCCCTGGAAATGCAAAGGGCTTTTGAAGATTTAAAACACGGCTGGCCGCCGGAGTTGAAAAAGATAGGGATCGGCATAGGGATAAACTACGGCGAGGTGGTTGTCGGAAACATAGGGACTGAAGAAGCAATGGATTACACGGTCATTGGCGACGTCGTGAACTCCGCCCAGAGAGTAGAGTCAACAGCCCGCACCGGCCAAGTCCTCATTACAAAAAATGCGCTATCGCGAGTCGAAGGTAAAATAAAGATTCGCGCACTAGAGCCGGTTCAACTGAAAGGCAAGTCGTTACCCGTTGAAATTTATGAGGTTTTAAAGGTTGAGAAAGAAGAACTTGATGTAACGTAGAATCAGGTCGGCTTAAAGCCCCCTGCTGCTTGTCAGCTCGCACCTGCCCTTGCCTTCGGTTCACGCTTCTGATAGCATTCATCATGAGGGACATAGGTTCCCAAATCGCAAGAATATGACCGGCAAAACCAAAGGAGGCGCACAATGGGAGACAAGGGCGGCAAAAAGGACAAAGAAAAAGGCCAGAAACAGAAATCGATGCAACACGCAAAAGATCTGAAAGACAAGAAGGATAAACAGCCAAAAAGCGCACTGAAATAGTTGAGTCGTTGTGGTGGTTATCAGATTTATTCAGGGAAGACCTTTTTAACTGAAGAATGCTTGAGACATAACAAGGCAGATTATTTCCTGATACAATAAGAATATGATAATCATCAGGCATTTCTTTTTCTTCTTATTGCTGGTTTCTGTTTTTCCCCTCAGCGGAGGATGTGCGACCCTGCCGGACGTCTCTGAAGTGATTGATGAGGCGCCGACTGCGCAGAAACCCCGTCAAATCGTTTCGTCCAAAGGACTGTTATCTCCCGAGAAAAGCAAGGCCATTATGGAACGTCTGAAGCAGTCGGTCGAACCGACGGACATTCTCGGACGCCACACTGTTGTGGTAGAATCAATTACCGAAAGCCCGCTGACGAAGGGGAACAAAGTCACTCTGCTCGCCGATGGTCAGGCTACCTATGCTGCAATGTTCAAAGTACTGCAGAACGCCAGAGACCATATCAATCTTGAAAGCTATATCATTGAAGATGATGAAACAGGCCGCAAATTTGCCGATCTGCTGCTGCAAAAACAGGCGGAAGGTGTCCGGGTAAATCTCATCTATGACAGCGTGGGCAGTATGAATACTCCTGCTTCTTTTTTCCAGCGCCTGCGCGACGGCGGGATTCAGGTTGTCGGATTCAATCCGATAAATCCGCTGAAGGCCGAGAGGGAAATGGGGACTGACACACCGGGACCACCGCAAGATTTTGATAGTCGACGGCAAAGTCGCCATTATCGGGGGCATCAACATCAGCGAGGTCTATTCGAGCAGTCCTTTCAAACGGAAGCAAAACGAAAAAGCGCCAATTCGCTGGCGTGACACAGACATTCAAATTGAAGGCCCGGCCGTGGCTGAATTCCAGAAGCTCTTTCTTGACACCTGGCTGAAGCAGAAGGGGCCGAAACTTTCCGAAGGGAACTATTTCCCTGACCTGAAAGAAGAGGGTAAAGCCCTGGTGCGGGTGATCGGCAGCACCCCGGGACAGGACAACAGAATCCCTTTTATTGTGTATGTGTCGGCCATCACGTTTGCAGAGCATTCGATTCACATGACGAATTCCTATTTCATCCCTGACGACCAGATAGTAAAGGCCCTTACTGATGCTGCCAGAACGCGGTGTTGACGTAAAGATCATTCTCCCCGGGATCACCGATTCCCAGTTGGCGCTCTATGCACAGAGGTATCATTATTCCGGGCTTGTTGAAATCGGGAGTGAAGATATACGAGCACGGCACTTCCCTGCTTCATGCGAAAACCGCGGTGGTTGACGAGGTCTGGTCAACAGTCGGCTCAACCAATATGGATTTCCTGAGTTTATTAAACAATGACGAGGTGAATGCGGTTATCCTGAATCACGAGTTCGCCGTCGAAATGGAGAAGATGTTTGTCCAGGGACCTTGCAAATTCCAAACAGATTCTATGGGAAGAGTGGAAAGAAAGACCGTTGTTGCCCAGAGTCAGGGAGTGGTTTGTAAATTTATTTATCCGGTGGTTGTAACATTTCGTCGAAGATCGGTTTATCAGAATAACAATGAAGGATGTGAATCAGAGGCATTGTAAGGGTCTCAAAATTGAAACTACATATGCTCAGAAAATCCCTCCTACCCTCCCTTTGCCAAAGGGAGGAATCAGTGTCCCCTCTTTAGCAAAGAGGGGCGAGGGGAGATTTTTTAAATGTAAATCCTATTTCAAGACTATTAATAAGTTTGGAAACCTTCCTAAATTCTTCCTGTTTGTGGTCGCGGCTGCAATTCTTTTTTCTGCCGGTTCCGCTCCGGCGGTCGAAAAGCCCCGGCAGGCCGAGGACATCCTGCTCGACGCCTATCACAGGAATATGGCGAAACTGCAGGCAAACAGCTTTGGCCTTCCGCTTTTTCTGGAGTCTTTTGAGCGGGACGACAGGGTGCATGTGGATGTCTACGGAATCTTCGACTATCCCTTCAGCAGCGTTGTCAACGTGCTCAGGGTCCCAACAAACTGGTGCGATATCGTATTCCTCCATCCTAATGTCAAGGCATGCACCTACAGGGAACTGCCGGATGCCTGGCTGCTGACGTTTTACGTCGGCCGCAAATTCTATCAGCCCCCGGAAGACGCGCGTCAGGTTATTTACCATTTCCGGAACGCTGTTCAGCGGGAGGGGTATCTGGATATCGTTCTTACTGCCGATGCAGGCCCTTTCGGCACGAAGGACCACAGGATGAGGTTCGAGGCCCTGCCCCTTGATGGCGGAAGGACTTTTGTTCATGTCAGTTATGCATACAGCGACAGTGTTGCGCTTCGTCTCGCGGGAAAGGCCTATTTTGCGACACTCGGCCGGAGCAAAGCAGGTTTCACCGTCACCGGGAAAGACAGGAAGGGAAACCCCGTTTATATCGGCGGCCCTCGCGGCGCGATTGAGCGCAACGCTGTCCGGTACTATTTCGCGATCCAGTCCTTCATGAATTCACTGCACTATCCCGAAAAAAGTCGACTCAGCATGAGGATCAGCGAGTGGTACGATCTTACGACCCGCTACAGGAAGCAGCTCTTCGATCTGGAAAAGAAGGACTACCTTACCTTCAAGACAAAGGAGCATCAGAACCAGGTGCTGCTCCAGCGACAGCCCGCGACAGGTCTGCAGTAAGTACCTGTACACTTCCTCTTCAATCCTGAGGCATATCCGGAACGAGCAACAAAAACAAAACCATCGCAAGAAGCGAATTATTTTGGAGGCTGCTGCACAGAGCCGTTATAAAAGACCTCGCATCTCCCACCTTGAATAAAGCGTTTTACCTTCCTGTAGAGATTAAAGATTGGCTCGGCGAGGGACTCAACCGCGCTCACCGCGCCGATTTGGGGACTGCTGAAGGGACCGCTGACGCCTTGTTTGAATTTTGCGCATCCCTTGTCATCGAGAAGCGCCACTATTACATTATCATATCGTTTGCTGACAAGATTGAGCCTGCCTTTAAGGGCAACCCGATTATTCTGCGTCGCAAGGGCGCAGTCCGTAGCGTCTGCAACACCGTCCTTGATCTTCCAGTGGGAGATGAACTGTGTAATGGCGCCTTGCCCTCCCCGGGTCTCGTTGTAAACGTCCCAATAACGATACCCCTTAATCGCAAATGTGCTGAGAGGGCCGGTGACGAAGAAAGCGCCGAGGTCGACGAGGTTGAACTTCTGGCTCGTTTCATACGATGAGAGGGCCTTATCGAGGTCCATCGTATAAATGACGAGATTATCACCCCGGAGAGACAAAGTACCATCCAGGCTGCTCATCA
This sequence comes from uncultured Nitrospiraceae bacterium, assembly GCA_963718855.1. GTDB lineage: Bacteria > Nitrospirota > Thermodesulfovibrionia > Thermodesulfovibrionales > SM23-35 > CAVRAA01. Next base: position 401,294 of record CAVRAA010000013.1, on the reverse strand, counting down.
GCCTGCGGCTTCCCTTTTCCTGTATTGCCAGGGAAGCATAAAGATCACCCTTCCCGCCAATAACCTTTTTTATTCCGAAGGACTCCTCAAATTTTTCGAAGTCCAGCTTCAATACCTTCAAATTGATTTTATACACAGCATCGGCTGCAGACTTGTCAGCTGTTGCATCTCCCTCAGCCTTCGCGCCGAAGATATCCATCGTAAGGGGCGTGAGGTATATTACCCCCTTTTCCGCTTTTATAGGACTCTTGACGTTGTCGATCCTCATATCCTTTCTCCGTACCTCCTTGCAGTCGAAACGACCTGTGAACGAGGCGTTCTTTATGACGTTCCCTGCTATCGAAGAGAGGTCCTTGACAGCCAGATTGAAATCATTGAACTCCGTCTTTTCCCCGGTATTCTTGTCCAGATAGACAAGCACCCCTTTGGACAGCTTGAGATCATTCAATCTGAAGGCTGCTCCCGGTTGTTCTTTAGCCGAGGTCTTTTCAGTACGTTCAAAATTATATTTCCCATCGGAGTCTTTGACGATGGTGATAGCAGGTTTGACAAGCTCGTAACTGGTGACTTTGAGTTGCTTCATCAGCAGGGGCATCAACTTCGCCCCCAGCCTTAGATTCTCGATGGAAATGATTTCGCCTCCCTGCTAGTGACGTGGATATCCTTAGCCGATATGCCAAAGGGAAAGAAAGAGAGCCCCATCTTCCCGTTGATCCTGACCTCCAAACCGGTCGCCCCGGAGGCAGCGGCCTCAATGCGGGTCCTGTAGGAATGTATGTTGAAGGTAAGGGCAAAAACGACCACTACCAGAACAAAGGCCGCAGTTGCAGCGCCAAGGATAAAAAAGACTTTTTTCTTCTTCGCATTCATGAGAGAAATACCAGGCTGTCTGCCCACAAAAAAATCTGGCCCTTTCTGCGCATCTCAGCCTCCGTTCAATGTGTAACGCTCGATTTCAAGGTATCACGCATGGGTCAGTACAGTCAATCGACTGTCAAGTTATCAGTAGATTAGATTTGAGGTGTAATTCTTTACGGTTTGTTGTTTGCGTCACTTTATGGTGTTTTAAAAATGGCAGGACAAGAAAGTCCTGGTCTTGACATTACCTAAAAAAAAGGTACTATTTTATTAATTAACAGTATGATACCCGTATGCACTGGTGCTGTTCAATAATACGTTGCGTTATATCAAAAATCTCGATTTTTTAACGGATTGCTTAGGGAGTATGGGACAAGAATACATGAGCCGAGAGATAAAAAATAACCCCATCAGTATCCTTCTTGTAGAAGACAATCCCGGAGACGTCGCTTTTTTCAGGGAAATGCTTGGCGAGATCAATACAGTTCAGTTTGAGTTGACCCACTGTACTACGCTAAGCCGTGCGCTCACATTGCTGAGCAAAGGGAGCTTCGGAATCATTTTGCTGGACCTTTCACTTCCTGACGGCAAAGAGCTTGATACGGTCACACGCACGCACGCAGCTGCGCCGAATGTCCCCATTGTGGTGATGAGCGGCTTGGGTGATGAAGAGCTTGCGGTCCGGGCATTGCATGAAGGAGCACAGGACTATCTGGTGAAAGGCCACGTTGACGGCAATCTTTTGATCAGGGCAATAAGATACGCTCTTGAGCGCAAACAGGGGGAAGAGGCCCTGCGAAAAGCACACGACAAACTTGAGTTACGTGTTCAGGAACGGACTGTGGAGTTGATCAGGGCAAACGAGCAGCTCTCGCAGGAGATAGAGGACCGCAAGCAGACGGCAAACTCGCTCAGGGAAGCGCTCTCGATAATCAAGAAATTAAAAAATGAATTGCATGAGGAGAATGTCTACCTTAAGGAAGAAATTAATCTAATACACTCACATAAGGATATCGTGGGCAACAGTGAAGCGATCAGGACTGTTTTGAAACAGATCGAACAAGTGGGGCCGACAAACTCGACGGTTTTAATCCAGGGGGAGACAGGCACAGGAAAGGAACTTCTCGCTCACGCGATCCATGACATGAGTTCCCGCAAGGAGCGGCTTATGATTAAAGTCAACTGTGCGGCCCTGCCGCCGACCCTCATCGAAAGTGAACTGTTCGGCCGCGAGAAGGGAGCTTTTACCGGCGCGCTGTCAAAGCAGATAGGCCGTTTTGAGCTTGCGGATACTTCGACTATTTTTCTGGATGAGATTGACTCTCTGCCGCTGGACCTCCAGGCTAAGCTGCTTCGGGTACTGGAGAGCGGCGAGTTCGAGCGTTTGGGCAGCCCCCGGATCGTGAAGGTGGACGTCAGAATCATTTCCGCGACGAACCGCGAACTTGCCAGGTTTGTCAGCGAGGGCGGGTTCCGGGAAGACCTTTATTACCGTTTGAACGTTTTTCAGATTACCGTGCCGCCTCTTCGTGAGCGTCGGGAGGACATATTGCCGCTCGTATGGTCTTTTGTACAGGAGTTCAGCAAGAAAATGGGCAAGCGGATCGAATCAATACCGCAGAAGATCGTTGAAGCCCTGCAAGCCTATCCCTGGCCGGGCAACGTAAGGGAACTGAGGAATGTTACCGAGCGTGCGATGATCATCACTACCGGACCTGTCCTGCATTTGGATGTACCAAAAGTTGCGCAGTGGGGTGCTGAGTCCGAGACTCTCGAAGAGGCGGAGAAACGGCACATTATAGCGGTGCTGAACACCACCGGATGGCGGGTAAGCGGCAAGGAGGGGGCAGCAGAGATTTTAGGCATCAATCCAAAGACGCTTGAATCGATGATGAAAAAACTGGGCATCCAGAGAAGTAAGAAAAATGCCTGATAGTGTGTTCCCATTTATATGTGCCAACGGAGCCTTGACGATAGGAAGAATATCAAGGGTTAGACAAGAGTGGAGGCCCTAAGATGTTTGAAGATATTGTAGAGACGGTCCGTGAACCCCTTATTGTGCTGGATTCGGATTTGAGGATCGTTTCAGCAAACCGCAGCTTTTATAATTCATTCAGGGTAACGCCTGAGGAGACTGTAGGTAATCTTATCTATGACCTCGGGAACCGGCAATGGGACATCCCCAAACTCCGGACGTTGCTGGAAGAGATTCTGCCCAAAAACAACAAGTTCGATGACTATGAAGTTGAGCATATATTTTCAAACATAGGACACAAAATAATGCTTCTCAATGCCCGCCGTATCACGCACAAAGAAATAGGTTCCCAGATGATCCTCCTTGCCATTGAAGACATTACAAAATTCAGAAAGCTGGAAAGAGAGCGAAAGAATATCCTTTCCATGTTTGCACATGACATGAAAAACCCTGCGGTAACATCGGAAGGTTTTCTGTCGAGACTCATGTCAGGCAAGGCCGGGGCACTGACGGAAGAGCAGCAAAACTACCTTGAAATTATCCATAGTGAGCTCAATAAATTATCACAATTAATATCAGATTTTCTGCAGTTTTCGAGATTTGAAGCAATAGAATATAAGCCTGTTCTCGCTCCATGTGCTATAGAAGAGGAAATCCGGAAAAATATTGAAGCGGAAAAAGTGGAGGCTGAAAAGAAAGAAATCATTATACGTCTTGAACCCCCGGATACAATAACTCCTGTAGTGAATGCAGATGCTGCTATGGTAAATCGCGTGATCGGAAATCTTCTCGGCAACGCAATAAAATATACCGACCCGGGAGGAACGGTAACAATCAAAATATCAGACAGAGGCAATGAAATACTTGTCTCTGTGAAAGATACCGGCATCGGAATACCGTCGGACCATCTGCCTTACATATTTGATACATTCTACCGTGCGGGAAAATCAAAGGGTTCGGGGCTTGGGTTGTCCATTGCCAAAACAATAATAGAGGCCCATGGAGGAAGGATATGGGCTGAAAGCGTTCCTCCCAATGGCAGTACCTTTAGCTTCACATTGCCGAAATAGCACTATACTATTCAGCGTGTATTCGGCAGGGACGGTGCAGCGATTTTAGGCATCAAATGAAGAACCCCGCAGCAAGTGCGAGGAATGCGCTCGCTATCCGATTCACATAGGCTGGAATCGGGGATACAAAAACCGGGGATCCAAAGAAGAAATATAAATACCTGATATATCAGGAGTTCTCCTGATATATCAGAAGCCGGCGCCTTTCAGAGTATTATCCCCTCATCGTAGCTTTCGCTAAAACTTCAATTTTTTCAACATCATAGGACCTCCTGGCCTGATCAACAGCTGTGGCATACATTATGCAATTACATACAACAGCAAACACCAAATCATGCTGTTTTTAATACGCTATAATCAGCAGAAAGTATCATCGTTATCAGGGCGATGACGAATCGGGATCCGGTTTCAGTAATGATAGTTGTTTTTTTGTGGGTGGGTCAAACCCCACATATCCTCTGGGTTATAACGGAGGCATCTCAGGAGCTGATCGGGTGCTCCTTGGTGAGGTCAGTGCCGCACATGTAGGGTGTGCTCTATGGTTGCTGCATCCCAGGGACGCTTTTTAATAGAGCAGGGGAAACTCTGCTCTATTTTTTTTCATTATTGGTGGTTCAAGGGGAACTCATCCTCATTGCCATCGGGGATATTACCGGGAGATTGCAATCCCGATCAACCGGATAGCAAAAAAGGGTAACGGATGAAATCAAAGAAACCAGACAAGAAAATACCTTCTGCGCTTCGAAAAAGAGCAGAAGGAACGCTAAAGGCTACAACAACCCCGCCCAGGGCAATATCCGATAAGGAAACCCGGCAATTGATCCATGATCTGCAGGTGCATCAGATCGAACTGGAAATGTAGAATGAGGAACTCCGGAAGTCCCAGGCGGAACTTGAAGAATCGAGAACCAGGTATTCTGATCTCTATGACTTCGCACCTGTCGGTTATTTTACTTTTGACAAAAACGGACTGATACGGGAAGTAAACCTTGCCGCTGCAACTGCGTTAGGTGTGGAGAGGAATGTGCTTGTTAAGAAACCCTTTCGGGCTTATGTTGCTATGGAGGACAGGGAGATATTTACTTCTCATCTCCGGAAGGTCTTTAATGGCGGAAACCGGCAGACCTGTGAGATACGGCTAAAACAGAAAGCTGGCAGTGTGTTATATGCACAACTGGAAAGCATGGCAGTTGGAGAATCGACTGGAGATACCATATGCAGGACATCGGTAATTGACATCACCGGGCGCAAGCAGGCGGATGAGGCGATGCGGGAGAGTGAGGAGAGGTATCATTCTGTTGTTGATTCTGCAGAAGATTCCATATATCTGGTAGACAGGGATTGCAGGTACCTATTCATAAACAAACAGCATCTCTCAAGGTTAGGTTTGTCAGGCGACGAATATCGTGGCTGCGCATACGGCGATTTTCATTCGCATGATGATACAAAATGGTTTGTCGAAAAAGTCATCAAAGTATTTAGAGCAGGCGAGTCAATCATTCATGAACATAAAAGCCTCAGCGACGGCAGATATTTTCTTCTGACGTTTAGTCCGGTTAAAAAAACTGATGGAACGATCACATCGGTAACTGTTATTTCTAAAGACATCACGAAGCTCAAGAGTATGGAGGCAAAGCTCAAGGCCCTGTCGCTTACTGATAAACTTACAGGGCTTTACAACCGGCGGGGGTTATTTGCCCTGGTTGAACAACTGTTCAAGCTGTCCAAAAGACAGAAGACAGGAATGTTCATGCTCTATGCAGATATAGATAATTTAAAGGAGATTAATGATACGTGGGGACATAAAGAAGGCGATTTGGTGATAATCGATATGGCCAATATTCTCAAAATGAATTATCGGGATTCCGACATTGTTGCCCGTATTGGAGGGGACGAATTTGTGGTTGTTCCGGTAGGAACTGATGGTGATAACATCGAGGAAATTACTGCTCGTCTGCAAAAAAGCATTCAGGTCCATAACGCAAAAGTAAACCGCAGCTACAAGCTGTCATTAAGTGCAGGTATAGCTTACTATGATCCGGAAACCCCTTGCTCTGTTGACGAACTTCTGGCTCAAGGGGACAAATTAATGTATGAGCAGAAAAAATATAAGCAGAAATCCTGACTATTATGACGACGTCTGACGGAGAGGGAATGTCAAGAATCATTCGCACATTTATTTTGGTGACCGCAAAAGGTTTCAACCTCTGATTTTTTACCTATTAACCCGGCAAGTAAATACTTTAAAAAATTGTCATTGTCCGGTCGGAGCGACTCCTCGCGGAGATCCGCATCGGACTTGACCGGACAATCCAGAACCTATTAAAAAGACTGGATTCCCCGATCAAGTCGGGGAATGACAGAGTTCGTGTATTTACTTGCCAAGTTAATAAACGGAAGAAAACCTGATATATCAGGAGACTCCTGATATATCAGGAGTCGGCACCCTCTGCAGTTTCAGTCCTCATTGCGGCATTCGCTAAAACTTCAATATTTTCATAGTCTTAGAGATCATTTTTCCCAATACAGTTTCTGGCACAACTTATGCTCTTACCTGTAATGGAGTGAACTTTCGAACTATCAAAAAGAAAGGAGAAATGCTATGTCAGTGGAAACCATACTTCTCATCATTGTTTTGTTTTTCATCTTTGGCGGCGGTGGATTCTATTGGAGCAGGCGGGGCCGTTAACTGCGGTTAACGTACCAGCAGGCAAATCGAAATCATAAAGGAGGAACACCATGAAATCCAGCACCAAGGACAAAGTAAAAGGCACATTACACGAGGCAAAGGGTGCGGTCAAAGAAATGGCAGGGGAAATTACCGATAATCCCACATTGGAGGCCAAAGGCAAAGCCGAAAAGATAGCCGGCAAAGCGCAACAAAAAATCGGCGAAGTCAAGAAGGTTCTGGGAAATTAGGAGCGTGTGTTCTCATGCGCCGGTATGTCCTGCAGAGACTTTGACGATCATCCCGTTACTACGATGACAAATTGGGACTTGATTTTCAAATGTAAGGAGAACGGGTGGAGACAAAGATACTTGTGACATTGAAAATGCTTGTCCAGCCTGAAAAGCGGATTGATCTTTTAGAAATAATAAGGGGGATGCTCGAACCCTCACGGGTCGAAAGGGGCTGCCTGAGTTACTGTTTCTATGAAGACGTAGAAAACAGCAATGCATTCGTTTTGCTGGAGGAATGGGCGACGCAGGAAGACCTTGAGAGACACATCTCCAAAGACAATCAGCGGCGGCTCCTCGCGCTGATGGATCTGCTCAGCGAGAAGCCTGATTTGCGGTTTAACACTGTGTCACATACGGCCGGAATGGATCTCATAGAAAATGTCCTCATCAGGACAGATGGTCCGGAAAAGCCTGTATAAATGATTTATCGGAGTTGCTATTAACATTGCGATCAGATGATTGCAGATCGAAAAACAGGGAGGAGAGAAATGAAGAAAGTTATTTTTATGACAGTGTTAATGGTTGTCGGATTAGCCTTGTTTTCCGGCTGCGCTACTACCCAAACATGGCCGGATTATGAGAGGAGTGCGGAGAACAAGATGGTGGTAATTCAGGAGAGGATTGGAGATGGGCTGAAAACCGGCGCACTGAGCCCTGATCAGTCTCAGATGTTTCTGACGACCCTGAAGGGTATACGGACAGACTATACGGAACTGAGAGACAGAAGAGTCTATCGGGACGAATGGGACAGGCTTCATGGAAGACTTGATGCGCTTGGAGTGGAGATCAATAGGGCGCACGACCGGCCGGCAACATATGAAGAACCGAGGAATGCGGACAGGATTGTCTCACTCCAGGAGAGAATTGATGATGGAAGAAGATACGGGCGACTGCCTCAAACAGAAGGGAGAGAATTTCAATCCAGACTGGACTCCATCCGGCGTGAGTATATGCGGATGACGGAAGACGGCAGATACTCCACGCACGAGGAGAGAACAGACATTTCCCGGCGGCTTGATTCATTGGAAACGGACCTCAATGGGTTCCGGTAGAATCCTGGATAAAAATTATTCTGGCACATAAGGCAGCTTAACTGACGGGATTAAGGAAGGTAAATTAGCCATAAAGGGGGTGAAAACGAGAAGAGCTTTTTTTGCGGGTGTGGTGAGGCTGCGAAAACAAAAGTAACAAGGAGGTGTAGATATGCAGACAATTAGTGCAAGAAGAATACTCATAGCCGTCATTGCCGTACTCTCCCTGAGCGTGATGTTCGGATGTGCAGGCAGGGAGTACGCACACAAAGATCCCTATCCATATATGTACTATCACAAGGAATTGCCGGAGGCGGATCGGGCAATAGAAGCCGCGCGTCAAGCCGGCAAGGAGAGGGAATGTCCTGAGGAATTCAAAGCTGCCGAAGATTTAAAGAACAGGGCATATGTAGTGTATGCACAGTGCAGGACTCAGGAGGCGATCGATATGGCCCTGGAGGCAACTGCGAAAGCAAAGGCCCTTTGTACGCCTCCTCCGAGATGCGAGTTGACAGCGTCTCCAAAGGAGATTGAGAAGTGTAATGATACAACCCTTACACTGACAACATCGGGCAAGGTAACATCTGCTGTCCTCGACGGAGAAGAGATAGCAGCGACGGGTGGAACAATAGCGGTAAGTCCTGCTTCGACAACCTCATACACTGCAAAGGTTTTCGGCCCCGGAGGAACGGGCACGTGTAGTGTTACCGTTACCGTTACGTTACCGCCGCCACCGCCGGCATGTCCAACGCCACCACCGCCGCCGCCTGCGGCAAAAGTCATCGACCGGCTGACAATTCATGTAAACTTTGATTTTGACAGGTCCGATATAACAGAAGCCGACGTGGCAGAGCTGAAAAAGGCCATTAACTTTCTCAGGAAATACCCTGACGCCGGGGTTAAAGTGGAAGGGCATACTGACAGCAGGGGAACTGAAGAATACAACCAGAAACTTTCAGAAAGAAGGGCCGATGCAGTAAGGCAGTACCTTATTAAAGAAGGCGCTGTTAAAAAAGCAATGATTTCAGCCACCGGTTACGGTGAGTTAAGACCCATTGCTTCAAACGAAACAAAGGAAGGCAAGGATAATCCTGAAGGAAGGGCCGAAAACAGGAGAGTAGAAATTCTTATTATCTCTGAATAGGTTCATCTTAGGGAGAACAAATTCTTCGGGGAATGACTTTTTAATCCTTCCCCGGAAGAGGGTTTGTTTACATAGTAACGCTGCAATCTAAAAAAGGAGAGAAAAATGAAGAAGGTTATTTTAATGACGGTGTTAATGGTTTTTGGATTGGCCTTGTTTTCGGGCTGCGCCTCTATAACGGGCAGAACAACAGGCGAATATATCGACGACTCAAATATTACCACGCAGGCGAATGGGATAATCATCAAGGAACCGGACGCCGGCTACTGGAAGATCGATGTTTCCTCTACACAGGGGAATGTTGTTCTCGATGGGTTCATTCATGACAAAAAAGCCGAGGAGCGGATCGTAGCAAAGATCAGGCAGATCAATGGCGTGAAATCCGTCAAGAGCAATTTGAAGGTCGAAAAGAAAAAGTAGTGGGATAAGGGGCATTCCGGGAAAGCACTCCTTATGTATTCATAATTCCCGGGGTGCCCCTTCAACTGCGAGTTTTGTGACCTCGCAATGCTTTATGGAGAGGGAGAAGCAGCCCCTCTCCTTCAATGCGCAGCATGAAAGGAGAAATGCTATGCCGTTGCTTCAGCTAGTGATTGTTTTAGTTGTCGTTGGGGTGGTTCTCTGGGTGATTAACAGCTACATCCCGATGCAATCTACCATAAAGAAAATACTCAACGTAGTCGTGATTATTGCAGTGATTCTCTGGTTATTGAGTGTTTTCGGACTCATAGGAAACCTCTCAACGATTCGTATCGGGAAGTGAAGTGTAGAAAGGAGAACAGGAGATGGCAACTATGGTTATCCACTGGAAAGATCGGGACATCCCGATCATGGAAATCAAGAATGCAACCTACAAAGGGGGAGATGGTTCAATCATCAAAATAGCATCGGGGGAAAAAGAGTTTTGGTTTAATTGGCAGGAGTGCTGGTTCCTGGAATCCATTCCATCACAAGCGAAGTAAAGGAGAACGTACAATGAAAATGAAAGCAAAGTATTCTATGGCGCTGATGGTGGCGGCGGTGGTTCTGTTGGTGGCCAGCGTGTCTGTGTATGCATCCAGGATGGATGACCGTATTGAATCATCCGCAAGACAGTCGTATGTGTTCAAAACCTATCTTATGGATGATGATATTAAAATTCAATCCAAGGACGGCGCAGTCACCTTGACGGGGATTGTCGCGAGTGAATTCCACAAATCACTGGCCCAGGAGACCATGACCGGACTGCCCGGGGTAAAAAGTGTGGACAACAGGCTGGAACTCAAGGGTGCGGCCCCCACCGCAAACTCGGATGCATGGCTCAGGGACAAAGTGAAAGCCAATCTTTTGTTCTATCGGAGCGTGAGCGCCGGTAATACAGAGGTTGACGTAAAAGACGGCATCGTGACGCTGCGCGGCAATGCCACCAGTCAGCAACAAAAGGATTTGACGACGGAATACGCGAGGGATGTCGACGGGGTTAAAGACGTAAGGAATGAGATGAAAGTGTCAAAAACCTCGAAAAAAACAGAGCGGACAGCGGGTGAAAAGATCGATGACGCTTCCATAACCGCCCAGGTCAAAATGGCGCTGCTGCTGCATCGTTCGACCAGCGTTCTCAACACCAGTGTCGCGACAAAATACGGCGTGGTCACGTTGAGTGGCAAGGCCAGGAGTGCAGCCGAAAAGGACCGGGTCACTAAACTCGTCAACGATATAAAGGGCGTGAAGAACGTAAAGAACCGGATGATCATCGAGTAGTTTGTTTGAGTTCAATACCAAAGAGAATGCCGGGTCAGTTGCACGGGCTGGGGCGAGGTGCTCAAGCCGGCGACAGACCTCAAGCAAACTGAAAGGAGGATGTTATGTTGTGGACAATCGCTATGATACTGATAGTTCTGTGGGTGCTGGGGCTGGTGAGCAGTTACACGATGGGAGGGTTTATTCACGTCCTGCTGGTAATTGCTGTTATCGTGATACTGGTTAACGTCATTACGGGGCGCAGAGCTTAGCAGGGCATCAAACCATTTCTGGTAGCCGCAGGCTTTCCGCCCCGGCGGATCGCTGAGGTGATAGCCGGCGTCTGTAAGACACTAAAACAAAGAAAACACGCAAACTAAAGTTTGCGGCTACATCATGATTGCAAGGCTTTTTGCAAGAGATTCAAGAAGCAAAATCGTTTCACCTACGAGGAGTCTGCTTATGAACGAAAAACGAAAAGCATACGAAGAGAAGCTCGATGCGCAACTGGAGGAATGGAATGCGCAAATCGCTTTGCTCAAGGCCAGGGCGGACAAGGGCAAGGCCGACGCGAAGATTGAGTACTACAAAATCATCGAATCCTTGCAGCAAAGGAAAGATGAGGCCGGGACAAAGCTCCATGAGCTGAAGACCGCAGGAGATGAGGCATGGGAAGACCTGAAGACAGGAGCAGAAAAGGCCTGGGCTGAAGTCAAGACTGCCTTTCACGAGGCGATCTCGAAGTTCAAATGAGCAAGGACATGGATCAATCGGTCTGACGTTTGATGCCCATTATGTATGTCAGAAATAACGGAGGATGTAATGATAATGCTGACGCGTATCACCCGTCTCAATGCTAACGGTAGCCTGCGCGCCGTCGCTCTCTGTCTCATGCTCCTTTTCGCATCTTCCTCTGCAGTGGCTGTGGACAGGGTCGGCGACGAATTTCTTGCCGGATATATTGCCTCTGTCCTTGAGCGGGACCTGCACTGGGAGAGAGACAGCTATGGTTTGAAGATCGTCAACGGAGTTGCCACGATTACCCTGTATAAGGATGACCCGATGCGGCAAGAGGCGGCTGCAAAACAGTTGCGCACTATCGACGGACTGCGGGGGGTAGCGTTTGTGATGGAGCCTGCAGACAAAGGCAAACCAGGAGCGGTAAGCAGGGGGATGGCTCTCACCGGCAAAGGAAAAGTTTTTCCGGTGGGCGACGTGTTCCGCCCTCTCCTTGCCGACCCGAAGCAGCCGCAGTTTTTTGTCAACATCAACAGCCTAAAAGCATCGGGTTCCCGATACACTGTGGCATCAGTCGGTTTCGGAGAGACATTCGGCATGTACAGGTTCCTGGGCAGCCGTGAGGGAGATGGCCTGCAGCTCAGCGTGGAGGGCGCCATATTCGCCCGATTCAACATGGAAGCTTCCTCACATGACCTCATCAACGCTGATTACACTATCGGCATTCCCGCCACCTACCGGTACGGCGATAATTCAGTCCGCTTCCGCATTTATCACCAAAGCTCGCACCTGGGAGATGAATTCCTCCTGAGCGCTAATCCTCCGGACCGGGTGAACCTCAGCTACGAAGCCATTGAACTCATCTATTCCCGGGAATGGCACGCCTGGCGTGTGTATGGAGGAGGTGAGTACCTGATCCACAAGGAACCGGGTGATCTGAAGCCGATGAGCGCCCACTGGGGGATTGAGTATCGCGGCAGCAAGCCGCTTTTGTGGAACGGCAGGCCGGTTGCCGGGGTGGACATGAAGTGTTTCGAGGAGCATAACTGGAACATCGATACCAGTGTCAAGGCTGGCCTCGAGTTCGGTGAGCCCAACCCGGGGCATCGCCGCCTGCGCGTCATGGCTGAATACTACAAGGGGTATGATCCGCGCGGACAGTTTTACAATAATAAGGTTGATTACTATGGCCTTGGGGTGTCTCTGGGATTCTGACAGAGCTAGCAGCGGAGGTGTTTATTCATGACTGAACAGAATAATTCTCAGCAGGGAATCCGCTTCCTCGTCATCGCGGCAGCGCTCGTGATCATCATCGTGGGTATAAATCAGGCGCAGTCGGTGCTGGTGTCATTTCTTGTCGCAGTTTTTTTCGCTATAATCGGAACGCCGCCTGTACTTTGGCTTCAGCGGAAACGGATTCCCTCATTTATCGCGGTGCTGCTCGTCGTGTCAGGCATGATCACCATTCTGTTGATTGTCGGCGCAATCGTAGGCGCATCCATCAATAGTTTTTACACGGAGTTGCCTGTCTATCAGACGCGTTTACGGGAGCAAGTCTCGGCATTCCAGTCGTTTTTGGCGACCAAAGGCATCCGGGGCATGGACAAGGTTCTGCTCGGATATATCAATCCGGCAGCGGTGATGAACCTGACTGTAGGTTTGCTTTCAGGATTGGGGTCGGCTTTGTCGAACATTGTCCTGATTTTACTTACCGTAACTTTTATTCTGCTCGAGGCCTCAAGCTTTCCTGTCAAGCTTCGCGCTGTTCTCGGTCATCCCAGGCAGGTGTTTCCCCAGTTTACAAGGTTCATAAGTGATATTGAACGCTATATGCTCATCAAGACTCTCATCAGTCTGGCCACGGGAATTCTGATAGGAATATGGCTGTCTATTCTCGGCGTAGATTTTCCCATTCTCTGGGGTTTTCTGGCCTTTCTCCTTAACTATGTACCGAATGTCGGCTCTACAATCGCCGCTGTTCCCGCAGTTCTTCTTGCCCTTATCCAATTAGGGATAGGCAGCGCCCTGATGGCAACAGCTGGATATATGGCTGTTAACTTCATACTCGACACGGTAATTGAAACGAAGATCATGGGGCAGCGGCTTGGCCTGTCCACACTGGTTGTCTTTCTTTCGTTGATTTTTTGGGGAAGCCTGCTTGGTCCAATCGGCATGGTTTTGTGCATACCGCTTACCATGACCCTGAAGTTTGCATGCGAGAACAATAAAGATACACAATGGATCGCGGTATTGCTTGGGCCTGCAACGCCCGCTGAAAACATTCCGCCGATATCGAAGGGAGGTTGAAATGAGTAACAATATTTTTAGGAGGATCAAGAGGACCAAAATGAAGATATTAAAGGCAGTGATGATTGCGACTGTGCTATTCTTAGTGCCGGTTTATGCCTTCTCAGCGAATCTCGGCCATATGCGGATAAGCCTTGTCGAAGGCGACGTCCAGATAAAGACGCCCGACGCGGGAGACTGGGGTTATGCCTCTATAAATACACCCCTCGCCGAGGGTGATGAGGTATGGGCCGCTCAAGGCGGCAGGGTCGAACTCCAACTGAACAGCGGGACATATATAAGGCTCAACGAGAACTCAGCGCTCCAGATACTCTCGATGGATAAGGATTCTTCCCAGTTTTATCTTTCGCAGGGGAATGCGTACTTTTATTATGATGCGCCCGGAGGCAGTGTTATGCAGATCGATACGCCTGATGCGTCAACCCGCGCTTTCGACAGAGCGATTTTCAGAATCGATATGTCTGACCGGTTCCAGTACACCGACGTCGCTGTATATAAAGGATATGTTGAAACGGAAAACGAAGTCGGCCATACCAGGATAAACGCAGGGCAGATGGTGTCGCTCGGACAGAACACAAACGGTGAGGTCGCGCCGATGGGCCCCTCTGATAATTGGGAAACGTGGAACAAGTCGAGAAACGACCGGATTTTTGCGGGAAGGGGCTCAAGTTCCCGCTATCTTCCCGCCGAACTCGGTGCATATTCTTATGATTTTGATAACAACGGCAGGTGGCAGCAAGTCCCGGATTACGGTTATGTCTGGACGCCGACGGTCGTTGACAGAGGGAGATGGTCTCCTTACAGAGATGGCAGATGGATATGGAGGGGTGATGATTACGTCTGGGTAGCTTCCGAGCCATGGGGATGGGCGCCTTACCATTATGGCAGATGGAGCTTTGGTATAAGCATAGGCTGGTTCTGGGTGCCTCCTGTAGCGAGGGAGGTTCATTGGGGGCCTGGGTATGTTGGCTGGGTCAGAACAGCAGATTATGTCGCATGGGTCCCATTGGCCCCGGGAGAGACCTATTACGGCCGCGGCAATTACGGCCGGAACAGCGTGAATATAACCAACGTAAACATCAAACAGGTCAACATCACAAATGTATACAAGAACGTGTATGTGAACAACGGGGTGACGGTTGTCAACCGCAATACCTTTGCATCGGCTTCGCCGAGGCATGCGAACGTAAACCAAAAAGTCATCCAACAGAAGATATTTACAAAAAATAATATCAGCATAGGCACGCCGGCAATTAAACCCACGAGGGCAAGTTATTTTTCGTCAAACAGGCTTGTTCCGGCCGCTAAACGTCCACCACAGGCTGTCAGAAACGTTCGCATCACCCAGTTGAAACAGTCAAGGCCGTTTATCAAAGAACCTGATAAATCTGTTTTGAGCCCCGGCATAAAGTCAAAGACCTTACCTGTTAATACCGTTGCGACGCCGCGAACTCCGGGTAAGGGAAAACCGATGATTCAGCAGGTTAAGCCTGTGGAGAAGGGAAAGGCACCAGTGCACAGAGAGTACCCATAGGCAGAACCGAGAAGCAGCAGGTTAAGCCTGTGGAGAAGGGAAAGGCACCAGTGCCACAGAGAGTGCCCATAGGCAGAACCGAGAAGCAGCAGGTTAAGCCTGTGGAGAAGGGAAAGGCACCAGTGCCACAGAGAGTACCCATAGGCAGAACCGAGAAGCAGCAGGTTAAGCCCGTGGAGAAGGGAAAGGCACCAGTGCCACAGAGAGTACCCATAGGCAGAACCGAGAAGCAGAGGTTAAGCCTGTAGAGAAGGGAAAGGCACCAGTGTTGCAGGGAAGCCCAACCGGCAGAGTTGAGAAGCAGCAGATTAAGCCAGCAATGAAAAAACCTGTTACAGGCCTGGACAAGGAAGATATGAAGAAGCCTGCCGGGCTTAAAGAAAGCCCTCAAGAAGATAAAAAAGAACAGGGTGAGGCAGCACCCGAACGATAAACAGATCATGCGTTAGGGAGGGGAACAGTTCCCCTCCCTGCACTGCAATAGCGAACACCAAAGCTGGAATGTGGGGTGATCTATAAATATTACAGCTGTAATAAGAATTGCCAAACAAAAAATTAAAAGGCATATTTACATATATCTATTTAGCGGACGAGTACAAAAACAGCTTGAACTGCGTGAAGGTAAATGTTTGCAGTGTGGAAAATGCTGCAAACTCGTATTCAGGTGCCCGATGCTTGTTGGGGAAATCCCTCACTCGAGATGCAGGATATATCATCACCGTTCCAGAGTCTGCATGCAATTTCCTATCAGCGAAGAAGACCTCAGGGATGTAAATTACCAGTGCGGATACAGTTTTAGAACTGCCGATAATGGTATCGGCGATGCTGAATTGCTACAATGATCAGGATGTTATTCTTAGAGGTTGAGGTTCATGATATAATTTTTATTTATAACAGAGGAATGAGGTAAGCAATTTATGCAAAGTGACGATAGGCAACACCGCTCGATCTTACAGAAAATCGCGCACAAGGCGATGCTTCAGAGGGGATTACTCCCTGACTTTTCTGCCGAAGCACTTTCTGAACTTGACAGAATTCAGTCTCCGGCAGCAATAAACGGTGAACAGGTTCATGACCTGAGGGGTCTGCTATGGGCGTCTATCGATAACGATGATTCCCGCGATCTGGATCAGCTTACCGTTGCGGAGGCAATGCCGGGAGGCAAGGTAAAGATACTTGTTGCTGTGGCTGATGTGGACGCGCTTGTTCATAATGGCTCGGCAATTGATGAACACGCCCGCCATAATACTACCTCTGTGTATACCGCCGGCAGGATATTCCCGATGCTCCCTGAAAAGCTTTCCACTGACCTCACATCTCTGAATTTCGATGAGGACCGACTGGCAATCGTCGTCGAAATGGTGATCGGCGCGGACGGCTCTTTAATGGGTTCTGATATCTACAGGGCGAGTGTCCGCAACCATGCAAAGCTCGCCTATAACAGCGTAGCCGCATGGCTTGAGGGGACTGGAACTGTGCCTGAGGCTGTTTCCGCGGTAAATGGCCTTGAGGAAAATCTGCGCCTGCAGGACAAGGCAGCGCAGGGCATGAAAAACCTCCGATATGTGAACGGCGCTCTTAGTTTTGAAACGATTGAGGCGAGGCCGGTATTTGACGGAGACGAAATCCGTGATCTCGAAGTCGAAAAAAAGAACAGGGCAAAGGACATTATCGAGGACTTCATGATAGGGGTAAACGGCGTGACCGCACGGTATCTCTCGTCAAGAAAATTCCCTTCTATCCGCCGTGTTGTGCGCACGCCGAAACGATGGGAACGGATTGTCGAGCTTGCTGACGAAAATGGGTTCAAGCTCCCTGATGCGCCGGATTCAACCTCCCTGGAGGAATTCCTGACTAAGGAGAAAACAGTCGACCCGGTCGGATTCCCCGACCTCTCCCTGGCTGTGATCAAACTTATGGGAGCCGGCGAATACATTGCAGAACTTCCCGGAGACACTACCCTGGGGCACTTTGGTCTCGCGGTCAGGGACTATACCCATTCCACAGCCCCTAACCGCCGTTACCCCGATCTTATCACGCAACGCCTGTTGAAGGCCGCGATTGGAGAAAAATCCTTGCCGTATAGCAATGCAGAGCTTGAGGCCCTGGCGAAACATTGCACGGAAGAAGAAGACTCCGCAAACAAAGTCGAACGACAGGTCAGGAAATCCGCGGCGGCAATGCTGCTGGAACACAGAATTGGGGAGCAGTTCGACGCCATCGTTACCGGCGCAGCGGACAAAGGCACCTGGGCCCGGCTTCTCACGGTCCCTGTTGAAGGGAGAGTGGTTCATGGGTTTGGGGGGCTTGATGTCGGCAACAGGATTCGTGTAGAACTGACATCCGTAGACGTTGAAAGGGGATATATCGATTTAAGGAAGGTTGGTCCATTACTACGATAAGGAGTATTGACAGGGGCGGTCCAGGCTGCTGTTCGAACTTCAGCCTGGACCATGTGAAAAAAAATTTCAGCATGCGGGCTTTGCCCGCCAAGGAGGCAAGACATGTCAATTTTAAAGAAGATTGTTTTGGTTTTATTCAGCTGCATGATTATCGTTTCTTTCACCGCCTGTAAAAAAGAAGGGCCAGCCGAGAGTGTAGGAAAGAAAATAGACGAGGCTGTAGAAAAAACCGGAGACAAGATACAAGAATCGGCTGAGAAAGCAGGCGACAAAATTGAGGAAGCAGGGGATAAAGTGAAGGAATCCACCAAAAAATGACAGAAGGAAGCATGGCCGCAAAGCAATAACGTGTCATTAACCATTCAACAGGAGGATAAGAAATGTACCGGAAAATGGTTTCTGTTATCATCATTCTTACGTTTTTCGCAGCAGGGTTAGGATGTACAACTTTTGGGGAAGAGCATAAAGGTGCGACAACGGGAGCCGGAGTCGGCGCAGCAACCGGCGCAGTAGCCGGTGCGCTTTTGGGATCCAAGGGAGCAAAGACAGAGATGGCGATACTGGGAGGTCTTGCGGGAGCGCTTGCAGGAGGCTTGATCGGGCATTACGCGTATGACCAGAAAAGAACGAAGGATGAGACTGCCCAGAAATATAACTATAATGCTTCACAGGGACCGTTACTGCGCATCGAAGACGTATCCGTTGTTCCTGCTACAGCCAAACCAGGCGATACCGTTGAAATGAAGATGACGTATGCGATGCTTGGTGTCGGCGAAGGGAAAGAAGCTGCTCTCACAGAGACACGGGAAATACGGTACGATGGTGAGATGTATGGCAAGCCCCAGGTAAATGTGTCGCGTGGTGATGGCACATACGTGACCAGCATTCCGTTAACCTTGCCGAATGACGCCAAGAAAGGAAAGTACAGCGTTATCTCGACTGTGCAGAGTCCCTATGCAAGCGACTCAAAAGAAATGAGTTTTCAAATACGGTAATCTTATCCATAGTTGACCGGGTCGGTATAGTGCCGACCCTGTTTCTCCCCGCACAGTAATTGGCCACATGGGTTTGAAGGGATTCACGCAGGCTGAAGGATTTGTATATATTCATTTAACAATCAGGAGAGTTTTATGGATAAATCATCTCAGTATATCAAGATGTGTGAAAGTGCAAAAGTGCTGCAAAAGAAGTGGAAACCAGAGCTTGGAGACTTTTTTGTCTCTCTGTCATTAGGCATGACGTCATTATGTCAACCAATTACAAGTGATCTTGAGAAGAAGGCATCTTATTTAAAGACAATAAAGGCTGTCTGGATTCCAAGGCAAGACCAGTTGCAGGATTTGATAATTGAGAAACATGCAACGCCATGGGATTTAGCCATAGCATTCAGCAATGTTTTGA
This sequence comes from uncultured Nitrospiraceae bacterium, assembly GCA_963718855.1. Taxonomy (GTDB): domain Bacteria; phylum Nitrospirota; class Thermodesulfovibrionia; order Thermodesulfovibrionales; family SM23-35; genus CAVRAA01. The sequence goes on along the minus strand of CAVRAA010000013.1, from coordinate 382,154 downwards.
TGGGGGACAATGCATCATACTTTGATAAATTTGATAGTATGGAAAAACTATGGCTTGTTTTTATCATGTATGAAAAGTACAGGAAGCAATGGAAAGAAGGAGAGTGGGTTTCATTATGAAGGAAGTATTTAAAGACCTTGGTATTACCTTAAAAGGGGAAAAGAGCGAATTTCATCTTCTGAGTGACGAAGATCTCAATGGTCTGTCTGTTTATTTTGAAAGCAAGCATATACCGGAAGGTGAGACGCTGTGGAAAGAGGAGGACCCTTTCGATTATATTGCATTTATTGTTTCAGGCAGGGTGGAGATTAAGAAAGAGGCGGAATTCGGGGGCATGAATGTGATTGTGGGTATATACAGCAAGGGTGCAGTATGCATTCTTGATGAGAGTCTCAAAAAAGTTACGGCAGTGGCGCTTGAAGATGTCTCCCTTGCGATTATTACTCAGGAGAACCTTGACAGACTGATCGCCACAGATCCTGCATTGGGAGCCAAACTCCTGAAGGGCATGCTCCTTACCGTATCAGACCGTTTGAGAAAGTCCCTTGATCGCCTTACCGTGTTCTTTTGAACGTATAGTGGCTTCTTCCAATATCTATTTCAGCAGAAATGTAAAGCAAAAAAGCGTTGGATTGGGTATCGTTATTTTCTTGTTTTTTTTTAAGGGCATAACGTGGTATCCTATAGCAATCCTGCCTTTGAAGTCAGAGAAGCCTCAAAGCTTTAAGGAGTTAGGGAATTTTATTCTATTAAGAGGAGTAACAATATGGGCAAAAAACTGTATGTAGGAAGTATCCCGTTCAATGCAACGGAGGAATCGCTGAGAGAACTCTTTGCAGGGATCGGAGAAGTTGAATCGGTAAAAATCATTACCGATGCAGACACCGGGCGTTCCAAAGGTTTTGGCTTTGTCGAAATGGCATCAGCAGAGGATGCAAAGAAAGCCATCGAGCAGTTAAACGGCACAAAATTCATGGAGCGTTCTTTGACCGTCAATGAAGCAAGACCGCAGCAGCCGAGGGAAGGGCGGGGATTCGGCGGAGGCGGAGGCAGGGGAGGTTACGGACAGGGTAGAGGATCAGGTGGTGGTGGTGGCTACGGAAGAGACAGGAGATAAATTATCATAGAGATTAGAGTAGTCGGCAATGATATAGAAAAAGCTATTAAAATCCTGAAGCGCAAAGTTCAGAATGAAGGCCTTCTCAAGGAAATCAGGACAAGAAGCTTTTATGAAAAGCCTTCAGTAAAAGAAAAGCGAAAACGCGCAGAGGCACGAAAGACCAGGGCGAAGGCGCAGAAGTTTAGAAGATTTTAATGAGATTTTCATAAAAAATCTTTTCCCCTTGAAATTGTGCACTGTTGCGGATACTACGGCCTCAGGCCTGCGGTATAGTTTGTCCGGCGCTTCCGGCCGCACAGACTATCTAGCGAAAAGGAGAAACATATAATAGCGAATCAAAGAAGAGGGCCCGGAAGGGTCATTGATCTTACGCGCGTCAACAATCAGATCAGGCTCATCAAAGCCAAACAAATTCGGGTCATTGGCGATGAAGGGCAACTCGGCATTATGGATATCGAAGCTGCATTGAAGTTGGCCGGGGAACGAGGGTTAGATCTCGTGGAAGTCAGTCCCGATGCTGATCCGCCAGTCTGCAAGATCATGGATTACCGGAAGTTCAAGTTCGATAACAGCAAGAAACTTCAGAAGGCCAAGAAAAAACAGGCGACGCAAACCCTTAAGGAAATCAGGATGCGCCCGTTGATCGATACCCATGATTACGAATTCAAGAAGCGAAATGCCCGGAAATTTATTGAGCATGGGGACAAAGTGAAGGTGACGATGCGTTTTAAAGGGCGGGAATTGAGTCGCCAGGAATTGGGGAAGAAGGTCCTTGACAGGTTGGTGGCGGAACTGGCGGATGTCGCAAAAGTGGAAATACCACCTAAGATGGAAGGCCGCCAGATGATAATGATTCTCATGGCCGTGTAGGCATGTTGCTTTTTTCTCGTTCGTCCTTATTGAGAGGTGAACCTATCTGCAGAAGGCCGGGCCAGCCCTGATTACTTCCGCTTAAACATCTTTTTTAGATCATCAAGGGAAAGAAAAATTCTTGTCGGTCTTCCATGGGGGCACTGGTCAGGGTGATCGGTCTGCTCCAGATCGGAAAGGAGGGCCGAGAGCTGCTCCTGGTTCAGTATTTCTTTCCCTCTCACCGAATTATGGCAGGCGATCCGTGCCGCGAGCGCCTCTTTGAGGGGTTTGTCCGGAGCAATTCTTTCAATGATGCATGAGGCGACGTCAGAGAGAATTCCTCTCAGATCAGCATCATCCAGGGCATCAGGGAGGGAGCGGACAAGAACAGTCTCATGCCCGAAATCATCTGCGTCAATCCCGAAATTCCTCATTATATCTGCATTGTCAAGGAGGACGCGGTACTCCTTCGCCGACAGTTTGATCTGTTTTGGAAACAATAACTGGTGTGAGCCGGGATTGATCCCTTTTAGGAACTTTTCAAACAGGATTCTTTCATGGGCTGCGTGATGGTCGATAAGGGTCAGTCCCCCTTTGCCTGCAACAGCGAGAAACGTGTCTCCGAGATAGATGAACGGCAGCGTTGTCCTGTACGCAAGCTCGGTATTTTCGGAAACTATATATTCGGGTTGGGAAAAGGCTGATGTGTCAGGCGATGGGTACATCCCTGAATGAGGTTTTGGCAAAGCGATTTCCGGCATTTCTGTAAACTGTTTTGCGTATTCCGTTCGTTCACTTTTCACCGATGCCCTTATGGTTTCGTGCACAAAACGGTAAACAGACTCCTTGTCTTCGAATCTGACCTCGCGTTTTGCCGGATGAACATTGAAATCAACCCGACCCGGATCGATATCAAGGAAAAGAAAGAAGACAGGGTGCTTATCGCGCGGAATGATACTCTCATATGCCTTGTATACGGCATGAGAGATGGATTGGTCTTTTATCGGACGCCTGTTCACAAAGATGAACTGATGGGATTTCATATTCCTGAAATTGTCGCCCTTCGTAAAGAACGCAGCCATCTTCAGCCCCGCTGTCCCGGTATCGACGCCGGTGATGTCATCGAGAAATTCCTCTCCATAGACCTGCATGATACGCTCTTTCGGGCCTGACGCCAATGGCAGGTGTTATGGTCTCCTTATGATCGGACGTAAGCCTGAAAGCGATCCCCCAATGGGAGAGGGCTTCTTTTGTGACGGTATCGATGATATGAAAAAGCTCGGTGTTGTTTGATTTCAGGAATTTTTTTCGGGCGGGCGTGTTGAAAAAAATATCTCTCACCTCGATGGTTGTTCCTGCTGAAGGAGCATCTTTCACCTCTTTCACCTCACCGCCGGAGATCACTATGGATATCCCTGAAGAAGAACCTTTCGTCCCTGTAGTAATGGTGACTTTTGAGACGGAGGCAATCGAGGGAAGGGCTTCGCCCCTGAAGCCCATGGTCTTTATGTTGAAGAGATCATCCTCTGTGCTGAGTTTGCTTGTGGCATGCCGCTCGCAACAGAGGAGAGCGTCCTCCTTATCCATCCCGGTCCCGTTATCGGATACCCTCATGAGGCGCTTCCCTCCGTAAAGGACATCGACCTTTATATACGTGCTTCCGGCATCAATCGAATTTTCGATGAGCTCTTTCACGACAGAAGCAGGCCGTTCTACGACCTCTCCTGCCGCGATCTTATTCCGTAAATCAGGCGGCAAAACCTTAATGAGCGGCATGAGATAGTGTAAAAGCAGCATGAGGAGAAGGTCAAGGACCGGAAGAGGGACCTGTATTCCAGCCGAGGCAGGTTATTAAAATGAATCAGTTTGATGTATAATTTTTTAAGCAGATTATCACGGGAGGGAGTTATGGACTTAAAGAAATATGTTTTTGACAAAGCAATAGAAGCCAGGGCAGGAGCAAGGGCTTTGGCGAAGGCATCTTCCAAACAGAAGAATGAAGCGCTTGTGCGGATGGCTGAAACGCTGAAAAAACGGGCGAAAGAACTGATCTCGGCAAACAAAAAGGATGTTCAATACGCCAAAGGCAAAGGGCTTTCGAAGGCGATGATAGACCGCCTGACGCTGAATGAAAAACGGGTTGATGAAATGGCGCAGGGATTGATCGAGGTATCGGCCCTGCCCGATCCTGTCGGCGAAGTGATACGGATGCGGCAAAGGCCGAACGGGATGTCCGTCGGCAAGATGCGCGTGCCGATCGGCGTTATCGGGATTATCTACGAATCGAGGCCGAATGTTACCGCAGATGCGGCAGGGTTGTGTCTCAAAGCAGGGAATGCCGTTATTCTAAGAGGCGGCTCAGAGGCCATTCATTCGAATAAGGCGATTGTAAAGGTTTTGCGGGAGGTGCTGAAGAAACAGGGGCTTCATGAGGGCGCCGCAACATTTATCGACACCCCTGACAGAGAGGCGATCATGGAGATGCTCAGGCTTGAAGGAATCATTGACCTGATCATCCCCCGGGGCGGCGAGGCTTTGATAAGAGCGGTGACCGAAAATTCGAGAATACCTGTGCTTAAGCATTATAAAGGGGTCTGTCATATCTTTGTCGACAGAGACGCTGATCTCATTATGGCGGAAGAAATATGCTTTAATGCAAAGGTCCAGAGGCCGGGCACCTGCAACGCAATGGAAACGATGCTTGTCGATGAAGCAATTGCCGAAGGGTTTCTTCCGAAGATGCTGAAGAGATTTGAGAAGGCCGGCGTCGAATTACGAGGCTGTCCGAAGACGCTTGCAATCTATCCGAATATCACAGAGGTGAAGGAGGAGGATTACTACAGGGAATATCTCGATCTGACTCTGAATGTGAGGATCGTGGAAGACATGGATGAAGCAATGGAGCACATCGCACAATACGGTTCGGCCCACTCCGATGGTATCGTCAGCATGAACTACGATAGGGCGATGCGTTTTGTAAGAGAGGTAGACTCCTCCGCTGTCTTGGTAAATGCCTCCACCAGATTGAATGACGGATTTCAGTTCGGCCTGGGAGCAGAGATCGGGATTTCGACCGACAAGATCCATGCGCGGGGACCCATGGGCCTTGAGGAGTTAACGTGCACGAAATTTATTGTGCTGGGGAGCGGGCAGTTGAGGGAATAACTATGCATGCTAACAAAGGCGGGGATTGTCTTTTTGCTCATTCTCGTCCCGGTATTCACCGGGACTCCGAGGCTTTTGCCTCTTTATTTAAAAATAGTTATTCGACGATCGGCAAAAAAATCCGCTCAAATACAATCCCCGCCTTCTGTGTTATTGTTTTAGCCAGATTATGAAAGTCGGCATTTTCGGCGGGACGTTTAATCCCATACATTACGGGCATCTCAGGGCTGCCGAGGAGGTGGGAGAACAACTCGGGCTCGACAAAGTCCTTTTTGTTCCATCCGGAAATCCTCCGCTTAAAACGAAGGATATTGCACCGGCCCGGCACAGGTTTGCGATGGTGAAGCTTGCGGTAAAGGGCAACAGGCTTTTTCAAGTGTCGGATATCGAGAGCAGACTGCCGGGTAAATCCTATACCGTCAAGACAATAGAGGCGCTGCAAAATGAGAATCCCCGGGTGGAATTTTCCCTCATCCTCGGGATAGACGCCTTTCTCGATATCCCGAACTGGTGGCGTCCTGAACACCTTGTCACCCTGTCAGACTTTATCATCATATCAAGACCCGGAAATGCATTCCTTGCTCTCCAGAGGTCCCCTTATATAAAAATCAAAAAAGCGATTCTGAAAGAGATGGATGCTTTCGGTATCGAGTCGCATAAAGCAACTCTCTCCAGTCAACGAAAGGCTGTTCTCCTGAGGCTGACACCGCTCAGCATCTCCTCGACAGAGATACGGCGGGTCGTACAGTTGGGCAGCAGCATAAAATATTTATTGCCTCCGGCAGTTCAATCTTATATAATGAATAACAAGCTCTACAAAAAGTTAAAAGTTGAGAGTTAAAAGTTAAGATTTGGAATGAATGTTGTTTTAACTTATCACTTTTAACTTTTAACTTATAACTTTTTTATTTGAAGGGAGAGAAAACCTTAGAAAGTAAAGAAAAAGCGCTCGAAGCAGCAAGAGCGGCGCTGGATAAAAAGGCAAAAGATGTCCTTGTCCTCGATCTGCAGGGCCTCACCCAGATCGCTGATCATTTCATTATCTGCTCCGGAGAAAGCACCACTCAGGTGAAAGCAATCGCTGAAGAGATTGAAAGAAGATTCGACGCGCTGGGGGTCAAGCCTCTCGGAAGAGAGGGGAGGAAAAACAACCTCTGGGTCCTTATGGATTACGGAGATATCATCGTCCATATTTTTGAAGAGGAGACGAGGACATTCTATGAACTCGAGAAACTGTGGATTGATGCAAAGAGAATTCCGGTGGAATAGCATCGCCAGCCATGAGTAAACTGGCCGTATTCATATTCGTTCTGTTCCTCGCAACGCTTGCCTTATTCGCCATCAATAACCAGGAAGTTACTACGATAAAAATCCCCTTTGGCCAGGTTTATGAGACACCGACGATTGCGCTCATCCTCCTTTCGATTGCTATTGGCGGGCTCGCGATGCTTCTTGTTTTTGTTGTGCGGGACACGAAGCGGTACATGGACCGGTGGCAGTACCAGAAAAAACAGAAGAAAGATTCCAGGATACAGGAACTATATTCAAAAGCGCTGAACTACATCTTTGCCCATCATAATCAGGCTGAAGCCAAGGGGTTGCTGAAAGAGGTCCTTGCAGAGGATCCTGAACATCTTAACGCCCTTGTTCAACTCGGTGACATCGCCCTCTCTGAAGAGGATTTTCAGAAAGCCCGTGAATACTATCAGACAGCAAGAGATCTGAACCCGAGAAATATCGAGGTGCTCTTTTCACTGGTCAAGCTTATGGAAAAGACCGGACGGCTGGCGGATGCCCTCAGGTACATCGAAGATATCCTCGATATCGACGATGAAAACCTGCTGGCCCTCTATAGGAAGAGAGACATCCTCGAAAAGCAGGAGAAGTGGGAAGACCTTGTCCTTGTCCAGAAGACAATACTGAAAAACGAGCGTGCAGAGAAGGACAAAAATCGTGAGCGGCAGAACCTCGTCGGTTATAAATATGAATACGGCAGATATTGTCTCGAAAACAGCGATATGGACAAGGCGAAAAAGGCATTCAGAACGGTCTTGAGACTGGACAAGGACTTTATCCCCGCAACGCTGGGACTTGCTGAAGTGCTGTTGCGGGAGGGAGAGGCAGAAGAAGCGGTCGAACTCCTCGATCAGAGCTATAATCAGACATTATCCATGATTGTCTTATTGCGGCTTGAGGATTTGCTGATCAGTGTCGGGGAGCCTTCAAGGCTCATTACGATTTACAAAAACAATATCTCCAGGAATCCACAAAGTCCAACCCTCAAGTTTTTCCTCGGCAAACTTTTTTACCGGCTTGAGATGATCGACGACGCATTCGAGACAATGGCGTCCATAGACACCGGGGGGACGTCTTATCCTGAAATGCATCAGCTCATGGGGAACCTGTACCTGAAAAGGAACCAGACCGACAGGGCTGTTCGCGAATACAAGAAAGCCCTGGAGGCGCATACATGCGCTTACAGCCTGTCATACAACTGCAGCAATTGCGGGCATATTGCTTCCGAATGGTCGGGGAGGTGCTCGAACTGCAGAAACTGGAGCACCTATCAGCTGAACCTTTCCGCCTGATTCGGATTATTCGTAAACGCATGGTGAAGAGCAGACACGACATTGTCGCTCATTCTCGGTTCCCGATATCGATCGGGAACCTCCGAGGTACCCCCGATGTTCATCGGGGCTAAACCCGCTCCAACGCCGTATCTGCTCTTCAGAAAAGTCATAAATCATGCGGAATCTTTACGTGACTGATTTGCCTTGAACCCTCTGAAATGCTCTTTTTGCTATAATACCGTACGATTTTTGCTGCGATAGAAAAAGGCGTTGCATAAGTATAGAGACATTATTTTGAAAAATCTCCCCAAACCCCTCTTTAGATAAGAGGGGTGTCTGAGGGAGGTTATGAGAATTTTATCGTTATTAATCTTTTTTTAATAACTGATTACAGAGGAGTTGAGCTTGGACGAAAGATATGATCCGAAGAAGGTTGAGTTAACGTGGCAGGCATACTGGGCTGAGCGGAAGCTCTATGCAACAGAGACTCATCAGGCCCGGGAAAAATTCTACTGTCTCGAAATGTTTCCCTATCCCTCCGGCGAAATCCACATGGGGCATGTCAGAAACTACGCCATCGGCGACGTGATCGCCCGGTATAAACGGATGTGCGGATACAATGTGCTGCACCCGATGGGATGGGATTCTTTCGGTCTGCCTGCAGAGAATGCCGCAATTAAGCACGGAGTGCATCCTTCGGATTGGACATACAAGAATATCGGGAACATGAAAAAACAGCTGAACCGCATGGGGCTCAGCTATGATTGGGGACGGGAAGTGACGACCTGCAGCCCTGAATACTACAAGTGGAACCAGTGGTTTTTTCTGAAGATGCTCGAAAAAGGGCTCGCATACAGGAAATACTCCTATGTGAACTGGTGCCCGTCCTGCGCAACTGTACTCGCGAATGAACAGGTGATCGACGAAAAATGCTGGCGCTGCGACAGCACCGTCATCCAGAAGAAACTCGAACAGTGGTTTTTCAGGATTACCCACTACGCAGAAGAATTACTCCAGGGGTGCGATGACCTCAAGGGCTGGCCGGAGAGGGTGGTCCTCATGCAGAAAAACTGGATCGGAAAGGGTGAGGGTGTGGAAGTGGATTTCCCGATTGAGGGGCTCGGGGAAAAATTGAGAATATTTACCACGAGGCCCGATACCTTGTTCGGTGTTACGTTTATGTGCATAGCCCCTGAACATCCCCTATCGGAAAAACTCATTCAGGATAAAAGCGCTCTCGATGCGGTTAAGGCAAAATACGGGAAAGAAACCGAGAAGGTGGGGCTTCCTACGCAATTTCATGCGACCAACCCGTTAAACGGTGACAAGGTACCAATTTATATCGCAAATTTTGTGCTCATGGAGTATGGGACAGGAGCGATTATGTCGGTGCCTGCCCATGACCAGAGGGATTTCGAATTTGCCCAGAAATACGGGCTTCCTGTAAAAGTAGTCATCGTGCCGGATTCCGACCATGGGAACCCGAAGTCCGAACCTGCAGAGGCCTTTGAGGACGAAGGCATCCTTGTCGGTTCAGGCCGGTTTACCGGCGCGAACAGCAATGCAGCTAAAAAGGAGATCATACATTATATAGAAGAGAAGGGACTCGGCAAGAGAGTAGTAAATTTCAGGCTGAGGGACTGGGGAATTTCGCGGCAGCGCTACTGGGGCACACCCATCCCCGTGATATATTGCGATCGATGCGGCACGGTCCCCGTGCCGGAGGAAGATTTGCCCGTCATACTGCCACTGGATATACAAGTTACCGGCAAAGGCGGTTCTCCACTGTGTGAGGCAGAGACATTTCTTCACACCGACTGCCCCAGGTGCAGAGGCAAGGCCAGGCGCGAGACTGATACCATGGACACGTTCGTTGACTCGTCATGGTATTTCATCCGTTACTGTTTTAAAAAGGGCGAGATTGATCTGAAGGCCGAAATGAAGATGCATGACTCTGAACTCGGCTACTGGATGCCTGTTGACCAGTACATCGGCGGCGTGGAACACGCGGTGCTTCATCTTCTCTACTCACGGTTCTTTACGAAGGTCGTCCGCGATTTGGGCCTCAGCGATATCAGTGAGCCATTTCAGAACCTTTTGACACAGGGCATGGTCATAAAAGACGGGGCGAAGATGTCCAAGTCGAAGGGAAATGTCATAGACCCCAATTATCTGATCGAGAAATACGGGGCTGACACATCCCGTCTCTTTTCGTTGTTCGCTGCCCCGCCCGAGAAAGACCTTGAATGGTCGGATAAGGGGGTGGACGGCGCCTTCAGGTTTTTAAACAGGTTATGGGGCATTGTCCATAAAAACAGAGGCAATCTCGCTAGTTCGAAGTCCGGCATCACTAAGATTGCGGCACTTCAACCCTCGGCCGCAATACTTTTCAAAAAGACCCATCAGACGATCAAAAAGGTGACAACAGATATCGAGCGGGAGTACCATTTCAACACTGCGATAGCAGGGTTGATGGAGCTTGTCAACGAGATAACGTCATTTGAGCCGAAGACAGAAGAAGATTGGATGGCATTTAAGTTTTCGATCGAACAGGTTATCCTTCTCCTCTCTCCTTTTTCACCGCATATCGCTGAAGAACTATGGGGGGCGACCGGCAATACGCCGAGCGTTTTTGATCGGAAATGGCCTGCATGGGATGAGGAAGCGGCAAAGGAGGAAACCATTGAACTGGTCGTTCAGGTGAACGGCAAGGTGAGAGCAAAGATGATGATGCCTGCCGGGACCCCTGATGATGAGATAAAGAGGATGGCCCTGGAGGATAAAAAAATTAGAGAATCCATTGGCGGCAAGGAGATCAAAAAGGTTATTGTAGTCAGAGGGAAATTGGTTAATATAGTGATCGGAAACTGAGGAAGAGGAAAGCCGTGTCAATCTGTAAAAAATATAAACGTCATTTAAAGAGGCTACTCTTTCTATGCCTTTTACTGTCCACTGTTCACTGTTTACTGTTCACCCTTTTTGGCTGCGGGTATTCGATCCACGGCAGGGCATCGTTACCCTTCGATGCCATACAAATCGGAACGATCGAGAACAAAACCTTCGAGCCGAAACTTCAGGACAAGCTGTACACGGCGCTGACAGAAGAGTTTCTCAAGCAGGGGATTGCCGTTTCACCCGATGCAGGGCATAAGCTCAGCGGTACGATTAAAGAATTTTCATTGCTTATTCTTTCGGAAAAAGGCGATATCGCAGCAGAATATGAAATCGTCATAAAAGGGGACTTCACGCTCGTCGACCCGTCAGGAAAGCAGAAAGAGCTGAAAGGTATCGGCTCTCCGTTCATCGTCTCTTTTTCACGTCCCGGTCCTCTGGAAGAGGTTATCGCTGCCAAAGAACTTGCATCCGAGAAGGCCATACGCGACATGGCAATGCAGGTGGTCGGCGCCGTCATTTTCCAATGAGCTTCAAGGCATTCCTCAGTGAAGTAGAAAAAGGCCTGCCTAAACCGTTTTATCTGTTCTCTGCAGAAGACCCGTTTCTCCAGAGGGAGGCAGTAGAGGCCATTAAAAGGCTCGTGCCGGAGACGGAGCGGGATTTTAACCTCCATGTATTCGACCTTGCGCCGTCCGGAGACGTGAACCTTTCGTTCGGTGAGATACTCAACGTCGCAAATACCGTCTCTTTTTTCGGCGGCAGAAGATTTACCATAGTCACGGGAAATATTCTGAAACTTCTGAAAAAAGAATTGGAGAAGTTGAACGAATACGCCATAAACCCGGCTGAAGGCTCTGTTTTTGTAATAATCCATCAGGGGGTATTCAGCAAAGAAGGAAGAGAGAAATTCAGAAACTTCAAGCCCGCCGCGCTTGATATCCGGGAAACCGAGATCCCTTACTGGATGAAGAAACGGGCAGAGATTAGAGGGATAGAGCTCTCAAACGATGCAATTGATTATCTCATCGGGCTTATCGGCCCCGACCTGGGTCTTCTTTCATCCGAAATCGAGAAGATTTCTCTCCTCGGGGAAAAGAGCGTTGAGGTGAAGGACATAGCGGATATCGTCACAGGCGGAAGGCTTTACGGCATATTCGACCTTGTCAATGCCCTGAGACAACAAGACGCAGACAACGTTTTCAGGATTTACCGGTCCCTCAGGGAAACAGCAGAAGATTACAGCCTTATCGGCGCACTGAACTGGCAGTACGGCAGAAACCTGCAGCCGCATTCAGACCGCGCAAAAAAGGATTATTTCCTGCAGGTATTCGAGCTTCTTAACAGTATTGATATCGATATAAAAAGCTCAGGCAGAGTCTTTCCGGTCGAATATCTTCTGTTCAGGCTGCTTAAGCTGCGGGAGGGGTAGCCTGAGGCTGAAGGGCGTTTACCTTCTTTGTGAGCCGCGATATGTTTCTTGAAGCGGTATTCCTGTGGACAACACCCTTGGATGCAGCCTTATTGAGCGCCTTTACCGCCAACAGTAATGCTTTGCCCGCGTCATCGCGGTTCCCCGATGTTACGGCTGTCTCAACCTTTTTTAGGACGGTCTTGACACCGCTCTCGACATTCCTGTTGTGGAGGTTTCTTTTCACACTCTGACGCGCCCTTTTCTCGGCCGATAGATTCTTCTTTGGTTGTGCTTTTGCCGGCAATGTATTTCCTCCTGATTGATTTAGATAGTTACGTTACCATAGAAACCACTGTAAAATCAATAGGTATACTGAAAATGTGCAAGGATGCCGGAGCGTTGCGGCGCTTAAATTATTGCCTCTATACTGAGAAGCCAGTAATGCGATGGTTCTGAGATTATTTTCCCACTGAATTCATCGGACACCCCGTGGGATTCTTCTTCAAGATTATAGAAGTAGGTATCGATGCCGAAGAAGCCGTCAACAAGATGGGTGATTACGTGGAGCATCTTAGTTTTATATCCCTTTGGTGTATCGCCCAGGTCATTCAGGGTGCTGATGCCTTCTTTTTCAAGTTCTGCAATCAGATCATGTATGATTTTTTGATTTTCGAGGATAGCCTGATGCAGCCTGTTCCGGAATGCCGGATCTGATGCAGCCAGGGATTTACTCTCCAGCACCGTAATGTGAGAGTAGCGGATCAGTTGATATTTCCCGAAAAAATCAAGGGCCCGGACCTTGCATGCCTGGAAATCGACTCCCCTCACAAGCATTTCATGGTGATAGGTCGGCTTTTGTAAATCTTTTTCCCGCGAAAGTATATCCCTGAACGGCATGTGCCTCCTCTCTCAGATTGTACCATAATAAAGTACCATGCCGAAAAAAGGATTCGAGGATTCCAGGGTCAAGTGTTCAGGATTTATCAGATAAGCCTTCTTTTATCATTCTGTATCAGTATTTCACTTGAATCCTTGAATCCCCGACCCTTGAATCCTTGATTCCCTGGATGTTTCAAGACAGAATTTGTGGTAAGATGTATTCCATGAAAAAGTACCGGCCGGTGTCGCTCAGGAAGGTGAAGACCCATCCGCTTGCGAAAAGGGCGGGCAAGGTCTCTTTGCCGGCGCTTGCAAAGCCGGCTTCCAGGGGAGAGACCTTCAGCAGTTTTCTTGAAAAGCTTCCCGATATTCTTGCTGTTCAGGACTTCAAGTCTGTTGTTAAGGCTATTGTCAGTGCTAGACAAAGGAGAAGACCGGTTGTCCTTGGCATGGGAGCACATCCCATTAAGGTAGGTCTTTCCCCCCTGATTATCGATCTCATGAACAGAGGCATTATCACTGCTGTTGCGACAAACGGGGCATGCATCGTTCATGATTTTGAACTCGCATTTGCCGGCAATACCTCTGAAGATGTCGGCAAGGAGTTATGCGGGGGAACCTTCGGCATGGCAAAAGAAACAGGGACGTATCTCAATAAGGCGATCAAAGCGGGGACCAGAAAAGGATATGGCATAGGCAGGTCAATCGGCGAGATGATCAGCAAAGGCGGGTTCAGGTTTGGACAAAAGAGCATTTTTGCCAACGCCTGCAAACTCGGTCTCCCTGCGACCGTTCATGTCGCAATCGGTACGGATATTATTCATATGCATCCTGATGCCGACGGAGCAGCCATAGGAGAAGGGAGCTTCAGGGACTTTAAACTTTTTTCTTCTGTAGTCTCCGACCTTGAAGGGGGAGTGTATATCAATCTCGGCTCTGCGGTTATCATGCCGGAAGTTTTTTTGAAGGCGTTAACCATTGCGAGGAACCTCGGCACTAAGGTCGAAACTCTTACTACGGTAAATATGGATTTTATCCAGCACTACAGGCCGACGCAGAACGTCCTCAGAAGGCCGACACTCGGGAAAGGCGCCTGTTACGGTCTCACAGGCCATCATGAGATCATGTTCCCCTTGTTAGCTGCAGCAATTATTGAAGAAGTCGATTTATCTTAAATGTGCCGTTTGACAGGCACGTAATGAATGTATAACCTCCACTTAGCCTCATCATCGGTGTTCCCCCGTCCGATGCCTTTGAGATAGCCAAACTGATCGGAGAACGGGCAGTGCTTACCGAAGTAAAATCCTATCAGGACCTTGCAGCGCTTCTCTCATCTGGAACTCTGAAAGAACCCCGCTCGGCTGTCCTTGCCGCCTACGCACTCTGCGGGTTTGCCCACATTGCCTCACTCGCAATATTTGTCGGCGGCACAGCAGCACTTGTCCCCAAAAGGACGAAAGACTTGTCTGAAGTCGGCTTCAGGGCGCTCATCGCTGCAACCCTCGCCTGCCTTATGACCGCAGCAGTGGCCGGGACGTTTTTTACAGGGAGTTCTGTTCTGTTAGGGAGATAGGAAGGCACCATAATGTGCCTCTCGGAAGCCTACCCCTCCGTCGCCTCCTTCCTGAAAACTGACACTCCGTAAAGGCCCGACAGAGGGCATGCTTTCATAGACGTCCACACTCCTGAAAGTTTCTCCCCCTGCTGAAGACCGTTTCAAATCTGTACTGATAGTCGGTCCCAACTTTCAGAGAGTGCCTTTCTTATTGTTTCTTTGTGGCAAATAATAAGGCAATGCGTAATTTTTAGACAATTTCAAAGAATTAATCTACAATGATAATGTCAATGATAACGTTCTTCAGCACGGGCAAGAAGAACAGGTGTTTTAGCAGCTAAAAGCAAAAAGAGGAGAACGCAATGGAAAAGCTGAAATGCTGGGAAGTTTTTAAATGCGAAGAGAAAGATTGTCCGGCATACAAGTCGCGTGACCTTAAATGCTGGCTTTTTTCAGATACCCATTGCCGGAATGAGATCCAGGGGAAGTTTTTAGAGAAGATAGAGATGTGCCTCGGCTGCGATGTTTTTAAAAAGAATACAGATGTTGCTTCGATAAAAGCCACTCTTTCGGTTGTAAACAGGCAATTCAAGGAATTCAGGAAAACTATCCAGGCCAGAGATAAGGAACTGGAGAATATTGGCCTGGAGATGGCTTTAGGCCTTTCCGAAGTCTTTGAGGCGTTGAAGAAGATTTCCTCAGGAGACCCTACCGTAAGGATACCTGAAACATCCAAAGTTGAGTTGATAAGCAAATTAAAGCATCTTGTGAATATCACCGCTGAAGAAATTGCCGAGATCGTTGATCAATCTCACGAATTTGCTATGGGGCTTGCTGAGCATTTTGATGTTTTGCACAAGGTATCAACGGGTGACCTGAATGCAAGGGTGTCTGGAAAGTCTGAGATAGAATTATTGGAAGCCCTTAAGAAGGTAATGAATAACACAATTATGAGTATTTCAAGAGAAATAAATCAGCGTAAGCATACAGAGGCAGCCCTGCAGAAAGCTCACAATGAACTTGAACAACGCGTCGAAGAACGAACCGCAGAACTGACGGCATCAAATAAAAAAATGAAGCAGGAGATAGCCGGACGCAGGCACGTTGAGGAGGCTCTAAGGGAAAGTGAGATCAGATTCCGCCACGTGACCGAAGCTGCTTTTGAAGGTCTTGCAGTAACTGAGAGGGGCAGATTAATTGACGTCACGGGAAAGTTAGCAAAATTATTCGGGTATCAACGAAGCGAACTTATCGGCAAGTCCATAGCAAAGCTTATAGCGCCGAATGTCCGGAGCGATACCTTAACAAAAATTCTCTCAGGATATAGCCTGCCGTATGAAAGCATATGTCTAAAAAAAGATAAAACCATTTTACCTGTCGAAGTCTGCGGAAAGAACTATTCGTCAAAGGGAAGAGCACTTTGTGTTACCGCAATCCGTGATATCACAAGACGCAAGATAGCAGAAAAAGTGCTCCAGGAAAGCGAAAGTAAATATAAGACGCTTACAGAAAACTCACTGACCGGAATATTCATACATCAGAACGGAAAGCTCATATTTGTCAATGATAAATTCGCAGCAATGCACGGTTATAAACCTGAAGAATTATTGCGTAAATCGCATCTGCTGTTAGTGCATCCCGATCAGAGAAAAAACATGAAGGGAATGGCATCGAAACGATTAAAAGGCAAGTCTGTCCCTCAGCAGTATGAAGTTCGAAGAATCACAAAACAGGGCACAACTCTATGGTGTGAAATGATGGCAACGCTCATACAGTATAAAGGGAAACCGGCAATTATGGGCAATCTTATTGATATTACAGAGCGCAAGCTGGCAGAGGTAGCCATCAAGGAAAGTGAAGAACAACTGCGGAATCTAACGACCTACCTGCAAAAAATAGGGGAGGTTGAAAGAACGAATATTGCCCGTGAGATTCATGATGAGCTCGGCCTTGGATTGACTGTTTTAAAAATAGACCTGTCCTGGTTGCGAAAGAGACTGCCTGAACATGAGATGCAACTGCGAGAAAAGGCGGATACAATGACACAACTGATTGATAAAACTATCCGTACCGTTAAGAAGATATCCACGGAACTGAGGCCGGGATTATTGGACGACCTGGGACTCGCAGCCGCAATCGAGTGGCAGGCAGAAGAATTTCAGAAACGCACAGGCATTCAATGTAAAATAACAATAGATCCTGTGGATATCACTTTTGACAGAGACCGTAATACTGCGGTTTATCGTATTTTTCAGGAGACTTTGACAAATGTTGCACGGCATGCCCAAGCAACGGAAGTCAATGTGAGTTTACGGCAGAGAGAAGGTCAATTGGAACTAAAGGTCCGGGATAATGGAAGGGGCATTACCGAAAAAGAGCTTGCTAACCAAAAATCGTTTGGTCTTATCGGTATCAGAGAACGTGTAAAAATATTCAGCGGGATCAATATAATAAAAGGAGTACCCGGCAAAGGAACAACGGTGACCGTTAGAATGCCGATCCGTGATATGAGAGAAAATGAATGATAAAGATTCTCATTGCAGATGATCATACGATGTTCCGTGAGGGACTAAAGCATATCCTGGCAGAATACCCTGACCTGGTTGTTACTGACGAAGCGAATAACGGACAGGAGGTTCTCGATAAAATATGGAAAAACAATTACGATATGGTTTTGCTCGACATTACAATGCCCGGAATGACAGGGCTTGAAGCCCTGAAACAACTCAAAAGTGACAAGCCTAAACTTCCTGTTCTCATATTGAGCATGCATCCTGAAGAACAATATGCAGTTCGAGTTCTCAGGGCTGGTGCCTCCGGATATCTCACGAAAGAGAGTGCGCCTGATGAACTGATAACAGCAATTCGGAAAATATCTCAAGGAAGAAAATATATCACCCCCTCACTTGCTGAAAGATTAGCATCCGAGTTTGAAGCTGATTCTGAAAAACCCCTTCACGATATCCTTTCAGATCGAGAATATCAGGTGCTGCGCATGATCGCTGAAGGAAAAACAGTAAAGGATATTGCCAAGGAACTCTCCTTAAGCATAAAGACTGTCAGCACCTATCGAACCCGAATTATGGACAAAATGAAGATGAAGAGCAATGCCGAAGTGATGCATTACGTCATAAAGCATCAACTTCTGGACTGATTCAGCTTATTCTCCAGTACTAACCCCTCTTTCTTTTTCCCCTCGATGGCTTTTCGCTGTAGGACAAATCCTACTCTACATAAACCAGCAGTCCTACAATAAAATCAGACAAAAGCCGATATTTATTCTCCTTTAAATCTATCAAAATGAAGGTAACGATAAAAAAAAGATATACGTGCATAACCGATCAAGCGAAGGGAGATGATGACAATGCGGGAACAGGACATTTTAGAAGAAGTAATAGACCTGGGAAAGCGGCAGGGAGCCCTTACTTCCACTGATATATATAATGCCTTTCCTTCGGAATTCGACATCGAAGATGAGTTAGAAAATATTTTGGACATTCTTCAGGATATGGGGATCAAAGTTATTGACAGTCATGAAATGGACAGTGAACAGGAAGAAGTTTCAGGGGAACAGGAAGTGTATGAAAAGACAGGGGACCTTGTTCAGGCATATTTTCACTCGATGGGGGATATCGCGGTTCTCAGCAAGGATGAGGAAACCGATCTTGCGAGAAAAATAGAGGAAGGGAACGACATTGTCAGGTACATGGTACAAGGACTGCCTCTGTACAAGAGACTCCTCAAAGGGCAATCTCATTACGCACGGCCGGATGTGGATACTGCAGAAGATAAGGCTGAGAATGCCGTGCAAAAAAGTCTGGAGATGCTCGATCATTTCATGGCAGCAGAAGGTATCCCTGGAGAGAGAAGGAAGGAATATGAGGGCCGTGAGTCGGAGGTGGGGGTCGGAATTGATGAGGTCCGTCGTATCTATGACAGGATTACGAGAGCAAGAAAACTGGTTTTCGAAGCGAAAAATGAGATGATAGTACGCAACCTGAGGCTGGTAATAAATATTGCGAAACATTACGCAGGCAGAGGGCTTTCTCTGCTTGATCTGATTCAGGAAGGCAATATCGGCCTGATAAGAGCCATTGAAAAATACGACTATAAAAAGGGATTCAAATTCAGCACGTATGCAACGTGGTGGATCAGACAGGCCATCACGAGAGCGCTCATGGATCAGACGAAAACAATAAGAATCCCTGTCCATGTGATGGAGCTTTATACGAAGGTCTGCACTGCTTCAAAAGAATTGTCACAACAACTTGGGAGAGACCCCGTTAAAGAAGAAATTGCACATATGTTAAGAATCCCTGTGAAAAAAGTGGAGGACGTATTCAAGGCAATGCAGGAACCGATAACGTTGCAGACCCCGATCGGTGATGACGATTCGACCCTTGCGGATATGATTGGTGATGATAGCCCCTCCCCCGACACAGAAACGGAGAGGAATAAACTCGCTGAGCAGATAATTGATGTCCTGCATACACTGACCCCAAGAGAAGAAGAGGTAATCAGAATGAGATATGGAATTGGTGTTGAGCGCGATTATACGCTTGAAGAAGTTGGCAGACATCTATCTATCACGCGTGAACGGGTGAGACAGATAGAAGAAAAAGGCATGAGAAAACTTAAACATCCAAGACGGCTAAGGGCATTACAGCTCTTGAACACGGCGTAAAGATCATTGAAAAAAATGATTACACTACAACAGAATATTCAAAAAGATATAGAAGAAATTATTGGTGGCCTGAAATGTTCAAGTAATTTCATTTGCTTGCCTTTCTTTAAAACCCGATTTCGCGCGGGGCCCTCGGACAGGGAATTACATCGCGTATGTTCGCCATGCCGGTAATGTATTGCACAAGCCGTTCAAAGCCGAGGCCGAAGCCTGCATGAGGGGCTGAGCCGAACCTGCGGAGGTCGAGATACCACTGAAGGGTTTCCTCTGGTATGCCGGACTGATTCATTCTTTCCTGAAGGACATCCAGCCGCTCTTCGCGCTGGCTTCCTCCGATGATCTCACCCACCTTCGGGACTAGTACATCCATCGCTGCTACGGTTGTTCCATCGTCGTTCAGTCTCATATAAAAGGCCTTTATCTCTCTCGGATAATCTGTCACAATAACCGGGCCTTTGATTACGTTGTCTGTCAGATACCTCTCATGCTCTGACTGTAGGTCAGCGCCCCAGTCAACCGGGAATTCAAACTTTATTGGCGCACGTTTTAATTCCTGTATCGCATCAGTATAAGACATATGAGCGAATGGGGTATCTGAGAGATTTTTCAGGTCCTCCAATGAAACCCTTTTATACTGATTCTCAAGGAACACAAGTTCTTTTTCTCCCTTTTCAACTGCCTGCCTGCAGAGGAAACGGAGAAATTCTTCAGCCAGTTTCATGTCATCCTTGAGATCGGCAAAGGCCATTTCAGGCTCGATCATCCAGAACTCTGAAAGATGCCGCGTGGTATTGGAATTTTCTGCCCTGAACGTCGGACCGAAGGTATAGACATTGCCGAGGGACATTGCCAGGAACTCTGCTTCTAGTTGTCCGCTCACAGTAAGAAAGGCCCGCTTGCCGAAAAAATCCTCGGTGAAATCAACGCTCCCGTCGGTTTTCTTCGGGGGGTTTTCAAGATGCAGGGATGTTACGGTAAACAACTCTCCCGCGCCTTCACAGTCGCTTGCCGTGATGATCGGGGTGTGCACCCATGCGAATCCTCTTGAGTGAAAGAACTCATGGACTGCGGAGGCAAGGATATTCCGCAGTCTGAATACTGCCCCAAAGGTATTTGTCCTCGGTCTGAGATGACGTATCTCCCGCAGAAACTCAAGTGTATGGCCCTTCTTCTGCAACGGATATTTTTCAGGATCTGCCTCGCCAAAGACCTCGACATCAGAAACCTCCAGTTCGAATTTCTGGCCTTTCGCAGGAGATGGTTTCAGGACGCCCTTTGCCTGAACAGCAGTGCCGGTATTGCAGCGAGAAAGCTGCTGAAACGCAGGCGCCTCTCCATTGATGACGAGCTGCAGTGTCTCCTGGGTGGAGCCGTCGTTCAGGACAAGGAATGCAAACCCCTTTGATTCACGCCTTGACCTCACCCAGCCGCATACAGTCACGGGCTTTCCGAGGTACGTATCAGAAAGAAGATCTTTAATAAGGATCCGTTCCACAATGCCCTCCCTTGCGGTATTTCCTTGCGTAACAGTTTATATAATTCATAGCGAACAGTATAGCGATAAACGAAAGATCCTTCGACAGGCTCAGGATGACAATTGCCGGACAGCCTTCGCTTGCTGCAGGACCTTTATCCCTCTGTTCCCTTCAGCGCCTCAAGCTTATCCTCGAACTCCCTTGATTTCGCAGCGAGCTGATCGGTGAGCTTTTCAAGCTCGTCGAAGCGGGCGTCGATTTTTTTTCTCGACTCATGGATTGACCCGTTCAGCAGCCTGATCGATTCCCCGTCCCCTTTTACAGAGGCATCAATCAATGCCTGTGTGTCCTGCCCGAGCCCTTGTTCGAGCAGTGTGATCTCTTCTTCTACTTCGGAAATTCTCGCCTGAAGTGGTGAAAGAGTCCTCGATCGGTTGTTGATCACTTCAGCCTTCATCCTTTTCAAATCTTTCCTTCTTGTGCCATTGCCCTTTTGTCCGGAATGCTGGACGCTGCGGACCGGCAGAACCTCATCTTTCCAGCCGCCTCTGTCGAGGAAGTCCTGATAGGTACCTTCAAAAAGTGTCACTTTCCCCTCATCGAAGACAATAAGCCGTGAGGCTATTGCACTGATGATCATCTCGCTATGGGTGACGATGACAACAGCGCCTTTAAATGCGTCAATCGCCTCCAGGAGCGAGTCCACGGACTCCATGTCGAGATGGTTGGTGGGTTCGTCCAGCAATAAGAGATTGGCGGGGCTGACGATCAGTTTGCCCAGAAGAACACGGCTCTTCTCTCCGCCTGAAAGCACGCTTACCTTCTTGAGGGCGCTGTCTCCTTCGAACATCATAATACCGCAGACTTTACGCGCTGCGCCTCTGTTGTAAGTCGGTTGCACATCGAGTATCTCTTCCTCTACCGTTTTTTCAGGAGAGAGCCGCTGGATATTTGTCTGGCCGAAATAGGCCAGCCTCAACTGTGCATGATGATGCACCTCTCCGGAAAGCGGCTGCAGCTCGCCGGCAAGCAGGTTCAGAAGTGTTGTCTTGCCTTTCCCGTTTTTCCCGATAACTGCTATACGGTCCTTCTTGCCAACGGTCAGATTCAATCCGTCTATGAGCGGAGGGCCTTCTTGTGCAAAGGCAAAAGAGATGTCTTTTGCATCGATGAGGCATTTTCCTGTAAACGGCGCAGCGATAAATTCGAATTCCAGATCCTTTATCGTGGACATCTTTTCGAGTCTCTCATGCCTCTGGAGGGACTTTATCTTCGATTGAACCAGCCGTGCGCGGGTAGCCTGCGCCCTGAACCTGTTTATGAACTGCTCTGTCTCTGTGCGTTTTTTCTCTTCGTTGAGCCTTGTCTGCTCATAGACTTCCTCTTCCGTCAGTATCTGAAGGTAGTATTTATGGGTAGGACCAGCCATTTTCCGCATTTTGTTCCGGTGGATACCCATGGTATGGGTCGTTACCCCGTCCATGAATTCCCTGTCATGGGTGATAAGGATCAGTTCCCCCTTCCATTCCTTCAGAAACCGGGTGAGCCAGCGTATCGAAACAATGTCGAGATAGTTCGTTGGTTCATCGAGGAGGAGCAGGTTCGGTTCCGAGACGAGGAGTTTGGCAAGGTTCAGTCGGACCTGGAACCCGCCGGACAGGTCGAGGGGGTTACGTGAAAAATCCTCTATCGAAAACCCGAGCCCCATCAGGACTGCCTCTGCCTTATACGATTCATCCCTTCCGTCTTCAACCGGGGGGAGACCGAGACATGCTTCTTTAAGGACGGTGTTTTTTTTGAACTGAAGGTGCTGCGAAAGATAGCCGACCCTGTAATTATTCGGGATGCTGATGACGCCGGCGTCAGGCTTTGCTTCACCGGTTATCATCCTGAGAAGGGTTGTCTTTCCTGATCCGTTCCTTCCCACAAGCCCGATCCGCTCCCCGGCGTTGACCGTAAACCCCACGTCGTCGAATACCACCTGCGTGCCGTAAGCCTTTGTAAGATTACTGACCTGTATCACGTGTATATTGTAACTGAAGCACGTCACGAATCCCAACGAAGAAAGACGATGCTGCTGTAATTGGAGGAAGGAAGAATTCGCAATCTGCGAAAATTCATATAAGAATGTAGGTTTGTATAAATAAGAGTATTCTATAGATTGTTTAAGATATCGATAATACATAGAAAAATCATGCTGCCATCGGTACTTTATTGCAAATAAATTGACAATGAAACCTAAAGCATATAATCTTTGAATCAACGTGGAATCAGCATAAAAATAAATATTAGAACAACAAAAAAGGGAGGAAATTACAATGAAGAATACGTATCATTTGACTACGGGTCAACTTAGAGCAGCATTGGATGCTTTGTGCGAGAAACTAATCGTAACACATAAACCGGTAGATCTCATTGCCAAGGCGCAATACCGAAAAGTGCGTCATGAGTTGTCAGCGTTCTCGACGCGCTCGCATATCCCCCGCCCGACATCGAATTTGATAAAGAAACTGAATGGGGTGACATTATAGGTACCCTAAAAGAGGTGCTTCACAGCTTTAGGGTGGGTAGAGAAAAACATGAAGAAATTACAAGAAAGGCACTTCAAGACTTTAAATACAAACTTTTGCGATCTCTTGATGAAATGACTGAAAGATAGCGCGTTGAACTATGGCATGTATAACAGCTCTGCTTAGCTGCGTGTATATTAGTGGCTATTATGAACGCCGTCAGGCATAGGAGATAAGCATTTATAAGGGTACATATTGTATAAGAGATTGAGTAAATTTATGCAGGCTACTGGTTGTGCGCCGGTTAAAAGCCGAGGAAATTCAAAAAGAAAGTATACACATTGCCAATATTGCGGCTGTTTTCTAAGAGTGACACGGCGTAGCAAACATGAAAAGACATGCAGCAAAAGAAGAGGACTGAATAATATAAATCCGGATTAATAACTGGAACAAATAGCCTTATATGAAGCTTTATGAAAGAAAATTCAAAAATGACAGAAACGTTTATAAGCTCTAACATGTCAATCCACCAGTGAGTTATTTGTAGCGATGCGCGAAATAAAATGAAAACACTTAAATATATCCCCTCACGCTCCAAACATTATTTGGCCTGCCCACACTTTCTTAAACTTTCCAATACGGTAAAAATACCAATTGATGAACCTCACATTGTCGGCATTCGACGAGCACAGTTGTTTAAAGACCACGTAATAAAACGGTTGGCGCAGAGGCGAGGCATTGAACCTGTCAGAACACAGAAACTAATCGATATCATTCTCAACCGTGGATTAATACTGATAGCAAAAAAGCTCGACATAGTTTTCTTTTCCACATCCGATATTAGCATGGAGATCGAGATGTTTAAGCCGGATGTCATTGAAACAACAGTTGGAGATAGTATTGAAGTCAATGTTAAGTCAATCAAAAACATAGATGTGCCTAGTTCGCATCACTATCTGCAATCTTTTGTTTATAAACTCGCCTTAGAAAAGGCACTTAAAGGAACAACAATGAAACCTTTCAAGGTCAGCGCTTCCCTGTTATATTGGAGCTTCGAACATTATCCCATTTGGCGAGGTGCAACCGAACCAGACATTGAAGACTTCAGCACATATTTATCTGGAGTTTCGTCTGACGCTTTTTTTTCAGAGGAAAAAATAGATGATGAACAGCCCAGCTATAGCGATAGTCTTAGGGAGATTGCGTCATTAGAACCCCAAGATGACGAAACAAAATGTAAAATATGTGTTGGTAAATTTTGTTGTGACGTGTTCAATAAAATTGAATTTAAAGATAAATACAAATGGTTCAGTAAATTCCCATACTGTGAATGAAACCATTTGCGACCAAAGCGTAAATGGGAGATTGCACAAGAAAAACATTCAGCCGTCATGGAATAAATCCGGTTCGTTTTTGTATCATGCTGGTTACACCGTGCGTCGGATGACAGAGTTATGCAATAAATGTGAATAAACCTATCATTACTGAAATAGAGAAAAGATGGACAAAATAGCAGACGCCCTCGGTTCAGTAGTAATGGCCCCAGTGCGTCGGCTTTCCAATATGGCGTTTAAGCATTATCTTTTCCGTCAATATTATGCATCATCTACCATTCCTCTGGAGGTACAGGTTTGTCACGCTTTAAGGCAACAAAAGTTAATTTCTGTATCATATCCCCAGAGAGAGCACGCAGTCTGGACGGATATTTGTCGAATATTATTTTGTCAGGCATTTCTTTATAAAGAAATGGACAATGGGTGGCGCTTCGATTTCTGGGAGATTAGAAATCCATCTGCAATCGACATTTGCTGGAAAAATCTTAAAACATATAAATTTCAAAACTTTTTTAATACGCAGTGGTGTTTTTTGGAGGAACTAGACACCACAACATTCAAATTGGACCCCTGGGACGGAACCGAAGCGAAGTGGGCGGAAGAAGCGGAAGACATAGCAGTTCGGCGACGGAAAACCCTATTGACGAGACTGTATTTCAATTATTTGAAAACTATCGAGCGAGTTGATCAGAATAAACATTTTTCCCATTATAATGAATTATTGTCCTCAGAATATTTAATTATCAAGAAGTCTTTGTCGATACTCTCGCCTTCTGATCTTAATAATATTTTTCAGAAAATAACTCCTAAGACTAACGGAGTCGTTAATAAGATTTATGCCCGTGGTGATTTTAATATGGGAGTATCTCCGCGCTATTCAGCTGATGGTAAGAGTCTTTGTCATCGTTTTTATATGGGGAAAAACAAAAAGTTATTTATACAACGAACAGAAGCAACCTTAAAAGACGGGGGAGATTTTGATTCGCAATTTATCAGTGGTTTTAGTGAACCGCTGACATATTATCTTGCCTTGCTTCAATGCATTGATGAAGCAAGCCTCATTAAGCTCATGGAAGATTTATTAAGTGATTTTGCTCGCCTGCCGAAATACTATGAGGAAAATATGAAGAACGTCGACCTGAATCCGTGGCGATGGGGCATGCCTGATATTATCGCGTATGACAAAGAAAGTACGTTTCACGTTTTATTAGAGTGCAAGGGGCCTAATGGCCGTTTGTCAAAGAGACAAATCAGATGGCTTTCTCGGAATTCCGAGAAATACAATCTTAACGTGGGGGTTGTCGTTGTTTCCGAAAAACAGATTGGTCATTTATAATTCTGCATTTACAGTTTGGAGCCTGTTGCACAAATCGGTTTTTGTCACCCTGAACTTGTTTCAGGGTCTCGTAATGAATTGATTTTATTAGATGCTGAAACAAGTTCAGCATGACATTATTATGTTGTTTGCCATTTGTGCAACAGGCTCTTTGGCTGCAAAAAATAAAAAAGGCAGCATGCTTGGATAAAGACGAGATGGAATTGGCAAGATGACTTGAAAATGGTTAATGGCTTTCCGATAAATAAGACCTTTGCATGTAACAAAAACACATTAATATTTGGTATAATTGTGCATATAATAAACACAAAAAAGAGGTAAATATGCGTGCAACTGTAACAATCGAGAAAGACAGGCTGGACTTGCTTATGAAGGAAACGAAAAGCCGTTCCAAAACGTCAGCCGTGAAGATCGCTATTGATGATTATCTGAGGAAAAAGAAGATAGAAAAGATAAAATCAATGAAGGGCAAGCTCGACTTTGATATGACTGCTGATGAGATACGGCATCGTGAGCGATAACAGAGTTCTGGTGGACACGTCTGTCTGGATTGCGTATTTTAAGAATTCGCATCCGCAGATAACAGAAAGAGTGGACGTGGTATTAACACATTCCGATGTGCACGTTCCGAAAGTCGTTATTGCAGAACTTATTCAAGGCGCGAAGACGGACAGGGAAATTGCAGTTATAGAGGAATTTGTGAATGCCTTTACTGTTATTGATCAGAATGCCGATACGTGGTTAAAGGCGGGAAGACTTTCTTTTTTGATGAAAAAGAAAGGAATTACAGTTCATATCATTGATTGTTATATCGCAATTTTGGCAAATGAATACTATTGCAGTATTTTTTCTCTGGATGCGCATTTTAAAAGCATACAGAAGTTTTTAAAATTTGATTTGCTGTAGCACTTGAAGGCAACGTATTCGTCAGCCGCTAAATAGGCCGACAAAACAATGAAGGATACGCAAATGTATACAGACGGAGACATAAAAAACGTAGCCCCCTCCCATACTCAATCGTTCTGCTATATGCTCGAAATTCAATTGGCGCAAGAGCATTCAGATTTCGGGACAGTTGTTTTTCGGACACCGGGAGATATCCCGCTTGTCGGAGAGCTCTCCATCGCTTCTGCAATTTCATTTCTGTTCAGAACTCCTCAATGCTGTGCCCCGGGAGGCGGGACTGGCTTTTTTACACCATATGAAGTTCAGGCGCATAAAACAGGGTGAGCGCATTATTCGCCAGGGAGAAAAAGGGAACTTTTTTTATCTTATCCTTCAGGGTACCTGCGTCCTCAATGTTGAGAAAAACAACCTACTCTATAATGCGGGACAGCTCGGGCCCGGAGACGCGGCAGGCGAATCAGTATTGCTGAACGATGAACCGCAGAAAGCCCACGTTGATGCGGAAACCGACACGGACGTATTGAGCATGAGCAGGGAAGAGTATGAATCCCTGTCAGCGAAAAATCCGGAACTCAGGAATTTTCTTTCTGCTGTTCTCACCCGCCGGTTAGGGTTATTCGAAGGTGACCGGGGAGAGAACAATAGGCAAATACACCGTTACCGAAAAGATCGGACAGGGGGGCTCCAGTATTATCTATAAAGGTATGCACAGCATGCTCGGTATCCCGGTTGCCATTAAGATGCTGAAGCATGAGATGGCGATGGAACCGGATTTTCTTGAGGTATTCCGCAATGAAGCGAAGACAATAGCGCAGTTCAACCACCCGAATATTGTGAAAGTATACGATATCGAGGAAATATACCATACGCTTTTTATCATCATGGAATACCTCAACGGAACATTGCTGAAGAACATGGTGAGCACCAAACAGAAGCTCTCTGTCCCGCAGATTGTGGACATTACCATGCAGGTATGTTACGGCCTCGAATACGCCCACAATCAGGGCATTATCCATCAGGATGTCAATCCGGGAAATATTTTCATACAACCCGACGGGCAGGTGAAAATTATCGATTTCGGATTGGCCATTCAGCGGGGAGGTGTTGACAGTAATTTCCTTTTTCCGGGAACAATCTATTATATCTCTCCTGAACAGCTCAAGGGTGAGCCTGTTGATGAACGTGCCGATATTTATTCGCTCGGCATTACCGTGTATGAGATGATTACCGGCAAGAGGCCGTTCCCCGGATGTCACATGAAAACAATTGTAAACTGGCATCTCCATGAAGAAATCCCCGATAGCCGGATAACCATGAAGGATCTGCCTGATGAGTTGCATGCCTTCCTCAAGAGGACAATACGAAAGGACCCATCTGAGCGATACGGGAATATTACTGAAGCACTGAAAGAACTTCATCCTCTTGCAGAGCGTTTAGGGGTCAATGCGCAGCCGTGTTTTTGCAGGCAGAACAAAATGATAGGGATGTTTTTACTCTATCAGGAAGAAGAACAACTTGCGTTAAAACGTTTTATCGAAGAATTCAGCAGGAACGTAAGTGGAACCGGCGCTGTTCTTCGGATAACACAGTTTGATGATAAGTGATCGCAGAGACGGAGATATGCTCAATTTTAAATACGTCAGGGAACTATTAGCCAGGGACCAGCGCCTCATCCGGCTGCAGGCGAAGGGGAAAGCCGTATTTGTGGGTGATACGCATGGGGACCTGGATGCTACTGAAACAGTTTTTCGCGAATATTTTAAGCCCGGCTATACGCTGATTTTCCTCGGGGATTATGTGGACAGGGGGCCGGATTCAAGGGAAAATATTGCGTATCTGCTTGGGAAAAAAGCTGAGGCTCCTGATCAGGTATTTCTCCTCATGGGGAATCATGAAGGATATTGCTCTGTCCCGTTCAGCCCGGCAGATTTTTGGGAGAGTCTTGCTCCAGATGAAAATGACTCTTTTTCGGAGATCTTCCAGTTTTTGTCTTTTGCGGTAGTTGCAGAAAACGGGCTTATCGCTGTCCACGGAGTACCTCCTGATGTAAACACGCTGGAGGAAATAAATACTATCCAGTTATGCAGTGAACAATGGCATCAGCTTACATGGGGTGACTTTACAGAAGTGAAGGGGAACGTTGATACGGGATCCGGACGGCAGACAGAAGTTTGGTCAGGATTATTTTATGAATGTCATGACCCGGCTCGGCAGGAGTGTGCTGATCCGGGCACATCAGGCCCGGATAAACCCTGTCATATTCGATAAGAAATGCATTACCCTTATTACTTCATATGCATATACCTTTACGCGTCTTATTGCAATCGCAGATCTGGAAAAACCGTTTATTAATTCAGCGGATGATATCGAGATCGTGGAGATTTAACCCAACGTATTTCTAATTACCGCACCGTCCCATCACAAAGAACGGCGCGTGGTTCGAGGTGAAGAGCGGGGGGTCGTGCTTCAGGATGGCAGAAACCGCAGGGTGTTTCCTGAATGCATTTTCGAGGAACATTCTCACCCGCTTTCTGTCCCAGCCGTGCGGGTGGATAAAATCAGTGTACAGAGAAAGGTCTCCTTCATAAAATGCACGCGTCTCGATCCCCGTCTCGTTCTCCCCGCAGACAGGCATATTGAATATCGCGAGGTTCATGAAGTCGATGCTGTCACTATGCTTCACGGTGAATTCGAGGGTCTTCTTTGCAGCAGCCTCAGTCTCCGCCGGCGTGCCGAAGATGAGATACACATACGCCGCGATTCCCGCTCTCTTCAGGTTTTTTAAAACCACAGAAGCTTCCTCAACGCTGGTCCCTTTCTCCAGAGAGTCGAGCACACCCTGGTCCCCGGATTCAATACCGAGTTTGAGCATGACGCATCCCGCCCTTTTTAGTGCCATGCAGAAGTCGGGATCAGTCAGAGGGGGGCCGGTACGCGCGAACCCGTACCATGGAACACCGATGGTGTCGCGGGAAAGGACATCGAGGAGCGCCGGACTTACCGCATTGTCCAGAAGATGAATAAGTGTGGGAGCATTTATTTCTGCAAGAGCCTTTAAGTCCGAAATAACCTGCCGCGAAGGAACAGCAGCATACAGGTTCCCTTCTGCTTTTTCAGGACAGAACGAGCACTTATGCCAGTAACACCCGGACGAAGCGCTGTAGGGGAGAACAAAACCGGGTGAAAGGTAATAATCTTGCGGCAGCGGACGATAGTCCGGCCTCGGTATTTCTTTTCCCGCCACATTCACTCCGAGGAGGGAGAGAAGTTCATCTTCGCCTGGTCCTGCCACGAGATGATCCACTATTCCGGCGAAGGGATTTTTCCACCGGGGATTTCTTAACCATGAGGTGATGAGTCCGCCGCCCATTATCACTTTCAAGCGGGGCAATTCCCGCCGGATGAAGCCGATCATTGAAAAGGCGGATAATGCTTGGCTCAGGTAGTTCACGGAGATCCCTATCGCACATGGCTCCTTCTCGTGAAACAGTCCTTCGAGTCTCGACCTGAAATAGGGATAGAAGGGATTCAATTCGGGTTTTTCAGCAGCGGCCAGAAGGTCTTCGCTCTTCACGGGGGACAGCCCTTTATGTTCATAATTTACCAGTCCCAGCGAAACGCAGGATGAGGTAACTTTGCTGAGGGCCCTTTCGATATCACTGACTGCCCTTTTATAGCGGTCGAGGTGATGGTAAAGGACGGGATCTCTCAGTGAAGCGATATTGCGCTCACGATTGCGAAAGGCCCTCTGTGTCCACGTGTTCCCCTCTTTTTCATGGGGAAAAGGCATCCGGAAGATATGAAGGAGCCCCTCGATATTCGCATCAAGGAGGCGGTGTTCAACTCCATACCCGCCGAGCATGCCCGCGAGTCTCGCGATACCGGCAGGCGGTTCGCACGGTTTCGCAACAGGGGGGTAAATGAGGAGTATCAAGGTCCTTCCACTTTATCAAAGAAGACTTCTCACTTTCAAGCCGTTGAGCGTTATGATAAAATATTCAATCAGGTGTTCCGCATAATTAATTCGGCATAATACGTGTATGTGTTGTTCGGCAGCGGATGAAGGAGGGGAACGATGGGCAGAAAAGGGTGGATAGTAACCTTTGCCGGTATGGGGCTGAATCTTGCCCTTGGTATTTTGTACGCCTGGAGTATCTTCGGAAAACAGCTGACAGAATCTATAGATAAAGGCGGGTTTGGCTGGAGCAAGACAGAGGCCACGATCCCTTATACAATTGCGATCGCGTGTTTTGCCGCAATGATGGTCCCTGCCGGACGGCTCCAGGACAAGTTCGGTCCCCGTGTTGTTGCTTCGGCTGGCGCGCTCCTCACGGGAGCAGGACTTATCATCGCGAGTTTCGGAACTCCTGCAAGCATTCTGCCTGCAGTGTTCGGATTTGGTGTGATGGCCGGAACCGGGATCGGCCTCGGCTATGCCTCTGCAATGCCTGCAGCGGTCAAATGGTTCCCGCCGCAGAAGAAAGGTCTCATCACCGGGCTTGTGGTGGCCGGCTTTGGACTCGCGCCTGTGTATATCGCGCCGCTCTCCAAATATCTCCTGTCAACCTACGGGATCAGTAACGCCTTCAGGATTCTCGGCATCGCCTTTATCATTACAACGACCCTGTTTGCGCAGTTGATCAAGAATCCACCCGTCATGCAGGCTCCTTGCCAGGCATCACAGGGCGGAAGTGCTGCAAAACCCCCTCATGCCGATAGCTCCTGGCGGCAGATGGTCAGGACTCCTGCGTTCTATTCTCTCTATATCCAGTTTGCCTGTGCAGCGACTGCCGGATTGATGATTATCGGGCACCTTGCGAAAATCGTGGCTGTGCAGTCCGGCAATACGATAAAGATAGGATTTCTTTTTGTGGCTCTTCTCGCGGTCTTCAATGCCGGTGGCCGCATTGTTGCGGGCGTGGTATCGGATTATATCGGGAGGATTGTCACGATCGCCCTCGTCTGCGTCATGCAGGCCATGATCATGTTTTTCTTCCCGCAGTTTTCTACCGTAAACGCCTTTATCCTTGGATCAGCGCTTGTGGGGTTCAACTACGGCGCCTGCCTTGCGCTTTTTCCGGCGACCACGGCAGACTACTGGGGGACGAAAAATCTCGGCCTTAACTACGGGATTCTGTTCACTTCATGGGGGGTGGGCGGCGTCTTCGGTCCTATGCTCGCGGGTAACATAGCAGATGCGACTGGCGCGTATACGACTGCATACTATATCGCAGCAGCTCTATTGCTCTTCGCAGCGTTTCTCGCGATGGTCAGCTACATCAACATCTCTATAGACATCTCCGAAAAGGAAATTACCATTAAATTTCGAAAGAAATCTGCCGGGGAAAAACAGCAGCAAACCGCTGCCTGAGGATGAGAGGTGGAATAAAATGTCAGAGATCAATGAAAAACTAAAAGAGATATCAGACACAATGAACGAACACATTATTACGGTAAAAGGGACACTGGAACTTTTGGATGCATCTGTTACAGAAGATGATCTGCGCAGCCTTGTCCTCAAGGCAATCGAGAGGATGGATAATATGCAGCAATTGTCCGATGAATTGTTTGTGGTATTGAAACAGGTGTTCGAGAAAATGAGAGCGACAAAAGACAGCAAGGAGTGAGATGATTTCCGACGCGCTTCTGCTGTGCATTGGCACAACACGACAGATCTGACAGATGGAAGAAAACGCATACGCTCATTTGAGGGAAGAGATAGCCCATAGCGTTACTCACGGGATAGGGGCAGTCCTCGCGATCGCCGGAATGGGAATACTGATCGCCCATGCACGTGCCTGCGGGAGCACCCGGCATATCGTCTGCTGCAGCATCTTTGGCGCGTCGCTTGTCATTCTCTATTTAGCATCTACCCTGTATCACGGGATTCAGCACCCGAAGGCGAAAGAGATTTTGCGAATAGTAGATCATTCGGCAATCTACCTTCTCATTGCGGGTACGTATACGCCTTTTACCCTGGTGAACCTGCAGGGAATATGGGGATGGTCTCTCTTCGGGGTTGTCTGGGGCCTCGCGTTCCTGGGTATCTCCATCCATTTTTCGCCTCTGCGAAGATTTTCCTCAATACGGCTTATCCTCTATATCACGATGGGGTGGGCGGCAATTGTGGCCATCAAGCCACTGGCCGCTTCTGTTCCACCCGTTGCACTCACCCTCATAGTGATGGGAGGCTTGATGTATACTGTCGGAATTATTTTCTATCTGTGGCGCCGATTGCCCTATCACCACGCCATCTGGCATCTGTTCGTGCTGTCCGGCAGCATCCTGCACTATGCTGCGGTTTTTTTATCGATGAATACCTATAGGGCTTGATTGTTGACAAGAGGGATAATGTCTGGTAGGATGACTCAACGCGAAGGGTTTTATTGCATCGTCACGGTGCAACTATTCTATAAAGAGAGGGAAAGATGAACAAGAAAACAATTGCCAAGAAAGTAAAGAACGTCAAGAAGGAAGTTGCCAAACAGGTTAAGAGCGTTAAGAAGACCGTTGCCAAGAAAGTAAAAGCGGTCGAAAAAACGGTTGCCAAGAAGGCAAAAGCCGTGGAGAAGACCGTTGCAAAGAAAGTAAAGGCGGTAGAGAAGAAAGTCGCCAAACAGGCAAAGGCCGTAAGGAAGTTAGTCTAAAACTTCAGTTTCGATCCTCAGCATGATCTGGTTTTTTTCCGCTTTCGTCGGGGATCGGCGAAGCTATGTTCGTTTTTTTCATCGGGTCGCTTTTGGTGGGAGAACCGTTCCTGTTGGGAAAGCTGCCTGAAAGACCCGGGGAGACTTTCCGGTGGTATATAAACAGGTATGCCCTTCTAAATTGCGTTTGCAGTATCCCCGATTTTTATCGCAATTCCACTTGATGCTCAGAAACCTGAAAACGCAAACGGTGATGTCATAGCAACAAGGAGAAAACATGGGCGCAACGAAGCGAGGCTTTAACGAGTTTTCAGAAGATGAAATGAGAGCGGCGGTGAACCGGTTTCAGAGCAAGATTGTTCAGTGGATCGAAGAGGAGGATATTCTGTGCGGTTCATGTAACGGATACGATCTGTACCTTTCGATACGGCAGGCCATGACAGGAGAATGGACAAAAAGTCAGCATCAGCACGGAAAAGAAATGGACTGCCCTCGATGCGGCGCAAAGGGGAAATACGATGAAATGAAGAGCAACGGCAGGAGACCTGAATTTGCCGATGCGATATGGTTCAACAATCATTCTCATACATGGGAATGTCATGAATGCTGGATGAAATAATGGTAGAATGGTAATAGGTTGCAGAGCACGTGCGCCGCTGTATCGCATTGGCAATGTGGAGATCAGGAAAGGAGGAGACATGATAACAACACTCGAAGAGTTGAAGAAAGACGGGCAGCTCATTAATGACATTGACTGGGAAATGACGCCGGAATTGGCTGTGCGGATGTACCTGGAGTGGGGGAACATCTGGTCCAGGGGGGATGATAGAAGACATGTGGTCCAGTCGAAAAAGGATTATTCGGTCTATTTTGTCGTTAACTGCTGGGCCAGGCCGTATTATATTTATCTCATCAAAATCAGCAATGAAGAAGCAGTAGATATGGCCAAATTCGAATTGCCCGCGAGATTTGAAAAGCCGGTATGTAATTTTAAGGGTGTCTATGCACCCGACGGCGAACTCAAAGACTGGTTGAGACAGGAGTTAAACGCTGTCTGAAAAATGATGCAGGACAGAAAGCCTCTGGTCAAAAAGGATGTCGTTGTCATAGGAGCAGGGGCTGCGGGTCTCATGTGCGCCATTGAGGCCGGGAAAAGAGGCCGTTCCGTCCTCGTCCTTGATCATATGAATACAATAGGGAAGAAGATCAGGGTTTCAGGGGGAGGGCGCTGTAATTTTACCAATACACATGTTCGCGCAGATCATTACCTGTCTGCAAACCCCCATTTCTGCAAATCCGCTCTCGCACGGTTTGCTCCGCATGATTTTCTCGGCATGGTGGAACGCCACGGGATAGCGTATTCCGAAAAGGAAGAAGGCCGGCTTTTCTGCCGGGGGACTTCAGGAGATATCGTCAGGATGCTTCATGAGGAGTCCCGCAAAGCAGGTGCTGCACTATGTCTGAATTGCCGGATAGGGAATATAACGAAGCCAGGGCATTTTTCCATTTTAACGAATTTCAACATGATAGAGGCGTCTTCTCTCGTTGTTGCAACCGGCGGTTTATCATATCCAGAACTCGGGGCAACCGACATGGGGTTTCGCACGGCCCGGAGATTCGGATTGAAGATCACGCATCTGAAACCTGCACTCGTGCCGTTTGTGTTCAGCCGGAATGATCAGAAACTATTCGATGCATTAAGCGGCGTTTCATTCAACGCTGCGGTAAACTGCAGGGGCAGACGGTTCCGGGGAGAAGTACTTTTTACCCACCGGGGGCTGAGCGGGCCCGCCATTCTGCAAATTTCGTCCTATTGGGACCGCGGGGATGAAATCGTTATCGATTTGATTCCTGACATGGACGCCTATGCGCTCTTCACTTCAAGGCGGAAGAGCAGGATTGAGTTGAGCAACCTTCTTTCGGAATATCTCCCCAGGAGATTCAGCCGCACCTGGTGCGAATTACATGCCCCCTCAAGGCCGTTGTGCCAGTACACGGAGAAGGAACTGAAGGATATAGCGTATCAGATGCACCATTGGACAATCAGGCCCGAAGGGACCGAGGGCTACGGGAATGCAGAGGTCACTGCCGGTGGCGTCGATACCGAAGAACTCTCCTCAAAAACCATGGAAGCCAAGAAGGTGTCCGGTCTCTTTTTTGCCGGTGAGGTTGTTGATGTTACAGGACAACTCGGCGGATACAATCTTCAGTGGGCGTGGGCTTCAGGCTTTGTAGCAGGGCACTATGCGTAATACCAGAAAAATCATTCTCGCATCGGCTTCTCCGAGAAGAAAAGAAATTTTCGGGAAGACGGGCCTGAAATTTAAGGTAGAGGAAAGTGACTGCGATGAGAAAGCGGATTCCGGACTGAAGCCGCATGAGTTCGCACAATTTCTTTCACGCGCAAAGGCTAAGGATGTTGCCCGCAGGCACAGAAATGCGCTCGTTATCGCGGCTGACACGCTTGTGATATCAGGACGTACCATATTCGGCAAACCCGGCGGTGAGGAACAGGCGAGGGAGATGCTGAAGACGCTGAGCGGGAGAGTCCATTCTGTCATCACGGGATTCACGATAATAGATACAGCAGGAAAGAAAGAACTGTCCATGTCAGTAGAGACAAAAGTATACTTTAAGAGACTGGGCGCGGAGGAGATAGAGGCGTACATCAGATCCGGCGAGCCTTTTGGCAAGGCCGGTGCATATGGGATTCAGGGGCTCGGCGCTGTGATGGTGAAAAAAATAGAGGGGGATTTTTTTAATGTTATGGGGCTTCCCCTCTATGCCCTGGCCGAGAGCCTGAAGAAGTTCGGAGTCCATGTTTTACATCAAGATGAGGTATAGTAGAAGCAATGAGATTTGAAGAGCTGAATATTCCCCCACAGGTTCTCGAAGGGATCAGGGCTGCGGGGTTTAGCGAGTGTACCCCCGTTCAGTCCCTCACCCTCCCTGTAGCATTGCGGGGGAAGGACATCGCGGCCCAGGCCCAGACAGGCACCGGCAAGACCGCAGCTTTCCTGATCGCGGTATTTTCACGTATGCTCTCATCGCGTTCGCCGCGACGGGGTATTTCGCCGAGGGCGCTGATTATTGCGCCGACGCGGGAACTCGTGATCCAGATAGACGCGGAAGCGAGATTACTGGGAGCAGCCACCGGCTTCAGGATCGTCCCTGTCTACGGCGGCATCGATTATCTCAAGCAGCGCGAGGAAATTGCAAAGGACGTTGACGTACTGATAGGCACACCCGGAAGGCTCATTGATTATCTCAAACAGAAAGTCTACAGCCTGAGGAATACCCAGTTCCTTGTAATCGACGAGGCAGACCGTCTCTTCGATATGGGATTCATCAGCGACCTTCGTTTTCTGCTCAGAAGGATGTCGCCTTATGACAAGCGGCAATCCATGCTCTTTTCTGCGACCCTTTCCAACCGGGTGCTCGAACTGTGCTATGAACATATGAATAATCCGGAGCGGTTTTCAGTGACTCCGGAGAATGTCGTTGTGGAACTCGTAGAGCAGGAGATATACCACGTTGGCATGTCCGAGAAGATCGGGCTTCTTCTCGGAATCCTCAGTCGTGAGCCCGGCGGTCGTTATCTTGTTTTCTGTAATACCAAGGCAGCAGCTGAACGGCTTGAGGCAGTTCTGAACGCCAATGGCCTCGCAACTGCCGCCATAACCGGCGACATTCCCCAGGATAAGCGGATGAAGGTGCTCGCCCGATTCAAGGCCGGCACATTGCCGATCCTTGTGGCTACGGATGTGGCGAGCCGGGGGCTCCATGTCGAAGGGGTTACGCATGTGATCAACTACGATCTGCCCCAGGATTCTGAGGACTATGTGCACAGGATCGGCAGAACCGCCCGCGCCGGCGCCGCCGGCAGGGCCATAAGCCTTGCCTGCGAGGAATACGTCCATTCCCTCGCGGACATCGAAGACTATATCAGGCAGAAGATACCGGTCATGTCATTGACAGAAGAAATGATCGTCACCGGATACAAACGGAGGCCTGCCCGTCCGGTGAGGCAGGAGCCGCCGCGTTACGGGAAACAGCCTTATGGAAGAAAACGGGGTGGAGAAAGACCTCAGCCGAAAGAAGCAGAGAAGAGAGGAAAGACACCAGAGAAGCCCGCTATGCCTCAAAGCGCAGAGAAAAACCGTCCCCGGCGCAGGAGAAATGAGACGTAACTGATTCTCTCTTTGCCCCGGCATCAGGCCCGGGCGATATGCCTTAATATGTCCGGTTTGTCGGAGGCTATTCCGTCCACGTCTTTGGCAACGTATTCTTCAGCCTCCTTTTTCGTATTGATCGTCCAGACGATTACCCTCAGATTGCTCTTATGCGCCTTCGCGACGTTTTTCCTGTGCACGAATCTGTAAAGAGCGACGAGGTACCGGGCATTCAGCCTTAGAGCGGTCTCGATCGGTTTTTTCGGCTTTGTATAAATCAGGCCGGTTTCGATTGTTTCATCGAGGTCCCGTACGCGGGCAAGTGCTTCTTCAAGGAAAGAAACGACGATTACCCTTTCTCTCAGGTGTTCTTGCGTTATCAGATCCAGGACACTCTCTTCATAACCGGTCTCTTTTAGTTCTATCAATATTTTTTCTACTTTCCCGCCGATAAAGCGCAGAGCTTCCTCAAGGGTGACGATCATGTTTCCGGTCAACTGCTTCAGCTCCGGCAATGTCGATTCGCTCACGAGAACGTCTTTGCCGAATACTTTCTTGAGGTTATCGTCATGGCTGATAATCAACCGGGCATCTTTCGATCGCCGCACATCCAACTCAACAGCGTTCGCACCCACTTCGATTGCTTTGCTGAAACTTTCGAGGGTATTTTCGGTTATGTACCCCTTTGCTCCGCGATGACCGATTTTCAGAAACATAGAGCGTTCTCCTCCTCAGTCCCGGTGCCCTATTTTATTTCAAGGACCTCTACATCGAAATGAAGGGTCTTGCCTGCAAGGGGATGATTGAAGTTCATGACAACCACATCTTTCTTGACTTCCACAATCCTGACAGGAACTTTCTGTCCGTTTGCCTGGGCGGTTAACGTCATGCCCACTTTTGGCGTCATTTCAGGCGGAAGCTGATTTTTCGGGATATCTCGGATAGCCTTGGGATCTTCAGTCCCGTATCCTTCTTTGGGGCTGACCTTAAAGGACTTTTTCTCACCGGTTTTCATGCCCATCACC
Organism: uncultured Nitrospiraceae bacterium; assembly: GCA_963718855.1. Classification (GTDB taxonomy): domain Bacteria; phylum Nitrospirota; class Thermodesulfovibrionia; order Thermodesulfovibrionales; family SM23-35; genus CAVRAA01. The sequence continues at coordinate 343,618 of CAVRAA010000013.1, read as the reverse complement.
GCCTTCTCGAAACCGGGGATCATCTGGCGGCTGCCGGCCTTGAACTCCAGTGGTCCGCGCCCCTTCGAAGTGTCCACGACCTTACCGTCCACCGTCAGGGTGTAATTGACCTTAACGGATTTTCCTTCCGACACCACGGGAGTCCCCCGGTCTTTTTCATGTCAGCCGCCTCGGATGCAACGGTGAAAAAGAGGGCTGCGATAAACCCCAGGAAAGCCGCGCACAGGATCATTTTCTTTGTCTTCATTCAACACCTCTCAGTGATTATTTAACTTAATGAGTAGAAACAAAAACCCGCAAAGCAGAATACTTTGCAGGTTACCGGTCAAAATACTCCATCAAGCTCTTATTAAGTTTAAATGATTCGCAGATGTCCAGGCAATAGCATCTATTTTGCGCAGGGAAAAACGAATGTCATCCGGGTATTTCAAAGCAGCATAGCTTAACGTAATGGTCAGCGACAGCGCGTCTGCTGGAGCTGTTTGTTCGGTTCTGGTCATTCATCTTTTCATATTCTTCTTTGCTGTCTTCATGAATCGTCCGAATGCCCTGTCCTTTTTACGTTTTTCCAAGTACGACATCTCATAGTGCTCTGACTCTTTCCTGAGTTTCAAATAACTGGAATAGCGCTCTTCACTCAACTCGCCGTTTGCAATTGCAGCAAGAACTGCGCAGTCTGATTCCTGAGTATGGCTGCAATCGGCATAGCGACAGGCCATGGAAAGCTCAATAATATCTTCAAACCCTTTGTTTACCCCTTCACTGGCGCCCAGAAGGCCTAATTCCCTCATTCCAGGTGTATCAATGAACATCACGCCTTTATCAAGAACAATGAGTTGCCGGCGCGCTGTTGTGTGTGTGCCTTCTCCTGTTCCACTGACAGCTTTTGTATCAAGATCATCCCGTCCAATCAGATGATTGATCAGTGTAGTCTTGCCGACTCCGGATGACCCAAGCAGGCAATAGGTTCGGCCCGGTATTAATACCTGGTGGAATTCGTCAAATCCGGAGCCGGTTATGTTACTGAGTGCAATAACCCTGGTCGTGATGCCGGCCTGTCTAATAGCCGCAAGCTTCTGTTGCAGCTCATCGTGGGAGATCAAGTCCGTTTTGGCAAGAATGACAATCGGCTCAACATGTCCGTCAGCTGCCATTACTAAATACCGATTCAGTCTGGGCAGATTAAAGTCAAAGTGACATGACTGGACAATGAAAGCGATATCAATGTTGGCTGCAATCATCTGGTAGTCCACTTCTACGCCGGCACGCTTGCGGCGTAAAAACGTCCTTCGCGGAAAGACCCCATGGATGATTGCCGAGGTGTCATCATTGTGATACTGCACGGTGACCCAATCGCCGACACATGGCAGCTCGACCGACGACTCAACATGGAAATAGAACTTCCCCGCAAGTTCAGCAGGAATCTCTCTGAGTTCATTCCTGATTATGTAGGAATTGCGATCCACTGCTGACACGCGTGCAATGCCTTGGTCCTCGTGGCGGATGTCATCGACATGTGCTTCAAACCAGTGGTCAAAACCCAGATCATTCAATTTCATCATAACTTGTCACCGAACGCTGAGGGTCAGTTCGCGGGCAGCGCATTCCCTGCACACTCCGGTTGGCCATCCGCTTTGAATCCCGCGTGAAACTCAACGATGCCCTGCGGAATATGGCCATCCAAAGACAAGCCGAAGAAGACCTCTTCCGGTACTCCCTCATAAACAAGCCCCCGGATGTTCTGGAACGCGAAGCGCCTGTAGTACTCCGGATGTCCCACGAGGCAGCATCCCCTGGCACCAAGGTCCTTCAGACGTGTTATCCCTTCCTGTATCAACGCGCTGCCAATCCCCCTTCGCTGGCATTCCGGCAATACCGACACAGGCCCAAGTCCGTACCAGTTCGGAGAGCCGTCGGAAATCGTCACCGGGGAGAAAGCGATGTGTCCCACTACGCGCCCATCCACCTCAGCTACGAGCGAGACCGTGAGCGCCTTGGCGGCACGCAGTGCGGCAATGATGAATTGCTCCGTATGTGCGCTGATGGCCAGAGTCTTGAACGCAGCGGCCGTTACCCCGGCAATGGTGCTGACATCGGCGCTCGTTTCATTTCTGATGACTACCTTGTCCTTCACGTACCTGGCTTCCTCTCTTGATTGGCCAATGCCTGAACTTTGCGGTGGCGAAGCGCCATCCGCACGAGTGAAATGTTAGGCCCTTTTCTCTCTGTCTTTCCAATAGTCGGGTGCTCTGCTCAGCTGCATCACTGCAATGATAAATATTTCTTCATTCGCAGCTTGGTAAATAACCCCATAAGGGAAACGGTTTGTTAAGCATCTTCTGGTATTTGCCGAAAGTGGAGCCCATGCATCAGGAAATGAAAGGATATTTTGGATTGTAAGGTAAATTTCTTTTGCGAATTCCAGCCCGAGATTGCCTTGACAATCGTTATAATAATCAACAGCGGCGTTTAATTCTTTTTCAGCAGCAGGATGAAAAGAATATTTCAAGAGCTTAGCCTGGCACGTATCTTTTTAAATACCTTTTCTCCCGGTATAGTTTTTACGTTGCCGGTTCTTATTTCTTCAACTCTCTTTTCTGCTTCCCTTGCCCACAATTTGTCTATCTCTTTTTGCGTTGGATTCAAACTCCGCAAAAGTTTTTCCACAAGTTGCATCCTTGACTCTACAGGCAGTGAAATCGCTTCATCAAAAAGCTCTTTGGTCTTTATCATAGTTGTCCCCCAAGCTGTTGAATTGATTTTATTATATCATGCCTTCGACGCGAGTGAATGAATTTGCATTTTATGGCGAATAACGAAAAGCTGAGCCAGAGCGGCCCAGGGTGCCGCGATCGGCTCTAGCGACGGGTTATGCATTCACTATTTCAGCTGTGAGTAGTCGTCTATAAATCTGGAGACATTAACCCCATCAGTTCCCGGGATCAGTAGTGAGTATCCGCTTCCCCTGCGCATCACGTTGAATTTCATCTGGCCGCCCGACTTACTCATCTTATCGCCATACTTAGCGAAGAAGTCCTTGGGAAGACAAATTGTGGCAACATCTCCGCTCTCACGTTGGCAAAGTAAGACAGCTTGATCAAGACCGATGGGCGAACCTAGAAACCAGCGATCAGGCTTTCGTTCCGTGGCAACGGCGACACCAACCTTACGTCCGGACGGGGTTCCATAAACACTGCCCCTTATTTGCTCGAGTAGCAGTCCTGCTTTGCCTATCTTTTGCAGGAAGTCCATTCGGATTTTCTTTCCGATGCCTCTCCCCGGCACAACTTTATGAGTGTGCGGATGCAGAGCATTCACGCTGACATTTCGTTTTGGTGGCGATGCCAAATCAGTCGAGTCCAAATTGGAAATGTCATTCAATAGTTGTTCGTATCGCTCAATCAACCTTTCAATTTTTTGGAGCTTCTCACCAGCAGCGAGAACCTCTTGTGATTGGCCACGCTGAGCAGATTCAGCTATCTTTCTCAGCAGCAAACCTTTTTCACGAATCAATTGCTCTTTCGCATCCATAACCGTACCTCCTTTATTAAGTTTAAGCCTAGATTAGCATAGTTTAAGTAGAATGTCAATAGAAATGAGCTTTAATCCATGAGCTAAATATTTCTAAAGCAAGAGGAAGCCAAAGAAAGACTTTAGGGATTTCAAAGTATGGGAGCGCGGGCATAAGTTGACGTTAGAGATATACAAAATCACATCGGTTTTCCCACGCGAAGAAATGTATGGTTTGACGAGTCAAATACGTCGCTACCTGTGTTGATAGAAGAGGCAATCGAAATAGAGAAGATGATGATATCATTTTTCCAAAAGCTTAAAGCTTAGTGCTAAAAGCTAAAGCTCGTCCACTCTTTTTGCTATACTCTTTTTATGAAGAACCAGGAGATTGCGAAGATATTCAACGACATCGCCGACCTGCTCGAAATCAAGGGGGATAACCCTTTCAGGATACGGGCGTACCGGCGTGCTGCTTTGAATATCGAAAGTTTTGCAAAAGATGTTGCTGAAATGTCTGCAAAGGAGCTCATGGAGATCCCCGGCATAGGGCAGGACCTCGCGGGGAAGATAGAGGAATATGCCAGCGCAGGGAAGGTGCAGGCTTATGAGGACCTGAAGAAGGAAGTTCCGGAAGGGCTCGGCATTCTCCTTTCAGTCCCTGGCCTCGGCCCGAAAACGGCAAAGCTTCTCTCCGAGCAATTAAAGGTAAAAGACCTTGCAGACCTTGAACGGTTTGCGAGAGAACACAAGCTCAGCGGATTGCCCGGGATTAAGGAAAAGACGGAAGAGAATATCCTGAAAGGCATCGCAATGCTGAAGCGGGGAATAGAGAGGCAGCCTCTGGGGAAAGTGCTCCCCATTGCGAATGATATCCTGGAGCAGCTGAAACGCAGGGCGCCGGTAAGGAAAATCAGCATCGCGGGAAGCATCCGGAGATGGAAAGATACGATAAAGGACATCGATATCCTCGCCACATCCCATGATCCAAAGGCTGTTATGCAGGCCTTTGTCCATCTGCCGCAGGTGAAAGATGTCCTGATGCATGGCCCGACAAAATCGAGCCTGATCCTCAATGAAGGGCTTCAGGTGGACCTCCGTGTTGTGGAAGAGGAGAGCTTCGGTGCTGCGCTTGCGTATTTTACAGGGAGCAAAGCGCATAACATACGGCTGCGGGAAATGGCGGTGAAGCAGGGACTCAGGATCAATGAATACGGAATCTTCAGGGTTGAGGATGAAAAGAAGCTCGGCGGAAAGGAAGAGGAGGATATCTACAGGATACTCGGACTTCCCTTTATCCCGCCTGAATTGCGTGAGGATACCGGGGAGATAGAGGCTGCGCTTGGCGGCAGACTGCCGAAACTTGTTCATCTGAGTGACATAAAAGGGGACCTCCATGTCCATACGAAGCGGAGCGATGGGAGTCACGATTTTGATGAACTGATCGAAGCGGCCAGAACACACGGATATGAATACATTGCGATAACCGACCATTCAAAAGGACTCGGCATTGCCCATGGGTTGAGTGAAGAGAGGCTGATGGAGGAGAAAAGAGAGATCGATGCGTTGAATAAGAAGCTGAAGGGGTTTAAGCTCCTTGCCGGGGTCGAGGTCGATATCCGGGGCGATGGAACGATGGATTTTCCGGACGAGATTCTGAAGCAAATGGATATTGTCGTTGCTTCGATCCACTCGGGATTCAGGCAGCAGAGAGCGCAGATCACACACCGCCTGGTGTCAGCGATGAAAAACCCCTATGTTTCAGTCATTGCGCACCCTACGGGGAGATTAATCGGGGAGCGCGACCCCTATGATGTGGATATGGACGAGGTGCTCAGGGCGGCGCAAGAAACAGGGACCGCCATGGAGATTAACGCGTATCCTCTCCGCCTCGATTTAACCGATGTCCATGTAAAGGCAGCAAAGGAAATGGGGGTCCCGATCGTGATCAGCACCGATACCCATGTCACCAGTCAGTTCAATTATATGGTCTACGGGGTCTCGATAGCGAGGAGGGGCTGGCTCGAAAAATCGGATATCGTAAATACGATGGGATATGGTGCACTGATAAAGGCGCTGAAAAAGAAAAAGATGGCATAAAACATGCTTTCCTATAGACAAGTGGCGATGATTCTGGAATAATCTATCCAATGGCGAAAGAAATACTCGTGTATGAGACGGACAAGGAGGTCCTGAAATTTCTGAAGACTTTTTTCAGGGAAAAGAAGGAATACGCTGTCCGCTTTTTACAGAAAAACGAGGGGGCACTGAAAAAAGCCATTGTCTCGAAACAGCCCGATGCGCTGATCCTCAGCAGTCCGGACGGCCTCAGGCACGTCAAACCCTCTGAAGTGCCTTGTCCCATCGTTGCGCTGATATCCACGAATGTCACCCAGGGGATTCAGTCTGCGGTAAAATCAGATGTCGAATGTTATCTGCTCAAACCATTCTATAGGGAAGAATTCGACCAGAAACTCAGGATGCTCGTCGACAGAAGGAGTTGGATCGAGAACCTCTATGAAGATAACGATGATTTTTATGCCCTTCTGGAACTTGCAACGCTTGCTTCCTCATCACTCAAGCCCAAGGAATTGCTCTATCTTATCGTGAAGAAGATATCGGAAATCATAAAGGTTACCCGGTGCTCCATGATCAGCATCGGTGTCGAGAACCAGAGATTTGCGGATATCGTATCATCGTTCGAAACCCCGGATATTAAGAATTTGAAGATCGACCTCCAGAAGTACCCCGAGATAAGAAAGGCGCTTTCTGTAAAAAAGGTGGTTGTCATAAAGGATGCGCAAAAAGATCCCTTAATGAAAGAGGTAAGGGATATCATAGCCCCTATCGGTATCCGCTCTATCATCGTAATCCCTGTTGTCTTTCGCACCGAAGTCATCGGTACATTGCTTCTGAGGACATCGAGGAAGAGCCGCATGTTTACCAAGCGGGAGATAAAGCTGTTGGTCGCGCTTGCGAGTGCCTCTGCGAACGCCCTCTATAACGCATTTCTGTACGAAAAACTTGACAAGGAAAAAACCAGGCTTGAGAAACTCGCGATCACTGATTATCTTACCGGCATCTACAATATCCGGTATTTCTACAACAGGCTTGAGGAAGAATTCAGCAGGTCACAACGATACAGGCAGCCGATCAGCTGTCTTATGCTCGATATCGACCACTTTAAAAATATCAATGATTTTTACGGTCACAGGATCGGCGATATCGTTCTGAGAGAATTCGCCCAGCTCGTAAAAAGACATACCCGGAAATCCGACCTCTTTGCCCGGTACGGCGGCGAAGAGTTTATCCTATTGCTCCCGCAGACATCCATAAAGGGGGGGCTTATTGAGGCCGAACGGTTGAGGAAGATCGTGAAGGAACATCAGTTTAAACCGCTCGATAAAGAGCATGGTGTCAGGGTGAGTGTGGGGGTTTCCTGCGCTCCTCACAAAAAGATGAAGAACTTTGACGACCTCATCAATTTGGCGGACAACGCTCTTTTCCAGGCCAAGCAGCAAGGGCGCGATCAGTCTGTTGTCTATGCTTCGTAACAGCAGGTAAGCCTGCCTTGTCATACCTGTTAGCCCACATTATGCATGAACGTTTCGCACGGGAAGAGCAGACGCAGCATTGTCGCTCATTCTCGGTCCGCCTTCAGCGGCCCTCCGAGGTACAGCGCGTTCCCGGCCTGACGGCAGTGAACACTCTGTAAAGCCGCTCCAATGCCGCATCTGTTCTTCCAGTCATGCATTTGAGAATAATCTGGGTTACAATAGGGTTGTGGATATCATAACGTCTCATATTAACGCGGACTTTGACTCTCTCGCTTCGATGGTGGCGGCAAAGCGAATCTACCCCGGGGCAGAAATCGTCTTCCCCGGTTCTCAGGAAAAGAAACTGAGGGACTTCATCGAGGCGTTCCAGCCGGTAACGATCAGACGCGTCAAAGATATCGATCTCTCAATGGTCACAAGACTCATTATTGTTGATACAAAGATGCCGGACAGGATTGGTCCTTTAGCGGAACTGGTGAAAGAGAAAGGCATGAAGGTGCATATCTACGACCACCATCCGTTTCGTAAGGGAGACATCAGGGGAGAGGTGGAAAAGATCGAGAGCGTCGGGGCAACGGCGACTATTTTTACCGAAATCCTGAAAAACAGGAAATTGCATCCGACCCCTATGGAAGCGACGATCCTCGTGCTGGGGATTTATGAAGAGACGGGATGTCTTCTCTACCCTTCAACAACAGAGCGCGACCTTCTGGCTGTCGCGTACCTTTTAAAACGGGGCGCGAACCTGAATATTGCGGCGAGCTTTTTAAAGATGGATCTGAGCAGGGAGGAACTCGATATCCTCAATGCGCTCGTTGAATCATCGCAGGAGCTTGTCATTCAGGGGGTACGGATCAAAATCGCAAAAGCATCCCGTGAGCGGTATTTTGGAGATGCAGCTCCCCTTGCCCACAGAATGATGGAGATGGAGGACCTCGATGCAGTGGTTGTACTCCTCGGGATGGAAGGGAAGATAGTGCTGGTTGCGCGGAGCAAGGTCCCGGAACTTGATGTTGCCAGGGTGATGGCTGAGTTCGGCGGCGGCGGACACCCGACCGCTGCTTCGGCAACCATAAAGGAGGCATCGCTTGAAATAGTCGAGGAGAAAGTAAGGGATTTGCTGAATGCATCCGTTAAACCCGGGAAAGTCGCATCCGATATCATGACCCATCCCGTCATCTCTGTCCAGCAGGATATTTCGATCAAGGAGGCTGAGGCGATGATGACCCGCTACGGGGTGAATGTGCTGCCGGTATTATCAAAAGAAACGTACGCCGGCCTCCTCTCCCGTGAGAGTGTCGAGAAGGCACTGTTTCACGGTTTCGGGAAAAGCAGGGCGATCGATTTTGCAACAACGGACGCTATGACCGTTGCCCCTTCTGCCCCGACCAGAACAATCGAGACCCTCATGATTGAGCAGAACCAGCGGTTTATGCCGGTCGTCCAAAACGGCAGCATTATCGGAGCCATTACAAGGACAGACCTCCTCCGGACCCTTTATGAAGAGTTTCTGCGCAGGAGGAGGATAGAGGAGACGGTGACGAGGGGGAAGCCGACCATAGGGAGAAACCTTTCTTCATGGCTGAAGGACCGGTTTCCGCCTGAGGTGTATCAGATCCTCAAACGTTCCGGAGAAACAGCGGAAGAATTGGGGGTCAACGTGTATCTTGTCGGCGGATCGGTGAGGGACCTTTTGCGGGGAGAGGAAAACCTCGATATCGACCTGGTTATCGAGGGGGACGGCATTGTATTTGCACGGACATTCGGAGAAAAGTTACAGGCGAAGGTCCGGACGCACCAGAAATTCGGCACCGCCCAGATCATGACCGGTACGCTGAAACTCGACGTGGCGACAGCACGGACAGAATACTATGAATCTCCTGCGGCCCTTCCAAAGGTCGAAACATCGTCGATAAAAAAAGACCTCTACCGGAGGGACTTTACCATCAATACGCTCGCGGTGAAGCTGAACCGTGCGGATTTCGGCCTTCTTATCGATTTTTTCGGAGGGCAGCGGGACCTGAGAGAAAAAACAATCCGGGTCCTCCATAACCTCAGTTTTGTCGAGGACCCGACGAGGGCATTCAGGGCAATACGTTTTTCAGAACGTTTCGGGTTTAAAATCAGCAGGCATACGGAAAACCTGATCAAGTCCATCATAGAAATGAATCTCTTCGATAAGCTTTCCGGACCGAGGCTTTTCGAAGAGCTCCGCCTCGCGTTCCACGAGACCGATCCGACGAGGACATTGAAGAGGCTCTCGGATTTCGGCTTGCTGAAGGTGATACACCCAAACCTTCACTTTACGGAAGAACTTGAAGCAACCCTGAAATCGATGCAGGAGACGCTTGCATGGTTCAATCTTCTGTTCCTCGAAGAAAAAACGGATAAAGGGATACTCTACCTGATGGCCTTGCTGTCAGGGCTTAAGGATGAGGAGATACAGGTTGCCGCGGAGAGACTGTCTCCATCACCCAAGGTGAAGGATATGATTATGAAGGGGATAACCAATGCACGGAACATGCTGAGAAAGTTCCCTCTCGATGATCCGGTCGGAAGTTACCACCTTCTTGGTCCTCTTTCAATCGAGATGGTCCTGTTTCTGATGGCACTGAGCCGGGACAGGAAGAAACAGCGCGTCATCTCTCATTACCTTACCGAACTGCGGCATATGAAGACGATCCTTAGAGGAGACGACCTCCAAAAGATGGGCATACACCCTGGCCCGGTCTATTCGAAGATCCTCAGGAAACTCCTTGAAGAAAAACTCCAGGGTCATTTAAAGACCCGGGAAGATGAGGAGAAGTTTGCGAGGAGTTTTGCTCAGGCGTGAATGCACACTTCCTTTTGCTGCCATACCCGTAGAGAGCAATAAAAAAAAGGGGCAACATGTGATGCCCCTTTTTTATTGTATGATGGAATTATTTTACTGCGTCTTTCAGTGATTTTCCGGCGGTGAATTTCGGTATCTTGGCTGCAGGAATGGTAATAGCCTGGCCGGTCCTCGGGTTACGGCCCTTTCTGGATTTTCTTTTTACAACTGCGAAGGTCCCAAAACCGACGAGAGTAACCTTCTGCCCTTTTTTTAATGCCGCTCTGACGGAATTCAGCGTTGAATCCAGTGCCCTCGATGCATCTGCCTTGCTTAACCCTGTGCCTGAAGCAATTTTGTCGATAAGTTCTGCCTTTGTCATCTATGTTTCCCCCCTTTCGTAAGAAAGATTAATTAGTAGCATAAATAAGGATGAGATAACAGTATCAAGGAAGAAATCCTTTTGTCAAGCCAAAAATGCATAGTGTGCCGCAGAAAAACTCATGCCATTTCATGTTTTGTCCCGGGATGAGATTTCAGATTCTTTCGGCATGGATAGTCATTCTAAAGAGGATGTTGCAATGGTGAAATGGAGAATAAGCCGTCGTTCTCTGCGCCGCCCATGTTCAGAAAACGTTCAAGGAGAACCATCCTTCAGCGCATATGATGGCCAATGGAAAAAACACATCTGCAGGAAAGAAGGTTCATTGCTGCGGTGATCTTCCTCTCCGCGGAGGACTCCAGTGAACGAACAGGCTGCCACCGGAAACGTAACTATATGTAGTAGTTATAAAATAATAGCCACACATAATGTAGAAATTATTATTTTTTTCTTGACAATCACCTTTTGTCCTTATATATTGATGTGGTAGGAAGTGGAGGGAAGTGGAGGGAAACGTGCCATCTTTCTCTGGCAAATATTATTACACAGTGGATCCGAAGGGGAGAATCATCATCCCTGCTCCTTTCCGAGAGATCATTACCAGTAATTATAGCTCAAAACTCTACATTACGAACGCGCCATTTGATAAATGTCTTTTTATCTATCCGATGGAGGAATGGAATAAACTCCAGGAGCAGATACGGACAAAACCTAAATCAGATGAGGCGATACGCTTCTTCCTCAGGAGGGTCATTGCCTCCGCCACCGAAACCGAGATGGACAGACAGGGGAGAATCCTTGTCCCCATAGCCCTGAGGGAAGACGCAAGCATCAATTCGAATGTCGTGATGGCGGGACAGATCGAACGGATTGAACTGTGGGACAGGAGCGAGTGGGATGTCTTATTCGATCCAGCAAAGGTCGACCGCAAAGCGATCGAGGATAAACTTACATCGTATGGACTCTAATGAGAAGCGGGGTGTGATTGATATCATCAGTTCACCATCAGCCGGTTCTGCGGGAGATGGTTATCGAGCTGCTTGCACCGGTGCAGAACGGTGTATATGTGGACGCAACGGTCGGGTTAGGGGGCCATTCAGGAGATATCATAACAATGATCGGAGCCGGAGGCAGGCTTATCGGCATTGACAGAGACGATGAGGCTCTGAAGGCAGCCGGAGAGAGGCTTTCGGACAACCGGGTCATTTTAAGAAAAGGGAGCTTTGCTGATATGGAAAACCTGCTCCTCAATGAAAGCATAGCAGAAGTGGACGGGGTTCTCTTTGATCTCGGTGTCTCGATGATGCAGCTGAAGAACCTTGAGAGAGGATTCAGTTTTACCTCGGATAAACGTCTTGATATGAGGATGGACAGGGAACAGAGGCTCTCTGCCTGGGAAATGGTGAACAGATACCCGGAAAGGGAACTGGAACGAATAATGCGGGAATTCGGGGAAGAGCGCCTTTCGAGAAAGATCGCAAAGGCAATCGCCTGGCAGAGGGACAAGAAGGAGATCAATACCTGCTCAGAGTTATCGGCGATCGTGGAGTCAGTATACGGAGGAAGGGGAAGGGTCCATCCGGCGACAAAGACCTTCCAGGCGCTGAGAATAGCGGTGAATAGTGAAATCGAACAGCTGCAGGCCGGATTGCAGGCGGCCTTGCGGCTTCTTAAAAAAGGCGGAAGGCTGTGTGTCATTGCATACCATTCACTGGAGGACAGAATAGTGAAAAGGTTCATCGCAGAGCATTCAAAAAGCGGACAGCTCAGGATACTCACAAAGAAACCGGTGACGGCGTCTCCTGAAGAGCGCAGGGGGAACCCTTCTTCCAGGAGTGCCAAACTGAGAGCAGCGGAGAAAATATGATGCGGGAAAAGCCGTTTGCCATTTTGTCGTTCGCCATTAAACCGCTCCTCATATGTCTGATCGTCGTCGGAGTATTCAGTCTCGTCTATCTCCGGTCCGGCTTTCTGAGGCTGGAATATTGTGTGAGTGAGCTCGAACATAAGAAGATGACCTATTTGAAGGAGAGGAAGATGCTGCTTGCGGAAAAAACAAGCCTGCTCTCTTTTGCGAAATTTGAGGGGGATTTCAACGGAAAAGAGGGGTTTATTCTTCCTGACAGGCTTAAGGTGGTACATCTGAGCAGGCAGAAGGACTACGCGCCGTATAAGGCTTCTCTGGAGAAATAACAGTTGGCCGGACCGTAAAGAGGGGAGCGGGGGGTTGAATAAAAAAAGGGAGATCATTCTTCATACCGCTATAATCTTCAGTTTTGTCATGGTATTTCTGCGTCTTACTGATTTGATGATCATTAACCACAAACGGCTTGCAGAAAGAGCGAAGCAGCAGCATGTAAAAGTCGAAGACATCCAGGCGAGACGGGGGATTATATTTGACAGGCTGGGAAGAGAAATCGCCCTGAATCTTGAACTCGAATCTCTCTATGGGGACCCTGAGAGCCTCAACCTCACGAATGAAGATATCAAGAAACTCGCGCTGGTGGTCGACAAGGAAGCACGGGTGATCCTTTCGAAGATCCCGGAAGCGGGAAGGTTTGCCTGGATAGAGCGCAAGATAGAACCCGAGACCGCTGAAAAGATACGGGCACTCCACATAAAAGGTTTAGGCCTTCGGCCAGAGGCAAAAAGATATTATCCAAAAGGAGAGCTTGCCTCACACATCCTCGGTTTTGTAGGAATAGATAACCAGGCGCTGGAAGGCATTGAACTGCAGTACGACAAGTATCTCAAGACTGCAGGCGGAAAGATTTTTCTTGGAAGGGATGCGAGCGGCAGAACACTCTCCTCAGGAGTGAATACAGAGGCGAAAGGCAATAATGTCGTCCTTACCATCGATGAGGTCATCCAGCATATTGCCGAAAAAGAACTTGACAGGGCCATGGTGCAATGGAGGGCTGCTGCAGCATCGGTAATCGTGATGGATCCCTTTACCGGCGAAGTCCTCGCTCTCGCCAACAGGCCGTCGTATGACCCCAACAGGCCGGGAAGCGCGTCAAATTCCGAGAGGAGAAACAGGGCGATCACTGATTGCTACGAGCCCGGCTCAACCTTCAAGATCGTTATAGGGGCCGGTTCACTCGAGGAAAAGATCGTCAGGCCGAACTCGCTCTTTGATGTCAGCAGGGGCGGGATTAATGCAGGTGGAAAGACAATCCGCGATGTCCATAAATACGGCGTGCTGTCATTTCAGGAGGTGATCCAGAAGTCTTCGAATGTCGGTTCGATTATGGTCGGGATGAAACTCGGGAAAGAACGGATTTATCAATACGCAAAATTACTGGGATTTGGCGAGAAGTCAGGCATCGATCTGCCCGGGGAGGTTTCCGGCTGGATGGTGCCGCCTGAGAAATGGTCGGGCACATCGATTGGAGCCATTCCGATCGGGCAGGAAGTGGCGGTTACACCCCTGCAGGTGCTGAGGGCCTATGCAGCGATTGCAAACGGAGGATTTCTCGTAAGACCTCATGTGGTATCAGAGGTCATATCGCCGGACGGCCAGACGCTCATCTCATTCAGGAATGAGGAGAAGAAGCGGGTTCTCTCCGCAAGAACCGCGGAGCTATTTACGGATATCCTGAAGAGCGTCGTTGAAGAGGGGGGAACCGGGCAGAGTGCCTCTGTGAACGGCAATGAGGTTGCGGGCAAGACAGGGACAGCCCAGATGATAAACCCGCTGACAAAGCGGTATTCAAAGGAAAAGTATGTCAGTTCATTTGTCGGCTTTGTCCCTGCTGACGACCCGAAACTCGCGATTATCGTCGTGGTGTATGAACCGAAAGGCCAGATTTACGGCGGCGTGGTGGCTGCTCCCGTTTTCAGGGATATTGCCGATAAGGCATTGTCGTACCTTGATGTCCCCCGGGAAGATATACCGCAGCGGAATGCACTGCTGGTAATGCAATGATGCTGAAACAACTATTGAACGGCTGTGAGATGTCTGAGCGCTCCCTGGATAAAATTTCTTGTGAGGACAGGGACATATCGGGAGTTTCGTATGATTCGCGGAATGTTAAGAACGGAGATCTCTATGTTGCCATACGGGGGGAGAAGCACGACGGTCATCGTTTCATCAGGGATGTTCTCGGGAAGGGCGCCGTTGCGGTAGTGCATGAACTTCCGGATGCCGCGTGCGGCATGGGGGAAAGGGGAACGGATCCTTTGCCCTGTTTTATTCGTGTGAAAAACAGCAGGAAGGCATTGGCGTGTATTTCGAATAATTTCTACCAAAGACCTTCTGAGCATTTAACATTGATAGGCATCACCGGCACGAACGGAAAGACGACGTCGTCGTATATCCTGAAGTCGATCCTCGAAGCACATGGGCATACCGCAGGATTAATCGGTACCATTCATTATATAATAAAAGAAAAGCTCTATTCTGCGCTCCACACAACTCCGGAATCACCCGAGTTTCAATCTCTGCTTCATACAATGCTTGTGTCCGGCTGCACGATCGTTGTGTCGGAGATTTCATCTCATGCGCTTGCGCAATACAGGGTGGACGGGGCGGTCTTTCAGACAGCGGTATTTACGAACCTTACGCGTGATCATCTGGATTTTCACAAGACGATGGAAGAGTATTATATGGCGAAACAGCGTCTGTTCAGCGAACTCCTTGTGCGGGACGGGACTGCTGTTATCAATATCGACGATCAGTATGGAAAAAGGCTGGCTTCAAGACTGAAGAGCGATGGATTCAGGCGATGCCTGACATTCGGCATTGCTTCTGAGGCCGATATTACAGCACGCGATATCAATAACACATTTGACGGATTACGGTTTGTGTTCTCGTTCGAAGGAAAGCGCTATGGCGTCTCTTCTCCGCTCGTGGGGGTGCCGAATGTCTACAATATAGTGTCGGCAGCCGGCGCAGCGTTATCTCTCGGGGTGCCGTGGGAAGTTATTCTCAGGGGCATAGAAAAAGCGAAAACTGTTCCGGGCAGGTTCGAAAAGGTACAGGCCGGGCAGTCATTTCTCTGTATTGTTGATTATGCCCACACAGAGGATGCCCTTGAAAGGCTGATCTCGACTGCGCGGGAAATTCTCGCACAGAACAAAGAACGAAGAACAAAGAACAAAGAACGCCGTATTATCACCGTATTCGGATGCGGGGGAGACAGGGACCGCGGCAAACGGCCGGGGATGGGTGCTATTGCAACAAGACTCAGCGATGTTGTGATCATTACCTCGGATAATCCGAGGTCTGAGGACCCGGCGGCAATTATCAGAGAGATCGAAGAAGGAGCGGGGGAACCGAACTATTGTATTGAACCTGACAGGAAAGAAGCGATCAGGAAGGCGGTCGATATGGCCGATGACGGAGATATCGTGCTTATTGCAGGTAAGGGGCACGAGACCTATCAGGAGATTCGCGGGGTGAGGCATGTTTTTGACGACAGAGAAGTTCTGAAAGAACGACTACAGGAGAGATTAGGAATCCACCACACGAAATGATTGATGCGGGATATATTGACAAAAAACATATGGCGCTTTTGAACATAGAGGATGTCGTAACAGCGACCGGCGGCAGGATTATCTGCAGTGATGGGAACCCCTTTACCGGGGTGTCCATTGATTCGCGGACGATCCGCGAGGGTGAGTTGTTCATTCCGCTGACTGGCAACAGATCTGACGGACATACATTTCTCACAGATGCATTGGCCAAAGGACAGGGTGCTTTAGTAAGCCGGTTAAGCGAGGCCAGAGAGGGGAAGACCCTGATCCAGGTGGACGATACCCTGAAGGCGTTGCAGGATATTGCGCATTACATCCGGACACAACGGGATATCCCTGTTGTCGCGGTGACGGGATCCAACGGGAAGACCACAACGAAAGAGCTCGCATACGAGATTCTCAGCACCCGGTACAAGGCAGCAAGAAACACGGGGAATTTCAATAACCACATAGGGCTCCCTTTGAGTCTGACACGGATAAACGAGGACGACGAGGTTGTCGTTCTCGAGATGGGAGCGAGCGCGCAAGGCGAAATACGCCGATTATGCGATATTGCCGTACCGACATGCGGGAGTCGTAACGAATATCGGGCAGGCACATCTTGAAGGATTTCGGAACCCTTGAGACAACGAGAAAAACAAAGCTTGAGATTCTTGAACACGTGAAGACCGTGATCGTCAATGCTGATGACCTTTTTCTTATGGAAGGGATTCAACAATCGGGGTTCAAGGGAATGATAGTCAGATACGGCATAAACAACCCTGCCGATATCTCGGCCGACGGGATATAACTCCGTGAAAAAGGATCGAGTTTCATGATCCATGCCGGTGAAGGCCGCTCCATCAGGGTGACCCCGAGGATATCGGGGATATTCAATATCTACAACATCCTTGCAGCTGTTTCGGTCGGCGCGCTCTTTGCCGTCGATGTCCTTGACATAAAGGAAGCTGTCGATTCATTTCCCGGGGTTCCGATGAGGCTTGAATTCAGGGAAATAGACGGCATAACCGTTATCAGCGATGCCTATAATGCGAACCCTGCGTCGATGGAAGAAGCGGTGAAAGAGCTTGCCAGGAGAAAGCATGGAAGGAGCATCGCTGTTCTGGGAGATATGCTGGAACTCGGATCCTATGGGGAGGAAGCACACAGGAAAATCGGCAGGATCCTATCCGGGATCCCGGTTGATATTTTTATCGCTGTCGGACCTCTCATGGCATTTGCGGCTTCTGAGTATCGCGGGACCGCATATATGGTGAAGACCTCCAGGGAAGCAGGCGAGATCCTGAGGGACATTTGGAAAAAAGCCGATACTGTTTTGATAAAAGGATCGAGAGGCATGCAGATGGAAAAGGTCCTGGAGGCATAATGTTATACAGTCTGATCTATAGTATGCATGAATGGTTTTCACCGCTGAATGTGTTCAGATACATAACGTTCAGGACCTCTCTTGCAATTCTTACCGCCATGGTTCTTTCACTCATCCTGGGGCCATGGATAATAGGAAAACTGAGGAGACTAAGCCTGACCCAGCAGATACGGGATGACGGGCCAAAGGCCCATATCGGCAAGGCAGGAACGCCGACCATGGGAGGGCTTCTTATCATCCTCTGCATCCTTCTCTCGGTCCTGATGTGGGGAGACCTCAAAAATATGTATATCTGGACAATGATCGTCTCACTTGTGGGGTTTGGAGCGATCGGGTTTATCGATGATTATCTGAAGATCGCAAGGAAAAGTCATAAGGGGCTCAGGGCGTATCAGAAATTCGGACTGCAGATAGTGCTTGCCCTCGTAATCGGTATATTTCTCTATATTAATCCGAAAGATCCATACACGGATGTTTTGAGCGTACCCTTTTTCAAGAGATGGCTTTTTGATCTCGGGGTTTTCTATATCCCATTCTCGGTAATAGTGATGGTAGGTTCGTCCAATGCGGTCAACCTGACGGACGGCATCGACGGGCTCGCTATAGGGCTTGTTGCTGTTGCAGTACTCGCCAACGGCGTCCTTGTCTATCTGTCAGGACATAAAGGACTCGCGCAATACCTGCAGGTGCTGTACCTTCCCGGCACCGGAGAACTGACCGTGTTCTGCGGAGCGATGTTTGGCGCCTCTCTCGGATTCCTCTGGTATAACGCGTATCCGGCGGATGTTTTTATGGGCGATGTGGGTTCGCTCGGACTGGGCGGTGCGCTCGGCACTCTCGCCGTGATCACGAAACATGAGATTGTCCTTGCGATTGTGGGGGGTATTTTTGTAATCGAGACGATCTCTGTAATGCTCCAGGTCGCCTCGTTTAAACTTACCGGCAAACGGATTTTCAAGATGGCGCCGATCCATCACCACTTTGAATTAAAGGGATGGCCTGAACCGAGAGTGATTGTCCGGTTCTGGATTATCGGCATATTTCTTGCATTATTGAGTCTTGCAACATTAAAAGTGAGGTGATCATGAGAAAAAAGTTCAAAGTTGAAAGTTCAAAGTTGAAAGTTTCTGAGAGATATCTGTCATTAATCCTTTTGTTTTCACTTTTCACTTTTCACTTTTCACTTTCAACTTCTTTTGCGGATGATATCCATTCCCGGGCTGCAGTAGTAATGGATGCATCGACAGGGGCGATCCTTTATGCAAAAAATCCCGACCTGAAGTGTCCTCCTGCAAGCACGACAAAATTGATGACCGCTATTGTGGCGATCGAGCGTGCCGAAATTCACGATATCGTGACCATCAGCAGGAACGCCTCACGTACACCCCCTCATAAGGCCGGGTTTAAAGAAGGCGACAAAGTTACGGTTGAGGAACTGCTGAACGCCGCCCTCATCAGTTCAGCAAACGACGCCGCTGTCGCCCTTGCCGAGGAAGTTGCCGGTTCTGAGTCCCGGTTCGTTGAACTCATGAACAGGAAGGCCGTGGCGATCGGCGCATACGATACCCGATTTATTAATGCGAACGGGCTTCCGGGAGCGGGACAATACACGACCGCATCCGACCTGTCGAAGATCATGGGATATGCGCTCCGTTATTCGAAGCTGCGGGAGATCATCGGGACGAAAGTTTCGGAAATTTCCACCGAGCGGGGCAAGGCCATCTTCCTCAGAAACACGAACAAACTCCTATGGTCTGAAGATGACCTTGTCGGAGGGAAGACAGGATATACGAGGAAGGCACGACACTGTTTTGTCTGTGCTGCCGAACGCAGGCAGGACACGGTTATCGTGACGATCCTTGGGAGTCCAAGCAGGGAGGACCTCTGGAAGGAGTCGGCCAGCCTGATTACACGCGGATTTTATGCGATAGAAAACAATGAAGAGCCTGTCATCTACCTCGCAAAGGCAGACAGTATGCAATGGGAGGAGAGCAAGACGTTTCACAAAAAGAAGACAAAGATGTCAGGCAAACACCTGAAATCAAAGTCAAAAGCAAAAAAGTATATGGCAAAGAAGTCGAAGAAACAGAAAAAGTACCTGGCAAAGAAATCGGGAAAGAAGAAAACAGTATTAACGGCGAAGAAAAAAGGGAAGAAGACCCTGCACGCCAAGCGGAAGGCTGGAAAGAAGAACTGCCGGGTTGCAAAGAAAGAGGCGCTTGAACGGAATAAAGGATAAAAAAGTGACGGTGGTCGGGCTTGCGAGAAGCGGTGTAGGCGCTGCAAACCTGCTTGCCGAACTCGGGGCGCAGGTCACGGTGACCGACATAAAACCGGAAGAGATGCTCCAGGAGTATGTTCAGCAACTCAATCCTGATGTCAGGCGCGTGCTGGGAACGCATCCGGCAGAGATATTTCTTCACGCTGACATGTTGGTTGTCAGTCCAGGTGTTCCTCTGGATATCGGCCCTCTTTCCTCTGCGAAGGCCAACGGTATTCCGGTGATAGGCGAACTTGAACTCGCCTATCAGGCCGCAGTGTATGGTGCGGGCAAGCCCGCCGGTTCTCGTTTGATTACAGGGAGCAAAGGGGGATTTCTTGCGATAACCGGAGCAAATGGAAAATCGACAACAACCGCATTGCTTGACCACATGATGAAAAGAGGCGGATTCAGGACGATCCTCGGAGGGAATATCGGCAATGCGCTGACCGAGGAGATTGTGAAACACAGGGCACACGGTGGCGCGTCTGACCTCGATTATATTGTTGCAGAACTATCGAGCTTTCAGCTTGAGTCGATAAAGGACTTCAGGCCGAGGGGGGCCGCAGTCATCAATATCACCCCGGACCACCTCGACAGATACCACACGATCGAAGAATACGGAAACGCAAAAGCAAGGATATTCGAAAACCAGAAGAAGGACGATTTCCTTATTCTGAATCGGGATGATCCCGGGACAATGAAAGTTACAAGTGAAAAATTGAACGTGAAAAGTGAAAAACCGGAAATCTACTACTTCAGCCGCAAACAGGAAGTTGAAGGGCTCTATTATAAGGAAGGGACCATTTACTCTGCTATTCCGGCCTTGTCCCTTTTCCCTTATCCCTTTCCCCTTCTGCGTGCCGAAGAGATAAAAATCAAAGGAGTCCATAACCTGGAGAATGCCATGGCTGCTTCAGCCATGGCTCTCCTTGCAGGCTGCCCTGCCTGGGCGGTCATAGATGCGCTGAGGGAATTCCCCGGGCTTGAACACAGACTTGAGTTTGTCAGGGACTTGAACGGGGTGAGCTATTTCAACGATTCAAAGGGGACGAATGTCGGCGCCGTCATGAAATCAATCGAGAGCTTTTCAGTGCCGATTATCCTCATCGCCGGCGGACGTGACAAAGCAGGAGATTTTACTGTCTTGCGGCATTTGATAAAAGAGCGTGTGAAGACGGCAGTGTTAATCGGAGAGGCATCTGAGAAAATGCGGAAAGCCTTTGGAGATGTCACGGAAACGATTATGGCCGCAGACTTCAGAGACGCCGTTGAAGCGGCGCGGCGAGTTGCCGAAAAAGGAGACATTGTCCTGCTCTCTCCCGCCTGTGCGAGTTTTGATATGTTCCTGAATTTTGAAGACAGGGGAAGAACGTTCAAGAAGTTAGTGAAGGAGATGGCGTAATGGGGAAATATGACAAATGGATGCTCCTCGTGACACTACTCCTGACCGGGTTTGGGGCCCTCATGATCTATAGTTGCACATCGGTCATAACTCCTGGTTATGCAAAAAAAGGGGTCACCGAATTCTTCTATTTCAAGAGACATATGTTTACGATCCTCATAGGATTTATCTTCCTGTTTTTTAGCTTCAAATTGGAGCTTTCTTTTCTCAAAAGAGCGGCTGGTCCTTTGCTGATACTGTCGCTTGTACTCCTGGTCCTCGTTTTTCTGCCGGGCATCGGCGTATCTGCAGGAGGGGCAAGGAGATGGATACAACTTTGGCCATCAACGTTTCAGCCCTCTGAGTTGGTAAAACTTTCCATGGTGATATTTCTCGCCCGGTATTTGTCGTTGCCTGATTACCGGACAGACAGTTTCCCATCGTTCATAAAGCCAATTCTCATAATGCTCGTCTTTCAGGCGGCGATTCTCAAACAGCCTGACTTCGGGGCTGCAATGAGTCTAGCGGTCCTTACCTTCGCAATGCTTTTTCTTTCGGGTACACGGCTCAGATACCTTGCCTCCCTTTCAGTATTCGCCGTCCCCGTTGTTATCATGCTGGCAATGGAGCCCTATCGTCTCAGGAGAATTACCTCGTTTCTCAATCCGTGGGATGATGCCCAGAAGAGTGGATTCCAGCTCATCCAGTCATTTATCGCTCTGGGCAGCGGCGGTCTGACAGGGGTGGGGCTCGGCAGCTCAATACAAAAATTGTCCTACCTTCCCGAGTCACATACGGATTTTATTTTTTCGATCATCGGCGAGGAGTTCGGTTTCATAGGGGTTGTTGCAGTGATCGCCCTTTTCCTTGTTCTTTTTTTGAGGGGTATTGAGATCGCAAACAGGACAAAGGACAGATTTGTGCATTACCTGGCGATAGGGCTTTCGATGATGATATCGTTGCAGGCGCTCATAAACTTCTCGGTTGCGACCGGTCTTGTGCCGACAAAGGGACTGCCCTTGCCGTTTATCAGTTATGGGGGATCTTCCCTCCTCGTCAATATGTCCGCTGTCGGCATACTTCTCAATATTTCAAAGGGCGCTGACAGTGCAGTTGCCCCGCGCACCCATGATCTGCTGATCAAGAGAAAAGCGAGGATGAGAAGAGAACCGGTCAAATGGCGAATCAGGGACTCTGTCGCGCGTGATTCACGGCAGACTTCGCAGTTGTAAGATGAGGGTGATCATTGCAGGAGGAGGCACAGGCGGACATATTTTCCCCGGCCTGGCGGTTGCTGAAGAGTTGAGGAACAGGGATGCGTCAACAGAGGTCGTATTTGCAGGGACCGAACAGGGCATAGAAGCACGGGTAGTGCCGAGGGAAGGATATCAGATAAAGTTTTTAAGGGCGGAAGGCCTGATGGGGGTATCGCTGAAAAAGAAGATACGGGCTATGGTGAAAGTATTGCTGTCGATAGGGGATTCGTACCGGATTATCAAATCCGTGAGGCCTGATATCGTGATCGGTGTCGGAGGGTATGCATCGGGGGTGATCACCGTTGTCGCGTATTTCATGTCGGTGCCGACCATGATTCTTGAACAGAATGCGGTCCCCGGATTTACGAATAAGATTCTTGGAAAAATCGTCAACAGCATCTGCATTACATACCAGGAAAGCCTCTCGGTTTTCCCGAGAGCAAAAACATTTCTCACGGGGAACCCGGTGAGAATGAATGTCCTCAGGGGAAACAGTGAATCTGCGTACCGGCTTTTCTCTCTGGAAAAAGGATTATTTACGATCTTTGCATTCGGCGGAAGTGCGGGAGCAAAGAGCATCAACAGGGCGTTAGTCGATGCTCTTCAGTATCTGCGCGACCTGAAAGATGCGATCCAATTTCTCCATCAGACGGGCCTGAAGGATTACGAAGCCATTCGGGATGCTTACAGGAAAGAGGGTTTTAAAGGGACGATAACCCCGTTTATTTATCAGATGGGTGAGGCATATGCCGTCGCCGACATCGTCATATCGAGGGCGGGAGCCACGACCCTTGCGGAATTGACCGCGTTGGGAAAACCTGCCCTCTTGGTCCCTTATCCCCATGCTGCAGGAGATCACCAGGAAGTCAATGCAAGAAAACTCCTGGAAATAGGCGCGGCAAGGATGATCCCCGACAGGGAACTCAGCGGAGAAATCCTTGCCAATACCATCCGGGAATTATACGCAAATGAGTCGGTAAGGGCGGGGATGCAGAGAAGCGGCATGGCTGTCGGAAGACCGGAGGCGAGTTCGCGGATTGCGGATATCGCTTTGAGCCTTACGAAGCAAGCACCAACCAGCAGCCATCAGAAAGGAGAACTCACCGGTGTTTGAGCGATACCGGATTATTCATTTTGTCGGGATCGGCGGCATAGGAATGTCGGGGATTGCAGAGGTGCTCCATAACCTCGGATATGAGGTCACCGGCTCTGATATGAAGGAATCCGAGACAACATCGCGCCTGAGGAATTTAGGCGTCAAGGTATATATCGGGCACAGAGCGGAACATGTCGACGACGCGCATGTGCTCGTTATCTCCTCTGCAGTTTCTCCTGACAATCCTGAAGTGATCGAAGCGGGGAAAAAGTCTGTCCCTGTAATTCCCCGCGCTGAAATGCTTGCAGAACTTGCGCGACTGAAGTACGGGGTGCTCGTTGCAGGGGCGCACGGGAAGACGACAACAACGTCCCTGATATCTGCGATCTTTGCCCGCGCGGGTCTCGATCCCACCATTGTCATCGGCGGAAGGCTGAAGGCAACGGGAGCGAATGCACGTCTCGGCCAGGGTGCATTTCTTGTCGCAGAGGCAGACGAGAGCGACGGCTCTTTCCTGAAACTCTCTCCCACGATCGCGGTAGTCACGAATATCGACAGAGAACATATGGATTTTTTCAAGACAATAGAAGCATTGAAAGAGGCATTTCTTTCGTTTATCAATAAAGTGCCTTTTTATGGCACAGCAGTCGTATGCATCGAAAATGAGCAACTGCGGGAACTCCTGCCGTCTGTTCACAGACGCTACCTCGCCTATGGTCTGACGCCGGAAGCCCAATTGTACGCAGATACTATCCAAAGGGGATTTCTTTCGGTCAGCTTTAACGCGATCTATAAAGGTAAAAATATCGGCACATTCGACCTCCCCGCTCCCGGAACGCACAACCTTCTTAACTGCCTTGCGGCCATAGGGGTGGCGTTAATTCTGAAAATCGATGTCCGGATCATCAAGGACGCTCTTCGCGAATTCAGCGGGATACAGAGAAGAATTGAGTTGAAGGGGGAGGCGGAGGGTGTGCTGATCTTCGACGATTACGGGCATCATCCGACGGAGATCAGGGCAACGCTGAAGGCGCTGAAAGAGGGTCTTCAGATCAGACATCAGCTTTCAGAAAACGGGGAGCAGAAGGAGGGGAGACTTATCGTCCTTTTTCAGCCGCACCGTTATACGAGGACAAAAGACCTGATCGATGACTTCTCCGGGGCATTCAGTGATGCCGATATGCTGGTAGTGCTCGATATTTACCCGGCAGGAGAACAGCCGATTGAGGGGGTTACTGCAGAGACACTTCTCGATAAGATCAGGAACACCGGCCACAAGAATGCGTTTTTCAAAAAAGACAGCGGCGAGGCGACCCAATACATTATTGCAGCAGTGCAAAAGGGGGATATTGTCCTTACCCTCGGCGCAGGGAATGTCTGGAAGGCAGGCGATACCATTCTTGAAACATTGAGGGCACAAGAGAAAACATGAGAAGTCAGGAATTGAGCAGCAGTATTCCCAAAGACTTTAAGGGTGAGGCCCTCTTCATGGAGCCGATGAAGAACCATACATCGCTGAGGATCGGAGGGCCTGCGGATATCTTTGCAGTTCCTCAGGATATGACTTCCCTGACTGATCTGCACAGAACCCTGAAGAAGGGCGGGGTCCCTGTTTTCCCCATCGGCGGCGGAACGAATATGTTAGTAAATGATGGGGGGATAGAAGGCTGCGTAGTATCCCTTCGGTCTTTCAGGAGGATTGGCGTATTACACAGAAATGAAACAAATGTCTCCCTCGTTGTTGAGGCAGGAACTCCTCTGCAGAGCCTTGTGCACTATGCGACGGAAAACGGTTATACGGGGATTGAGGGGCTTGCAGGGATTCCGGGAACTGTCGGCGGAGCAGTCTGCGGCAATTCAGGTTCCTTCGGCTACGAAATGAAGGATGTCCTCGTTTCCATTGAGATGATGGATGGATCGGGAAGGGTCGAACGAATCAACGCTGAAGGGCTTCAATTCGGATACAGACGATCGGCGGTCCCGCCGGACACATTCTTCCTTAACGCTGAGATAAAACTGGGGATATATACAAAAGAGGACGTTACCGCAAAGACCGGACAGTTTTTGTCGGAAAAACGTGTACAGCAGCCGCTATGGGAACCATCTGCGGGATGCGTGTTTAAAAACTCTTCCGGAGTTGCTGCCGGAAAAATGATTGATGAAGCCGGCTGCAAGAGGTTGAGGATAGGGGACGCCGAGGTGAGTGCCGTACATGCCAATTTTTTTATCAATACAGGGAACGCAAGCGCATCTGATTTCCTGCGGCTCATGGAAGAAGTTGCCAGGAAAGTAAACGAAAAATTCGGGGTGACGCTTGAACCGGAGATAAAGATAGTCGGGAGGGCCAGTGTTAACGGATAAACGGATTGGCGTGTTAATGGGTGGTACTTCCGCAGAGAGAGAAGTCTCACTAAAGAGCGGAACAGCGGTCCATAATGCGCTAAAAACTGCAGGATATAATGCAGTCGCCATAGATGTCGGCAGCGATATCTGCAACGCACTGGCAGCGGAGCGGATCGAAATAGCATTCCTTGCGCTTCACGGCGGGTATGGCGAAGACGGCTCGATTCAGGGAATGCTTGAAGTGTTGGGGATTCCCTATACCGGATCAGGAGTGCTCGCATCCGCATTGGCCATGGACAAAGAGGCATCGAAGAAGGTTTTTCTCTACCACAATGTTCCCGTGCCCCCGTTTGAAGTGTTCAGAAAAGGGCAGCGGATAGCAGAAACGACCGTGGGGTTTCCCTGTGTGGTTAAACCGGCGGCTGAGGGATCGAGTATCGGCGTGGCCATTGTTCGGGGGAAAAGTGATTTCGGAAAGGCCATGGACAAGGCTTTTTCGTTCGGCTCACGGCTTATTGTCGAACCTTTCATAGACGGGAAAGAAATCCATATCGGCATACTGAACGGAAAGGCATTGGGCGGGGTCGAAGTCAGACCAGCAGGCGGGTTTTACAGTTATGAGGCGAAGTACACTGCAGGGCTGACCGAGTATATTCTCCCCCCGAGCTTGATAAAGGGGTTTATGAAAAGGCAAAGGAAACCGCGCTGTCCGCGCACACAGCCCTGGGGTGTGCAGGCGCTGCACGGGTTGACCTCAGGATTGATGCCCACGGAAAGCCTTATGTGCTCGAAGTGAATACGATCCCGGGAATGACCGAGACGAGTCTGCTCCCCAAGATAGCGAAGCTCGCGGGGTTCGATTTTTTACCACTGATCGAGGAGATCATCAAAGAGGTTCTCGATGAAAGTAAATAGAGTGAAGAGAGGCAGGCGCGCATTCGTCTTCGGCATTGTCTGGAAAACCGCTGTCATTCTCTGTGTCGTTTCAGCGGCAGCGGGGACATACGGATATCTTGCCATGCACCCATTCCCCTCACTCATGCC
Organism: uncultured Nitrospiraceae bacterium; assembly: GCA_963718855.1. Taxonomy (GTDB): domain Bacteria; phylum Nitrospirota; class Thermodesulfovibrionia; order Thermodesulfovibrionales; family SM23-35; genus CAVRAA01. The sequence goes on along the minus strand of CAVRAA010000013.1, from coordinate 317,130 downwards.
CATTCAGCATATTGCATTCAGGGGAAACAGACACCTGACTGACGATGAGCTGAAGTCCTTTATCGGCATCCGTTCCGGCGAAAGCCTTCTGATGGTATCAAGCACAAAGGTCGGACAACATCTGCTTCAGTCCCCATGGATCCGGTCTGTGAATGTGCGGAAAGAATTTCCTGAGACCGTAGTGTTGGAAATAGAGGAAGCGGAGCCGTTCGCTCTCCTTGATATGAGCGGACACCTTTTCCTTGTCGATGAAGAAGGAGATCTCCTTGAAGAGTTGCAGGACGCTTCTGTGCCCTTTCTCCCCGTCATAACGGCTGATCCATATAAGGAAAGGGAGGGGTTGGCGGAGGCCCTCACTCTTGCAAAACTAATGATGAAAAAAGGCTTTTCATCGGAGAGAGACCGTATCGAGATCATAGCCCATAAGCCGCATGAACTTGCCATGATCGTCGACGGCACACACGTGAAGATCGGCACGGGCGGTTACGAAGAAAAACTCGATCGTCTCATCCGACTGGAAGAAGACATAAAAAATATGGCTCTCCCCGTTGATTATATTGATCTCAGATTTGAACACAAAGCGATCGTGAAACCCCTGACCGGGAAGAGTGATCAATGAAAAAGGGCGATATCATTGTCGGCCTCGATGTTGGAACAACCAAGATTTGTGCTGTTGTCGGAGAGGTGGGCAACGGCGGGCTGCAATTCCGCGGTGTGAGCACATCCAACTCGATAGGGTTGAGGAAAGGTATGATCGTGGATGCCGAGGCGACTGTCGCATCGATAAAGAGCGCCGTGCATGCGGCAGAGACTTCCACAGGGGTCGAGATTAAAGCGGTCTATGCCGGTATTTCAGGCGCCCATATCAAGGGTTTCCATAGTTACGGCGCTGCAGGGGTGCGGGGAAAAGAAGTAAGCGCAGTCGATATAGAACGCGTGATCGATTCTGCGAAGGCTGTCTATGTGCCGCTCGACCGGGAAGTCCTCCATGTGATTCCGGCAGGGTACACCCTGGACGGGCAGAACAGCATCAGAAACCCCATCGGAATGATCGGGGGAAGGCTCGAAGCGAACGTTTATATTCTGACAGGCGCAGCCACCTCTCTGCAGAATCTCCTCAGTTGCTGTGAGAAATGCGGAATTGAAGTGATCGATATCATCTTTGAACCGATCGCTTCAGCAGAAGCGATCCTCACCAATGACGAGAAAGAACTTGGTGTCGCTATTGTCGACGTAGGCGGCGGGACAACAGACATTATTCTCTATAAAGACGGATGGTTGAGACATTCTTCGGTGATTTCGGTAGGCGGGAACCACTTTACCAATGATATCGCTATCGGGCTGAAGGTTTCCGTGACCGAGGCCGAACGCGTGAAAAAGGGTTTCGGTACCGCACTTTCGGACATGACCAGCGAGGCCGAAGAAATAGAGATTATTCGGGAAGGGCGGGAGAGGAAGATACTGCGCAGACAGATAGCGGATATCCTTCAACCGAGAACCGAGGAATTGATGGATCTGATTAAAAAGGAACTTCAGGCCTGCCGTGGGTACGATATTGCATCCACAGGAGTTGTTCTTACCGGCGGCGGCTCTCTCCTTACAGGGTTTGACATAGTGGCAGAAGACGTCCTCGGACTCCCTGTCAGGATAGGATTCCCCAGACAGATAAAAGGATGCAGGGAGATTGCAGATAATCCAATGTTTGCTACGGGGGCAGGCCTTGTCTTCTACGGCTATCATGCAGATGCGGATAAAGAGTTTAGCCCTGATATGGGTACAGGAGTATTCGGGAAGATGAAGGATTGGGTGAAAGGAATATTTATATAACAAGGAGGGAACGATATGTTTGAAATCGAAGAAGTGAGAAGTCAGACAGCAAGGATTAAGGTAGTCGGTGTCGGAGGGGCCGGGGGAAACGCCATCAACACCATGATCGCAACGAACCTCCATGGAGTGGAATTTATCGCTGTTAATACTGATATGCAGGCATTGGAAACCTCCCTGGCGCCCGTGAAAGTCCAGATCGGCGGGAACCTCACCAGAGGGCTTGGGGCGGGGTCAAATCCCCATATCGGCAAAGAGGCTGCTCTTGAGGACGCTGCCCTGATCGCCGAATACCTTGAAGGCGCTGATATGGTATTCATCACCGCGGGCATGGGCGGAGGAACCGGTACGGGAGCAGGGCCTGTGATCGCCGGGATCGCAAAAGAACTCGGCGCCATTACGGTTGCGGTCATCACCAAACCGTTTTTTTACGAAGGAAAGGTCCGGTACTCAAATGCAGAAGAAGGGATAAAAGAACTCAAGCAGAATGTTGATACCATGATTGTCATTCCGAACGACAAGATAGGTCTTGTGGTCGAGAAGGGTGCCCCGCTTCTGAAGTCTTTTGCAGTGGCGAACGATGTCCTGAAGCAGGCGGTACAGGGCATATCGGATATCATCCTGATTCCGGGCCTTATCAATGTTGACTTTGCTGATGTGAAGACAATCATACAGGATAAAGGCCGCGGTGTTATGGGGTCCGGCGTGGGCAATGGTGAAACCGGTCCTATTGATGCCGCAAAGAAGGCGATATCCAATCCGCTGCTCGAAGAATCGTCCATTGAGGGCGCAAAGGGCATACTGGTCAATATTACGGGCGGACTTGAACTCTCACTCAATGGGATTCAGGAAGCCGCTTCCTATATCTACGATTCCGCCCATGAAGATGTTCACCTCATATTTGGGGCAGTGATCGATCCTGACATCGGTGATGAAGTCCGGGTGACCGTCATTGCAACGGGGTTCAATGATCAGAAAGAGAAGGTGGACCTTCCGCAGATAAAAAAATGGACTCCGATCAAGCAGTCGGTGAATTTGAGAGGGTCCGAGAGAGTATTGTCGAAGAATCTGAGGTCGTACGATGTCGATGTGGTAACGACGGATATCATGTCGTACGAAGAGCATATTGATCTGCCGACATTTTTGAGAAAGACATCCGAACAACCTCAAAAGGAATTATAGGTTTTCCCTCCCACGAGGGGTCTCCTCCCCCGGAGGCCCCTCCCCCCCCACTTGGCAAAAATTTTGTTTAATGCCCCGGATTTGGTTTAAGATATGACGACATGAAAAATCAGGTCAAATACCTTCGAAGCTTATTCAACGACTTATTGAATGACTACGGGCATGCATATATCATCGTCAGGCATTCCGATAAGACCGTGATCGGGAAAAGGGGTTTTACGGAAGAAGAGAAAAAAAAGGGGATCGTCTTGATCTTTAATCAGAAAAATCATAAGAACCTTCAATGGACAGAAGAAGGCAGCATTATCGCCGCACTTGGATTCGGGGCCGGAAACAGGTCCGAAAAGTGTTTTCTGCATTGTGACGATATTATTTCAGTCTTTTCTCCCTATGCAAAGGTGCGGTTTGAACGGGGTGACATATGGGATGCCCGGCCTGAGGCAGGGGAAGCCGGAGAGCCATCAGGTAAGAAAGCAAAAAAATTGCCTGACGATAACGTGGTGTCGATGGATCGTTTCAGAAAAACAAAGGCCTGACGAATTCCTAATCGGCGTGCCCGGCAGTTTCCGAAGGTTTTCGTCCAGACTGCGCCTTTATCTCATAGCATTTATGTGCTAATTCAATAAGCTCGATGTGTCCCCATGTGCCCCTGTCCGTCAAAAGATACGATAACCGTGGAGAGATGGCGCTGATTCCGAGGTGGGCCCCACTGATTGCTCCTGCCATTGCCGCCGTGGTATCAACATCTCCGCCGACTTCAACGGCGGTGCAGATCGTCTCCCAATAGTCGTCAGGCGACGTGAGAAATGAATAGAGGCTCCACAGCACACTGCCGATGACGAATGAGGATATGCCTTTCCATTCATCGTCGTCGACATAGTCGGCATCGAAGCCGGCATTGGCAATGGCAGTGAAGGCTTCTGAAGGCGGCAGGCATATCCATTGCGTCAGTTTTTGGAGTTCGTGGGCAAATCCCCGGTCGATCTTCACTGTCCATTCTGCCAGTGTTGAGATGAATGAAGGGGGATGTATCGACCGCTCCTGAAGTGCCAGCGCCACTGCGCCGCTGATAGCGACTGCCCCTGCCGAGCACCGGGGGTCTCCATGCGTGATACGTCCCTGATCGTGGGCGGCCTGGATGAGCCTCTGCGGATTATCGAAGAAGAACAAGCCGATCGGGGCTGCGCGCATGGCGCTCCCATTCCCTGCTGCAGGCGGAGGCGCGCCCGATTCTTCCCAGGGGATGCCCTGAAACAACCGTTTCACCGCTTCCTTTGTCGAATAACCGAATCCAATGATTCTCTTTTCGGCAAAGATCATTTTTATGCGTTCTGCATAATCTCCGGGGTCAAATCTTTTGCAGGAGACATAGCTCTGTATAAGCTCGCGTGCGAGTTGTGAGTCATCAGAATACTGTCCGAATGAAAAAGGGAATTTGCCGAACTCGCCTGTCCGCCCGGTTTTCAGGAAGTCTTCGACATACCGTTTGCACGCCTCCGGCGAGAACCCTTCCACGACAAACCCGGTTGCGTCTCCCAGACACTGGCCGACCAGGCAGCCGCTGAACTGATCCTTGCGGGGGAGCATTCAGTTATCGGATGATGCTTCCCGGCGGGACTTCACGGTCAGGGTGCAGGAGAACCGGCTTTCCGTCAACGCTGGCTGCAAGGACCATTCCCTGACTTTCGATGCCCCGGATGCTTCTCGGTTCCAGGTTGACGAGAACCGGGACCTCCCTCCCGATGAGCTGTTCGGGCAGATAGCTTTCCGCAATCCCCGCAACGAGCTGTCTCTTCTCAACGCCGAGGTCAATCTCCAGCTTCAGTAATTTGTCGGTCCCCATCACTTTTTCAGCGGCGACAATTTTTCCGACCCTGATATCCAATTTCTTGAAATCGTCAAAGGTAATCATTCAGATATTATCTATGGTTAACAAGGTTTTTTCAATAAGGATGTGCTATTGCTTATGAGAGGCCGGTTTACATAGTTATCCCTGTGTGATAAAATTTTGAATGAAGAAAGGTTTGCTTATAGGTCTGTCTTTCCTGTTTTTAGTCATTCTTTTCCTGATGCTGAGAACCGGGAGGGAAACCCCCGGGGATTTCAGAATAGCCGGGGGATCGTTTATCGAGGATGTCAGGATCACCCAGAAAAAGAGCGGATTGACCATCTGGACCCTCACCGCGAGCACAGCCCGCTTTCTGGGGGATGAAAACAGGGCGGAACTGCAGGATATCAGCATGGAATTGCAGAAAAATGGCGTCATTCTCCATGCTGAAAAAGGTGTCTATAACCTTTCCGAAAGAAGTTTCACCACCGACAGTATTGTGAAGGCCGATGCCAAGGATTACACGATTACTGCGGATTCCGTCGATTACGAAATATCTTCAGGAAAGATCAGAACAGACGGCAGAATAACCGTTGAGGGGAAAGGGTTTAAGGTCGAGGGGAAAGGCATGAAAGCTGATTCGTCCCAAAAGGTAGAAATTTTACATGATGTCACAGCGACGTTTAATAAATGATATGGTACGCTTCTGCGGATCACTGATTATTGTTTTACTGCTTTCAACGCACGGTTTTTCTGCAGAGCAGGCAAAGAAGATAAAGGGCCCGGTCGTTATAACATCCGAAATGCTGAAAGCGGATAATAAGGCCCGTACCGCCCTTTTTGAGCGCTCTGTCGTTGCGAGGTCGACGGATATTACCATATATGCCGATAAGATGCTTGTCCACTATGAGGAAGGGAGCGGCAATGTCACACAGATCGATGCGGAAGGACAGGTGAAGGTGACGAAAGAAAACAGGGTCATTACCTCCCATGAAGCTGTGTATTATGCCGCCGACGAAAAGGTCGTCTTTACCGGTGACCCACGGGCTGTTGAGGGTGAGAATGTGGTCACAGGCAAAAAAATGACATACCTCATGAACGACGACATTTTTCTTGTTGAGGAAAGCAAGGTTTTCCTCAAGAAACAATAGCGAGACCCCCATGCATACCCTCGAAGCCAAAGGAATTTCAAAATATTACGGGAAGAGACACGTCGTGAAAGGGTTGACCTTTCATGTGGGAACAGGCGAGATCGTCGGACTGCTTGGCCCTAATGGAGCAGGCAAGACAACCACCTTTTACATGATAGTCGGGCTCATCAAACCGGATGGCGGGGAAATAGTACTTGACGATGAAGATCTGACCGGCTTGCCGATGTACCGCAGGTCGTTGAAGGGGATCAGCTATCTTCCTCAGGAACCCTCCATATTCAGGAAGCTTTCAGTGGAGGATAATCTCAGGGCGGTACTCGAAATACGCGGCCTCCGGCAGGAGGAGATTGATGTCGAAGTGGACCGCCTGCTGAAGGAGTTTGCGCTGACCGAGCTTTCGGCAAAAGAGGGATATAAGCTTTCCGGAGGCGAGCGGCGCAAGACGGAGATTGCGAGGGCGATCGCGATAAAACCCCGTTTCATCCTCTTTGACGAACCATTTGCGGGCATTGATCCCATTGCTATTATCGAACTTAAGAAGATGTTCACCTATCTGAAAGGAAAGGGCCTTGGGATTCTGATAACAGACCATAATGTCAGGGATACGCTTTCCATTACGGACAGGGCATACATTATAAACAACGGCGAGATTCTTGAAGAGGGAAGTCCGGAGAAGCTCATAGCTGACGCAAGAGTGAAAGAGGCCTTTCTTGGAGAGGAGTTTACCCTCTAATGGCGCTTGAAAGCAGACTTGAGCTGAGATTATCCCAAAGGCTGATCCTTACTCCCCAGCTTCAGCAGGCGATTAAGTTGCTGCAGCTGCCGCACCTTGAGCTGACCGAATTTCTGAACCAGGAACTGATGGAAAATCCGTTCCTTGAAGAATCGGCTGATGAAGTCCCTGCGGAAGAACTCACACAGGAGGAGAAAGAGTCTGTCGAAGAGGAAGATACCTATGAAGATGCCGGAGCCCCGCTCGAAAAGCTCCTGAACTTTACCGTTGACGAATATTTTGAAGAGAGGGGGTTTGACGGCCGGGATCTGGGATATTTCAACCCCGGCACCAATGAGATCCCTTCTTTCGAACAGTTTCTTTGGAAAAAGCCTGATCTTTACGATCACCTTTTGTGGCAACTCCGGCTGTCGCACACGACGGAGGACGTAAGAAAAACAGGGGAAATCATCATCGGCAATATTGATGAAAACGGATATCTGTCTGCCTCAATGGAGGAGATACGGGAAGCAGCAGAGGTCCCCATGGAAAATGTCGAGAGTGCCCTTTTTCTCATACAGACGTTCGACCCCCCCGGGGTAGCGGCGCGGACCGTTACCGAATGTCTTCTCCTGCAGCTGAGAGCCCTGAATCTTAAGGACACACTTGTCGAAAAAATCGTTGTCCATAATATGGAGGAACTCGAAAAGAAAAAGTATGCTGCCATCGCACAGCAGTATGCCCTCCCGTTGAAAGACGTTCTGGCTGCCGTCAAAATCATTGAGGGGCTGGAGCCGAAACCGGGGAGAAATTTTTCAAACACGGACACCAACTATATCACCCCTGATGTCTATCTTTTCAAAACTGCCGACGGCTATCAGATCATACTCAATGACGAGGGAGTGCCGAGGCTGAGGGTCAGTTCCTATTATAAGAAACTTCTTCAGCAGAATAACGCCTTTCCGAAAGAGGATAAGCAGTTTTTTATCGATAAGTTACGGTCCGCTGTCGGCCTTTTAAAGAGCCTTGATCAGAGGAGCAGAACGATCTATCGGGTGACCGAGACGCTCATCGACCTTCAAAGGGATTTTTTCGAAAAAGGCGTGGCAGACCTCAAGCCGCTGACGCTGAAGGATGTCGCGTCAACTTTGGATCTGCACGAAAGCACGGTAAGCCGGGTGACGTCAAATAAATTTTTGTCCTGCGAGCGCGGGACGTTCAGTTTCAGATATCTCTTCAGCAGCGCGCTCCACAGCGGAATGGGGAACGTGTCTTCTACATCGGTGAAGGATGTCATCAGGAAGATCGTGACCGAAGAGGACCCGAAGAAACCGATGAGTGACCAGCACGTCGCAGACATGCTGCGAAAAAACGGCGTCGTTATCGCACGAAGGACTGTTGCAAAATACAGGGAGGAAATGAGCATCCCGCCGCAGGCACAGCGAAGGAAAACTAATTCATAAAAGGAGGGAATATGAATATCATCGTAAATGGACGACATCTTGAGGTGACACCGGCTCTAAAAACCTACGCGGAGAAAAAGATCCAGCGGTTTGACCGCTACCTGTCGAATATTTCTGAGGCTGTCGTTACGATCAGCGTTGAGAAGTACCGGCACAAAGCAGAGGTCCTGTTGAAGGTTGATGGTATGCTTATTCAGGCAGAAGGGATAACAGGCGACGTTTATTCCTCCATCGATGAGGTTGCCGAAAAACTTGAACGGCAGATAAAGAAATATAAAGAGAAGCTGGTTTCCCACAGGAAATCCCCTGAGGGCAAGGCCGGCGCGATGGAGACAGAGCCCCCGCTTGCCGCTGAAGGCGGTAAGATAATAAAAAACAAACGATTTGAACTGAGACCCATGAGTCCTGATGAGGCTGCGATGCAGATGGACCTTCTCGACAAGGATTTTTTCGTCTTTACCAATGACAATAGCGGGGTAATAAATGTTATCTACAGGCGGAGAGACGGGAATTTCGGCCTTATCGAGCCGATAAAATAGCAATAGGCAATAGGGACGAAGGAGTCCTGATGTTATGAAGCCGATTATTGTCATTATCTCCGGACTTTCGGGTTCGGGCAAGACAGTTGCGCTGAGGGCACTTGAGGATTCCGGCTTTTTTTGCGTTGACAACCTCCCGGTCACTCTCATTGAATCGTTCGTTTCGATTGTGTCGAAGAACACAGACACAAAGAAAATAGGGATAGGAATCGATATACGGGAAAAAGGTTTTTTATCAGGAATCAACGAAGTCCTGAAGGCCCTCAGGACCAACTACATGACAGATGTTCTTTTTTTCGAGGCAGAAAAAGAGGTCCTTGTCAGGCGGTTTAAAGAGACCCGCAGGCCTCATCCGCTCGGTGGCGCTCTTGAAGAGTCAATCCGGATCGAAAAGGAACGAATTGCATTGCTGAGGGAAGCCGCCGACAGAATCATTGATACGTCATCGTTTACCCCGCACCATTTGAGGCAGATTGTGGCCTCCCTCTATGCAGCACAACAGGGGGAAAAGGCAATGACAGTCGTCCTCATTTCCTTCGGGTTTAAACTTGGCACTCCGCAGAATGTCGATCTGCTGTTCGATGCCCGGTTCCTTCCGAATCCTAATTTTGTCCCCGCGCTAAAACCGTTGAAGGGGACGGACAGAAAGGTGTCAGAATATGTCTTCAGGCATCGAACGGCAAAAGAGTATGTGAAAAAGATAAAGGAGTTGATCGATTTTCTGATTCCGCTGTACATTAAGGAAGGCAGGGCATATCTGACAATCGGTGTCGGATGCACAGGCGGAAATCATCGTTCTCCGGCGATTGTCGAAAAACTGAAGCGTTCCCTAAAAAAACATCCTATCGATCTCAGTATTGTTCACCGGGATATAAGCTGACCATTATTGAGAGTCTGGCTGTAGAGTCGTTGTCATTATTTGTAAAATCCTTCCTGCAAAAGTCCTGTTTTGGTAGCCGCAGGCTTTAGCCTGCGTTTGCAAGGCAGTGAAAAAAATGAAAACACGCAAACTGAAGTTTGCGGCTACTTCATGATTGCGCAACTTTTGCAGGAGCCTGTCATGTGCTTCCTTTATTATCGTCATGTTTACAAAGCCGAATTTAACTTGTTAGTATATATATCTTGTGGAGAGGTGGCCGAGCCGGTCGAAGGCAGCCGCCTGCTAAGCGGTTGTGGGGGTAACACCCCACCCAGGGTTCGAATCCCTGCCTCTCCGCCATACAAAAAGTAGGTAGTAGATAGTAGGTAGCAGGTAGGGTAAAATATTTCAGGAGGAAAAAATTAATGATGAAGAAAATGCTGATTATGACATTGAGTGTTTTTATGGTTTTTTCATTTGCTGCATGTAAGAAGAAGGAACAGGAGCCGCCTGTGCCGCAGACACAGGGACAGATGCCGCCTCAGGGCATGATGCCGCCCCAGGGACAAATGCCGCCTCAGGGACAAATGCCGCCTCAGGGACAAATGCCGCCTCAGGGACAAATGCCGCCTCAGGGACAAATGCCGCCTCAGGGCATGATGCAGAAGGGGCCGACAACGGTTGTGCTCCCGGCATCGGTAAAGGGAAAATGGACTGCGGCGAAGATCATCATTGAAGATAAGAGTTCAAAGACAAAACAGGAATATGCAGTAAAACTGAACAGCGATTTTGCAGTCCCGAATTCTTCCCTAAAGATTCATGTCGGTGAGTTTCTCCCTGATTTCAGAATGGACGGTATGAATCTTACATCAGGCTCAAATGAGCCGAAGAATCCTGCGCTGGGGATAAGGGTTTCTGATAACAATAAGCAGATATTCCCGGCTCCCGGCAAACAGTGGGGATGGCTTTTTGCAAAAGTACCGTCGATACACCCTTTTGAACACCCGAAATACGGAATCATACTGAAGGAAGGCGTTAAGAAGGGATGAGGGATGAAGGATGAAGAAAGGAATCTGGAGATAAGAATACAATCTTCATATTCATCCTTCATAGATTTGCTCTGTGGTATGAAAATCTCAGGCGCCCATAGCTCAGCTGGATAGAGCGTCGGACTACGAATCCGCAGGCCGGGGGTTCGAATCCCTCTGGGCGCGCCATTATGAACGTCGTCATCAATCTTAATAAACCCGAAGACATATCCTCTCAGAAGGCTGTTCTCAAGGTGCAACGCTTTTTCTCCGCAAAAAAAGCGGGGCATGCGGGAACGCTTGACCCTATGGCCACCGGTGTATTGCTCGTTTGTCTGAACGAGGCAACGAAGATAACGAGGTTTTTGTCGGACCTCGACAAAGAATACCGTGTCAGAGTGAAGTTTGGGGAGAGAACCGATACCTGCGATGCTACCGGACGGATTACCGAAACAAGGACATGTGATGCTCTTCGGGAGTCTGATATTCGTAATGCCCTAAACAGTTTTACCGGGCTCATACATCAGACGCCGCCCATGTACTCCGCAATCAAAATGCATGGAAGCCCTCTTTACAAGCTTGCGCGAAAGGGGATTACCGTTGAGAGGGCTGCGAGGCCTGTTACCATCAGTGCAATTGAGATGTTAGGCTTCAACCTTCCGTATGTTGATCTGAGGATTGTGTGTTCAAAGGGAACCTATATCAGGACAATCTGTGATGACATGGGACAGGCCCTTGGAGTGGGAGCCCATATGGTTTCGCTGGTAAGAACGAGAATTGGATGTTTTCGCATCGAAGATTCCTCGGGGATAGAGGACCCGCAATCTTCGAAAAACGCAGTCTGTTCAATAGATTCTGCTCTCTCACATTTGGGCGAGATTATTTTGGATGAATATTTATACCGCAGGGCTATGAATGGCATCCCCATAGATACGGCCTGTGAGTCCGGCAATCAAAAGACGAACGGAGGAGAAATGTGGTGCCTTCAAAAATATTACAATAAATCAATATGTTAGAATGAAGAGCCCGGATCGCAATCTGTTTGGAATAGGAAAAGTCGAACAAAATAGGATAACAATTGAACGATTGTTAAACTAATTTATGAGGAGATAGAAGTAACCCTTTTAATATTAAGGTAAAAAAAAACTTGACAATCTCCTTCTTTTCTGGTATTCATAAGCTATGTTTTTTGGAGGACGGAGTCCTATTGGCTTAGACATAGGGTCTGGATATCTGAAAGCTGTTCAGCTGAAAGATACCAAAAGCGGCTATGAACTGGAACTGTTCGATGTGCTGCCGCTCCCCCCTGAACTCATCGTTGACGGATCGGTTATCGATTCGCTCCGCCTTATCGATTCTCTCAAAGAGCTGGCCCGAAAGGCCAAGATCAAGACAAAAGAAGTTGCCATCAGTATCGCAGGACATTCGTCTGTCATCATTAAACGGGTGTCATTGCCGGACATGTCGGAGGAAGAGCTTTCCGAGTCGATAAAATTTGAAGCGGAACAATATATTCCTTTTGACATCGAAGACGTTAATCTTGACTTTCAGATTCTCGGACCGAAAGAAGAGCCGGGGCAGATGGACGTTATCCTCGTTGCCGTTAAGCGGGACATCATCAATGAATACATTGCTGTGGTGAAAGAGGCGGGATTTAACTGCCAGGTTGTTGATGTCAATTCCTTCGCGCTCGAAAATATCTATGAAGTCAATTATGAGATAGAAGCGGGAAAGAATATCGCGCTCATCAATATCGGCGCCTCTACGATTAATATGAATATTCTAAAGGGAGGCATTTCTGTCTTTACGCGGGACAGCGCGGTCGGCAGCAATCTCCACACCGAGGTGCTTCAGAGAGAATTCAATCTGACCTATGAAGTTGCGGAGAGACTGAAACGCGCTGAAGCCGTTGAGAATGTCTCCCCGCAGGACGCCTTTTCGGTCATGGAACTGGCGTCGGAAGAAATCATTGGTGAAGTGAATCGTTCTTTGGAGTATTTCCATGAAGAAGTGAACGAGGTGATATTGAGCGGCGGCTGTGCACTGATGAGGGATTTCCCAAGGCTCCTTGCCGAAAAGATAGGGGTTGAGACCAAGGTGATGCAGCCGTTCAAGAACATCAGGATTCCGAAGAAATTCGATGTAACGTATATAGAAGAGATGTCTCCCATGGCTGCTGTAGCAGCTGGATTGGCCCTCAGAAGGCCTGGTGACAGATGATAAAAGTCAACCTTTTACCGGTTAAAAGGAAGAAGAAAGCGAAGCCATTACCGTCTTTTCTTCTGGCTACGATTGCGGTCACGGTTGCAGCATGTCTGATAATGGGGTACCTCGTCTACTTCTCTACTACGCGTCTTTCTGAGCGAAAGGCTACTTTTGCAAAAAACGAGACGAAGATCGCTGAACTCAAGGAAAAGATAAAGGCGGTTGAGGATTTCGAGAAACGCAATGCAAACTTTAAGGAACGAAACGACGTTATCGAGCAACTGAGCAAAAACAGGAGCATTCCGGCAAGGCTTCTGGATGAATTGAGCAGTCTCCAGCCAACAGGCATCTGGCTTCAGAATCTCTCAGTGACGGGAGACAGCATTTCCCTGGACGGTTACGGCTTTACCAACACGGAGATTGTTACCTTCGTAGACAATATAAAAGGCTCCAAACTATTTACCGAGGTCTACCTGCAGGAATCAAAAAGTACGGACCTTGAAAAGGTCGCGCTTTATAGTTTCAAGCTGACACTGAAAATTAAGGGATGATATGGCGTTAAAAATCAATCTCAATATAAAAAATTTACCCTTATACGTAAAAATAATCATTGCGGTAGCTCCCGCGGTGATTATCTCGGCTGTTGTCATTTTTCTGCTCGTTCTCCCGAAACAGAAAGAGATTAAGGCAGTTGAAAATAAAATAGCGGCCCAGGAGAATGAGATTGCGAAGAACCAGGCCAAGGCCGCAAAGCTGCCGGAACTTACCCTTGAAAGCGAAAAGCTCCGAAACAAACTGAATGCGTTAAAGCAACAACTCCCGGAAGAAAAGGAGATTACTACGCTGCTCAAACAGGTTTCGGACCTCTGCATCAGGGCAGGACTCAAGGTGCTCCTCTGGAAGCCGCAGCAACGGAAGCCCCATTCAAGCGGCATTGTGTATGAAATACCCGTAAACGTTGAGCTTTCAGGGAGTTACCACAACCTCGGCTCTTTCTTCAGCAGCCTTACGAAGCTCAACAGAATCGTGAACATATCGAACATCAAGCTGACGGACCCTAAACCCGAGAAGGGAAGCGCAATCCTCAAAATATCATTCGTCGCCACGACATTTTCAGCAATCCCGGAAGAAGAGATCGGGAAACCGGCGGAAAAACCGGGGGCAAAAGCAGGGCCAAAAGCAGCGGCAAAACCGGCGGCAAAAGCGGGGGCAACGAAAAAATGAAGAACGTACTTTGCCTTTTTCTTATCGTGGTTTTATTTTTGCCGGCAGCTTCCTGCAGCAAAACGAAGGACCCTGTAAAAAAACCGACGGCCGAAAAGGTGGCGCCTGCAGAAGTCAGTCCCGAAGCAAAGGAAACCGCCGAAGCGCCAACGGTTATACCGGAAGAATATAAATATGAAGCCAGGGGGAGAAGAGACCCGTTCCTTTCCCTTGTGGTGGTAACGAAAGAGAAGCAGATCAAAAAGAAAGGGGCAAGCCCTTTTGAAAGTTATGACATTAATGAGATAAAACTGCTGGCAATTGCATGGGACAAGAAAAAGCATTTTGCGCTCATCAGCTTGCCTGACAAGAAAACCTATACTATTACAGAAGGGATGTCCCTCGGCCTCGAGGGAGGAAAAGTGGAAAAGATCGCCAAGGATTCGGTGGTCATACGAGAATATATCAAGGATTACAGGGGAGATATAAAACCGAGAGATACAACTTTGAAACTCCATAAGGGGGAAGAATAATGAAACAACAGGCAAAGTGCAAAGAGCTGCATCTATACAGCACGGAGCTTTTGTTCAACAGCATGAAGCGAAGGATTATGAGGATCAAACTCTCTGCACTGTGCTCTCTGCTCTGTGCTTTGTTTCTGATGCTGCTGTCTGTATCGGGCTGCGCGACTGCAAAGAGCAGCGCAAAAGAAAGCCCTACGCCGCAGGGATATGCGGTCATAACCGGGATTGATATTCAGGACAATTTGATGACCATTACAGCGGATAAACCCTTTATTTTTACTATCTATAAGCCCGGGGATCCGTACAAGGTGGTTGTTGATCTCCCTGATGTGAGGATCGGGGCTTTTACTACAAGAATAACCTCTCAGAAGGCCGGGATAACCGAAGTAGTTCCTTCCCAGACCGGATCGTCTTCTCCCATGGCCCGCCTTGAGGTACTGCTTCAAGCCCCGTCATCGGTTGAACAGGATTACAGGAACAATGTCCTGACGATGAAGATTAAGGGAGAAAAACAGGATACTGTTCAAGAGACAAAAACAGGAGAGCCTTCACCAAGAGGAAAGAGAGAACTGCTGGCGCAAAGAGAAGGGAACCCTTACTCTATGACCGGCGCCGCTGAATCCAAAACAGGAGCAAAAGCTACCGAGATATCCGACATATCATTCGAGACATACGGCACTACGGTGAAAGTGCTGATTAAAGGGAACGGCTCAATGGTCCCCAATGTATTCCCCCTGGACGGACGCATCGTGATCGATATATCCGGGGTGGTCATGAACACTTCTGTTCCCTCTACTGTTGTTTCGCCTGTGAAGGCGCTCCGTGCGGGGACACACGACGATATGGTGAGACTGGTCTTCGACCTGAAAGAAAAGACGAATTTTGACGTTGCGGCAATAGGGAATTCCATAGTGGTAACCCTGAATGATACTGAAGGCAGCTCTGCCCGGTTGACTCCCGAGAAAGAAGCCTGGGAGACGCCGGAAACGAGGACAGAACCAGCGGAGCAACCGGCATCTTTTCGACAAAGAGAACCTGAAATGCCTGTCAATAACCGGTGCGAATCGTTTCGCTCAGGGAGAGAGAACGTGAACTTCGATTTTCAGGAACAGGATATCGTGCCGATACTCAGGTTATTTGCCGACATAAGCGGGTGCAATATTTTTATACACCCTGATGTGAAAGGCAAGGCCACAATGAAGTTCAGGGATGTCCCGTGGGACCAGGCATTCGATACGCTCCTGAAAACCTTCAGCCTCGGGCAGCGCATCGAAGGCGGTCGCCCCGTCGAAGGCCAATACGTCGAAGGGAATATTATCAGGGTCGCACCGCTTTCTATCTTCGTCAAGGAAAGTGATGAAAACGTGAAGACCCAGCAAGCTTCGGAAAAGGCCGAGCCTCTGGAAACAAGAATGTTCCCTGTAAGCTATGCAGATGTGGCCATTGTTGAGAGCGCTGTAAAGAACGCAAAGATTTTAACTCCCCGGGGAAGCTTGAGCGTTGACAAGCGGACGAGCAGTATGCTCGTAAAGGATATTGCGTCTGTTTTCCCTGAAATCGAGCATCTCCTTATTACGCTTGACAGGCCGACGCCTCAGGTGCTGATCGAGGCAAGAATTGTCGAAGTGAATACCGCAGCCGGCCGGGACCTCGGAATTCAGTGGGGCCTCAATATTTCGGCAGCGAATACCCTGAGCCAGTTCGGCGGCTTGTCTGGAGTTCCGAATGTGAGCCCGGGCCAGTTCTCCGGCGGAAACTATCTTGTAGATTTTCCGTCAAAAAGCGTATCACCCACCTCCGGATCAGGCTTTGCATTCGGCATCATGAATCCTTCAAAAACAATGGCGCTTGACCTTCAGCTCTCTGCAATTGAGACGGCAGGAAACGGCAAGGTTATCTCCAATCCCAAGATACTCACAATTGATAATGGAAAAGCAAAAATCCTGCAGGGCAAGAGCATTCCGGTACGTAAATTGACCGCTGAGGGAACGGTCTCTACAGAGTTTAAGGACGTTACCCTGGAATTGAATGTCATACCCCATATAACGCCGGATAAATCCATTTCCATGGTTCTTGAGATTAAGAAGGAGGAGCTCGATCCCACTGTGCCGTCGGTTGATGGGGTGCCCGGCACGGATAAAAAGGAAGCGAACACCAATGTCATCATAAAGGACGGCGAGACCGTCGTGATCGGCGGCATGTATAAAATTATCACGAATGATTCCACATCAGGGGTTCCCGGACTTATGAAAATCCCCCTTCTCGGATGGCTTTTCAAAAGTGATGCAACAACATCAAGCACCAGTGAACTGCTGATATTCGTTACGCCGAGAATCGTGGTGCAGCATTGAGATGTCTGAATTAAGAGAACAATTGGAAAAATTACAAACAGGGGGCGAGATGAAAAAACGTTCTTTTTTCCTTTTATTTTTTATCTTTGGTATATCTGCCATTTTCTTCTATGGGTGCGGCGGAGGCGGCCCTGGTTCTCCAGGGAGTGACGGCTCGGAAAAAACCGGAGTCGTCCTCGATGCTACTATAACGCCCACCTATAACGGCGAAGATACATACTCGGTGGATGCATTCCGGGATGACTGTGATCCCGAACCGGACGTTGTCGATCCTGAATATTTTGCAGACCACGGAGCTGTTCTTGCCGTCAATGCAAGGCTTCTAAATCCGGGCACGACCTTTCAGCCCGGAACGCTTTATATAGAGAAATATACGATAAAATATTACCGCTCTTCTGATTCCATCGGAGCGCCTCCGATAGAAACGGATGTGCGCTATATATCACTTCCCATTACTCCTCCTCCTCCCGGCAGTTCGGGCTTTACTTCAGTGAGTACCACTGTCGTGTTTCTGGATCTGATTAGGAAAGCAGAATATAACAGTGATATGTCGAGCGGCGGATCGTCGAGCACTTATTACCTGAACAACTATACGGCGGTTTACAAATTCGAAGGGAAAAACGATTTTGACGAAAAATTTTCTTTTGAGGTCCAGGCGGATTTTCAGATAGCGAATTTTAATTACTGTGATTAAAAAAAGAATGAGCATGATAGTGGAGGATAAAGATATTTGGAGGATACGATGAAAAAAATCATCATTCTATTGACGCTGCTGGTTTTTTCCGTTGCTACGTTCAGCTGCGGAGGCGGAGGATCCGGCTCTTCAAGTTCGCCACACGGAGAAAACCCCGGACTGCCGTCCGTCGTGCAATTGCGTTCTTCCCATAATGTGGCGCAGACCAATGCAACCGTCTATCTGCACGCGAGGATTCTTGACGGCAACGGCGTCCCTGTAAAGAACGAACCAGTGACCTTTACGAATTTGTCCGAGCCTTTCGGCGTCATTAAAACAGTCCTCAGAGCTTTGGGTCTTCGTAAGCCCGTCGGCGCACTCAGCGCTGCGGTCGTAAAGACGGACAACCTCGGAATAGCAACGGCCAAGCTCACTTCAACGACATCCGGATTTGCGACGATCCAGGCGGAAGTCAATACAGGCGCGGGTCAGGTGAGGGACAAAAGGACAATCTTTTTTGGTTTTGTTCCAGTTCCCGCAACACCTCCTGGTCCGACTTTGGAACTCCAGGTGGATGACGGTAACGGTACGTTTAATCAGGATGATGATTTTATACTGTTTAAATCCGGAAGCTCTGCCGACAACCAGCGGACGATAAAGGCCCTTATTCTCGATGGTTTCGGCATGCCGATGGCAAATGTGGATGTTACGTTCGCCTCTGACAGCCCAAATGAAGTAACCTTTGACAAAACCAGCCCGGTGAAAACGAACACGGCTGGAGAGGCAATTGTTAATATTACTGTAAAGCCGGCGATCCTTTCGAATTTACAGAGGGTTTTGAATATTACGGCACAGGCGACTGCCGACAGCACAAGTCTGGCGGCTATCCAGTCGCTCTTTCTTGAGCCTGTCACGGTGAGTTCTCTTGTGCTGTCCGCCAATCCTACTGTGGTAACTACCGATGGGACATCTGCCGTACTTGCTACAGTAAAAATGTTAGGTAATTTACCGGTCCCGGATGGCTCTGCGGTAAGCTTTGAGACCATCACCTGCGGTTCCGTCACTCCCTTTGCCCAAACAACCGATGGCGCGGCGACTGCTACGTTTATCGCGCCGTCAGCGCCTCCTTCCGGAGGCATCTGTCAGGTGAGGGCGACGATCGGCAGTGTTACATCTGCTCCTATAAACATAACCGTTACAACCACAGCAACGCTGACTGTCCAGCCGTCCACCCAGACTGTGAACGGGGTTGCCGGAGGAGCTGCAACCTTTACAATCTTCGGTGGGACTGCTCCGTATACGGTAACGTCAACCAACCGTTTTAATGCCTGTAATGATACGAACATCGACGGTGATTGCAGTGATGCTGACGATTCAGGCATCTGGAATGTTTCTGCGAGCTCTAACCAGTTTTTCACCGTAAGAGTGCCTGCAACTACACCTGCCGGTAGTGTAACGCTAACAGTAAGAGATTCCGTTGGGGCTACCGTAACTGCCACACTGACCATAGGCGGAGGCACAGCGTTATCGGTACTGCCGAGTGCGGTAACGGTATACAAACCGTCGGCATCGGATGATAACCTGGATTTCACGATATTCGGAGGATTTCCCCCATATAGTGTATTTTCAAATAATGTTTTATTCCCGGCTGTATCAATAACAAGCAATACGTTCCGGGTGACTGTTGGGGCAAACGCACCAACGGGTACAGTAATAGCTACTGTAAGGGATAATGCAGGTGCAACGACAACAGCAACCATAACAATATCCTCGATTCCCTCGACCCCTCTTAAAGTTATCCCTGCTTCTCAGACTATTTCGAATCCTCTTGTAGGTGATCCTGCGCGCGGTTTTGCGCAATACACAGTTACAGGCGGGACAGGAAGCGGATACAACGCTTTTTCAAGTAATCCCGCATTGGTTACGACACCCATGTCGGGGAATGTTGTGACAGCGACAGTACAGCCCGGAGTAACAAGTTTGACAGCCGATACAACAGTGACGATAACTATTTATGACTCTGCTGCCAATAGTGTCTCGGCGACCCTTGTCCTCGATGTGCCTCCTGCGCAGGCCCTTACTGTCCTGCCGGATACCAGGTCGATAAGCGGAGTAGGAGGGGGGCAGAGGACATTCACTATTTACGGCGGAGCCCCTGGGTATACGGTCACCTCAAGTAATCCGGCCAAAGCCTATGACTCGGGTGCGGGTGACGGCAACTGGGCTGTTGCCCTGAGCGGGGATGCATTTACTGTCAATGTACCGGCGAATACCGTTGCTGAAGACATTACGCTGACAGTCATTGATCAGGCCGGCACAACGAAGACCGCTACATTGAAGATAACTGCCGGACCGACACTTTCAGTTCAGCCAGGTGCACAGACGATAAGTGGTATTACTGGAGGACCCTTAACGTTTACCGTATCAGGAGGAACCCAGGGGTACATAGTGACATCGAGTAATCCTGCTATTGCCTATGATTCAGTCCCGGGCGACGGGATTTGGAATGTTGCTTCAAGCGGTGATACCTTTGTAGTCAACGTTCCTGCAAATACTCCATCAGGGTCAGTGACCTTAACAGCAAGGGATTCCGGCGGAAGCAGTCCGGTATCAGCAACGCTTACGATTGCAGAGCCCACCATCACACTTTCGCTCACACCGGACACATTTGATATAGGTACAGCGGCAGGCGGTTCGGTTGATATTCAATACTTTGTATCGGGCGGCGCTGCCCCCTATCAGGTGTTCTTTACGCTGCCGGTTTTTATCGATGCATGGTCGCCTACTCACAACGGGTGGTGGGTGGGCACTGCCGGTGACAACAATCAGGAATTTACCGTCAGGTACACGTGGAGTCTCGGCACTACTGCGAAATTCCAGCTGATTGTTGTCGATTCACTCGGCGAGACCGTGGATTCTGAAATTAACATGGAGCCATAACAGGTCGCATAAAGAGGGCGGGCGATAGTCCGCCCTGGTTAAGAGAGAAATTTGAAGGATTCCGGAGGATGATGAGGAAACATGAGATACAGATCTTTTAATAAAGGGGTAAAACCATGAGAAAACTATGCTATTTATTGATATGTCTGTTTCTTGTTTCGTGCGGCAGCGACAAGACCGCGAGTATCTCTTCAGATCCTTCAAATGAGATATCAAGTGTTCAAGTCACGACCCAGTCCATTATCGACCGGATGGAGCAGGGGAAGTATAAGGAAGGCGAATTGATTGTCAAGTTCAAATCCGGGATTACGTCTGCTTCTTCAGCGGCAATTCATAAGGCAGCTGGAGCTTCTGTCGTAAAGAGATATGCGCTGGTCCCGAACCTTGAACGCATCAAACTGCCGCAGGGGACTTCTGTGAAGGATGCGGTCATGAGTTATATGGCCAATCCCGATGTCGAATATGCAGAGCCGAATTATATTGCACATAAACTCTCAGTGATACCAAACGATTCTTTTTTCGGCAACCAGTGGTCTCTGCAGAATTTAGGCACCTATGCGGGCGGCACAGCCGGCGCGGATATAAGCGCTACCGATGCATGGAGTGTTTCTACAGGCAATCGCAATGTTGTTGTGGCAGTGCTCGATACCGGTGTCGACTATACGCATCCGGACCTTGTCGGCAATATATGGACCAATTCCGGCGAGACAATCTGTACCGATGGTATTGATAATGACCATAATCTAAAGATAGATGACTGCAAGGGGTGGAATTTTGCTACGTGCATTGAGTTTGATGACGAAGATTGTGTAACCCCGGGGGTTGAAAACAATGATCCTTTTGATGATGATGGTCATGGTACCCATGTGGCGGGAACTATCGGTGCTGTAGGGTTTAATAATCTGGGCGTAACAGGCGTTATGATGAGCGTACGGTTGATGCCCGTGAAAGTCCTTAATGCACAAGGCGCCGGATATTTTGGTGATATTGAAGACGGCATTGACTATGCTGTTACAAACGGAGCAAAGGTCATCAACGCAAGTCTCGGGGGTTCCGACTTTCAACAGAGCCTATATGATGTAATAGCTGCCGCAAATACAAAAGGGGTTCTGCTTGTTGCCTCTGCCGGTAACGATGGGGCAAACAATGATCTGTCGCCAACATATCCTGCAAGTTTCAACCTGCCGAATATCATTGCTGTCGCTGCCACTGACCAGAACGACAGAATGGCAGCTTTCAGCAATTTTGGTCCGCTATCAGTCGATGTTGCGGCTCCGGGAGTATATATCCTCAGCACAGTGCCGACCTGGTGGGCTAATTATCAGGGGTATGGACTGTTAGACTTTAGCGATGGGACTTCAATGGCTGCCCCGCACGTGTCCGGTCTTGCAGGATTACTCTGGGGGTATTACACGCACTTTACCAATCCGCAGGTGAAAGCGACAATTCTCAGGTATGCTGACTCGATCCCTTCGCTGAGCGGTTTCATCGGCACGGCAGGAAGGATCAATGCATACCGGGCGATTTCCTCGCTCCAAACCCCGGAATCCGCTTCCTCCCACGCCCTTTCGGAACAGAGCATTGTGGTGACGTGGGCGGACAGGGCAACAGGAGAAACGGGCTATTCGGTAGAAAGGAAACCGGCCGGAGGTACGTATCTGCAACTCACCGTTCTTCCGGCGAATACGACAACCTTTACGGATTCCGGGCTTGTCGACGGGACGCGATATTACCACAGGATTAAGGCAGTCAACACGATCCCCGCAGAGTCAAAGGCTGTCGAACCATCTGCTGCCACTCCGCTCTATGCTCCGGGGAATCTTTCTGCAAGCACGATATCGAAAACCAATGTGCTGCTGGAGTGGACAGACTTTTCAGAAACAGAGGACGGCTTCAGGGTCGAACGCCAGGCAGGCAATGGCGCCTTTGATGAGATAGCGACATTAGGAGCAAATGTATCCTCATATAATGATTTCAGCGTAAGCAGCACCACACGGTATCATTACAGGGTGCGGGCATTCAATTCGCTCGGATATTCTCCCTATTCAAATCAGGTTTCTATCAGAACAGGCGGCAGCAGCGGAGGCGGAGGCGGTGGTGGCTGCTCCATCGGTGCGAGACAGAATGCACAGACCGCGGCTGCGGATTTTGCAGTACTGCTTGCGCCATTCGCGGCCCTCATGCTGATGAGGCGGAAGAGAAGATAGTTTTTTCAAATTATTAACAGTCTTGTAATTGAAGGCACATATATCGAAAAATCTCCCCTTTCCCCTCTTTGCCAAAGAGGGGCATTATTCCTCCCTTTGGTAAAGGGAGGTGAGGAGGGATTTTCTAAAACTAATATCGTTACTATTTGAGGCCCTTTCTAAGTGCCTCACAAACGCAGGCTGAAGCCTGCGGCTACCCGTTATCTCCCTCTTTTTTTTGTGCTCCCCATTTTTTTCTTGACAAGCTGAAAAAGGCAATGTATGATTTCTATCAAGTCAGATGCTTTCGCTGACTTGAGGGGGGAAACACAATGGGGATACGGCCCCTGCTTCTTATCATCATAGCGCTTATTTTTAGCGCACCTGCGTATGCGGGGGACACTGCAAAGTACGAAGCCAGCCTTGCCAGAGGAATCCTCTCTCTCGACCAAAAAGAATATCAGAAAGCCATAGGCGATTTTAAGTCCGCGCTCGAAGTAAAACCCGATGATCCGCCGGCAACCCTTTATCTTGGCGTCGCCCTCAGCAAATCAGGGAATGAAAAAGAGGGAGAGACGTTTCTGAAAAAGGCCTTGACCCTCGATCCTCAGTCGCCAAGAGCAAACTTCGAATTGGGAGTGCTGTATTACCATAAAGGTATTTATAGCGAAGCAAAGGATTTTTTCGAGACTGCGAAGGCATTGTCCCCGGGCGGAGAATTGTCCGGCCCTGCCGACGCCTATATCAGCGAAATAGCAAAGCGGGAGAGCGAGGCGAAAAAAGAGGGGCAGAAAAACTGGGCGCTCGGCCTGTCGGTAGGAGAGCAGTATGACAGCAATGTTGTCCTCAAACCGTCCGACGGGGCATTGGCTGAAGGCATATCAGGGAAATCCGACTGGCGTACGGTCTTTTACCTGGACGGCAGATACACGCCGCTCATGAAAGACAACGTCAGCATTGACCTTACCTATTCGTTCTACCAGAGTTTGCAGAGCCGGCTGGATGATTTCAACGTTCAGCAGCATCTGCCCGGTATACTGATAAGCTATGCTGTTATGAAAAACGTTCTCCTGAGGCTGAATTATACATTTGAATATACGACGGTAGACAATGAAACCTATCTGGTTTCGAACAGCATCCAGCCGGTCATCACCATTGCAGAGGGAAAGGGCTTTTTCACCAATCTCCGTTACCGGTATCAGCAGAAAGATTTCAAGGACACAGAGCTGTTTCAGACAAATTCAGAGAGAGACGGGGCAAATAACCTTTTCGGGATAACGCAGTATATTCAGCTTCACAAAGCCGTTCTTGTCGGCGTAGGCTATGCCTATGACGACGACGGAGCCGATAAAACGTACTGGAAGTATGACGGCAACGCAGGAGATGCGTATCTGCGTTTCGATTTTGGCAAAGGCTGGACAGGCGACCTGTGGGGCCAGTATTACAGAAAGCACTATAAAGGCGAGCTCCCTGGTACTGAGAGCAAACGGAGGGATATTACCCGCACCTGTTCCGTCAATCTCACAAAGTCTCTGTATCGGAAAATAGACATTACCGCAGGGTATTTGTATGAGCGCAACAGCTCGAATATCAGTTACTTTGATTATGACAGGGATATCGTGACGCTTATGGTGAGGGTACAGCTATGAAAAAGAGAGTAATACTTCTTGTACTGCTGATGCTTGTTCTGCCGGTCTTGGCCTTTGCAGCAGACGATGCCGGACGTATCGTGGCGCTGAAAGGCAAGGCATTGATCCTGAGAGACAACAAAACAATGGATGCAGTTCTGAAGGATACGATTATGCTCAGGGACACCGTTGAGACCAGAGAGGCATCGAGGCTGAAGATTTTTTTTAAGGACGACAGCATCCTGACGCTCGCTGAAAAATCCAGGGTTGTCATCAGGGAATATCTCGGTGCAGGAGGGGACAAGAAGAAGGGAAAATCCGTATTCAACCTTGTGGAAGGGAAACTGAGGTCTCTGGTCGGCAATAATGAATTCGAAGTGCATACACCCACCGCAGTAGTTGCAGCGAGGGGGACCTATTTTATAACGGCGACAGGGGTTGAAGACGGCATAGCAGTCAGCATTATAACGGTGATCGAGGGAGCAGTGGATATTTCGAACATCGATCCTGCCATTGTCGGCGTAGTGAGACTTGAAAAGGGTACTACGGGGAAGGTGTTCCAGAACAAAGCGCCTATGTCTTTTCCTACCCCGATGACACTCCTGAATCAACTGATTGACGCCACTGAACTGCAGAATTCCCCTGAAGTCGACAAAAAATCAATTCTGGAAGAACGGAAGCCTGCAGGAGTGCAGTCTGCACCGCTGCTGATGAAGGACAGCGCGCCGATTACGAGAGAAACTCTTCCGGCGTTACCGCCGATAGAGAATCTGACACCACCGATACAGAATCTGCCACCACCAAGTAATGGTACGCCGGTGACTATTGTGCCTATTTTCCCATGATATACAGAGGACTCTTATGAAAAAATTATGTGCGATAGTGGTTTTTGTGTTGATGGCAATGAATCTGAGTTGCGGAGGAGGCGGTTCTTCATCGCTTTCTTCAGGCACCACGAACGTAACGATAGCGCTCGGCAATACCAAAGCCGCTGATCTGAACGGGAAATTATTAACTGAATCAGCTTCAATACCGCCGGAAGTAGCCAGCATACGGTTTGAAATATCAGCACCGGATATGGCTACTATTGAGCGCATTGTTCCTGTCAACGGGCAGTTTTCACTGTCTGAGACATTCACAGTTCCGAACGGCAGCAACAGGCATTTTATAGTCGATGCGAGGGATGCAGCCGGTCATGTGAATTATACAGGAGATGCCTTTGCAGACATGAACGGTACAGCGGTTACCTTGCCCATTACCATGGTAGCGCAGGATACGGTTCCGCCTGTTTTCTCGGGTTTGTCAGATATATCATCAATTGCTGCCACATCCCTGACACTTGTATGGCCACCGGCAACAGACAATGTGACACCTCAGGCCGGCATACAATATCTTGTCTATATGGCAACAGTGCAGGGAGGAGAAAACTTTTCGTCGCCGAGTTACACTACAACGCCAGGTCAGACATCATTCATCGTGACCGGTCTTAACCAGAATACCCCCTATTATTTTGTAGTAAGGGCCAAGGACGAGAGCGGGAATATCGACACCAATACCGTGGAGAGGTCTGCCACTACATTATCAGCTTCCTCAAGCGTATTATCGGGGAGAGTAAACGATGCGCTGACCACTGCGCCCCTCCCCGGGGTTTCCATAACCGTTTACAGCCAGAATACCGTAGTCGCCTCAGGCGTGACCATAGACGATGGAACATATTCTCTCCCGGTCCCTGAGGGCAGCGGATACAGGGTTGAGTTTGTGAAGGAGGGCTTCGTTACTGCACTCTATGAAAATGTTGCAGTGGAAAGCGGCACTACGACCCTTGAACCCGTACTTCAGATAGATACAGACCATTCCGGCACAGGCACTGTAAGCGGGACTATCGTTGATGCGTTTAACGGGCAGGGAGTTGAAGGCGTGACAATCAACCTGCGCAGCGGCATAAATGTCACTTCAGGTCCGATTGCAGCTACGGGTGCAACACTGAGCGGAGGTTTCTTTAGTTTCACGGACCTCGCTGCAGGCCACTATACGGCAGAGGCTTTGAAAAGCGGGTACACGAATGCCTTCTTTACTGTTATCTGTATCGGGGGTACCTCAACCGGCAATCAGCAGGGAACCATAACGCCGATTATTCAGGCCGGTCAAACACGCATTATACTTTCATGGGGGGAAGAACCTTCTGATCTGGATTCACACCTTACCGGACCGACCCCTGACAGCAGCAGGTTCCATATTTATTATTCTAACGAAACATATGCAGTGAACGACATTATATATGCAGATTTGGATCTGGACGATACTGACAGTGTCGGGCCGGAAACAACGACGATTTACCAGCAGATAAGCGGAGTCTACAGGTTCTCAGTGCATGATTACTCCAACAAGAGTTCATCAGAAAGCGACGCCCTCTCCATTTCCGGCGCTCAGGTAAAGGTGTACCGGGGGGATGGCCTCATTGCTACATTCAATGTCCCTGTGAATCAGGGAGGGACCTTATGGACGGTGTTTGAACTTAATGGGAATACCATTACTCCGATTAACGCGATGTCGTACGAAGCGAATTCGTTCAATATCCAGAGTCAGTCTGTGAAAAAGATTATTGCAGACGATTCCAAGCTTCTGAAAAATCTCCCGCTGAAAAAATAACATTGGATAAGGATACAAGGGGCCGAGGATTCAAGGATTCGAGTGAACTTGAACCCTTGCCTTGTTTAGCAACGAAATTGGCTAAAAATCCAATGTCTGAATAATCCTCGCTAACAGGCACCCTTAGTCGCACCTACCGTCGCAAAGCCGGCAACCAGCATCGCCTCAGTAATGTTTCTGCCAAAGTTGACAGGCTGTACAATTTTCAATAGACTAAACCAGTAAAAGAATATTGTGCATAGAGGTATGTATTGACAGGGCTCCTTACGAAGAGAAACATCTTTTATCTGAATATCATCATTGGCATACTGCTCTTAGTGTCGGCGCTTATGCTTGTCAGGGACGGCATTTCCATCTCTGTTGAAAAAAGAAAAATGCAAAAAGAGAAGATGCGTACAACTGCGGATTCATCGCAGCCTGAAAGAACGGTCCAACTTATGGAGTATGCCCCCATTCTGAAGAACAACCCTTTCGGCTTTGCCGCCGGCGAGATAAAGCCTTTGACCGTTGCGGCGAACCAGGGGAACCAGGCGGCGAATGTAACGCTGATCGGCACTGTGACCGGCATCAAAGAGCTCAGCTACGGTGTTTTTAAGGACAATACCGGGGTGCAGGAGATATTCAGGATCGGCGAGTCTGTTTTCGGCGTCGGGACGCTTCATGCGGTGAAGAAAGATAAAGCAATGATCAAAAAGGATGCGCGGACAATAGAAATACCGCTTGAAGACGTGAGGGTGAAAGAGATTCATAAACAGGCATCAGGAACCGCCCCTTCTGCAGTATTTGCACAGAAAATCGGGAGAGGGGCTTATGTTGTTGATCAGAGAAAATTGCAGCAGGCTATCGGAAATCCGGCCCAGATGATGACAGATGCAAGACTCAGGCCGAATAACGTCAGCGGAAGGGATGAGGGTTTTATTCTGAGCGAGGTAAAGCCCGGCGGTATTTATCAGAGTCTCGGGCTCCAGGACGGCGACGTATTGCTGAGGATTAATGATTATGACATCTCCAATCCCGAAAGGGCACTGCAGGCATTTACTGCGCTCAGGGGGCTCGACAGGGTCCAGATTGACCTTATTCGATCGGGCGCAAGGATGACAATGACGTATCAGATACAGTAAGAACAAGGATGAATTATGAAGGATGAAGGAAGAAAAGCGGAAGATTTAAGGAGCAGAACCAAACAGTATGCGTTAAGAATAATTCGCTTATATTCATCACTTCCAAAAACTAAAGATGCTCAAGTAATCGGGCATCAGTTCTTGAAATCCGGCACATCTGTTGGTGCAAATTATCGTGAAGCATCTCGTGCTCGTTCAAATGCAGAATTTATTTCCAAACTAGGTATCATTATCCAGGAACTCGATGAAACTTCATACTGGCTTGAACTATTATTTGATGGTACAATAAGCAGTAGCCTTGAACTGAAATCGCTATTATCAGAGACAAATGAACTGTTGGCAATTTTCACGTCAATAATGAAAAAGATGAGAAATAAATAATGTGAAAAATAAAAATTCCATTTTCATCCTTCATCTTTCATCTTTCATCTTTCTGTTGGTATTTTTTTCATCCTTCATCCTTCATCCTTTATCCTTGATGGGGAATGCCTTAGCGGAAACAGGGGAGAGCCGGCTTAAAGATTCCAAGCAGGTCACCTTCAACTTTGTCGATGTCGACATATCTGTTGTGGTGAAATTTATCAGTGAAGTAACCGGCAAGAATTTTGTATTTGACGACAAAGTCAAGGGCACTGTCACGATTATTGCTCCATCCAGACTCTCGGTTGACGACGCATTCAGTCTCTTCACCTCTGTCCTCGAATTAAAAGGATTTACCATCGTCCCTTCCGGAAAAGTGTATAAGATTATTCCGGTCTCCCAGGCAAAACAATCGGGTACGGAAATGCTCACAGAAGGGGGGATGACGGTAAGCGATGCATATATTATACGACTCATTCCATTGGTATCAATATCCGCCGCGAAAGCAGTCGGTTTCCTCCAGCCTCTTATTTCCAAAGACGGACATATTTCTTCATTCGGGCCCGGCAATATGATCATGGTTGTTGATACCTCAAACAATATCGAAAAGGTTCTCAAAATTCTCGATACCATTGATAAGCAGGGGGTCGAGGAGCCGGAGCTCATCCTCCTCAAGTATGCAAGCGCTGAGGACATCGTGAAGATTATTTCCGAGTCTCTCGCGTTAAGCAGTAAAGGGCAGCCTGCTGCCGGTCGCGTGCCGAGGCCGGGCGAAACAGTAACTGCAGGTTCGGTTGAAGATGCGAGAGGGAGTGTTTTTGCCGACACGAGGCTTAACGCAGTAGTGCTGATTGCAGATAAGCAGGAAAAGGATGCGATGAAGAGGATGATTGTTCTTCTTGATATTCCGCTGCCCGAGGCAACGAGCAAGATCAATGTCTATTTTCTTGAGTATGCGGATGCAACCGAACTCTCCAAAGTTCTGGAAACGATGATTACAGGGATCGCACCGTCTGCGAAGGCCGGACAGGCCCCCAAAAGTCCCTTTGAACTGGGGAGTAAGATAACAATTACTGCTGATAAGGCGACGAATTCCCTTGTTGTCATTGCTGCACCGGCGGATTATCAGAGCCTCCTGCAGGTAATCAAACAGCTTGATAAACGGAGACGGCAGGTATATGTTGAAGCGATGATTGTCGAGGCATCGATTAACAAGCTGAGAGAACTTGGGGCAAAATGGCGGCTGACAGCAGAGAAAGACGGCGATCCCGTATTGATCGGCGGATTTGGAACCATCGACTCGGCGGCAGTGCAGAATATTGTACAGGGGCTTTCCGGAATGTCGGTCGGCGGTCTGGGCAACTTCATTGATATCCCGTTTACGACAACCGGCTCAGATGGAACCCCTACTACTTCAACCCTTACCATCCCGGGATTTGCCGCGGTGTTCAGCCTTAACGAATTCAAAGACGCGGTGAATGTTCTATCTACGCCGCAGATTTTGACGTCTGATAATAAGGAAGCAGAGATTATCGTCGGTGAAAATGTCCCCTTTATATCGTCAAGGGAACGGGATGTCACGACAACAAATACCGTTCTGAACAATATCGAGAGGATGGATGTCGGCATTAAATTGAAGCTGACCCCTCAGATTACCGAGGGAGATTACGTGAAGCTCGACCTTTATCAGGAGATTTCAGCGGTCATTCAGGAGTCAGCGGTTATCACAATCACTGTCGGTCCCACCATAACGAAGCGTTCTACAAAGACGTCTGTTGTGGTGAAGGACAACCAGACCGTTGTTATCGGAGGACTCATGCAGGAAAAGGATGAGGAGAATGTGACGAAGGTGCCGTTTCTCGGGGATATTCCTGTCCTGGGATGGCTTTTCACTCAAAAAGGTATATCCAAGAATAAGACAAACCTTATCGTTTTTCTGACCCCGCATATAATAAAGGGGGCCGAAGACATCGAACGCCTGACAGAGGCCAAGAAAATAGAGTTCGCGAGGGTTGAGGATACGTACAAGCAGGGAGAAGTGCTCGTTAAATTTACCGACGATACCAATGAAGCAAGGGCCGCAGAGATTATTTCAGCCGAAGGCGCATCGGTTATTGCTCCATTGAAGCCGAAAGGGTTGTATCAAATACGGCTGAAGACAGGACAGGACGTGAAAGAGGCGGCACAGAGATTGGGTAGTTATAGGGAAGTGGAGTATGCAGAGCCGAATTATATCATGAAGATGAAATGAAGAATGGACGTTATTGACGTTATAAAAGATGAAGATGTCGATATCTCACTCCTCAAGAACATCCCCCTTCCTTTTGTAAAAGGAAATCAGATCTTTCCTATCAGGAAAAGTGATTCCGAGCTGATCGGCGCTGTTGCAGATGAAAGGGGTCTGCTTGCACTTTCTGAAGCCTCGAAGATGCTCGGGCTGAAGCCCCACGCAGTAAGGGCAACCCCGGGTGTTATCCTCGACGCGATCAACCGGTTCTACGGACAGATGGGATCTGCCGAAGAGGTGATGGATACCATCAGCGGAGAAGATCTCTCGACTGTCGCAACGGAATTCGAGGCGCCGAAAGACCTCCTCGAACTGACGGAAGATGCCCCGATCATCAGGCTCCTCAACGCCCTGCTCCTTCAGGCAGTCAAAGAAAGGGCGAGCGATATCCACATCGAACCATATGAAAAGGAACTCGATGTGAGACTGCGCATAGACGGGGTCCTTCATAGAGTTCTGACGCCTCCCAAGATTATTCAGGACGCCCTGATAAGCCGGATAAAAATTATGTCGAACCTGGATATCGCCGAAAAGCGGCTGCCTCAGGACGGCAGAATACGACTCCTGCTCGGCGGCAGGGACATAGACATCAGGGTCTCGGTCATCCCGACATCACATGGAGAGAGAGCCGTGCTGAGACTCCTGGACAGGAAGCAGGGGCTGCTGGGTATGTGGGAGGTGGGATTCGACAGGGAGGACGCCCGGAAACTCGAAGAATATCTTCAGAAGCCTGACGGCATCATCCTTGTCACAGGCCCGACCGGGAGCGGCAAGACGACGACCCTCTATGCAGCACTCAACAGAATCCATACCGTAGAAAAAAATATCATAACCGTTGAAGACCCCATTGAATATGAGCTGAAAGGAATCGGTCAGATACAGGTGAGTCCGAAAATAGGGCTTACCTTTGCCACAGGACTCAGGTCGATTCTCAGGCAGGACCCGGATGTCATTATGGTCGGCGAGATAAGAGACCTTGAAACAGCTGAAATAGCGATGCAGGCATCCCTTACCGGCCACCTCGTTCTCAGTACTCTTCATACCAACGATGCACCAAGCGCGCTCGTGCGCCTCATCGACATGGGAATCGAACCATTCCTTGTTGCATCATCATTGACCGTAGTTGTTGCGCAGAGACTCGTAAGGACGATCTGTCCTCACTGCAAGGTTTCGTATAAGCCGTCTGAACTTGAAATGTCCTATTTCAGTAGTATCCCCGACGTTTTGTATCGCGGCACAGGATGCGATAAATGCAAGAACAGGGGATACCTGGGGAGGACGGGAATTTTTGAGTTCCTTGTTATCGATAATGAAATACGTCCCATGATCACCGACAAAATCGATTCACAGAGCATAAAAAATTACGCAATTTCAAAAGGGATGAAGACCCTTCGTCAGGACGGCATCGGGAAAGTCGTGGGTGGGATCACCACCCTTGAAGAGGTCCTCAGGG
Source organism: uncultured Nitrospiraceae bacterium (assembly GCA_963718855.1). Lineage (GTDB taxonomy): Bacteria > Nitrospirota > Thermodesulfovibrionia > Thermodesulfovibrionales > SM23-35 > CAVRAA01. The sequence continues at coordinate 284,964 of CAVRAA010000013.1, read as the reverse complement.
TAACGCAGAAAGACTATGCCGATATTTCAGTATAAGGGCTATAAAACCGACGGCTCTCAGGCAACAGGGACCATAGAGGCGAACAGCGCAAAGGATGCTGCAGTACGTCTCAGGGAATCCGGACTCTACCCGAAAAATGTGCAGGGAGCTGTCTATCAAAGACGGTTCGCCATATCCCAGAGACCTGACGTCTCACTCCTCCCGTCGATAACGAGGCAGCTGTCTACCCTCCTTTCGTCAGGGGTGACCCTGATGGATGCCATTACTTCGATTGCAGAGGAACAGAGAGGATTCTGGAAGAATGTGCTGGTCAGCATTAAGGAAAAGCTCGCCTCGGGATCAAGCCTTTCGAAAGCATTCGAGGAATACCAAACCATTTTCCCGGAGTTCTATGTGCACATGGTTGCGGCAGGAGAGGCAAGCGGAAATCTCGACAACGTGCTCGGAAATATGGCGGATTTTCTCGAATCACAGGCAAGCCTCAAATCAAAGGTAAGGACATCGATGATCTATCCTGTTTTTATGGTCTGCGTTGGTTTTGTCGTCCTTTCGTTTTTATTCGCTTTCGTCATCCCCAAGATAACAAGGATTTTCAAGGATACGCAGAGCGCTCTTCCTTTCATCACGGTCGTTCTGATTGCGGCGAGTGATATTGTTCAGCATTACTGGTGGCTTATCACAGGGGTGCTTGCAGGAGCGGTATTCGGCTTTAAAAGGCTGCGCGAGAAGAACAGATTATTTATCGACCGGTTGATATTACGGCTGCCGGGAAATATCCCCCAGAGCCTTTATTTCGGACGTTTTGCAAGGACATTGGGTTTTTTGCTTGAAGGCGGGCTCCCCGTGCTGAGAGCCCTTGAACTCGGGGCCAAATCCATGGGGAATGAAGCGCTCGAGAGAAGGGTGAATGAGGCGGGGAAACGCGTAGCAGAAGGAGCGCGTCTTTCGAGTTCCCTCGAAGGATTTCCTCCTGTGCTGCTTCAGCTCATCGCAACAGGTGAGCGGAGCGGACAGTTGGTCCCCATTCTGAAAAAGGCGGCGGCTTCGTATGAAGAAGAGTTTTCGCGACGGGTGCAGAAGGCGCTTTCGTATCTTGAGCCGACCATGATTCTTGTTATGGGACTTATTGTCGGACTCATCGTCCTTGCTGTGCTTCTGCCGATATTCCAGTTGAACCAGTTGATAAAGTGAGGAATAGGGGTCAAGGATTCAAGGGGTCAAGGATTCCAGTGATATCACTCGAACCCTGGAACCCTTGAATCCTGGAACCCCGGTATAATTTATAGAAAGAGCATAATAGATATATAGGAGGAATCGATGGAAAATAATAAAGGTTTTACCCTTCTCGAAATCATTGTCGTTGTCTTCATCCTCAGTCTGCTGGCAGCGATTGTCGCGCCCAAAATCATTGGAAGGACGGACGATGCGCGCATTGCCGAAGCAAAGGTGCAGATAAAAAATTTTGAGACCGCGCTCAAACTGTTTAAACTCGATAACGGGTTTTATCCCTCTACGGAACAGGGACTCTCAGCTCTCGTGGAGCAGCCGGGGACCGGCCAGATCCCCCAGAAATATCGGGAAGGCGGGTATCTTGAACAGAAGAGAATACCGGCGGACCCATGGAGCAATCCCTATATTTTCATATCTCCCGGATTGAACGGAGATTTCGATATCATCTCCTATGGCGCGGACGGCAGGGAAGGCGGGGAAGGCAAGGATGCGGATATCAAGAACTGGGACATCCAGTAGTCACGGTTTTTCCCTTCTCGAACTCATCGTCGCCCTTTTTATCGTCTCGCTTGTTTTGGCTGTTGTCCTGCCGTCTTTCGGCGGGTTCGGAGAAAATAAACTCAAATCAGAATCCCGGGAAATGGCTTCAATTTTGCGGTATATTTATGACAGCGCTTCTGCGAGGAAAGAGACGTTTTTTATGAATTTTAACCTGGATACCAACCAGGTTTCGTGGAAAGGACCCGAGGGAGAGAAAACAAGAACATTTGATGATATGACCAGTGTCGCAACCCAGTCATCAGGACTATTGTCAAAAGGCGAGTTGATATTTTTTTTCGAGCCGCTCGGCACCCGGGAAAACCTCACTGTGAAGATGAGCAAAGGAGAAAAAACCTTCACGATCACCTTGTACCACCTAAGCGGAAAGGTGAAAATTAAAGATGAATAAGAAGGATGAAGTAGGAAGGATGAAGGATGAAGTAGAAAAGGATTTTTGTTTCATCCTTCATCCTTCATCCTTCATCCTTTCTAAAAAAGGGTTTACCTTGCTTGAAGTCCTGATTGCCCTCGCGATGGTGGGCGGGCTTCTTGTTACGCTGATTTATACGCTCAACTACCATCTGGGGCTTGTTGAACGACAGGAGACAATTACTGTTGCAACCCTTCTCGCCAAAGGTAAAATGATCGACCTGGAGAAGAAGCCGGAGAGCAAAAAAGGCGAATTCGAAGTTCCCTATAACCGATACACATACGAGACTTTTGTCAAAGAATCGCCATATCCCGGGATATCCGAGATCGGCGTTGTGGTTACAGCAGGCAAAGAAGAGGTAAGGCTGAATGAGTTTGTTTTTCAATAAGGATGCCTTTGTCAAATTATTAAGGGTCTAAAATTGAATTTACATAGATCAGAAAATCTCCCCTTGCCCCTCTTTGCCAAAGAGGGGAATAAATCCTCCCTTTGGCAAAGGGAGGTTAGGAGGGATTCTATAAATAATGTTGTCATTAATATGAAGCCTTTTATAACTGTAGCCGCAAACTTTCGTGTGCGCAATTCTTTTATTGGCGATCATTCAATGTCTCAGGCTAAAGCCTGCGGTTACCAAAGCCGGTGTAGTCACGGCTTCACCCTCATAGAAATCCTTGTTGCCGTGGCAATACTCTCGGTTCTCCTCGCCGCGATCTACAGCACTTTTTTCTTAAGTTATAAGGCCATTGAAGGTATGGACGAATCCATGGTGAAATTGCAGGAAGCAAGAAGGGTGCTCGATATTCTCAAGCGGGAACTTGATTCTACTTTTTATGCTGTCGGTGACCAAAACACTTTTTTCAGGATTGTTGACAGAGACGTTTACGGAAAGCAGGCGACGCGGCTTGAATTCACTGCGTTTTCTCCCCAAAGGCCCGGAGTTTCGATGGTCACGTATTTTATCGAAGATAAGGAAGGAAAATTGATTCTTTTCAAGAAGGTCGAATCGCCGTACAGGAAGGAAGAAACCGAAGAGGCGGATATCATTGAGGATATGGAGGCATTCGGCATCGAAGCGAAATTCAACGATGCCTGGGTGAAGACATGGGATACCGGCATTAACAAGGATATGCCGGAGGAGATCAGGATTAGTCTGGCGATTACCATTAAGGGGAGAACAGTAACTCTGTCCGACATTGCAAGCCCGAAGATCGGAAGGAAGATTTAACGTGCTTTGGACGAAAACAAGGCACAACATTTGCGCTCATTCTCGGGGCCGACATTCGTCGGCCCCTCCGAGGAGAATTCTTTCTTCGAAAGTATTCAAATCCGCTCAAATGTCGTGTCCTGTTTTGTCTTGCCGGTTACATAATCAACAAGGCATTGCTCTCATAGTAACCTTATTGGCTTTGGTCATGATTACCGCAATGGTAATTGAATTCTCCTATGGTGTCTATACAGGGACAAATAACCTTTACAACTGGAGGGATTCACAGCGGCTTTCGATCATGGCGCAATCCGGGGTGAATGTAATAGCCCGAGTCATGAAAGAGGCTGCGAATATAGAGGATTATAAGACTCAGAGCGAAATTGAAATGCCGGTAGAAAATCCGTTCACAGATTTTAATGGAACGATAACAGTAAGGATAGAGGATGAAAATTCCAAGTTTAATATTAATTCTCTGGTTTTTTCGAATGGGAATCTAAATACCGCTGTATATCATGCATTCCAAATATTGCTTGATTCCCTTTTTTTGGATAAGAAGGTTGCGGATAGGGTGGTAGATTGGATAGACCCGAACAACGAAGCGATGCTGCCCGATTCTGAAGCCGGTGCAAAAAACGCTGCTCTTCACAGTATTGATGAACTGCTGCTCATGAATGGAATAAGCAGGAAGGATTATGATACATTACTGCCATATGTAACTGTCGATAAAGAGAGAGAACATCTTATTATCAACATTAACAGTGCGAAGAAGCCGATCATTATGTGTCTTGCAGACGGAATTGATGAAAGACTTGCTCAACAGGTAATTGATCATAGAAAGAGCAAGCCTTTTGAATCGGCAGGAGAACTTGATAGTATTATAGGTACCGGGAGGGTATCCGCACAAATTTCGATAACATTTAAAGGCACACTGTTTTCCATAAAATCTATAGCTTCCTCCGAAGGTGTGAAAAGGATCATCGAGACGGTTATCGATACGCGTAATAGGAATATCCAATACTGGAAGGAATATTAATGAGCAGGGTCCTTTTTATCGATTTTAAAGAAAAAGAGCTCGCGGCGTATATTTTCCATGTCAGAGGGAATATCTGTGAGATGAAAGAAACCAGGAGCTTCCCCATGTCCGGCCAGCATGATTTTTCATTCGAGATGGAGACGGGGCAGATCGAAAGCGCATACGTAAGTCTTCCTGCAGCATGGTTTAATTTCAGGGTTATCGAGCTGCCTTTTTCCGACAAGGATAAGATCCGGGAGACGCTGCCGTTTGAACTTGACGGAGTGATATTGGGCGGGTCAAATGCGGTGATTTTTGACGATGTCATCGTAGGAAAATCCGGGAACGCGGTCCAGGTTCTGGCGGTCTATATAGAAAAAAATCTCCTGAAGAAGGTCCTCGATGCATTACATTCCAACGGCATCGACCCGGTACATGTAACATGCCTTGAGCTGAGGAAAAAACTTGCTGATTTTACGCTGCCGGAGCTTCTCACTCCTGTCCTGTTTGAGGAGAAGGAGAGAATCGCCCTGGCAGGTGAGGAAATAAAAAAACCGACTATCAATGTGCGGAGAGGCGATTTCGCATACACCCGTGACATCGAGCGAACAAGAAAATCATTAAGGGTGACAGCAGCGCTTCTGGTATTCATTGCGGTGGTTTTTTCAGCAGACGTACTGTTAAAGATGGTATCTCTTCGTCAGGAAAGCGCAGCCATAAAGAATGAGATACGGAAACAATATATGGAGCTGTTCCCGGGAGAGAAGAATATCGTTAATGAACTGTATCAGTTGAAATCTCACCTGAAGGAATTGCAGGAGAAAGAAGATGTCTTCATAGGCATTGATGCACTCGGGCTGCTGTTGAACCTCTCGCAGCTCGAACGGGAGGGCGTCGTCTTCAATGAAATAATGGAAGACAAAAACGCGATTACACTGAAGGGGGAAGCGGCTTCATTGGGCCTCATCCAGCAGTTCAAACAGAAACTGGATTCGATCTATGGCGATGTCACGATAGTGGATTCAAAGTCTTCCGCGCGCGGGAGCATGATTTTTACCATCACCGCAAAGGGGAAAAAAGGATAAGAGAGATGATGAAGGATAGGAAGATAATCCTCGGCATTGCGGGACTTGTCATATTTATTATTATGGTCTCTGTTGCACTCACGATCCTTGCGAATGAGCGCAAGCACCTCCTGCAGCTGAAAGAGCAGAGGAATGAAATGATCGTTCTCAAGGATGCCCTTTTGCTTCTCAGCCGGAAAGTCAACACTGTGGAAGCGAAGAAGGAATTATCCAATGTACAGGGGATCGCGCAGGCGGTTGAAGAAGTATTTTCTTCCGTGGGATTAAAGGACAGGGTAAAGACTGTGAAGTCGACCGGGAAACGGGAGACCAAAGATGGATTTGAAGAAGAGGCTGATGTTTATATCGAAAAGGTCACCATGAATGAAATGGTAAATATTTTTTACCGCATCAAAAATGCTCCCATGGTGCTGACAGTCAAAAAAGTCACGGTTAAAAAGTCTTTTGAAAACCCGGAGCTCCTGAACATTTCCCTGATCCTCTCCTTTCTGAAGAACAAGTGAAAAAAATTCTTATTGGCTTCATTGCTCTTGTTGTCATTCTCTGGGTCCCCTGGATAATCTTTTCTTCCGCATCACTGCAATTCATTATCGAAGATTCTTTTAATACCGACAGGATACACGTGGAAACAACGGGGCTTGAAAAGGGATTATTTTATACCCTGAGGGCCGAAAAGGTAATAATCAGGAGCCCCGGCAGAGAGCTTCTTGAATTCGATTCCGTCCGGAGCAGGATCGACCCGCTGAGCCTTGTGATACGGAAATTGCATCTTACCGCCGACGGATGCATTGGAGGCGGCACTTTTTCCGGGAATCTCCGCCTGGAAAGAGGCGCAGGGCAGATGCTGTTCGATGTGAAACAGGCAGACATTAACAGGATTCCCTTGCTTCAAAATATAGGGGTCCAGGGGACAGGGACTATTTCGGGAAAGGTCAGCCTAAAGAATGATTCAGTCACCATTATATTTGCAACGGACAAAGTCAGCTTCGAACCCTCATTGGTTGCGGGCATAAGACTGCCCCTCAATTTTTTTCACAGGGCAACTGGCTCATTGACCGCAAAAGGCAATATACTAACTATAGAAGCTGTTTCGCTTGAAGGTAAGGATATCTTTGCGCGGCTGAAAGGGAGGATACAAAATTCCCTGATGGATATGACGATGGAATTAATGCCGGGCAGAACAGTTATTGAAAATCCGCTGTTTCTCGCGGAGTTTGAACGGTACAAGGTTTCTCCCGGCTATTATGCGATTCCCGTGCGGGGAAATCTTTCGTTCTAAGGAGGGCATGATGCGTTATATCATTTCCGTATGTATCATCCTGAGTATCATCGCATGTGGATCGGACTCCCCACGGAGAACCTATTCAGCCTATAAGGCGGGTGAGATACTCGTTAAATTTAAAGCCGGAGTTTATGAGATGCGGTCATCCGATACCCATAGGCTGATTGGCGCGGAAGTGATCAAGAGAGTCGGACGGAGAGGGGTTGAAAGGGTGAAGCTGCCGGAGGGCATGTCTGTGGAAATGGCTATTAAAACGTATGAGGCAACTCCTGGTGTTGAATACGCTGAGCCGAACTATATGGTAAAAGCGACTGTTATTCCGGATGATGCGCGGTTTCCCGAACAGTGGGGACTGCATAACGCGGGCCAGTCAGTAAACGGAGTAACAGGGACAGCAGGCGCTGATATCAAAGCTTCTGAAGCATGGGAAATCACTCATGGTTCTTCAGGCTTCATTGTCGCAGTGATCGATACAGGCGTTGACAAAAACCATCCTGATCTCGCAGGCAACCTTATGGCAGGGCATGATTTTGTTGATGACGACAGCGAACCTGATGACCTTAGCGGACACGGCACGCATGTCGCGGGGATTATCGGTGCTTCCGGCAATAATGTAACTGGGGTTGCGGGCATAAACTGGTCTGTAAAGATAATGCCCCTGAGAGTGCTGGATCACAACGGCGATGGGACCATTGCCGATGTGATAGAAGCCATAGACTATGCTGCGGAACATAACGCCAGGGTGGTGAATATGAGTTTCAGCGGGCCGGACTTTGCCCAGTCCCTTTACGGTTCAATCGGATCATACCCGGAGATTCTCTTTGTCGCAGCTGCCGGAAACGGAGGCGATGATCAGATGGGAGATAATAATGATTCAACCTTGTTCGCCGAATATCCTGCAAGCTTTGACCTTCCCAATATCCTTTCTGTCGCTGCAACGGACCAGAATGATAATCTCGCGCGCTTTTCGAACTATGGGAGCATATCTGTAGATGTAGCGGCGCCGGGAGTAGACATCCTGAGCACTATCCCGTCCTTTATCGCCGGCGTGACATATAGCGGGGCATATAGGGTGGTTTATTTTTCCTTCGGCTTCGAAGGGATAAACGGAGTGAATATGAGGCGTGATGTTATGAAGAGGGTGCTTGATTTTCACGGCATATCACAAAGCGATACCATCCTGCTCGTTGACGACGATAGAGGAGACACCTATGAAACATTCTATATTCAGGCGCTTCAGAGCCTCGGATATTCTTTCGATTCCTTTTCTGTCGCTCCTTTCAATGATGGCCCTGCGGTTTCCGCACTGAATCAATATAAACTTGTTATATGGTTTACGGGTGATGAGTATGTGGATACGCTGAGACCGGGCGACCAGATAAATCTCCAGACGTATCTGAACAATGGCGGTCGGATTTTCATAACAGGGCAGGATATCGGGTACGACGTTGGATCAGACGATTTCTACCAGAATTACCTCCATGCATTGTATGTGACAGACGACGCAAACGGAGCGGGTTACACAGGCGTGAATCATTTTAACGGACTTTCCATAGAGCTTCCTGTGAATACCGGAGATGGCGCGGGAAACCAGATCGCGATCGATGCGGTCAATCCACTCGACAGCAGCGCTGCTTTTTATATCCATTACGATGACGCGTATCAGTTTTTCAGGGGCACTTCAATGGCCACGCCGATGGTTTCAGGCATTGCCGCTTTGGTTGGTTCACACTACGGCGGTTTAAACGCCGATCAGATAAAGGGAGTCCTATTGGGATCGGTCGATGCAAAACAATCATTACAGGGAAAACTCGTGACAGGCGGGAGAATAAACGCCTACAAGGCGCTTACCTCGCTGATTCCTCCGACAAACCTTACTGCTGCTGCACAGTCAGAGACAAATGTCATGCTCACATGGACGGATAATGCCAATGGAGAAATCGGCTTTTCTGTCGAAAGAAAAGAGTCAGGTAACCAATTCAGCGAGATAACTGCTATTTCTTCAAACCAGACGACCTATTCGGATAACAGTGTGAAGGCGGGTACGACGTATACCTATAGAGTTCGGGCATTCAATGACGCTGCCTTCTCTGCATATACGAATGATGCAGTGGTGACGGTGCCCGGAACGAAAAAGAGCGGTGGAGGTGGAGGAGGCGGATGCACGGTCGGGGTTATCCGGAACGGGCAGACGGCATTTGCGGATATGATGGTTCTCTTTCTGCCGGTGACGGTCATCTGGATAATCAGAAGAGTGAATAAGTCAAGGGTTCAAGGATTCAAGGCTTCGAGGGGTTAGGTATGTATATTATATTGCCACTTGGCTCCTTGAATCCTCGACCCCTTGGACCCTGAATTCTACCAGTTCTGATATGTCAGGTTCGCTAAGAGGTGAAATATCGTTCCGGGCAGGATATTATTCGTCTTCACGTAAAGCCAGCCCATGACGAGCGACGGGAAAAAGGTGAGGAGCGACATCCAGTCTCCGAGAAGAAGTGCTTTCGGTATGTGTGCAACTGCAAACAACAGGCTCACAAGCAACACAGCCTTGAAATTCCTGCCGATTGTATCCTGAAGAAAACCTCTGAAGAAGAATTCTTCGGGGAACGATACGCTGAGGAGCTGGAACAGCAGGACGTAGCCCGTAATCGTCTTCATGCTTTCTCCGAAGATTATGTAATAAGGCGCGAGAATGCTGATGGATACGACGAGCCCAAGAATAAAATCCTTAATCGAAAACCGCAGTTTGATTCTGTGTCCAACAATGATAGGGAAGATCAGCATAAGAGCGGGCAATAGGCTGTAATAAAGAGTATTTGCCGGTTTTGCCGTGTGCAGGAGCACTGACAGGATAAGAAGTGCAACGTAGCCGATAACCGCTTTTGTGCGCATTTACAATGATTATCTTTCTCTACGGATTTTGTCAATTCCGATGTCTTCATCAACTGCTGCAGGGTCCTCCACATTGCCAGCGACAAAAAACAGACCAGGATGTGTGCCTGCGTTCTGTCTTGTTTCTGATGATATATAGGCCGCATGCCAAGATCATGTTTTTCTGTCCTGAAGGCATCCTCCACTTCGTTCAACTGAAGATACCGTTTCCATATCGTCTTTGGATCATCCTCCTTCCAGTTTGTGCCAAGGATGTAACTACCGCCACTCTGAAGCGCCCACTGATAACGCTCATCGTTTCTTTTGACATCGACCGCAAGGCGTTTGTCCTTCCCAGCCCCTATTTCTGTGACAATACCTTCAAAGAGTGATGCTGCTCGGCTGTTTCTCTCAAGAAGCCGTCCGATCCGGCGGTCAGCCTTCTGCCGGTCTCTGAGTCTTCCCTGCTCCGCCTGTTCTTTGATATTGTTAAGCCCTGCCTCCAAGCGGCAACAAACCGGTTGAGGATTGCCATCTCTTTGTCCTTCCAGCCTTCAGAGCCGCACAGCACAAAGGTTTCGTCTTTGCCTTCAGGAGAAGCGCACATTTTCACTTCAACGCCGGGATGAACTTCTTCCCAGTCTTTTTCAAGAAGCGCTTGTTCAAACTTTCTGAGCATGGACTTCGGCGTGCCGACAAGATATCTGGCACCACGCTCCTGCATGAACTCTATGTTTTCTTCGCTCACCATTCCTCTGTCCATGACCCAGATCCTGTTGGCTTTGCCGTACTTGCGTTCCATGATCAGCACCATTTCTTCGGTAGTGGTGACATCCTTACTGTTGCTGTCGTAGACTTCAAAGGCAAGGGGCAATCCTTCCCGACTCGTAACCAGTCCGATACATACCTGCGGACAGTCCGGACGGCTGTCACTGCTGTAACCCCTTTTGGCCTGCGGATTGCCGAGGGACGCCCCTTCAAGTATGTGGAGGTGATATCGTAAAAAAGAAAGTCGAAGGTCTCGCCAAAGAGCTCTCCATAGCTATTTTGCAAATGCCTGCACAAAGAGTCTTTGTGAGGAAGAAGGGCATCCAGAGATCGATATAGCCGATCGTCATTTACTCTATCGACGGGGACTCCCAGCAGATCATCAAGCGCTGTCTTGTCATACCAGGATTCTGCTATCTGCAGTTCCGAAGATGGCGCACAAAAACGCGCAACTATACGTATACAGGCCATTACTGACCACGGGATTGCTTCCCTCCCTTCCGGCATATGTTCTTTACAGAATTCAGGGAAGCCAAGCCGGTGCCATAGTAGAAGCCCAATATACATATCGCCTAAGCTTCCCAGCCTCTCCACGCTCACTCCGTTGATATCTACGGTTGCCCATCAGGGCTCTCCTCTGTCTTTTCAAGCAGGCTTTCTTGTGGTTTGGGATTGCCGGTCAGTATCCGCCCAATCTCTTCCCAGCCAAGCCGTTCCTGTTTTCAATCCGGCAACTTGCCGATGCTTGCAATAACCCTCTGCCGTGTCCTCTGGCAGTCCGCACTGATTCTAAAAAAACCGTTTCACCTATGGTATACTTCTCGTGATATGACAGCGCTTCGGTACCTGACAGCAGGGGAATCGCACGGCCAGGCCCTTCTGGGATTTCTCGAAGGTATTCCCGCCGGACTTTCCATTTCTTCGGAGGACATTGACAGAGATCTGAAAAGAAGGCAGGGGGGCTATGGCCGCGGCGGCAGGATGAAAATTGAGGCAGACCATGCCGAAATCCTGTCGGGGGTGAGATGGGGCAAGACCATGGGATCTCCTTTGTCCCTCCTCATCGAAAACAGGGATTTCGCAAACTGGCGGGAGGGCATGTCAACGGATAGCATTCACGAAGGGTCTATTCCGCCTGTTGTGAAACCAAGACCAGGACATGCCGATCTTGCCGGGGCGATGAAATACAGCCAGCATGATATAAGGAATATCCTTGAACGTTCGAGCGCACGCGAGACCGCTATGCGTGTTGCATTGGGAGGAGTAGCAAAAAAGTTTTTGTCTGAGTTTGACATGCGGATCGGAAGTTTCGTGATCGGTATAGGCAGCCGGCAGTCGGCGAGCGGAAGTCATGACATCAACGAGAAAAAACTACTGGAACTATTCAGGAAGGCAGAGGGCTCTCCTGTCAGGTGTCCGGACGACAAGATGTCCGAAAAAATGGTTCGTCTCATTAATCAGGCGGCAAAAGAGGGGAATTCCTTAGGCGGCGTATTTGAGGTATTTGCTGCAGGGGTCCCCGCAGGGCTCGGCAGTCATGTGCAGTGGGACCGGAAGCTTGATGGCCGCCTTGCGCAGGCTTTAATGAGCATCCAGGCGATAAAAGGAGTCGAGGTTGGCTTCGGATTCGGCATGGGCGAACGGTTCGGGGCTGAGGTGATGGACGAGATAGGTTATAAAGCAAGGATCAAGTGGCAAGGGGCAAGGGGTAAAAATGTTGAATTTGAAGCTCCCTTTTACCGAAAAACCAATTATGCCGGAGGGATTGAGGGAGGAATGACGAACGGAATGCCGGTAATCCTCAGGGCAGCGATGAAACCGATACCCACATTAAGAAAACCGCTCCGGTCTGTCCATATCATTACAAAGAAACCGGTTGAAGCGGCATACGAACGTTCTGATATCTGTGCGGTTCCTGCAGCCGCAGTTATCGGAGAGGCCATGGTGGCCCTCACTCTTGCCTCTGCTTTTCTCGAAAAATTCGGCGGAGACAGTATGGACGAAGTGAAAAGCAATTATCAGAGCTATATGAAGCATATAAATAATTTCTGAGAAGAGCCGTTCGGTATTTCAAAGAGCTTAATAGTATCGTCATTCTCCGGCTTGACCGGAGAATCCAGTCTTACCCTGGATTGCCCGATCAAGTCGGGCAATGACAGAATAAGACAGAGTAGTTCACTTTTTTTACTTATGACCATAATGAGCAGGAGAGGTTGAGTCAATGAAGTATTCGAGGAAATGGTAATGAATAAGATACTCAGAGGTGCGGGATTTGTTGTCATATTTATTTTCATGACACATGCGTTCTGTTATGCCCTCCCGAAATTTTCCAAAGAAGACATCCCGGCAAACCTTCCTCCACAAATAAGAAGTCAGATCGAACGTTTATTTTCGCAGGAGGCTGCTGAGCGTGCTGACGGAGCCATGAAATTGGGGGAATTCGGGGCTGAGGCACGACCCGCGATTCCGTATCTCATCGGCATTCTCAGTGATTCATATCCGGTTGTAATGCGCATTGATTCTAATACAGCGCTCTCCACTTCTCCCTCCAAAGAAGCTCATGGCGCGCTGCAGAAGATAGGGAAGCCTGCTGTTGAGGCCCTCATCGGGGCGCTCGGGGATAAAGAAGTCCCGATACGGCAAAACGCTGCGGAGATATTGGGGAAGATAAACGATGTACGGGCAGTGGAACCACTCATAGCAGCGCTGAAAGACGGAGACGCCGTGGTGAGAAAAAATGCTGCGGAGGCATTAGGCAGGATAAAAGACAATCGTGCTGTGGAGCCGCTGATATCTGCGCTGAAAGATCAGGATCCGGTTGTCCGGGAAAGCGCAGCGGAGTCGCTGGGAGAAATAAACGATATCAGGGCATTCGAGCCTCTCATTGCTTCCCTCAAAGATAAAAAATCGAGGGTCCAGAATGCTGCCGGCAACGCATTACAGAAGATAATGAAGGAATTGAACAATAATAAGGCGGTGGACACCCTTCTCCTTGCACTGAAGAACAGAGACCCGGAAGTCCGGCGTATTACAGTGAAAGCAATGCAGGAGATATCAGATCCCCGTGCGATTGATCCACTGATAGAAGCTCTCAGGGATGAAGATGCACAAGTCAGGGATGGCGCTGCAAAGGCCCTTGAAAGGCTTGGCGCCCCGGCAGTTGATCCATTGATTATGAAATTGAAGGACGATGATCCCGCGCTCCAGGCAAAAGCAGCCTCCGTTTTGGCTGAAATAAGGGACCCCCGTGCCGTGATTCCACTCATTGATGCCCTGAGAGAAGAATCAAGGACCGTGCGGGTTGAGGCAATCCGGGCACTGGCAAAGATCAAAGATGCGCGTGCCGTCGAGCCCCTCATCGACGTACTGAAAGACGCCGATAGCCAGGTGAGGGATAGCGCCGCAAAAGCGCTGGCGGAGATAGGCGGTGCAGCTGTGGATCCGTTAATTATGGCCCTTCAGGACAAAAGTATACGCATACGCTCTCAGGCAGCTTCGATTCTTGGTGAAATTAAAGATGCCCGCGCGGTTGTTCCGCTGATTGAAGTGTTAAGGGACCAGTCATGGGTTCTCAGGTCGGAGGCTGCCCGTTCCCTCGGAAAGATCAAAGATCCCCGGGCGATTGTACCCCTCCGCGAAACGCTCAGCGACAAAGACGCATTTGTCCGGGAGATTGCGGATGGAGCGCTCACGGAAATCGAGCGGCAGTAATCAGTCTACACTTCAGGCAGGTCTATTTTAATCGAGAGCTCCCGCAACTGTTTCGGTTCAACGGCAGATGGAGTGCCGCTCATGAGGCAGAATGCCTTCTGCGTTTTCGGAAATGCGATGACGTCCCTTATTGACGATGCCCCGACCATCAGCATCACGAGCCTGTCGAGCCCGAGTGCGATTCCGCCATGTGGAGGAGCGCCATATTCGAGTGCTTCCAGTAAAAATCCGAATTTCATCTTCGCTTCTTCTTCGGATATCCGCAGAAGTTCAAACATCTTTTTCTGCAGATCGCGTCTGTGGATACGAATGCTGCCGCCCCCGATCTCATAGCCGTTCAGCACAATATCATATGCCTTGGCCTTGAGTGAGGAGATCACACCTTTATCATTCATATCGCCGGTGAGCATCTTCTCAACATCCTCATCCATCGGCGAAGTGAACGGGTGATGCATAGCCTCGAATCTGCCCTCTTCGTCATTCCATTCAAAGAGGGGGAAATCCGTGATCCACGCAAACCGGAACCCCGGCGTGATCAGGTTCAACCGTTTGCCGAACTCAAGTCTCATTCTGCTCAAAACGTCATGGACCACCTTCTCTTTGTCGGCAACGAAGAGCATTAAATCCCCGTCTTCAGCATCAAGCCTTTGCGCCATCTGTTTCAGAATCTCTTCGGGAAAGAATTTCGCAATCGGCGACTCGAAGCCGTTTTTCACTTTTATCCACGCGAGGCCTTTTGCTCCGAACGACTGGGCTTCTTCCGTGAGCATATCGATCTCTTTCCTCGACAGAGACGCCATGCCTTTTCCGTTGATCGCCTTTACCCTTCCCCCTGACAGAACGGCATCAAGGAATACCTTGAATGTGCCCTTCTCTGCAAGGTCGGCCATCTCCTTCAATTCGAGGCCGAACCGGAGGTCAGGCTTGTCGTTGCCGAACCGCTCCATGGACTCACGGAAAGAAAGTTTTTCAAAAGGTATCGCAATATCAGTATCAAAAATATCGTGAAAGAGTCTCTTTATCATGAACTCAATATTTGTGATGATGTCTTTGACGTCGACGAACGACATTTCAAGATCGACCTGGGTGAATTCAGGCTGCCTGTCCGCCCTGAGGTCTTCGTCCCGGAAACACTTTACGATCTGAAAATATTTTTCGAAGCCGGATACCATAAGTATCTGTTTGAATATCTGCGGGGACTGGGGCAGCGCATAGAAATGCCCTGGATTCAGACGGCTCGGGACAAGATAATCTCTTGCGCCTTCAGGGGTGGATTTTGTGAGCATGGGGGTTTCAATTTCGAGAAACCCTTTTTCGTCGAGGTAATCCCTGATTATTTTTGTCACCTTATGGCGTGTGATGAAATTCTGCTGCAACTCGGGTCTCCGGAGGTCAAGATAGCGGTGTTTCAGTCTGAGCGCCTCGGAGGTATCGGCAGCGTCCTCTATCGTGAACGGCAAGGGAGATGATTCATTCAGAATCTCAAGGCTATTTACATACATCTCCATTGCGCCGGTCGGCATGCCCGGATTTTCAGTGCCTTCGGGCCTCTGCCTGATCTCACCCGATACGGAGAGGACGAATTCACTCCTCAGGTCATGCGCCAGTTTGTGTGCGTCGGCCGATACATCAGGGCTGAACACCGCCTGCAGAACGCCGCTCCGGTCGCGCAAATCGATGAAAATAAGGCCGCCGTGATCTCTCCTCCTGAAAACCCATCCGCACAGTGTGAGGTTCTGCCCTTTGTCAGATTCCCGTATCTCTCCGCATCCCTTATCGCGAACCATGTTGCCTCCAAATAGTATTAGTCGCTGAAATGAATAGGCACTTCTGTTCTTTATCCATTCATGCCTGCCCCGTCTGAAGCCTCTCTTCCATCGGAGCTGTCTGATCGCCTCTCCTGTCCGCTCACCCCGGCGACTCGCCGTGGAGTGCGAACCCGGCTGAGGCGAGAATCTTTAAGCCCTCCTGAAACCTCTCTCTTTATTTTGTTCACCTCTCCCGGCGTCAGATATCGGTATTCTCCCGGCTTAAGGTCTTTCAGTTCAATGCCGTTGATCCGTATCCGTTTGAGCTTGAGGACAGAATGCCCCACAGTATCGAACATCCTCCGTATCTGTCTTTTCCTGCCTTCATGGATTGTCATCTCAAACCATGCATTATTTTGTGTTTTCCTCAATTTCTCTATTTTTGCAGGAGCAGTCATGCCTTCTTCAAGTTTTATCCCTGATCGTAATTTATGTATCTGTTCTTCCCCGGGGACCCCTTTTACCTTAACGAGATATGTCTTCGGTATCTTTTTTGAGGGGTGGAGCAATGCCTGGGTAAAATCACCGTCATTGGTCAGCAGAAGGAGCCCTTCAGAGTCGTAATCGAGCCTTCCGACAGGATAAACTCTATATTTTACCTTCTTCATGAACTCTTTTACCGTCGGCCTTCCTTCGGGATCAAGGAGGGATGTAACGACCTGCGGGGGTTTATTTAGTATGAGGTAAACCTTTGGTTCAGGTCTTATGAGGAGTTTCCCGTTGAGCTTTATATGATCTTTTGCCGCATCTGCCTTCATGCCTATGGTTGCGACCCGTCCGTTCACGGTAACTCTGCCCTCGATGATCAGATCCTCCGCCTTCCTTCTTGACGCAATCCCCATCTCGGAAAGGATTTTCTGCAATCGTTGTTCCATAAGCTTACATAATACCATAAAATCTTATCTCTCTATTCACGTAACCTTTTAGTTACGGGTGAAACTCTGTAGCCGCAGGCTTTAGCCTGCGTTGATTGGCGCAGCCTAAAGGCTGCGGCTACCCCACTGTAACTGAATATTAATGATTTTTATGGCATTGTTAAGGTATACTACACAAGCTTTTAGAGTGCATACATGAGACCTCAGAGGCTTTGAAAGCTCTGGGGTTTTTATTTGAGAGCGTATTCGGTAAAATGCTGACAATAAAACTACCGGAGGATTTCTGTTTCACAATAAAATATATCAAAAGGACACGAACGAATGAGATTCGAAGATTTTAATCTAAGCAAGGAAACAATGAAGTCAATATCGGAAATAGGCTTCGAGGAGCCTACCCCTATTCAGGTTTCCACCATACCGCTCATACTTGGAGGGCGTGATATCGTGGGCCAGGCCCAGACCGGCACGGGGAAGACCGCTGCGTTTGGCATCCCGATTGTAGAGAACTGTCATAAGGGGAGAATCCCTTTTGCAATCATACTGGAACCGACGAGGGAATTGGCAGTGCAGGTTGCCCAGGAGATTCATAAAATAGGAAAGCATAAAAACATCAGCGTTCTGCCGGTCTATGGAGGCACGTCAATCGAAAGGCAGATAAAGACCCTGCAGCGCGGCGTAAACGTTGTTGTCGGGACCCCGGGTCGCGTGATCGACCATCTGAACAGGAAGACCCTCTCATTAGCTGAGGTAAAGATTGTCGTGCTCGATGAGGCGGATGAAATGCTCGACATGGGATTTGTTGAAGATATGGAAACGATACTCAAATCAATCCCCGCAGAAAGGCAGTGCCTTTTATTCTCAGCTACGATGCCCCAGCCCATAATGAATATCGCCAGGCGTTATATGAGAAACCCTGAAAAGATACGGGTCAACATGCAGGATGTCGTTATCCCGAAGATAAAACAGATATTTTATGAGGTGAGAGAACCGGATAAAATTAATGCCCTTTCACGACTCCTTGATGTGGAAGACATGCAGCTTACCATTATCTTCTGCCATACCAAACGGGATGTCGATGAAGTCTCTCTGAAGCTTGGCCAGATGGGATACAATGCAGGCGCCCTTCACGGGGATTATACACAGGCACAGAGGGATGAGGTTATGGGTAAATTCAAGACAGGCATGCTCGACATACTTGTTGCAACTGACGTGGCGGCGCGGGGTCTTGATATCAAGGACGTAACCCATGTAGTGAATTACAGCATCCCGCAGAATCCCGACAGTTATGTCCACAGGATCGGTAGGACGGGAAGGGCAGGGAAGTCGGGAATCGCGATAACCCTTGTTAATCCCAGGGAATACAGGCATTTGCGGTTGATCGAAAAAACCGCCAGGACGGTGATTAACAAGAAGAAATTGCCGTCAGCAGAAGATGTCGTAAAGGCGAGGGAGAAAAATATTATCAGGGAAATTTCCGGGATCATCACAGAACAGAAGCATGAGGGATATGTTTCTGCTGTGAAGGAACTGTCCCAGAACTATGATATCAACGATATCGGAGCAGCAGCTCTGTATATCGCATACGGAGAGAAAAAGGAATCGCCGGCAGAAGAGCAGAAAGAGAATGCCGGTACTGTCCGCCTGTTTTTGACGATCGGCAGAAAGGACAATATAACAGCCTCTGATATTGTACGATCGCTTACCACGGAGGCGCAGATTCCCTTTGCCGAGATCGGAAAAATCAATGTCTTTGAAAAATTTACTTTCGTGGAAGTGTCGCAGGAGTATTCCGACAGGGGCATCCGTTCTCTTAACGATATCATGCTGAAAGGCAGAAGGGTCAAAGTTCGAAAGGCAACGCCAAAGCCTGCATAAAGGCTACGGGGTTTTGAGGCTGTTTACAAGCTCCCTGTTTGCTCAATGAACTGTATTTTCCGGGCCTGACAACAGAGCAATGTTCTCATCAGCTGCGGCTAAACCCTTTTCTTGAGCCATTTTCCGGGATCTGCGACAATAAACCCGCTGTTTCCATCTGAATAGACTACTTTTGCGATCCGGGCGTTCAGTATCATCCTCTGGCACATCATGCACGGTTCAGAAGAACATTCGTTGTTTTCATCGTCAGCGCCCGAAATGTAAATGGTCGCACCCCTTAATTCATCAGCAGACGCGCGGATGATCGCGTTCGCTTCTGCGTGGACGCTATGACAGAGTTCATACCGCTCGCCGTGGGGAATCTGCAATTCTTTCCGTGTACATTTCCCCACTTCGAGGCAGTCTTTCATGCCGGCAGGGGCGCCATTATATCCCGTACTTACGATGATGTTGTCTTTTGTAATTACAGCCCCATACGTTCTTCTCAGACACGTTGCCCTTGTTGCAACAGCTTTTGCGATGTTGATGAAATACTCATCCCAATCAGGCCTGAGTTTTTTGGCACTTTTCATGATGGATATAATAGCTTACAAGCTTATAGGCTTACAAGATAGTGCTTAATATTTCAGCAATTCTCAATGAAAAAGAGAGAGATTGCTTCAGGATAAGACCCTTCGCAATGACTGATTGCAAAGGCGTTTCGGGTCATTGCGAGCGGTGCGAAGCAATCTCAGGTGTCTTATTAATAGCAGACCGGCAGAGAAAATTTTCAGGGGTGTCATTCCACGACTTGATCGGGGAATCCAGTCTTATCAACAAGCCTGGATTGTCCGGTCAAGTCCGATGCGGATCTCCGCGAGGAGTCGCTCCGACCGGACAATGACGACAAGGAGATATTATTTCATTCAGTGAATGATTCAACGGGAATGGCGATTAAAATATTCTTCTAAACGTACAATTTAATGTAAAATCCGGCGCTCCCGACGTGTTCGGGTCTTCGGTCAGGGAAAGCTCAAAGCTTGAATTGCCGGAATAATATCTGCCGCCCAATGAGAGCAGCACCGCTGTCCTGTCAACAGCGTCAATGTCGGTTTCAGGGAATGGAGATCCCTGAACGAATACTTGTCCGAGAAGGCTGACAGTTTTCCACAACGCGGCCTCAACAGCAGCCCCGCCGTAAAGAAAATGATCGAGATTCACCCTCTCATGTCCTTTCAGATCACCGGGAAATACCACGCCGAGATTGAGATACGTTTTCCATACCTCTCCGAATTTTTTATCCATCATCAGACTGATGCCGGTATCAATGCTCCCGTTTCCATAACCGGTTTCAGGCTCTCCGGTGGGAAGTTCGATTTCTCCCTTAACACTGATCGCGGGGTCGCCTTTCAGAAGAGTTTTCTTTACAGTTACTCTTATATCACCAATTGCGATGCGTCCGCTTTCTCCTTTTACAATCACGCCACCGTTCTTCTTCACTTCATAAAGAAAATCATTCTTCGGTCTGTCGCTCCTTCCATAATCGGGAAAGCCGAATGTGTCGTGATAGCTGTCGAGAAAACCATCCATGAAGCCGGAATTGAAACTGAGTATAGGCACCTCGACTCCAAGTTCGATAAAATTGTTGATGCTTTTTCTGAACCGGAGATTAAGCTCAGTGATTTCCATATCAAGCCCGATATCCCATTCTGATGAATTATCGACAAGATAAATGCTCGAATGAGAAAGGCTTGCAGAAAAAGAATTCCTGAAGAGATGCTGACTCCAGGTAAGGCGCATTTACATTCAGGAATAACGGGAACTGATTTTTCACCTGCAGAGGGCCGTCAAATGCCTCTGATGAAGCAGAGAGAACTGCAATAATAAGAAGAAACGAAAACAACGAGGCTGTTCTTTTCATGGCATAGGATAAAACAACAGCGATGTTTTTTGAAATCAATCGCAGAAAATAAAAAACTCCAGTCGTTTCACACTTCGATCTCATGTTACGTTTGGTGGACAGCAGTTTAACCCGGCTCTTCCTCTTCTGGCATCAATTTATATGCCCCCGGGCGTTTTTCTCTAATTCTTTCCCTTATGCCCCTTTGAATATATTATTATGAAGGCAAAATTATTAGCTAATAAATTTGCTTTTAGGCAAAATTATTATATAATAGACATATGCTGAAGGACCGCTATCTGACACCTTATATTGTTGAAGACCTGAAAGACAAGATGGTCTTTGTCGGCGGGCCGCGCCAGGT
The DNA here is from genome assembly GCA_963718855.1 of uncultured Nitrospiraceae bacterium. Taxonomy (GTDB): domain Bacteria; phylum Nitrospirota; class Thermodesulfovibrionia; order Thermodesulfovibrionales; family SM23-35; genus CAVRAA01. The sequence goes on along the minus strand of CAVRAA010000013.1, from coordinate 264,027 downwards.
CGGAAAGACGACCCTCTGCCGCAATTTCATCGCAACGCATTTTAAGAACCATACATATTTCAATTGGGATAACAGGGCCGACAGGAAGGCCATTACCGCATCAATCTGGCCGGGAGATGCTGAACTCCTCATCTTTGACGAGATACATAAATACAGGCGGTGGAAGGGTCTTATTAAGGGCGAATATGACAAACTCAAAGAAACCTATAAATTTCTTGTCACCGGTAGCTCCCGGCTTGATCTTTACCGCAGGGGAGGTGACTCGCTTCAGGGAAGGTATCATTATTACCGGCTTCATCCATTTACCCTGGCAGAGATAGAAGGTATAAATTTCAGGGCATCCATACGAGAGGAATTGCCGATGGGGCAGGGTTTTCATCAGAATACCATGGACACTATGGACGTTTTCGGCGGTTTTCCCGAACCTGTTATGAAGCAGAACAAAAAGCAGCTGAGGCGCTGGCACAATGAGAAGATAGAACGGATGTTCCGAGAGGATATTTTTGACGTAGAGGCAATAAGGGACATAGGCAACATGAAACTCCTGAGCGATATCCTGCCTTTCAAGGTCGGTTCTTTGCTGTCTATCAACGCTATCAGGGAAGACCTCGAGGTGAGTTTTCGCGCTGTATCACACTGGATGGAAATTCTGGAATCCTTTTATTATCACTTCCGAATCTATCCGTTCACTGCGAAAAAAATACGGTCACTCAAAAAAGAACCCAAGCTTTATTTATGGGACTGGTCAGAGGTTGAGGATGAGGCCGCCCGTTTCGAGAACCTGATGGCTTCCCATCTCCTGAAATTTGTGCATTTCATAACCGACTATGAAGGGTACAAGGCAGGATTACACTTCTTGCGGGATGTTGACAAGCGCGAGGTTGACTTTCTTGTAACCATAGATGGTAAGCCCTGGTTTGCGGTTGAGGCAAAGCTCAATGAGACCGATCTGTGCCCGCATCTTCCCTACTTCAAAGACAGACTCTCAATCCCGTATGTCTATCAGGTTGTAAAGAAGCCTGCTACAGACAGGCTTGAAAAAGGAATAAGAATCATTTCAGCCGGGAAATTTCTTGCAGGGCTTATCTAAATTTGAGACCTTCGGAAGACTCTTTTTTATTGAATCAAAAGAGACTGTTTCAATTTTGCTACAATCCGATAATCGGGAAAAGTGCGTCAACGCTGTTTTCGATTAAAATTGGCGTCCCCAACGGGATTTGAACCCGTGTTACCGCCTTGAAAGGGCGATGTCCTAGGCCGGGCTAGACGATAGGGACGTTCTTGGTGAGCCGCGTTGGATTCGAACCAACGACCCACGCCTTAAAAGGGCGTTGCTCTACCAACTGAGCTAGCGGCCCGAAGGTAATTCTTAATTTAACCTTTTAAGGGTTTTCTTGTCAAATAGTTTAGATATGTGGTAGCCGCAACCTTTAGGTTGCGCTATGAACGCAGGCTAAAGCCTGCGGCTACCAAATTCTACCCGTCGCTGACCGGTACCTGTATGTGTTTCTTGGTATTCGGCAGAAGTCCGCCTGACAGGATGATTTCTCTTTCCCTGTCGTTGAGATTTGACTTTACCGTGAATGCATACTCTCTGGTCTTGTTGTAAACACGGAACGATTGATCCCCTGCCAATGTGTTCTTCAGGTCTTTCATGACCAGCCTGTCTCCCTGTTCGACCTTGCCGGCGTCTTCAGGATTCTCAAGCATAAGAGGCAGGATGCCGAAGTTGATCAGATTCGACCGGTGAATCCGTGCAAAGGATTTTGCGATGACCGCCTGCACGCCCAGAAACATGGGCGCGATTGCAGCATGTTCCCTTGACGAGCCCTGACCATAGTTCTCACCGCCGACGATAATACCGCCGCCGGACGACTTTGCCTCCTTTGCACGTTTGCTGAATGATGCATCGATATTGCTGAAAACGAACTCGGAGATTGCAGGGATATTCGAGCGATAGGGCAGCACAGCCGAACCGGCAGGCATGATATCGTCAGTTGTTATATTATCCCCCAGATTTAACAGTACCTCTGCCTCAATCAAATCCATCAGTGGTTCTTTCACCGATATTTCCTTGATGTTCGGTCCCTTGATGACAATGACACCGGAGGTATCATCTTTTGGAGGTATGATAAAACTTCTGTTTATCAGATATTTTTTGGGTTCTTTAAAACTTGTGATCCCCAGGCCTGATTCACGCGGGTCGATTATTTCTCCTCTCAAAGCAAATACCGCACACGATACCGGGCTTGCGAGATAGATAAAGGCGTCCTTTGTCCCGCTTCTCCCCTTGAAATTTCTATTATAGGAACGCACGGAAATCTGGCCGCTCCCCGGCGCTCCCCCCATGCCAATACACGGACCGCATGACGATTCAAGCATTCTTGCGCCGGCAGCTATCATATCTGCAGTCAGTCCCTCTTTTGCGATCATCTCATATACCTGACGTGAACCCGGATTGATCAGGAGATTCACACCCTTTGCGACGGTATTCCCTTTGAGGATGGATGCAACGGTCTTCATCGCCTGATACGAAGAGTTTGTGCAGCTTCCGATGCAGACCTGATCTACCTTTTGTCCCGGTAAGACTTTTCACCGTTACGACATTGTCAGGGCTGTGAGGCTGGGCGATCATCGGCTCGATGCTGCCGAGATCGATGTCAATGACTTCGGCGTATTTGGCGCCCTTGTCTGCCTTGATTTCAACCCAGTCGCCAGCTCTCCCTACTGCATCGAGATATGCCTTTGTTTTTTTGTCACTGGGGAAAATAGATGTGGTTGCGCCGAGTTCTGCCCCCATGTTGGTGATTGTTGCCCGTTCCGGCACACTCAAATCTTTTGCCCCTGGTCCGCCATACTCGAATATCTTGCCGACGCCCCCTTTGACAGAGAGTCTTCTCAAAATTTCGAGAATAACATCCATGGCAGTTACCCATGGGCGCTGCAATTTCCCGGTCAGGTTCATCTTCACGACCTTCGGCATATTCAATTCGAAAGGGGCTCCCCCCATTACGGTTGCCGCATCGAGTCCGCCGACGCCAATGGCGATCATCCCCATGCCGCCGCCTGTCGGTGTATGACTGTCAGTTCCAAGGGCGATCTTTCCCGGCGCTGCGAACTGTTCGAGGTGTACCTGGTGGCAAATGCCGTTGCCGGGCCGTGAGAAGTAAGCCCCGTATTTGGCAGCTGCGGTTTGAAGGAACAGGTGATCGTCGGGATTCATGAAGTTTTGCTGGAGCATGTTATGGTCCACGTAGGAGACGGCAAGCGGAACTTTGACCCTGTCGATCCCGATAGCTTCGAACTGCAGCCAGGCCATTGTTCCGGTTGCATCCTGCGTATATACCTGATCGACCCTTACCCCAACAGGCGTATCAGTTTTCAATTCGCCGGAAACCTTATGTGCTTCAACTATTTTTTCTACAATATTTTTCCCCAAAATGTCCTCCGCTGTTGATTAGTTTGTCTACTATAAAATGTAACATATCGCTTCGTGTGAAATGCAAATGCAGGCATTTAACCCCTTGAGATTACAATCAAATGTCTGTACAATACGAACAGCACCCAATATCGTTATACGGAGAATTCCATGCATTTTTTCAAATACCGGGGCAATGAGCTTTTTGCAGAACACGTGCCGGTCAAACGGCTTGCCGAACAATACGGAACTCCCTTATACATTTACAGTTACAACACGCTTTTGCGACATTTTAAGGCATATGATGATGCCTTTAACGGTTATCCTCATATTATCTGCTTTGCCGTAAAAGCCAACCCCAATACCGCGATCCTCAGGCTCTTTGCAAAGAGCGGCGGCGGGGCAGACATTGTTTCAGGCGGAGAGCTCCATGCTGCTTTGAAAGCAGGCATACCGGCAAAGAAAATAGTGTATGCGGGAGTCGGAAAGACCGAGGATGAGATACGGTTTGCGCTGAAGAAAAAGATTCTCATGTTTAATGTTGAGTCTGAAGATGAGCTGAGAGAGATCGACAGAGTCGCAGGCAAGATGAGGATGAAGGCGCCGATCGCGCTGCGGATAAACCCTGATATCGATCCGGAGACACACCCGTATATAACTACCGGGATGAAAAAACATAAATTCGGCATCCCGATAGATGATGCACTGGAATATTACCAGTTTGCTTCACGGCTGAAAAATATCAGCGTTGTCGGCATTCACAAACATATCGGATCACAGATTACGAAGATCTCTCCGTTTGTCGACGCGCTCAAGAGAGTGCTGTTCCTCATTGATGAATTGAATGCTCAGGGGGTTGCGATCAGATATCTCGACATCGGCGGCGGGCTCGGCATTTCTTACAAGGATGAGGAACCCCCTGTACCTGAAGATCTGGCGGACAACCTTATCCCGCTGCTTGATGGCAGGAAGCTTACGTTGATTATGGAACCCGGCAGGTCGATCGTCGGCAACGCGGGCATACTGGTCACCAGGACGCTCTATCTGAAAAAAGGGCCTGAGAAGGAATTTGTCATCGTCGATGCGGGCATGAACGACCTCATCAGGCCGTCACTGTACGAAGCGTATCATCATATCCAGCCTGTTACACGGACAAAAAGGGGAACGGTCCTCTGCGATGTTGTCGGCCCGATATGTGAATCCGGCGATTTCCTCGCCCGGCAGAGAGAACTCAAAAGGATCAGGCAGGGTGAATATCTTGCTGTTCTGAGCGCCGGCGCATATGGCTTTTCGATGAGCTCCAACTATAACAGCAGGCCGCGGGCTGCGGAGGTTATGGTGAAAGGCAGAGAGCATTTTCTGATCAGACAAAGGGAGACATATAACGACCTCGTGCGCAATGAGCGGATCCCTGCTTTCCTGAAGTAAGCCACGTGAAGATACATTTTATAAAAATGCACGGCCTCGGCAATGACTTCATCCTCATTGACTGCATTGCGCAGCAGTGCCCGATAGAGAAGAAAGATCTCGAAGCCCTTGGCAAGCGGTTATGCGACAGGCGATTCGGTATCGGCGCTGATCAAATCCTCCTTCTCTCCTCTTCACAAAAAGCAGATTTTATGATGAGGATATTCAATGCCGACGGCAGTGAGGTGGAAATGTGCGGCAACGGAATCCGCTGCCTCGCTCACTATATCTGGGACAGCAGGCTCTCTGACAAGACAATTCTTTCTATCGAAACCCCCGCCGGAATCATCAGGCCTGAAAAGGCAGGAGATCTCGTGAAGGTCGATATGGGAGAGCCGATATTCGAACCGGAAAGAATACCGGTCCAGCTTGCTCATCCTTCATCCTTCATCCTTCATCCTTCAGGCGGCATCGTTGATTATCCTCTGAAGATAGAGGACCGGGAATTCGCCATAACCTGTGTGTCGATGGGGAATCCCCATGCCATTATTCTTGTTGATGATGTGTTACGCTTCCCGGTAACCTATTACGGGCCGATGATAGAGAATCATCCGCTTTTCCCCCGGAGAATTAATGTAGAATTCATTGAAGTGCTGTCCCAAACAGAAATCAGAATGCGTGTATGGGAAAGGGGTGCGGGTGAAACTATGGCCTGTGGAACGGGTGCCTCGGCTGCTGCAGTAGCGGCGAGCCTGAAAGGGAAAACCGGCAAAAAAGTTACGGTTCATCTCCTTGGAGGAGACCTGTTCATAGAATGGGCGGGCGATAACCATATCTATATGACAGGCCCTGCTGCCAGAGTTTTTGAAGGCGTTGTTGATTATTAAGGGGGGGGAATGATGTTTATCAAAAGCAATCCGCAAAAAAGGAGGCAGCTATGGTGAAAGGATCAATTGTCGCAATTGTGACACCGTTTAAGAAGGGGAAGGTTGATGAAAAGGCGCTTGGCGATCTTATCGAGTGGCATATCGCACAGGGGACGAATGCAATTGTTCCGTGCGGGACGACCGGCGAATCGGCGACATTGGATTATAAAGAGCACTACCGGGTGATTGATTTTACCGTTAAGGCCGTCAACAAAAGAGTCCCTGTTATTGCCGGGACAGGGGCAAATGCCACTGATGAGACGATAGAGATTACACAACATGCCAAAAAATCCGGGGCGGATGCGGCATTGCTCGTAGCGCCATATTACAACAAACCGACCCAGGAAGGTCTTTACAGACACTACAAGGCGGTCGCGGAAAAAGTTGATATCCCTATTGTCCTCTATAACGTTCCCGGCCGAACGGCGGTCAACATACTCCCGGCAACTGTAGCACGCCTTGCCGAGATAGAGAATGTTATTGCGTTAAAAGAGGCAACGGGCGACATGAAACAGGTAAGTGAGGTCATCAGGCTTTGCGGAGACAGAATAACCGTTCTCTCGGGAGACGACTTTACGACCCTGCCGCTCCTCGCCCTCGGAGGAAAGGGCACGATATCCGTCACTGCAAACGTTGCTCCCAAGGCCGTTTCCCAGATGTGTTCCTGGTGGATGAAGGGAGATCATGACAAGGCAAGGGCATTACATTTCAAGCTCGAACCGCTGAATGCAGCGATGTTCATTGAGACGAATCCCATCCCCGTTAAAACAGCGCTTGCGATGATGGGGAAAATTCAGGAGGAATTCAGGCTCCCGCTGTGTGAGATGGCGCCTGCTGGCAAAGTGAAACTGAGACAGGTGCTTGCTGATTTGAAGCTGATTTAAGAGCGGTGTACTGACAGGTTGCGGCAATAATTCTGTTTTAAGCGAGGTTTTTGCCAAAGTCCTGTTTGGGTAGCCGCAGGCTTTAGCCTGCGTTTGCAAGGCACTGGAAAAAATAAAACGCAAACTAAAGTTTGCGGCTACATCAACCTGCGAGATATTTCTTGATTATTTCTCTATCCAGGCTATCAGTCGCCGCCTTCCCGATTGTTGCGCTTTTGAAATCGTTGAGAAAGGGGAAGACGCCTAAAAGCGGGACGGCACTGATCTGTCTGATGATACCCGGGTTCGTACCCTCAGATGGCGTGCCTTCAGGAGGCCGGACATAATTTATAATAATTCCTGCAATAGTAAGTCCTGCCTTCAATGCATAATTGACTGTCAGCATCGTATGGTTGATCGTGCCGAGACCCGGCCTTGCGACAACAACGACCGGCAGTCCCAGATCCGATGCGAGATCGAGCACGAAATAATTTTTCCTGATCGGAACGAGCAATCCGCCGATTCCCTCCACAATCATTGCATCATATTCCAATGAAAGCTTCTGATACGCCTTTTTGATCCTCCGAAGATCAACGGCCCTCCCTTCTCTTTCAGATGCCGGCAAGGGGGCCAGGGGGCTCTCAAAACGAATGGGGGTTATGAGATCGAGAGACGCATTCGTGCCGGAGATTTTTTTCAGGAATGTGCCATCGTGCGGTGTTAAATCCCTGTCTTGAACTTTTAACTTTGTCGCCTCAGGCGACTCGCCGAGGTGAGAACTGTTAACTTTGAACTTTTTTTTTGTACAACCCGTCTCTATCGGCTTCATTCCGCACGCTTTCAAGCCAAGCATGTGAACAGTCTTAATGAGAGCTGCAGAGATAATTGTTTTGCCGACCCCTGTGTCAGTGCCTGTTATAAAAAAGCCTTTTGCCATTTTTTTATTGTAGGATGATTGGGATGACCCTCTTTTTCATTGGCGGGTTAAGCCTTTTTCAGTGCTTCGATCAACCGCTCAATGTCTTCATCTGTATGTGCAGCAGTGATGTTGATCCTGATCCTCGGTTCCTTTACTGTCGGTGGCCGTATCGCCGGAGCAAAAATCCCGTTCCTGCGGAGATGTTCCGAAATGCGAAGGGTATTTTCTACACTCCCTGTCCTGATAGGTATGATGGGCGTTTCTGATCCCATGGTGTCATATCCAAGCCCTGTTATGCCCTTTACCACCTTCTCTCTGTTTGCCCAAAGCTTCGTTAAGCGTTCAATTCCATTTTCCGCCAATTCCAAAGCAGCAAGGGATGCTGCAATGACACAGGCAGGCAGCGCTGTTGAATACATGAAACTCCGGGCATTGTTTGATGTCCACCGGACAATATCCTCACTCCCGGCAAGGAACGCGCCTAATGAGCCGAGCGCTTTCGAGAATGTGCCCATTTGTATTATCCATGGTTCGGGGTCGATATTGAAGTGGGCAAGGGAGCCCTTTCCTTCCCCGATGACGCCAGTGGCATGCGCATCGTCAACATAGAGGAGAGCATCATAGTTTCTGCATAGTACGTACAGTTCATCCAAAGGTGCGATATCTCCGTCCATGCTGAAGATCGAATCGGTAATGATGATCTTTCTCTTTGCTGTTTCTTTCTGTAACAAAGCTTCAATATGCGAGATGTCTTTATGGGCATAGACGAATGTTTTCGCGCTGCTCAAACGGCATCCGTCAATGATACTCGCGTGGTTCAGTTCGTCGCTCAGGAGGATCGTATCTTCATCTGCGACAGAGGGGATAATACCTGTATTCGCCGCATATCCGGAGTTAAACACAAGGGCCGATTCCGTTTTTTTGAATTGCGCCACCCTTGCTTCAAGGTCGTTGTGGAGGGAACTCCCGCCGCCCAGAAGCCTCGATGCACCTGCGCCGAATCCATGAGAATCCAGAGCCTGTCTGACCCGCTCTATGATAACAGGATGGTTCGCAAGGCCAAGGTAGTCGTTTGAGGAAAAGTTAATGTATTCCCTGCCGTCAAACGCTATCCTTGTCCCTTGTGGAGACCGCCGGTCCCGTAATTCCCTGAAAAGCTTTTTTGCTTTTAGCGCTTCGATTTTCTCGTAAAACATACGCCTATTTTACCACAATGACAAGGCCTCTCTTCAGCCCCGGCAGTTGCCGTGAAAGGCGCGCACAGTAAAATATTTTCAGCCCTTTTCAGGGGTCAGAAAAATCTCTTGACAATCTTTTTTGCCCTGTGGTATTCTGGTTTCGCTTTTCTAAAACTACTCAACGGAAGGTGCAAGATGCTAGATATTCAACCTATGTGGCTTATTGTCTTGGCTATCAACTTTATTGTTTTAATCTTCCTTTTGAATGCCATCCTCTTCAAACCCCTCATGAAAATTTTCAAGGAACGGGAAGATACGGTAAAAGGCAATCTCGATGCCGCAAAGAATATGAGTGCCCAAAGAGAAGAAGGCATCGCCAGGCTGAACCGCGAACTCGCCGAATCGAGGACAAAGTCAAAGGAACTGTTTGAGGGCCTCAAGACTGAAGGGATGAGCAAACAGAAAGAGGTCCTCTCTGCTGCTGAGGCTGAAGCGGTTTCGACCCTTGACAAGGCAAAGGCAGAGATCAAGGCCGAGGCAGAGAAGGCACGGCAGGCGTTAAGGGCTGATGTCGACAAGTTCTCTGACGAAATCGTGAGAAAGCTGGTGAAGGTATGAGAAAAATGAAAAACAGAAATTCAACATGGAAGAAGATAGTCGCAGTATCTGGTCTTCATCGTCATTTTCAATATGGCTGTTGCGTCTCTGGTATTTGCCAGCGGCGGAGGGGAAGAGAGAGAACATACCCCGCTCTGGAAAGAGTATATGTGGAAGATTTTTAATTTCGTGCTCCTCATAGTTGTCCTCTTCAAGTTCGCAAAGAAACCCCTTGCAAATTTTCTTCAGAAAAGGACTGAGCTGATCGAAAAGACCCTTAATGAGGCCAAAGAGGCGAAAGAAGCAGCAGTAAAGGCATTGCAGGAAGTGGAAGGACGGCTGAAGACGAAAGACGCGGAGATAGAGGCGATTCTTGCCGCGGCAAAAAAATCCGGGGAACAGGAACGCGACAGGATTATTGCAGAGAGCTCCCGGCTGAAAGACAAAATATTGGAACAGGCAAAAACCAATATAGATTTTGAATTGAAACATGCAAAAGAGGTCATCAAGGCCGAGGCTGTTGAGCTGGCAATGGAACTTGCAGAAAAGAAGCTGAAGGATAAGTTGACAAAGGATGAACAGGAAAGGCTTCTTGATGACTCATTGGTGAAGATAGGAGGCAAAGGTTGAAACCGGTAAAACAAGCAAACAGATATGCCAAAGCATTGTTGAGGAACATCGGCATAGAAAACGCGCCTCAGGCCCTTACTGAACTTATTTCGGTGAGTGATCTGATGGTCAAAAGCAAGGAGTTCAGGAGTCTCCTTGTGAATCCGCGTTTTACCACTGATGAGAGAGCAGGTATTATCAAGTCGGTATCAGAACGTCTGAAGCTTTCTGAAAGCACGGTGAAATTCATTTTGCATATCGCGGAAGTCGGAGTAATCGTAGCCCTCGCTGATATCATCAGGATTGCCACCACTATCTACCTCGAAAGGAAAAAGAAGGCCAAGGCTGTTGTAATGACTCCGATCGCAATAAGCACAGACCGTGAGAACACACTAAAGGCGTCCCTCAAGAGACTGACGGACAGGGATGTGGAGTTGGAATATATCATAGATCCTTCCCTTTTTGGTGGTATCCTCGTCAAGATCGGAAGCACCATGTATGATACAAGCATAAAAGGCCAGTTAAGGCTATTAAAAGATGAGCTAATAAAGGGGTGACATTATGGCAGAAATTAAGACAGAAGAAATCAGTGAACTTTTAAAGAAGCAGATTACGGATTTTGAGAAGAAGGTTGATGTAAGTGAAATCGGTACCGTTACCTATATCGGTGACGGTGTTGCAAAGGTGTACGGTCTTGACAACTGTATGGCCATGGAGATGCTTGAGTTCCAGAACGGTGTTTTCGGCATGGCGCTGAACCTTGAAGAGGATTCCGTCGGTGCGGTTCTCTTCGGTGAGGACAAGAATGTTAAGGAAGGCGACATCGTCAAACGGACCGGAAAAGTTATGGAAGTCCCGGTCGGAGATGAACTCAAGGGAAGAGTGGTTAATGGGATCGGACAGCCGATAGACGGAAAAGGGCCGCTCAACTGCAAGCAGACAAGAAAAGTCGAGGTTGTTGCACCGGGTATCATCAAAAGGAAACCGGTCCATGAGCCGCTCCAGACAGGCATTAAGGCAATCGACGCCATGATTCCGATCGGAAGAGGTCAGAGAGAGCTTTGCATCGGTGACCGTCAGATCGGAAAAACAGCCATTCTCATTGACACTATTATCAATCAGAAAGGCGGCGATGTTACCTGCATATATGTTGCAATCGGACAGCGCAGACCGGCTGTCGTCAATACCGTCAAAAAACTTGAGGAAATGGGCGCACTTGAGCACACCATCGTTGTTGTTGCGACAGCGAGTGAGCCGGCGCCGATGCAGTATATAGCGCCGTACGTCGGCTGTACAATGGGTGAGTATTTCAGGGACAACGGCCAAGCCGCTTTTATCGCATATGATGACCTTACCAAACAGGCACAGGCATACAGACAGCTTTCCCTGATCCTGAGGCGTCCTCCTTCACGTGAGGCATATCCCGGTGACGTCTTCTATCTCCATTCCAGGCTCTTGGAAAGGGCGGCTAAGATGAGTGACGCCATGGGCGCCGGTTCATTGACGGCAATCCCGGTTATCGAGACGCAGGCTGGTGACGTTTCCGGTTTTATCCCGACAAACGTTATTTCTATTACAGACGGGCAGATTTATCTTGAACCTGAACTCTTCTACGCTGGTATAAGGCCGGCGGTTAACGCGGGTCTTTCGGTCAGCCGTGTCGGTGGCGCTGCCCAGATCAAAGCCATGAAGCAGGTTGCCGGTATGATTAGGCTCGACCTCGCACAGTATAGAGAGCTTGCCGCATTTGCTCAGTTCGCATCCGACCTCGATAAGGCAACTCTTGCACAGATTGAAAGAGGAAGAAGAATGGTCGAACTTCTGAAGCAGGACCAGTTTGTTCCGATGTCGGTTGATGATCAGATAATTGTTATTTATGCAGGAACCCAGGGTTTTCTCGATGACGTTCCGGTTGATTCAATAAGGAATTTTGAGGAAGCGTTTATGAGATATATCAGGGCTGAAAAGCAGGCCCTGAAGAAAGAGATCATGGAAAAGAAGGCACTGGATGATGACCTTAAAGCAAAGCTTAATGAGGCGATCACCGCATTCAAGAAAACCTTCTCAGCATAATACGGTTGCGATAGGAGAAGATAAATGGCAACTTTAAGGGATATAAGAAAAAGATTAAAAGCAATCCAGAGCACCAAGAAGATTACTGCTGCCATGAAGATGGTGGCCGCAGCAAAAATGCGGAAGGTCCAGGACCGGATGCTGAATTTCAGGCCTTATGCTTCCAGGATGGGAACAGTCCTGACCGATCTTGCGAAGGTTGCGGAGCGCGAGATACATCCCCTCCTTGCTTTGAGGTTGAAAAAGAAGGTGGAAGTTGTTGTTATTACCTCCGATAAGGGTCTCTGCGGCGCCTTTAATACCAATATTCTTAAGGCTGCGAATAATTATATCAACGGCCTGAAGAAGGAAGGGATTGAACTGACCCTGAGCGTTGTCGGCAGAAAAGCGCGCGACTTTTTCAAAAGAAGAAGCATTCCGATGAGAAACGAATGGGTCGGCCTTTCCGGAAGAATATCGTATGCCAACGCACAGGAGATTGCAGGTAATCTCATCGAGGCGTATTCCGGCGAGACATTTGATGAAGTTATTGTCATTTACAATGAGTTTAAATCGATGATTGCCCAGAAGGTTACCGTCATGAAACTTCTGCCTGTGGGTGTGATAGAGGGAGAAGAGGGCCAGAAAGAGACATCCATGACAGCGGATTACCTCTATGAACCTTCGCGTGCAGCGATTTTCGAAAGACTGCTGCCGAAATATATTGAAATACAGGTTTACAGGGCATTGCTCGAATCCTCAGCATCAGAGGAAGCTGCGAGGATGGCTGCCATGGAAAATGCTACAAAGAACTGTTCTGAGCTTATTGTCAAGATAACACTCCTGGCAAACAAGGTAAGACAGGCGGCCATCACAGGAGAACTTATGGACATTGTCGGCGGTGTTGAGGCATTAAAGGATTAGGGAATTAAGGATTAAAGAATTTTAATATAGTTGAGGGGGTATCACGATGAACGAAGGAAAAGTATCACAGGTAATAGGCGCGGTTGTAGACGTAGAATTCGAAAAAGTACTTCCAAAGGTTAAAGATGCGATGACGGTTGATCATCCGGGTGACCCATCCAAGGGCATACCCGAGATCCATATTACCCTGGAAGCCGCTATTCATCTTGGCGAAAATAAGGTAAGGACCATTGCTATGGGACCGACAGACGGCCTTGTAAGAGGCATGAAGGTGGTAGATACCGGTCAGCCCATAACCGTTCCCGTCGGAAAGGCATCATTAGGAAGAATTCTCAATGTCGTTGGGGACCCTGTTGATGAGATGGGGCCGATAGAAACAACAGAGAGGATGCCTATTCACAGGCTGGCGCCGGACTTTGTTGAACAGGAAGCTACTACACAGGCATTTGAGACAGGCGTTAAAGTCTTTGACCTCCTTACCCCGTTCGTCAGAGGCGGTAAAATGGGTATGTTCGGCGGCGCCGGAGTCGGCAAGACCGTTGTTATCATGGAGATGATCAACAACATCGCCATGGTCCACGGCGGTATCTCGGTTTTCGCAGGTGTCGGTGAGAGAACAAGGGAAGGGAACGATCTGTATCTCGAAATGAAGCACTCAGGCGTTTTACCGAAGGCAGCCCTTATCTACGGTCAGATGAACGAGCCGCCCGGAGCAAGAGCAAACGTTGGATTGAGCGCATTGACCTGCGCAGAATACTTCAGAGACCAGGGACAGGACGTTCTCCTGTTCATTGACAATATCTTCAGATATACCCTCGCCTGGGCAGAGGTTTCAGCACTCTTGGGAAGAATGCCATCCGCCGTCGGTTATCAGCCGACTCTCGGCACTGACATGGGTGCACTCCAGGAAAGGATTACCACGACAAAGAAGGGCGCTATTACCTCCATGCAGGCTATCTATGTTCCTGCGGACGACCTTACTGACCCTGCGGTTGCAACAGCATTTACCCATCTTGACGGAACCGTCGTTCTCTCAAGACAGATTTCAGAACTCGGTATCTACCCTGCGGTTGACCCTCTGGATTCTACATCGAGAATTCTCGATCCGAAGGTCATCGGAGATGAGCACTACGCGGTTGCCAGAAGCGTCCAGAAAACACTTCAGAGATATAAAGAGCTTCAGGACATCATCGCAATTCTCGGTATCGAGGAACTCTCGGAAGATGACAAGATGCTCGTTGCAAGAGCAAGAAAGCTCCAGAGATTCCTGAGCCAGCCGTTCCACGTTGCAGAGGCATTTACCGGTCAAAAGGGTAAATATGTCAAAACTGCGGACACCATAAAAGGATTTAAGGCTATCGTGGCAGGACAATACGATGATGTGCCGGAGCAGGCATTCTATATGGTAGGACCGATTGAAGAGGTTGAGGAAAAGGCGAAGAAACTTGGATGGAGCAGATAGATATAAAGAATAAAGGGCTAAGGCAGGAGAGGTACTAATGGAGAAAGAAAATAAATTAAAGCTGGAAATCGTTACCCCGTATGGCCTTATTTTAAGCGAGGACGTTGACGAAGTGTCATGCACCGGAAGCGAAGGTGATTTCGGCGTGCTTCCCGGTCACGTGCCTTTCTTTACAACCTTAAAGGTTGGCATGCTCGCATATAAAAAAGGGAATGCGACGAAATATGTCTTCGTAAACTGGGGATACGCAGAGGTCGGTCCTGAGAGGGTCATGATTCTTGCCGACAGTGCGGAAAAATCAGAAGACATAGATATAGAGAGGGCAAAGACGGCAATGAAAAGGGCTGAAGAAAGACTCAAAAAGATCGAAGAGTTTGATTTCGCCCGGTCGTCGTCGTCCCTTGAAAGGGCAGTTGCAAGAGTGCAGGTAGCAGAAAGAAAATAGCTCAATTTTTCTATAACAGTTAAAAGGCCATGCTTTCAGCATGGCCTTTTTTTTATTTTCCATCACCGCCTGAAAAATTCAAACAGGGGCGTTCGCCCTGCAAGGTTAACATTCTGTTTTCAAAAAGGTATAATAAAGGTGTTTTAGGGGAGGAGAAACGGCGGGTGCAAAAAGAAAAAATACTTGTAATCGATGATGAAGAATTCATCCTTGATCTTGCGAAGGATATCCTGACAAGGGCGGACCATGAAATAAAAACAGTCTCTGACGGCAACAAGGGATTGGAATTGTTAGATACGGAAAAGTTCGACCTTCTCCTCACCGACATCCGCATGCCTGATATAAGCGGGCTGGATGTCATCAGGCATGTCAGAGCCCGTAATACAGAGATGCCGATTATCATCATTACCGGCCATGGCACGCTCGATACGGCTATTAATGCCATGAGGCTGGGCGCACAGGGGTTTCTCCTGAAGCCTTTTACGCCGGAGGAACTCAGATCCGCGGTTGCCGAGGCCCTCGAAAAGACGAGGCTCCTGAATGAAAACATAAGGATGCGCGCCTTAATGCCGCTCTTTGAGGTGAGCAAAGAAATCATCAGCGAAATCGATACGAAGCGGTTGGTCAGGTTGATCATCGATATCGCAGTGCAGGAGGCGGGCGCCGATAAAGCATGGCTCGCTTTCATGGATGAAGAATCGGCGAAGCTGGAACTGAAGGTATGTCATGGCCTTTCATCTCATTTTGATAAAGACTTCAGCGAACACTACAGTGAGAACCTGACTGCGCTCACCCTGAAAGGAAACACCCCTTATCTCATGACAGCCGGCAATGAACTACCCTCCGGTATTGATGAGATGAGACAGAGAGAGGAAATATCGTCGGGCATTTGTATGCCATTCCTGACGAGAGGGCGTGCAATAGGACTCCTCTGCATCTGTCGGGTAAGCAGTGATCATCTCTTCACACAGTCTGACATGGAACTGCTCTCGGTCCTGTGCGGTCAGGCTGCGGCTGCGATAGAAAATGCCCGTCTCTATGAAAAACTGGAGCAGTCGTACCTTTCCATGATAGTAACACTGTCTGCCGTCGTCGAGGCGAGGGATCTGTATACTGACAAACATATGAAAGACATTGCAGAATACTCGGTCGAAATCGCGCAGAAATTGAGACTTCCCGACCGTGAGATCGAAAACATCAGGAAAGCTGCTCTTCTGCACGATTTGGGAAAGATATGTATTCCTGATCATATTCTCATGAAGCCGGACAAACTGTCCGATGCAGAGATAGATATCATTAAAAAACATCCCGAGGTCGGCGCAAAGCTTATTGAACCTGTCGAACCACTCAAGTATGCGAAGGAGATAATAAGGTACCATCAGGAATGTTTCGACGGTTCAGGGTATCCTGAGGGACTGAAAGGAGAAAATATCCCGCTCGGTGCAAGGATTATCGGCGTTGCAGATGCCTTCGGCGCGATGACGACCGACCGACCTTACAGAAAAGCGCTCTCGGTGGCAGAAGCGGTGAAGGAACTGAAAAAATTCTCCGGCACACAGTTCGATCCTCACATCGTTAAGATATTTATTGCTATGCTTGAAGACAAAGGTGTCCTGTAGTTTAGCGCACACTTCCGCCGGCCCAAGTGGTAGTGATGTGGATGTCACGCTTGACAGTATCCGTGATATACAGTTATACCAGCCGGCAAAGGGATATCGTTTTTCAGTCGATGCCTTACTGCTGTTTGAGTTTGTGGTCCTTAAAACCGTTCGGAATATTGCCGACCTTGGTGCGGGCTCGGGCATTGTCGGAATATTGCTCGCAAAAAAATATCCCCACTCACAGGCCACCCTTTTCGAGCTTCAGGAAAGTCTTGTCAGCCTCGCAGAGAAAAATACGGCCTTGAATTGCATGGATGACCGAGTGAAGGCAGTGAAGTTTGATTTGAGAAACCGTGACTTGCTCTCATCTCCGCCCCGATTTGATCTTGTCGTTTCGAATCCACCATTCAGGCGGTGCAAAAGCGGTCTTCTCAATGTTGAAGAAGAAAAGGCCATCGCGCGGCATGAAATAATGCTCAAGCTTGATGAACTTGCCGATGCTGCTGCGGCATTGCTAAATATCAGAGGAAGGTTCTGCCTCATTCATCACCCGAGCAGGCTCGCTGAACTTATTGTCTCCTTGAAAAAGAGGGAAATGGAACCCAAGAGGCTGCGGTTTGTTCATTCCTCTCCTGCAACAGAGGCTAAAATGGTACTCATCGAAGCAGTAAAGGGGGGAAGAAGCGGGTTGAAGGTTGAAAAGCCATTGTATATCTACAACGAAGACTGCAGTTATACAGATGAGATGAAAGCGATTTATACGTTGTAGGAGGACCGGTTGGAGCATCTTAGACATTTTCTTGCCTATCTTGCCGCAGAGAAGGGGCTGTCGAGGAATACCATTGAGTCGTATCAATTCGATCTCAGGAAATTCCAGTCTTTTCTTTCGTCAAAGAAAAAAGATCTCATCTCCTTTTCGAGGGCGGATATTATCGATTATATCGAATCTCTCCGGGACAGCGGATATTCGGTCCCGAGCATCTGCAGGGCGATATCATCGATAAAAGGTCTGTGCAAATATCTCATCATCGAAAAAAAGATCAAAGTGGACCCTTCGGAGAACCTCCAGACGCCGAAAAGATGGGAGAGGCTTCCGAAGTCGCTCAGCATTGCCGAAATTACGTTGCTGCTCGAAGAAAGCGCAATAACAGAGAATGCTGACCCGCTCATCATGAGAAACTCGGTGATGTTGGAACTTCTCTATTCTTCGGGTTTGCGTGTCAGCGAGCTTGTACTGCTCAAACTGGAGGATGTCCATTTTGATGCAGGTTTCCTGCGTGTTTTAGGGAAAGGGGCCAAGGAGAGGATCGTGCCTGTGCATATACGTGCCTTGGAACGCTTGCAGAGGTATATCAATCAACAGCGGGGCCACATTTTAAAAAACAGGGCTTCCCCCTATCTTTTTGTAACCAGAAGAGGAGAGCCTATGACAAGGCAGCGCTTCTGGCAGACGATCAAGACGTTCGGCCAAAAAATCGGGCTGAAGATTTCGCCGCATACCATGCGGCATTCATTCGCAACGCATCTGCTTGAAGGGGGCGCGGATCTCCGGTCACTGCAAAAGATGCTCGGGCACTCCGATATTTCCACAACGCAGATTTATACCAAGGTGACAACGGACCGGATGAAGCAGGTATATGCGAAACACCATCCGAGGGCGTAGAAGGCACATGAAGAGAGCTGCATGGTTTTTTGAGTTTATTGTATTTGTTATCGTATCCATACCCTTCGCGATACTGCCGTTGAAGTGGTCAAAGAAGGCCGGGGAACTGCTCGGCCTTTTCGTTTTCTCCCTATGGCAAAGCAGGAGACGGATTGCCATTCAGAATCTGAAGGCTGTAATTGCATCCGGTGCTCTGTCTTTTTCAGAGCCTGCTGAAAAGGTGATCCGTGACAATTTCAAGAACCTTGGAAAAACTTTCTCTGAAGTGATCAGACTCTATTATCATCGCGCGGGTAAAATTATCGATGCTGTCGAAATAGAGGGGATTGAACATGTCAGGGATGCCCTGATGAAAGGCAAGGGAATTCTGATCATCACAGGGCATTGCGGCAACTGGGAGTTGATGGCGATTACAGCGGCCGTGAAACTTCAAGCGATCTCCGTAGTTGCCAGGCCGGTCGACAATTCATATATCAACAGTTTTGTAGAGAGAGTACGAAAGAAATACGGCAATGGCGTCATTTATAAGCGTGGCGCACTCAAGCCGATACTCCATGCTTTAAAAAACAATGAGATAGTGGGCATATTGATGGATCAGGCAGTAAAAAGAGATGAAGGATTTGTAATGGATTTCCTCGGCATCGGCGCATGGACCATGAAGATGCCCGCCCTTATCGCGCGAAAGACGGGCGCGGCCGTACTGCCTGTTTTCATCCATAGGACCGAAAAAGGGCATAAAATAACAATTAACCCTGCCGTGGAACTTTCAGCGCAGCAGGACAGAGATGCAGCGGTAGTCGAGGATACGAAACGGTTTTCATGGTATATTGAAGAATATATCCGTCAACACCCCACCGAGTGGCTCTGGATACACAAGAGATGGAAGAGGATTATAAAGTATTAAGCTTTCACAAGTTCTTTTCCGGCCTTGCAGGCATCTTTCAGGGCCGTGGGATGTTTGAGAATATCTCCTTTGGCATCAACGCTGAGATAACCGAGCGTCTTATGCTCGGGGATGCTTATCGTTCTGAAAAAGGCCTTTGCGGTTGCTTCTGAACACTCGATGCCGATCTCTTTTTTCATCCCGCCGACCAGTAATAATAATCCTTTTCTTCCATGAGAACCTGCGGGAATGGATTTCTTGAGAAGATATTTCTCGCACCAGAAGGCCTGACACCTGTCTATCATGGCTTTTGCCTGGGCGCTCAGGCCGAAGAAAAAAACGGGAGAGGCCAGAATAACCCGGTCTGCAGTGCGGATCGCCTCATAAATCTGCGTCATGTCATCATCGTAAATACAGACACCGGTTTCATCGCATCCCCCGCAGTTTTGGCACGGCATGATATTCATCTCATTCAGCGGGAAAAGACGGACATCAGATCCTGATTCCTCAACGGCCCTGATAACTTCCCTGAGAAGCAGCTCTGAATTGCCTCCTTGCCGTGGACTTCCGAGAAATGCGATCACCTTCATTCAGTGTTTCTCTTTTCCGCTGTTTTTGAGTGCACTCCAGTCCTTCATGTGCTGCAGATTTTCACTCAGATCCCACCAGCCGTTTTTGAAGCTCGTGTAGTCGGGTGCGCCTGTCATCGCAGAGGCATACCTGACAGAGTTCGCATAGAAAAGCCATTGCCTGATCCACATCAATTCAATGGTCTCATCAAACGGATTTGCTCTATTCTCAATCCCTTTCTCCCACGCATTCACCATGAGCTTTGTAGCAGTGAGTGTCATATCGTTCGTCTCTTTTATCGTAGATATCGAGTTTTGCGAAATGACCCGCTATCCATTGTGAACTGTGACAGCCCATTGCAGACACTGCTCATCGTGTTCAATCTTTTCCCCTGCTCTGATTCATCAATAAGGTACTCTGAGGCGTTTTCTCCGGTGAATGTTACCGGCAGCGGCAGGCCGTCCTTGTTTTTGATGATCGTCGTATCCCCTGATTTCGGCTGGGGATGGGCATATATGAGGCCGAAGAGCCTTGCCCATAAACGGGAACCGAAATTGTGCGACCGCTCTGCAATTACTTCATTGTCAGACGATACGATGAGGCTATTGTGACAAGAGGCGCAGGTCGGCGCTTTAAAGTCCTGCCCGATCTTCCACGGTACGCTTGTAAAATCCCAGCTATAGGCCTTTGGATGAATAAATATTGCCGTGTTTGCTTTCTTCGTAGACATTCCACGCAGGGACATCCGGTTCGTGATGGCACTGGCTGCAGGTATAGGGTTTTCTCGCTACTTCGATGAGAAACCCATGCCTCGTATGGCATGCGGAGCAGGCGCCGAGGCTGCCATCAGGGTTTATTCTTCCCACTCCCTGGTTCGGCCAGTTCGTGAGGTTCGGGAATGCAAAAGAGCCCATTTTTGTTGCTATATTCTTTGTTCCCTTCACCTCCACCCGTGTTCCGTGACAACCGAGACAGGTTTCATAGCAGGGTCGCATCAGAGGGTCTGGCGGTAACAAACTGCGTTCCTTCCATCTTCTTTATCCCGGTGATGGTATCCACGAGGAGAGAATAAACAGGATTTTCAATGAGAATTTTATGCGCATAGTATTTTTTGCTGCCCGAAAACTGCTGCACTTCCACGGGATGACAGGTCTTGCAGTCATTAGGGGAGACGACTACATTGATCCTCTGCCCCATATGTTCAAAATTATCGCTGTGATTTCCGGCATTCAGCGAATGACATTCATAACAGCCGACAACGTGCCCCTGTAATTCCGCTGGAATATTTTCAGCAGATACCCGTTTTTCCAAAAATGGTTTTTTTGTGGCTCTCCGCAGGAGCCACCCTCGAATGTCTGCTCGTGCGCCAGTCTGCTACGATTCCGGGGGTGACCCGTTCGTGGCATGCGAGGCACGTTTTTGTGGCCGGGCTGATCAGTCCATTGTCGCCGGGATCCTTTTCTCCGGCTCGGTTTCAGAAGCAGAAAGCATGCTGTAAGAAAAGATGAACAGGATAAGACATAAAAACGCCATATATTTTCGCTGTCTCATGCGAATTATTCAACCTTCTTAAACATCTTTTTCAAGGCCCCGCAGATCGGGCATTTGTCGGGCGGTTCTCCTTCGACCGTATTCCCGCAGACCTCACAGACATAATAATCGACCTCTCCATTTTTGCCAAGTGTTTCGAGGGCCTTTTTGTAAAGGGCTGCATGAATTTTTTCGACTTCATTGGCGAGATCGAAACTTCTCCGGGCGCCTTTTTTCCCCTCTTGTTCTGCATCCAGAATCATCTGGGGATACATTTTCTGAAACTCATACGTTTCGCCTCCGATCGCCGCCTCAAGGTTTTCCTTTGTGGATTTGATCGCGCCGAGTTCCTTCAAATGGTTCAGCGCATGGACTGTCTCTGCCTCGGCAGCAGCCCTGAAGAGTTTTGCGACCTGTCTGTAAGCCTTCGGCATCCGCCTTTTTTGCGAAGGCGAGATACTTTCTGTTTGCCTGTGATTCGCCTGCAAAGGCGTCCTGAAGATCCTGTTCTGTTTTTGCCATAATTTCCTCCAGTTAACGTTTTATTAGTGTGGTCCTTTACGCGATATACTTCTTCAACTCTCTCTCGTCTATCTGCAGCTCTTTTTCGAGCAGTTTGGCTGTCGCTCCTGTTTGCCTGATTACCTCTTTTATATATTCCTCGTACGGCATACTTTCTTCCCAGCATCGGGAAAAATGGTCTTTCAGTATTGCAGCGAGACCTTCAGAGGGAATTCTGTACCCCTTTCTCGTCGCAGCTTTCTCGCCGATGCTTTCGGGGATACCGATCACGGCCACCTTGTCGTCGACGACAATATACCGGATGTTATTTGCAACGGCACAGATGCTATAGCGTACCTCGGCGCCGGCTTTGGTGTAGTGATATCCGACATGAAGCCTGTCGTGGAACTTCGGTATGAGATACCTCACCCTCACCCCGACTTTTGGTCACCCTCTCAATATTATTCGCTATATCTTTAATTCTTTTCTTATCATCCTCAGCCGGCAGTCTTCCGGTAATAATACCGGCCACTTCATCTTTTGCATCCATCATCGTATCGGTGACATTCTGAAAGTATTCCTGCCGGGTGAGCATCCGCGTAACTTTCCCGACCTCCAATAACATATTTCTCCGTCCTCTGCCTTCCTTAATGCTGTATAAAAGGAGGATGATCGTAGCAGCAAGCAGTACCGATTCGAGGATAAGAAGAACTGTCTCAACAGTCATCGCGACCCCACTGTTTCAACCTTTTATTCGAACTTTGCATGGTATGCCTTTACTTTGCCAGCAAACTCCCTTCCGAACTCGTAGCAACGTTGCTCCTCATCAGCCGTCGGTTTATAGATGACCTGTACTCCGGGTTCCACGATCTCAATCCCCATCTTCTTCAATTCTTCGTACATGTCCTTGACAGCGCCGCCTCCCCATCCATAACTGCCGAAGGCGCCGGCAATGCGGTTTTTGGGCCTGAGGCCCTTCAGATACGATAAAAATCCTGCAATAGTGGGGAACATTGAATTATTCAATGTAGGAGAGCCGATGAGACACCCCCGTGCCTGCCAGAATTCTTTGACTGCAGCGCTTATAGGGGTTGCCCTCAGTTTTATGATCTGTACATCCACCCCTTCATCCTTAATGCCCTGCATGATAGGGACGGTCATCTGCTCCGTGCTTTTCCACATCGTATCATAGATAATGACGACCCTGAGATCGGCTTTTCCGTTTGCCATATCAAGGTACATATTGATGACCTTTGCAGGGTCTTTTCTCCATATGATGCCGTGATCGGGTGCGATCATGTCGATTTCAAGCCCCAATTTCTGAATCTCCGCGATTTTTGTTTTGATCAGCGTGCCGAATGGCATCAGAATATTCGCATAGTAGTCTTCCACCGCATTCTCAAGTTCGGATACGGAAAAACAGGTGAGAAATTCGTCGTCAAAACGCGCAGCCGACGCATAATGCTGGCCGAAGGCATCCTGGCTGATGAGGAGTTTGTCTTCCTTTACATACGTCATCATCGAATCAGGCCAGTGGAGCATTGGGGTCTCTATAAAAAGCAGATTCCTTTTGCCGATATTCAGGGTATCACCTGTTTTTACAGTTTTTATGTCCCACCTGGAAAGATCGTAGAATTTATCGAGACCCTTTTTCCCTCTCTCAGTGATGTAGATTGTGGCATTCGGTGCGAGATGCATGATTTCCGCAATGCTCGTTGAATGGTCGTTCTCGATATGATTAATAATTATGTTCCGGATTTTTGCGGGGTCCACCAGGCTCTTGATATTCTCAACGGTGATATGGGAAAAATCGTGTTTTACCGTATCGAACAGCGTTACCATATCGTCGAGAATAAGGTAGTTGTTATATGTTGTCCCGTTCGGAACGACATACCCATGAAAATCCCTGATGGCCCAGTCGATGGCGCCTACCCAATAAATGTCAGGTTTTATTTCAACAGCTTTCATTGAGCCTCCCTGTTTTTAGAGAAGAATTTTTTGCTACCAAAAGTATACCCCTTTTTGCCCGCCTTGATAAGGGGTAAAAAGGGGTATGATTATTTGCACGTAAATCCTTCTCCTACAGCTGCCATCGGCTGTCCGCAGCAGACAAGCTCACCCTTTCCTTCATGAGTTACCACTACTTCATTCCCGCAGATATTGCATTTATACTTCTGTCCCTTTTTTGTTGCCATCATGACTCTCCTTTCTTTTGAATTCAGTAGTAATTATTATTTAGTAAATATTATTATATTAGAAATATTCTTGTCAAATAGGGTTATTGACGCCACACCTGGGGTCAGCTGCATCGATGGTGCCATAGAAGAAGTAACTGTGGGCAGGACATCCGCCGCTGCAGTTGGCAGAATGGCTGCAGTCATCTCTCCTGCATGCATTTTTATAAGGATGTACGAAATGGCTTCAGAATGGGATTGTTCCAGATTTTTTCGATGCTATCAAGAAATATATTTCCAAGCCGGAATTCTTTAAAGCCTGCAAAGAGATTGCACGGGAAAAACAGAACCGTCCGGCATCACCGCTATTTTTTCGATGCCTGCGTCGCATCTGCCGGGTGCTTCCCTCCCATATTTATAGAACCCGGACGCTGCTACAAACCCGATATGAAATGGCTTAATATCATTCTGAACGGCGGTATAAAAACGCATGAATTCCGGATACGAAAGAACCGATGAGAGATCAGTCCTGCCGATACTATCTTCATACAGAAGGTAATAGCGTTTTATTCCAAGGTCCCTGAGGTACTTCACCAAAGGGCGGATTTCATTCGTGTTGGCGCGCGTCAAGGTGCTCTTTACAAGAGGGTCTTTCCCTTTTTCCATCATTTTCTGAATCCCTGTGATGGCAGTTGAGAAGTTATCGGCAGCCGTGAGGCACTGATGTGCTTCGGGAAGCCCGTGGATGGAGAATCCGATATTGAGCAATCCTGTGTTGTTTCTTGACAGTTGGTCAACGACATGAGGAAGGCTTCCGTTTGTACTTATGTTCACCATAGTTCCCGAATCTGTGACATGATTCACAAAATCTGACATCCATGGCACAAGCATAGGCTCCCCGCCAAGGATGTCTATTTCGGAACATCCGTGTTCTCCCAGCATCGAGGAGAGCATGTATGCGTCTTTTTCATGCATGTCTCTATAAGGAGTTGATATGTTTTGATTAAAACAGAACCCGCACCTCTGATTGCAGCGTAATGTCGGATACAATTGTATAAACGAGGGAAATTTCATGGTGTTATATTCCTTAACCCAATTATAACTATCTTGACAATATTTCAAAACATGCAATACTTAACAATAAGGTCATAAGGATAAAAACATTAATTATAAAATCCCTCCTAACCTCCCTTTGCCAAAGGGAGGAATAATGTCTCCTCTTTAATAAAGAGGGGTTAGGGGAGATTTTTCAATAATGATATCTTACGTATGTTTTTCTTAGAAAAAATAAGAGCCCTATAGGCTTCGGACAGCAAATCGTCAAAAGGAGTAGCCCCATGGATGTGATACAGGCGATACGGGAACGGCGTTCCATCAATTTTTTTGAAGCAGGGGTTTCGCTTTCTGTTGATACGTTGCAGGAGATTATCCGGATTGCAAATCTGTCCCCTTCCTCGTTTAATCTCCAGCCATGGAGGCTTATCGTAGTGAGAGATAACGAAAGGAAGAAGGTTTTGCGGAGATGCGCGTTTAATCAACCGAAAGTAGAAGAGGCATCAGCAGTTTTCATTATGATCGCAGACCCGAATGGAGTGGAAGAAAATCTTGACCGGGTACTCGACAGCTGGCAGGAACTGGGCTTTATTGCTCCGGAAATGAGGGATACCTATATCGGCATGGCCAAAGACCTCTACGGTACCAAAGAGAGCCTCAGGCGGAAAGTCTTTGCAGCCGAAGAATACCGGCGCTTTTTGCGATGAACCTGATGCTTGCTGCCAAGGGCCTTGGTCTTGAAACGCACCCGATGGACGGATTTGACGAAGAATGCATAAAAAAGGAATTTGCCATACCGGATGATAAAATTATCCCGATGCTTATTGCTGTCGGAAAATTAAAGACGGGTATTACCCTTCTCCCGCGAGCATTCCGGAGGGAGATTGAAGAATTTGTGAGATTTGAATGAGAATGGGATTGATTTGATGCCGGCGATTGATTATCTTTCTTAAAAATATTAAACTGATAAAAAGAATACTGATGTACGGAGGATTACATGAACGCTATTGAAGTGGCGATAAAAATGGAAAAAGATGCAATCGATTTTTACACGGAGGCGGCCGGAAAAACGAAGCATCCTGTTGGGAAAAAGATGTTTTTGAGTATCACAGAAGATGAAAAGAGACATCTCAAGATGCTGTCGGCAATCTTCAAAGACATCGGCATTACTCCCGAAAATGTGAGCCCGATGGGGAACATACAGACAATTTTTAAGACGATGAAAGACGCCATGATGCAACAGGTTGCGGCAACAAAGGATGAAATCGACGCATTCCGGATAGCGATGCAGATGGAAAAAGAGGGGGTGGAGTTTTACAAGAAGGCGGAAGCAGAGGCACCGACGGAAAAAGAGAGGGCCCTCTTCATGAGGCTCGTCAAGGAAGAGCAGCAGCATTACGATGTCTTTGCCAATACGTATTCTTTTATGTCCGATACCGGCAACTGGTTTATGTGGGACGAGCATAGCATCGTCGAGGGCTGAACCCACGGGGATTAACGGCAACGGGCTTAGGGCAAGGGAACAGAGCAATGTAGCCGCAGGCTTTCCGCCCCGGCGGATTGCTGAGGTGATAGCCTGCGTATATAGGCATAAACGCAACGCCATCATCTGACGTGATCTGAAAAAGGAGGATATATGGGTTATACAAAGGTTGCTTTACAGGACAAGATACTTGAAATGTATCCCGAGATTTCAAAAAACGGCATTGTTGTAACTCTCGAGTTTGATGAAGCAAAGAACGCCTATGTCGTCAAGTTCAGGAGAGACAATAAGGAACTCACCACGCACCTCGAAAAGAAGGACGCAGACGATTGCATGGAGAATGTAAAATGCGTGTATCTTGGTGTTCAGGTAGGACAGTTTATTAAGAATTTTGAGATCAGGACGTAACGTTTTCATTGGGAATGAGAGCGCACTTCTCTCTATGGCAATTTTGGATAGAGATGAAGGTTCATCAAACTTTTCAACAGTAAGGAGGAAAGAGTATGGCAAAACCAGTAGTTGATATGGATGCATGTGAAGGGTGCGGCACGTGTGAAGAAATGTGTCCGGAGGTTTTTAAGGTTGAAGACGATGGAAAAGCCCATGTCATAGGCCCTGACAAATGCAGTACCTGCAATTGCCAGGAAGCTGCGGATACATGTCCTGTGCAGGCCATAACCATGGAATAAAAGTATTATGAAAAAAGGCTGGGTTTTAAACCAGCCTTTTTTTCTGCTGCGTTATTGCATGCAATCCTCCCGCGTTATCAGCAGGAACTTTTGCACTTGCACGTCAATGAGACTCTTTTCAGCACCTTTTTTATCTTCATGACAGACACCCCCTTTCGTAGAGGAACCCGGGCTTCATACCCGATCTTCACTTTTCCATTATATCATACGAATGGCAACGGTAAAAATCCCTGCCCAGTTGATCGCCGAACAGCAGAGCCCGGTATCTGCATCCGCCTCTGCAGGATTCGATAGAGCTGCAGTCGCATTTCAGCTCATCGAGTCTGACGTGCCTGATCCTCTGCCAGCAGGTTCTCAGTCCTTCATCAATCCTTCCAACGGGATTTTCGGAAAAGAAGGTGCATTTGGCGGCTCTGCCGTCCGCCGTTACCGCCATGAGATGAGAACCGCACGCATACCCTGCTGAACCGGCATGCATTCCTCCTCCAAAACCGTACCGGAGAAAGTTGCCCCCGCTCTCCGGGCTTATCTGAAATGCATCGTTCTGCTTCAAACGCCCGGCAACACAGGGGATGTCGACAGTCCAGTCCTTTATTTTTATGGTCTTGAATAATTTCTCCATTGCATCGAAATCTCCGAGATTGCCGGGATGAATCATGGTAGAGACAGATACCTCGAATCCGGCATCAAGGGCAGCGTGCAATCCCCTGATCGCGGATTTGTAGGCGCCTTTGCCCCTGAGGGAATCATGGGCTCTTTCCAGGCCGTCGATGCTTATCTGAATTTCATGAACGCTAAGGGTTTTCAGTATGGTACTGCTGAGGAGAATGCCGTTCGTAAGGAGGATCTTCCGGACGGAAAAATCAGGAAGCATGTCGCATAGTTCCCTCAACCTGCTGTGAAGAAGGGGTTCCCCGCCGGTGATGAGAACCCTTAACCCCTGCATTTTCTCGAATTCCTGCAGGATATCCCTTATGTGATGTATTGAAAGCTCCGAGGAACCTTCCTCAATAAAGCAGTGTTTACACCTGAGATTGCAGCGATCTGTGATCTGAAGCTCAAGATACCGGAGCGAGGGAACAGGAGATTCTGTCAGGGGAGGGTGCTTTGCTGAAGCCGTGTCAGTTATAAGGATGCCTTCCCTCAGGCAATAATCCAGGAAATCATGATCGCTAATCGTACCCCCGGTTTGAGAGGCACACTTTCTGAGCAGCGTAAAGGATTCTTGATCGAGTTCATAGAGGTCATCCCGTGCAATATGGTAAACAGAAGGTGTTTCAAGCCATTTAAGCACGGCATCGTGAGAAAGAAAATACCTCATGCCCTATGATACAACAAAAAAAAGACGAGCGTCCCAACGCCGAACCGCAGGACGGTGCTTTTGCTGATTATCAGTAGAACTACTGATATAAAATATAAGTGTTTTTACTAAAGGATAAAAAGAGACCTTTTCTGATAATATGTGACACAACCTAAGGAAGGCGCTGAACGACGCCGGTCTCGAAAAACGGAGATTCTATGATGAACTCGAAAGCAAGAATTCTCGTCGTAGACGATGACCCCGATCTTCTCAATATCAATTCAAGCATTCTTCAATCCTCAGGGCTTGAAGTCATTGAAGCGGGCACCGGTAACGAATGCATCAGCATGGCAAGGGAAATGCTGCCGGATGTAATTCTGCTGGATGTAAACCTTCCCGATACGAACGGATTTGACGTTTGTAAACAGATCAAGGCAGACCCTCTCCTGGCGAACACGTATGTGATACTGATCTCCGGTGTCGAAATTTCCTCTGAGAGTAAGGTGTACGGCCTGGATTTGGGAGCGGATGAATATCTAATCCGCCCGATTTCAGGCAGAGAACTTCTGGCGCGCGTGAAAGCAATGATCCGGCTCAAGGATGCAGAGATAGCCCTTCGGAAAAGCAAGGAACAATACCGGATACTGAATGAAGAACTTGAACGCCGTGTCGTCGATCGAACCATGCAGCTCGAAGCGGTCGTCAATGAACTTGAAAGCGAGATCATTGAACGCAAGCACATTGAAGAAGATCTGAGGATAAAGGGGATCGCTATCGCATCGTCAATCAATGCAATTGCGTTTGCAGATCTCGAAGGAACGCTGACCTATGTCAATAACGCATTTCTTCAGCTTTGGGGATACGATACCGAGCGCGACATTTTGAATAAACCGATAATGTTCTGCTGGCAGGACAGGGGAAAAGCAGGCAAGGTTATGGAAGATCTGTCGGCGAGGGGCTGGTGCATGGGGGCAATGGTCGGAAGGAGAGAGGACGGCTCGACGTTCGATGCCCAGTTCAGCGCAAATGTGGTTTCGGATGCGAACGGCATCCCTCTTTGTATTGAGGCATCCTTTATCGATATCACCGAGCGCAAGAAGACCGAAGAGGCGATGGTGCAATATGCGGAACGTCTGCAGGCACTCTCTGCCCGTTTATTGGAAGTGCAGGAATCCGAGCGCCGTTACATCGCGCAGGAACTGCATGACGAAATCGGAGAGGTGCTGACCGGACTCAGTCTCTCCCTGGAGCATATCGTCGGGGCACTGCCCTCCGATGATAGAGTTTGGAAAATGAAGGCGCAGGCGAGGTTAGATGTGACTACAATACGCGAAGAGCTCTGCCGGAACTTCTGCCCGTATTATAAACCCTCAAAAGATGAGGAACTTGCCTGTCTCGGCTTTACCGTCATCGAAAGGCTCATCGGGAAGGGATGGGCGATTTCATTCGATACGCAGGATAAAGGATTTGAGGAACGAACCAAAGGAATGCTTTTAGAGGTGCTCTGTACGGCGTGTCCTTTTTTTGAAAATGACTGTGATTTTGTAACAGGTACCAGCCGCTCGCCATGCGGAGGGTTCACTCTTCTGGGCCGCCTCCTCGACAGAAAAGTTATTCATATTGACGATATAAAAAATATCATCTAAACTTTAATAAACGAAAGACGTATGAGGGAGGGATTATGGTCAGTTTTTCGGTAAGAGAGGTAGTTGAACAGGCGATCCAGACGGAGAAACTCGGAAATGAATTCTATACAAAGATGGCACAGAAGTTTCAGGATCACAATGAATTAAAGAAACTCTTCGGATTGCTCGCATCACATGAGACAAAACATGGCGCGAGCTTTGCCGCTCTCAAAACTAAACTGATGGAGGAAGAACCCGAGGGATGGGAAGAGGTCACCCTCTATCTCAAGGCGATTGTCGATTCGGAATTCTTCCTCGGCAAGGACAAGTGCCTGCCTTCCCTCGAACATGTGAAGACTGCGGCAGAGGCTATCGATTTTGCGCTCTGTTTTGAGAGGGAGACGCTGCTCTACTATTACACGCTGAGGGAAGCATTAAAGGAGAAAGAGATTATCGATTCTATTATCAAGGAAGAGAAAAGCCATATCGTTTGGCTCACTAATTTAAGAAAAGCTTTGTGTAGTTAAATTTATTAGTATATTCCCCCTTTCCCCTCTTAGAAAAGGGGGATTAAGGGGGTTGTTCACATGGACTATTCAATCAAAATAGGCGGTGAGGCCGGACAGGGCATCCAGACCATTGGTGATACCCTCTCACGGATTTTTTCGAGGTCCGGATATCACGTCTTCACCCATCAGGATTATGAATCCCGCATAAGAGGCGGCCACAATTTTTTCCAGATCCGCTTTTCCGACAAACCTATCATGGCTTCCAGGGACGGAATTGATATTATCGTCGCCCTTGATAAGGAGAGCATCGCCCTCCATGAGAATGAACTTTCGAAGGAGGGCTGATAATCTATGACTCTTCGACATTGAAGGAGCAACACGAAAAGCAGAATTTCCTCGATATCCCTTTTGAGAAGCTGGCGGTGGAGCATGGAGGGAATAAGATTATGGCAAATACCGTAGCTACGGGCGCGGTGCTGGGCATGCTGAGAATGGATCTGAACGTCCTTGACGGAATTCTCACCGATACCTTTAAGAAAAAGGGAGATGAGGTCATCAATGCGAATATCAAAGCTGCACAGGCCGGACATGAATTCGCAGTGAAGAACTGCCCGCAATGCTCGTTTATCCCCTCTTCTCTGTCAGCGCCAAAATGCTTATTGCAGGGATTGAAGCTATTGCGCTTGGGGCCATTGCATCCGGATGTAAATTTTATTCAGCATATCCGATGACACCCTCAACAGGTATCATGAATTATATCGCCGGGAAAGAAAAGGAATACGGCATCATCGTAGAGCAGGCAGAAGACGAAATCGCTGCGATCAATATGGCTTTGGGTGCATCGTTTGCCGGTGTGAGGGCAATGACCGGCACAGCAGGAGGAGGTTTTGCATTGATGGTGGAAGGCTGTCTCTGGCAGCGATGACGGAAACGCCGATTGTGATCGCCTCGGGCAGAGACCAGCCCCTGCTACGGGTCTGCCGACAAGAACAGAACAGGGCGATCTGTTATTTGCCCTCCATGCAGCGCATGGAGAATTCCCACGGGTTATTTTTGCGCCTGGCACGCCGGAGCAGGCCTTTTATCTTACCAATAAGGCATTTGATATGGCAGAGAAATATCAGATTCCAGCCTTTGTTATCTTTGACCAGTACCTCGCAGATTCCGTATGGACATCGGAACAATTCGATCTGAACAGGATTGTTCTGAACGATTACGGCTGAGGGGTGATGAGTTCAGGAATCTCACAGAATACAAACGGTATGCCTTTACCGATACCGGCGTATCGCCGATTGGGGTTCCGGGAGATGCAAAACATTTAGTTGTAGCAGACAGCGATGAGCATGATGAAGAAGGCCATATCATCGAAGATGCTGAAACGAGAATAAAGATGGTGCAAAAAAGGTTTTTGAAAAAAATGCCGTTAATAAGAAAAGAGATTGCGTCTCCGTTGTTATACGGAAACAGAGAGCCGGAAATCGTAATGGTAGGATGGGGCTCCACATACGGGGTTATGAAAGAGGTGGTGGACTCCTTTCAAAAAGCAGAAGCATTGCAATGCTGCATTTCAGTGAGATTTATCCGTTTCCGTCGATTGAGGGGTTCGATTATCTGACAGTATTAAAGAACGCGAAAATTTGCCTCTGCATCGAAAACAATGCAACAGGACAGTTTGCGCATCTTATGAGAGCAGAGACAGGGTATGAATTCAGGCAAAAATCAATCGATTTGATGGAAGACCGTTCACCGTGGAGGGTCTTCTTGGAGAATTAGATGCCTACATTGGAAGATTATAAAGGACAAACGCCTGCATGGTGCCCGGGATGCGGGAATTTTGGCATCCTGAAGGCCTTTAAAGATGCCGTCGTTGAACTGGGGATAGAACCCCATCAGTTTACTATTGTGTCCGGCATAGGACAGTCCGGCAAATTCCCGCACTATCTGAAATGCAATACCTTCAACGGGCTCCATGGAAGGTCTCTCCCTGTGGCCACAGGCATTAGGCTTGCCAATCACGAGATGCTTGTTATTGCCGTTGCAGGAGACGGCGACTGCTACGGTGAAGGTGGGAATCACCTTATTCATGCGATGAGAAGAAATATCGGACTTAAACTGTTTGTGCATGATAATCAGATCTACGGACTCACAAAAGGGCAGCCTTCTCCTACAACGTGGAAGGAACGGTTGCAAAGAATCAGCCCTTCGGCGTTTTTTCTGAACAACTGAATCCTATGGCTTTGGCAATCGCCCTTGACTGCAGTTTTGTTGCGAGGGGTTTTGCCGGAGATCCGGTCCATCTTAAGGACCTCATGAAAGCCGCAATACTCCATAAAGGTTTTTCGCTTCTCGATATCCTTCAGCCCTGTGTGACCTTCAATAAGATTAATACCTATGAATGGTATAAACAGCGGGCCTATCACATGGAACCTGAATATGATCCTGATGACAGAATCGAGGCCTTCAACAGGGCGCTTGAATGGGGAGACCGCATTCCCCTCGGGATCATTTATAAAAATAACCGCCCTGTGTTGGAGGAAAGAATTCCCGTGATTAAAAATGCCCCGCTGGTGAAACAGACATTCGAGAAATCGAAATTAGAGACGACTCTGAAAGAATTCTATTAGACAAAGTGTCCGGAATGGCGCTAATTTAAGGGTTATTTACAAGAGAAAGCATTTAAAAATGTTGACAAATGATTCTGTCATGCTCCGACTTGATCGGGGCATCCACGGGCCTTAAGCCTGGATTCCCCGGTCAAGCCGTGGAATGACAAACATTAGGCTCTGATTATGAGTGGTTTGGAATAAGCGCTTAAATTAGCGCCATTCCAAAGTGTCCGCTATTTTCAAATCCCTCCTAACCTCCCTTTGCCAAAGGGAGGAGTAATGCCCCTCTTTGGTAAAGAGGGGGTAAGGGGAGATTTTTTAAAAATGATTCCTTATGTATGAACTTCCGCGGGAATGACGGGCATTTGATGAGAGTCATTAGTAATGTAAGCTGACAAAGGAGGCACTATCAATGAGTAGCAGAAAATTTTTATTCGCAATAACATGTGTAAGCTTGATTCTTTTAAACTGGTTGCCGGCGTTTGCTGATGAAGCGGCTGAAAAAAGAGCGCTCGAAGCCTCTGATATGTGGCTGAAATTAAGCGATAACGACCGATATTCAGAGAGCTGGGAAACGGCTGCAGAACTCTTCAGGAACGCTATCAGCAAGGAACAGTGGAGTCAATCATTGAATGCAGTGCGAAAGCCGCTTGGAAAAGTTTTAAAAAGGAGTGTCAAATCAAAACAGTATGCCACGAGTTTGCCCGGAGCGCCGGATGGTGAATATTTGGTCATACAGTATGAGACCTCTTTCGAGAAGAAGAAATCGTCAATCGAGACTGTCACCCCTATGCTCGAGAAGGATGGCAAATGGCGGGTGTCCGGCTATTACATTAAATAAGGCAGGCATAAGGATACTTGTGTTTATGCCCGAACGCTGTATGAATAAGTTTTTTCTCATCGCTGGCCCAAGAAAAGGGGAATCTTATGCACGGAATTCTTCCTGAAATTGGCATTTCCATTCTGGCGGCCACCGCACTTGGTTTTATTTTTCAGTTCTTCCGGCAACCTGTTATCCTGGGATACCTTGTTGCCGGCGCTCTGATTGGACCCGAAATCGGCCTCAAACTCGTATCCAATCCGGTAAATATTGAAGTTATTTCAGAAATCGGCCTGATCCTGCTGCTCTTCATTATCGGACTGGAACTCAACCCCACCAAACTTCTCTCCTCAGGCCGACAGTTGGTCTATGCCGGAGTTGGCCAATTTATCCTCTGCGTTTTCATTGGCACAGGGTTTTTCCTGCTGATGGGATATGATCTGGGCAGCGGTCGCATTGACGCCCTTTATTTGGCGGTGTTCTGCGCTTTGAGCAGTACCGCCATTGTCGTCAAACTCCTTTACGACAAACTGGAATTGGATACCCTGCCCGGTCGCATCACCTTGGGTATTCTCATTTTTCAGGATCTTTGGGCAATTCTCATTCTGGCACTTCAGCCTTATTTTACTGATCCCCGGTTTTATCTTGTAGCTATTGCCCTGGGCAAGAGTGTTGTGCTTCTGGCAAGCGGCTTTCTCCTCAGCAGGTATCTGATGCGCTGGATTTTCGAGAAAATCTCAAAAACACCGGAAATGGTTGTGGCCATGTCTATCGCCTGGTGTGCTTTTATGGCAGGAATGGGAGACTGGATCGGGCTTTCCATGGAAATGGGGGCGCTGATTGCCGGGGTGGCTATCTCGACGTTCCCCTACAGCGTCCATATTACGGCGAAAGTGCTCCCTCTGCGCGATTTTTTTCTGACCCTCTTTTCCTTTCGATTGGCATGAAGATTCCTGTACCGGATGCCCCCCTGCTGATCATGGCTGTCGTCATCGTGCTCTTTGTTATTGCATCCCGTTTTATTACGGTCTATCCACTCCTGTCCCTTGCCGGGAGCGGTCGACGCAGCAGTTTCATCGCCAGCCTCAATCTTTCTCAGATCAGTGAATTTTCCTTGGTAGTCGCTGCTCTCGGCGTTGGGTACGGCCATATCGAACAACGGATGATGTCCGTGATCATATACGCCATGGCCATTACTTCAGTGCTTTCTTCCTATTTAATCAATGGCAATCATCAGGCGTACATTATTTTTGATCAATTTCTGACACGCATTGGCTTTCCATCGAAGTTCAAAGAAGCAGCAGAGGAGGAGAGGTGCGGTCATTATCCCGTGGTACTCCTCGGATTTCACCGGGGGGCTCGGGCGTTGGTCGATCGGTTAGAAGTAATGGCCCCTGATCTCTTGAATAAGATCCTGGTAATCGATTTCAATCTTGAAGTCCTGAATGAGTTGGATGAACGGAAGATAAAAGGAATATTTGGAGATATCAGCAGCATGGATACCCTCGAACACGCCCATGTGGAAGGCGCGGAAGTCATCCTTTCCACCATTCCCGATATGCTTCTCAAAGGAACAAACAATCAGGCCATCGTAACCACATGCCGCGCTATTGCGCCGAATGCGGTTATTGTCACCACTGCTGATTCGGCTGATCAGATTGAAACTCTGAAAAAAAGCGGGGCCAATGGGAAGTCTTTCTCCCTATGCCCTTATAGGTGATCATTTGGCGCGATTTATTGAGAAGGCATGTCCGGGCATGAAGGCGCACGGCCCCAAAAAGGTAAAAAGTTCCGTCTGATTGGAAAATGCTCATATACGAGATAACCGATTGTTTTATTGGATTGCGCCGGGAAAAGGAATTGATTATTGATAAAAAGGAGAATAATATGAGCACGTTAAAACAAAGGATATTCGATGCAGCAAAAGAATTTGAGCTTATCAATTTCGCAACTGTCACGGAGGATGGCAAGCCATGGGTCCGGTTTGTTGTTGGGAAAGCTGATAATGAACTGGTATTCCGTTTTTGCACCCATCTGGAAACGAAAAAGGTCGGCCAGATCAGAAAGAACCCGAATGTGCACCTATCAATGGGAGCGACAGATTTCGGAGACGGCTAAGAACTGGTTGCAGGTTGAAGGAACAGCTGAAATTTCAACAGACAAAACTGAGCGTCATTCTTTCTGGTTCGATGCACTAAAGAATTATTTCATCGGGCCTGACGATCCGCATTATTGTGTAGTCATTATCAAGCCATCGCGGATTGAACTCGGAACGATGGGGAGCATGACCCCCGAAGTGTGGACGCCGGATAAATAGAAGCGTTTTTCCTCCTGAAGTGCACAGTTGAAAACTAAAACATAAAAATGTATGTTTCAACAGGAATCTGAGAGAAATATCCGGAAGTATTTGATATTATACCCATCATTATCAAAGATCGCTCAGTTGCTTTGGAGGGTACTATGAAACGAATATTCTTTTTAGCAGTTATGCTGTCTATCAACATTACAGGATTTTCATTTGCCCAGGTCAGCGAACCTATGACTGCAAAGGAATGGTATGAGCAGTATGGTCAGGGACAGAACATCGGTAGCGGGATACTCGCCGCCTCCACGCCGGGAACTCTGTGGGACAATGGACCTAACAACCTTGTGGACGGCCTTTCTTCAGAAGCGGGGACTACTGTAACCGGAAGCGGTGGTCCGGAAGGAGACCATGGTTCTACTATTGCCGATGATTTCATGTTGACAGCACAGTCTGAATTGACTGAGATACGCGTCTGTTTCCTCGCTGGTACACCAAGTGCGGAACTTTATATTTATACTGATAACAGTGGGATGCCAGGTCCTTCTGTCACTTCTCCAATTTTTGGCGGACCCACCACAGCAAGCGTCGTGACATCAACCTATAATGACAACACTGCACGTTGCCAGCCGGATTTCGGCTTCCCTGGTCGTGAATATGTTTTCAATGCAACAACAACAGGTGTAACGCTCCCGACACTTAATGCAGGCCATTATTGGCTGGCAGTAGTTGGACGCGGCCCGGGGTCACCCAATCGGGCCTTCTGGGCGGATTCATCACCATCGAATCCATTGAATGGCGCTGTGTGGGGATCGACTTTTTATGGTATTTCTTATTGGAGCCCAACAAGCGGTCAAGGGCAACCACATTTTGCCTTCGACATCGATGGCAGGCCAGCGGGTGTAGCTGCAGTTCCTGCAATGACCGAATGGGGTGTAATAATTTTTATCATATTTGCAGGATGGAGCGGTTTATTTTATGAGGAGACAGAGAAGAGCTGAGAGATAATATAAATCAGGAAATTAATAGAGACAGGGCGAGTGAAATATCTCAACCCTTTTTATTGCGTATTTCAAACGATAATTATCAATATGCTCCCTGATCCAAAATTCAAAACATTGTAGGTGTGCTAAATATCCGAGATCTATCTTCAATTATCCCACGTTAGAAGACTCGATGATAATCGTATAGCTACCAAATGCGTCTGGGGTCAGCGGCTGATTTTTGCGATATAGCGGTTAAATGATATTATGTATAGTATGCGCCCAGGGTTTAAAAATATTGCAAAAATAGCTGCACTTATCGTGCTCGTGTGCCTTGTCCTCTTATTGTCTTTCGGCTATCTTCAGTACCGTGAACTCAGGAAGACATTAGCGGTAAAGGTATCTGCCAGGGCAACTGCCTTTATAGGGCAGGAGGTTGCAATTGAAGACGTTTCATTCAGCCCTACTGCCGGAATTAACCTCTACAACATTCGGATTAAAAATCCGGAGGGTTTTGACCCCGGGGATCTTCTTACCATTAAGAGGATATTCCTGGGGATGAACTATACACGTCTTGCAAGCGGGGTATTCTCTTTTGATGATATCACGGTGTATTCGCCTGCGCTGACCATTCGAAGTGACAAAGAAGGCAGGATGAATATTTCGGAAAAGCTGAAAGATTTTTTCAAAAGGAAAACTACCATTAACTATCAGGTCAATGAATTCCATATCAGGTCAGGCTCGTTCGACTTCAATCAGAATCGTTCTCTGAGGGGTGATGCTCTCACTGTACACCTCAAGGACCTCTCTTCAGAGGCAGGGCATAAAACACTGATTCAGGGAGATACGGTATACGCTGACGATAACAAAATCGCGGTTGACGGATGGGCATATCTCAAAGACGATTCGAAAAAATTCAGCGTCGTGATTTCATCGAAAGACCCCGGTCTTTCGCCCCTGAAGGAATATTTTGAGAAATACGGGATAGCAGCGGAAAAAATGAAAGTCACTGTTCGTATCAGCGCTGAAGGAAACACGGAGCAGGGAATTCGTCTTGTATCAGAGATAGGGATGAAGGAAGCAGGGTTTGCCTTCTTTAAGAAAGAGGTAAAAGACATCCTGCTGACAATGCGGGCCTTTCTCAATATACGGGAGAATTCCCTTTCTGTTGATGAGATTTCGCTGAATGCCGGCGGAAGTACTGCTGCCACCATGAAAGGCAATATAAAGAAGGTCCAGGAGGACTATGTCTATACTGTATGGCTGAACTTACGCAGGCTTGACCTCTCCGCGTTCAATTTTATGCAAAACGCACAGGTGAAAGGTATTCTCACATCTGACAATGTGCGTATCCGGGGAAGTCTGAAGAAACCCCTGGCCGACCTGTCGGGAATAGTACAATTACGCGATGGAGGTTTTAAATCAAATGCTGCGGATATCGCAGGGGTGAGCGCACAGGTGAAATTATCTCCGGAAAAGGGAATGACCATTGATGCCGACGTGACAGCGAACATTGTAAAGGCATATGGCTATCTTCTCGACAAACCCGCAGACGCTATTGTTTCCCTGAACGCCCACGGAAGTTTCGAAAACATTTCCCTGGTCTTTTCCGCCAAACTTTCATCCATCGGAATTCATCTCAAGGACAAGAAGAAAATGTCCCTGAGCACTATTTCACTCGCTCTTGACGGCGCTATCAGGGATAAGACGATGGAAATGAATAACCGGATTGATGTGAGCGGCATAACGTACGATAAGTATGAAGTCCCATGGCTTCGCTCCAGTTCTGTTGTCACGTATCAGGGCAATGTCATCACGCTGAAAAAGCAGGAGATTGAGGGGAAAGACTTTAAGGCAGGTGCCGATCAGATTACAGTCAGGCTGCCGAAGAAAAAGGTGGATAAGTTCACAATGGAAATAAAGGACCTCAACGCATCGTATCCCCGGGAAAAAGCAGAGCTCAAGAAGGCCGCCCTCTCATTGCGTCTCGGTACCGCCCCCCTCCTTTCGGGAGATATTGCGTTCTCGCTTGCTGAGGGCGCGTTCTACGGAATTCGCACCGGTTTTATAAAGGGGAGCGGCAGGTTTGACAAAAACGCGTTTACTCTTACTGTGCCTGAAGCTGCAATCGCCCATGGAAATGCGACACTCTCCCTGAAGGGGAGAACGGATGGTGGCCCTTTTCCTCTCGCTATCATTTCGAAAGCAAGGGATATAGACATCGGGAATCTGTCGGGCGAGGTGTTGAAAATGACAGGGGAGCCTTATGCGCTGTCAGGTAATTGCAGAAGCTTTATCTTTGAAGGGACGCTCGATTCGCTGGAATCCGTGAAAGGGAACGCGGAAATACAGGCAGAAAAAATCTCTATTATCAGAGCTGATAAAAAGAATATCGTCCAGGGAGCCTCTCTGAATAGCGGCGTCACCTTTACGGGAAGCGACCTGGAATTCAAGGCAAATGCCGCTGTCGGAAAGATTGCAACGACGATTTCAGGGACGGCACAAAGATTTCTGCATCAGGACAGATCGGCAGAGGCGAGGATAACCCAACCGCAGGTGATGGTAAAAGACCTTCGTGAGATCTTTTGGGATATATTTCCCGACAGTCTCCTCTATGCGGGACTGGACGGCTTACTCTCTACCGACGTACTCATCCAGTATGGAAGCGGGGAGATGAAAGTGAACGGAGACCTGAGTCTGAAAGATTTCAGTCTCACGGGTGAAAATGGAGAATACGCGATCGGCCCTGTCAACGGCGTGATTCCAATAGTGTACAGTAACACAACGCCCACCTCGTCTGGATTTAGCCCGGTACAGAAGGACTCCGGTGAAAAAAAGGAGATCCAACTGCCATCTTTTGCACAGTCTGAATTCGGCAATCTGAGCAAGGCATATTCCGGGGAATTTGCAGGAGAAGGGTTTCGCAAGGTCACCATAGGTTCCGTGAGTTACGGGTTCCGGTTCCTCGATGACATTCGTGTGTGGATAAAACAGGACGGGAGCATTTTGAACATCGGCAGATTTAATGGTAGTATATTTGGAGGAAGGCTGAATGGGGCCGCAACCGTTGATCTCTCAGACGGTCTCCATTACAGGGCAGGTATGCATCTGGAGGGGCTCAGCCTCACAAGTCTCTGCAACAGTATTGAGCCGATTAAGGGATATATTTCCGGCAAAGTGAATGGCACTGCAACCCTGAAAGGATCGGGTCCGGGGATTTCGCAGCTTATCGGCAAGGCAGAGTTCTGGAGCTATGCTACCCGCGATGAAAAATCAAAGATCAGCAAGGAATTCCTCAAAAAGATGGGCGGGCCTTCACTCAAGGCCTACCTTGGCGACAGGAACTTTGACAAGGGTATCATGAGCCTCTATCTGCAGAACGGTTTCATGATCTTTGAAGAGCTTGAGATTTCGAATAAAAATCTCATCGGTATGCGGGACCTTTCCATAAAGGTAGCGCCGTTTAATAACAGGATTGCGATCGATCATCTTATGTGGTCGATTACAGAGGCGGCAAGCAGGGGAAAAGAGAAATGATGGATAAAGGCAGGACATGGTATTTGCGCTCATTCTCGGTCGAAACGACCTCCGAGGTACCTCCGATATTCATCGGGGCTAAACCTGCGCAAATACCATGCCCTGCCTTCAATATTTTGCATAATTACATAAGGAGGATGATATGAAAGGAAAGATGAAGTTTCTCGCAGCAGTATTTCTGTTCGCTTTGGTCTCGTGCGCAGTCATTACCGTGAACATCTATTTCCCCGAAAAAGATGTCAAGGAGGCGTATAAGGCGCTGGAAAAGGAACTCATGGGTACCGATGCACAACCCGGGGAAAAGAAACCGGAGGGCAAGCCTGAAAGCTCGATACGGTTCGACTTCATCGGCGCTGCCTATGCCCAGGAATCGGGGCTTTCGGAAAAGATTGCAGATGCGGTAAAAAAGATGCCTGATGTGGTAAACGCCTACAAAGAGATGGGGGCCAGGATTTCCGATATCGACAGACTGCGCGAGAGCGGGGTGATCGGTGAGGGCAATAAGGGGGTATTGGTAGTGCGTGAGGGGACGTTGACCCCTGCAGACCAAAACCTCGTTTCCATGGAAAATGAGAACCGAAAAACCGTCATGAACGGGATGACCAGGGCGATCATACGGATCAACAGGGTCCCTGAGAATGAAGCGAACCTGAAACAGGTCGGGCCCCAAGCTGTTGATCAGTTTGCCGCTATTAGACGCGATTCTGCCAAAAAAGGATGGTGGATACAGGACGCGAACGGCAACTGGGCCAGGAAATAAGAACAACGTAATAGCCTATCAGGCAAGATGCCATGCAATGAGGCATCTTGCCTGATAGGATCATGCCCTTCAGCTCTAAATATTCATTAAATCAAACAGTTATATTCTGGCATCCCTTTTGCAATTATTCTGTATAGTCATCTCATCAGGACAAAGGAGAACGCATGGGAAAAGAAGAGGAAGAATTTGCAGAGAGAAAAAATATTGTCAGCATAAAAGGGAAACCCCTCACATTGATCGGCCGTGACATCAAGGTTGGAGACCGGGCGCCTGAATTTGTCCTGCCCGACAAAAACCTTAATCAGATTGCGCTGAAAGATTATGCGGGGAAAGTAAAAATTATCAGTGTCACCCCATCGCTGGACACCGCTGTCTGCGACATGCAGGCGAGAAAATTCAACGAGGAAGCGGTTAAACTGGGAAAGGATATCGTTGTATTCAACATCAGCATGGACTTGCCATTCGCGATCGAACGTTTTTGCGGGGTCGCCGGGATCGATAAGGTTATCGTAGTCTCCGATCACAGGGATGTCTCTTTCGGCACTTCCTATGGCGTTCTGATTTTAGAATTGCGCCTCCTCGCCCGGTCAATATTTGTGCTCGATAAGGAAGATATCATCCGCTATAAGGAAATCGTCCCCGAGGTCACCAATCCCCCGGACTTTGTCAGTCCTATTGAAATTGCCAAAAAACTCAGTTCCTGAAGACCCAGAGTAGGATGCGGTGATGCAGGGGGTTGTGCCATGATGAACAGGAGGACATTTTTAATTGCAGGAATAGGCGGAGCAGCTCTTGCTGCTTTTGGGATGCTTCCGTCAACAGCAGAAATAAAAAAGGAGGGAAAGATGACGTATGCTGCGAAGGATTATGCAAAACTCATAGGGATGGAAGGGTTCAGCGAGACGCTGCTGAAAAACCATTTCACGCTGTATCAGGGGTATGTGACGAATACGAACAAGCTGCTTGATACACTCGGGCAGATGCTGAAGGAGGAAAAGGCCGGAACCCCGGAGTATGCAGAGCTGAAGAGGCGGCTGGGCTGGGAGTTCAACGGAATGCGGCTTCACGAATATTATTTTGAGAATCTCGGGGGGAAGACCCCTCTTGATAAAAGCGGGAAACTCGGCAGGAAACTGGCGGAGGAATTCGGCGGGTATGATCTGTGGGAAAAGGATTTCCGGGCAACAGGCGCGATGAGGGGAATTGGCTGGGTGGCACTCTATCAGGATACAACGAACGGAAAGCTGATGAACTTCTGGATCAATGAGCATGATGTGGCTCATCCTGCAGGGTGTAACCTGCTGCTGATTATGGATGTATTCGAACATGCCTTTATGCTCGACTATGGGCTGAAAAGAGCTGATTATATCGGGGCGTTTTTCAAGAACATTAACTGGGCAGCTGTAGAGGCGCGGCTAAAGTAGCTCTGTTTGTAAACGGAGCATATGTCATCCTCCGGCTTGACCGGGGGATCCAGAACCGATAAAAGACTGGATTCCCGCATTCGCGACTGACAACTTATTACCAATATCACAGGCCGGGGGCAGAATCTGCACCCGGCTTTTTTTTGTGCTACGCATTTTCTGCTTAATTTTCAGAAACAAATTTTGTTATAGTATAAACAGTATGTTTACTATAAAAACCGTGCCCCATACGATCACGGCCTTTCGGGAATGTGCGCTGGCAGTTGTCGTCGGGATATTGATCGGAAGCTTCTGTGTTGTTCTGCCGCCC
Organism: uncultured Nitrospiraceae bacterium; assembly: GCA_963718855.1. Lineage (GTDB taxonomy): Bacteria > Nitrospirota > Thermodesulfovibrionia > Thermodesulfovibrionales > SM23-35 > CAVRAA01. The sequence goes on along the minus strand of CAVRAA010000013.1, from coordinate 220,904 downwards.
TCCAAAGAAGCCCTTGCATCTCTTGAGAAAGCCGACAAAGTCATCGTCATCAAAAGCAAGAGGATTTTAATGCTCATGAAGGACGGGGAAATCCTGAAGGCGTATAAGGTCGCCCTGGGGAAAAGCCCACAAGGGCGTAAGATAAAGGCAGGAGACAAAAGGACACCCGAGGGAACCTATGTCCTCGATTCAAGAAATCCGGACAGCAGATTTCATCTGGCGATTCACATTTCATATCCGAACGATTCAGATGTCCAGGTTGCACAAAAGCTCGGGGTACCGCCGGGCGGCGACATCATGATTCATGGTTTAGCCGAGAATTTTAAGAAAATAGGAAAGCAGCACAGATTTTCCGACTGGACTGACGGCTGTATCGCGGTCACCAACCAGGAGATTGAAGAGATCTGGCAGCTTGTGCCGGACGGGGTACCGATAGAAATCAAACCGTAAGAAGCCTTGTTTCGTTAATTAATAATAATATCCCGCAGAATATCAGCCCGCTCTTTATCGATGTCTTTCAGCGTCACATACTCTTCAAACGCCGCAGATTTATCACCGGAAAGAAAATAAGCGATGCCGAGGTTGAAGTGCGCCGTCGGGTCGTTTGGGTCGATCTCAGCGGCTTTTCTGAACGTATCGATGGCCATCGAATAGGCCCCTCGAAGGATGTACGCGGTCCCGAGTTTATTATATGCAGGCAACACATACGGGTTGACTGACAGGGCCTGTTTCAGAATCTCGATGGCATCGCTATACTTTCCAACTTTGTAATAGACCACACTGAGATTCAAATACGCTTCCATACGGTCCGGATTCATTTGCAAGGACTGTTTGTACGCTTCGATTGCCTCGTGATATCTGTTTGAATTTTCATAGTTGCACGCGAGAGTGAAATAATCATCCGTATCCGTTTTCTCATGCACAGGCAACTTTGTGCTCTTTGGTACACGCGCGGCGAGGGCTCTGCGCTTTTTATATCTTTCCTGATATGGCATAAGATCCTTCAGAAGGACGGCGGAATTGTTCTGTTTCATGAATACGGAGGCGCCTATTACCTCACCTTTCATGTTGAACAGAGGGCTTCCGCTATTTTGCTGTGTGACGGGGATTGAGGTCTGGACTAGCTTACCCTTTTTCGGAATATTCCTGACAGTGCCCTCCGAGATGGCGGAGCCAGTTCCCGTTTTGCGCATGACAAAGATTTTTTCTCCCTGCTTCGGTCTGTAATCAGCATTCAGTCTGACTGCCGGAAGTCCTTCTGCTTCTGCCTTGATCAGAAAGAGATCATTCTCGCAGCGCGGAGAGATTAGGTCCTCGAAGGCATATTGAGTGCCTCCTTCTGTCTCGATGCGGATTCTGTTCTCGGCTTTTGCGAACCATTTTGCCACGATCCGGCAATTGGTGACGATAATCCCGTCACTGTCAAGGATGAAGCCACTTGCGGAATAAACGTGTTTTCCTTTTCTGTCGTCCACATGGACGGTCACAACAGCATTTTTCTGCTGTACGATACTGTCCGGCACTCTGGCATCGACACGCGCAGTGATGAGTGTCATCCCCAGACCGATCAGATATATACCTATGGTAGTCAGCTTATTCATTTCAGAAACCGCCCATCGTCAGAGCCGAACAAAATAGTATAACCAAAATATAGGTGCTGAGGAGATAAAAAATGAGAGTGCACGGAAGTGATCTGCTATAATTAATAAGCTCATAAAACATCTCTGCTTTACGCAAGGAGTGTATATCCATGGCGAATGAAGATCTTTCACAGTTGAAAATAGACAAGACTGCCGGGATCTATCAGCCACTGAAACGGCGAAAACGACTGTATGTGATCGGTGCGGCGATTGTGCTGGTGCTGGCCGGGATTTTCTTTATGCAGGGGGTTTTTACCCCCGCAGTCCAGGTTGAGGCTGCGAGTGTCACGCAGATGTATCCGTCCCAGACCTTCTCCCTTCTAAACGCAAGCGGGTACGTAGTAGCTCAGCGTAAGGCCGCTGTTGCTTCAAAGGTAACGGGACGGCTCATATCCCTCTTTGTTGAAGAAGGGAGCACGGTAAAAAAAGGGCAGGTGATCGCCAAACTCGAAAGCGATGACGTTGCCGCTGCGCGGGACCAGGCTAAGGCCAATCTGGACGCTGCCCGATACGCCCTCGAACAGGCCAAGGCCGAGTTCAATGACGCCACGATCACGTTCAACCGCAATAAGGAGTTAATCGGGCAGGGATATGTCGCACAGGCGGAATATGACGCTTCCGAAGCCCGTTTCAGGAGGGCCAGGGCCGGAGTATCGGCAGCAGAGGCCGCGGTTCAGGCGAGTGTCGCCGCGCTCCAGGGCGCCAATGTTGCTTTCGAATATACCTTAATCCGGGCTCCTTTCGACGCAGTTGTTCTGACCAAGAATGCCGACATCGGTGACATCGTCACCCCGATAGGGGCCGCAGCGGACGCTAAGGCCGCTGTTGTCTCGATCGCTGATATGAGTTCCCTCCAGGTCGAGGTCGATGTTTCCGAGTCGAACCTCCAGCAGGTGAAGACAGGCCAGCCATGTGAGATACTGCTCGATGCCCTCCCGGAATACCGTTTCCGGGGAGCAGTCCATATGATCGTGCCGACTGCGGACAGAACAAAGGCTACGGTGATGGTGAAAATCCGTTTCATCGATAGTGATAACCGCATTCTGCCCGAAATGAGCGCGAAGGTGGCGTTCCTCTCGCGGGAGGTCATGAGCGCTGAAGAGAAACCGCGTACTGTTGTTAACCCCGCTGCTATTGTTGACCGTAAGGATAAGAAAGCGGTCTTTCTGATAACGGACAACAGGGTGATTGAGACGCAGGTTACCCTGGGAGAAAAACTTGGGGATATGGTTGAGGTGTTGAGTGGCGTGAAAACAGGGGACCTGATTGTACTCAAACCGCTGGATCGGATGCGAAACGGCCAGAGGATCAAAATTGCCGAAAAGTGATGAGCAATAAACCCCTGATCGTCGAGATAAAACATCTCGCTAAATCATATCGCCGCGGCAGTCAAATCCTCCCTGTTTTAAACAGCCTGTCCCTGGATATCGACGAGGGAGAATTCATGGCTCTGATGGGGCCCTCGGGATCGGGAAAGACTACACTGCTGAACCTGATTGCCGGTATCGATAAGGCGGACAGCGGTTCTATCAAGGTGGGGGGGATAGAGATTACTACCCTCTCCGAAACAGAACTCGCCCGATGGCGGGCCCATAATGTGGGTTTTATCTTTCAGTTTTACAACCTCATCCCGGTTCTTAGCGCGTATGAAAATGTTGAACTGCCTCTGCTTTTGTCAGGACTCTCGAAACGGGAACGCCGGGCTCATGTAGAGGTAGCGCTGCGTGTTGTTAACCTTACCGATCGGATGGAGCATTATCCCGGTCAGCTTTCAGGCGGGCAGCAGCAGCGTGTGGCCATTGCGCGTGCTGTTGTTACTGATCCCGCGATACTGGTTGCAGACGAGCCGACGGGCGATCTCGACCGTCAGTCGGCAGAAGAGATTCTTGAGTTGATGGAACAGCTTGTTCATGAACTCGGCAAGACAATCATCATGGTCACGCACGACCCGCGTGCGGCGAACAAGGCCCATGTTATCAAGCATCTTGATAAAGGTGTGTTGAATGCACATCCTGAAACTCATTTTTAGAAACTCGTTCCGGCACATACTCCGAACTTTTCTCACTGTCCTCGGTGTTGCCATCGCGATCCTCGCCTTCGGACTTCTGAGGACTGTTATAGACGCCTGGTACGCGGGCGTAGAAGCATCTTCTGCAAGCCGTCTCGTTACGAGAAATGCGGTCTCTCTGGTCTTCTCACTACCTCTTTCGTATAAGGAAAAGATCAGGCAGATCGAAGGTGTGAAAGGGGTCTCCTATGGCACATGGTTCGGCGGTATTTATATCGATGAAAAGAATTTTTTCGCCAATTACGCAATGGAGCCGAAAACATACCTCGCAATGTTCCCGGAGATCATCACCCCGCCCGAGCAGATGGCGGCGTTTCTCCGGGACCGGAAAGGCGCGGTCGCGGGCCGGAAGCTTGTCGAACGCTACGGCTGGAAGATCGGTGATATCATTACGCTGAAAGGGACGATCTTCCCCGGCAACTGGGACTTTATTCTCCGGGGCATATACCGGGGAAGGGATAACACCGTAGATGAGACCGCGTTTTTCTTCCACTGGAACTACCTCAATGAGGCCTTAAAAAAAGCCGGCCGTTCCTGGGCCGACCATGTCGGATGGTATCTGATTGAGATCAAAGACCCGCAAATAGCTGCAGACGTATCTCTCAGGATCGACAAGACATTTAAGAATTCTCTGGCAGAAACGCTCACGGAGACCGAAAAGGCATTCCAGTTGAGCTTTATATCAATGACAGAGGCTATTGTCGTCGCGATACAGCTTGTCTCGTTCGTGATTATCTTCATCATTATGGCTGTTGTTGCGAACACCATGGCAATGACCGCGCGCGAGCGTATCGGTGAATATGCGATCTTCAAAACATTGGGCTTCAGCGGCATGCATATCTCAGGGCTGATATTCGGTGAGTCCATGTGTATTACGATGCTGGGGGCAACACTGGGGATAATTCTGACGTTCCCCGCCGCCCGGATATTTGCAAAGGAACTGAATCAGTTTTTCCCGATTTTTAATGTGAACCGTGAAACAATCTATATGGATATCGTCGCGGCCCTCGTTGTGGCATCAGTTGCCGCTCTCTTCCCGGCGTGGCGGGCTGTCCATATCCGGATAGCCGACGGGCTGAGGAGAATAGGGTGAATAAGAAAGGCTGAAGGATGAGGGATGAAGTGTGGAGATGATCCTTCGACAGGCTCAGGATGACTTTTTTAGAAGTCTCTTGTCATGGTGAGCTTGTCGAACCATGAGAGGAACAATAATTGTATGGTGACAGGGCTTAGATGAAGATTCCGTTTTCATACAGCCTGCGCAACCTCTGGACGCGCAGGCTGACGACATTCCTCACCGCTGCCGGCATGGCATTGGTGGTCTTTGTATTCGCGGCGGTCCTCATGCTTGCCGAGGGGCTCCAGAAGACGCTCGTTGAGACAGGCTCCCATGAAAATATAGTAGTGATCCGGAAGGCAGCAGGATCGGAAGTGCAAAGCGGTATTGACAGGCTTCAGGCGTCGATAATCGAAACCCAACCCGAGATTGCACTCGGTGCAGACGGGAAACGCCTCGTTGCCAAAGAAATGGTGGTGCTCATTGCATTGCCGAAGCGCGGGACGGACAAGCCGTCGAATATCGTAGTCCGGGGGATTGGAGAGCACTCCCTGCTGCTCCGTCCGCAGGTCAAACTCGCGCAGGGCCGCATTCCGAGGCCGGGATCATCCGAGATCATTGCCGGACAGAGTATCGCAAAGCGGTTTAAAGGAGGGGGTATCGGTGAAACGCTTCGCTTCGGCATGAGGGACTGGACAGTGGTCGGTATCTTCGAAGCAGGGAACACAGGGTTCGATTCAGAGATATGGGGAGATGCGGCCCAGTTGATGCAGGCCTTCAGGAGGAATGGATTTTCATCTCTCATATTCCGTCTGCGGGATTCATCCGCATTTGAAAATGTCAAGACGAGGATAGAGAACGATCCGCGCCTTACGCAGGAAGCGATGCGTGAACCCGAATACTACAGGAAACAGTCGGAGATGATGGCTAAATTTCTCAGAATACTTGGATTGACGCTCACGGTGATTTTTTCCCTCGGCGCGGTGATCGGCGCGATGATCACCATGTATGCATCGGTCTCCAACAGAACAGCTGAAATCGGTACCCTGCGGGCGATTGGTTTCCAGAGAAACAGCATTCTCATGGCATTTATCCTTGAATCTCTTCTCCTCGGCTCTGTCGGCGGCTTTGCAGGATTGTTCTTCGCTTCATTTCTGCAGCTTTTCACGATATCGACAATGAATTTCCAGACATTTTCAGAACTCGCCTTTTCCTTCTCGTTAACCTTCGAAACTATCTACCGGTCTATGTCGTTTGGGCTGGTGATGGGATTTTTGGGCGGATTCCTGCCTGCCATCAGAGCGTCGCGCATGAATATCGTCGAAGCCCTGCGGGCAAGCTGAAGAAATTTTCAACGGAATAAAAAGGACGGGATGTTGTATATTCTTAAGTATAGAAAAAAATAGGGTTAGGTCGGAGACATGGAATCCGCAGAAGAGAAGATAGTTAGGAGGACTATATGGGCGTATTTTCGAAAGGGCAGGACTATTTTGAATTATTTGATAAAGTAGCGGCGAACACCTCGCGCGCAGCCTCGATGCTGGTTGCCATTATGGAGCACTTCACAAATCTGGAAAACTGGGCGAGAGAAGTTCATGAATTGGAGGAGCATGGTGATCTGTTGACGCACGATATCATCAAGAAATTGAATAAATCCTTTGTCGCCCCTATCGACAGGGAAGATATCCATGCGTTGGCGTCGAGATTGGATGATATCCTTGATTTCATCTGGGGAACGGCTGAAAGGCTTGCCGTATTCAAGATGCAGGAATCCACGAAAGAAGCGGTCGTTATGGCCAAAGAACTTCTTGCCACCGTTGAATTGGTACAGAAGGCAATAAACAATCTGAAAGAAAAAAAATACGCACAGATACAGGAATACTGTGTTGAAATCAATAAGCTCGAAAATAAGATGGACAGAATTTTCAGAGACGCACTCGGACAACTGTTCGATAAAACGGAAGATCCGGTCCTTGTGATCAAGTGGAAGGAAATATACGAGCATCTCGAAAATGCATCTGATAAGTGCGAGGATGTTGCCGACGTCCTGGAATCGATCGCTATGAAAAATGCGTAGGGCTTTTATTAAGGGGTATTATTAAAATGACTATTTCAGAATGGTTAGATGAAAGAGAAGCAGAGGGCATTGATGTATCTCAACTGGTATTGCCTGATGATCTGCAGTACGACGAAGACCCCGACGAAACGATTTTTTTCGAAGAGATAAAACCGTGCGGCTTCCTCTGCCAGGGCAATCACCCGTTTTCCACTGTTGAGCGTTTTGGACACTGGTATCTCTGCCGGGGCCAGGACAAAAAAGCCGGGATTCATTCTTCAGGAATGGAGTGGCGGTTCTTTACAAAAGATAAAGACCTTGCCATTAAAACAGCGAAATCCCGCATAGAATAATCCATCCTCGACGGAGGCTGCAAGACCTACACTGCTTACTGAAAGATTGATTTTTTATGATTGCTCTGGAATAGTATATTTAGGTAGGAATTATGATAACCAAACGCAAGCATAAGCGAATAATAATAGCCGGCAGTGCGACACTTGACTTTAAAAAAAGGGGTGAGATTCAATCAATTCAAACCTTAATAGCCAATATCTCTTTGCGAGGAATCGGATTGTATTCCTACAGTTCAATCAAAGCTGAGACAAGTGTTTCAATTTCCACCAATTTCATATCTTTCGATGGCGGATTAAAAAGTGATTCGATTGAAGGACGAGTTGTAAGTAACACGAAGATCGGCCAGACCCATTTTTTGGGTGTCCAGTTTCATGAAGAGATAAATGCCCACAATCAGCCCTCATTATTTAAACACCTGCAAAATATACTCCCGGCAGATTAATTTCCCTTAGGTATTTTTATAATGGCATTGCGTGTTCAGAAAGGGTTTGCCATACTGTCAGTTGCCTCCCGGAGGATTGTCTCTAGGGCATTGCAGTGTCATGCAATGGGATAGACAGATTCAACGGCATGAACAAAAGAGACTGGCAAATCTTCATGGGCAGCCTCATCCTCGGCAACGCCTACTGGACACTGCCTGCTTCATGGGGAATACAACCGTTGAGTGGGTGTGGAAAATGGTCGTCTTATCCCTTGGTTATTGTTTCGGGAAAGATAAGGGCGTGAGTAAGAAAGTCGCGGGTAGGCTATAATAAAAGCAAGAAATCAATACAGGAGGAAAATGCTATGACGGCAACCATAAAGATGGATCTTGAACAGGTAAAGGGCTTGATTTCTCAATTTTCCATTAAAGAAAAAGAAGCCCTGGCCCGCTATCTTGACAGTTTGACGTTAAAATATCGCTTCAAAAAATTACTTTTAGCAAAGAAAGATATGCCCATTTCATATGAGGAGATTACAAAAGAGGTCGAAAAAGTTAGGGCTGCAAGATACAAGTGAAGGCAGTCATTGACACAAATATCTGGATCAGTTTTCTTATCGGCAAACTCCTTGCCGGACTGAATGATTATATCCTTGCCGGCCCACTTGAGGTTGTCATATCTGATGAACAGTTGGATGAAATAACAACTGTTCTGAGACGCCCCAAATTCCGCAAGCATTTCTCCACTGACGACATCGAAGAATTTTTGTCCCTTATCTATAAAACTGCCGTAATTGTTGAAGTTCATCATACTATAAAAGATTGCAGAGATGAGAAGGATAACTTTATCCTTGAGACAGCCCTTCGCGGCAAAGCGGACTATATTGTAACAGGAGACAAAGACTTGCTTGTTCTGAACCCATTCAGGGGCAAAAAAATAATAGGCTTCAGAGAATTTGAAGACATTATACAAGAGGCAATAAAGAAGGGGAAGTCCTAACAAAGCAAAAAGATTTTTTAAATGAAAGAAAAAAGGAGGCTCTATGGTAACCTCGATAATTCTTATCAATGCTGAGCGGTCAAAAATAAACGAGACCGCAGAACAACTTGCTGCAACAGAGGGCGTATCAGAAGTGTATTCCGTCAGCGGAACATATGATCTGATCGCAATGGTCAGAGTTCAGTCCAATGAGGAACTTTCAGATCTTGTCACAAAAAAATTGCTAAAAATAAGCTCAATTTTGAAAACAGAAACCTTACTTGCTTTTAAAGCTTACTCGCGCCACGATTTGGAGGCTCTCTTTTCAATAGGAACGTAAGCCCAAAAAGTGCATCCGGACATGCCTGTGTACTTAATGACTTGCATTTATCGGGTGAGTCCGGACAGCAAGGGATGTCAGCTATCCCTCGAAGGGCAGATCTCGAAGAGGACGCATTCACTGTGTTTCGGTTTTTTCGCCTGGCAGATGTTCCTTCCGTGGAATATGAGGAGATGAGAAATATTCCCCCATTCAACTTTCGGCGTTAATGCCATCAGGTCTTGTTCTATCTTGACAGGATCTTCATTCTTGGTAAGCCCGAGTCTGTAAGCAAGCCTCTTGACGTGGGTATCAACCGCAATGCCTTCATTGATGCCGTAAGCGTCCGTCAGCACGATATTGGCGGTCTTTCGCGCAACACCGGGAAGACTGATAAGTTCTTCCATCGTCTTCGGAACCTTTGAGCCAAATTTCTCGATGATCAAAGTTGCCGACGCCTGAATATTCTTTGCCTTGGTCTTGTAGAAATTGATAGAGCTTACATCCTTCTGTAGCGCTTCCAACGGGGCATTTGCATAATCCTTGACGGTTTTGTACTTTTTGAAAAGATTTTCGGTTATCCTGTTGACAAGGACATCCGTAGCCTGCGCCGACAGTATCGTGGCCGCAAGGAGTTGAAACGGATCAGAGAAGCGGAGGGCAGTCTGAGGATGCGGATATTCTTTTTTCAGCCGCTTGAGGATCTCTGATAGTTTTTCTTTATTTGTCATTTGCCTTTAATAAAGAAGTCCATCAATGTGTGACCTTCCTCAAAAATAAGGATATCATCACGGAGCGTGATCGATTCGTCGAAAGCCGCATCCTTGTTGTTTCTCTTTTTGCGGCTGTCATATATCACAAAAGGCACAGGCTCCTCTGTATGGGTCTTTATCTCTATGGGCGTTGCGTGGTCGGGCAGAAGAAGAATCCTGTATTCGCCGAAGGATTCCGCCCCTCTCATGACAGGGCCTACGACAAATGAGTCGAAATCTTCCAGGGCCTTTATCTTATCCGAACAATTTCCCGAATGGCCGGCTTCATCAGGGGCCTCGACGTGGATATACGCGATGTCTACCTTTTCAAGCGCCTTGAGAGCCGCCTCTGCCTTCCCGGCATAATTGGTGTCCAGATATCCGGTGATCCCGGGGACCTCAAGTATTTCAAATCCCGCATTAATGCCGATGCCTTTCATGAGATCAACAGCCGATACGAGGGCCCCGGCGAGTGCATATTTTTCTTTGAAGGTGGGAAGGCTGATTTTTTTCCCCTGTCCCCACAGCCAGATGCTGTTGGCTGGTTTTTCACCTCTCTTCAACCGGTCCCTGTTTACCGGGTGATTTTCAAGAATCCCGGCCGATTTTATCATCATCTCTTTCAACGCATCCTCTCCATCTCCGACGGGAAGATAATCGGCTATCTCCTTGCCGGTGATGTCATGAGGCGGAGTGCATTCGATCTTCGAAGCGCCGGAAGCCCAGACCATTATATGACGGTAGCTCACGCCGGGATAGAAGGTGATGGCATCAGTGCCTATCTGCCGGTTGATCTCATTAATGAGTTCGCTCGCTTCGTCTGTCTTTATGTGGCCGCTGCTGTAATCTTCCATAACGGCCTTTGTCTTGTCCTTGTTATATTTGAGGGTGACGAGATTACAGCGATACGCAACGTCTTCTCCCTTTAACGCAATTCCGATACTGGCTGCTTCAAGAGGAGCTCTTCCTGTATAAAACTTTCGAGGATCATATCCCAAGATGGTGAGATTGGCGATGTCCGATCCGGGATGAAACCCCGGGGGGACTGTTCTGATTTTCCCAATTGTTCCTTCCCGTGCAAGCTTGTCCATATTCGGGACCGAGGCTGCCTGCAGTGGCGTCTTGCCCCCGAGTTCTTTGACCGGCCTGTCTGCCATTCCATCACCGAGAATCACAATGTATTTCATAGAATCCTCTCTTTATGAAGGGGAACCAGGAAAGAAGCTCTCCCCTGCCTATTCCTCTTCTTTGCCTTCAACGCGAATAACTACTGTTTTGTCCTTCACAACCGGAAGCTTGTCTATCTCATCGAGGGCCTGACGGACATCCCTCTCCTTTGCTTCATGCGTGAGGACCACCAGGGGAACCGCTTCCCCGATTTTTCTGCCCTTCTGGATAACGGACGTGATGCTGATATTGTAATTGCCCAGTATCCCTGATATCTTCGAAAGCACTCCCGGCCTGTCGAGTGCGGAAAACCTGAAATAGTACCTGGACACGACCTCATCAATCTTTTTTATTCTGGCTTCCCTCAGCCCTATCGGGAGGGTCGGCACTCTTCCGACCGAGTTCTTTTGAATATTTCGTGCGATGTCGGCGATATCGCTCACCACTGCGCTTCCTGTAGGCACAGAGCCCGCTCCTCTGCCGTAATACAGCGTCGAACCTGTTGCATCGCCGTCAACATAAATTGCGTTGAACGGTCCGTCGACCTTTGCGATAAGATAGTCTTTGGGAAGCATCGTCGGATGCACCCTGAGTTCTATTTCGCCATCCGATTCCTTTGTGATGGCGAGGAGTTTTACCTTGTACCCCAGGTCGGAGGCAAAACCGATATCCAGAGAGGTAATCCCCGAGATGCCCTCTCTGTGCACGGATTGATATGAGAGGGGGATGCTGTATGCCAGGGTCGCAAGTATGGTGAGTTTATGGGCCGTGTCAAACCCTTCTATGTCGAACGTCGGATCTGCCTCGGCATATCCGAGCGCCTGGGCTTCTCTCAGCGCATCTGCAAACTCGACCTGTTCGTCCGACATCTTTGAAAGGATATAGTTGCACGTTCCGTTGATTATCCCGTAGATTGCCTTTATCCGGTTTGCGATGAGACCTTCCTTCATTACCTTAATGATGGGGATAGCTCCTGCGACGGACGCCTCGAAGCCGATCTCAACTCCCGCCTGCTGTGCTGCGGCAAAGATATCCGCGCCCTCAGTGGCAAGGAGCGCTTTATTTGCGGTAACGACGTGTTTGCCCTTTTGAATAGCCTTGAGAATAAAGTCCTTTGCAGGCCTGATGCCCCCTATGAGCTCGACGACAATCTGAATATCAGGGTCGTTGAAGATATCATTCACGTCCGTAGTGAGAACTCCCCCGGGAATTTTTATACCCCTGTCGGTTGTGATATCGAGGTCTGCAATTTTCTTAAGGTTCAGGTCAAATCCAAGCCGTTCCCTGAGAATATCCTTGTTTTCAAGAAGGACCTTTGCGGTCCCGCTCCCTACGATTCCAAACCCTATGATTCCTGCATTAATCATTTCCAACACCTTTCCCGGCATCTATGATCGCCTGTATTTGATTGAGGTAAAGGCAACGTCTCAACACTATTATACATGTTCTCGGCATTCATTGAACTCCGCACGAGCGGGCCGGAGGCCGCATAGGATGAAGCCCATAGACAAAGCTGCCAGGCGGAGCTTTTCAAATATCCCGGGATGCACGTATTCGACAACGGGAGATGTGATTTCGACGGTCTGAGGTATTGGCCTATCGTAACAAAATCACATCCGGCGTTCCTGAGGTCTCTTAAGGCATTCATGACCTCATCCAGGTTTTCTCCCAGACCGAGCATGAGTCCCGACTTTGTGTATATGTCCGGAGCTGTTTTTTTTGCATATTCCAAAAGGGCGAGTGAGCGTCCGTATTCTGCTGACGGCCTGATAACAGGGTATAGCCTCGATACGGTCTCGATATTGTGATTATAGACATCGGGTTTTGCATTCAAGACCGAATCGATGCTGCTGCGATTGCCCCTGAAATCAGGGGTGAGCACCTCGATTTTGACCTTTGGCACATATGTCCTGACAGATGAGACAGTCTCTGCAAAATGCCCTGCGCCGCCATCATGAAGGTCGTCCCTCGTTACAGAGGTAATGACGACATATCTCAGTCCCATCTCTCTGGTGGCCATTGCGACCCTCGCTGGCTCTGTCTGGTCCAAGGGCTCAGGAAGTGAGGACTCAACAGCGCAGAAAACACAGTTTCTCGTACATCTGGAGCCGAGAATCATAAAAGCAGCAGTCGGTATCGAGAAGCATTCGCCCCTGTTCGGACATCTCGCCTCTTCACAGACCGTGGCGAGCCCGAACCTCCTCAACAATGTTCTCGTATCACGAAGACCCCCGGGGTTTTTGACCTTAACCCATTCCGGTAACCGCATGCTGACTTTGCTATCATTGCAGGTGCCTGAACGATGCAAAGCATATTTTTTCTCGTCTATTGTCATAGTCTTTAAAAATAGAAAAAATGCCGGATTTTGTCAAACAGGGCGGATTTGTCAGGTTGTTGGAAAAGTGTATTTGTGTCACCCTGAATTTGATTCAGGGTCTCGTAGGTATTGCTGTTACGAGATGCTGAACCGAGTTCAGCATGACAATTGTCCCCTGTTAGGACTTATCAACAGCTTGCTGTTTTCTATCTCCCGCAAGGAAGGATGAAGGGAACGTACTGTTTGCGTGGAAATGGTAAATTTATCTTGTGAAATTCCTTTTTGAGGTGTTATTCTTTTTCGTACGGGACAGACGGTTTTTCTTCATGTATGTGTCCCTGCTGTTCTGCCGCGACAGGCAGGCGCGAAGCCATCAGTGAAAGGATCATGACATGCTGCATCTAAAACGACAACTGCCCTACAGGCCAACAGAGAGAATGAATGTCGTAAGCTATCCGATAAGGGACATCGTGATGGAGGCGAAGCGCGAGGAGGCCAAAGGCAGGAAGATGATCTACCTTAACATCGGTGATCCGCCTCTCTACGACTTCGAGTCGTTTAAGGGTATAGCCGAGAGGGTGAAAAGCGCGCTCGACGAAAACTTGTAAGGGCTATGCGCCTTCCGAAGGCGACGAGCAGCTCAGAAAGACGGTGGCAAAGATCGAAAAGTGCAGGCCTGAGGACGTGTTTGTCGTCGCCGGTCTCACCGAAGGCATAGACTTCTTCTTCCATTCATTCATAGGGTTCGGCGAGAAGGTCCTCCTTCCCAACCCCGTGTATCCCCTTTACCTGAGCAAGGCGAAGCAGTTCGAGGGCGACAGTGTGTTCTACCGGCATGATGCCGACGGACAGATAGACGTAGCAAACCTTGCCAGGAAGATCGAGGGCGCGAAGGCAATGGTGATAATCAACCCCAATAATCCATTGGGCTCGGTATATTCTGAAAAGAACCTCTCAGAAGTCATCACGCTCTGCGCCGAGTACGACGTGCCGATATTTTACGACGGGTCCTACGACCAGCTCGTATTCGATGGCAAACTGATTGACTTCAGGAAGATAGCGAGGGGTAAGGTACCGTTTGTGTACGGAAGCTCTCTCTCCAAGAATTTCAACTACCCTGGCGCAAGGATAGGGTGGGTAGCGTTCCACGGAGAAAAGTGGGAGGAGGTCAAGAATGCTTTCTTCCTCCTGTGCAATCAGCGTCTTTCCGTGAATTGGGAGTATCAGAAAGCGGCTGCTGCGGCTATAGTCGACCCTGCATACCCTGCTTATATCAGCCGAGGTGAGGAAGAAACTCATGGACAGGAGGCAGGCGTTCATGAAGATTGCCGCGAAACTGCCGCTCTCGTTCCCGGTTCCCAAGGGCGCGTTCTATGCATTCATAAAGATAGAAACGCCGAAATGGAAAAAGGACCTGGCTTTCGTCCGTGCTGCGCTTAAGGAAGGGGTCGTCTTTGTCCCCGGATCAGGGTTTGGAAGACAGGAAGACGGAGTGTATTTCAGGACCACGTTTCTGCCGGCGCCGCACATTATCGAAGAGGCTTTCGGAAATATCAAACGGTTATTATAACGTCCGGGGCTACCAGCAGCGAACTCTTCCCACATCCACATGGACGAAGTCTGAGGAGGGATAATATCCCACGCCTCCCCTCTGAAGATCAACAGCAGCGCGTTGCAGTGTTTTCAGCTCATGACCGGGAAGCCGTATATCGATTGCTTTTCCGAGCAGATGCATGCTGTTCTTTACCACGCCTTTGCTCATAGTGCTCAGATGTGAATTCGTCTCCGGGGAACGGTAGCCCGAAATAATACTGAAGGGGGCGGTGCTCCCGAGTTTCTGACGGAGGGCACAGAGGAGATCCAATAAAGCGGGTTCGATTTCCCTCACCTCTCCGGTGCGGTGGTCACGCAATATGTAATTGATTTCAGCCAGCGATTGCGGCACATACGTCCCATGGTCCCAGTAAACGGCTTTCAGGGTTTCGCCTGTATGGGTGTTATAAAAGGCGAGAGCTTTTTCCGGAGGGGAGGCCTTTAACACGGAAGCGAAGGCTTTATAAGGAGAAAAACAGGCAATGGCTGTTGCAAGTCCCGCAGCAAGAAATGTTCTGCGGCTGACGCCATGGCGGTATTGTATGGGAGAAGATGTCTTTCTGGATGTCATAAAGAAATAGGCTTATACCTGAAAATATAGAATACTATACTATTTATAGTAACAAATATTAAATAAAGTCTGCAACCGTATCAGGTTTCTGGACATGAGGACTTCTGTCGGAACAAAAACAGTCGGTGCACCAAAAGACACCCACGAGCAGGAACGCAATAATCCCCCTTTCTGCAAAGGTAATGCGCATCACGTGTTCAGAGTCTTCCCTTTTTTCTCTTGCTCCTTTGCTTCATCCCATAATCTGTCCATTTCGTCGAGGGTCATGTCGATTAATTTTTTCTTCTGCTCCGCAGCCTTTATTTCGATATAGCGGAAACGGTGTATGAATTTAGCGATGGTTTTCCTGTGGGCGTCTTCGGGATTGACTTTCATGAATCGTGAAAGGTTCACCAACATGAAGATTATGTCTCCAAGCTCTTCTTCCATTTCCTCCCGGTTGCCGGATTTCAGGGCCTCTTTCAGCTCATTTATCTCCTCATCGACCTTTACGAGTACATCCTCGATCTTTTCCCAGTCGAAGCCGACCTGTGCCGCCCTCTTCTGGAGTCTGTGAGCGCGGAGAAGGGAAGACAGGGCCGTCGGTACTCCCTCAAGGATGGACTCCCTCAGTTTGCCTTCCCGTTTTTTTAATACTTCCCATTGTTGTACGACCTCTTCCGGGGTCCTGCATTCAGTCTCCCCGAACACATGGGGGTGGCGCGTCACCATCTTCTTTCCAATGGCCCCGATAACATCAGACATTTCAAACTCGGCCATTTCCTTTGCTATCCGGCATTGGAAAACGATCTGGAAGAGGAGGTCTCCGAGCTCTTCCTTTATTTTTTCAGGGTCATTTTCTTCAATCGCCTCATAGAGTTCGTAAGCCTCTTCAATAAGGTATGGTTTAAGGGATGCCCTTGTCTGTTCTTTGTCCCAGGGGCACCCTTTTTCGCCCCTGAGTTTGTCCATTATGGCAAGAAGTTCCTGAATATCCATTTTTATAAAGAAGGGGCCAAGGGGTCAAGGATCCAAGGGGTCAAGCTACTCAATATCCTCGACCCCTTGAATCCTCGAATCCTTGAACCCTCCAATTCCTTTGCCGGCCGGTAAAACATCAGACGACGTCGAGAATGATCTCCCGCTCTTCCCTGTCCACTCTGTCTAGCCTTACCTTCACTTCCTTGCCGATCGTAAACGAGCGCTTTGAATGCTTCCCGACGAGACTCATGCGGTGCTCGTTGTACTGATAGAAATCGTCCGTCATGTATGAGACGTGGAGGAAGCCCTCGACAAAGAAATCCTTCAGCCTGACTCTTACGCCGTAGGGGGTAATGGTTACGACTTTGGCGTCAAATGTTTCTCCGACCTTGTCTTGCATGAACCATACCCTCATGGCATCGATCACCTCACGCTCCGCTTTTTCGGCAAGACGCTCCATCTGCGAAGATTCAACCGCAATATCGGGGAGGATCGCGTTCAGTTCCTGCAGCCGTTTGTCCGGGAGGTGTTTTTTGTCCAGGACCTCGTGTAAAATGCGATGGACGACGAGGTCGGGGTAGCGTCGTATCGGTGAGGTAAAATGGGTATAGCATTGAGACGCGAGACCAAAATGGCCGACGTTTATTGTTGAATACCGTGCCTGTTTGAGGCTCCGCAATACCATGTAATTGATTATCTCTTCCGCGGGTTTGCCTTTTATCTCTCTCAGGATCTGATGAAAATCTTTCGGCTTCAGCGGGTGACCGGCTTTCCAGACGGCTTTCATCACCCTGACAACATCGAGGATCTTCATCGGATCAGGTTCTTCATGGATTCTGTAGAGGGAAGGAATTCCGAGGCCCGCAAGATGCTCAGCCACCGCCTCATTGGCTGCAATCATAAATTCCTCGATAATCATATGCGCAAAATTTCTCTCCGAGCGTATGATCGCCTCGGGCATTCCCTGTAAATCGAGGAGGACTTCAGGTTCAGGGAGGTCGAAATCGAGGCTGCCCCTTTTGAGCCTTTGGTTTCTCAGAATGCCGCAGAGTTCTCCCATCAGCTCAAAATCCCGGAGGAGATGATTATATTTGCTCCGTTCGTGCGCGTCGTTCTCAGTAAGGATTTTACTGACCGAGGTGTATGTCATCCTCTCATCGCTGACAATGACGCTCGGAGAGAACCGGGTGCCGGTCCGGTTGCCGTTCCTGTCAAAATCCATCTCAACGGTGAACGCGAGCCGTTCGACATTCGGTTTCAGACTGCACAGGTCTTCGGAAAGTTCTTTCGGGAGCATAGGGAGAACCCGGTCGGGGAAATAAACACTTGTTCCCCTCTTCCGGGCCTCGCGATCGACAGCCGAGTCCCAGCCCACATAAAAACCGACATCCGCAATATGCACAGAGAGCGTATATCCGTGTTTTGCCGGAGCTATCGAAACCGCGTCGTCAAAATCTTTTGCCCGTTCACCGTCGATTGTGACCGTAGGAAGCCTGCGCAGATCTTTCCTCTTCTGCATACTGAACCCCGGGATGTCCGCTTCCGGCCTGACAAGGGAGGCGGCTTCCGCGTGAATGTTTTTAGGGAACCTCCTCGGCAGATTGAACTCGTCGAGAACAGCCTCAATTTCAGCCTTCGGTCCTTCCGGTTTCGCGAGGATTTTCGCTACTTTGCCGGCAGCAGGCTTTCTGTTTACAGGGTACGTTGTTATTTCGACGACGACCATGTCGCCGTTTTTCGCTCCCCCTCTGTCTTTTTGAGCGATGGAAATATCGAAATTGAGGGCTTTGTCTTTCGGCCGGACCGAGAGAGAAGTTTTCGTTGCTTCAAATCTTCCGGCTAATTTTGTATGAGTTCTTTCCAGAACCCTGATTATCCTGCCTTCGCGCATCTGCCAGTTTTCGACACGGACCAGCACCCTGTCATTATTCATGGCCCCCATCGTCCAACGTGCGGGGATGAAAATATCACGCTCACCCGGTTTTTCCATGATTACGAAACCGTACCCGTCTTTGTGCTGGTCGAAATACCCCCGTATCAGACTCATATCCTCTGCAGGCCCGTAGAGGCCTTTTCGTGTCAGTACGATATCCCCGTTCCGGACCATATCCCTGAGAATGCTTTTCAGCGCCCGCGCTTCTTTATGGTTCAGTTTCATGAGAGAGACGATGTCCCTGAAGGAAAGCGGTCTGTTTGTTTTTTGTCTGAAGAAAGAAATTACTGCTTCATTGCTGATCATATGGTTCCCTCTGGCGCTCTGTTCATAATGGTACGTTTCTTCATGCATGATCACATTTTACAACCGTTCGAAAAAGTTCATTTATTATACATAAAAACGTTCATCCGATATCGCCTCCGAAGCTCTTTTCTCAAGCATCCGTTATTGACTACTTTAGCCAATTGTGATACTTTCAATGATACACACAATGGCCGATAAAGCAAGCATTATTAAAGAAGCACAGAAGTATATTGCCCGCGGACAGGTCGATAAGGCTATTGCCGAGTGGGAGAAGCTGGCAAAAGAATATCCCGACGGCAATACCTTTAACATGATCGGCGATCTCTACCTTAAAAAAGGCGGCAGGTCCGAGGCGACGGAGTCATTCCACAAAGCGGCTGATTTTTTTCGCAAGGAGGGGTTTTCCCTAAAGGCAGTCGCGCTTTATAAAAAAATCCTGAACATAAACCCTGCAGATGCAGATGCACTGCTTGCCCTCGGCGAACTGAACGAAAAGAAGGGTCTGACTACTGATGCGATAAAATTCTATCTCGCGGCTGCGGACAGTCTGGCCAAGGGGGGACTGAAGGAAAAACTTCTTGCAATATACGAAAAAATAATCGCTATTTCTCCATCAAATATCCCTCTCAGAAATAAGGTCGCCGAGATCTATATAAAAGAGGGCCTCCAGTCGGAGGCAGGAACACAGTATCTTCATATTGCCCGGATCTACAGCGAAAAGGCGGACGCCGAAAAATCTATTGAGTTTTACCAGAAGGTCCTCAGTTCACAACCTCTCAACAGAGAGGCGATTTTTGAGCTTAACGGTCTGTATGAGAAAAAGGGAGACCTCAGGCAGGCGTTTGACCAGATGAGAGAGGCCGCACATCTTTTTCCGCAGGATCCGGATATCCTTCTCAGATGCGCGGAACTCTCCATTGCAGTCCAACGACTTGACGAGGCTGAAGAATACCTCAGGGCTGTTGCAGAAATGGAGCCTGCGAATATCAGGGCGAGGCGGCTCCTCGGAGACATCTACCTGCAAACAGGGGATAAAGCCAAGGCCTGGTCGGAATATCTGCCTGTCCTCGATGAAATGCTTCTCGATGAGAATTACAATGATGCCATACAGATTCTCACGTCTTTTAAAGATCTCGATCCGATTGAAACAGGGAAGAGGCTTGTTTCTTTGTACACGCAACTCGGCGACCAGTCATTGGCAGTGCAGGAGCTGACTTCTCTCGGGGATGTATTTATCGAACACAACAGACAGAGAGAGGCGCTGAACTGTTATAACGAAGCCCTCAAGACGTCGCCCGATAATGAGGTGCTCAAAGACAAGGTGATCGAACTCGAGAAACAAATCGGCAAGGAGCATATTGTCATCGGGGTGGAAAAGACGGTTGAGGAGGCTCTGATCGAAGCGGACATCTATCTCAGGTACGGCCTTCATAAGAACGCAAAAGATCTCCTCGATGCTCACCAGCAGAAGGATCCCGACAATCCGGAGATTCATGAAAGACTGAAGTCCCTTTATGTTGAAGAGGGAGACAAAGATCAGGCGGTTGCGGAATGTCTTATCCTGAATGAACTTTATAACAATATCGGCGATCCCGGGAGAGGCGAGCAGATGATCAGGGAGGCCCGTGAAATAAATCGCGATGACGGAAGACTTGCGGCGTTTTCCACAACGCACCATGGGGAAGAGATTTCGGCTGAGACCCCTGAAGGCCCCTCATTCGATGATTACACCGAGGAGATCGCTGAAGCAGACTTTTACGCAAGACAGGGATTGATCGAAGAGGCCAGGGAGATTCTGGAACGATTGCAGACCCTTTTCCCTGACAATCCGGAAATAGCCCGCAAAATGGATTCATTAGGGCAGGTTACGGAACAGGGAGAAGCGGCGCATGGAGCTGAAATGCTCACCGAACCTGTTATTTCCGAAAGCGAGATTGTCGAGGCCGAGGAGATGGCCGAACCCTCTATGGACAGCGACGTCATGGACATTTTCAATGAATTCAAAAAAGGACTCGATAAAGAGCTCTCAGAGGAAGACTATGAAACGCATTACAATCTCGGCATAGCGTATAAAGAGATGGGGCTGATTGATGACGCCATACGGGAATTTCAGACCGCCTGTAAGGATCCCAAGCGGGTTGTCCACGCTTCAGATATGCTCGGTGTATGTTACATCGAGAAGGGGCTCTATCCGTTGGCAATTGATGTGCTGAAGGGCGCTATTGACAAGATGACAGACCGCAACGAGGCGTATTGGGCGATGAATTACGAACTCGCCGATGCGTATGAAAAAAACGGGAACGTGAAAGAGGCGCTCGATTTGTATACGCAGGTGTACGGCTGGAACGCCAAATTTCGGGCAATATCAGATAAAATAGAAAAGTTAAAATCTCGCATTGCAGAGGGGCCTGATAAAAACAAGCCCAAGGAACGAAAGGATCGGGTATCATACCTGTAACATATGAAATGAAAAACGGTCCGGATACGAGGATATGGATTACTTAGAATACTACGGCCTGAAAGAACACCCGTTTTCCAATGTCGTCGACGGCAGATTTTACTATAACGGCACATTGCACTCCGATGCCCTTGTAAAGCTGAAATACGCAGTCGATACCAAAAAGGGGCTTGCGGTTGTCATCGGCGGAATCGGGACGGGAAAGACAACTCTCGCGAGAAAGTTCCTTGAGGAACTGGACGAAAGTGAATTCGAAGCCGCCCTCCTTGTAGTCGTTCATTCCAGCGTCAGCTCTGAATGGCTCTTTAAGAAAATTGCAATGCAACTCGGGGTCAAGGATGTCAAGGATGATAAAATCGAGCTGCTCACACAGATATACAAAAGGCTCTATGCACTCAATGAGGAAGACAAAAAAGCCGTTGTCATGGTCGATGAGGTCCAGATGCTGAATTCGCGGGAGATCATGGAGGAATTCAGGGGGCTCCTGAACATGGAGACATCCGACGGCAAGATGATCAACCTCGTATTTTTCGGCCTCCCTGACCTTGAAGATGTGCTTTCACTGGACGAACCCCTCAAGCAGAGGGTTGCCGTAAAGATACGTCTGAAGGAGTTTTCTGAAAACGATACGAAGGACTATATTAAACACCGGCTCGGTGTCGCCGGCTGTCCGAAAGAGATCTTTTCGGATGAAGCCATAAAACTTATCTACGAGTATACAAACGGAGTGCCGAGGCTCATCAATACCGTTTGCGACAACGCACTCCTCGAGGGATACCTTTCAAAAGTTCATGCCATAGACGGCCGCGCCGTTCAGTCGGTTGCGGTTGATCTCGGATTACGAGGCAGGGTTAAATGACATCTCTTTTATCGTTAATATCACCGCGTATTTCATGAGCTCTATCCTGATCTTCGAAGGATACCACTCTTCTCCCATTCTCTCCGGCTCGCTGTAATACATAATAAGTTCTTTGCCGTCTGAGAGCGCGACGGACTGTTTTACCGGGAGCATTGTTTTTCTGTCGAGCCATACCGTTCTGATGATATCTTTCAGGATATAGGTGCTGTCCTTTTCCTCTATGCTGAAGTCTTCCATGTCCCACCAGAAGAGACAGTCCCGCAGCCCGTACGTCAGCAGTGTGCCTTTGTTTCTGTCGACGACAGGGTTGCTTTTGATGAGGCCGTCCGCAGAGCTGATCTGGAATACCGGGAAGCCGAAGGAATAAATCCGCATATTCATATCGCCGTTTTTGGACATATTCAATGCCCCCTCGCCTTTCATCTCGGTATCATCCCTCTCAAATGTGACAGAAAACGTTGTTTCAATGCCGGTGATACGCGTCTTTGATGAGAGGACGTCTCTGACATTCACCCCTTCATATACGGGAATCTCGATTCGCTTCTTCGCGCAGGAAAAGGAGAATACGAGGATACTAACGAAAAACAGCCTCAAGACATTCTTCGACATTTCTGACTCCTATGATTTCAATCCCGAATTCATGCTTCATTTTATCAGCATTGCCTGCAGGCATGATTCCCCGCTGGAAACCGATCTTTGCCGCTTCCTTTACGCGGGTCTCAGCCTGTGCCACAGCCCGTATCTCACCGGAAAGGCCGACTTCACCGAATACGAAAATATTCGCTTCAATCGGGATATCTTTTAGTGAAGAGGCCACCGTCGCAATAATCCCGAGGTCGATGGCCGGCTCGACCAGTTTGAGCCCTCCGACCACATTTACAAAAACATCCATTCCGCCGAGGTGAAGACCGACCTTTTTTTCGAGCACCGCAACAAGAAGGCTTACCCTGTTAAAGTCAACGCCGATGGTCGTTCTTCGCGGCATCCCGAAATTGGTCTGGGAGACGAGCGACTGTATCTCGACCATGAGGGGACGGGTTCCCTCTATGCTTGCGACGACAGTCGAACCTGAAACGCCGAGAGGTCTTTCGAGGAGGAAAAGCTCGGAAGGGTTTTCCACCTCTAAAAGTCCGGCATCCGACATCTCGAATATCCCTATCTCGTTCGTCGAGCCGAAGCGGTTTTTAACAGTCCTGAGTATGCGGTACGCGTGTCCCCGGTCGCCTTCAAAGTAGAGAACGGTATCGACGATATGCTCCAGCACGCGCGGCCCTGCAATCGCCCCCTCTTTCGTGACGTGTCCGACAAGAAATACAGGGATGTCCGATTTTTTTGCAAAGAGCATCAGTTTTGCAGCGCAGTCTCTCACCTGGCTCACCGATCCAGGGGCAGAGAGGATCTCTTCAGTGTACATCGTCTGTATCGAATCGATGACCATCGCCTTTGGCACGATTTTCGACGCCGTACCGACAATTGTTTCCAGCGACGTTTCTGAAAGCAGGATAATCTCGCCGGAATGAACGGCTAATCGCTCGGCCCTGATTTTAATCTGTTCGGGTGATTCTTCCCCCGAAACATAAAGAACATTCCCATCTGTCCTCGCAAGTCCGGAAAGGGCCTGCAGCAGCAGCGTGGATTTTCCGATGCCGGGGTCGCCGCCTACGAGGATTACAGAACCCGGGACAACACCGCCTCCCAAAACCCTGTCGAGTTCCCTGATTCCCGTAGACGTCCTCTGTTCAGTGCCGCTTTTCACCGAGCTTAACGGCTGGGGTTCGGATTTCCCGAGATTTTTTACAAGTGACGTGTGGCGGCCGGATCTTTCCCTCTTCTCCTCGGCAAAACTGTTCCACCCGCCGCAGTCAGGACACTTACCGAGCCATTTCGGACTCGTAAAACCGCACGCCTGGCACTGGAAAAAGGTCTTTATTTTTTGCATGTGGTAATGGCCCTTCTTCAGCTCACTCTTCGTCTTCGATGTAATCCTTCAGTTTCTCGTGCAAAGAATCAGGCCACTCATCTCCGGAGAGAAAGGCGTCAACCTCCTCCTTTGTAAGAGATTGTTTGATGTTCAGCGGCAGGCTTCTTAATACCTTCATCCGTTCAGGATCTGGTTTCTTTTTCGCAGGACTATCTCCCATAACACCTCCTTAATAATGCAGCTTTATAAATTGAGCAACCCCATGCCCTTGCCGGGATGGTATGCCTTTTTTATTGCGTGATTGACGAATTCCTTTGCCTGCCTTGCTGATTCCAGCGGGGCATGGCCGAGGGCGAGGAGGGCGGTGAGCGCAGCGGAAAACGCGCAGCCCGTCCCATGGTATTCACCTTTGAATTTTTCGCCTTCGATAGCGTAAAACTCGCCGTCGTAATAAAGATCCAGTGCAATATCGTCGAGATGTCCTCCGGTAATGATAATAATCTCAGGCCCCATTTCCTTCAGGGATTTCGCAGCCTCTTCCATCCCCTCCCTGTTTTCGACCATGATTCCGGTGAGAACAGATGCCTCATATATGTTCGGGGTGACCGCCTTTGAGAGCGGAAACAGTTTTTCCCGCATTGCATCCAGCGTTCCGTCTTCGACAAGACTGGCGCCGGATGAGGAGACGGTGACCGGATCGATAACAAGGGTGCTCAGGGAATATTCCTTCATCATTTCTGCAATGACTTCTACAGTCCACGTGCTGTAAAGCATCCCGAGTTTCAGCGCTTCAGGTCGGAAATCGGACAATAGGACGCGAAGCTGCTTTTCCAATGAGTCCCTGTTGACAGGGAAGATTGCGTCTACTCCTTCCGAATTCTGCGCTGTAACCGCGGAAACGACGGAAAGACCGTGGATGCCAAAGGATTTGAAGACCTTTACGTCTGCCTGGAGCCCCGCGCCTCCCGTAGGATCAGAGCCCGCTATCGTCAGAACTGTTTTCATATTCTTATTTCTTTTTCTTGAGTGCCTTTTCTACTTTTCTGATTGCGCAAAACTCTCCGCACATACTGCAGACGTCCTGCTCCGACGGAGGGACTTCCGCCCGCCATTTTCGTATTTTATCAGGATCGAAGCTTAAGGCGATCTGCCCGTTCCAGTCGAGGTTCTTCCTGCAGTGCGCCATTTTATTGTCGCGTTCCAATGCAGCGGGAATCCCCTTGGCAATATCCGCTGCGTGGGCCGCTATCTTTGAAGCGATGACCCCTTCTTTTACATCTTCGAGATCCGGAAGTCTGATATGCTCTGCAGGCGTGACATAGCAAAGGAAGTCAGCGCCCGCTGCGCCTGCGATGGCGCCGCCGATTGCAGCGGCAATATGGTCGTATCCCATAGCAACATCGGTCACCAACGGGCCGAGAACATAGAACGGAGCTCCCTTGCAGAGTTCTTTCTGGATCCTTATATTCAGTTCAACCTGGTTCAGCGGAACATGTCCGGGGCCTTCGACAATCACCTGTATCCCTTCTTCCAGAGCCCTGTCCCTCAATTCTCCAATAGTGAGCAACTCCTCCATTTGACTTCTGTCAGTTGCATCTGCGAGGCATCCCGGTCGCAAGCCATCTCCCAGACTCAATGTCAGGTCATACTTCCTTGCGATTTCGAGGAGCCTGTCATAATGTTCATACAGCGGGTTTTCCTTATCGTTATATACCATCCATTCAAGCAGAAACGATCCGCCGCGGCTGACGATATCAAGTATCCTGCCTTCGTCCTTGAGTCGTTCGATGGCCTTTCTTGTCAGGCCCGAATGGACAGTAACAAAATCGACCCCTTCTTTCGCGTGCTCCTCTATGACGCGGAACAAATCGTCAGGAGTCATCTTCGCTATGGTACCGTAGGTTTCGGCAGCATAGATCGCCGCTTCGTAAATAGGCACTGTTCCTACTGCGATGGGAGATTTTTTCAAAAGGAGCCTTCTCAGATCTTTGATAGGTCCGCCGGTCGAAAGATCCATGACTGCATCAGCACCGTATTTGACGAGGATGTCAAGTTTTTCCATCTCGTCATCAAACGAAACCCTGTCTTTTGACGTGCCGATATTTGCGTTGATTTTCGTCGTCAACCCCCTGCCGATCGCGATAGGTTTAATAGGGTGGATGGTATTTCTCGGGATAACGCTCACGCCGGTTGCGATATCCTCAGCGAGTTTTTCAGGAGCAATTCCCTCTGAGAGGGCTGCTTCCTGTATTTCTTCGGTGACGATTCCCTTTTTTGTCATCTCTATTCTGGTCATTTCATTACCCTCAAAAAATCCTCTGTTGTTTTTTTTATGTCTTGGGCCGTGAGGATTGCGGATATCAACGCAATGCCGTCAGCGCCAGCCTCTTTGACTTTCCGTACATTGCCGGGCTTAATTCCTCCGACAGCAAATATCGGAAGCGATGTCCCGGATTTTGCATCTTTGAGCGTTTCGAGCCCTGCCGGTTTTCCGTATTTCGCTTTGGACGGCGTCTCATACACAGGTCCTAAGGTAATAAAATCCGCTCCGTCTTTTTCAGCTTCAAGGGCTTCTCCAACGGAATGGCTTGAAACACCGATCATGAGTGTGTTCCCCGCAATTTTTCGCACCGCCCGGACAGGGATACTCTGCCGGCCAAGGTGCACGCCATCGGCTTCGACGGAGAGCGCAACATCAACCCTGTCATTGATAAATAAAAGTGCGCCGAATTCATTGGTTAATTCTCTCATCCAGTAAGCCATATCCAATAAAGCTTTCGTTGAAAAATCTTTTTCCCGCAGCTGGACCGCCTTTACCCCTGCCTCCAGTGCAGTCTCAAACGCCAGGTACATAGGGCACTGCGCAGTGAACAATGTCCTGTCGGTTATCAGATAAAGATGAACGTCTTTCAGCCGTTCACGATTCATTTTGTGTCGGTATTATTCGCTGCCCGCAGTCTCAAGGTTCGATCATTCCACCCAAAAAACACAAAACCGCATCCCTCTCAGATAACTCTGCTCCGCGAAGCGGAAAAGGATACGGTTTGCCTTCCCATTCCCTACGCCGGTATTACCCGTATCAGGTTCGCGGGGTCTTTCCTTTGCACGTCACGGGAAACTCTCAGGCCTTACAGCCTCCCCCAAGGATTGATTACAGTATAGTGAAGGATTGATAGGGAAGTCAAACGAGCAAGCGGGTAGTCTATGATGAAGTGCGGCTATCCCCTTTCATCGTAAGAAAAGACATAGGTGCAAAGAGTTATGAATATCTATCTGGCAGAAGAAAGCGTATTGATCTTGTGGGCAAGACACCCTGCTCCGAAGCCGTTGTCGATATTCATCACCCCAATCCCCGGAACGCAGGAATTGAGCATCGCAAAAAGTGCGGTGAGACCGCCGAGGTTGGTGCCGTAACCGACCGACGTTGGCACTGCAACAATCGGCTTATCGGTAAGGCCGCCCACGACAGAGGGGAGGGCGCCCTCCATTCCCGCAACCACAATAATGACCCTTGCGGTATGAAGAGATTTGAGCGTATCAAGCAGCCTGTGAATCCCCGCCACGCCGACATCATAAACAGCCTCAACCTTACTTCCCAAAAATGATGCTGTTACCGCAGCTTCTTCCGCAACAGGAATATCCGATGTGCCTGCAGAAAGGATAAGGACATGCCCGAGCTTTCTCTCTTCACCATTTACCGCTATGGTCCGAGAGAGAGCATGGAACACTGCTTTTTTCATTTTCAGCCTGTTGAATATCTCTTCAGAGGCCTTTGTGATCAAAACCTTACGGCTTTTTTTAAAGAGAGCGTGTGAGATCGCAATAACATCTTCGATTGTTTTTCCCTCGGCAAATACCACTTCGGGGATTCCCTGCCGCAGATGGCGGTGGTGGTCGACCTTTGCAAAGGAAAGGTTTTCATAGGGGAGATGCTTCAGTGTTTTAAAAGCTGTCTCTGTCGTTATTCTGCCAGATCGAACAGCTTCAAGAAGCTTCTTTACGTCTGCGCTATCCATAAAATTCCGACTTCAATGATCGGTCCATCAGGTCTTTCGCGGCAAGGAACGGATCTTTCTCTTCATGGAGGACCCGGTAGACCTGCTCGATGATCGGCATCTCGATCGCGTATTTTTTCGAGAGCTCGAAGGCGGATGCAGCGGTTGCCACACCCTCCGCGACACTCTGCGTCTGGCTCAGAATATCCTTGAGCTTCAAACCCTGCCCGAGTTTTACGCCGACGGTATAATTCCGGGAGAGAGGACTTGTGCACGTAAGGACCAGATCCCCTATGCCGCTGAGACCGGAGAAGGTTTTTGCTTTGGCCCCCATCGCAACGCCGAGCCGTGTCATTTCGATAAGCCCCCGCGTTATGAGAGAAGCACGGGCATTATTGCCGAACCCGAGACTGTCTGATATGCCTGCCGCTACCGCCATCACGTTCTTTAATGCGCCTCCCAGTTCAACTCCGAGAATATCGTCGTGCGTATATACCCTGAAACTGTTCGTATTGAAAATCTCCTGAAGGCTGACTCCCGTATTTGAATCTTCTGCAGCGATAGTGACGGCAGCGGGTAATTTCCTGATCACCTCTTTCGCGAAGCTCGGGCCGGAAAGTACGGCCACGCGATGCGCGGTGAGCTCTTTCAAAATCGAAGAGACTGTCAGCAACGTTCCTCTTTCTATGCCTTTTGAAACGCTGATGAGAATCCCTTCATCGATCATGTGAGGAATTGCCTCTGTGAATACTGCACGCGTATATTGCGCTGGTACGGCGCTCACCACGTAGCGGGCTTTCTTCACCGCATCCTCGATGCTGCCGGTAATCTTGAGATCATCCGGAAGTCTGACGTCCGGCAGATAGACGCTGTTGGCACGGCTATTACGCATTTCTTCGGCGAGGGGTTTTTCGTGAACCCATAAGGTGACTTCGTAGCCTTTATCAGAGAGGAGATGTGCGAGGGTTGTGCCCCAGCTCCCGGCGCCGATAACGGAAATATAGCTCATCTATTTCTCCTTGTGCAGTGGTATTGTTTTTTCGATCTTTGCCCAGGTGTCCCGTAGCGTGACCGTCCGGTTAAAGACGGGGTGCCCCTTTAAAGAATCGGGATCGGCACAAAAGTAACCCTGACGCTCGAACTGATAGCTGTCCCCCGCTTTTGTGTTCGCCAGCCCCGGTTCAATACGGCACGATTTCAGTGTCAGTAAAGAATTCGGGTTGATATTCGATTTGAAATCATGTCCCTCTTCAACATCCCCCGGGACCGCTTTCATGAAGAGATGATCATAGAGTCGGACCTCTGCTTCGACGGCATGTGCTGCGCTAACCCAATGGAGGGTTGCTTTGACCTTGCGGCCATCCGGGGCATCGCCACCACGGGTCAGGGGGTCGTATGTGCATCTGAGTTCGATGACCTCACCGGCTTCGTTTTTCACCACATCAGTACACCGAATAAAGTATGCGTATCTCAGCCTCACTTCACGGCCCGGTGACAGGCGGTAGAACTGTTTGGGCGGGACTTCGCGAAAATCGTCCTGCTCGATATACAGCACCCGTGAAAAAGGCACCTTCCTCACGCCCATGGCAGGGTCCTCCGGGTTGTTTACCGCTTCCAGTTCTTCCACCTGATCTGCGGGATAATTCTCTATTACCACCCGCAATGGCTTCAGAACCGCCATTACGCGGTGCGCCCTTTTATTCAGGTCTTCGCGGATGCAGTATTCAAGGAGCGCCATATCCACGATACTGTCTCTTTTTGCAACGCCGATGCGGTTACAGAAGTTGCGGATCGCTTCGGGAGTATAGCCGCGCCTGCGCAATCCCGATATCGTCGGCATCCGCGGGTCAGTCCACCCTGTAACATATCCGCCTCCGACCAGTTCGATGAGCTTGCGCTTGCTTAAAACCGTGTAGCTGAGGTTGAGGCGGGCAAATTCGATCTGCCGGGGATGGTAAACCTCCATTGTATCAAGGAACCAGTCGTATAACGGTCTGTGGTCTTCGAACTCCAAAGTGCAGACTGAATGGGTGATGTGCTCGATTGAATCGGAAAGCCCGTGCGCAAAATCATACATAGGATAGATGCACCATGTATCCCCTGTCCGGTGATGCGTGGCATGCAGTATGCGGTAGATGACAGGATCGCGCATATTCAAATTCCCTGACTTCATATCGATCTTCGCCCTGAGTGTCCGGGAACCGTCAGGGAATTCACCGGCCCGCATACGCTCGAACAGGCCGAGGTTTTCTTCTGCCGACCGGTTGCGGTAGGGGCTTTCCCTTCCCGGTTCAGTCAGCGTGCCGCGGTATTCTCTCATTTCCTGCGGGCTCAAATCGCACACGTATGCCTTGCCTTTCATAATCAGCTGCACGGCATACTGATAGAGCTGCTCAAAATAATCAGAGGCATAGAAGAGCCTGTCGCCCCAGTCGAACCCGAGCCAGCGGACATCCTCTTTGATGGATTCCACGTATTCGACCTCTTCCTTGGTCGGATTGGTATCATCGAAGCGGAGATTGCAGAGGCCGCCGAAATCTTCAGCAATGCCGAAATTCAGACATATCGATTTCGCATGCCCGATATGCAGATACCCGTTCGGCTCAGGGGGAAACCGCGTATGCACCCTGCTGTCGTATTTCTGCGCTGCGATGTCTTCTGTTATGATGGCCCGGATAAAGTCGGAAGGCTGTGCAGAATCCGCTACAGGGGACACATCGTTTTTTTGTGCTTCTTTCTTAGTTTCCATGTATTGTTTGTATCGCTCTCTCCAGCCGTTTTAGGGTTTTTACCTTGCCCAGAATCTCCAGCACCTCGAATATTCCAGGGCTTTCAGTTTTCCCGGTAACCGCAACCCGTACAGGCTGCGCGATATTTCCTAGTTTGGTGTTCAGCCTCTCACCGGTTGCCACAAAAACCTTTTCTATTTCAGCCGCGGTAAAAGGATCAACAGCGCCCAGAGACTCCCGCACCGCCATAAGGCTTTCAAGATATTTTTCGTTCAGAAATTTCTCTTTTGCCTTACTATTATACTCCACATCTTCCTCTATGTAATATCTCAGTGACTGGGCAAGTTCACACCAGGGTCTTTGCTCTTTCCTGCAGCGTGACAACGGCCTTTGAAAGCAATCCTCTGTCGGGGCTCTCATTTTCAGGGACAATTTTTCCCTGGATGAGAAACGGGAGTACAAGGTCCACAAGCTTCTCCGGCAATGAATGCATGATATACTGGCTGTTAAGCCAGAGGAGTTTCTCGGGGTTGAAGACAGCGGCGGACTTGCCGACATGCTCGAAAGAGAAATGCCGAATCAATTCATCAGGAGTAAAGATTTCCTGATCTCCGTATGACCAGCCGAGCCGAACGAGATAATTTACGAGCGCTTCGGGCAGATACCCCATTTCCTTATACGCAATGACCGATGTGGCGCCGTGCCGTTTACTGAGCCTTGTCTTGTCGGCCCCCAGGATCATCGGGAGATGGGCGAACAAAGGGACCGGATAGCCGAGCGCGCTGCAGATGTGGATCTGTTTGGGGGTGTTGTTGATATGATCGTCCCCCCTGATAACGTGGGTTATATTCATATCGACGTCGTCGACGACAACCGTGAAGTTGTATGTCGGCGTGCCGTCCGAACGCACGATGATGAGGTCGTCGATCTGGGAGTTGTCAAATACGATCTCCCCCCTGATCAGGTCGTGAACGACAACCTCTCCTTCCTGCGGCATTCTGAAGCGGATTGCAGGTTTTCTGTCCGGAACAGGCTCTTTCAGGTCTCTGCATCTGCCGTCGTATTTTTGTGATTTTCCCTGTGCGAGCGCCTCCTGCCGTCTCTGTTCGAGTTCTTCCGGCGAACAATAGCAGTAGTAGGCTTTCCCTTCCTTAATGAGTTTTTCGGCATATCGCGTATACACATCGAACCTGTCTGTCTGCCGGAAGGGGCCTTCGTCCCAGTCGAGATTGAGCCACTTCATCCCTTCCATGATCGATTCGATATATTCGTCGGTCGAGCGCGTCCTGTCAGTGTCTTCAATCCTAAGGATGAACACGCCCTTGTGATGCCGGGCGAAAAGCCAGTTGAATAATGCTGTCCTCGCACCGCCGATATGGAGATGCCCTGTCGGGCTCGGTGCGAACCGTACTCTAATGTTCTCAGTCAAAATGAACCTCCCTGAATATGAGAGCAAATACTGCGAAAAAATTTACTTAACTTGATAGATATCTAAATTATCTTTCATTGTCGTCTGTCAAAAATATTTCAACAGCCATTCGTCAAAGGTACATTACGGTATCAAAAATTAAATTTTTTCACAATATCTGCTCTCATATCAATTAATCTCTTGTTTTTTTCACCTCAAAACGCACTATCTTCTTCGTCTCTTCCGTAACCTTAAATCTCTCATCCCCCCTGTAGCCGACGACCCAGATGATATCCTCTCCGGAGACGATCAGCGGCACCCTGTTGCGCTCGTCCCTCGGCACTTTCATATCCACATAAAAGTCCTGCAGTTTTTTCCGTCTTCCGAACCCGAAGGGATAAAATACATCGCCGTCTCTTCTCGGCCTTGCGATCAGGGGAAAACGCAATTTGTCGGCATCGAAGATGCCGTAAGCGGTCCAGAGTCCGGAAGTTTCACTGTTGCTTCGCCCTCTTTTGTTTCGTCCACGGTTGCCTTTAAAACTATCCCTGCCTCTTTGAGGATTGTCTCGCCGGGGACCGTCAGCGTGCAGGGCTCAAGGGTGGCCGGAATCTCTGATGTGAGAATGAACGTCGAATAATCTTTAATTGCCCGTATCCCTTTCGGGAGGAACAGCCTGTCTCCCGGGTCCCCGGTCTGAATGAGTTCGATCATATCCTCTATATGAATGAAGCTTATGCCCCGAAGTCCTTTTGTCTCTTCGATCGCCCTCCGCAAAACCCTTCGCATGACGACTTTGTCCATGCTACCGAAAGGGGAGAGGAACAATTCAATGCGGCTGTCTGTTTTCCTGCTGATGAGTTTCATCAATGTCTTTGTGACGATGATCTCAAAATAGCGCTCTTCATCCCTGAAGATTGCGGCTGTCTTCGACAGGGTATCGGTGATATCGGGATTGAATTCCCTCAGCACCGGCATGAGTGAGAGTCGTATCCTGTTGCGCAGGTAGTCTTTTTTGAGGTTTGATGAATCGGTGATGAACCCGATTTTTTCTTCTTCGAGATACTGCTCGATTTCGCTTCTCCGGATATCGATCAAGGGCCGGATGATATTTTTCCTTACAGGCGGTATGCCTGCGAGTCCGGCAGAACCCGATCCCCTGAAAAGACGCATCAGGAGCGTTTCTGCCTGGTCATCCGATGTATGGCCTAAGGCAATTTTATGCGCTTTGACCTCATAAACGGTTTCTTCAAAGACCCTGTACCTTAACAGTCTTGCGGCTTCCTGCTTATTCAACTTCTGTTCAGCCGCATACGATTTCACGTCGATCGATTTTGTAATAAAAGAAATAGAGAGCCCATTACAGAGATCTTGGCAGAACGATATTTCCTGCCCCGTCTCGCCGGGCCGCAGACCGTGGTCGATGTATATCGCATGCAGATCGAGCTTCAGGCTGTCTCTGAGACGGTTTAGGATATGGACCAGACAGACTGAGTCCGGCCCGCCTGAAAGGCCGATAAGTATTGTTTCTCCTCCCGAGAGCATCCGGTATTTTCTGATTGCGGAGAGTATTTTGTGAACGAAGTCCGGACGCACCTGTCAGCTCCGGGAATCCCTGTCGAGTTTTTGCAGATACTCATCCCATTCGATAGGGAGGAGATACTTCTTTTTGCTGTTGCATTCCTTGCAGGCGGGAACGACGTTGCCCTTTGATGTTATGCCGCCCCGTATGATCGGAACGACATGCTCCATGGTGAGTTCCTTGGGCGGCACCTTTTTACCGCAAAAATAACAGGCCCCTTCAGCGCGCTTCCTTTTCCACCACTGGGTTTTTCTCAGCTCCTGCGCCTTCAGCTTTTCTTTTTTAATCTCTTCGTCTGTGACGGATATGATAAATGGTTCCATAGAGGTTTTTGTAAAAGTTCTCTTCTGGTAGCCGCAGGCTTGAGCCTGCGTTTGTAAGGCATTAAAAACAAAAAACACGCAAACTGAAGTTTGCGGCTACATCACGAGCATACTGCCAGCTTAGAACATTTTACCCAGATTTCCCAATCCCGGCAGCTGAAGACCTCCCGTCAGCTTCGACATCTCACCATTGACCATTTCCTGGGCCCGGCGAAGCGCTTCATTAATCGCTGCCATGATCAGGTCCTGGAGCATTTCGACATCATCAGGGTTTACCACATCCTTTTCGATCTTTATCGAAATAACTTCTCCCGCGCCGCTTGCAACAACCGTTACCATGCCGCCGCCGGCGGTAGCTTCCACAGTCTTTTTCTTTGCCTCTTCCTGCATCTCCGCCATCTTGGTCTGAAGCTTCTGCGCCTCGCGCATGATATCCCCGAGCATCTTCTTTGACATTGTCTCCTCCGTTGATTACAAAATTGATTATTGGAAGGAGATGGTATTTGAACGGATTTAATGATTTTCCCCGTTGTGTACGGGGGAAATCATTACCTCGGAGGTCCCGAATGCTTTCGGGGCCGAGAATGAGCGAAAATACTATCTCCTTCCAGATTATCCATCCTATTCTTTCTCTTCCGATATCGGCATAACATCTACAATCCTGCCGTCAAAGAGTTCCAGAACCTCTTTGATCGCGGGATCATCCATTACTTCTTCCTTTAATGCCTTTTTACGAACTATTTTTTTTTCCGCGATTTCTATAGCCAAACGGACCCTATTCCCAAGCTCTTCCGAAAAAATGTTCTCGATGATCTCCCTGTTTTTCTTAATGGAATCAGCAAAGAGTGAATAGTCCTCGCTCAGGGTCAGAACGAGACGGTCTCCATCGAGAGCATAGCTCGCCTTTGACAGCTTGGAAGCGAGCGGAGGGTCCATCTTTTTGACGGCGGTGTCCCATATTTCACTGGAAAGGTTTTTGGCAACCGGTGAAATGTTTTCGGACTCCCGGGGAGCCGATTCAGCCGGTAGAGGTGTTTCAATTTCCCCGCCGTCGGCTTCTTCGGGCGGAGGGGGGGCTGGCTCTTCAGCCACGTGGAATCCGCTGCTGCTGCCTATATCCTCTGCACGTGCGCGGGCATCAGTAAATGCGCTGCCCTGCCATGATTGAATATGCTCCTCGATATTTTCCATAATCTCTTTCAACGGCTTGATGTCGTGAAGAAAACTCGTTTTTATAAGCGACATCTCAAAGGCCAGGCGGGGGGCCGATGAATTCCTGATGTCCGTTTCCGCCCTGAGCAGTTCCGAGAGGATTAATGCAATATGATCTTCTGACGACTTCGACAAGAGACCGTTTATCGTGTCGAGTTCCTCTCTGCCCAGGTCGAGTATCTCCCCGGGATTTTTCACAATACGCGCAACCAGCATATCTCTGAAAAACTGTATGAGTTCCCTGGTGAAAGACCTGATATCGGTGCCTTTTTCCATGAGCTCGTCGGTTATCTTTAGTATTTCCTCGCGTTTTCCTTCAATCAGGGCGGCTGAGAGTCCGGAGATGAGACCGAAATCGGTTATGCCCAGGAGGTCCTTGACATCAGCCTCGCTGATATCGGCAGAGAACGACGAAATCTGGTCGAGTATGGTGAGTGAATCGCGCAGGCTCCCGTCCGCCGCACGTGTTATCATCTCGAGTGCCGGAGCGGAAATGGCGATGCCCTCGGAATCAGATATCTGCTTCAACCGGGCCTTTATCTGCGCATTTGGTATCCTCCTGAAGGGGAGGTGCTGACAGCGGGAAAGGACGGTTGAAGGGACTTTTCTCGGCGCTGTTGTCGCAAGGACGAAGACGACATGGGGCGGCGGTTCTTCGAGGGTTTTCAGAAGCGCATTAAATGCCGCGTCGGAGAGCATATGCGTTTCATCGATGATGTAGACTTTATATTTCCCGCCCGAGGGGACATATTTCACCCGTTCCCTGAGGTCCCGTATGTCATTAACGCTGTTGTTTGATGCGCCGTCAATTTCCATCACATCCATCGAGGAGCCGTCGGCGATCGACATGCAGAATGAGCACGTCCCGCAGGGGGAAGCGGTAGGGCCATTTTTGCAATTGAGCGCTTTTGCGAGTATCCTCGCCGAAGAGGTTTTGCCGACGCCTCTCGGTCCGGAAAAGAGATAGGCATGGGCGATCTTCCCCTGATCAATGGAATTCCTGAGGAGGCGGGTGATCGGTTCCTGACCGATAAGGTCCTCAAACCGCTGGGGTCTCCATTTTCTTGCTAAAACAAGGTAGCTCATAAATTATTATGGGTTTTAAAGTCGAGTATACATAAATCAGAAAATCTCCCCTTGCCCCTCTTTGCCAAAGAGGGGTTCAGTTCCTCCCTTTGGAAAAGGGAGGGCAGGAGGGATTTTATAAATAATGTTGTCATGAGATAAGACTATTATCAACTGACCACCATTTTCTGTCTTTCTCCAGCCTGAGAGCGGCTACCTCCGGCACCCAGGAAAAATGCTTACCGCTGCTTCCTTCCGGACCTGACGGGGTTCACACCCACCTGCTGCGAAGGGCCGTTCCCAGGCTGCAAAAAGACAGATGGCGGAGAGAGTGGGATTTGAACCCACGGTACGGTATTAGCGTACACACGATTTCCAGTCGTGCTCCTTCGGCCGCTCGGACATCTCTCCAAAACAACTGCTCTATTGTAGCTGCAAGCGTTAGTTTGCGCTCCTGTTGCGGGTTCAGGTTTGTAACCTGAACCCTGACTTTATCGACAGCTCAAATAAAGGTTCAATTTACAAAATTGAACCCGCAGAAAGTGTGACTGACCATAACGTCAAATTGTCATTGTCCGGCTTG
The DNA here is from genome assembly GCA_963718855.1 of uncultured Nitrospiraceae bacterium. Taxonomy (GTDB): domain Bacteria; phylum Nitrospirota; class Thermodesulfovibrionia; order Thermodesulfovibrionales; family SM23-35; genus CAVRAA01. The sequence goes on along the minus strand of CAVRAA010000013.1, from coordinate 184,276 downwards.
CCCGGACAATCCACTCCCTAATGAAAAGACTGGATTCCCCGATCAAGTCGGGGAATGACAGATTATGTGAATCCTGAATCACCAGATGATACAAAGGTTAGATTACCCTCTTAAGATTAATGAAAAGCCTGCCATAAAATCAAGGCTATGACGACAGTTTGTTTTTCAGCAGATCGTTCACCATCTGCGGATTTGCCTTGCCTTTTGTCAGTTTCATCACCTGACCTACAAAGAACCCGATAAGTTTTTCGTCCCCTGCCCGGAACCGTTCAACTTCTTTCGGACTCTTCGCAATCACGTCGTCAACCGTCTTCTCCAGCTCGCCGGCATCACTTATTTGCACAAGGCCTTTTTCCTTCACAATGACATCAGGAAGCGCCCCTGTCTTAATCATCTCAACTAATAGGGTAGATTTTGCCATATTCCCGCTTACAACTGCTGTATCCACAAGCTTTGAAAGACTTGATAAATGTATTGGTTTTATCGGAAGTTCTGTAAACTCTTTCCCATGTTCATTCAGGTAGCCAAAAATACCGGTAAGAATCCAGTTGCACATATTTTTAGGATTTCCGCCTTGCTGAACCGCTTCTTCAAAAGATTCAGCAATTGATCTTTCATCCACCAGCAGGTCTGCATCGCTTTCGGGAAGGCCGTATTCCGAGACAAAACGCTCCCTTTTTGTGTCTGGCAGTTCAGGCAGGGAAGACCGAATCTCATCGATCCATTTCTGTTCGACTACCAGTGGGACAAGGTCGGGGTCTGGAAAGTATCGGTAGTCATGGGCTTCTTCCTTGCCGCGCATCGATTCTGTCACGCCCCTGTTCGAATCCCATAGCCTTGTTTCCTGAATGACCTTTCCACCTTCCTGAACCACCTTTATCTGCCTTTTAATCTCGTATTCCAATGCCTTTTCGACAAAACGGAAGGAGTTGATGTTCTTGACTTCCGCCCTTGTGCCGAATTCTTTCTGCCCTACGGGCCTGACAGATACGTTCGCATCGCATCGGAGCGAACCCTGCTCCATATTCCCATCACAGACACCGAGATATCTGAGGATGGTCCTTAATTTTTTCATGTACTCCGCTGCTTCCCGGGGGCTTCTGATATCCGGCTCGGAAACGATCTCCATGAGAGGGACCCCGGCCCTGTTAAGATCGACGAAACTGTAACTGCCGCCGCCGGAAGCGGATTCGTGGATATTCTTCCCCGCGTCTTCTTCCATATGGATTCGCGTGATGCCGATTTTCTTTGTCGCACCGTCGACAACAATTTCGATGTGTCCGTGCTCGCATATCGGAAGCTCGTACTGGCTTATCTGATACCCCTTCGGAAGGTCGGGATAGAAGTAATTTTTCCTCGCGAACCTGCTGAACAGGGAAATCGTACAGTCTGTCGCCAGCCCTGTTTTGATAGCATATTCGAGCGCTTTTCTATTCAATACAGGAAGGACGCCCGGCATGCCGATGCAGACAGGGCATGTCTGGGTATTCGGCTCCGAGCCGAATGTTGTCGAACACCCGCAGAATATCTTCGTGTCCGTCAGCATATGCGCATGCACTTCAAGACCGATGACGGCTTCGTAGTTCATACGGCAGGTCTCCTTGAATGCCAGTCTGTCGCCTGTTCATATGCGTATGCGACCTTGAGAATGGATTCCTCATCGAAATGCCTTCCGATGAACTGGAGTCCCACCGGCAGATTGTCTGATGTGAACCCGCACGGGACGGAGATGGCGGGTACCCCGGCAAGATTTACCGATATCGTAAAGATATCGCTCAGATACATCTGAAGCGGATCAGCCGTTTTCTCGCCGATCCTGAAAGCCGCTGTCGGACACGTCGGCGTTACGATGACATCCACATTCCCGAAGGCGTCCTCGAAGTCTTTTTTGATGAGTGTCCTCACCTGCTGAGCTTTTTTATAGTACGCTTCGTAGTAGCCCGATGACAGGGCATAGGTTCCGATCATGATCCTTCGTTTGACTTCAGCCCCAAAGCCCTGCGCCCTTGTCTTCATATACATGTCCATTAAATCCTTGCCCTCGGCCCTGAAGCCGTATTTCACGCCGTCATACCGCGCAAGGTTGGACGAAGCCTCGGAAGTTGCCAGCACATAGTAGGTTGCAACAGCATATCCCGTATGGGGAAGGGATACTTCAGTCGGGATTGCGCCGAGGGATTCGAGAGTCCGAATCGCCTCTCTGACCGCCTGGCTGACTTCCGGATCTATCCCCTCAATAAAATACTCTTTCGGTATACCGATCTTCAGCCCCTTTATGTCTCTGCCGAGGACTGCCGTAAAGTCCGGGACAGCAACAGGGGCAGACGTCGAGTCCTGCGGGTCGTGTCCTGCGATACCGTTCAGCATGAGCGCGGAATCCCTCACGTCTTTTGTAATCGGCCCTATCTGGTCGAGGGATGACGCATAGGCAACCAGACCATAGCGGGAAACCCGGCCATAGGTAGGTTTCATTCCCACAACGCCGCAGAGAGATGCGGGCTGTCTTATTGAACCGCCTGTGTCAGAGCCGAGCGCCGCGATACATTCATCTGCAGCAACTGCAGCGGCTGAACCGCCGCTCGAACCGCCGGGAATCCTCTCCTGGTCCCAGGGATTTCTCGTTATCTGGAATCCTGAGTTCTCCGTGGATGAACCCATCGCGAACTCGTCCATATTGGTTTTCCCGACAAGGACAAATCTCTGTTCTCTCAGCCGCGAGGTGACGGTGCTCTCGTAGGGCGGAACAAACTTGGAAAGGATTTTCGAGCCACAGGAGGTGCGTATCCCTTTCGTGCACATATTGTCCTTTATCGCGACGGGGATGCCTGCCAGGGATGCATGAGTCCCTGTTTCCCGCCGGTCGATCCTCTCCTGCACATTACGGGCCATTTCAATCGCTTCATTTTTCGTGATCGTCACGAAAGCCTTTACCCTGTCCTCAACCGCGTCAATCCGCTCATGGATCGAACGGACAAGATCGCCCACGGAGATTTCTTTGTTATCGAGCAGTTTTCTTGTCTCAGCTATCGTCAGTCTGTAAAGCTCCACCGATTCCTCCTGCGATTTGTGCCGGGTAATAAACTATGCTTTAACCAAAACCTCCCCATTGACGGGGGAGGGGCGTCGATAGGGAGAAGCAAGGCTATTCAACAATAACCCGCTGTTCCTTGAAAGGTTTTATTATATTGTATTATAGTATTTTTCTGGTAGAGGTTTTCCGAAGAATAGTTTTTTTCATATAAGGAAGAACAAGAAAAATATTTCATGAAAAATTTACCACTGCAACGCTTCATAGACGAGGTTCATTTCATGAGCGGAGGCAATCCGTTGGTTTCGATAATCGTCCGGACAAAAGACAGGCCCAAGCTGTTAAAGAGGGCCATACAGAGTATCGCTAATCAGACCTACAGGACCGTCGAAGTTGTCCTTGTGAACGACGGTGGCTGCGATCTTGACGTCGGGGAGATGAAGACTATTCTCGGGGGCCTGTGGCTCAATTATATCCGGCTCGAAAAAAATACGGGCAGAGCTCATGCCGGCAATGTCGGGATAGAAAATGCAAAAGGCGAATATATAGGCTTTTTAGATGATGACGATGAACTGTATCCGGATCATATTTTTACTCTTCTTTCTATTTTTTCCGACGGAGTCAATTGCTCCGGTGCGTATTCTGACAGTGAGATTGTACAGAGAGACTATGATGAAGAAGGCCGGATAATTACTGAAGATAATAAAGGTATTTTCAGGTCATATGATTTTTCATATGAGGTATTGCTCTTCGAGAACTATATTCCTTTAATTTGTTGTCTTCTGAAAAAAGATTATCTGAGAATTTCAGGAGGATTTGATGAATCTTTAGAGATGTTTGAAGACTGGGACCTTTTTATCAGGCTGTCTGAGAGCCCGCCCTTTTGCCACATAAAAAAAATAACAACAAAATATATTCAATGGAGTAAGGTTCATCAAATAGCTTTTGTTAATGCGCCTGTCGCTGAAGAAAATTATTTAAAAGTTCTGTCAAAGCATTCAGACAAAATGACTCCCGAAGTGTCGTATAGGTATTTTTTAGTCAAACAGGAAGAAATGAGCAAGACCGTAGATATATTCCGAGAAGAAATTGCCCGGGAGAAAGAAGCGTTGAGTGGAGCACATGCCTTACTGGAAGCAGTCCATTCGAAGAACAGAGATGTTGAACATAAGATTAGAGAAGTTGATGTGGCAAATCTGCAATTGAGAGAAAAGGTGACATTAGCGGAGGCGAAGAGCCATGAAGTCAATGACAGGCTTAAGGATACTGAAAGGAAGAATACGGAATTAATAGAGAGATTGAAGGAATCGGATATAAAGAATGAAGAGCTGAAGAATTCCCTGAAGGAGATGCAAACTCTTGTAACAGCACTAAGTTCGAAAAATACAAACATAGACCATAAACTGAATCAAATACAGGATTTACAGAAGGAATTACGGGACAGGCAAGCCCAGATGCAGAAACTCCAGGAGGAGTTAAGGGACAGGCAAACCCGAATGCAGAAACTTCAGGAAGAATTAAGAGACAGACAAACCCAGATGCAAGGGTTGCAGGAGGAACTTCGATATAAGCAGATACAGGTGCAGGAATTAAAAGAGGAATTAGGAAAGAAGCGGGATTATACGCACACACTGGAGGAAGAACTTCAGCATAAAGAGGAAGAACTTCAGCATAAAGAAGAAGAACTTCAGCGTAAAGAGGAAGGAATACTAAGGTTTCAGGAAGAATTAAGGGATAAGCAAGTTAAACTGCAGGAACTCCAGCAACAATTGTGGGAAAAGCATTCTTCATCAAAGGAATTTCACGAGGCTTTAAGAGACAAGCAGGCGATAATATACGAGTTGCAGGCGGAATTGAGGGAGAAACAGGGGCGCCTCCAGAAACTTAATGAAGAAGTTTTCAAGAAGACTTTATATATAGATGAAGTGCAGACGGGAATCGGGTGGCTTATTCTGGAATATTACCGGAGGAAAATAAGGGACAGGTCCATGCCACCCGGGACAAAACGACGTAAGGGGTATGATAGTTTCTTTAAGAGAATCAAATCCAAGAAAATACCTGGGATACCCTCTGTGAAATCAAAGCCGAGTCCCATCATAAAGCATGAACAATTTGTTGTTCCAAAACTCAATGAAAATGCTATGCTGATGACGGGAACAAAAGTCTCAGTCATAATTCCAACCAGAAATGCCGGGAGTGAGTTTCAACATGTTCTTGAGAAAATAAGGGCGCAAAAAGGGATTGGAGAAATCGAGGTTATTGTTGTTGATTCAGGGTCAGAAGATGATACTCTCGCCCTCGCAAAACGTTATCAGGCAAAGATATACCCAATAGATCCATCTGAATTTGGTCATGGGAAAACGAGGAATTACGGTGCTCGCTTTGCTTCCAGTGAATATCTTATTTTCCTTTCTCAGGATGCCATCCCAATCGGCGATGCATGTTTTTCCGGAATGATCCAGGGAATGAAACACGACAACAAAATTGCTGCAGTATCTGCCAGGCAGATTCCAAGGAGCGATGCCGATCTTTTTGCCTGCTGGCAAATCTGGAACCATTATGAAAAATTCCTCAAATATCCTGGAGATGAAGTTATTTCCCTGAATCGAAAAGATATGGACCTGTTAGAGCCTTATGAAAAAAGGAGGATCGCCCAAATAGATAATATTTGCTCCTGTATGCGACGGGACATTTTTAAGAAATTCATGTTCACCGATCTGAAATATGCGGAAGATCTTGATCTTGGACTGCGCCTTATTAAAAACGGATACAAAATAGGGTTTCTTTCCTCGGTCGGGGCAATACATTCACATAACAGGAATTTGTTATACAACTTTAAGAGAAGCTATATAGACAGGAAAGAACTGATCCGGCTTTTGGGCATTGAGCCCGTAAACTGGCATGCCATTGGCATCGATTCTTTTCAAGGGATGATTAAATATGTTCACTCAACCTTTAGCAAACTGGACAATATCCTGCAGGCACTGACCAGGGGTGAAACAACAGCAAATTATGAAACAACTCTTGTTGACTCGTTACGCCATCTGGTAGGCGCGTGTTCTTTCGGCAGCAATAATGGCGTGGGCAAGGATACAAGTTTACATTCCGCTCTCGACGAACTATTGTCAATGGCTGGCGTGAACGGAGACGATTGCGTTATCTATAAAGATATAATCATGCAGCACTTTCTTTCGACGCTCGAAAATTTTAAGGAATATATGGAACTTTATGCGGTCGTCGATGATAAATGCGGAGAAATTCTCTCTACGGTTTATAAGCTTTGCGCCGTTGTTATCGGCGCCAATGTCGGAGACTACATGGCTTACAGTGAAACCGGAAATAATGAGAATCTGCAGTCCCAGGTTGACATTCTTTTCGGAGGAGGTGTATGAAGATACTTTTTGTCGTTCACGATTTTTTCCCGAAATTCTATGGCGGAACAGAACGTTATGTTTTAAATGTGGCTAAACAGATGCAAAGGATGGGCAATAACGTGAAGGTCCTAACCTATGGCGTTTTGGACCCTCCGGAAATATTTTCTGCACGGGGCGGCATACTGTACAGAACATATTTATATGAAGGCATACAGGTTATTTGTGTCAGGCATGAGATTATTCCTCCTGATCAGGGATACAGGATTTCGGATGACTTGTTGGAGGATATGATTGCTCTCCTGAGGAGCGAACTTCCCGATGTCGTGCATATGGCGCATCCGATGCGTTTATCGGCAGTCATCTATGCTGCAAAAAAACTCGGTATTCCCACTGCACTGACAATCACGGATTTCTGGCTTCTATGCGTGAGAGGACGATTCTTCAAGCCGGATTATTCGTTATGCAATTCCTCTGAAGGGGGCAGCAAATGCAAGCTCCAGTGCTATGTTGATGATTCTATCTTTGAACGCAACAAGAATGCAAAGTTGCTTTTTGATGCAGTCGATGTCCGAATAGCGCCGTCAAGATTTCTCATTGAAATCTTCAAGGCGAATAACTGGCAGGAACCGATATGCCACATCAACCACGGAGTGGATTATAACTATGTGGAACCTGTCCAGGACAGAAAAAAAACAGGAAACGATGTGATCCTTGCATATCTTGGCGTTGTGAGTAAATTTAAAGGCATAAATCTGCTTATGAGCTCTTTTAAAAAAGTAGATGCTTCCAATATTAAGCTTCACATATACGGAAATTGTCTCGGAGATGACGGCACTATCGATTTTGTGCATGAGGCGGAAAAGGAAGATAGCAGAATCAAAGTACTGGGACGATTCGATCATGATGAATTGCCCCGCATACTGAATCGGGTGGATATTGTGGTAACTCCCTCGACGACCCTTGAGAGCTACGGTCTTGTCGTTGTTGAAAGTTTGGCTTATCGCGTTCCCGTCATTGCGTCGGACATCGTTGGGAGCGCGTATGAGTTTATAAGGCATGGCGAAAACGGAATGATATTTTCTTTACAAAATCCGGAGGGCTTAACCGACATTATTAGACAGATCAGTGAAAACCCTGCCATCATTGACAGATTAAAAGAAAATATACATTACCCCCCCCGCCTTGAGGAAGAGGCATTTGCGCTTGAGAGAATATATAAGTCTCTTGCGAAAAAAACTGCAGGCGCGACAGGTACAAATCTATTGAAAACCAATTGTTAACAATAATGAGATGCATCGAGCGTCTCTAATACAGATAGCAGACAAGGAAAACAACTCGTGAAAAATCCGGAACTTGGCAGAGGGTATATCGACTATATTGAATATTCGGAGGGTAATCTTAAAATTGAAGGTTGGTTGTTTCTCCCCGAGCGTTCCTTAGACAGTTTTATAGTGAAAATAAATCAGCGTGCATATGGGGAGGCCCGTATTATTGAAAGAGAAGATGTGCAGAAAGCTTTTTCCCGAATGTCAACTGCACTATGGTCAGGGTTTTCTTTCAACGTGCCGGTTTCTCAAGAGGCGTTGAAAGACTGGGTCGATATTGATATTGCCGGAACATATCAGGGAGAGGAAATCGTTTATATAAATACCGTTTATCGGGTTCTCTACCATGCGTCTTTGCCGGAGCCGCCGGCAAACCTTATGCAGCGGGTTGCAAATGTCGATAACGCACAGCTCTACTGGTGCAGAGCGTTAAAATCTTTCGGCGAATTTCTTCACGCGATTCGAAAATATCGTGATATCAATTCGATAAAATACCTTATGGATTGGGGTTGTGGTTGTGGCAGAGTTGCAAGCCTTTTTCTGAAGCACATGAAGATTTCGAGGGTTTATGGCTGCGATATTGATAAAGAGGCGGTTCACTGGTGCAGCGACCATTTGCAGTCAGGATATTTTTCCGTTATCAATCTTTATCCGCCGACCAAATTCTCAGTCAATATTTTTGATGTCGTGCTTGGTTATTCAGTTTTTACCCATCTCTCCCGGGATTTGCAGCTGAATTGGCTTGAGGAAATAAAGCGTATCATGGTCCCCGGCGGTCTCTTTTTTGCTTCTGTGCACGGCGATTTTGCGGCATCCTTTGCGCCGCCACACGTGCAACAGGAAATAGCGGAAAGCGGCGTTTCCGACAGCTCGCTTGACCCGAATCTTAATGGCATAGCCCCTGAAGGGTATTATCGCGGAGTCTACCAGTCCCGGCAGTATACTCTAAAAGAATGGGGAAAGCATATCAAAATACTCGATTATATTGACAGGGGGATGGGGAACTTTCAGGATTTGGTTGTTATGCAGAAGGAGAAATAAATTCCAGTTCATCTCAATAAATTTACCCTCGTTGAATTTTGCGCCTTGACGTTGTGTTTGACAAAATTTTTCATTTTATGATACGAAGAAGCCACTTCTATGGAAGGAAATAGATTTGCTGATGGATTGGCTTGTCAATGGAGACAATCTCTTGAGAGAATAGTCAATTTAGCTGAACACAGTGCTATTTGAACTACAAAACGGGCCATCGTCGATTTCAGCAGTGGTGCCGAAGCGACGTGCTTCGCGTTATCTGTTCGATTGTGCCAATACGCTTTAGGAGCAAGGATGCAATATTATTTAAGGCTTCTCATTGAAACGCTGAGAATTAAATTATTAGCGGCCACGCTTCTTCTTTTCATTTCTTTGCCGAATATCCTCTATGCAACAGGTCAAGAATTGCCAGTCTATAGATTTTGGAGTGAAGAGTATCTTCATCATTTCTATACCATCAGCGAATACGAGAAAGACTATATCATATCAATGTGGCCTGATGTCTGGAAATACGAAGGCCCACGGTTTTACGCATTTGAAACCCAGATTCGTGGGACATCTCCAGTCTATAGGTTCTGGAGCGAACAATATTTAGGACATTTTTACACCATCAGTGAGGATGAGAAAAATTATGTTCTGGAGACATGGCCTGATGTCTGGAAATATGAGGGGCCAGCTTTCTATGCATATACAACTCAAGCCCCTGATATGTCCCCAGTCTATCGGTTCTGGAGTGAAGATTATTTAGGACATTTCTACACTGTAAATGAGGTTGAGAAAGATCAAGTCAAAGATACATGGCCTGATGTCTGGCAATACGAAGGGTCAGTTTTTTTTACAAAACCATATCCTCTTGAGCTGTGGCAGCTGCGGAACCCACTCTGCGGACATAATCGTTATGACATATCATACGGAAATGACATTTTTGTGACTGTTGGAGATAGTGTTATTCAAACATCAACAGATGGCAATGCCTGGACTGAAATTCCAGGAACCTATCCTGTCAATGCAGTAACATACGGAAACGGAAAGTTTGTTGCTGTTGGTCAAACTATTCTTACTTCAACTGATGGGATTAATTGGGATGAGCAGTCTGCAGGAGTTTATGATTCAATCTTATATGGAGTCACCTTTGGCAATGGCATGTTCGTTGCTGTCGGTTTGGAAGGTACTATTATTAAATCATTTGATGGAATTAATTGGTATCCGGTAAGCAGTCCGGGAACCAATAGAACACTTCATTCTGTAATATACGGCAATAACACTTTTGTTGCTGTTGGTGTTTATGGAACGATTGCAACTTCATCTGATGGTGATTACTGGTTCGTTTCAGATGGTGGACAAGACCTGTATGGAGTGGCTTATGGAAACAGCACTTTTGTGGTCGTGGGATACGCTGGGACAATATATTCTTCCTCCGATGGGATAACTTGGATAGATAGGCATCCCGACACTCTTAATGATTTTTCTGGAGTAAGTTACGGTCATGGAATCTTTGTTGCTGTTGGGAGATACGGAACAGTTGCTGTCTCATCTGATGGAGCAACCTGGAATGTTACCAGTATAGGGACAGCTGCATCGCTTAATGCCATTCGGTATATAAATGAAACCTTTGTTGTTGTCAGCAGTTGTGGTGATGTTTATAACTCGCCCGATGGGTTCGATTGGTCAAATTGGACAACTAATAATTTTGCGACTGCTGAGAAACTCAATGATGTAACCTATGAGAACGGCTTGTTTGTTGGAGTAGGAGGCTTAAGTACCATAGTAACCTCAACCGATGGTATACAATGGTATTCTCGAATGTCAGATGGGTCTGTCTATAGTGAGCTTAGGTCTGTAACATATGGTAATGGGATATTTGTTAGTGTTGGCAGCGGGTATTATGAAGGCTTAATCCTAAGCTCTTTTGATGGAATACAATGGACTGCCAGAGAATCTAACACTCTATACCCCCTGAATAAAGTTGTTTTTGGTAATGGCACCTTCGTTGCTATAGGTGAAAATGGAATAGTTCTCACATCACCCGATGGAATAAGCTGGACGATTAGGACGCCGATTTCATTCCAACTAAATGATATTGCATTTGGAAATGGAATTTTTGTTGGAGTAGGGAATGACGGGACAATCGTTACATCTTCAAATGGCATATATTGGAATGAGGAGATATCAGATACAACTGTGTCACTTAATGCTGTTATGTATGAAAATGAAGTTTTTGTAGCTGTCGGCGGTATAGTTACTGTCTCTTCGGATGGAATGCACTGGAATGAGATTTCAGATAGTAATTATACTTTCAATACTATTGCATATGGAAATAACACGTATGTTGCTGCAGGGATTAGATATATTTGTGGCAGGCCCGGATGTTCTCCGAGACTCGTCTTTTCATCATCAGAGGATGGAGTTATTTGGGTCGACAGGAGTATATCATCAGAATTTTTTGCAATTAACGGAATAGCATATGGAAACAGCACTTTTGTAGTAGTTGGAGATGAAGGAAAGATCTATCAATCAGGGTCTTTTGCTGAGTAAATCACCACAGAACAACGAAAGTTGGTCATCTTTGCTTGTAGAAGGTGCTTTTTCTATCAGTGAGATATGACCCTATGGAGCTGTTCCTGTATAGAGAAAGACTGTCGAGCCATCGCTCATCATAAAGCTTTTTGTCGGCACAATATTTTTAACATATTGTGTTGCTAAGTGATTATTTGTATTCGAAAAATCAGGCCCTTGGTAGCCTGTCTTGGTGATGATGAAATGGCTATTGCTTATCATCGCCTTCACTTCATCTTCTGTAAGCTGTCTGTTCGCCAATCCATCAACCACAAAATTCGAATGCAACGTCCCATCCAATCTGCCTAATGTTGCATAGAGCTGCAGGGTGCATCCATTCAGGAAGTAATGATCCACCGCTATTAATACCCTGATGGGCTCTTGCATTCGCTCTGCAGCAGCCATATATTGCAATATCGGCATAATGTCCCAGTTTTTCTCGTAAGGAACTGCGAGATTGTCTGTATTTTTCACAAAGCATGCAATATGTATCGGACGGGCGATTTGCATGCCGGAGTATTCAATATAGTCATAGTTACAGTCCCGGGCGATGGTTTGGTAGGCATAATTGGCGATGCCGGCAAATATCGCAGCAGAAATAACTATATATCGCAACCATTTCAGTGAGATACGGGATATCGTGGTTGCCATGACGACAGCGACCGGGGCAAGGATAGGTAGAGCATATCTCTCGCCTCCTTTATTGGCTGGAATCGATAACAGTATATAACCAATGATGAACCATGACCATATAAAAAAATAGTCTTTTGAAAGCTTTTTCCCGCTGTCTCGAAAAAGCAAAGAGGCTGCAAAGGCAATAAGAAAAACGACCGTATAGGGCAGGGAAATGCCCAGGAAGGTTATCGCCTTCATATAATGTGACCAATTCTGGATAGACCATAGGGAAGATATCCCCATACTATAAGGCGCCGAGCCCTCACCAAAGCCGAATCCGAAGAGATATCCGAAAATACTTTTAAAATTCGGCACGTAGAATATTGACGCGATAACTGCAGTACACAAGAAAGCAAGCGCAACATTTTTTTTCACTGAGGCAGCACCTTTTGCTTTCACGAAGACATAGATTGCATACAGGAAAGGCACTACAAAAAAGACAATTCCCATAGTTTTTGTAAGGATTGCGAAAGCGGCACATATGCCGAAGAGAATGGAATGCATCCTGCTCTTAAACGAATCGCTTTTCAGGACAAACAGGTAACTGAGCGCTGTTAAGGCAGCTAATGGAAACTCGAAAAGATAGTCTCTTGAAAAGGCTATTGCAGCCGGGAATGTTGCGATAAAGAATGCAGCGAGCATTGCAGCTTTGCCATCTGCCAGCCGTTCAGTGATATAAAAAACCGATGTGATAAGAATGAACAGGTAGACGACATTTGTCAAATAGGCAGCCTGTATGCCCGGACCAAATATGAGAAAAAAGGGCAGGCTCGTCGCAGGAAATAAGGGGGCATGACTTGGGTCCTGAAGTATGAAGGTATTTATAAAGGGGAAAATCCCATTACGGAACGCTTCATAATCATGGAACCCTAAATTTATGTACCATGCCGTATCCCACAGCGGCGGAACATTTGCGATATTCTTTTGAATCCAGATCGCACTAACGAGAGTGAGAACTATAGAAAAAATGAGCTGCGATAGTATCTTTAGAAAATTATTGCGCAAATCCTAAAAGCTGATTTCATCTACGATTGCACGTGTATTTACATCGGCTACCTTCGCACTGCCCGCTGATGTAATCTTAAGCCTTACATCAGTTTTTAACTCAGGCGCAAAAATACCGATGCCAACGTTAACTTTGCTGCCGATTGCTGTTTCTGGAGGAACAGCAACGGTATAGGTTTCTTTGATAAATTTATCCTTTAATTCCTTGAAGGTGCGGTTTTGGCAAAAATCATGGTCGTTCCCGAATAACTGCTTATCGTCTTTGTCAGAGAAAATTACGAATGCTTTATTGTAGGGTCCAAAGTCGTCGAGAATTTGCCAATAGTAGGATATTTTTAATTTATTCGGCGAAAGCTTCTCTGTAGTTGTTCCTACAAGTTTAACCTTTCCCCCATAATTCACTTCAGCAGGTTTCATTATATCAGCAGGTAATTTGTCGAAGAGTTCACATTCGCCGAGTACTTTTTTTGTGGCAGTGGGTTCCTGCGCTTCTTTGCAGCCAGACAGAACAACAGAAAGCATAGTCAAAAATAGTATTACCAGACAAAAAATTATTTTGGCCTTTACGGAAAGCGAAGCATTTTTTCTATACATGATAAAGCCTCCTTGAAAAAGATTGGCAATCAATTCGAATAAAAAAATCGATAACGCCCAATATTTATTTGTAGATAATTTTACTAAAATTTACTGCGCACTTCAAGTATTTTTAATATTTTTCGATAAACCAGACACTTACTGGAAGAGTGCAAGTTAACAATGTTCTGAAAAAAATGAAGCGGCTTACATATCAGAGCTTAGCCAGGAGGACAGGACTAACAGTGGACATGTGTTTATCCGAGTCTTGATAAATTCGACTATATTAAATTCAAAATGCTGCATGGTATGATCAGATTATTTTTTGCTTGGGAAAGGAATACTTGTCTATTGATCGTGTTCACAAGTGCCATTGTTAGGCGCATTCTTTAACATAGTAAGATGAAGGATAAAAAAGTAAGAATATATAAGAGCGGCAAAGAGCTGAAAGCAAGAAAATCAGTTTACAAATTGCTCGGAGTAAATGATATAAATGAATTTTATTCAAACAAATTCGTTTGGCAACACCCTCCCAACATCGTAGAACACGATCCCTCTTCGAAATTTGATATAGCCTTCCATAAACAATATTGGATTTACAACAATATTACCAAGGGAACCCGAGTGCTTGATATTGGCTGCGGTTCCGGGACCTTAAATCTTCTCAAGAGTAAAAATGTTTATCTTGTTGGGACAGATTTATCTGAAAAAGCCTTAGAGCAAGCCCTGCTGGCCGGTTATGATGAGGCTGTTTTGTGTGACAGTTTTGACATTCCTTATCCTGACAACTCCTTTGACTTTATTGTAAGTCTGGATGTTTTGGGGCACATAGAGAATGAGATCAAGGACGCCTATTTGAATGAATGGTTAAGACTTTTAAAGGATGACGGAGTCATGTTACATGGGATCGAATTTGCTGATATAGATTTTGATTACACTAACCTGCCAGACAGGGAACGAGAACATATAATGATTGATGGACATGTAGGCTTGGAGTCATTTAATAAAATTGAAGAAAGGTTTAGAACGTATTTCAACAATGTGATAGCAGAGAATTTTATGGGGCCATGTTGTACTTGGGATGATATTAAGAAATATCCGATAACGAAAGATAAGATAGGTATAGAGTTCAGAGATTATTTGTTGACATTTAACCCTGAACAGGTGAAAGGATTTAATGTAGCAATGTTATTGATGAGAAATCTACTTTTGCAGGATAACCTGCTTGGAAAGTCAGGCGGATTTATGTTTATAAAGGCCAATCGGAAAAGGAAGGTTTGAAAAATATTTTTTACATTCAAGATCATTTGTCCTGCCGGAACAACGGAGGGCGTTTATGAAAGCAGAACAAGCGCACTGTGTTTTGCGATTACGCTAAAGTGCTCATCGTAGGTCATAAGGGAGAGACTGTTTTCTATGGCGGTCTGTGCAATTAAAAGGTCCACAGTGCTTAATGTATGCCCTTTCCTCGCAAGGTCATATCCGAGTTTTCCTGCATGCAAATAGGTATTTTCATTTACAGCGATACACTGCATGATATCAAAGGCATCATAAAGGGTCTGCAGTTCATGCTGACCTTTTGCCCCGTTTATTAATTCGAGGGCTACAATGCCCGAATAGACGGCTTTTCCGGACTTGAGCAACGTCGCAATGCGCTCTGACAGCTCGGTCTCTTTCTTTCTGAAGAAGGTTATCCAAACGGGAGTATCGACCAATACCTTAGCGTCCATGCCGCGCCTTTTCCCATTTATCCGAGAAGTCCAGTTTGCCGGCCGACGAGATGACGTTTGCGATCTTTCTCTGCCGTATCAGCTCTCTGAGGCCGCTCACAACGGCCTCTTTTTTTGTTTTGCTGTTGGAGAGGGTCATAGCCTCTTTTATAAGGTCATCCGGTATGTCTAATGTCGTTTTCATTCTACCTCCTTATGTCGCCTATTTATATGTATAGCATATCACAATTGAGCAATATATTTTCGCTGCAATGCACCGGCACAAAAAGCTACAGGCTTGTCAATGTAAGCGCACGGTCAGGAGAATCGATAACTTTTTCCCTTTTTGTTGGTATAATAAGGGCGAAATCCCGATGAAATTGAGCATTATTATACCCGTTTTCAATGAAGAAGCGGTCATAGAAACCACCCACATCCGCATTACATCCCTCACCGATGAAATGATGCAGAATAAGGTGATCGATGACTACGAGATCCTCTACGTAGACGATGGGTCGAGGGACGGCTCGCTGAATATTCTCAAGGGGTTTTCGGTGAAATCTCCGAAGACAAAGGTGCTCTCGTTCAGCAGGAATTTCGGGCATCAGCCCGCCCTGGCCGCTGGCATCCTCCACACGTCAGGTGATGCTGTCGTGAGCCTTGACGCGGACCTGCAGGACCCGCCGGAGCTGATCGGAGAAATGATCAGGGAATATAAAAGCGGACATGACATCGTGTACGCCGTGCGGAAGGAAAGGAACGCCGACAGTCTGTTTAAACGGTGGACCGCCCGGCTCTTTTATAAACTCATGCAGTCTATGGGGGTCGATATTATCTATGACCATGCTGATTACCGGATGATTTCCCGCAAGGTTGTGGAGGAATTCAGGAAGATGAAGGAGTTCAACCTGTTCCTTCGGGGCATCTTCCCGTTTATGGGGTTCAGCCATGCAATCGTGCCGTATGAACGGCAGAAGAGGGCCGCGGGAGAAACCAAGTACCCGTTGAAAAAAATGGTCTCATTTGCATGGCAGGGCATTACCTCATTCAGCAGCGTCCCGCTCAGAATGGCTTCTGTTACCGGCTTTGCGATATTTTTCGGGTCTTTATGCCTCATAGCATGGGCGTTGTATACGAAGCTGCACGGCGAGGCAATCCCCGGCTGGACCTCCATCGTTATTCCCATATTTTTCATCGGAGGGCTGAATATCCTTTTCCTGGGGCTGATCGGAGAGTATATCGGGAAAATGTATCTGGAAGTGAAGAAACGGCCGCTCTTCATTGTTAAAGAAAGATATAATTTGGACGATTAGGTAAAATATCAGGTGTCGGTTGTTTCTCGACAAGTAAGAGCAAATGGAAGCAGGGACGATAACTCTTAACAAAACACAATCCATTCGGACGGGCGAAAAACATACGGGTGTCAGAATATCCGTTGTAATCCCCTGTTACAATCACGGGAAATTCCTCGGGGATGCGGTCGACAGCGTTCTCCATTCAGACTTCAAGGAATACGAAATCATCATTGTCAACGACGGCTCCACAGACCCCTTTACCCTCCGGGTTTTCGGGGAGATGGAACGGCGGTTCTCTGATGATCAAACGGTAACGATTCTCCATCAGAAAAATCTGGGCCTCTCCTCCGCCCGCAATGCAGGCATACGCAGGGCCGCAGGAGAGTATATCCTGCCGCTGGATGCCGATAATAAAATAAGGCCGCACTATCTCCGCAAGGCGGTCGAGGTCCTCGACCACAACAGCGATACCGGCGTCGTCTATGCATACGCGAATCTGTTCGGTGAGAAGACAGGGGTCTGGACATTCCCTGTGTTCGATGCCAGAAAACTTCTTATTGAAAACTTTGTCGAGGCGTGCTCGGTCTTCAGAAAAAAACTATGGGAAGAATGCAGCGGGTATGATCCTGCAATGGTAATCGGGTATGAAGACTGGGATTTCTGGATCTGCGCGATGGAAAAAGGATGGAAGTTTCAGTTAATACAGGAAGTGCTTTTCGATTACCGCGTCCGGGAGAATTCGATGGCCTCCGGATGTAATGTGCCTGAGAACCATCGCCAGGTTATCAGGTATATCTGTGCAAAACATAAAGATACGTTTTCCGAAAACCTGAGCGTTCTCATTTCCGATATTCGGGAGCGTGAGTCGTTTATCCAGAAGGTGTATGAAGGGAACGGCTGGCATCTGTTGATGAAATACTACAGGCTGAGAGACAAACTGCTGCCTGAAGGTACGCAGCGAAGAAGGCTTTTTGAATGGATGCTCCATCTGAAATAGTGATGAGGATTACATGAGAGAATTCAATGATACGATAAAATCCCTCCTAACCTCCCTTTGCCCTCTCGACTGCGCTCGGGGCAAGCTCCGGGAGGGATGGTTCGACAGGCTCACCATGACATTTGTCATCCTGAGCTTGTCGAAGGATGCGCGTTCGACAGAACTCCTTATGAACTCACTGGTAACTGTATTACAAACCAAAAGTTGGGAAGGTGCCCTGCTATGTGGGCTTTCAACGTAAGCGCCGCGGCTGTCAATCCGCTGGTCTCTGTCATCGTCAGGACAAAAGACAGGCCCACGCTCTTGAAAAGGGCGCTCCAGAGCATTTCGAGTCAAACCTACAGACCGATAGAGGTTGTCCTTGTGAACGACGGAGGGTGTGAACTGGACAGGAACGAACTGGAGGGAATACTCAGGGACGTGTCATTACGCTATATCCGGCTCGAAAAAAATACCGGACGGGCACATGCGGGCAATACAGGGCTGCAAAATGCAAAAGGAGAATACATCGGGTTTTTGGACGACGACGACGAACTGTATCCGGGTCACCTTAAGGAGCTTGCGACAAAGCTTTTCCATATGCCGGCGAAAATCGCTTATACAGACGCGGAGGTGGTTTTTGTCGAGATAACCAGCGAAGATGAAGTGGTCGAAAAGTTCAAGCACCTCTTCTATTCTCAGGATTTTTCCCCCGAGATGCTGCTCATTCAAAACTATATTCCGTTCATAAGTCTTCTGTTTCATGCATCAGTATTCGAGAACGTCCGGTTCGACGAGAGCTTCGAAATATTCGAAGACTGGAAAATGCTGATAAAACTGTCAGAGCAGTTCTGGTTCGAGCACATTAAAATAGTGACTGCGCGATATATCCAGTGGTGCGACAAATCACAGATCAACCGGAGGGCCCTCTCGGAAGACTTCAGCCAGGTGGCGTATAAACAGATACTGGACCAGAATATCGGCAAAATTACACCGTCTGCGATATATATCCATTGTGTGAATACGGCGACGGAGAAGATGAACCTTATCAACGAGTTGATCAAGCTTGATTCAAACAGCGTGCTGGAGCGGATGGAACTGGAGACAAAACTGAAATGGATCGAAGCCGAAAAGCAGCAGATCGATTCCGGGAAAAAACAGCTCGAAACTGAAAAAGAGCGGATTGCAGACGAGAGGGGACACATTGAAGCTGAAAAACAACAGATTATGTACGAAAAAGAACAGATAAAGTCCGAGATGTTGAAGATTGAATCGGACAGTTGTCTGGAGCGGATGGAACTGGCGGCAAAACTGAAGAGGGTCGAGATTGAACGGCAGCAGATAATGTCCGAGAAGCAGCAGGTGGAGTCAAAGCTGATGCGGCTTGAATCGAACAATTTGCTCGAGCGGATGGAGTTCGAAACACGGCGCAAGTGGATCGAGGCGGAAAATCAGCAGGTTGTGTTTGAGAAACAGCAGACAGAAGCGGAAAAACAGCAGGTTGAGGCTGAAAGAGACAGGCTGCTCCATGACCTGATGGGGTTTCAGAAAGAGCTTTCAAACAGCCTCAGCTGGACGCTGATCCGGCGCTACAGGAAATTCAAAGACAGGATTGCGCCTGTACGGTCAAAGAGGCGGGTTTTTTACGAGATGATGCTGAAAAGCATTAAGGTATTCCACCAGGAAGGAATGAAAGGTGTCTTCACCAGAACGAAAAGAAAACTGCGCTTCCATCCAGCGTATCTGCAGTGGACATCGAATTTCCAAAAGCTGAAGCCCCTGGATTTTCAGGGAGAGCAGAAGGTGTCGGTCACCTGTTGTTTTACAAAAAAACCCGTGCATATTGTTATGCCTGTCTATAACGGGTACGACTACCTTAAACAGTGTGTCGAAAGTGTCTTCCGCTACACGGACCTCACTGTCCATACGCTGGTCATGGTCGACGACAAAAGCACTGATCAGCGGGTGACCACATATCTTCAAAGGCTTCAGAAAGAGAGAAACGGAAGGAAGATAGAAATACTTTTTCACGCTTCTAATATGGGTTTTGTGAAGACCATCAATAAGGGGATGAAACTTTCTCCTGCAGATGTCATCATCCTGAATTCGGACACTGTCGTAACAAGGAACTGGGTGGATAAACTACAACGCGCTGCGTACGCAAAACCGAGGGTCGCTACGGCAACCCCTCTGTCGAACTATATGACCATCAACGGCATTCCAAGGCCGTTTCAGTATAATCCCGTCCCCGGTGGACTGGATATACATGCATTTGCGGCATTTGTAGAGAGTGTTTCATTGCGTTACTATCCTGAAATCCCCGCAGGAGTAGGATTCTGCATGTATATTAAAGAGGGCGTCCTCCGGCAGTTTGATTATTTCGACGAGACGAAATTCGAAAAGGGATATGCGGAAGAAACGGATTTTTGCATGAGGACGCTGAAAAAGGGATTTTTGCATGTGATCGACGATGCCACCTATATCTATCATGTCGGCGGGGTGTCATTCGAATCAGTGCAGGACCCCGAGTTGATAAAAGACAAGAATCTCATGATCGAAAGAAATCTGGAGACGCTGAGGACACTGCACCCGGAATACTCACTGCTTGTAGAGAAGGCCCTGCATGAAACACTGGCCCCCCTACACAACTACCTTAACCTGCGGCTCGCATCACTGGGAGAACACGTTGAAAGTACTGTATGTGATAGACCAAAAACCTGACGGCTATCCCGGCGGCATAGAATATCATCTGCTGGACATCCTGGGGGTTTTTATCAAGAAAAGACGTCCCGGTGCATATCCTCTTCCCGGAGATGAGCAGTCTCCAGCTGAGGCGATATGACGATTATAAAATACACGAAGTCTCCTATGGCGGAGGGAGGCTTGATGATCACAGGCTGAGAGACTCGTCTATTGAGGATATCTTCAATACGGTCCTTGACGACATCGATGTGGATGTCGTCCATTTCCAGAGCATACGCACCTTGCCCCTCTCGCTTGTCGAAATCGCGAAACAACGCGGGAAGAAAGTATTGATGACGCTCCATGAATATTATTTCTGGTGCATCAACTGTATTATGCTCTCCCCTGAATTCTGCTGGTTTCAGGAAAATGAAGACACATGCCACGAATGTCTTACGAGAAGCGGGTATAACGTCCAGAAAGGGTTCATGACGGAGAGGCGCGCATATATCGCATATCTTTTCCAGATGGTCGACAAAATAATCGTGCCGTCAATGTATGTGAAGGACGTGCTCCTGAGCCTGTACCCCGGCGTATCGTGCGATAAATGCGCGGTGATAGAGCTGGGGGTTGATAAGGAACTGCTCCAGACGAACATCGAAAAAGTTCCGGTGAGAAAAAATGGAAACAGACCACTGCATCTCGCGTTTCTCGGAAATTTTCTTCATTACAAAGGGAACAGGACGTTTCTCCAGCTCGTGAAATATTTTAAAGCCTCTGATTCGGTCCGGTTCAGCATCATAGGGAACATCTTCGACCCCTCTCTGCTCCCCTCGAACAAAAACCTCAATATTGCGGGCGGGTATACAAGGGACAGGATCGTGAAAACAATAAACGAGGTTTCTCCTGATCTTGTCATGCTCCTTTCGAACTGGCCGGAGACGTTTTCCTATACCCTGTCGGAAGCGATCGCAAGCGGGGTGCCGGTGATCGCAACGGACGGCGGCGCTCTGCGGGAAAGGGTTTCAAAAGAGGCGGTAGGCTTCCTCGTACCGATAGAGAACCCCCTGCCGAGGGCAGTCGAGCTTATCGAGGACATGCAGCAGCATCCCGAGGTAATAGACTATTTCAGAGAAAGAGTATGGGAAGCAAGAAAAAGGCTCAAAACAGTAGATCAGATGGTCGAGGATCATTTGAAGCTATACAATTCCCTCCTGTAGTTTGCCCGCTCAATGGCTGTGCCATAAAAGGGAGGCTCTTGCACAAGTCTTGCAATGATGATGTAGCCGCAAACTTTAGTTTGCGTGTTTTCTTTTTTTAAGTGCCTTACAAACGCAGGCTATCGCCGCAGCGATCCGCCGGGGCGGAAAGCCTGCGGCTACCAGAATAGGAATTTTGCAAGAACCTCAAGGAATAGACAAATAAATGGAAGGCTCACTGATGCATAAAGTGAAAAAGTTTATCAGGACGTTTCCTCACCTTGGACCGACAATATCCCGCTTCCCCGCAGTTTCCGATACATTCTGGAAGGCTGGTATCTTTAAGGTTGGACTGCGTCTGGCGAATCACTATGCGAATTACGCCGAGATGCGGTGGAAGAGGGAAACTCTCTTCAGCCGGCCGTCCCATCTTGTTGCGGATGTAACGAACATTTGTGCTCTCCGGTGCCCGCTCTGCCCGACGGGGAAAGGTGAGCCCGGGAGAAAAAAAGGCATGATGCCGTTGACAACCTATAAAAAAATTATCGATGAGACGGGCAGGCATCTTATCAGCCTTGACCTTTTCAATTGGGGAGAGCCTTTGCTGAATAAGGATATCTATGAAATGATAGCCTACGCGCACAGGCAGAACATCGTGACATCCGTGAGCACGAACTTTCAGAGCTTTTCCGAAAACGACGCAGAACGGTTGATTTCGTCAGGGCTTGATATCCTCATCCTTTCCATAGACGGCGCTTCACAGGAGAGCTACGAGCAATACCGGATCGGAGGGGATTTCCGAAAAGCCATTGAACACATTTCGATACTTGTGAAAAAGAAAAAGGAAAGGGGGAGTGCCCGGCCGTATATCTGCTGGCAGTTTCTCGTGATGAGACATAACGAACATGAAGTGGAAGCGGCAAAAAAGATGGCTCAGGACCTTGGAATAGACAGCATTACGATTGACCACGCGTACCTGTTGGTTACCACGAGAGAAGAAGGAGAAAAATGGCTTCCGAGCGATCCGAAGAATCACCGGTATGACCTGATGCAACTGGAAGACCGATGGAAGGCGATCGAGGAAGCGCATACTGTCCAGCCCGCAGCCGAGAAACAGCAGGAGGCTGTTGCCGAGATGTATGATCGGCCCGGCGAGGATGTGAATGTGCAGAACAATTTTCACCGGAGAGCGGACTGTTCCTGGCTCTGGACGCAGACAACGATAAACTGGGACGGGAGCGTTGCCCCCTGTTGCGCGGTATATGATCCTTCATTTGATTTCGGCACCATAACCGAAACGTCGTTCAAGAATATATGGAATAATGAGAAGTACCGGGCATCGCGCCGGTTTTCTGCAAAAGGGGAAGCCGGCGATACGATAACGGTCTGCATGCAGTGCCCTTTGTCCATGCACGGGTAATCATATGCAAAGATGATTCGTTATAGCGTCTGTCTGTGAAACTGCCCTCTTCTTCCTAAAGCTTTTTCGATTCCCCACTTTTCTAAAGGGGGAGTAAGTGTAAAGATTACACAAAGGGGTGAATAATAGGAAGTTATCCCCCCCCTTGTCTTGACAGAACGCCGGGAATTCAATTATTGTTACTACATAAATTATGATGCCAGAAAGACGGGATTCGTGAAGTTCAAAACATCGTGCATTCTATGCATTCTTGTCCTTTGCTTTTCTTTTTCCATCGCCTTCCCGCAGAGCGAAGAACCGGAGCATCCCGCTGACGTAACACGGGCGGAGACGGGGCAACCGGAACAGGCCGGGACTGCGCAATCTGCGGTCGAGCCCGGCGAGTCGGACAAAGAGAAAACCGAAATAGTCCCTCAGCCCCCGAAAGCCGAACAGGCCCCCAAGGTGGAGCCGGAGAAACCCCAGCGTGCTTCTTCAAAAGTGCAGTCGCAGCAAAAGGCCCCTGCAACCGTCAGTTTCTTTTTCGACGACGCCGATATCTTCGAAGTGGTCCAGACGGTCTTCGGCGATATCCTCAAGGCGAACTACATCATCGACCCCCAGGTGAAGGGGAGGGTGAATTTCAGGACCGTTTCTCCGATCCCGAAAGACGAAGTCCTTCCCGTAGTCGAGATTATTTTCAGGCTGAACGGCATCGGGTTTGTTGAAGAAGGCGGCCTTTACCGGATCATCCCGCTGTCCGATGTATCCAAAGAGCTTGTCTATTCCCAGATAGGGAAAACGCCGGACAACGTCGCCGTAGAGATGTTCACGTTTAAAAATATGGATTTGAAGGAGTCCATGCCGGATATTGAAAACGCGCTTGGTCTCCACCTCAAGGGAGGTACAGTCAGGCTGGTCCCTGTGGAACGCATGAATGCGCTTATTGTTATTGCCTCTTCCCGTGAACAATTGAACTATATCAGACAGTGGATCGATGTATTCGACGGTATGTACGGCATAGCGCGGCCGAAGATTTATGTGTATGCCTTGCAGAACAGCAAGGCAGAGCATATCGCGTCGCTGCTCCAGTCAATCCTTTCAGGCGGTGGCGGCGGATCAACGCCGACGCCCATCCTCTGCTCCCCGCGCTGAGCAACCCAAAACACCTGTAACCGGGCAGGCCGGAACGACGCCTGCAGCGGCAGCGCCAAAGGCAGGGGTCGCCTCGACAGCTACGAGTTCCGGCACGTTTGTTTCACGTGAGACAAAGGTCTTCGCCGACGAAATAACCAACTCACTCATAATCCTCGCAATCCCCGGTGATTATACCTTCATAGAAGAGACGATAAAAAAGATCGATGTCCTGCCGAGGCAGGTGGTGATCGAAATGCTTATCGCCCGCGTTGATCTGACAGATAACCTCAGCTTCGGGTTCTCCTGGTCTTTCAAAGGCGATCTGAATTTTAAGGTGTTCGGCAAAGATATAGATCTCGCAGGGAATGCATTGAATAATCCGTCGGGATTGGGCAGCGGAAATTTGCCGTCAGGGGGTTTTACGTATATCGCAACCGATCCCTCGGACATCGTCAGGGTCCGGTTGACCGCTGCCCTGAAGGATTCCAAGGCCAAGATACTCGCATCTCCGCATATTCTTGTATCGGATAACCGCGAGGCGAAGATTCAGGTAGGGTCCCAGGTTCCCCTTGCGACCTCGACGACGACCAGTCCTTTGTCAGGAGGCACTGATGCAACGAACACGACCACTTCCACGATTCAGTACAAAGACATCGGCATCATCCTCAAGGTCAAACCCCAGATAAACGACAGCGGACTGGTTTCCCTGGAGGTAACCCAGGAGGTTTCTTCGCTTGGGGACAACGTTATCATAGCAGATCAGGCATTTGCTTCCATAAACAAGACCGAGGCAACCACAAATCTCGTTGCCCAGGACGGCCAGACGATTGTTATCGGAGGACTCATACGGGAGGATATCACGAAGGCGAAGGACGGCATCCCGTTTCTCAGCACCATTCCGCTCCTCGGACATCTCTTTTCCAACACGACCGACAACTCAACGAGGACTGAACTTATCATGCTTCTCACTCCCCGTGTTGTGAAGAATCTTGCGGAAGTTGAGAAGGTAACGGAAGGCTTTATTGAACAGTACAGGAACACGAGCAAGGACGAGGATGTCCTTGATTTCATAAGAGAGAAGCGACTGAAAAAGAGCGCCGATAGTCCTGACACCAAAGGTGCTGATAAATAACCTTCTCAATCTTTTCTGACCGAATGCTTCAGGAATCCGAAATCATTCCCTATCATCTTTCTCCCCCGTTAGGGGACAAAGTTCTCGTGCTCGCCCCGCACCCCGATGATGAGACGCTTGGATGCGGCGGCACCCTCCGTCTGCTCGTAGAGTCGGGGAAGAGCGTCAAGGTCGTGTTTCTCACAAGCGGAGACAGGGGAGAGCCCGAACATCCCCTGGCGGTAAAAAAGCACGCGGAAGATCATATTACCGACTATTCGCTGATGCGCGAAAAGGAGGCAGTCAGGGCGCTGAAGAGATTAGGCGTCTCTGATTACGAATTTTTGAGGTTCCCTGACAGAGAACTCCATACGAACTTCGAAGCGGTCCGCGAGCGCGTGTATGCGATAGCGGGTGAATATCTCCCCGACGCTCTTTACAGCCCGTCGGACATCGAGCTTAATCCAGATCACAGAACAACAGCGGAACTGTCGTTCTGCATTCAGCGAAGAACAGCGCCGACATTGGCCGAGGGGGAGAAAGGAATACGGCTTGTGTTCTATGAGGTCACCACGCCGTTCAGGCCGAATATGCTGGTAGACATCACCCCGGTTTTCGGCAGAAAAAAAGGGCGATGAAGAAGTACACTTCCCAGCTCAGGCAGATCGACTTCATCGCGTATATTACGGCGTTAAATACGGTACGGGCGTTAACAGTGAACGCCAGGTATGTCGAGGCATTTCGGGTGATGGAACAGCCGCCTGATGATGAGGAGAACGAGCGTTGGCTTACGTATCAGACCGCGATAAAAACCGTATGATTCTCATGAGGACCCTGCGCACTTCCAGCGTGCCCACTGCCGCGTCTGCCATGCCTGTACTCTATGCGGAAATGGTATGCTGTATCAAAAATCACACAGTGTTGTTCATAAAAGATACAATATTTCCTGTTAATCCCTTTATAATCAAGTATTCCGGAGTTGACTTGTTGGCCTGATTTTTGCTATAACTTGCTATACGCTGCAATTCGAAAATACTTGACATTGACAGAGGCAGCATTTATACTCTTAACGACGTCTGTTGCGGGAGAACGCGGGATGTCAGCAGTATAAGAATTTATGAAAAATGATCAGGGAGTACAAAAAAAAGCTTGACAAGGATATAGTTCATTATTATAATTTTCTCATCAAAAAACTATATCCCTTTAAGGGGGGTGAGGAGAAACCAAGAAGAGCCTGTTAGGAATCGTCATATAGTTGCCTTGGTATTTTTTTAGACTATTAAAGCAAAGGAGGTGATAGAAAGGAGGAGATGTAAAGGGAAAACCGGCTTTCTATGAAGTGTTTAGCCGTTGGCTAAGGGAGTAAGTGATTTTAGATAAAAAAGGAGGTTTGAAAGTGAAGAAAAGAAATTTATTTGCAGTTGTAGCAATGCTTAGCGTTTTTCTTTTGAGCGCTGGTACGGCATTCGCAGTAATCGGCGTCAATGATCTTGTGCCGGGCAGAGACACAGTTGACCCCGATCGTTTGTGAAGGGACAGTCGATGCAGTGGCCAGAACCCGGTTTTAAGCGGTCTTGATACACTTTTTGCAATTGCTGAAAAGAACGGCGCAGAAGGTGAATTCTTTGAGTTAAGTGGCAAAGAGGGCAAATTTGTGGTATGCGCAGACCTTTATGTTTTTGACTCCAAGTCTGAGCGTAGGTATGACGACGTGTATTGTTGGACAGCATTTGATATAGTGACTGACAGCTGCTCAGCAATAATAAAAAGGATGAGCCCAACTGGCCGCCTTGCAATGCAGAAGACCTCAAACGGCAAAAATCTTTTTGCCGGCTATGTTGGTGTAGTGCAGCGTGACAGTAATATAGCTTTTGCAAATAGCAACAGGTTCGTGCCTTGGGCATATCTGACAGACCTTCAGAAGGGATTTGCGTCTGCAATGGGCGCGCCTGCTGCTGAAGACGGCACATCGGTGTTTAACGACCTTGGTGAATCAGGTGGCGCAACCGCAGTGGCAGCAGAGAGCATTTACCCGAGAATTTTCATCATGAACGACAAAGTAGAGACCTTTAACTGGTGGATGCTTCTCCTCGGCAGAAATCAATATACCGTTTTGAGCCTGCCGGCGTTCAATAGATATCTGGATTGCCAGGTCTGTGATGAACAAGAGGATTGCGACTCCGAGACCATTCCCATTCCTGATGAGCTGAATATCATCAACGTACGTGACAGTGTCCCGACCGTAGCGATTCCGGCTTGCTTTGGCGATCCGGGTTGCCCGATTGCTGGATTCGCCATGTGCACAATCAGAGAAGAAGGTGCAACGTTTACCAATCCGTCTGTAGTCATTACCGGTACGGCGAACTTCGGACCGCTTGATCCGCAGGCCCCTAGCGACTATTATTCTCTCTATGGCTATTCTTACCAGAGGGCTGCAGAGAGCACCGCAACACTTAGCTGGGATGTAATCCAGGAGATACACAGAGTTTACTGCTCAGGTGTCCCTGCGGGCAGCAGTGGTTCGGGCAACGAGGCACCGTGCACCGTTACTTCTACTGGTCCGTAACGAATATTCAAAATATGTGGTAGTTGTTTAAAGTGTAATAACTCATAAGTAAAGGAGGGATGGAGTCTCCATCCCTCCTTTTTTTATAGGCTCCAAGGAGGAAACATTGTATCGCATTCTATCCGTATTAATTGCTCTTATCATACTTGTATCCGGATGCGCCGCTGTGCACATATCCGGTTCTGAAACGGCACAGAGGGAGACGCCTGCTGTCGATATTTCCGCCGGCCTGCCCGCTGAGGGATTGTGGAGGCAGAACATCGTGCTGGCGGACATGAATCATGACGGTTTCCTGGACATTGTAGCCCCGCCCCAGAGAAAAGCGAAAAATGAGGCCCGGAGACCTTCAGTGTTCCTATGGGACAGGGAAATAAAGCGCTGGAATGAAGCGCCTTTCATATACCCGTCTCTCCCCGACTATGATTATGGAGAAATTGCTGTAGGGGATTTGAATGGAGACAACCTTCCGGATCTTGTGCTTGCAGTCCACACTGGCAGGCTTATCGTGCTTTATAACACCAGAGAAGGGAAATTCCTGGAGAGCCCTGTCGCTGTCGGGAAACGCTTTCATGCAAGGACAGTGAAATTAGCTGATATTAATAATGACGGATGGCTGGATATTGTCAGTATATCCGAGGGCCCGTTCAGCCCGACCTATAAGCCTGAGGGTATTCTTGTAGGGTTAAACGGGAAAGGTCAGGGATGGGACGT
Organism: uncultured Nitrospiraceae bacterium; assembly: GCA_963718855.1. GTDB lineage: Bacteria > Nitrospirota > Thermodesulfovibrionia > Thermodesulfovibrionales > SM23-35 > CAVRAA01. The sequence goes on along the minus strand of CAVRAA010000013.1, from coordinate 155,920 downwards.
ACGGTTTATAGAAGAAAGTGCCGGCATGTATAGTGATTCTTTTGCGCTTGGAGATCTGAACGGGGACGGTAATGTTGATATTGTCTCTGCGCCCCTGGGTGATAAACTGAGGAAAAAATATGTGTGGTTCGGGGATGGGCGAGGAGGTTTCAGGAATGATAAAGAGGTGGATCTCGAAGCGAATACAGATATTTTTAGGGTTTCCGCCGGAGATATAGACGGCGACGGCTTTTCTGAAGTTGCCATGATTACTATAGCGACATCGCAAACGAAAGACAGTATTGTTGTCAATAGAGGGGTGAAAGTGTTCAAGTGGCAGAACGGGAAGTTTGAGGATATCTCCAGAGGATTGGATTCAATGATAAAGGCTTATATGCTGAGCTTTGCAGACATTCACGGCGACCGGAAGCAGGAACTGAGTGTCCTTACCGTGGAAGGGATAGAAATCTACAAATACAGCGGAGTGGAATGGATCCGTACGCTCTTTGCCCCAGTCGGAACGTATCAGGAGACCAGCGGAGCGTCCGGCATTCAGGCAGGCAAAAACAGCGATGGCTCGGCATTAATTGCATTCAATCTGGGAGACGAGAACCTGACGCTCAAACGCGGCATTAAGGCCTATACTATACCTACCGGAGCACTGCCGGAGTAGATTTTTCTATAAGGAGAGGTTATGAGAAATACGATTATCAGTCAGGACATCCTGCGACATATTGCTCTGGCAATGTGGATAGCGGTTTTTCCGCTCATCTTCTTCGGTTGCACTGCCACCACCGCCCGGCAGGCCGAGCAGCAGCCTGCGATGAGCCCTGAGGAATCCCTGAGGGCAACCGCCGGACAGTACTGGAAGATGAGGATGGAGAAAAAATATGAAGAGACTTATGCAATGGAAGAGAAAACTGAACTGCCTCCATTCGCCACATACCAGGAACAAGTCTTGGCAATAATGAAGATTCAAATACTGAAGCATGAGATAAAGGAAGTGAGAGTAGACAACGCAAACGGAAACGTAACAGTTGAATTTTACTTCTTGCTTCCTCCTGCGCCGAAGCCGTTTAGTCAGAGTATGGATGACCAGTGGATATACAGAGACGGCGCATGGCTGCACCTGCTGCCCCCCGGCTGAGATTCTCTGAGCGCGCATACTCCTCCCCATTTTCAGGGGAGGCAGGCGAGATTGGTTCGCTTCTCCCGTATTGTGACTTGGGGCGGGCGGCGCGAACTTGCCTGTAATACTGAAAATGCCGTTTTTTGTCCGGATTATTACATTTTATGCCTTTAAGACCCTTGCCTGCCCTCATTGCCCTAAATATCTCAAGTAGCTCCTGAAGATTTCCCTCCAACTGAATAAAAATAAAACCAAATTTCTTGACAAATAGTTCCCTGAATGGTAGTATTTATAAGCAACTAACTATAAAAAGAAGCCTGGCATGGATCATGCTTTTTTATGCAGAGGGAAGAAAAAATCGGTTGCCAAGGGGAAAACCCTGTGGCATAGTAAAATAGAGGGAACGGTAATAACCATTAATCAATACCATAAGGAGGTACTTGATGAAGAAAATTAACACAATAGCAGCAGTTCTTTGCATGGCCCTGCTCTGTTTTGCCGCAACAGCTATGGCAGTGGAATTCAGCTTTTATGATTCAGTGAACGAATGGATTGTGACTGCTTATGCTGAACCAAATGCAACCAGTGGAACCTATTCGGTCTATCTGAATATTCTCGACAAAATAGGTAATAATGTGGGTAGTTTGACGCCGGAGCTCATACTGCTGACTCGGGGTGATGAAAATGTACGACAAAACCCGGCAGCCAACGGAGACTACCTGATCTGTGCTGGTGCCCTGAGCGAAGAGATAAGCCTTGCATATAAATCCGTCGGCGGTCTCAATGAAATATTCGTTATGGATCGCCACTTCAACGATCAGCAACAAGAGTATGTGAAGGTTCATAATCACATAAAGCTGACCGGCTTCGACTTGCCTGATCCGGCAAACATATCGGTAAGTGGCAGCGGGGCTTTCGGATCGGTAAATGTAGGCTCATCATCCATAAAATACTTTACCGTAAGCAATACAGGAGAAGCGGACCTTACTATCAATTCTGTTAATGTAACGGGAACATCTTTCAGTCTGACCAGCAACACATGCGGCACGACTGTGACAGGCGGAAACAGTTGTACGGTCGGCATAAAATTCGAACCGGCTTCAGCGACTTCTTATGCAGGCACCCTTACAATTCTCTCCAATGACGGCGACACGCCTACTTCCACTTTTGCGCTTACAGGCACTGGAGCAGCGGTACCGATCGGCACTATCGACATCGGTTTCAATGCATATCCTGCTATAGACGCAGCGAGCGTTGTATGCAACGGCTTGCCCTATACCGTAAAGGTAAAAGTTACTAATTCCGGGTCCCTGCCTTCAGGTCCTTTTGCGGTGAAAATCTATTTATCACTGGACAAGAACGTAAGCGCTCAAGATATCTATCTCGGCACCTGGAATGTGAGCAACGTGAACGCTGGCGAGACCTTATCATACACATTCTCAGACCTCGTGACAAGCGGATTGGCAATCCACATGTCATATTTCTTCCTTGCTCATGCGGATGCCAATAACAATATTCCAAATGAGATCAGCGAGACCAACAATGTTGCCTACCGTATAACGTCTGTTGCGAGATAAATTTTTCATCCTCTGATTTTTTCAGAAAGGGGGAGCCGAAAGCTCCCCCTTTTTTTTGGTATGATAGATGATGCGCAGGACCTTTCTATGGACATCGCTTCTCCTGATTGTTCTTGTCATTTTCTTTCATGACATAGTGTTCACAGGGAAGAGTCTTTCGACCGGACAGCTTCTGCCGGGGACCACACCCGCGGGGTCCTATGGTTTTTCAGGATATGAACCGCGTCTGCCTTTTTCCCTTGATACCGGGGGGACCGCCTGGATAAATGAGCCGAACCCTTACATAATAAGACGAACGCTCAATGAGGGCACGTTCCCTCTCTGGAACCCGCGTGACGGCCTCGGCATGCCGCTCGTCGGCAATGTAAACACCGAGGTCTTCAATTTCCTAAAGATCTTTTTGAATCTTTCCCCCGGCCCTTTCTCACAGGATATGTTCTATCTCCTGAGGCTGTTCATAATGGGGGTATTCACCTATCTGTTCCTTGCGGAAAAGAAGCTCACCGTACCGGCGTCTTTTTTCGGCGCTTCGTTCTTTATGCTCTCGGGATATTCGCTTTGGTGGATAAACCTTCATCCGCTGAGCACGGTCATGTACCTGCCCCCGGCATTTTATTTTTACGAGCGATGGCTGAACAGGAAAGACCGCCTGAGCCCCTGCCTGCTCGCGCTGTCGATATGCATGAGCATCTTCGGAGGCAAATTCCCTGATGTGGTGATGGGGACGGGCCTCCTTGGGCTGTATGCGCTTACCGCAGGGTTTTTCATGGGCGGCATACAAGGCGCGCTCTCCGGCGCCGGGCGGATTACTGCCGCGGTATCGGCAGGGGTGCTGCTCTCCTCTGTCGTGTTTTTCCCGTTCTTTGAGCTTTATGCGCAGGCCTCTCCCATGGCAAAGGCGATCAGGACCGGCGCTGCATCCCACACGTTGCCCCTGATCAGTTCGGTTTCACTCTGGCAGCCGCTGTTTCTTGGTTTGAAGAATATCTATTATTCCGGGTGGCTCCAGAAAGAATTTCTCTATCTGCTCCCCTACGCGGGCGTTGTCGTGCTGCTCCATCTCTCCTTCACAATCATCAGCCCGGGCCTTTTAAAAAAGACGCTTCCCTTTGCCCCCTTTGCCCTGTTCCTTTTCATGCAGATTTACGGGCTGGTTCCCGATTTTTTTGTGGTGAACCGTCCCCTCCTCGGCAGCATGAATTTCCAGAAATACAGCTCGATGCTCTACTTCAGCCTCGCCGTTATTACAGCGCATACATTCGACGCGATCTCTGAAGAAAAGAAGCGCAGCGGGAGGTTCTCCCTCTCTCTGATTCTTACGGCGGCGCTTTTTGTTTTGTATTGTCTCTTTCTGCTGCAGAGAGCCCCGGCAGATATCACGACTCGGCTTTTCGTAATCCTTGGCGTCACCATTGGGTGCCTTGCCGCACTAGGAGCAGCGCACCACTTTTTCGGCGGCTCCTCCGCGTTCAGGGTGCTTATGATATCGGCAATGCTCGGAGAGCTTTTCCTCTATATGCCGAAGGACCACCCTGACCGGGTTTTCCCCTATTATGAACCTCCGTATCTGAACGTCATGCAAGGTCAGTATCCCTACAGGATTGTCGGAGACGGGGCATCGGTCCCCCCGTTGGTGAGCAATGCCATCGGTCTTTATGACAGCAGGTGCATGGACCTTCTGATGCCGGGGGACTATTATTCTTTCTTTGAGCATCTCATCGGATTCAGCGTTCCGTATACGTCAGACCCTGATGCACTTGTGGCAGCCACTTCTCCATGGACCGATCTGCTTGGCGTCAAATATATCCTCAGCGCACAGAGTTTCACTTCTGATATGCTCTCCGGGCAACTCAGGCACAACACCGCATCTCTCCGTTGGATAAGGCTTTTCGAGTCGATGGTCTCTCACAGAATCGCAGGCACCCTTGACTACGGTATAGTTACCCGGGGAAATGACAGGCGATTTTCTTTTTCTTTTCCGCTGAAGTTTGAGTTTGTCATTCGTATGAGGGTGACGGAACCGTTCTTTTTCGCGGGATTTACGCTGGAGGATGTTCCGCGCCATGCAAACGCAATTGTGAAAATCGTGCTGCCGGACAGGGTGCAGGAAGTTATACTGAAAGAGGGCGAGGCGTGGCAGGACCATATGATCGACCTCTCCGGGTTTATGGGGAAGGAGATCACTGTCAGCATTCAGGGCGCCGGGAGAGGCGGAGGAAGGGTGATAATGGGAAGCTCAGGCCTGTCTCCGGGATACACAGCGGAAAAAGAGATGCATGACCGGCTTTTCGAATTCCATAAGCGGGAATATGACTTTCTGTCTTATAAAGGCGTGTACGCAGGCCTCCATCTCTACGAAAACAGAAATGTGTTCAGCAGGGCTTTCATGCTCCACCACGCAAAAAGGGTGAGTGATCTTGGTGCGGTCATCAGAGCGCTCCAGAATGGCGTCGATTTCCGCTCGACCGCACTTTTTACCGATCTCCCGTCTCATCTGGAAGAGAATGCTGCGCGGTTCCTGGATCATCATGAAAAGGTCCCTTTTCCGGTGGATACGGTCGCCATCCGCGCATATGCATCCGATTCGGTCACTATAGATGTTATCTCCGATGGAGGAGTCCTCGTCCTTAGCGATTTTTATTATCCGGGGTGGAAAGCGAGGGTGAACGGACGGGAGGAACCTGTGATAAAGGTGTTCGGTATCTTTCGGGGAGTGTTTATCGAAAAGGGGCAAAGCGAGGTCGTATTCGAATACAGGCCGTTCAGTTTTTATGTAGGCGCAGCGCTCTCGCTCACGGCCCTTATCGCGTTGGTTATCTTTGCTTTTTCTAAAAAAAGGCGAGAGGGTTGAGAAGTCTATGATCATAAAGTGCTGCCGCGCTGAAAGATGATGTGTTCACTCTGGAGGGGGGACGTAATAATTGCTGAAGCATTCGCAAGGAGGATATAATACTGGATGGGCGATCCCGCGAAAACTGTAATGAGAACCGCGCCGATGTCCGCCCGGATGCGCACGTTTTTTCTTGCTGCCCCTCGGCCATTCCTCATTATTGTAATGCTTTTCGCATGTGTGGTTTTTTTTAATGCCCTGCTGAATGGTTTTGTCTATGATGACGAGGGCCAGGTCCTCCAGAACCACTGGATGAAAAGCAGCAGATATATCCCTGAGATCTTTTCCAAAGGCGTCTGGGAGTTTAAAAAGGACGCGACCATCACCAGTTATTACAGGCCGATGATGCACGTCATCTATATGCTCAATTATCACGTCTTCGGCCTCAAGCCGTGGGGATTTCATCTCGTGAACGTCCTTTTTCATGTCGGCGTGTCGCTCCTGGTTCTGCTCATCGGGGTAACGCTCATGAAGGAGTCCCGTCCCTCTTTCACGCTCACATACTTCTCTCCGCCATTTATTGCTGCAGTGTTGTTTGCCGTGCATCCAGTCCATACAGAGGCGGTCGCCTGGGTGGCCGCGCTGCCTGAAGTGACGTTTGCATTTTTTTACCTTCTTGCTTTTCATTTTTATAGTAACACAGGCGCTTTTGTCACCTATCGGTATATGATTTCTTTGGTCTCTTTTGCGGTGGCGCTCTTATGTAAGGAGACCGCAGTAACCCTGCCCGTCCTTCTTATCGCATATGATCTTATCTTTAAAAAGGCCCACCCGCGCTTCATCGCTCACGCTGTCCGGTACATCCCCTTTTTTGTGATCATCGGACTCTATGCCTTTGTGAGATATTATGCCCTCAAGGGCTTTGTCCCGCATCAACAGGTTGGGCTGACCACGTTCGGGTACCTAATTAATATCTTCCCCCTTTTTATGAACTACCTGCGTACACTTCTTCTTCCCGTTAACCTCAGCGCCATTCACTCGCTTCCCCCGATTTCATCTCTCTCCGACGCCGGAGGACTTTTTTTCCCTCGCGGTGACTGCGCTCTTTATTGCTGGAACCTTTATCGCATATAAAAAAAACAGTCTGATATTTTTCGGTATTGTTCTTATGGTATTGCCCCTGCTGCCGGCCTTTTATTTGCCCGGGATCTCTTTCCATTACGGAGACGGTAACCGCTATCTACTCCCCTTTGCCGAACGATATCTCTATCTGCCTACCTTCGGTTTTGCAGTGATCGTTTCCTGCCTTATGGCGCGGGCGATGAAGAACCGGACGGTGTTGATCATGTCGGTCTCCCTCCTTACTGTCCTCTATTCTGCCGGAACGATAAAACGGAACTTTGTATGGAAGGACAGCTTGACGCTTTGGGAGGATACTGTCAGAAAATCGCCCACTATGCCCCTGACCCAGATTATGGTCGGTGTTGCATACGATGAAAGAGGGATGACAGACAAAGCAATACAGAACTATACTCTCGTCCTCACGCGCAATCCTGATAATGCGGAGGCTTTTCATAATTTAGGTATTTCCTATGCGAAAAAGGGGATGACAGAGACTGCGGTGCAATACTATCTGAAGGCCCTGACGCTGCGGCCGGATTTTTATGAGACTCACTTTAATCTTGGAGATGCATATCTGAAGCAGGGCCTGCCTGACAAAGCGGCCAAAGAATATCAGCAGGCGATACACTTGAAGCCGGAGTTCGCGGAGGCCCATGTGAACCTCGGCATTACATACGGCAAGTCAGGGTCTTTCGAAAAGGCGATGGAGCATTTCAGGGAAGCGATTGCATTCAATCCTGATCTGGTCCAGGCGCATGTCAATTACGGCATCGCATTGGGAAGGACAGGGGACCTTGACCGCGCGATTAAAGAGTATCAGACAGTTCTGAGGCTGCAGCCTGAAAACATACAGGCACACTTGAATCTCGGCGAGGCATTTCTTCGGAAAGGGCTCATAGAGAGCGCGATCAGAGAACTCGCGACAACTGTAAAGCTGGACCCCGGATCCCCTCAGGCACACTTCGCATTGGGAGACGCGCTGTATAGAAATGGGGCGATTGATGACGCGATGAAGGAACTGGAGACTGCCGTCTCACTGGACCCGGCCTTTGCCGAAGCGCAAGAAAAATTTGGCGAGGCACTTTTCAGAAAAGGGTCGTTTGATAAGGCGATTGAACATTTGCAGAAAGCGGTGAATTTGGACCCTTCATCCGTCGAAGCACAGAAAAATCTCGGGGATGTATATTACAAAAAGAATTTTTGGGACGAGGCAATTGCTCAATATCAGATTGTCTTGAAATTGCGCCCGGATTCTTTTGAGGGGCACTATAACCTTGGCATTGCTTTTTACAAGAAAGGGCTTTTAGATCGTGCCATCGAACAGTTTAAGACAGCCCTCACATTACACCCTGCTTTTGCGGGTGCCCATAATGCGCTCGGCGTTGTGTACCGGAAATTGGGGCGGAAAGAGCAAGCCCGCGGGTATTTTCAGGAGGCGGTGAAATTGGCCCCCGCCGAGCAGGCGTATATGAAGAATCTTGCCTCTGTCCAGTAGATACAAGGGAATAGCAGGGGCTCCGGAGAGGCTAAGAGATTTTTTTTGCCACAACATAGTAGCCAGGGTAAAGGATCTCGTCGCTGAATGATTCAGCGTTGATCCGCTCGCTGAGCATTCGGAGCAGTGGTTCCCTCAGATGCTCCGGAAACGGCTGCGGTTCAAGTGTGAGGAGTGTGTACCCCGCTTTTGTGAACATCTCTTCAATAGTGGCCTTCGTAAAGAATCTGATATGCGAAATGCAGAGAAGGCCGAAGGGAATATAGTCCCATCTTCCCCTGAGAAGGTCGAGCAGGACCGAGTAGTGGCTTGTATTCGGGATCGACGCGATTACAATCCCGTCACGCTGCAGTAATTTTTTCACAGTCGCGAGCGTATGCCACGGATTATAGAGGTGCTCGAGGATATCAGCGAAGATAATCACATCGAGGGATTCCTGAAAGGGAAGCTGGGCGTTCTCGATGTCCGTACAGAAGACATCATCAAGTCTGCTCTTTGCTGTTTCAGCAACCCTGTGATTGATCTCGATACCATAGACTTGGCACCCCCGCTCTTTCTTAATCAGTTCGCCGAGGAACCCTCTGGCACAGCCCACGTCGAGGACTCTTTTTGTCCCATAAGGCACGAATGGCAGCAGGTCCTCACGCCGTGAAGAATAGTAGTCCCCGAACCGGTGGACGAGGGAAGACGGGACTATGGCGCTGTTCAGTTTTTCAGGCAGTTCAGCAAGGGTTGTGTCGGGAGGCAAGGCGGCAAGGCTGCTTTTCCTGACGAGGTAACAAAGGAGGGGGAAAGGGGTGCGTTTTTCAAGCCGACCTCTGTGTTTCTCTGACATGAGAGCTGCCGTATCATTTAAGGTGAGGGGCGAGTAGTATGGCGTCTCAACCGGAAAGAAATCGCTGCATACAGGGGAGACGATGTCAATGTCGTGCTCCAGCGCGTTCAGCAGCGGAGCGGTCCATTTATCCGAAAAATACAGCGTATCATCCAGAGATAGTGCGATGACCTCTGAGTGCACGTGCGGCAGCAGTTCCTTGATTGTTATGGAGAGCGGGTCTTCAGCAGAAATGCATGTTGGCGTAATTTGCGGGGAGAACGTTTTTTTTGAGAGGTCCCTGAGCAGACTTACCTCCATGGATGACTCGCTCTGGGGCTTTTCGATATAGAAGTAGGTAATATTCCGAACACCCTCGCCGGGATGTCTGACGGAGAGTTCTCTGAGCACCGGGACGAGATGTGCGATAGTATGATCGACAGAATATCCCTCTGCGATATCGCGGCCCTTTTCACTCAACTGCAATGCGAATGCGGGGTCATCACAGAGTCGAATGATGCCCCGGGCAATTTCAGAGGGCGAATCCTGGGATACGAAATAGGCATAATCTTTTTTGTGATGAAAACTCAGGAAAGAGTGAATCTTCGTGAGGATAACCGGAAGACCGCAGGCCATGGCTTCTATGGCGGGAAGCCCGAACCCTTCTCCTTCGAGTGAGGGGACGATGGCAAGGTCACAGGTCCGGTAGATGTCCCCCATTTTTTCAGGGGGGATTTCGATATGGTATTCATCAGGAAGATACACAGATCTTTCTTCATCGGTAAGCGGAAGAGTGGCAACGCGGACCAACTGGAGGTTTTCCCTTTGCTTTTTTGCCGCTACAAACCCCTCTACCGCAGCCCGGATCCCCTTTATCCTGTTTTCCCATGCGCCGATCAGGATTATCCTCTCTATTTTTCCGGAAGGTTCCTTGGGAGCAAAGAACGAAAGATTCACCCCCTGGGGGATATAGTGGACCGGCTGTGCAAATCGCTCACGGACAACGGAAGCGACCCGCTTTGCAATCGTAATCTTTGGGACAGGAAGCGAGTATGCCCTGTTCACTTCCTTAGCCTGTCCTGACCAATGAGGGTAGTCCGCTTCGTATCCCTGGGAGAAGTGCACGAGATTGATCGGAAGATGATGGAGTTCAATTACCTGTGGAAAGAAGGTGGCAACCACGAGACTGAAGCGCTTCAGCAGGTCTGCCGCCTTCTCGAAAGAGTCATCGATATGAAGAAATGTGGCGTCCCCGGTGTGGTAATAGGAAGGCATATGACCTTTTGAAATGATTGTTACAGAAAAGCCTTGTTCCGTGAGCAGACGCGCATGTTCGAATACAACCTTGACCCCTCCGCACAGGGAGGTGTCTTCGAGGAGATAGGCGATCTTCAGCTTCTGGGCGTGGCGCTTTTTTCTCTTAAATAACATGTCTGTGCAGCGGATGTAGTAATTCTGAAGCTTTTTTCATCATCCACCTCTTCGTGCGTAAAAATGTTGCTCCATGAATCACAGTCCGCGCATATCGGGATATCGCCGAATTTGCCCTTTTCATGGAGTTTCCGTATTCTGTCCAGTTTTGATGAGTGCCAGATTTCCCGCAGGGACTGTCCGGGAAATTCTCCCACAATATGTTCAGCCCATATATCTTCGCAGCAGAGGACTGCATTGCCGTCCCAGGTGATAACAAGCATTTCATTGAGCAGATAGCAGGGGACTCTCTGTATCTTCTCAGTAAGAAAATCCCTGTGGCCCACCGGCCGGTATCTGGATATTTTCACTTCATCGACTATATCGATCCAGCGGGCGATATATTGCTCAGGATCGAGGTCTGGCAACGCCACCATATTGAGAAATATCGACGGTTTTTTATCTCTTCTAAAAGACGCAAGATATTCGATCGTAGCTTCAACTTTTTTCAGGTCGGTTCCTCTGTAATGTCTGTACTTTTCCGGATCTGAACCGTCGACAGAAAACCCTATCCACGATATATCAGTGTCCAGAATTGCCTTTGAGATATCTCTTGTCCAGAGAGAACCGTTGCTCAGAAAACCGACAGAGAGGTTTTTCTTTGAGGAGGCAAACGAGATAATCTTGAGCAGATCCTTATGCAGCATAGGCTCTCCTGCTCCATGGAAGGCGACGCTGACCTGCCCGTCCCAATGCGAGAGTTCCTCAATGGCCTTTTCCCATAGTGCTTTTTTTATGAAACCCACCGGCCTTTTTTGGGTGACCCCTTCGCCCCACACATGGCACATTCTGCACTTCAGGTTGCAGGCATTTGTTGTCTCTATAATGACTGTTTTCGGATACCCGGGGATTTTCTGATGGTGAGAGAAGAAACGAACGATGTCAGAGAGATTCATCCCCTGTCCTCCATTTATGGGAAAGTTTATATATCCCCAGTTCCTTGGTCCTGCGGACTACCGAAAAATTTGCCGTCCTGTGCCGGTATAAGACATGAAATGCCTTGTCGTCCATGACTATTATAATAAAGTTATATTCACCTGCAAGTAAATCCATATTCTCGATTACAAGGCATATGTTTTTTGATCCATTGATATGGAAAGGTTCGGACCCCGTCATCTCTGTTGAGGTCGCATAGATGTTGATTCCATCATTTCTGTCGAGTCCGACCGCAATGTGTACGTCGGTCGGTTGGGATGATGACAGGGAGATGGATAGCTCAATGGTGTCACCGGTGTTCACTGCAGTTACGGGATGACCGTTTTTACGGACAGAGGCCTTTTGGATCCACACAGGCTGATTGGGGTCCGAAGGCATCTGATCGAACTTGTCTTCCCGGGTGGAATCCTTTTCCCGCATGTAATTTTCATATGCCTCGACAACGCTATATGCGTCGCCGAACTTCATTGTTATGCCGTTTTTCAGCCAAAGGGCCTTTTCACAGAGGTGGATCACATGGTATGTGCTGTGAGAACAGAAGAGAAGGGTTCCGCCTTTCTCTTTAAAATCCAGGATTGCGTCAAAAGATTTCTTCTGAAAGTGGATGTCGCCGACTGACAGGGCCTCGTCAATGACGAGGATCTCCGGTTCAATTGTTATTGCCACTGCAAATGCGAGTCTCACAGTCATTCCGGTCGAATATGTCTTCAAAGGCCTGTGCACTGCGTCTTTGAGTTCTGAAAAATCGATAATCGCATCGATATCCCTGTTGATTTCACCCGCAGAAAGGCCAAGCATGGCCCCATAAAGGCGGATATTCTGTATTCCACTGAATTCGGGATGGAACCCGACCCCGAGTTCGAGGAGTGAGGCCAGTTTGCCTTTTACCGAGACAGTGCCGGAGGTCGGCTTCGCAATCCCGGAGATGATCGAAAGGAGCGTGCTTTTGCCTGCTCCGTTTTCACCGATGATGCCAAGGGCCTCTCCTTTCAATACCGAGAAGGATGCGTTCTGAAGCGCCCATAGTTCCTGAAAACTCTGTTTTCTGAAGAGCAGTTCTTTCAGCCTGTCAGCAGGGCGCTGATAGATCGCATACCGTTTGGAGACGCCGCTAAGGTTGATGATCTGATTATGTATTGTTTCCATGCGAAATTCTATAGTACGTCGACGAATCCGGCCTTTAGTTTCCGGAATACAATAAACCCGATTAAGGTTATTACAGCGGTAAACACGGTGAAATAGAGCAGTCCCGCGAGTTCTGGGACTTTTTCATACACGATGATCGCCCTGTATCCTTCCATGAGCGCCGTAAGCGGGTTGAGCCACATTATAAATGCGAATTGTTTGGGGATCGCAGAGGGAGGGTAAAGGATCGGACTTAAAAAAAAGACTCCCTGCAGAACTATCCCAATGACATGTATCATATCCCTGAAATATACTGTGATTGCCGATAGAAGCATTGACCATCCGAACGAAAAAACCAATTGCAGGAAATATAATAACGGAAGAAAGAGCAATCCTTCTGAAAACGAAAATCCTCTCCAGAGGTAATAGAGCATGAGAAATATGGCAAATCCGATGCTATGGTGGATGAGGGCCGATATATTTGCCGAGAGCGGAAATAGCTCATGGGGTAACAGGATTTTTTTAATGATATAGCCTTTGTCGACAATGCATGTGGTGCCTCTCAGAATACCATCCTGAATCGCATACCATGGGAATAGTCCGGCGAAGAGAAATGGGAGGTAGGATTCGTCAGCAGTCGGTGTCTTAATGCGAATCACCTTCGAAAATACAAACCAGTAAACGATGAGAAAAAAAATCGGATAAAGAAAATTCCAGAGAAAACCGAGATATGATCCTGCGTATCGCTCTTTTATGTCACGAGAGACGATATGGGCAGTAAATGATATATATCTTTTTAACTCCGGATACACAAAAATATTTGTTACCTTTTTGATTAGTATAGCATAATATAATTTTTCCCCGGTGAACGTTCCACGACGGTCTCGCGCATTTATAGTATCCTGAGGTAAACTAAGAACAATATCTGCAGGCTCAAAATGATGACAAGGCAAAACATATATGAATTAATCGTTAAGCTGTCAGGCCTTAACTACGGGGAACCGCTGCCGAAAATGGATGAAACGTTCTTCCGCATATGGGCCGATCATTATTATCGCATCGTGTGTCTTTTCCCAAAAGATAAACAACCTGATGCAATCCTGGAAATCGGTGTAGGATACGGTGTCCTGGCTGTCCTCTTGAAGAGATACTACAAATGCAGCGTAACTGTTACCGAACATCCGTCCAGAGGATATCTCAAGTCGGCTGATTTTATGCATTTCATGAGCGGTGAGGGTATTCGGATTGTTGAGCATGACCTTAACCATCCGATGCCTTTCGGCGATGGAACGTTTGACATGGTGCTTTACTGCGATGTTATGGAGCATCTTCCGCCCGAGTTGGTAACAAATAATTTTTCCGAAATAAGGCGTATTCTGAAAAAGGATGGCTCACTCATTTTGTCCACACCAAACCTTGCACGGCTGCCAAACAGGCTCCGGTTTTTTTCCGGCAGAGGGATCAACCCCCCTCCGATCCCGGAGAAAGTCGGCGAGACCTATGATCACATCCGGGAATATACACTGGATGAAGTTCAAGCGTTTCTTAGAAACGATTTCCGTATTGCCAAATGTGACTACGGGCTTATCCCGTTTTTCAACAGGGAATGGAATATCTTGAATTCACTTCTCTTCCACCTCTCGCGGAGGTGTGGTGACGAGATATATATCCTGGCAGAAGTCTTGAAGGATAGCAGGTAATGCTTTCTGTTATCGCAGTCAATTATAACAGTTCGTCCCTTTTGAAAGAATGTTTTTCCTCGATACAGACTGCCATCGGAACCACGGATTTTGAATGCCTCGCGGTTGACAGCGGTTCTCATGATGCTGATGTGAATAACCTCCTTGCCCTGAAAGAAGATGGCGCAGAGATACTGCTGAATAAAGAAAATATAGGGTATGCAAAGGCGGTGAATCAGGGCGTTGCTCACGCAAAAGGAGATTTCATCCTGATAACAAATCCGGATGTCCTGTACAGTCCGGACAGCCTTCAACGAATGATGAAATCATTCGCTGAACTGCCGCGCTGCGGCGCCGTCGGCCCGAATACGTGGTGGAACAGGCAGATGACCTTCCTCCTTCCCGCGAGTCAGATCATCACTCCGTATCGGATTGCAAAAACAGAGCTTGTAAGAGGTTCAACGTACCTAAGCGCTATAGTTATGAAAAACTGGATAAAAAGGAATATCCGTTACTGGCAGACGGCAATCCCTCTCGAACAGGAAATGCTCGCCGGAGCGTCCATCATGACAACGAAAAAGGTCCTGAATGTTGTGGGAGGATTTGATGACGCATTCCCTCTCTACTTCGAGGATGCCGATTGGTGTCTCAGGGCCAGAAAGTCCGGCTATGCCCTTTATATGGACCCTCGGGCGACTATCGTTCACTATTACAACCAGAGTGCGAAACAGGATGCAGGAACCTCCCGCGTAAAATTCGACTATTCTCTCAGGAGATTTTCTATGAAACATTATGCGATGCAGTCCGCACTCATGAAAATAATTCTGAAATTCCAGCCGTGTATCCGCGGTAAGGCAAAGATATTGTTCGACGACATGGGGAAACTTACTTCGCCGCCGGTTTTCCGGTTCCAAAGTGGATCCCGGAAACTGCTTCTCCTCTCGCCTGTTGATTCTTTAATGCCGGCTGCCGGTTCATTTTTTCATGCTGACACATTCGGAATACCGGAAGACCTATGGGATCGTTTGGAGGAGGGCAGATATTTTTTGAAAGCATTCGAACTCGATGCGTTGAAGGGGTGTGGTGCATGGACATGGAGCAAATGAGGGCGTAACAAAAGGAGTGCGATGGAAATACGAAATATCACTGATGCAGACGAACAGGGGATACGGGGACTTTTTGCTGCCTGTTTCGACAAAGAGCTCTCTCATGAGGAGTGGGTATGGAAATACAGACACTCTCCATGGGGTAGCGAAGCGGCTATCGCCCTGGACGGCGGGCATATCATCGCGCATTACGGCGGGGTAGGGGCCGAGTTCTACGGGAAAGGGAGAACCCTGAGGGTCTACCAGCCCTGTGACGTCATGACGCATACAAAATACAGGGCGCGCATTTTTTCAAAAAGAGGTGCGATGGTGAGAGCCGGAGAACTTTTTTTCGGTTCCAATCCGATGGATTTCGCTTTCGGTTTTCCCTCGGAAAGGCATGCTGTGCTTGGTACAAAACAACTCGGATATACGGAACACAGTCATATTACGGTTCTTAGGAAGAAGGTGTCGATACGCCGGCCGTTCGGTAACGTATTTGTTAAGGCAGAAAAAGGCTGGGGTTCGCTGAATGAAGCCGAGCTCGATACTCTTTGGAAAGAAGCGCGAGAAGAATACGGACTTACTCTCGATAAGGACAGCAGATATCTCTGCTGGCGCTACAGGAATCATCCGTCGAAGCAGTATGAGCCTTTGCTGGTACGAAGCCGCTACAGCAAGACGCTCAAGGCTTTTGCCGTTTATGCAGTCCGTGAATCCGAACTGCACGTCCTGGATTTTTTCTCTGCACGGTCGTTTAACACAAAGAACTTGTTACGACTCTTCGAGAATACGGCGGCCAGGAATGGACTTGGTACTATCAGGGTTTGGGTTCATCCGCACGAAAGTGTGTTTAGTACATTTGAACGGTATGGGTATGCTGCGGAAAAAGGTGTGCCTTACATTTTTAAAATCCTCAACGATCAGATAACGCCTTCATTTCTCTTCAGTTCGTATTGCTACCGGATGGGTGATTACGACTCAGGATAAAGGGCAATGCCCTGTCTATTTTCGGGGGACAAATGTCCGGGGTGTAGGGGCAGCCGGGGTTTTTACCGATCCCAAACGACGGTCTCTCCGGGATTCGCCCGGCTTTGGCGCAGGCTTTTGCTCTTGTTGCTTTTCTGCCTGCACGGTCGTTGCCTGACCCTCTCTGGTATGGGCGGGATCGATAATCGGGACGATTATCCTGTCATCCCCCCGCACCATAACGACCTTCCCCGCCTCTATCTCCTTTACCCTGAATCCGCTGAGGGAATCGCCCTGTTTCAGCGCAACCTGTCTCTTCCCCCGTCCCGATGTACTGCGGGGGGCTTTCAGGTCTTCAAGGTAGGCCATCTTCAGGTCATCGGTGATGAGAGTTCCGTAGAGGACAAATTCCGGCTTCGGCAACGGCTGTTCAACTTTTTTCTCGATGGGTATTTTTCTCTCCGGATGGAAGGGGTTCTCTTCCGAGACAATCATGTAGTCAGAAAGGGATGGCAATTTCTGCTGCAGAAGCGGCTTTTCTTCGGCCTCAAAGCTTTTTTTGGCAGGCGGCAGGAGATACCGGATGTCCTGATACAGCGCAGGCATAAACACACGGAATGCGAACACGACCAAAATGGCGAGCAGGAGGATATTCAGCAGGTTTATATTTTTCAAAACCGGTCTAAGCTGCAACATGCGTATTCCTCATAATGATAATTCTACCACAACCGTACCACGGAGAACCTGCATCCGTTTTTCCCCGCGTCAACATCGGTTAAGTATGATATATTATTGATAGCGTTCGTTGAATGCATCTTTCATGAAGTGCAGGAGATATGAGAATATTAATTGCCGATGACGACAGAAACCTCAGGAAAGTGCTCATCAACGAACTTTCATCAGAGGGGTTTACGGTTGACGAGGCAGACAGTGGTATGAGGGCAAAGGACCTGCTTCAAAAGGAAGGATACGACGTTCTGCTTCTGGACCTGAATATGCCCGGCATGAGCGGCATGGATCTTCTCAAATATGCGAAAGATTCCGAGATAACCGCAGAGGTCGTTATTTTTACCGGGCATGCCACAGTGTCAACGGCTGTTGAAGCCATGAAGATGGGCGCATATGATTACATCACCAAACCGTTCCGGATCGATGAACTCATTACGGTCATCGGTAAGGCATATGAGAAAAGAATACTCCTCCGGGAGAATCTCGCCCTGAAATCCCAGATTCAGAGACAATCGGAGACAAAAGATATCATTACGCAGAGCCCCCTCATGCTCGATGTACTGGAGAGCGTCCGAAAATTTGCCGTATCGGATATGCCCGTACTCATTTACGGCGAGAGCGGGGTGGGGAAAGAGCTTATCGCGCATGCCCTCCATAATACTTCGGGGCGGGCGGATGGTCCGTTCATCCCGATTAATTGCAGCGCGATTCCCGAAGCGATGCTTGAGAGCGAACTCTTCGGACACGAAAAGGGAGCGTTTACCGGCGCACACGCAAAAAAACTGGGGTTACTGGAGATTGCCAGCCACGGCACTCTTTTCCTTGATGAGATTGGCGAACTGGATCCGCAGCTTCAGGGAAAGCTTCTCAGGGTGATCGAAACAGGGCGGTTCTTCAGGGTTGGAGGGGTAAAGGAAGTGAACGTTGATGTGCGCTTCGTCTCTGCGACGAATAAGGACATCCCGGCAGAAATGAAGGCGAATAATTTCAGGCCGGATCTTTACTACCGCATCAGTGTTTTCACCGTTCGTATTCCGCCGCTGCGGGAGCGCAAAGAGGATATCCCCCTCATCATTGAGCATATCGTTAAAAACAATGCGTCCTTTAAAAACAAGAAATTCAGCAAGAACGCGCTGGAGACACTTTCCAGTTATCCCTGGCCGGGGAATGTGAGGGAGCTCCAGAATATTGTTCACAGGGCGTTATTCCTTTCAAAAGAGCATGAAATAGATATGTGTTATTTGCCTGCTGATCTTGCATCGAATGATAAGGATTCCCCGAGGCGGCTTGAGGACGTTGAAAGAGAACATATCCTCGAGGTTTTCAGGGAGGCGCACGGTCATAAAAAGAAGGCTGCTGACATACTCGGTATCGATCCGAAAACATTAAACAGAAAATTATCCTCTTACGGAATAACGGTGACGGAATAACCGGCAATTCACCCCGACAGGTTAGGCTTGAACAGAAAAAAGCGTTTGTTTGAAGGAATGAAAAAAGCCCCCATCGCAATACTGCTGGTCGAGGACAACCCCGCTGATGCCGCCTGGATTGCGGAAATGCTTGCCGAGGCAACAACGGTGCAGTTCTCGGTGTTGCACGCCAGCAGATTAAGCGACGCCCTGACATGTCTCCGGGAAAACTCCTTCGATATCATTTTGCTGGACCTGTCGCTCCCGGACGGCAGCGGGCTTGATACCGTTATTCAGGCACATGCGGCAGTTCCCACTATCCCCATTGTTGTTATGAGCGGATTGGGGGATGAAGATCTTGCGGTACAGGCATTGCATGAAGGTGCGCAGGACTATCTTGTAAAGGGGCAGGTGGACAGCCACCTGCTGGTGAGGTCTTTACGGTATGCCATTGAACGGAGACAGGCGGAAGATGCCCTGCAAAAAGCACACGATGAGCTTGAGTTGCGGGTCAGGCAAAGGACCGGGGAGTTGATTCTGACCAATGAAGCCCTGCTTGATGAAATAGCAGAACGCAAAAAAGTGGAGGAGGAGTTAGAGAAAAGCTGGGAGCGTCTCGCTGAAGCGCAGCGGATCGCGCGTATCGGAAACTGGGATTGGGATATCAGGACAAATGAGCTGCACTGGTCCGACGAAATTTACCGTATTTTCGGGCTGACCTACCCTGAATTCGGGACGACCTATGACGCATTCTTTCAACTGGTGCATCCGGATGACAGGGATTTTCTTAAAAAAGCGGTGAATGAGGCATTGTACGGAAAACCATACAGTATTGAGCACCGGGTTGTGCTGCCCGACGGAAGTATCCGGTGCGTGCATGAAGAGGCAGAGGTGACCTTTGGCGAGAACGGGGAGCCGATACGCATGGTCGGAACGGTGCAGGACATCACGGAGAAGAAGGAAAATGAGATCAGGCTTCTGATGAGT
Source organism: uncultured Nitrospiraceae bacterium (assembly GCA_963718855.1). Classification (GTDB taxonomy): domain Bacteria; phylum Nitrospirota; class Thermodesulfovibrionia; order Thermodesulfovibrionales; family SM23-35; genus CAVRAA01. The sequence continues at coordinate 136,585 of CAVRAA010000013.1, read as the reverse complement.
GAACGTCTCGCAGCGCTCGGCCAGATAGCGTCAGGCATAGCGCACGAGATCAATAACCCGCTCGCAGCCATTGCAGCATGCGCCGACGGCATTCTGAACAGGCTAAGGAAGGGACAGATTGCGACTGAATTATTCGAGAATTATCTTGGTATTATCCAGGAGGAAGTGGCACGGTGCAAGGGGATTACAACGAGCATGCTTTCATTTGTCAGGAAAGCCACGTATGAGAAGAAATACGTGGATGTGAATTATGTGCTTGATAAGACGATTGAACTTATCGGATTTCAGGGCAGATTGAAAGAGATTGACGTGAGAAAAAACTACAGGGGGGTCCTGACTGTTTTCGGGAGTGAAGGTGAATTAAGGCAGGTTTTTCTGGCGCTTCTCGTGAACGCTCTTGATGCCATGGGCGACAGAGGCGCACTGACTCTCAGTACAGGTACGATCAGTGATGATACTTCCGGCAGAGACGAAGGATCATCCGTACTCATAACAATACGTGATAACGGCCCCGGCATACCACCGGAGTTTGTGGGCAAGGTCTTCGATCCGTTCTTTACCACAAAAGCGGATGCAGGGGGGATAGGACTTGGTCTCTCGATAGTGCATACCATTATCAAAGACCACAACGGAACGATACACGTTTCTTCCGAGCAGGGCAAAGGCACTGCCTTCAGGATAATCCTGCCGAAATAGCCGGTCGGGCAATACTCCCTGTTCGCATGGAATAATGCCTGATACCGCTGACCGTATCTCTGTGTAATCCTTTGAAAATCACCGGACTTGTTCTGGCATGCCTTTTGCATATTCACTCTATGAGTAAATATTCAATGCGAGGTCACTATGATATCAGAAGGGACTATGAACATCAGAAATCTGGCAGAAGCTATTATTTTGCAGTCTGTTGAAGACTTGTGGGATGCGAAGCAAAAGGACGATTGTCTGACATTTTTTTACGGTGAGAGCTTCGGTATTTGCGCTGAGATGGCCGGGATGAACACGTACGAGCAGGCAAGGATGCTGCAACTGGTGAGCGCATCTGCACAAGAGAATAGTTACGATACTATTCCCCTTCGGAGCCTTAAAGAAGATGCGTATTCTATTAGCGGAAGACGATAAAAATTTCGGCCACGTGCTGAAAAAAGAGCTTGAGGAAGAACGCTACTTGATCGACCTCGTGCAGGATGGTTTGGAGGCAGTGCTCGGGTTTATTGACAAACCGTACGATCTGGTCCTGCTGGATATCGCAATGCCGAAGCTCGACGGCATCAGCGCACTCAGGATTATAAAAAAGGTCAGCCCCAACGTTCCCGTGATAACTTTTTCGGGGAATGCAGGCGCTGAAAAAATGCAGGAAGCGATGCAAAGCGGAGCAATAAACTGTTTAACAAAACCTTTCAAGATAGATAAGCTGAAAGAATTGATACGGAAGCAGATTGTGTAGATATTATTGGCTGCTCGTGAGGGCGGACACGTCCAGTTTGACCACCTGTTCCCTGGGGTCCTTGTAGTTTCTGATCCTGATGTCCACGTCCTTTATTACAAGATATGGTGTTCTTGTCTCGATTGCATAGAGGATGTCCCTTAACGCCCTTGGATCAGGCAGAATTGTGTCCATGCTGACGGTTATTATCTTGAAACCTTCAAGATCTTCGGGCTTTCCCACCCGTTCACTCGATATGGTGCCGCCGCTCCTGGTTACGATATCCTTAACAGTCTCCTGCAGTGAGGCGGCTGCAAGGGATAGGGTCTGACCTTCAATGAGGTTTGTGGCCTCGGCCTTTCTCTCTTCTTTCAACGAAGCGAGTTTTTTCTCAAGCAGGGGCTTTTCCGCTATGAGGGAAATATACTTTTCGAGGGTTTTCGTTTTGAACTCCTCGCTTTCCTGCATTGAGGCGATGTCGGTCCGTATGCCCAGATAAACATACTGATAGAAAAGAAGACCCAGCAGGACGGCAATCAGCGGTATGGCGATTAGTAACGTTCTATTCTTCTTCATCTTCTGCCGTCTCCCCGTTTTCTTTCTTTTTCATTTCGTCAATTTTGATGCCTTCAATCTCCATCTTGATATTGAATCTGTCTGCGTTCATCCTCGCATCCCTGAATGTCGGCGAGGCAAATTCAGCTTTCTTGAAATAGGTTGAGGCCTCGAGTTTCGGCAAAAGTCCTGTGGCCGATGCTGAATAGCCTTCAATTTCAACCGTTTTATCGGTGATCCTCGTCCTCGTGAGCCATGCGTTTTTGGGAAGCAGGGTAGTGAGCTCCTTCAGTATGTTCAGCGACAGGACCCTGTTGTGTTTGAAGTCATTGATAGTGGCAATATTATGTGCCAGGGATTCAATCTCTTTCTTCAGTGCTTCGGTTTTTTTCACTTCCTCCTTTCTCAGCGATATCTGACGGTCTATCTCCTGGAGTCTTTTCTCTTCTATGCGAAGCGGGGAGACGAGGTAGAGAATCCACATGGCCAGAAGCAGAAGAATGAGGAATATCGTAAGGACCTTCGGCTGCTTTTTTTTCGGATGCACGCCTCTCCTAAGCAGGTTGAGGGCATCAGCCGCCGGCCAGAGCGCATCGAGAGCGCCCCCAACAGCAGCATACGGGACTGTTTTGAGCGGTTCGGTATATTTGATCCTTGTATCTGTTTCATTCAGGAGAGCTATCGGAAGGTTTGAACGGAGCCGCAGCGTTTCTCTCAGTGAAGAATTCTTGTCCTTCAGGAGCACCAGTATCTGAGGGGATTTTCCGTCTTCCTTCATGGTATCCGTAGAATGAGCAATTTCCTTCAGGAGCGCATCGGCCTTTGCCAGGTCATCATCGTTTGCGAAGGTCCCCGCAAAGGTCCCGGTGACTGCGCCACGCATAAAGAGGGCGCCTTCATATCCGTCTTTTGTCAGCTCCGCAAAGATCATGTCCGGCTGCTGCTTCATATAGCGACACAGCGTTTCGATTCCCAAGAGGTTTACGGTTATTCTGCTGACAGGAATGCCTCTCCCTCCGAGCGCCTCGATATAGGGCTGGATCATATCAACCTTCGCAGCCGCGATCAACACGGTCAGTTTTCCCGCATCCTCAGCAAGGACCTTATAGTCGAAAAAAGCGTCTCCGGGGCTGAAAGGAGTAATCCTGTCCAATTCATACGAAATGACGTCCGACAGGTTCTCACGCACACTCGAGGGGAACACGGCCGTCTTGATAACAGACCATGCTTTGGGAATACCAAGAGATACCTTCACCTTTGAGGCTCCGAGATCGTTTATTGCAAGGGCGAGTGAAGAGGCGAAGACTTCAGGCGGTGGGTATCGGTCCTCTTCGAATGAATACTCCCTGATTCCCTTGACCTTGATCTGCGACAGGACCCTCGTCCCGTGGACCACCGAAAGGGTCCCCTTATCGATCGAAGCAGACAGGATGGCCGCCGGATACACTGCATCATCGGCAGCACTGATGGAGAGTATTTTCCAGACAGGATTCAGCACCTGCTTCATGACGGTTGACGATGAAGAGGCGAAGGTTGTCAGTTTTGTTATGACAGGCGATCCGTTCATGGCTGTAAGTTCGCAGGGCTTTTGTAATAGAGATACCGATGCGTATCCTCGGCATCGGACATGAACACCGTTGCCCTGATTGCATAACTTTGCCGGGCGTCTCCTTTATGCCCGAATGAGTCGATTGTGAATACCCCGCTTCCCTCTGTCGACAGATACGGTATCATAATATTTAAATTGCTCCCGAGAATGCCGGCCACATCCTGAAGGTTTTCTATCTCTTTGTTCTGACGGTAGCTGATGATACCGTCGGCAATCTCGGGCGAGCTTCCCGGAATCGCCGCCAGAACCTCTTTCGGCGCGGCATTGATATTAATGGTTGTCGCTTTTGCGTTGACGGTGAGGAAATGCACAATGCCTGTTCTTTCAGCGGTCCCATAGAGCATATCAGACGTCATTCCTTTTACCAGCAACAGTTCCTCTATTGTATCAAAACGCGCATTCTTCGCCTTATACGGATTCGGCAGAGACATATAATAATCGCTTTCCGCGCCCTGAATTCTGTGAAAATCATCGGAATCCTTCCAATCCATAATGGAATCGGTGATACTGTCCGCATCTTCCATACGAATTCCAATGTTCATAAGCAGATTTTTTAATACTACATCAGAGGTGGTATTTATGTCCACTTTCCCCGATTCATCCACTATCTTTACCGTGTACGACCCGGTATCAAGCTGCCCCACATACGGACTTCCGTCTGTTTTCCATATCCCGAGATTGTCGATTTCAACAGCCTGGTCTTTGTAATGATTTCGGTAAAAAAGTTCCATAATCGCTCTTTCTATGCCCGCTTCCGCCAAAAATTTTTTCTCGATTCCTTCCTTAAAAGAAAGGGTAGCATACGTCTCGGTTCTTGTCATGAACGAAAAAGACATGACGATGACCATAAGGATGGTCAGTACCCATAGTACGAGCAGCAGGGCAATGCCATGCTGTGATGCCCCGTATCGGCTGTTCATATGAATGCCTTTATTCTCCCGTCTTCATGCAAGCCGGCTTCCGCCAGGTCCTCAGGGGACCCCTGGACCCGAACGGGAATGATAAGAGAAAGGTCTGTAGCCCCGTCAATAAAATGAAACCTGACTTTTGCAGGTATGAGGACATCTTCGCTCCATTGTTCTTTCCAGCTGCCTTCTTCCTCTGTCGGGTCTTTATAAAAATATTCAAAATAGATTCTTTCATAATTATCGAGCAGTACCGTCTCTCTTTGTCCCTCCAGGCCTGCAACGTTCTCCGATGCATACAATATCTGCTTGCCGTTTTCTCCCTGCCGTACCGAATAGGTGGTAATGACATAGCCTTTTGCCCCGCCCCATATCGAGTAATTTGAAGAAAATCGCATGAGTTCTCTCTCTCCCTGGAAGTAATATTTGATTTCTCCGTCCTGCTCGTAGGTAAGGGGGACGTGGGACTGGATCTGGGAATCGATCATGCTGAACGAGGCCCTGATCCTCTCAAGGGCGATTGTTTTTTTCTCCCCGGATTCTATGGACCGGTATCCGAGGCTCATGGCGCCGACGATGATCAGGACGATAAGACCGAGCAGGGTGATGGAGATCGTCAATTCCAGCAGGGTGAATCCCTGACACCCCCTCACCCTTGCCCTCTCCCGCCAGGGGATAGGGGACGTATTATTTCCCCTCCCTTGACGGGAGGGGATAACGGGGAGGGTGGTCACGTTGTTCTCCGCGCAATATTTCATTGTCCCTATATCTGCTTTCTGGCTGCTTTCAAAGACCGCACGGTAAATGACCTCTCTTTTGACCCCTTTGTCCAGTGGACTGTTACATCGATCTGAAAAAGGTTTATGTCGATATTTTCGGTCCTCTCTTTCAGAACATTTCGTATCAAGACATCCGTGCGGTATCCATCATCGGTTGTCTCGCTGAGTGATGTCTCCGAAGGCGTGTCGTTGTCCAGCAACTCCCGCATCTTTACCTCTGCTTTTATCGAGGCATGCACAAAATCCTCTGACACCGACAGCGCGCGCAGGTTCGATGAAAAAAGCTGCAGGATGACCGCGACCGCGATCCCCAGGAGCGCTGTCGCGACCAGGACCTCAAGGAGAGTGAACCCCGCCTGATACACAGGCGCCTTGTGATTCGTCGCGTTGACGGACACATCTGTCATCATGAGCCTGCCGAAGGATCTGCTTTTGCAATCCTGCATTACTTTATCACGACCGCCCCGACGACCGGATCCAACTGGATGGTCACCGTTTTTTTTGCATTCCACAGAACGATCGTTCCCCCTTCGATATTGCCGGCCGGATGCATGACAAACTGATATTGTCCCGTATAAAGCTCGCCCGACATCGGGTCGATCACTTTAATATTCATGTCATCAGGAATAACTTTTGTGCCGCGGCCCTCGATGCTGTATTTTTTTGCATCGAGATCTATGGTCAGTGTGTGCGGCTTGCCCTGAATCAGCGCAAGAGATCGGGCGTATTTCATCGCCGAAGAGATGTTTCTTACCGTCGCATTGAACCTGTTTGACGGAAGCATATTGGCGAAAAAGAGCGTGGACAGGCCGAGGATCAGCGTAATGAGAAAAATGACGATGATGAGTTCAAGAAGGGTGAACCCCGTATTTTGCGAAATGACTGAAGAGGGAGAACAACGACGCGGAGACCCGGAGATGAGGAGACTGGGAGAAGATATTTTTTCTCTATTCCCCCGTTTCTCCGTTTCTCCGCGACCCCGTGTCATTGTTGAATCAGAACGGCAATTCCGTTATGCTGAAAATCGCAAGCAGCATAGCGACGACGATAAACCCGATAATCAGCCCCATTATGAGTATCATGGCGGGTTCAAGCAGATTTACAAAGCGTTTAATCGCCACGGTCAGGCTTTTCTCATAGGTAGTTGCAATCTTCATGAGCATGGTATCAAGCTGCCCGGTTTCCTCTCCCACTTTGATCATCGACAGGGCAAGGGGCGGGAATACTTTTGTATCGGCCAAGGGGACTGCAATGCCTTTGCCCTCTTTTGCCCCTGCGGAAACGGCATCAATGGCTGCAGCGACCACCTTGTTGCTTATCACATCCCGTGCATTATTCATCGCCTGCAGGATCGGCACCCCGCTTTTGAGCAACGTTCCGAGTGTTCTGCAGAACCGTGCGGTTTCGAGTTTCTTTATGATATCCCCCATCAGCCTGAGTTTGAAGGTGTCCCAGGCAAATCTGCCGGAATCAGTCTTGACATAACTTCTGAACATAATCCATAGGACGACTACTGCGGAGAGAGCAATCCACCAGTAAGATCTCAGGGCGCTGCTGAAACTGAGGAGCAGCCTGGTCGGCAGCGGCAGAGCACCACCGAGTTCAGCGAAGATGACCGAAAATTTCGGCAGCACAAACGTGAGCAGGATTATTATGGAAAGCCCACCTGCAGCAAAGAGGATGGAAGGATATATCATCACGGAAACAATATGGTCCTTTAATTCCTGTGAGGTTTCAAGGAACTCGTGGAGTTTGTCGAGGACCACGTCGAGAACTCCGCCGGATTCCCCTGCCCTGACCATGTTCAAATAGAGCCTGGGGAATATCTTCGGATGTTTCTGGAGAGCTTCGGAGAAAGAACTGCCCTCCCTGATTGATTTTAAAATAGCATGGACGACGTCCTTCATTTCAGTGTTTTCGGATATACCGGAGAGTATGTTGAGGCTTCTGTCGAGGGGCAGGCCTGCGCCGAGCAGCGCAGAAAGTTCCGTCGTAAACGTCAGCAGGGCGCCTTTCGACGAACGCAGCGAAAATTTTCTCTTGGCACTTTCCCTAGGCGCGGCGATTTTTAAGGGGATGTATCCGGTATTCTTCAGCCGGTCTATAGCGGACTTTTCGTCGGTGGCCTCGATGACGCCTTCGACAATTGCGCCTTCAATGGTTGTTGCCCTGTAGGAAAAGACGGGCATTTAGGCCTCCTGCGTTACCCTGAGGACCTCGCTCAGGGTTGTTACCCCGGCTTTTATCTTTTCGGCCCCGTCCTCGAGGAGTGTCCTCATGCCATGCTCTTTTGCGGCACGCCGGATCTGGTTTGAGTCGGCGTTTTTCAAAATCAGTTTCCGGATATCGTCGTCAACGACGAGAAGTTCGAATATGCCGCTTCTTCCGAAATAGCCGGTGAAGGAGCAGTGCTCGCATCCTTTTCCGCTGTAAAGACTCAGCGCGCTGTCGATGCCGAAAAGTTTCAGTTCTTCAAGGTCGGCAGACCGAGGTGTCCACTGTCCTGCATTGCCGGACAGATGACCCGCACGAGCCTCTGTGCGAGAATGCCTCTCACCGTGGATGAGAGAAGAAAGTTTTCGACCCCCATGTCAAGGAGCCGGGTAATAGCACTCGGAGCGTCGTTGGTATGCAAGGTTGAAAACACGAGATGGCCAGTTAAGGCCGATTGTATCGCAATCTCGGCCGTTTCGAGATCTCTGATCTCACCGATCATAATGATGTCGGGATCCTGTCTGACGATGTGCCTCAGCGTATTGGCAAAATTCAGGCCTATCTGTGCCTTCACCTGAATCTGGTTCACCCCTTTCAGCTGGTATTCAACAGGGTCTTCAACCGTAATGATCTTTTTGTCTGGAGAATTTATTTTATCGAGCGCGCCGTAAAGCGTGGTAGTCTTGCCGCTTCCGGTAGGGCCTGTGACCAAAAAAATGCCGTTTGGCTTGCGGATGAGCTGTTCAAATGCCGCACGGGTGCGAGGCGGAAACCCGAGAATATCGAGGTCTATCACAATACCCTCTTTGCGGAGAATTCTCATCACGACGCTTTCACCGTGGAGAATAGGGATTGTCGATACCCTCAGATCTATTTCGCTTTTCACCGACCTTCAGGCGTATGCGTCCGTCCTGCGGGAGTCTCCTCTCGGCGATATTGAGTTTTGCCATGATTTTTATCCTCGATACGATCGCGGCCTGGAGTCTCTTGCGGTGTTGATTCTATGTCGTGGAGCACGCCGTCTATACGGTACCGCACCTTTAACTCATCCTCAAACGGTTCGATATGGATATCGCTCGCCCTGCTCTCGACAGCCCTTGTTATAAGCATATTTACGAGTCGTATGATCGGGGCCTCGGAGGCAAGGTCCTTCAGATGGCCGACATCTTCTTCCTCTTCCCGGAGGAATTCGATCCCCTTTTCTCCAATGTCTTCGATGATACGGTTTATGTTCTGCGTCTCCTGCTCATAGAATTTCGCCAGATACTCTTCAAGCGCTTTATTGTCACATGCGTACACAGCCACATCAGCGGATGTTGCCACCTTCAGAGCATCGATCGCGGTGGTATTGTCCGGATTTACCATGACCACCTTCAGAACGTTATTCTTCAGATCAAGAGGAACAATCTTGTTTTCACGGATAAAACGGGATGAAATACCATTGAGAACAAAAGGCACTTTTGGCAGGTCCTCAGGATTTAGATAAGGAATGTCTTTCATAATATTGAACTGAATAATTATATCACAACGATCGCTCAGTATGCCCCTTCAGCCTTCAGGATTACCCGTACAGTTTTGAAGAGTATTGCTATGTCAAGCCAGAGCGACCAGTTCATGATATACCATGTATCGAGTTTCACCCTGTAGCGGTACCCGGTGTTGGACCTGCCCGAGACCTGCCAGAGACCCGTAATGCCGGGTTTTGCACTGCAGATAACCTGTATATTTTCCATGATATCCGCTTTTTCCCTCGGGAGGTAGGGCCTCGGGCCGACGATACTCATCTCACCCTTCATTACATTGAATATCTGCGGCAGTTCATCGAGGGAGCTTTTCCTGAGAAAACGGCCTATTCTTGTGACGCGGGGGTCTTCCCTCAGTTTCCAGGTCTGTTCCCATTCATTCCGGAGTGTCTCGCTGCTTTCTATCATTTCCCTGAGTTGTTCTTCCGCATCCTGATACATCGTCCTGAATTTATAGCACCGGAATGTCTTTCCTTTCTTGCCGATCCGGTCTTGAGTATAAATGGCGAACCCGGGTGTCTCCAGCCGTATGATGAGTCCGATAATGCCGATGGCAGGAAGAAGGACGGGCATTGCGAGGATGCTGAAGACGATGTCAAAAAGCCGCTTTATGAATCTGTTTGTTGCTGACTTCAGGTTGTTCCGGATATTCATTAAAAAGATCTCTTCGAGGAAAAGATGGAAAAGATCCGTATTCAGGAGGGCGATCCCTTTCAGGTCAGGAATGACCATTGTATTGGGAATTTTACTCTGTACCCTCGCAGTCAGGCCAGACAGTTTTTCAGGGGGGAGCGAAGGTATTGCGATGATGGCGGTTTCAACCCCGAGTTGCTTTATGAGTTCAGGAAATTCCTCAACGCCGCCAAATACCTTTTTGCCGTAAATGAACTTTCCTGCCTTGTCTTTATCGTCGTCCAGAAGACCGACTACCTCATATCCCATATGTTTTTCCCTCTGAAGCCCCTCTATTACAAGCCTCCCCGCATTCCCTGCGCCGATAACCAGTATCCTCTCTCTCCAGAGGCCGATGTGGTAAAGGCATTTCTTTCCCCAGAGACGGAAGACCGGGAAAATAAATACCGACACCGCCCAGAGGTTTACCAATACAAGGCGCGACATGATGTCTCCCATCTTCCCCAGAGTCACGATTGCCAAAAGCGTTATGCTTGCATGAGTGATTGATTTTACGATATCTCTTGTTTCATCCCAGAATGGAAGGTTGTGAAGGTAGAGGGATTCGAACGAGAGAAAAATGATGAAAACGCCCGGGATCCACCAGAACGAAATGAAATGGACAAAGGAGAAATGCAAGACCGGCAGGTCGGGAATGATATAGGGCATGAAGTCTGCCCTGACCAGCCAGGCAATAAACAGCGACGTGTAGAAGGCGAAAAGGTCAACGATGATGAGGCAGACAACTTTAACAAACCGGGTAATTAATTTCACAAGCTCTGTCATCCTGCAATCAACCCGATCCTGTACCCTGCATATTTTGCGAACGATTCCAGAAAAATATAGGGTATCCAGAAATAGTTATGCTGTTCTGTGACATATCGTATCTGTCCTTTCATAAACCGTAACCCTTCACCCTCGGCCAGTGCGTATCGGAGAATCCACCGGTGGGTTTTCAGGGATGAGCCTATTGTATAATAGCGTCTGAATTGCGTGAAAAGCGAATAGTTATGGGAATGCACGACACCCGCCTCAGGCACATATGCTATTTTAAAGCCTTTCAGAATGAATTGTGCGGCGATAAGCATGTCTTCGTTCGCTTTAATGCCTTCCGGAAACATGCCCGCCTCCAGTAACCGGTCTTTCTTCATGGAGGAGCAGACATTGCTGAAAAAAAACGTTTTAATGCCGAGCGTCTGCACCTCATCGATCCCTTTCACTGACCCATGCACAGGGTAATTGAATTGTCTCGCGAATACCTCCAGGGGTGTTGCATCCGGTCTGGGGATATGCCTGCCGTACGAAGCGGCAATATCGGCGTGCCGTAAGGGGGCTGTCAGAGCGCCTATCAGCGCATTATCCTTCGGGAGCGCGTCCTGTGTCATAAAGACAAGCACATCTCCTTCCGCCCGCCGTGCGGCGATGTTTCTTGTTGCCCCGTGGTTGAAGTCATGTCGTGGAATTACGATTGTTTTCGCGCCGGATTCTTCAGCGACAGATACCGTATTATCCGCTGAGGATGAGTCGATGACGATTATCTCTGAAGGAGCGTGATCCTGCGACCGAAGCGTAGAAACAAGCGTGCCGATAGTGGGGCCGGCATTGAGTGTTGGTATTATGACCGATACCTTCATTCGGTTTTATTGTATCACAGCAAGAGGAACAATGAATCAGGGGCAATGGGCATCCAATCGGGCGGCGATATGGTATTCCGTATATAAAAAATTTTCACAATGTATGGGGAATATAAGGTAAAATAAGAAAAATGCGATGAAGAAAGGGCATGAAAAACCGTTTGTCGAAATTTTTGCAGACGGGGCCTGCTCGGGAAACCCCGGAGCAGGAGGATACGGCATTATTTTAAGATCCGGTGACAGGGAGAAGGAACTCTCCGGTTGTGAACCGATGACGACAAATAACAGAATGGAACTGACCGCTGTTATCAAGGCACTTGAAGCCTTGAAGAAAAAATGCGATGTCAGGGTGGTTACGGATTCGAACTACGTTGTTCAGGGAATGACATCGTGGATAACGCAATGGCGCAATAATAACTGGAAGAACAGCCAGAAGCAGCAGGTAATGAACAAGGACCTCTGGCTGAAGCTCTCCGACCTCTCGGCGCTTCATACAATCGAGTGGAAATGGGTGCGGGGGCATGACGGTCATGCAGAGAACGAGCGCTGTGATATACTCGCACGGCAGGCAATAAAGAAATGCAGGAAGATGAATGGTCCGCCTCAGCCGGCTTTGGCAAAGGTCGGATGTGAGTCTCCATGATGAAAAATATCGAGATCAGGAACCTGACCTGTATGTTCCTTGTTGCGGTCCCGAGTTTAAAGGACCCTAATTTCGAGCGGAGCGTTGTGCTCATTTGCGATCATTCCAAAGACGGCGCTTTCGGCCTTATCATCAATCGGATTTTGGTGAGCAGTTTTGTGCCGTTTCACAGCGGAATCGATATCAAAGAGTGCATTATCGACCTGCCGGTATTTTACGGCGGACCTGTAAGGCCCGAACAGGGCTATATTCTCTATTCATCTTCGGATATGTATTACCCTTCCATAAAAATCGACGATACATTGTCCTTAACGACCGCCCGGGAAACCCTCATTGACATCGCTGCCGGAAAAGGTCCCAAAAAATATCTTTTTGCCCTCGGTTTTGCCGGATGGTCTCCGGGACAGCTTGAGTACGAGCTTATGACAGACAGCTGGCTCGTTGCCCCTGTAAGCAACAGTATTATCTTTGATACCCCCGTGAACGACCGATGGAAGGCGGCAGCTGACTCGATTGGAGTTGATTTGGCAAGGGTCTTCTGCAAGCAGGGTCTTGTGTAAGGGGCTTGACAAGGGTTGACATTTTCCATTTGATTCTATTATCTTAAATACTTCTTAAAACTATTCGAGGAAGGTGATGGGATGAGGACTCTTTTTGCCAAGAAAGGCGAAGTGGAACAGAAATGGTATGTCGTTGATGCAAAAGACGCTGTCCTTGGAAGGCTTGCGGTAAAAATTGCAACACAAATAACCGGGAAAAACAAAACGATCTATACGCCGAATACGGATACCGGCGATTTTGTTATCGTCATTAATGCAGAGAAAATAAAGCTTACCGGCAGGAAACTCGACAATAAGGTGTATTACCGTCATTCAGGGTATCCGGGAGGCTTGAGGGCTGAAACTGCCCGGGAACGCTTGAAGCGGTGTCCGGAGAAGATCATCTCGGATGCAGTATGGGGAATGATTCCCAAAGGGAGGCTCGGCAGGGCGATGCTAAGGAAACTGAAGGTGTATAAGGGATCAGAGCATCCTCACGAGGCACAGAAACCTGAATTATTGTCCGTATAGAGAAACGGACGAGTTTGATAAAAGGAGCTGAAATGGCTGAAATCCAGTACAACGCAACCGGCAGAAGAAAGACTTCGGTAGCAAGAGTGAGCATGACACCCGGCAACGGCCAGATAACCGTTAATAAAAAGCCTGCGGATGTCTATTTCCCGAGGGAGACATTGCGGATGGTGATACGCCAGCCGATTGAACTTGCCGGGATTACGGGCAAATACAACGTCATCGCGACAGTTAACGGCGGCGGTCTTACGGGACAGGCAGGAGCGGTGAAGCACGGAATCGCCCGGGCGATTGTTGATATGAACAGCGACCTTCGTCCGCGTCTCAAGAAAGAAGGGTTTCTCACGAGAGACCCGAGAGAAAAAGAGAGGAAGAAATACGGGCAGAAGGGCGCCAGGAAGAGATTCCAGTTCTCCAAGAGATAAACAGCACCAGATGTTACATTGAAAAATCCCCCTGACTCCCTTTGCCAAAGGGGGGCTGAGGGGATTTTAAATTAGAGGTGATGTATGCTTAAAGTTTTTATATGCGGTGGCAGCGGCTATACAGGCGGCGAGTTGATCCGCATTCTTTCAAATCACCCCGAAGTAGTAATAACAGGTGTTACTTCTGAGCGATCCGCAGGGAAAACGGTCGGAAATCTTTTCCCGCATCTACGAAGCTACTCACACCTTGTGTATGAACACCTCAATCCCCCTGAAAATATGAAAAAAGCAGACCTCTTTTTCATGGCCTTGCCGCACGGTGAATCCCAGAGGGCCGTCGACTTCTTCTTTCAGCACGGGAAAAAGGTTATCGACCTTTCGGCCGATTATCGGCTGAGAGACCCTTTGACATATGAGAGATGGTATAACGTGCCGCATACGTTTCAGGAACGCTTCAGAAGGCTGTCTATGGGCTGCCGGAAATCTACAGGAATAAGATTAAAAAGGCAAGCATTGATCGCCAATCCGGGCTGCTATCCCACAGGCGCTATACTTGGTCTTTTGCCTGCGTTACGAAATGCACTGATCGACAGTTTCATCGATTATTGTGGATTCAAAGTCAGGGACGAGCGGAGCGGGGAGAAAGGCTGATGTCTCCGTATCGTACTGTGAAGTGAACGAAGGATTCAAGGCATACGCTATCGGCACACACCGGCATACGCCGGAAATCGAGCAGGAGCTGTCTCTTTTAGTCCGGCAGGGAGATTGTCGTGAATTTTACCCCGCATCTGTTGCCGGTTGACAGGGGCATACTGACGACGATATATGCGCCGCTGCTGAAAAAAGATGGCGTGCAGTGAAATTCGTGAAAAAATATAACGATGCTTATAAAAAAGAACCGTTTGTCAGGGTTCTCGATTACGGCCTTTATCCCAATATCAAACATGTCAGGGGTACCAATTTCTGTGATATCGGCCTGAAAGTAAACGAGAGGACGAATACCCTGATTATTGTAACGGCAATCGATAACCTTGTGAAAGGCGCTTCAGGACAGGCGGTGCATAATATGAATATCATGATGGGATTTGATGAAAAGACCGCCCTTGATTCCATAGCCCTGTTTCCCTGAATACCTGCCGAAACGGATAGGTAATTATGCTTCCAAAAGGATTTCTTTTTTCTACAGTCGAAGCCGCAATCAAGAAGCCGGGGCGAAAAGACCTCGGGCTCATCTATTCTCAGGTTGAAGCAGCCATGGCAGGCGTATTCACCACCAATAAAGTGAAGGCCGCCCCTGTGAAGCTTGATATGAAAAGAATCAGGTCAGGCAAAGGTCAGGCAATTATCGTCAACAGCGGAAATGCAAATGCATGTACAGGCAAAAAGGGCATGGATGATACGCTCCTTATGGCAAAGCTTGTTGCTCACAGCCTTGCTATTAAACCCTCTTGTGTGTATGTGAGTTCCACCGGGGTTATCGGAACGCCGTTGCCTATCGATAGGATTAAGTCCAAAATCCCAGAACTCGCTGCCAATCTCGGCAAGTCTTCTTTAGAGGATGTAGCTCAAGCAATTATGACAACCGACACATTCCCGAAGGTTGTGAAGAAAAGGGTAAAAATCAACAATCGGATTGGCACTATCACGGGCATCTGCAAAGGCGCGGGCATGATATGCCCGGATATGGCGACCATGCTCTGTTTTGTCATGACGGACATAGCGGTAAGTCAGAAGACGCTGGACAGGACCTTGCGTGATGCAGTGAACCAATCTTTCAACAGGCTTACCATTGACGGCGACATGTCAACGAATGATACGGTGCTCGTAATGGCCAACGGCGCTCTTGGAAATCCGGAGATTACAGAGAATTCCGGCTCCTTTGCAGGATTTAAGAAAGCTCTTGGGAATATGTTGTATGAACTGTCAAAGATGATAGCCCGGGACGGTGAAGGAGCGACCAAACTTATCGAAATAACGGTCAGGGGCGCAAAAAACGAGAGGGATGCTGAAAAGGCTGCATTTGCAGTTGCAAATTCAAATCTCGTCAAGACGGCGATGTACGGAAATGATGCGAACTGGGGCCGGATCATGGCAGCGCTCGGATATTCCGGGGCGGACATCAGGGAAGAAAAGGTGGATATCTCTTTCGGGAAGGTCAAAGTTGTCCATAAGGGGTTAACAACCGGGAAGGATAGGGAAGCAGCAACCGTCTTGAAGGGGAAGCAGGTCGGGATTGTGATCGATCTTCGTATGGGGAAAGCCTCTGCCCATGTGCTTACCTGCGATATGACTGAAGAATATATCAGGGTTAATGCGGACTACAGGACGTAGCAACCTACGTCTGCCAATGCCTATTCTCGCTCATTCTCGTCCCGATATGCATCGGTCGAGGCTTTTGCCTCTTTATCATCATACGAAGCATAGTTGACTATCGGCAAAAAAATCCGCTCAAATAGGCATAGTCAGACGTATTCCTTCAAAACTTATAATGAAAAATCAAAGAGGAACAAGTTCGTAGTTCTTTGTTCCCAGTCCGAGTTTTTCTGATTCTTCGATCTGAATATGGTAGGGTTTTTCACTGAGTTTAAATAAGATATCGTCCCCTTGTATGATCTTCTTCTCGTCGGTCGCTGCCTGGGGAAGGGGGGAGATTTTAGAAGCATATCGATGCTTGCCTGTTCAATTGCGACGATATCGTCGGATATCAGAATCCCCTGATCCTGGATGACAGGCACGTCGGCAACCGGCATGCAATCACATTCAGGCTGTATCTCCGTCAGAAAATTGACATATATAACCTTCCCGGCTTTAAAAGTGCCTAAAACCGACTTTGTAGCCTCAGCGAGTGAACGCATAAACCTCGCCGCATCTCCCGGCAACGAAAGGCCCCCTGACTGGCAGACACGTTCGCACCTGCCGCACCTCCAGCACTCATTGCTGTTCCACTGCAACTCGTCATTGACGAACTTGATCACATCGAGCGGGCATATCTCCATGCACTGATAGCACAGTTCGCATTTGGTTTTGTCCCACGTCAGCATCCCCTCTCCGGTGGTATGCATTGCGCCTCTGCCGCATTTCCACCCGCATGTTCTGTGGCGTGAGCTCACCCCGCCCATGGCGACATTTTTTATCGCTCCTGCATAGCCCGCCTGTATGTGCCCTTTTACGTGAGAGCAGACGACCATCGCCGGGACATCGTGTATGACGCTTGCTATAGCGACCTCGCCGAGAATCTCGCCGGCTTTGACCATTATGTTGTCATTCCCGTACAGTCCATCGGAAAGAACAACAGGCGCGCCCACGGAGAGGTGGTTGATCCCATTTTGATTGGCAACCTCAAGATAATCGAGACCTTTTATCCGCACCGTATCCGTCACAAACGGTTTTGCGCCGAAGGCTTTAAGCGCATCAACGACCTTTCTGAGAAAAATAGGCCGCACGATCCTGTGAGCGCCTTCGGACCCCCAGTGGGTCTTCACCGCGACCCATTCGTCGGGTTCAAAGCACTTTGAGAGATCAAACTCTTTTAAAAGACGTTCCAGCTTGCCCGGCATGCTATCGTCATATTTCCATTTCAGTGCCCGTGCTGATGCAAAATATACCTTCGACATACTGTCCTCCTTTGATTGCAGGGATTACTACTATAATGATTTTTTGTGTATTAATTCCCCCTTAGTAAAGGGGGATTAAGGAGGTTGTGGTTGTTCCACGTCTTTACAACCCCCGCCCCCCTTTTTTAAGGGGGAATTTCGGCACATCTTCCGCTGTACATTCGTAAGCCTGAAAAGATACGCCATAATGATTATTGGCCTTATTATATCAATTTAATGGTTTAAATTTGGATGGGAGTCTGCGTCATAATGTAGTCGCAGGCTTCCCGCCCCGGCGGGTCGCCGAGGAGACAGCCTGCGCAGATTGTGCGCAAACTAAAGTTTGCGGTATTATTGATAGCAGTTCACATTTAAGCTGAGTCCCTGTAAAATGTGAGAAAACCCGAAACAGAGGTGGCCCCCATGTATATCTTAGAAACCATCACCATGAGTGAATTTAAGAAGTATCTGAAGCAGACGAAGACCGTCGTATTCCCCTTCGGCACCATCGAAGAGCACGGCAGTCATATGCCCCTGAATACCGACGCCTTTATTATCGAAGAAGCGCTGAAGTCCGTTGCCGGGAAAAGGAAATTTTTTCTCGCGCCGCTTATGTATTACGGGGTATGCACCACAACCAAAAATCACCCAGGCACGATAAGCATCAGCGCCGAAACGCTCAGGCGGTTTGCTACGATCTTGTTATGGACGCCTATAAAAAGGGGCTGAGGAATATCCTGCTCATTTCCGGCCATGGGGGAAGCCTTCACATGTCTGCTCTCAAGGAAACCGCCGAAATTCTCATAGAGCAATTAAAAGGGCTGAGAATAGCGGTTTTTTCTCCCTATGACCTTCTATGGAAAGAGCTGTCTGCTTTAGCTGAAACGCCGAATGATTCCCACGCCGGTGAAATCGAGACGTCGATGATGCTCTGGTTAGCACCTGAACTGGTGAAAGGGAGAGCGGCTGAAGAGTATCCAGCCATTCCGAAACCGTTTGTCGTCAGGGACAAGCTTAAATACTGGCCGGGCGGCGTGTGGGGGAATCCGAAGAAGGCGTCAGCGGAAAAGGGCGAGAAGGCGATGAGGCTGATTGTTGATACAATCGTCGAAGTTCTGGATAAGATCGAGTCGATGAAATAGCAACTATCCCAGATACTCTTTTAAACTTATGATCTTTATGCCTTCGAACTCTTTTAGTTTCAGCATTCCCTTATCTCCTGTGACTATTGCGTCAGCACTGCCCTGTAATGCGCACTCCAATACCCTGTTATCAGGCTCATCTTCAAGGATATGAATTCTTTTGGGCGGTTTTACGATCTGCGCAAGGTCTGAGAGAAAAAGGGCGGTATGACTAATGGCCTCACTGTCACGATGAAACTTTACTGAGAGAACAGATAAGACTTCGTCAATGATCTCTTTAGAAATGATCAGGGAGTCAGTGCCTTCAAGTAT
Organism: uncultured Nitrospiraceae bacterium; assembly: GCA_963718855.1. Lineage (GTDB taxonomy): Bacteria > Nitrospirota > Thermodesulfovibrionia > Thermodesulfovibrionales > SM23-35 > CAVRAA01. The sequence continues at coordinate 118,086 of CAVRAA010000013.1, read as the reverse complement.
TCTCAGGATCGCCTTCTCAGCTTTACTCTGCGGGATTACAAACGCTGAAATGAATATATTTGTGTCAAATACGAGCTTCACTTTTTCAGGTATTTCTCAAGGTCTTTTTCAGTGAGAACGCCCTTTTCTTTTGCCCTCCGGCTCCAATACCCCTGAAGCTGATAAAATTCTTTCTTGAGCCGCTCCTTTCTTGTGCTCCTTAACGCATCCTGAATTACCGCGCTGAGGGTTTTGCCTTCCTCTTCAGCAATCATTGCTATTTCCTCGGCCAGGTCCGGCGGAAGGGATATGGTTTTTTTCACTGCCGTTGCCATCTGCAAGCCTCCTTCTTATGGTATGAATTAATCATACCAAATATAATATCTCAAATCAAATCGGATGGGAGATGACGAAGGTTAAGCGCTTGGCTGTCAGGATTTGCTTAGAATTTGCAACAAATCGGAGACGAATTTATTGCCCCTGAAACGTACAGGTTCGCGGGCTGTAACTCTTTGCAATACTCAGAAAATTGTTCTCTTGATTTCCCTGACTTTATTCCTTTATCCTTCCTGTTATATGAAAAATGAAGTGGTTGATTTCCTTATTATCGGAAGCGGGGTTGCCGGCCTCAGGGCTGCAATAGAGCTTGCGCCGCACGGCAATGTCCTGGTTGTGACAAAAGACCTTCCCGCGGAGAGCAGCACTGAATACGCCCAAGGAGGGATTGCCGTTGCCTTAAGCGATGAAGACGAAGTGGGTATCCATTTCGGGGACACGTTAAGGGCGGGAGACGGGCTTTGCAGGGAAGACGCCGTGAAGATCCTTGTTGAGGAAGGACCTCAGAGAATACTCGATCTCATCTCGTGGGGTGCAGAATTCGACAAAGAGGGGACGAGGCTCGACTTTACGATGGAGGCGGCCCATTCGCGGAAGAGGGTCCTTCATGCCCATGGAGATTCAACCGGCAAAGAACTGGAGCGGGTGCTCCTCAATAAGGTGCGTTCATTCCCTTCGGTGAGAAAATACGCCTTTGCCTTTACCGAAGATCTCATCATGTCGGACGGACAATGCTGTGGTGCATACGTATTCGCAAAGGGAGAAAAAGTTGCGCTGTTTGCGAAATCTACCATACTGGCAACCGGAGGGGCCGGTCAGCTCTATTCAAGGACAACAAACCCTGCAGTGGCAACGGGAGACGGCATGGCGATTGCATTCCGTGCAGGCGCTGTGCTGGAGGATATGGAATTCATTCAGTTCCATCCTACCGTACTCTTTGCCCCTTCAGCCCCCCAGTTTTTGCTGAGTGAAGCAATGCGCGGTGAAGGAGCACGCTTATTGAATATCCATAAATTGCCTTTTATGAAAGAGTATCATTCCGATGCGGAGCTTGCACCCCGGGATGTTGTCTCAAGGGCAATCCTTTCCCAGATGGTGAGGACAAAGAGCGCCCATGTGTATCTGGACCTCACACATCTGGACAGTGCTTTCATCAAGAAAAGGTTTCCGAGGATTTATGCCACGTGCCTTCAATATAACGTAGATATTACCAGTGAACTGATACCGGTCTCCCCCGCAGCACATTACAGTATGGGAGGGGTAAAGACAAATAGCGATGGTGCGACAAGTGTCAAAGGATTGTATGCCGCAGGAGAGGTCGCCTGTACAGGGGTGCATGGCGCAAACAGACTTGCGTCCAATAGCCTCCTCGAAGGACTTGTGTTCGGTGCGAGGGCTGGAAGAGCGGCGGCAATGTATGGATTGCAGCAGGGAGAAGCGAAAATAACAACACTGCCTCCATCAGTGAAAGAAGGGCCTGGCGGGATTATGAACGCTTCTTCAAAAAGCGGACGGATGTCTGATTACGACAGGGAAGAGATACGGCATTTGCTGAGAAAGTTGATGTGGGAGCGGGTTGGTATTATACGATGCGGAGAGTCTCTCAATGCGGCAAAAAGAAGAATCGGGGCATGGTCGTCTCTTCAGGCAGAAGCTTTTGCAAGAAGACGCGATCTTGAGCTGAAGAATATGCTTGAAGTGTCCGCCCTCATAACAGAATCAGCATTGCTCAGAAAGGGAAGTGTCGGTGCCCACTACCGGTCTGATTGCCGCCAAAAAGGCGAAGGATGGGAACGGCATATAATATGCAGAAAGGACGGGGAAGGAACGCTCTTTGAATTTGCAGAGTGAGCGGGCGGCTGAAATCCGTTACCTAATGCAGCCGCAAACGTTAGTTTGCGTGGTTGCTTTATTTCAATGCATTACAAGCGCAGGCTAAAGCCTGCGCCTACGGTGTTTTTATCTCGTATGCTTTTATCTTCCGGTGCAGGTTGCTGCGTTCGATTTCGAGGATTTCCGCTGTCTTTGAGATATTCCAGTTGTTCTCTTCGAGCTTTTTGATGATAAAGTCCTTTTCGAATGAGTCTCTCGCTTCTTTCAGGGTATTGAAGACGAAATAATCCGAACGGGAAGAGCTTGCGACCATTATATTCTTCGCCGTGATCGTGTTTGACGGCGTCATGATAACGAGCCTCTCTATCATATTTCTGAGTTCTCTGATATTCCCCGGCCATTCATAGGATTCCAGCACCTTCAGGCCATCTTCGGTTATCGTCTTTGGTTTCTGGCCATATTCCACCGCGAAATAGGAAAGGAAATGCTCAACGATCGCCGGGATATCTTCTTTTCTCTCTCTGAGCGGGGGAACGGATATCGGAATAACGTTGAGCCTGTAAAGGAGATCTTCTCTGAAATTCCCTTTCTTAACCTCCTCAATGAGATCCTTGTTCGTTGCCGCAATGATCCGCACATCCACCTTGATATTTTTGTTGCCACCGACACGCTGGAACTCCTGTGTCTCCATTACACGCAGTACTTTTGACTGAGTGGTGAGTGACATGTCGCCCACCTCATCAAGGAACAGCGTGCCTTCATCCGCGAGTTCGAATTTTCCTTTTTTTCGTTCGAACGCGCCGGTAAAAGAACCTTTTTCATGACCGAACAGTTCGCTTTCGATGAGTTCCTGAGGGATAGCGGCACAGTTCATCTCGACCAAGGGCTTTTCCACCCTGCCGCTGTGCTCGTGCAACAGATGTGCAAGGAGTTCTTTGCCGGAACCGCTTTCACCGAGTATCAATACCCTGCCATTGCTTTTTCCCGCCATCTCGATCTGCTCCCTGAGCTGGACCATTTTAGGAGAATTGCCGACAAGTTTCCATTTTTTTATCCTATCCTGCCTGAGGGTTTTATTTTCTATCTCGAGCGTTCTTTTTTCGAGCGCCCTTTGCGCAACGAGCAGAACCCTTTCCAGAGACAGTGGTTTTTCGAGGAAATCGTATGCTCCCGCTCTTGTTGCCTTCAACGCCAATTCTATATTCGCGTGCCCCGAGATCATGATAACAGGGAGGTCAGGATTCAGGACCTTTATCTCTTTGAGTGTTTCAAGCCCGTCAATCCCCGGAAGCCATACATCGAGCAGGATTACATCAGGCGTCTGTTCTTTAAGCGCCCTGAGCGCCTCCTCGCCTGAACCTGCTGTCAGTACTTCATACCCTTCGTCCTCGAATATGCCCGAAAGACTTTCGCGGATGCCTTCCTCATCATCAACGATCATAACGCCGGACTTTATCATGTATTATTCCTTTATAGGGATCTCTATCATAAAGATGGTCCCTATCGGCTGATTGTCCCGGACCCTGACAGTGCCGTGATGCTCTTTCACGATCCTGTATGCAATTGCAAGGCCGAGCCCGGTGCCGTCTTTTTTTGTGGAAAAATAAGGGAGAAATAATTTTTCTTTATCTTCTTTTCTGATGCCCGGCCCGTTATCGGCAAGCGTGATGACTGCCCTGTTCGACGGTATGTCAAAATTCAGGGAGACGTCGATTCTGCCGGAATTCTTCATGGCCTGTATCGCATTATCAAAAATATTGATCAGGACCCTTCTGAACTGTTCTGCGTCAAACTCGGCAGCAGGCGGATTATCGGGCAGCGAAACATGGATATCGATATCGCCGTAATCTTTATAGAGGTTCACTACTTCCTCTATTACCGACGGGAGCGATGCAGGGGCTTTCTGTATTGAAGGCATCTTGCCGAATTTCGAAAACTCATCAACGAGTTTTTTCAGGCTGTCGACTTCCTTTATGATTGTTTTTGTTGATCGGTGAAAGACCCCGTCGAAATCCGCATCCTTGTGCTCCCATTTCTTCATCATGCGTTCAGCCGAAAGTTTAATGGGGGTCAAAGGATTCTTGATCTCATGGGCAATCTTCCTGGCGACATCCTGCCATGTGAGTGCCTTCTGCGCTTCTATGATGTCTGTCAGGTCGTCGAAAACAACGAGGAGGCCGACATATTGCTGGGCGTCCTTAAGGCTTGTTATGAAAACAAGAAGGATGGCCCTTCTGTCCCTGATCGTTGCCTTAACTTCCTTTCTCACGGGCCTGAATTCCCGGCCTTCGATCCCTCCGACAAGTGTCTGGAGGTCTTCGGAATCGATTACTGAAACGAGTTCCCGATAATGTTTGCTCATTACCTGTTCCGGCATGATATCGAGTATCGAACAGGCGCGAGAGTTGATCATCAGTATGCTTCCATTGGTGTCGAGCATGATGACGCCGGAATTGATATGATCGAGGATATTTTCCATGAAGAGCCTTCTCCTGTCGGATTCGAGGTATGCTGATTGCAGCGATTCTTTCCCGTCTTTCAACTCCTGCACCATGTGATTGAACGAACGGACAAGAAGGCCGATCTCATCTCCCCTCTCTATGTCCACTGTTACATCGAGATTGCCTGACGCCACCAGTTCCGTCGCCTGTGCAAGACTCTGTATCGGATCGGTAATCCCCTTTGAGATTCTGAGACCGATCCACAGTGCCATGAAAATGACGATTAAGGTGAGGAATCCGAGTATTATGAGGTAGTTCGCCTTTATCGGAGCTTTCCACGATTCGAAGGCCAGATAATTCTCATATGCATCCTTGATGTTTTCGACGTTCTCAGTGATCTCGGCAGGTATGAGGGATTCCACGAGGATTACCCCGACCTGTCTGCCGTCTTTGTATTCAGGTAAAACCGCCTGCACGATATCCCCTTTCCTTCCGGATATCACTTCGGAGCCTTCTTTTCCTTCAAACGCTGTTTTTATGGTTTCTGACGCATCCGGGGGCAATGACGAAAGGCGGCTGACACGGTATGCGCCGTGAATGACTGTTCCTGAGCGTAAGGCCTTTGCATAATCGAGCGTCTTTTGCCGTTCGATTTCATAGACGGTTTTTGCAATTTCGATAGAACTGTTCAGCGGCTGTATGACCTGCGGAGCGAACAGCCTGTCAATGTATCTTGTAATGAGGCCGCTCGATACAAGAAACAGAAACGCAGTCGGTATTAGTGTGAGGACAACAAGCGTAACAACAAGTTTTGTCTTAAATTTGTAGCCGAGAACTTTCTGCTTCCGTTCAAAATGGAGTTTTACGAGACTTTTCACGACGAAGAACATGAGGGTAAGCAATGCGATAATAGTGAGATTAAGGAGCAGCAGGAGAATAAGTTTCGTTGCGAAAGGGACCGCTTTTATCTCCATATAGTGCAGTTCTATCCCGAACGACAAAACGATGAGAAGAGATGCTGCGATTAAAAAGAGATTGAAGCGGAGACCTTTCATCCGGCCGGCCCTATGGTGATGAAAGGGGAGTCCTTCTTGATTTTGAATTCGTTTTCCGGCAGAAAGATTATGAAATAGCCGATGACAGGCGGTAATTTTCTTATGCGGGATTCGATGGTAATACGAACGAAGTACACTCCCGGTTCGAGGTCGCGCGCGTTCGCCAGCTTCAGATTGCTGACGCTGAGGGCCCACTGTAGCATGGAATCAAATGATTTAAATCTCTTTTTTGTAACCATACTTCCCGTCACCCGAGGTTGCAGTGTATTCCATTTTAACCGGGTCGCTTGTAAGAGTCCTGATAAACGATCTGCTGAGGATGAATTCATCGGGCCACATGTTCCATACCCTGAAGAGGTCGATATAAAAGCGGAATTCCTTTGTCACCCCATTTCTTAATTCCTCAAGGTAGTTCTCGTCGAGCGAAAGACCGGTGGAGACAACAATCTCCCTGTCCTGTACCTTCACTTCAGGGCCGATAACTTCAGCGGCTTGCGCCGGGGAAAAAGTGAGGAACAGCAATGACAAAAGCGAAACGCTGCAAATGAAAATGAGAAGTATATATTTCTTCATAATGGGCAACTCGTAACTTTTTCAATGTCCAGCGTGTGGGTTGTCCTGTGATAGTTAAGACTTGACATATTGAAAAAAATTTATTTTCATTATACCATAGCAAGGTCACACAGAAACGTGCTTCAGGCTGTTTCCGGAATGGTGCGCAATCGACAACCGCTTTGACCAGAGAGATTCTTGCGATGCAGTTGCGATCCGGCGCGGTGAAATCATCATAAAAATGACCTGGCTGAAAGGGGGAGGGCATGGAATGTAACCTCATAACCATAGAAATTCCCGAAGGATGCAATGTTATCCTCGGGCAGACGCATTTTATCAAAACGGCAGAGGACCTCTATGAAATTATTGCAACAACGGTCCCGCAGGCGAAATTTGGTGTTGCATTCACTGAAGCCTCAGGCCCTTGCCTCATAAGGACAGAGGGAAACGATACTGATCTGGTGGACGTCTGCGTTAAAAACCTCCAGGCGATAGGCGCGGGACATGTTTTCTGTGTTCTCCTGCAGAATGCCTTTCCGATCAATGTTCTTAACCAGATAAAGAATTGTTCTGAGGTGTGCAGAATATTCTGTGCTACGGCAAATCCGGTACAGGTGGTTGTTGCTTCAACGCCGCAGGGCAGTGGCGTGCTCGGGGTGATCGATGGCTTTGCGCCGAAAGGGGTGGAGACACCTGAAGATAAAGCCCTGCGGAAAGAGTTTTTAAGGAAGATAGGATATAAGTTATAATCCAATAAAGTGAGAGGTTACGATGATACCTGATTTGAAATATGATGACAAAGGATTGATTCCCGCGATTATCCAGGATGTGAATAACGGGGATGTGTTGATGATGGCGTACATGAACAGGACGTCACTCGAAATGACGCTCGATACGGGGTTTACCCATTTCTGGTCGCGCTCGCGGCAGAAATATTGGAAGAAAGGGGAGACATCGGGCCACGTTCAGGAAGTGAAGGATATTCTCTATGACTGCGATGAGGATACGCTGCTCGTGAAGGTTATACAGCACGGTCCCGCAGCCTGTCATACCGGCAACAGGACATGTTTTTACAGAACCATTACAAAAGGGGACACAAAATGAATCAATATCGATGCACGATTTGCGGGTATATCTACAATCCTGAAGACGGCGACCCGAATTCGAATATCCCGCCGGGGACGCCGTTTGAAAAGATACCCGATGACTGGAAGTGCCCTGTCTGCGGCGCTCCGAAGGAGTCGTTCGAGAAGATCGATTAAAGTCCGAACAATGCATTTGAGCGGGATTACGACCCTTGATCAGGCAGCAAAACCTGCTAGTGCAGAATTCGCCGAGTGCGACCAATGTCAAAGCCGGTCATTTCCTTCTGAGACTTCGATCAGGCGGAATCGAACACGTCTTTATAGCCAATGCCTCTGGATCCCCCGATCAAGCTCGCGAGGATGATCAAATACTGACTCTTTGAAAAGACACTGAAGTTGGTTCGACTGTAAACTTACAGGTTGATGATGACGGCGTGTTCGTCGCATTCGGGGAATTTGTGACAGCGAAGGCAGTCTCCCCATATCTTCTGGGGAAGGCTTGCCTTGTCGATTTCATGAAACCCCAGCTTCCCGAAAAATTCCGGATGGTAGGTAAGGGCAAAGATTTTCCTGAGACCGAGACTCTTTGCCTCTTTGAGGCACTGCTTGACGAGATCCTTCCCTATGCCCAGCTTCTGATACCGCTTATCCACTGCAAGCGAACGGATCTCGGCGAGGTCTTCCCACATGATGTGCAGCGCGCACACACCGCAGACGCTGCCGTTTTCCTCGCAAATGAAAAAATCCCTGAGTGTTTCATACAGCTCGTTGAGGGAACGGGGGATCATCTGCTCGCGTTTTGCGAAGTCATTGACGAGCACATGGACCTGCTTGAGGTCGTTTATCCTAGCTTTTCTTATCTTCAATATATTTTATCCCTTCTGTCAGCGCCGTTTTATTAACGGCACTGCCATTTTTCTTCGTTTCCGGCATCGAATTCTCAACCGCCTCAAAAACCGACGGTGCGGTTACAATGCCTGTTTTTGCGATAAAGGCGCCAAGAAGCACCATATTTGCCGCTTTCGTGTTGCCGATTTTTCGTGCTATCTCTGTTGCGGGAACCTCCATAGTAGAGACATCCGTCCGAAGGGCGGATTCGTGAATGAATGAAGAGTCAAACAGAAAGAGGCCGTTCTGTTTCAGCTTCGGCAAAAATTTAATCAATGAGGCGTCGTTCATGACGATAAGAAAATCCGGAGTGGTCACTACAGGGGAGCCTATCAATTCATCAGAGATGATTACCGTACAGTTTGCCGTGCCACCCCTCACCTCAGCGCCGTAAGAGGGAAACCATGTAACCTCTTTGCCTTCAAGCATCCCGGCGGAGACGAGTATCTTTCCGAAGAACAGTATCCCCTGGCCGCCGAATCCGCCGATGATAATCCGCTGTTCCAGTTAGGTGGTCTCCTGAAATATGTCTCTGAATGTCCCGACGGGAAAGACGGGTATCATCGACTCCCGGATCCAGGTCATCGCATTCTTTGGGGTACATTTCCAGTCAACCGGACACGGGGAGAGAATCTCAACCAGGCTGAATCCTTTTTCCTCCATCTGGTATCTGAACGCCTTTTCGACCGCTTTTTTTGTGAGCATTACATTTTTAAACGAATCTAAAGAAGTCCTGGCGATAAATGAAGCTCCTTCAATGGTAGCAAGAAGTTCTGATACATGCAGCGGATAGCCTTCCTGTCCGACTTTTCTGCCGGAGGGGGTTGTGCTGGTTTTTTGACCGATGAGCGTGGTCGGCGCCATCTGGCCTCCGGTCATCCCATAGGTCGCATTGTTGACAAAAAAAACAGAGATGTTTTCCCCCTGTTGGCCGCGTGAATAATCTCGGCGGTCCCGATCGCAGCGAGGTCTCCGTCTCCCTGGTAGGAAAAGATTATCCTGTCAGGCAGAACGCGTTTCAGCCCTGTTGCCGCTGCAGGGGGCCTGCCGTGAGCGACTTCAAGCATATCGAAATTAAAATAGTCGTATGCGAATACTGCGCAGCCCACCGGAGCGATTCCGATAACCCTGTCTCTGATGCCCAGGGTGTCGATGCACTCGGCAATGATCCTGTGGATGAGGCTGTGACCGCAGCCCGGGCAGTATCTGAACGGTTCGTTCTTAAGACTTTCCGGTTTCTGAAATACTTTTTTCAAGTGTCTCCCTTGCTGATAGAAGCGCTCCCTCAAGAAGGCCGTGGTCGCTTACAATAAGTTCATCGATACTGAAATGCTTCATCACACTAATTGTAAATTGTATGCCGGGTATAATCAAGTCCGCCCTCCCGGGTTCAAGTCCCCTCACCGTTTCTCTTTCCTTCAGTGTGAGGGAAAACAGTCTGTTCCTCATGGCGAGCAGTCTGTTGAATGGAATGGTATGGAGATGAATCCTTTCCCGTGAATACTGTTCGAGGCCAAGGTCGACAGATGCGATCGTCGTAAACGTGCCGGCGGTTCCGATAAGGCATGTCTCTTCGGGTATTTGCCCGATTCCCGGCCTTCAGGTCCTGCAATACCGGATCGATTTCAGCGGTCATCTGATGTATGTCGTATTCTGATACCGGACCGGCCTGTACATATTTCTGCGCAAGCTTGATAACTCCTAAGGGAATGGTTCCCATTAAAACCGCAGGTGAAGTGCCGGCAGCATGGTTTTTTTGTATGGAAATCCATTCCGTGCTCCCTCCTCCCATATCAAGAATGAGCGTGGATTCCGGAATGGTATATCCGGCCATGGGAAGGGATGCAAGGATACCTTTCAGCGTGAGCGCAGCCTCCTGCTCCCCTGAGATGACGTCGATGAGGATGCCGGTTTCTCCGAATGCTTTTTTGATAAACAAATCCGCATTCGTTGCCTCGCGCAGAGCGCTTGTCCCCACGGCTTTGGTATAATACACTCCGAAATGACTGATAGCGGATGAAAATTCCTTGAGAACAGCGATGGAATCTTCCATATTCCTGTCCTGGAGTGTGCCGGTCTGATGCACGTTATTGCCGAGGCGGGTTATCCTTCTTGCGGAATGGATATCGGCAATCCTGCTGCCTTCTACGGCGACGATCAGCAGTCTGATAGTATTCGAACCAACGTCAATGGAGGCGAGGGTAATCATATCTCTTTATTATAAATAATCAGGAGTTTCCTGCGCTCAATGTGTGCCCTGGAATAGCTCCGGTTGATTTTATCTTACCCGCTATGGTATAAAATTAGGATTTTAAACCCTCTCTTGGAAAGGGATGATATTGTCTGGCAAGGAGATTCGTCCAATGAATATATACGAAAATATCGTTATCCTGAATGCGGCGCTGTCCGATGAAGAAGCCGATGCCGCAATCACAAGGATAAAAGATTTAATTGCTGCACAGGGCGGTGAAGTTCTGAAAATTGACGTGTGGGGAAGAAGAAAGCTTGCCTACGAGATCAAAAAGCAGAAAAAAGGGCTCTATGTCCTCTTCCATTACAAAACACCTTCTGCAGCCATCAAAAAAATGGAGGATTTCTATAAAGTTTTCGATGCCGTTATCAAATATATGGTTATAAAGCTTGGGAAGAAGCAGGTCCGGAGTTTTGAAAAGGTTGAGGCTGCTCAGGAACCGGCACAGGAGCAAAAAGGCGAAGCTTAGGTGTATAACAAGATTATTCTCATTGGCAACCTCACGAAGGACCCGGAACTGAGATATACCCCGCAGGGAACGCCTGTAGCTTCATTCAGGATCGCTGTTAATTCCAAATATAAACAGTCGGACGAAATTAAGCAGGAAACATTATTCATAGATAACGTCGTTTTCGGTAAACAGGCTGAATCGTGCAGTAAATTCCTGAATAAGGGAAGTTCTGTTCTTGTCGAGGGAAGACTGCAGGAAAAGAAATGGGAGTCGAATGGTCAGCAGAAGAGCAAGTTCGAAGTCATCGCGCAAACCGTGAGATTTCTTCCGCGGCGGGGAGGCGCGCAGGATTCCCCATCGGGCGGGGAGTCTGATATCATGCCGCCTGAAGAGACGACCGATTTGGAGCCGTTTTAACATAAAAGAAGGAATTCGAAAAAAATTCGTCATCGATAGAGAGACGGGAAAGGAGAGACCTTGCAGCCAAAGAAATATCAGAGAAGAAAGTTTTGCAGATTCTGTTCGGAAAAGTTTGAATTTATAGATTACAAAAATATAAAAATCCTCAGGAGCTATCTTACCGAAAGGGGAAAGATCCTACCGAGGAGAATGACGGGTACCTGCGCAAAACACCAGCGCGAGCTGTCCGAATCGATAAAGCGGTCGAGAAGCATCGCACTGCTTGCCTTTGCGGAAAAATAGGATGAGGATCCCGAAGACATGGGTTCCGATTCTGACAAAAAAAATAATCGACAATATCATTTCAAAGAACCTCGTTAGCCCGGTCGTTCCGGCCGAGAAAGTCCTGTCTGAGGCAGCGGAACTTATACTCGAAGAACTCACCGTGGAAGACAGGCTGAATGACGAGGTGAGAGAATTCCTGAAGGGCCACGCCTCTGAAATTGAGAAAGGCCGACTCGATTACAGAAGGCTTTTTGACCTCACGAAACAGAAGCTGGTCAAGGAGAGAAATCTCGTCTTATGATGCTTTCCGAAGATAAGGTCTCACACCTGAGTCACGTTCTTCTCAAAGGACTTGTGGGAAGAAAACTTGTCACTGTTCTGGAGGAAGAGAACAAAGTGCGCGCTGAGATCAAGCGAACGATCACCGCCGAGCTGAAAATCGGGGAAGAGATGGATGCGGTGATCAGAAGGAAACTCCAGTCTTTTTCGAAAAAGATCGTCGAGGGAAGTCCCGAGTGGGATATACTTTACAGAAAGTATTACAGGGAAGAGGAGATAAAAAGAGGCAGGGCTTCCGGATAATAAGAGGTCTCGCGTTTTCCTTTCTCATTATCTCTTACCTTGGACTGATTTTTCAATTCCCCCTGAAAAGAACGCCGGTATGGTTTTCCTTCTGTGTTTTCACCATTGTCTTTTACGCTGTTCTGCACATTCCCAAAAAAGAGAAAGGATCTGCGGTGGAGTTTCTCTTTTCCATCCTGATCCTTATTTCCGGTATCGCGCAGGCATTTGCGCCCTGGGCAAAAACAGCCTGTTTCCCGTTCATGGCCGGTTTATCGGCATTCTACGGGACGTGGACCCTCCTTTCACTTCTCCTCTTGACCCCTCTTCTGGAGCTCGGCAGTATTGTCAGAAACGGCATCAGAATTGATGACATAATGTTCATGGCATTTCTTGCGCTTGCAACCGGTATCTCGTTGTTAGTGAAGAAGAGCCTGCCGGGAAGGATCAAAACCGGACCGACCGCGAACCCTGTTGATGGAGGAGTTTCCCTGTCTCCGGAGGGGATGGGACCGTTTCACGATGAAAAGGGGGTCTCCCAGTATCTTGAATCGATGTTCAAGCCCGACGACGAAATAAAGGAAGTCCTGTCAGTGGCAAAAAGCATACTTTTTGCGGATTCGGTAAGCCTCTTTGTGAACGCAGGAGACAGCCACAGGCTGCGGTGCTCTACAGAAGAAGCGGGAGAGATCATTGCTGCAACAGGCGGGGTCATAGGCCGCAGCATAAAGGAACGGACCGCCCTTGTTGTCTCCGATATCAGTGAGAAGAAGATCGAAGTCGGGTATCTGAAGAAAGCTGAAATGTCTTCTCTGGTATGTGTGCCTGTCATGGACGACACGTTTCCCCTCGGTGTCATCACCGCAGACAGCGGGAGGTACCACGCCTTCACCAGCGCGGACAGCGCTATCCTGCAGATGTTTTCGCATCAGATTATGAGGATACTCCAGAGAGAACGTGTCTATCCCCAAATCCAGCGTGAGAATGCCTCTCTAAAGATTTTGAATGAAGAGAGCGCTAAGCTCCTCGCGACGATGGATATCGATGTCATTGCGAAGCATTTAATGGAAGGGGCCCGCAGGATCGCTCCTTCCGAAGCCGTCTTCCTGCTGGGGCGCGGAGGGGAGTTTGAGATACTTCACCGTACAGGACCTTATCAGCAGGAGAAGAAGGCCTTCAATGTCAAAGGGACCTTGCTCGACATGGTCGTGAAGAACAGGGAACCAGTGTATATCTCCGACGTTAGACAGAACCGGTCGCCTTTGATGCCGTTTAAGACGCAGAACACCGGGAGCGTATTTGTGCTCCCGCTCGTTTACGAACGCGACGTCCTTGGAATGGTTGTCTTAATGTTCGAAAAAACGAATACACTCGGCACCCATGAGATCGAACTCCTGGGGGTCCTCGGGAATCAGGCGGCTACCTCAATAGCGAATGCAAAGCTGTACGAAGAGATTGAGCGTCTTGCCGTAACAGACGGGCTTACCGGGCTGTTTAACCACAGGCATTTTCAGGAAACACTCGCTCAGGAATTCAACCGCCTCGAACGGTTCTCAGAGCCGATATCCATGCTGATCATCGACATCGATCATTTCAAAAAAATCAATGATACGTATGGTCATCCTGTTGGCGATGCGGTTTTAAAAAAGGTTTCGGGGATCATCAGAAAAACAATACGAAATATCGACATCCCCGCACGCTACGGGGGCGAGGAGTTTGCGGTCATTCTCCTGGGCACGGATACAAACGGCGCGTTGAAAATGGCGGAACGCCTCAGAAAATCTATTGCCGATGCCAGGTTTTCAACAGAACAGAATGCCTTTAACGTTACTGTGAGCATCGGAATGTCGACACATGGAAAGGAAATGAGAAAAAAGGAGGACCTTGTCGAGCAGGCAGATAAGGCGCTGTACCATGCAAAGAGAACCGGAAGAAACCGCAGCGTAAAGTGGGAGGAGATCAAGGAGTAGAAGGTGAAACAGTTTGATCTGTAGTGGTTTTTTTGTATTATTGAGTCTTGTCATAGGAATAGACTCTTGACACAAAAATCCCTTACCTGTTAAAGTATTAGCACTTGGCAGTTGAGAGTGCTAACTATGGAAAACTTAAGCGAAAGAAGCAGAAAAGTCCTCTATGCTGTAGTTCAGAGCTACATCAACTATCCAGACCCTGTCGGTTCAAGGATTGTGACGAAGAGGTTTTCCTTCGGCATTTCCCCTGCAACCATAAGAAATATAATGGCTGATCTTGAGGAAATGGGATTTCTCACCCATCCCCATACTTCTGCGGGCAGAATACCGACAGACCTTGGCTATCGGTTCTACGTCGACTCACTCGTTCGGGACGGTGACCTCTATTCAAATATTGAGATCGAGATTCTCCAGGGGCTTTACAGAAGGCTCGAAATTTTGAAAAACGACATCGATTTATTATTGAGCGAGACGACAAAGAGCCTTTCCCTGTTGTCTCACTACCTTGGCGTGGCAATGTCCCCGACGCCGGACACGACTACTCTGAAAGAGATCAAACTTTTAAAGTATCATGCTGATAAAGTGGCGGTCGTCCTCCTTACGGATGAAGGACTGATAAAGAGTAAAGTTCTCTCTGTTGATCCCGATGTATCGCAGAAAGACCTGAACAGGATCGCCCAATATCTGAACTCGGAATTTTCAGGCTATACGTTCGATGAGATTCGTCTTAAGCTTCTGAAAGAGATGTCGCGGGAAAAAGTGAAATGCGACAATCTGATATCAAAAGCGATGAGGATATGCAGGGACGCTCTTTATTTCCCCATGAATGAGCTCTTCGTATCAGGATTGTCTGAAGTGCTTGAATTACCGGATTTCGCTGATCTGAAAAAAATAAAAGAACTCTCAAAGGCAATTGAAGATAAACATACGATCGTCAAACTCCTTGACAAACTTTCCGATACGGAAGGCGTTCAGGTCATTATAGGATCGGAGCACGATCAGGATGAAATGAAGAAGCTGAGCCTCGTTGTATCTCCCTGCAGGGAAGGCGATCGTCCGATTGGCGTAGTCGGCATCCTGGGACCTACGCGGATGAACTATGCAAAGGCCATCTACATTGTTGAGAATACGGCAAAATTCATAACAAGGATGCTTGCAGGAAGGTGAAAAGAAAGATGAAGGAAGCAGAAGCAAAGGAAACCGGGGTGGTGTCTCCGGCGGAACAGCCTGAAATGCCGGAGGAGGAATCTGTTGAGGTCTCTCAGGGGGAAGAACTGAAGCGCATGAACGCGGAACTCCGTGAGATGAACGATAAGTACCTTCGGCTCTATGCGGAATTTGAGAATTATAAGAAAAGGGTCAATAAGGATAAAGAGGAGTTGGTGAAATACGGGAACGAAAATCTTTTGTATGACCTGCTTCCTGTAATCGACAACCTTGAGATGGCATTGCAGCACGCTTCGAACGATGTTTCATCGGGGCTTGTTCAGGGAGTGGAAATAACGCTTAAGGAATTGAGAAAAACACTCGAAAAATTCGGGCTTGCCCCGATCGAGGCCCATGGCAAGCCGTTCGACCCGTTAGTCCATCATGCCATGACACAAGTCGAACGGGACGACGTTGATGAGAAGACCATTGTGGAGGAGTACAGGAAAGGATATCGCCTGAGAGACAAAGTTTTAAGGCCGTCGCTTGTTGCGGTATCAAAAAAAACGGTCTCTGAACCGGTAAGAGAGGATAGTGAAATAATTAAAACGATAGAGGAGGAATTGTAACATGGGAAAAGCAGTTGGTATAGATCTTGGAACTACCAATTCCGTCGTATCGGTAGTGCAGGCAGGAGAAACGGTCGTAATTCCGAACCAGGAGGGCACCAGGACAACACCCTCTGTGGTGGCGATTACTGATAAGGGCGAAAGGCTCGTCGGACAGATCGCCAAGAGACAGTCGATCACAAACCCTGAAAATACCATATTCTCCATAAAAAGACTGATGGGGAGGAAATATAATACGGCTGAGGTAGAGCACGCGAGAAAAAGACTTCCCTACAAGATCGTCGAGGCTCCGAATGGCGACGCCCATGTGGAGATCAGGGGAAAAAACTATTCTCCGCCTGAAATATCCGCGATGATCCTTCAGAAGCTCAAACAGGCTGCAGAGGATTATCTGGGAGAAACGGTCACGGAAGCGGTTATAACAGTCCCGGCATATTTTGACGACAGCCAGAGGCAGGCGACAAAGGATGCAGGAAAGATTGCCGGCCTGAATGTGCTCAGAATCATCAATGAGCCGACAGCAGCGGCACTGGCCTATGGCATGGACAAGAAGAAAGAAGAAAAGATAGGGGTATATGACCTCGGCGGCGGGACATTCGATATCTCCGTCCTTGAAATCGGGGAAGGTGTTATAGAGGTTAAATCGACCAACGGCAATACCTATCTGGGTGGTGATGATTTTGACATCAGGATCATGGACTGGATGGTCGAGGAATTCAAAAAGGACCAGGGGATAGACCTGAGAGGCGATAAAATGGCGTTGCAGCGGTTGAAGGAGGCGGCTGAAAAGGCGAAAATAGAGCTTTCAACTGCGATGGAGACGGAGATAAACCTTCCGTTTGTCACTGCCGATGCTACAGGACCGAAGCACCTGCTGATGAAACTATCGAGGTCAAAACTCGAACAGCTCGTCGGAGACCTCATCGAAGGTACTACCGGCCCCTGCAAAAATGCCCTTGCCGACGCAAACCTTTCTGCTGCCAATATCGACGAAGTATTGCTTGTCGGCGGCCAGACAAGGACCCCGAAAGTCCAGCAGACAGTTCAGAATTTCTTCGGCAAAGAGCCGAACAAAACAGTCAACCCCGATGAGGTTGTGGCAGTCGGTGCGGCCATTCAGGCGGCGGTCCTTAAGGGAGATGTGAAGGAAGTTCTGCTCCTGGATGTTACTCCGCTTTCGCTTGGAATAGAGACGCTCGGTGGAATTTTCACAAAGATTATTGAGAGAAATACTACCATTCCGACGAAGAAGAGCCAGATATTCTCTACCGCAACCGATAACCAGCCCGCGGTCTCGATTAAGGTATGTCAGGGAGAACGGGAGATGGCGGCGGACAATAAGCTCCTCGGGAATTTTGAACTCATCGGAATTCCTCCCGCACCGAGAGGTATCCCGCAGGTTGAAGTGACCTTTGACATCGATGCAAACGGCATTCTTCACGTGTCCGCGAAAGACCTCGGCACAGGGAAAGAGCAGTCCATAAGAATTACTGCATCGAGCGGTCTTAATGACGAAGAGATTAAAAAGATGATGCGGGATGCGGAATCTCATTCGGATGAAGATAAGAGGAAGAAGAAGCTCGCCGAGGTGAGGAACGAGGCCGACACCCTCGTTTACACAGTCGAAAAATCCCTGAAGGATTACGGAGACAAAGTGACCGAAGCGGAGAAGAAAGATATTGAAGAGGCGTTAGAACGCTGCAAAAAGGCGAAAGATACAGGCAGTGACCCCGACGAAATCAAATCCGCTGTTGATAATCTGATGACGAAATCTCACAAACTGGCGGAGCACCTTTATAAAGACGCCGGCGCGCAGGCAGGTGCCGGAGCAGGCCCGACAGGAGCAGGACCAACTGAAGCAGGCGCGTCAGGAAGCGCAAAAGGTCCTGAGGAAGAAGTAGTCGAAGCGGAATTTGAGGATGTCGATAAGGAGAAGAAAGGATAAGACAAGTAGACAGTAGGTAGTAGGTAGGTAACAGGGGAATAAAAGTCGTCATTCCCCGGCTTGACCGGGGAATCCAGAAGGAACTGGATACTCCGATCAAGGCGGAGCATGACATGTAATATATATATGTCAGTTAAGGTTTGTCGGTCTTTTTCCCCTACCTGCTATCTACTACCTGCTAGCTGCTATTTTTTTTGATGAAAGATTATTACGCATTGCTCGGTGTGCAGCGGGATGCATCTGAGGCTGATTTAAAGAAGGCCTTCAGGCAGCTCGCCATGCAATACCATCCTGACAGAAACCCGGACAACAAAGAATCGGAAGAAAAGTTCAAGGAAATCAATGAGGCATACTCATGCCTGAGCGATCCTGCAAAGAGGGCCCATTACGATCAGTTCGGCACCGCGGAGCCGTCCGGCGCAGGGTACGGCCCGTTCGGCGCGGGATTTGGCGACATCTTCGAAGACATCTTCGGAGATTTTTTCGGAACGTTTTCCGGCAGGCAGAGAACAAGGCCGGCAAAAGGCAACGACCTTCGGTACGATCTCGATATCACGCTCATGGAGGCAGCCGCTGGCATAGAGAAGACGATGGAGATCCCGCGATGGGAAGCGTGCAGCGATTGCGGAGGCTCCGGAGCGGCACCCGGTAAAACGCCTGTGACATGCCCGAACTGCAAGGGGGCCGGGCAGATACGGATACAGCAGGGATTTTTCAGTATGTCGAGGACCTGTAACCGTTGCAATGGCGCGGGAAAGATCATTACGGACCCCTGCAAACAATGCAAGGGGCAGGGAAAGATCAAGCAGTATAAGAGCATTCACGTGAAGATTCCGGCGGGTGTTGACACCGGATCACGTCTCCGGGTCTCCAACGAAGGTGAGATGGGATTTCATGGAGGACCCCGCGGCGATCTTTATATCTATCTCAATGTCGAAGAACATTCCCTCTTTAAAAGAGACGGCAACGACCTTTTCTGCGATGTTCCCATCGCATTCCCTCAGGCGGCCCTCGGCACAGAGATCGAGGTGCCGACGATCGAGGGGATGCAGAAACTGAAAATACCCTCAGGGACTCCTTCGGGAAAGATATTCCATCTTAAAGGAAAGGGAATACAGAAGCTCGGCGGACACGGCAGGGGAGACCAGATTGTAAGGGTTACGGTGGATGTGCCAAAGAGCCTGAATGCAAAGCAGAGGGAGCTTCTTGAGGAGTTCGCCCGCATATCAGGGGACGAAGTAAGCAAGTCGTTTAAGGAAAAAATCAAAGACCTGTTTATCGGCGCTGAGAAGTAATGGTTGCCGGGAGAAGCGGCAACAAAACCTTGCTAATGCAGAATGTTGCTCTTTTGTTTTCACTTTCCTGTATGACTATAAGAGGCGCATCGTGATATATTGCCGCCCTCAAAGGTTCTGCTACCAAGCTTTTGTTGCCGCTTCTCCCGGCTGTCTATTCAATAAAATGCATTATTCAGGTTAATGCATGCCGAGAATATATTTTCCCGCCTTATCCGTCACCGATAACCGCATAGTTCTTGACAGCGAAAAAGCGCATTATCTTTCCACTGTCCTCAGGTGCAGGGAAGGGGATGAACTTACCATATTTGATGGGAAGGGAAATTGTTTCACGACTGTAATAGCGAGAGCTGATAAAAGAGAAGTTATCGCCGATGTTCTCAGACATTTCCCCTGCGATTTTGAATCTCCTGTTCATATCATTCTTGTCCAGGGACTCCTCAAGGGCGAAAAAATGGATTGGGTAATCCAGAAGACAACAGAACTCGGCGTTAGGGAGATCGTCCCCGTCATCACAGAGAGGAGTCAGGTTCGTGAGACCCGTAAGGCTGCGCGATGGAGAAAAATTGCGGAAGAGGCATCGCGCCAGTCGGGGAGGAGTGTAGTGCCGGAAGTGCACGAACCGCTGGAACTCAAAGAATACCTCCGGAGAAGTGAGCTTGGCCGACACGGAGACGCGGAGACACGGAGACACGGAGAAATCAAAGGATGTATTTTCTGGGAAGACGGTGGGACTTCATTCAATGAGGCTGTGAAAAAAATATCAGTTTCGCCGAGTCACCCATTCTCAGAATCGCCGTTTCATCTTTTGATCGGTCCCGAGGGCGGCTTCACGCATGAGGAGGTTGCTCTTGCACAGGAAAAAGGTTTTCAGGTGGTATCTCTCGGCAAAAGAATCCTCAGGGCCGAAACCGCCGCGCTGGCAGCCGTCACATTAGTGCAGTTTTTAGTGGGCGATATGGGGTTAAGCTCATAACAAGCCAAAAGTTGCGGCTGTTCCCTCAGAAAATCAGTAACCTCTGCGATCCAATCATGAGGCGACCTTCACCTACTTATGCGCAAACACGGGAGCCTTGGAATTTTGTTCATTCCTTCATCAAGTCCGCATCATGGATATTATTCATTAAGTGCTGATTTGCAAGCAAATGATGCCTTGGCATTGAATCTGCAAATTATCGTTTAGGGTGAATATATTGGGGGAAAAATGGGACGATAGAAGATACTTATGTTTTGTTATAGAAATTCGACTTTACTTGTTGCAGGTAATATTACAAAGACTTTCAAGTTGTTGCTTTGAGGATCGGCAGGGTGTAGAAAAAAGCCTTGCCGTTTAAGGTCATAGCCAACAGTTGAACCCACTAATACCTCTCCATCCTTGAATGACACTTTTACCTTACGTCCATTAATTGTTTGTCCTGTTTCAAAGCATTTCTTCTCATTGAAGTAGGCTTTTCCTATGAAATCTTTTACAAAAAATACTGCTTTAAGATCTTTCAATTGTATATCAACTATCTTGCCTTTATTAGTTCCGGAAATTAATTCCAGATGAAAAGATGGTTTGTTGGGGAAAAAGTCACGAGTGTAACCTTTAATGACTCTATAATCAGCGTATCGTACTACAATCTTGACAAGTTCCATCATAGCAGCATTTTTATTTGCAGTATTTTCCTATAAAAGCTTCTTAGCAGCACCCCGGACTACATCAGGAACTTCCATATTACCCCTAAGTTGTCTAAGATCCTTCTTTTTCAACTTATTTACAAAAGTGACAGCAATATGCGGTGGCGTTTTAGGATTATTAATAAGCGCTAATACAATTCCATAATGCTTCATCCAGACTTTCTTTTGCATTATTGTCTTTATTGCTTCTTCGGGTATTGTACGTAGCTTCGCAAGCTTTTCGATTTCTATTTTAGTGATTTTTGGATTTTCCAGCACCGCAAGTAATACTTCTTTATTTTGGTCTCTTAAAAATACAGATCGTTCCGCTATTCCACAAGAACATGCGGATTTGATCTTCTCCGCAATACTCTTTCGCCGCTCGGGCTGAGCAATTATCTCGTTTTGACGGTCTGTCGTTTCAGAATATTCTGTTGTTTTAGCATCCTCTGATAAAACGTACTCTGATAAGTTGAAGAACTCATGTTCATGATAGATTCTGTCTGAGTCGGTATCTATTTTTACAAGGCCATCTAAAAATTGCATAAATTTATCTAATGTGTTACCTGAAACATCTATTAACTGCATGCCGACAGTATATATTGGAATGAGTCCACTATCATAAAAAAGCCTGTGTTCATCGCCTTGTAACCAATACTTCTTATATTCACTTAATGAAGACCATTTAACAGAACCATGGACAGTAATGACACGATCTCCAATGTTTAATTTCAGCACATATTGTTTCCCAGGATCGAGTTTTTTATCCGTTTTAAATGAAATCCCACCAATGCTTATATCGATAACTTTCACCTCATTGGCCAATGCTATCTGGACATTAAAGTTTCTGTCGTCTACTATGTAGCGTTTCTGTTGTCTCTTATCTCGTCTGTTACCCTTTAAGCCTTTATCTTGTCCTTCAATTCTTGAAGAAGAGGCTATTTGAG
This sequence comes from uncultured Nitrospiraceae bacterium, assembly GCA_963718855.1. Classification (GTDB taxonomy): domain Bacteria; phylum Nitrospirota; class Thermodesulfovibrionia; order Thermodesulfovibrionales; family SM23-35; genus CAVRAA01. The sequence goes on along the minus strand of CAVRAA010000013.1, from coordinate 96,379 downwards.
TGCCTGAGATGGCTGAATCCTCTTCATTCGTTTTCTTTTCTCCGACGATAGACTTCAAGTAATCTATATAGCTTGTATCTTTTTCTATGATTTCAATTCCCATTCCATTTTCAGTAAAGACAGGGAGCTCCAAAGTTCGCCGCACAACACCTTTAAGCAAGGAGACCCGGTTGTCTGGTAGTGACAGTTCGATATCAAGAGGAGTTTCGATATTAAAACATCGGTGCGTTTTTATGAAGAGACCACATTCGGAAAGGTCACTCGATATACTCCAAAAACTTTGATCTGAAATAATTTTTGTTTTAAGCCTTTTAATAAATCGTGGATACTTTCTTCTGTCAGTCTTATTGAACTCAGTTCTTTCAAATAATTCAATTGTTTTTCCCATCATATTATCAATATCCCCTATTTTGTGCGATATCCTCTTTCATCAAGGCAAGGTGACCCCATCCAAAGAGTTGAGATATAGTCATTAATACTTATGGGCAAATCGACCGAAAATCCGGGTATCTTCCTTAAATAATCAAAAAAGTTGAGCTCATAGATTGGAACATCTTCCGATGATGGGTCAATTTCCCCATCCAAAATTATTGTTTCTCCCGGTTTCCAGTGAGATTGATTATCTGAAGAACTCATCAGCATTGCACCAATCTCAGGCGGCCTATTACCCTTTCCATTTTGTGCGTGTTCATTATCTTTTGAGGTTATAAATGTCACTATAGGCTGCATAAAGACGTAATCAGTATTATTTTTTATTCTGGCTTCAAAAAATGCTTTACCCCTGAAGCCGGCTTGTTTGGACTCCTCGCCAATTACAACTGCAACAACGTCAAAAAGGTGGCATCTTTCTTGTAATTCAGCTTCTATTTTTTGATATTTTCCACCTTGTTCAGTGAATGCCAATAGTCTAAAAACATGTCTTCCCTCAATGGATAGAAATGATCTGATGAAATGAAGATATAGAGCATCCTTTTGTATTATTTCTATTCCCATCCCCTTTTCCGCATATCCTCTTGCTTTTCCGCTCACTCCCCAAAGAGTCTCATTCGAAATTCTGACAACTTTCCCCTTTAAATGAGAGGTTAAATCATTTGGCAAATAGACTATTATGTCCATCAGGGTATCGGGTGGAAACGAATGATTTGTTCTTATAAAAAGACCATTTAAAGAGAAATTGCTTGAAAGCCCCCTGTATTCCATGCCATTAACATCAAAGCTTATTTTTAGCCTATCACTAAACCTTTTTAGTTTTCTTTTATCTGCGAGTTTTCGCTTTTCTTCAATTGCAATCATGATCTTAAGTTTGCGGTCCACATATCGGCCATCTCTCCATACTTTTACTATGAGCTAATGAATCGGAAAATTCCATCCTACGCGGGTAGGGGATAGGAAATTTTTAGTTGTAATGTTTTTTTAGCCCGGCTCAAAGGGTACCGTTTCAGGCGAGATAAAAATAACTATTTCAGGATGAATCTTTGCGGTAAAAAAAGGCCGAATGCATATGTTTCAGTAAGGAAGTGAGAAAAAAACAGAATGCCCCTGTAAAGTTGAACTGTTTATTGTAATTTTTTGTAAGAGTTATTATCTCCCCGGATTGTGATTGAGATATACCATGAAATGAGTGTTCAATTAAGAATACTTATCTACCCAACTTTTGTCTTTATATGTCGTGAGTAATTTCTTAAATTCATTTTCCGGTACTGGTTTGCTGAACAAAAAGCCTTGGCCTTCATCACATTGAAGTGATCGTAAAAAAGATAATTGATCAACATTTTCTATTCCTTCAGCAACAACTTTCAAGTTCAGACTGTGCGCCATTGCAATTACTGCTTTGGAAATTGCTTCATCATTAGGATTTATTGTTACTGACTGTACAAAGGATTGATCCAGTTTTACCCTGCTCAAAGGGAGATATTTCAGATAGCTTAATGATGAATATCCTGTGCCAAAATCATCAATTGCAATGTCTATTCCAAACGATTTCAACTCTTTAAACATTGAGACAGTCAAAGCTGAATTCTCCATAAGAGCGCTTTCGGTAAGTTCAAGCACTAAATGCTGTGGGTCCAACCTTGTCTCCTGTAGAACATCTCTCAGTAATGTGAGAAAAGATTTGTCCTTGAACTGATACATCGAAACATTCACAGACATGACAATTGCTGGATAACCGGCCTCCTGCCACGCTTTCGTTTGTGTGCACGCAGAGCGAAGCACCCATTCACCTATAGAGTTAATAAGGCCCGTTTCCTCCGCTAACGGAATGAACCGGCTTGGGGGGATGAAACCAAATTCCTCATTTTGCCAACGGAGCAATACTTCTGCCCCAATGATTTTCCCTTTCCTCAAATCTACTTGCGGTTGATAATACAACATCAACTCGTTCTGGAGGAGTGCCTTGCGGAGATTGCTTTCCATTTTGATTTTCTCAGCAGAGGTTGTACTAATTGCCGGTGTATAGAACTGGTAGTTGTTTCTGCCCTGTCCCTTCGCATAGTACATTGCCGTATCTGCCTGCTTTATGATGGTTTCTGCATCATTCCCATTGTCGGGAAAAACACTAACTCCGATGCTCGCTGTAATAAAGAGTTCCTTATCCGATAAAATAAATACCTCTGATAATTTATTAATAATTTTCTTAATAATTAACGTAACAGCTTCAACATTTGCTATATCAGGAAATAACAAGAGGAATTCATCCCCTCCCGGACGACTGACTGTATCACCTTCCCGCACAATACCTTTTAGGCGCTCTGACACGGCTTTAAGAAACATGTCTCCCGTAGTATGCCCAAAGGTGTCGTTTATGACTTTGAAACGATCCAAGTCTATAAACACAATAGCTAATAATTGATGATCTCTGCGTGCCTTTGCCAGTTCCTGTTTTAACCGGTCATTGAATAATGCACGATTGGGGAGGCCTGTCAGTACATCATAAAAAGCCAGCTTATCAATCGTTTCCTCATTTCTCTTGCGCTCAGAAATGTCTTCACAGGTGGTGACGGTAGCGAAAACGTTCCCCTCGGGATTCATAACCAGATCCGACATTAAATAGACGGGGAATAGGCTGCCATCTTTTCTCACGTTCATGCTTTCACGTCTAAATCTCTTCCGCAGAGGTTGTGTCTTCGGGTTCCTTATTTCGGGAGGACTGAAGATATTAGCTTCTTTGCCGATCAATTCTTCTACACTGTAACCGTGCAGGTGAGCGTCAGTCGGATTCGTATAAATTATCTTTCCTTCAGCGTTAGTGATAGTAAGACCTATCTGCATATTCTCTACGGCTTTCCTCAGTGAAAGGAGCGCTTCCTCATCTTTCTTTCGTTCGTTGAACTCCTGTTTCCAGCGACGGTATGACAGCAAGAGAAGCCCCATTAAAAAAAGAAACGAAAAATTGATGATAAATTCGGTACCAGGAAAGCGGGTGTATAGACTTACAAAGTCCCCGATACGCGTTATAAATTTTAAGGTTAAATTAAAGAAGGTAAGGAAAATAGCAAGAAACAGAATAATTGACAAATAGAGAAGGTTTTTGCTTTTTCTCTCTGACATATCTTTAGTTTTTCAGCCTCTGCGTTCTCAGTAAACGCTTAATCAATTAACATTATCATAAAAGTAACGTTTTAGCTTCATAATTTACCCCATGAGCATGCTACTTGTTCTTTTTCTCCGCATACATTGCTTTGTCCGCCTGAGACAGGAGTTCATCAATAGTACAAGGCGACAAAGGGTCAAAGTACGCTGTGCCTGTGCTGATTGACAGCGTATAGTCACGCTTAGTCTTTGCATTATCCATTTCTACTGCTTTTTGGAAACGATTAATAACGATTCCCAGATTGTTGCCTTCGGTTTCTATCGGCATTACTACAAACTCATCCCCGCCAATACGCGCGATAATGTCAGAGCCGCGAAATGTTTCTTGAAGTATGTTCGCAGTATCTATTAATGCCCAGTCTCCTTTTTGATGTCCCAAAACATCATTAATTCTCTTCAAACCATCGAGGTCGCTATAAAGCATGAATAACCCCTTCTGCCGACGCTTAGCCGTCTTGAGTAAATGTTCCGCCAAAGTGAAAAAACCCCGACGGTTGTATAGACCAGTAAGCTCATCATGGAGTGATATGTCATGCAATCTTTCAAGCCTCTTGGCGTGCTCAATTCGTGCAATAAGCTCTGTCACACTAAAGGGCTTTTTGATAAAATCTGATGCGCCTGCCTTTATCGCATCTTCATAGGAAAACTCATCAATAAACCCCGTCATTAAGATAATTGCCATGTCAGGCTTCATTTTTCTTACTTTTGCACAGAGTTCAAATCCCTCCATATCGGGCAGAACAATATCAATTACCATGATATCAAATACGTCTCTGGCTAATAGTTCAAGAGCACTATTCGCACTCATCGCAGTTTTACACTGGTAACCTCTTAAAGAAAGCCCGCTGTGGATGGTATCAAGTAACAACATATCATCATCAACGACGAGAATACGTTCTTGCTTTGATTGGGCAGTGGAAGTGGTTAATTCATCCATGTTTTTTTCTTATCATTTAAAAACTTCCAGTATTTCTTTAAATTGCACTGAGAGATCAATAAATTCACTCGCCTGAACATCGACACCTCTCTGTTTATCAGCTTCCTTTTTATTTTCTTCGATAGAGGCTATAAAGCTATTTATCTGCTCCTTGGTGTCATTGGTGAATTTCAAACCATATGAATATATTGGAATGATATTGCCTTTCGAGTCCGCTTGTGAGTTACTCAATAAAGACCATACAACGATACCTTTTGTTGTTATTTCACTCTTCTTATACTCTAATTTTAGGAGATATTCTTTACCGATATTTATTCTTCTATCTGCCTTAAGCGATATGCCCCCCAAACTGATATTATGAATTTTCACCTCATTAGCGAATGCCAGTTGGACGTGGATTTCCGTTTCATCCATTTTGTATCTCTTATATTGTCTCATGTCTTTTGCTTCAGGCGTATAGGACATCGTTTTATCCTTCAGCGCTGCATTGCTGCTGATCCGACATTTGTGCGGGCTTGTAGCATAGGTTCATGCAGAGAAGATGCTAAAAATATTACGTATCTTACATCTTTTTTGATAAGTTCTATTCCTAATCCATACTTTCTGTGAGACTCGGGCATCTCTATCTTTCTTCTTACAATACCTTTAAGAAGTGCATTATTGTTATCTGGCATAAATATCTCAATATCAATCACAGTCCCTATGGGGAAATCCTGGTTACATTTTATGAAAAGGCCGTTTTCAGAACAATCGGTCAATAAGCCACGAACCATTTTTGATTCAACACGCATTACGGCGTAGAGTTGTTTTTCAATTCGATTCTCTTTTCTTTTATCCATTTAAGAATATCCTCCTTTGTTCTACTAACTAATCCTTTGCTGGATTATCTTTAACCTTTACCGCTTCCAGTGCCTCCCTTTGTATTTGTCGTGCAGCGCCGTTCTTCTACATGTGTCTGGATACCTTAACCCTATTGTGCTACAAACTCTTTTCATAGTCCATCCTACCTAGGGAGGGGGAAGTGAATTATTATCGAATTGAAGTGAGCTATTAACAAATCAGACTTTTGAAAAAAGATTTGCTCTTATCACTGGAGTATCAGGTTGTTAGTTTGATCCGGAAAGAAATAGGGATAGGCATTGCTCAATGTGTTCACTACCATGTGCACTGCACATCTCTGTCGGCACTCCAAAAAGTGTTGTGTTCAGGAAGAAGGGGAAAGCTACATTAGGCATCATAAGCGTTTGGTTTGATTCATATTCATTGTTGTCCATCCTCATTTTGTAAAAGTCTGAACTTGACCTGTCGGATACCATCGGAACAGAGGCTGTAATTTACAATTCTTGGCCCTCGGCAGATTGCCCTCGAAGAAGGAAAGTCTTTGGATACTTTCCCCTGCCGCAGACTTTGAATGAGCCGAAATCTTTATACCAATCGCCATCCGGAGCTTCGGGCCCAGATTCTCTCCAAAGTTTCAGCTGGTAGAGATCTTCGGCGGTGATTTGCCGCTCTCGAAGCCGGTCGAAGATGTGATCGCGGAGAGCGGGAGGAAGATTGGTCCACCTGATCTTCGGCACTCATTCTCCGAAAGTCATTCGGGCAAGTTTTTCCTTCAATTCCCGCTGTTCTTTCGCGTCTGTTGATGTGCTTAATCGATCCGCCAATTCGAAGAATCTGCGTTTCTCCTCTTCTTTTGATCGCAATCCGGTTTCAACGAGTTCTACGAGTATTCGATTCGAACTCACTTTTCGATTTTTTGCCAAGGCCTTCACTCGCTTGGCCAGCGGAGAAGGGAGAGAGACGCTCTGGCGGACCGCTTTATCAATTGTATCCATAGAATAATTATACACCATTCTGCACCAGAATGCACCACATTCTGGAGGAAAATTTAAAAAGAAAAGGCCTGATCGAACACTGTCCGAAAAATCAAGTAGTGTCAATTACCCCCGATCTCATTCGCAAATCGCGTAGCTCTTTATCTTGTCCAGTCTCTTCCCCTTTATCCCAATATCCTCAATACGGTTGATCTTTTTTTCACAACGAGTTTTGAGTAACCTTTTGACTGTTTCGGGCCCGAGGCCGGGCACTCTCAGTAAGGCCTCTTTATCCGATGTATTGATCCTTACCGGGAAAAATTCAGGATGGTTGTCTGCCCAGAGTTCTTTGGGATCTTTGTCGAGCCTCAGGTTCCCTGTTTCATCGAGAAAGATATCCTCGCTGTTAAATCCGTATTTGCGGATGAGAAAATCGACCTGATAGAGTCGGTGCTCGCGCATGAACGGTGTTTCAGGGCTTGTAAGGAATTGCTTTTCTCCGGGGATTGCGGGATGCCCGAGGCCTTTCTGATAGGCTGAAAAATAGACACGCTTGAAGTTCATTTTATTGTACAGCCCGAACATATATCGTACGATCTCCGAGTCTTTCTCATCGGAGGCGCCGACGATGAACTGCGTGGTGCATTTGACCTTCGAAAAACGCATCCCTCTGCCTGTGAGTTTTCCCATCAGTTTCAGGGGGCGGATGATGTCTCTGTCGTAGTCTTTTTTATCAGAAAGGACAGTAAAATGCTGTTTGCCCGGTGTCTCGATATTGAGCGAAACTGCGGTCGCTAATGAAAGGGCGTCTTCAACTGCTGCATCGGAGGCACCGGGGATGACTTTGAGATGTATATACCCCCTGAACCGGTGTTTATTCCTGAGGAGGCGTGCAACGGCATTGATTTTATCCATTGTGTAATCCGGAGTATTGATCACGGCAGAGCTCAGAAAAAGGCCGAAGACCTTCTTCCTCAGAAAATATTCCATGAAGGTGCTGGCCACCTCTTCGGGCCGGAGCGTGCAGCGCTGCACATTGGTATCTGAACGGAGGGGGCAATATCTGCAGTCGTTGTGACAGGCATTTGAGAGGAGCGTCTTGAGAAGCACGGTATAGCCGCCCTGCGGTAGGGCGACGGGATAAAGCCATCTGCCGTCCTGCCCTCTTTTGCGGTGTTCATCCTTTGCCGTGCCGCATGCGCAGGCCAAATCGTACCGAGAATCTTCGGAAAGCACTTTAAGCTTTTCGACCGTGTCCATGGATGATTATATCACAGCATTACAGGGCGCTTGATACTCCGTCAGCCTGTGCTATTATAAGGGATGCATCCTGTATTGGTCCGGTTAGGACCGTTAACGATACACACCTATGGCTTCCTTGTGGCTCTGGGATTCCTCGCCGGAATCGGTTTTGCCGTATGGCAGGCAAAAAAAGAAGGCATTTCGACGGACAGGATTATTGACCTCAGTTTTTATATCCTGCTTGCTGCCATCATAGGTTCGCGACTGCTTTTTATCGTCATCAACGCAGGGCACTACCTCGCAAATCCCCTCGATATCTTCAAGATCTGGGAAGGAGGGCTGGTGTTTTATGGCGGGGTACTGCTTGCGCTCCCGACCGCCGTCTGGTATATAAAAAAGGCGGGTCTCGGTCTCTGGAGCACTGCAGACATATTCGCGCCCTCTATTGCCATCGGCCATGCTTTTGGGAGACTCGGCTGCTTTGCAGCTGGCTGCTGTTATGGAACAATTTCCGAGGCCCTTCCGTGGAGTATCGTCTTTACCAACCCCGAATGTCTCGCCCCGCTCAATGTCGCATTGCATCCCGTACAGCTGTATGAATCCGCAGGGGAGTTCATGAATTTCTTCATCCTTGTCGCCCTCATCAGATACAAAAAATTTGATGGACAGCTTTTCATGACCTACCTGCTGCTCTATGGAATCCTCAGGTTCATCGTGGAATTCTTCAGGGGAGATACGGCGAGAGGGTTCCTTGTGGGACCTGTCTCGGTATCTCAGGGAATCAGCATCCTCATGGTTCTCGCCGCGCTTGCCGGATTTGCACTGCTCCGTCGCAGGAAGGTCCCGCGTTAACAGCCTTCTGTAGTGAAATTCAGTGAAAAGGTGTAGCCGCAACCTTTAGGTTGCGGCCCGGGCGCAGGCTGAAGCCTGCGGCTACTCGTCATAAAAGAATTCGGTCCAGCCCGGCTACAACGGTAAATATGCCCGGGGGTTCAGGTCAAGGCCTGCGACGTCTCCCTTTTTGAGATGATAATAGCCCGCTGCAGCAATCATGGCGGCATTGTCGGTGCATAAGGAAAAGGAAGGCATGGAGAGTTCGACATCTCTTTCTTTCGCCATCGCCTTCATCCTCTTTCTCAGCTCGCTATTTGCGGCCACTCCCCCCGATAGTGTGACTCTTCGAAGGTGCATTTTTTTTATCGCCCATTCTGTTTTTCTCACAAGCACATCGACCACAGCTGCCTGGAAAGAAGCTGCGATATCGTGCTTTCTTTGCTCAATGTTCTCTGCCCCCTGCTGCTTCACAAAGTTCAATACCGCTGTTTTCAGGCCGCTGAAACTGAAATCGAGAGAGTCCGGCAGGTATGCCCTCGGAAAATCTATCGCCTTCGGATTCCCTTTGCCCGCAAGCTGATCGATGGCCGGCCCGCCGGGATATCCCAGGCCGAGGAGTTTCGATATCTTGTCGTATGCCTCTCCTGCGGCATCGTCGCGGGTTTTCCCGAGTTCCCTGTATGCCCCGAAGTCATCGACCTGATAGAGACAGGTATGGCCGCCTGAGACGATCAGGGAGATGAAAGGGAAAGACAAGCTGCTTTTTTCGAGGAACGCAGAAAAAACGTGGCCCTCGATATGGTTTACGGCGATCAGGGGTACCCCTGTTGAATAACAAAGTGCTTTTGCAAAGGAGCAGCCCACGAGCAGGGAACCGATCAGTCCGGGTCCGTAGCATACGGCGATTCCGGACAAATCTTTCCAATGGATGCCGGCGGTCGTGAGGGCTTCGTCAACGATAGGCCATATCATCTCGATATGTCTTCGCGATGCGAGTTCGGGTACGATGCCGCCATATTTCCTGTGTATCTCTGACTGATTCGAGATGCTGTTGGAGAGTATTGTTATTCCGTTTGCAACGACGGAAGCGGACGTATCGTCGCAGGAAGTGTCTATGCCGAGGATAAGCACGAATTCATTACTGCTCGAACACGGTTACGCCTTTCGGCAGTGTGAGTTCAAAAAAAGTGTCTTTCAAGCCGGAATTAATCCTGACGTCTTTCAGGGTCATCTCGATCCTGTTTGAGAATGAATCATTTATGGTGAACGATTTGATCGGAAATTCTCCTTCCGCCGTCTCGATCTCTATCGAGATAATCTCTCCCATGGGTTTTTTTGGTTTGAGAACAATCTTTCCTTTCTGATCCGATACAACAAACTCCTCCCGGATATTCCCGAAACCGCTTAAAAGGGCTATCGGCGCCTGCCCATACGTATCTCTGTCAAATGTTCCCTTGAATGCCTGTTTTTCTTTTTTCTGGTAGATGGTGATCAGGTCATTATTGATGAGCACGTCCTGAGCGTTATCCCCCTTATAGCTCCACTTCATCTTCATCGGCCTCTTGATGAAGAACTGGCCTTTGAAGGTTTCGGTGCGCTTCAAATCTTTAATAAAGCTTTTCTGGACAAAGTCGCCGCTCATATCCTTGATATTCTCATACGCCTTCTGGATTCCGGCGATTTTGTCGTCAACATCTCCGGCAGACGCGGAAGAAAACAGGAAAAGGGTGATAGAAAAAAGAAAAAATAATGTTTTCGCGAAAACCGTATAAGGCCTTATTAATCTGGAGTTCTTCAATGGGTATTTCTCCTTAATGAGCTTACTTATAAGCATAGCACATAAAAATTTTCATTGGCAACACGTTGCCCTGACACGCTCCGATCATTGCTCAAAACAGGAAAGAATGGTTATAGTTTTTTGTGAGAGAGCTGTGGCGTTTTATAGATACCGGTCAAGGCAGTGCGGAGTATAACATGGCAGTGGATGAGGCGATCTCCCTGTCCGTGAGGAGGGAAACTGCGCCTCCAACCCTCCGGTTCTACGGTTGGGCCTCCCCTTCGGTAACCATAGGGTATTTTCAGAAGTTAAGCGAAATCGATTTCGACTATTGCATGCTGAAGAGAATCCCGGTGGTCAGGAGAATAACCGGAGGCCGCGGAATCCTCCATGCAGATGAAATGACGTACAGTTTTTCCGTGAGGACAAAGGGACAGTTCGCCGGTGGTCTGCTCGACAGTTACCGGAGGATCAGCGCGGCATTTTATGGGGCGTTCATTAGGGCAGGGATGTCGCCTGAGTTAACACTGAAGAGCAGAACACACTGCTTATCGCTTAAAAGCCCGCTTTGTTTTCAGTCAGTTTCCTATGGAGAACTCACAATACAAAAGATGAAGGTCATCGGTTCAGCACAAAAGCGCTGGCCTTCCGGCCTTCTTCAGCAGGGATCCATCCCTTTCTCTCTTGACAGGGATAACATCAGCAGGGTGTTCGGATTGAAAGATACGGGAAGGACAATGGCGGGATTGGCAGAGATAGTTCCTGATCTTGATGCCGGTAAATTCAGAAATGCCGTCAGGCTCTCGTTTGAAGAGACCTTCAATATACAATGGAGTCTGGATGCCCTCTCTAAGGAAGAACTCTCGCTGGCCCGGGCACTTGAAGAGAAGTATCTCTCCCGGCAATGGAATTTCAGGAGGTAGCCGCCCCCCTCATGCTTTTTGGGAATGGGAGACCCTTTGCGCTCATTCTCGGCCCCGAACGCTTTCGGGAAAGCGTTCGGGGCCTCCGAGGCTTTTGCCTCTTTTCTTTCAGATTTCTGCTCGACTATCGGCAAAAAAATCCGCGCAAAGGATCTCCCATTCCCAAGTTGAGCTCATTACGTGGCAACGTTCAAATGGTATAATTGAACTATGCATGTCTATCTGAACGGTAAAATCGTTCCTTCAGAGGAAGCGCTCGTCTCCATCTTCGATCATGGGTTTCTCTACGGCGACGGCATATATGAAACGATGAGGGTCTATGACAGGGTCATCTTTATGCTCGATGAGCACCTGCAAAGACTCCGTCGCTCAGCATCTCTCATCGGGCTGACGATTCCCCTTGACGCAGACGGCCTGAAAATCGCTATATACGAAACCCTCATCGCCAACGCGTTGGGGAACGCCTATGTGAGGTTGACGATATCGAGGGGGCAGGGAGAGCTCGGCCTCGATCCGGACCTTTGCCCGCAGCCGACAGTTGCCATTATTGCACAGGAACTCAGGGAATACCCGAAGGCATATTACGAAAACGGCATCAGCCTCATCATCCCGAATACGAGAAGGAATCTGAAAGAAGCAGTTAATCCCCAGATAAAATCCCTGAACTTTCTCAATAACATCCTCGCAAAGATCGAAGCCAAAAAGCAGGGGGCGTATGAGGCGGTCATGCTGAATGCGCGAGGAAAACTCACTGAGGGGACTATCTGTAATCTGTTTTTTTATAAAGACGGTGTCGTCTGTACGCCGTCATTGGCATGCGGAATCCTGGACGGCATTACGAGAGGGATAGTCATTGAGCTTGCCGGCAGAGAAGGGCTGAGCGTGAAGGAAGGCGCGTTCACCAGAGCAGCCCTTTATTCTGCGGAAGAAGTCTTTGTCACAAATACGACGATGGAAGTCATGCCGGTATCCAAGGTCGATTCACAACATTACCCTGTCGGCAAGATAGCCAAACTCTTGCGGACATTCTACCGGCAGGAAGTGAATGCCTACGTTGCGAATGTCAGGGCAGAAGGGCCTTCCATTTGGGGACAGAACGACTGAGTCTTAGTTTTGAAACGCAATGCTTATCGAGACAGGACATAATATTTTCGCTCATTCTCGGTCTACGACCTCCGAGGTATTTTGCCTCTTTATTATCAGGGAAACACTGTATGTCTATCGGCAAAATAAATCCGCTCAATTCCATGCCCTGGCTCTATATGAAAAAATTATGCATGAAAGAGGCTAAGAGTCCGGCGTGTTAAACAGGGAAATCATTGCCAGGTCCATCGACCACACATTGCTCAGGCCTGATGCCACTCATGGAGATATAGAGAATCTTTGCAAGGAAGCACTCGATTTCGGTTTCTATTCTGTCTGTATTAATCCGTCTTTTGTAAAGAGCGTAAAGGAATATCTTATTGACAGCGCAGTAAAGGTCACAACTGTTATAGGGTTCCCACTTGGGGCGACCCTGACGGACGTGAAAGTATATGAGGCTATGAATGTTGCTTCCCTCGGAGCCGATGAGTTGGACATTGTGGTCAATATCGGAGCCCTGAAGTCCGATGACTGGAAGACAGTTCGAAAAGACCTTTCGGATGTGATCATGGCGACGAGGGAACTCATCCATAAAGCGATAATCGAGACCTGCTGCCTCAATGAGGACGAAAAGAACAAAGCCGTGATGATTGCCCTCAACGCTGGTGCGGAGTTCATCAAGACATCAACCGGCTTTGGCCCGAAGGGAGCGGAGATAGAAGATGTCCGTCTCATAAAAAGCATTGTCGGAGACAGAGCGGGAATCAAAGCAGCAGGCGGGATCAGGACATTGAAACAGGTCGTCGATCTTATCGAAGCAGGCGCCACGCGGATAGGGACTTCGTCGGGAGCGCGGATTATGAAGGAGATTCAATAAGATGCTCGACCTATGCGGGTAGTACTCAGAATTCATGAATTCAGTGTAATATAAGGAGAAATGGCATGAAACGATTAGCAATGGCAGCAATTATGGTTTTAAGTGTTGTGTTTCTCACCACTGAGAGAAGCATTTCTGCCGACCAGGCTACAGAAAACATCAAAGACAAACCTGCATTATCGGGTAAGGTGGTGGAAACAATGGACAGTGGAAGATACTCGTATGTGTGCCTTGAGAAGAACGATAAAAAGATATGGGTAGCGGTCTACAAAATGAAAATTGTCGTGGGGCAGAGCATGTCCTTCAAGCCCGGAGTTGAAATGGTAAATTTTGAGAGTAAAACGCTCAACCGTACATTTGACAAAATTATTTTTTCCACGGGGCCGATTGCCCCTGAAGGAACAAAGAATGAAATGAAGTCCGAATGAGGATACATACCTCTTTTTCTTTTTAATAATTATAGTTTATATATGGACTCCTCAAAGGTTCCCGTCCTGAACTGGCATTTTTTTACAGATGCCTTTCGATGCGTCCTTTCTGTTCGACAATTTCATAGACGAATTTCTCAGGCTTTCTTCCGAAACAGGTCCCCAGGCTCTCGAATATGGCAATCTCGTCGACGTTTACTTCTCTCCGTTTTATCACTTCAGCAGTCGCCTTGTAGTAAATCCTGTTGCCGTCAACATTTACGACGGTATTGCCGGTTTTTCCTTCAAGCAGGAGAAAGACGGCTGCTGCGCCGGCTTTGTACCCGAAATTGACATCACGCGCCGAGGAATGACCCGCGCGCACGAGATGCCCCGGAGTCACCTCCCGCACCTCGGGCACTTCATAGACGCCCGGGGCAAACATGCCCATCTTCTGCATGAATTCTCTCACCGCAGGATCAACCTTGAGCCTCTTTTCAAGCTGCTGCCGCACATATTTCCCCGCACCGGCAAGTTTCTTGTGGCCGAAGGCATCAGGCGGGATGGATTCATCGTACAGCATTTCACCATTTGCATTCCTGATTCCCTCTGCAACAACAATGATGTAGGTCCCTGCCTTTACGTCGCTCCGTTCGATTCGTGCAAAATACGTCATCTTCATATGTTCGAAGAGCACATCGAAATCAACCGGGACCTCGGGCAGCAGAATAGCGTCGGCTTCGGCGCCGACGCCGCCGCGAAAAGCGGTATGCCCGACATACCTGCCGAAAACCTCTATGACAAGTATCCGGTTATGGCTCATGCCCGTTGTTTTCAGGTCTCTCGCGAAAACCGCAATCCTGTTGATAGCTGAATCGCCGCCTACGCTGTATGACTGGAGATCAAGGTCCATCGTCTTCGGGACATGGATACAGGGAATGCCCTGGGATGAAAGGTCCACGACAACGCTCCCGGTATCATCGCCTCCGCTGATGACGAGAGCGTCAATGGCGAACTTCTTCAATCCGTCCTTTATCTTCTGATATTTCTCCGGGTCGGCTATTTTACTGATCTTCACCCGTGAGTGCCCTGCCTCTGAACCCGCAAGCGATGCCTCGATCTTGCTCACTCTCTCGGCATTGAGAACAACGACCGCATCCATTTTTGTAAGGTTGTAAAGCCCTGCATAGCCGTGGGGGATGACAACCGATTCAATCCCTAATGCGTACGCTTCACGTGCGACCCCTTTGATGACTGCATTCAGACCCCCGCAATCTCCGCCGCTGGTTATTACGCCGATTCTTTTTATCTCAGGCATGGCAGCACCTCCTTATGCTTTCCTGCAACCTTTTTAATGTATCATTATAAAGATATTTTTCCTCTGAGCGGTAGTTATTTTTTTACCGGCAGATTCCTGATCGCCTGTATTTTTTCAGGGCCTCCGAAATAGCGGCGATCATTTATAAAAAAATTGCATTTACAAATAATTTTTTGTTATATTACTCCGTACCAAGGCCTCCCGTATTGGGCCATAGGGGTGTTGAAAGAACACTTTCCCCAATACAGAGGCTTTTTTATACTGATATTGTATGATAGGAAGCCTAAAAAACATAGTCAGTTATTGCCCCCAAAAAATCCCCCCCGGAACACTGCGTACATAAGATGATTATTGAAGATGTCATAGATTTCATAAGAAAGGTGCCTCCTTTTCAGTTCCTTGACGACAGCACGTTAAAAGATATAACAAGCGGTATCTCAATGGAATTTTATCCAAAAGGGACATTTGTTCAGAAGCAGGGAGGACCTGCGCCGGAGTATCTCTATATCATCAAAAAAGGGGAAGTAAAAGTCTTTATCACAAACGAGAATGAAGATGTGTTTGTTGATTACAGGGGAGAGGGAGATTTAATTGGCTATCTGCTGATATTCGGCGGCAAAAAGGCAAGGGCTAATGTTATAGCAATAGATGACACAATCTGTTATCTTCTGAAACGGGAGACGATACAGAATCTTTTATACTCAAATCCTGCTGTCAGGGAATTTTTTAATAAATCTTTCCTCAGTAAATATTTAGATAAAACCTTCAAAGAGATCCAGGACAAAAATCTGGCTTACGGAGGCGGTGATAAAATCCTTTTCACTATGCCTGTTGGAGAACTTTGTTCCAAAGGAGTGATACAGGCTTCCCAGAATATATCTATTCAGGAGGCTGCTGAAATAATGGCCAATTACAGGATAAGTTCCCTGATCCTGGTTGATGCGAAAGGTCTCCCCTCCGGGATAATTACAGACAGAGATCTAAGAGACAAGGTAGTGTCAAAGGGAAAGGACTGTCAGTCTCCGGTCAGCGATATTATGAGTATTCCTCATGTGAGATCAGATGTCAAAGAATACTGCTTTGAAGCAATCTTAAAGATGGTCAAGCATAATGTGCATCACCTTCTTGTTATGAAAGATGACAAACTCAAGGGTATTTTAACCAACCATGATCTCATGCTTATCCAGGGCACATCTCCTTTGTCGATTGTTAAGGATATTGAAAGCCAGAGCACCGTTGACACCTTAATACCTGTATCAACAAGAATCAATAGCATTGTTGGCTTGCTGCTCAGTGAAGGGGTAAAGGCAAGCAGCATTACAAGGATTATTTCCGAGATAAATGACAGACTTGTCCGCAAAATCATCGAGATTGCGGAAGAACGTTTTGGTGAGCCGCCGGTGCCCTACTGCTGGGTCGGGTTTGGCAGTGAAGGCCGCAAGGAACAGACCTTTAAGACAGACCAGGATAATGCGCTCATTTATCACGATCCGGCTGATGCTGAAATGGAAAAAGCAGCAGAAGAGTATTTCAGGGATTTTACCTTTTTTATAAGGGATGGTTTGCTGAAGTGTGGCTTTCCGTTATGCCCGGCAGATTTCATGGCCACCAATCCTATGTGGCGTCAGCCTTTGCATGTATGGAGAAGATATTTTACAAACTGGATATCCACACCAACGGCGGAGGCAGTTATGAATTCCGTTATATTTTTTGATGTCAGGGCTGTCTATGGAGAGACAAGGCTTCTGGACTGGCTGAGGGATTTTACCCTCTCGATGGTGAAAGATAAAAAAATATTTCTCGGCTATATCGCCAATCTGGCAATCAAGAACAGGCCGCCGATCGGTTTTCTCAAGACCTTTGTGGTTGAAAAAAGCGGCGAGCATAAAGATAAACTGAATTTGAAGGTAAAAGGCCTCGGCCCCTTAGTCGATTTAGTCAGGCTTTTTGCACTCGAAAAAGGCATCAGGGAAACATCTACGATAGACCGGATAAATATCCTTAGGGATAAGCATACGATTATAAAGGAATACGCCGACGAGCTGATACATTCCTTTGAATTCATCATGATGCTGAGGATTCAAGCACCAGTTTGAGCAGATGAAAGAGGGCAAAGAGATTAATAATTTTATCGATCCGAATGCTCTGAGCAATCTTGAAAAAAGGATCGCAAAAGAGACATTTCAGCTCATATCAAAGATCCAGGATTTGATTATTGAGCGATATAAGGCCATGATCTGGTAAACGATATGCTGGAATTTCTAAAATCAAAAAAACAGGCGCCATTAACCATTGATGAGAGCCTGCCGATTACAGATATACGCTATACCGTTATTGATACTGAGCTCACAGGGCTGAATGAGAAAAAGGATTCTATACTCTCTATTGGAGCAGTCCGGATGAATGGCGCGCGGATAGAACTCGCCAACAGCTTCTATCAGCTGATAAAACCCGAGACGGAATTCAGGCCTAAAAGCGTTGTAGTGCATGAAATCACACCATCAGATGTAGTCGAAAAGCCGAATATCGATGCGATCCTCGCGGAGTTCCTTGAATTCTGCGATGCTGATATCATTGTCGGACATTGCGTATCAATAGACTTGTTGTTCCTCAACAAAGAAATGAAGAGAATGTTCGGGGATTCCATGCACAACCCTGCTCTGGATACCTATAAGGTCTATGAATGGCTGAGAAAAAAGGTGCCTGCCCGCACCTGTTTCTCCGCTTCCCCGAGAGATACATCGCTGTACGAAATAGCACAATGTTTCAGTATCGCAGTTCGCGGCGCGCACGATGCACTCGTTGATGCGTTCATCACTGCACAATTGCTGCAGCGTTTTATGCCGGTTCTTATCGATATCGGGGATAACCTGTATAGGAGACCTGTTGAAGATAGGCCATCCTTTAGAAGGAGGTGATAAACAAAAACTATCAGGTGAAATAAGCAACTTTTAGTGTTCAAAAAGAAAGAATGAGGAGGGGGGTTAACAATGAGCAATATGAGCGGCAAGAGTATCAAGAAAACCACGGAAGAAATCCTCGAAGATAGTGATTTCAAATCACTGTCCAGTCAGAAAAATACCATATCAGTAATCCTCACTGTCCTGGAGTTAGTCCTCTATTTCGGGTTTATTGCCCTGATCGCCTTTAACAAACCCTATCTTGCCCAGAAGTTTTCCGGTGCAATAACGATTGGGATACCTATCGCAGTCGGCACCATCTTTTTCTCCTGGGTGTTTACAGGGATTTACATCTTTTGGGCTAACAACAAATACGATGTTCTTGTCAAAAAAGTTAAAGAAAAGATAGGAGGATAATGATGCCACAATCGACACAGACGATTATAGGACAGTTTAATCCTGTCGCCGTAATGTTTTTTGTCGTATTTGTCATCTCCACACTCGGGATTACGTACTGGGCGGCAAAAAGGACAAGGACTACAAAGGATTTCTATGCTGCGGGACGGAGTGTTACCGGTTTCCAGAACGGGCTTGCGCTTGCAGGTGATTACATGAGCGCAGCTTCATTCCTGGGGATAGCAGGATTGGTCTCGACAAAAGGATATGACGGCCTTATTTACTCAGTCGGATGGCTTGTAGGTTGGCCGATCATCATGTTCCTGATCTCCGAGCCTCTGAGAAACCTCGGCAAGTATACCTTTGCCGATGTCGTTGCATACAGGTTGAACCAGAGGCCGATAAGGGCTGCTGCCGCCACAGGTTCGCTGGTAGTAGTCCTTACCTATCTCATTGCACAGATGGTAGGAGCAGGGACACTTATCAGGCTGATGTTCGGCATACCATTTGAGGTTGCTGTTCTGATAGTCGGCACCCTGATGATCTCCTATGTTCTCTTTGGCGGAATGATCGCAACTACATGGGTCCAGATTATTAAGGCATGCCTGCTTCTTGGTGGCGCAACGATTCTTGTCATTATGACTATGTACAAGTTTGGTTTCAGCTACGGTGAGCTTTTCAGTCAGGCCGAAGCGCTCTATACGAATAAATTTCTTGAACCCGGAGGTCTGATAACGAGTCCGCTCGATGCATTTTCGCTGGGACTTGCCCTCATGTTCGGAACTGCCGGGCTGCCTCACATATTGATGAGGTTTTTTACGGTGCCTGATGCCAGAGCAGCAAGAAAATCAGTCTTTTTTGCTACAGGATTTATCGGATATTTCTACATCCTTACCGTTACCATAGGTTTTGGCGCAGCAGTAATCGTGGGCCAGAAACTGATCATGAGCATAGATAAAGGCGGGAACATGGCAGGTCCTCTGCTTGCAGAAGCTCTCGGTGGAAACCTGTTCCTTGGATTCCTTGCAGCAGTTGCGTTTGCCACAATACTCGCGGTTGTTTCAGGACTCACCCTTGCAGGCGCATCTGCCTTCTCACATGACCTGTATGTCGGAGTCATAAGGAGGGGGCAGGCAGCGGAGAAAGAAGAGGTTAAGGTTGCAAAGATGGCGACTGTAGGCCTCGGCGTTACTGCAATGCTCCTCGCGATGCTATTCAAAGGACAGAACGTCGCCTTCCTTGTCGGATTGACATTTGCTATTGCGGCGAGCGCCAATTTCCCTGCACTGGCGATGTCAATCTTGTGGAGGAGATTCACGACAAAGGGTGCGGTAGCAAGTATCTATACCGGTCTTATCCTTGCTACAGTCCTTATCATACTGAGCCCTACTGTCTGGGTTGATATCGTTCATAAGAGTGAAAAGGCAGCCTGGGATGTAAAGGACAAGGTTGACAAGATCAATAAGGATCTCAAGATAGCTGCACCGGGGCAGGCGCTGACTCCTGAAGATGAAGCTGCAAACAATAAGATCGGGAAAGCGGCTGCAATGGAGATAATAGCAGCAGACGCAGCAGTAAAGGGCAAGATAGATGGCCTCAAAAAAGGCATCAAGACTCCACCCGCAGACGCTGCCCTTTCACCTGCTGACATAGACAGCAACAAACAGATTAATGATCAGATAGGCCAGATCCTCGCAGCCGAATCGCCGAGGATATTCAAAGATAAGGTCGAAGCCATCACCTCAGTCATACCGAAACCGCAGCCGATCTTCCCTCTGAAGAATCCGGGCATATTTTCTATGGGAGCGGCGTTTCTTGTCGGAATTCTCTTCTCACTTTTTGGCCGCGATAAAGAGGCTGAGGCAAAATATAATGATGAAAAGATCAGATCGTATATAGGAATAGGCGCTGAAGATTAATACTGTTCATGCCCTGAACAATATCAGGAAAGGAGGACATATAACGGATGTCAAATGAAAGCATTGATGTGTTGTCAACGGAAAAAAGAACATTTCCGCCTTCAAAAGAATTCAGCGAGAAGGCCCATATCAAAAGCATGGAAGAGTACGAAAAGCTCTACAAGAGGTCGGTCGAAGACCCTGATGGGTTCTGGGCGGAAATGGCGGAAAAGCAACTGTCCTGGTACAAGAAATGGGACAAGGTGTCTGATTGGGACTTCCATAAACCGTATATCAAATGGTTTATTGGGGGAAAACTGAATGCCGCCTATAACTGCCTGGACAGATTCATCAATACTCCCACAAGGAACAAGGCAGCTATTATATGGGAAGCTGATGACGGCACCTATAAAACATATACCTACCAGCAGCTTGTATTATGAAGTAAACAGATTCGCGAATGTCCTGAAAAAGTACGGCGTTGTGAAAGGCGACAGAGTAACCATCTATCTGCCGATGATACCGGAGCTTGTCATTTCGATGCTTGCCTGCGCGCGTATCGGCGCGATTCACAGCATCGTATTTGGCGGTTTCAGCGCACAGGCGCTTAAGGACAGGATCCAGGACTGCAAGTCGAAGCTTGTTGTAACTGCGGACAAAGGCGTCAGGGGCAGCAGATATGTCCCGCTTAAGTCGAATGCCGATGAGGCGGTCCAGGAATGTCCGACAGTAGAAAAAATGATCGTGGTCAAGAGGGTCGGCAGTGTGGACATGGAGCCGCAGAGAGATTTCTGGTGGCACGATGAGATGAATGACCCGGATATACAAGACTACTGCGAACCCGAGCAGATGGATGCCGAGGATCCGCTCTTTATTCTCTATACCTCCGGCTCCACGGGAAAACCGAAAGGGGTTCTGCACACAGTAGGCGGTTATATGCTCTTCACGAATCTCACCTTCAAGTGGATCTTCGATTATCGTCCTGAAGATATCCATTTCTGTACCGCTGATATCGGCTGGGTAACGGGCCATAGTTATATCGTCTACGGACCTTTGAGCAATGGGGCCACCAGCTTCATGTTTGAAGGCATCCCGACTTATCCTGATCCCGGCAGGTTCTGGAAAATCGTTGAAAAGCATAAGATAAGCATTTTTTATACGGCGCCCACTGCGATCAGGGCGTTGATGAGAGAAGGGGAGAGCTGGGTGAAAAAACATGACCTCTCCTCACTGAGGCTGCTGGGTACAGTGGGCGAACCAATAAATCCAGAGGCTTGGATGTGGTACCACAACAATGTGGGAGGAGGCAAGCTGCCCATTGTGGACACCTGGTGGCAGACTGAAACAGGCGGGATATTGATAACACCGTTGCCTGGCGCGATGACCACAAAACCGGGTTCCGCGAGCAGACCATTTCCAGGCCTTGTGCCGGTAATCGTGAAAGAGGACGGCTCACCGGCAGGAGTCAATGAAGGAGGCTATCTCTGTATCGACCGGCCGTGGCCCGGGATACTCCGCGGGACGTATGGAGATCCGGAGAACAAGAGAATCAAGGAAGTCTACTTCTCCCGCTTCCCCGGAAAGTACTTCACCGGTGACGGCGCCCGGGTGGACGGTGACGGCGACTTCTGGCTCATGGGCAGGATAGACGACGTCATCAATGTTTCGGGGCATAGGATCGGCACTGCTGAAATCGAATCCGCGCTGGTCAGCCATGAAGCAGTTGCAGAGGCAGCAACAGTCGGATATCCGCACGAGATCAAAGGAGAAGGCATCTATGTGTATGTCACCCTCAAGGAAGGGTATGACCCTACGCCCGAACTGAAGAAGATACTCGTGGGGCATGTCAGAACTGTGATCGGGCCGATTGCAAGTCCTGATAAAATACAGTTTGCCCCTGGATTGCCGAAAACCAGGAGCGGAAAGATCATGCGGAGGATACTGAGGAAGATTGCACGGGGCGACAGTGAGGACCTCGGAGACACCTCGACACTTGCCGATCCTTCTGTTGTCAACGAGATTCTGAAAGGGAAAGTATAGAGAGCGGTCTTGAGTTGTCATTATCCGGCCTGACCGGATAATCCAGTTTCATTCTCTAACGCTCAAATTATTTACACAAAAAGGGTAGGTCTTCCTACCCTTTTTGTGCTTTAAAGGGTAAAATATATCGATTTCTTTTTCTCTGGATTTCCGGATCAAGTCGGGGAATGACGGAAAGAGGAATGTAATTTTTATAAGCTGTTTGAAAATGAATATCATAAAGGAGCTGTCGTGTCGGTAAAAAATCTCGAGTATTTTTTCAACCCCCGCAGGATTGCGGTTATCGGGGCCTGTGAAGACAAATCTTCCATCGGCTACAACATATTCAGGAATCTTCTGGGGAAAGGCTTTAAGGGTTCCGTATACCCTGTGAATTCCCGTGTGGAAGCAGTCCAGGGGGTGGAGGCGTACCCGAAGATTACCGATATCCGGCGTGAAATTGATCTCGCCATACTGGCGATCCCCCCCCAGGAAATCCCCGATATCCTTGATGAATGTGGCGCCAAGGGGGTGAAGGGAATAATCATCCTCTGCTTTGACTTTAAGAAGAGAGTTGAAAACTCAGAGCCGCTTGAAGTAAAAATTAAGGAGGCTTCCGCAAAGTACGGTTTCAGGGTGTTGGGCCCCGATTCCCTGGGGTTTATTAAACCGGGCATTAATCTCAACGCGAGTCTTTTCCCCAAATTGCCTCCAAAGGGAAATATCGCCCTCATATCACAGAGTACCACCCTTTCCTCTGCACTGGTGGACTGGGCTGCAAGCAAGAATATCGGCTTCAGTTACTTTATTTCTGTCGGTACAAAGATCGATATCAAATTTTCTGACCTGATCGATTTTCTCGGCGTAGACCCTGAAACAAGGGCTATCGTGATCTATATCGAATCGATCAAGAACGGCAGAAAGTTTATGACCTCGGTCAGAAGTTTTGCCTCCAGCAAACCGATCATGATCATTAAATCGGGGAAATTCGATATCTCGGCGCATGTGGCGCTGACACACTCGGGATATATGGCCGGCGAGGACAAGGTTTACGATGCGGCGATTGAACGGGCGGGCGCCATCAGAGTGAATGAAACGCTTGATCTCTTTTATCTTGCAGAATCGCTTGCCAAGCAGCGTCGTCCCAAGGGGAATCGCCTTGCGATTGTCACCAATTCCGGCGGGCCTGCTATCATCTCCATAGACACTTTGCTGAATCTGGAAGGAGAATTGGCAACATTAAGCGAAGAAACAATCATAACGCTCAGAAAGCACTTCACGTTAATGAAACTCATCCAAAACCCCGTTGACCTTTTTATCGATGCATCACCCCAGGATTATGAAGTGGCGGTCAAAAGCTGTTTGAAAGACAAGGAAGTTGACGCTGTTCTTGTTATCCACACTCCTTCCTATGCGCCAAGGGCGAAAGAGATAGCTGAAACAGTTGTCGCTGCGAGCAAGGCCCATTCCTATAAGCCTGTTTTTACGGTCTGGATGGGAGAAGATCAGGTTATTGAGGCGAGGGATTATCTGAATAACAACGGCATCCCGACATTTGTCTCCACAGAGCAGGCGGTGCGAAGTTTTATCTATATGTACCGCTATGATAACAATCTGCGCCTCCTCCTCGAAACTCCGGAAGTCATCCTCAAGGATTTTGAACCCGATGAATACAGGGCCGAAGAGATAGTAAGAAAGGTATCGGAAGACAAAAGGCTCTTCCTGAATTTCAATGAAGTAAAAGACATGTTTCTCCACTACGGGCTTCCGGTCATCCCCACAAAAGTCGTGGAAACGGACGACGAGGCTGTGGAGATTGCAGATTTTATCGGCTATCCTGTTGTCCTTAAGATCGATTCACAGAAGATCCTGCGCAAATCGGAATCAGGCGGTGTTTTCCTTAATCTGAAAGACCAGGATGCGGTCAGGGAAGCCTTTCAGCAGATCAAGGGATTGACCGTCCTTTTTAAAGACCCGACCGCCCAGGTGATCATTCAACCGATGGTTTTGAAAAAAGGGTACGAGCTTACCATAGGCGCCAAAAAGGACCCCACGTTCGGGTCCGTTATCACGTTCGGCACAGGGGGAGTTCTCCTCGAGGCCATGGAAGATTACTCGATCGGGCTGCCGCCCCTGAACCAGTCGCTCGCACGACGCATGATGAGTGAAACGAAGATTTACCGGCACCTCGTGCAATATAAGGCGTATGAAAGCATCCTCAAATACCTCGAGGAGATCCTTGTCCGTTTTTCCCATCTGATTATTCATTTTCCCCAGATAAAGGAGATTGAAATAAATCCGTTCTATATTACAGAGGATGAGGGATTTCTCCTCGACGCGAGCATCCTCCTCGAGGCGGATGTCCTTGAAGGATATGTTCCTGTCAAGGGAGATTTCTGCCCCCCCATCTTTCCATCTGTCCGTATCCGGATCAGTATATTGATATCTTCAAGCTGAAAGATGGGCCAGGGGTTATCATCCGGCCTATCCGGCCTGAAGACGAGCCCCTCATAGAAGAACTGTTTGAGAACTCATCCGAGCAGACCCTCATGCTGAGATTTTTCCGTAAGACATCGGATATCTCCCATGAAGAACTGGTCAGGTACTGCAATATTGATTATGACAGGGAGCTGTCCTTTGTCGCTGTTATCCTGAGCGGTCAACGTGAGCGCCTGATCGGCGAGGCGAGGATAAGCAAGCTGCCTGATCTGGAGAACGCTGAGATGGCTGTCATCGTCGGAGACCAGTGGCAGGGCCAGGGGATTGGTAAGGCGCTCTGTGTACATTGCCTGAAGATAGCGAAAGAACTGGGGATCAAGAAGATGTGGATGGAAATCCTGAAGGGGAACACAAAGATGCTCTACAGGTCTGAAAAATTAGGGTTCAAGCAAACCATGTTCGATGAGGACTCCGTCAGGGTCGTCCTCGATCTGTAGCCTAGTCCGCTGCCGCGCTCCATAGCTGAGAATTGTCCGGCCTTCATACCGCCTAATCCTGCATTTTTTTGTCATCTGATGAAAGTGCAAAGAATTCTTGACACTGTCCTGCTATCGGAGTGACTGGCAAGGTTCGATAGCTTAATTGACTAATACCTGGAGAGCACAGCGTCTGCTTGGATGTTTCAGTTTTCTCAATGCTTTTGCCTCTATTTGTCTTACCCTTTCACGTGTAATGGAGAAATGGTTCCCTACTTCTTCAAGAGTACAGTCTTTTTCACATCCTATCCCAAATCGCATTCTTATAATCTCAGCTTCTTTAGGAGTTAGCGTATTAAGAACCCTCAGTATCTGCTCTGTGACATCATTACTCTCTGTATTGCGTATGGGGAAGGACTATCTTTATCACTGATAAAATCCTCTATTGTTGAATCATCATCCCCTAACGGAGTTTGAAGGGCTATGGTATCCTGTACTGCCGTAAATACTTCTTCGAGTTTTTCTGTTGACACCGCCAATCTGTTGGCGATTTCTTCTTTGTTCGGATCTCTTCCAAGTTGTTGTCTTAATTCTCTCGACGCTTTGTTTGCCTTGTTATAAAATTCAGCTGCATGTACAGGAACTCTGATAGTTTTTGTCTGATCAATTAATGCCCTTGTTATTCCCTGCCTTATCCACCATGTTGCATAGGTGCTGAATTTAAACCCCTTTTGATAGTCAAACTTGTCTACCGCCCTCATAAGACCGATATTGCCTTCCTGAATGAGATCAAGAAGAGTCAATCCCCTTCCTAAATAATGTTTCGCAATATTAATCACCAATCTCAGGTTGTGGGTTATTAATTCATCCTTTGCTTCGCTTACAAGGGTTCTTGCCCTGGTTATTCTGTCCCACTTGGCTTTCAATTCGTCAATCTTTATCCCCACCTCTGATTCAGCCCGCGTATATTCATTCTGCACTTCTTTTGCAATGGCATTAAGCTGTATAGGATTGATATCCTGTCTCTTTTTTTCATGTATTAATTTTTTTAAACCTTTTAAAGTCCCGTATCTTGCAACCTTTCTATCTGCTGCTTCTATCTTGATCATAAGATCGTCAAGGACTTTCAGGCTCATTTCAAGAGCTTCATCTGTTTCTTCTCTCTGAATTGTTCACGTCCTCTTCGTCTTTGCCATCCAAACGCGCCTCGATCTTCTTTGTATAAAGGCAGTGCGGTAACTATCCCTTTAATAATCTCTTTTCCTTCTTCCAGGCTCTTCGCGAGCTCTATTTCTTCATTCCTTTTAAGTATTGAAATATTCCCCATCGAGTGGAAATATGTCTGAACAATGTCCTCTGTTTCTTCATATTCCTCTTCTTCCTCTGAAGCTAAGTTTTCTTCTTCGGTAGTGTCAGGTTCCTCATTATCTACAACTTCAATTCCCATATCATGGAGAAGCTCCATAAGTTCTTCTAGCTCATCGGTGGAGAAATATTCTGAGGGAACAGCATCATTTATCTCTGTATAGGTGAGCTTTCCGCAACTCTTGCCTCTCTCTATAAGCTCTTCAAAAATATCCTCTTTTTCCATGCTACTCCTTACAATAATGTATTGATGTTGCCCACATGAAGATCGCTCAATTTGTAGTTGTTATTTCCTTCTGAGGTTGAAAACTAGAGGGAAATAGATAGGGTTTGAACAGAAAATACTTATAGTATTATACCTATAATTATTGTTTTATGTTGGAGGCGGCTATTTAATCATCTTTTGCAACGCAGAAAAGAAGGGAAAAGTTCGCAGATCATGCATGGATTTAGGATAATAACAAAGGCAATGAACATCCCCAGGAAAAAATGCGCCAAAGTCACAAGAAGTATATTTTACTTTCCGGGTTTCCACGGGCCACCCTCTCTTCTTTTGTAAGAGAAACCTTAACGCCTCCGCCTTAAAAAATCTCTCGGCTTTCCCGCGCCTTTCGGCGGGCCGACCAGTTCGTCTTCTTCCATCAGTTCCATGATACGCGCAGCTCTGTTATAGCCGATTTTAAGCCGCCGCTGTATCGAAGATATCGAAAGCTCGCCGGCCATCTCGCCGAGTTCGACTGCCTTCAGGTAGAGTTCGTCCCGTTCGGATGACACTTCATCATCATTCGCATCAGAAGGGCTCGGGATGCTTTCGAGGATCGCATAATCGGGGCTACCCTGGGTTTTTACGAATTCCGTGACCGACCGGATCTCCTCCTCTGTAATGAAAGCGCCGTGAATTCTCATAATGCGCGCTCCGGGCAGCATGAGGAGCATGTCCCCTTTCCCAAGCAGCTGCTCGGCGCCCTGAGCATCGAGGATTGTCCGCGAATCCACCTTCGACGTTACATGAAACGATATCCGGGCGGGGAAGTTTGCCTTAATGATGCCGGTAATGACATCCACCGACGGCCTCTGTGTTGCAAGAATAAGGTGTATGCCGGAGGCCCTTCCCATCTGTGCGAGCCTTGTGATCGAGTCCTCGACATCGCTTGGCGCCGTAAACATCAGGTCCGCAAGCTCATCGATGATAACGATGATATACGGCAGCCGCTCTTCGTCACGCGCCTGGAGATTGAAGCCGTCGATATTTCTCGCTGCCCTCTCTGCAAGCACCCTGTATCTGCGTTCCATCTCTATCACCATCTTCTTCAGGGCCTCTGATGCCGCTTTAGGGCTGGTAATTACAGGGGAGATGAGATGCGGAATATCTTCGTACGCGGAAAGCTCCAGGAGTTTCGGGTCTACCATCAGCATCTTCACTTCTGCCGGGGTCGCTTTATAGAGTATGCTCATTATCATTGAATTGATCGAAACGCTTTTGCCTGCCCCGGTCGCTCCGGCAACAAGGAGATGAGGCATTTTTGCAAGATCAGCAATGATCGGCATCCCGGAGATATCCTTGCCAAGACCGAGAGTAAGCTTCGATTTGCTCTTTTTGAAACCATCTGAAGAGAGGATTTCGCGTAACGCGACTGTTTCCCTCTGTTTGTTCGGGACTTCTATTCCGATCGCAGCCCTGCCGGGAATCGGCGAAATCCTTACGCTCTGCGCCTTCAGCGAAAGGGCAAGATCGTCTGCGAGTGATACGATTCTGTTTATCTTCACCCCCGGCGCCGGTTCGAATTCGTACATGGTGACAATAGGCCCAGGATGCACCTCCGTGATTTTCCCGTCGACGCCAAAATCCTCCAGTTTTTTCGCGATAATCGACGAATCGGTCAGGAGTTCATCTTTCGACGGCTTGGATGCTACAGGGTCGGGCGGGCTGAGAATCTCTATGTGCGGAAGCTCATACCCTCCTGTTTTTCGGGGCGTCATGACTTCACGTCTGGATACCGGTTGAGATACCGGCACGGGTTCTGGTTCCCTGATGAGAATTTCCTGTTCTTCCGGAACAATTTCCTCAATCTCTTCCTGATATTTTTTCATCCCGGTCTCTTTCTTCTTTCTCTTCAATGCAATCGATCTGACCGATACCGGGCTGATCAGGATGAGCGAAGACAGGAACAAGGAAAGCGAAAAGATATAGGATCCAGAAACGGAAACAAGACTTTCAGCAAAGGCGGCTATCCCTCTGCCGGTAAGCCCGCCGATGCCGTCAGGGTATTTCTCGATTGCTATCGCGAAGGTATTCGACAGCAATGCGGCGAGGATCGAAAAAGAAACGATGAAAAGGAGGCTGCCTAAAAGGTAGATTTTGTGTCTTTCTCTGCCGAGAAACCGTTTAATGCCGAAGGCCATTATGAAAACGGGGATCGCATAGGCGGAAATGCCGAAGAGGATCAGGAGCCACCCTGAAACATAGGCACCGACGATTCCTCCAAGGTTGCGCAGGGGTTCCGGCGGTTCTGTGGAACGAAAAAAGAGAACAGGGTCCCGCAAATGATAGGTGAAAAGTATGAGGAAAAAATAGAGGCCACCCATTACTGAAACCACGCCGGCGATCTGTTCCTTCGTGTGTGTTATCTTTTCAGCCATATGCCTGCTATTATAACAACTGCAAGGGCAAACCGGTAGTAAACAAAGAGATTCAGAGGATGTTTTTTCAGAAAGGCGAGCAGGAATTTGATAGCGATGGTTCCGGTAATAAACGACGAGAGGAGTCCCGCTGCAAAAAGCTGGAAATCGTAATTCCCCTGATCGAAGAACGCCTTTTTAACATGGAGAACGGTTGCTCCCGCGATGATCGGCGTTGAGAGCAGAAACGAAAACCGCGCGGACGCCTCTCGTCCAATACCTCTGAAAAGACCTGTCGAAATGGTGATCCCTGAACGGGATACGCCCGGAATTATGGCAAGCGACTGTGCAATTCCGATGGCGATCGCATCGTTCAGCCGTATGGCATCCAGACTCTTGTTGGTTTTTGCTTTTTCAGCCAATAGCATGACAACGCCGACCACTATCAACATCAGGCTGATGAGCAGGGGACTACGCAACTCTTGCTCCACAAAGTCGTTGAGAAAGAAGCCTGCAAGTCCGGCGGGGATCGATGCCAGGAGGATCATCCCGAAGAGGCGCTGTTTCCTGGTGATAATATCTATCCAGTCTTTCCAGAAGCAGTAGAACAGCGAAAGCAGCGTGCCTCCGTGGAGAGCGACGTCAAAGGTAAGGGTATCCACCTCTCCGCTCCAGTTGAAGAACCATGGCATCAGGATCAGATGGGCTGTACTGCTTACCGGCAGGAATTCCGTGATGCCCTGGACAATACCAAGGATCACCGCCTCAAGAATCAACCGCTACACCTCGATGATAATCGGCATGATCATCGGCCTTCTTTCCATGGTGTTCCTGAGGTACTTCTTGAGGGTGCTTCTGAGTTTTGCCTTCAGCAAAGAAGAGTCCGACAACAGCTCCCGTTCAAGGCCGCTTATGGTGCTGGTGAGAAGTTCCTTTACATTGCTGATTATCTCCTGAGATGCGTCTTCGAACACAAACCCCCGTGATATGATCTCCGGACCCGATATGATGGTGCCTGTGACTTTCTCTATTGCCAGCAGGATCAGGACAATGCCGTCGTGGGCAAGCCTCAACCGGTCGCGGAGCACCATCTCTTCGACATCTCCATAGCCCTTGCCATCGATATAAATGCGCCCCGCATTGATGTTTCCGCTCTTTGCCGCTTCGCTGTCTGACAACTCAAGGACGTCTCCGTTTTTCATGATGAAAATGTTCTCTTTGGGAATGTCCATTTTCTTCGCAAGCATCGAATGATAGATGAGATGCCGGTATTCGCCGTGGATCGGCATGAAGTATTTCGGTTTTATAAGGTTGAGCATCAGCTTCAGTTCCTCTTTAGAAGCATGACCAGAGACATGCACCTCTGAAACTTTTTCATAGATGACATTTGCTCCCCGCCTGAAAAGGTGGTTGATAATTTTTCCAATAGACCGTTCATTTCCCGGGATCATCTTGGCTGAGAGCACGATGGTATCACCCTCTTTGATCTTGATCTGTTTATGCTCGTCGGTGGCGATCCTTGAAAGCACACTCATTGGTTCGCCCTGACTTCCGGTCGTGATGATGACCACTTCGTGGTCCTGAAGGTTTTTGAGGTCCTCCAGTTTAAGCCAGGTATCCTTGGGAATTCTGAGATAGCCGAGGCTGAGCGCTATCTGGGTATTCGACACAATGCTTCTTCCGCAGAGGATTACTTTTCTGTCATGTTTGACCGCAACATCTATCGCCTGCTGAATCCTGTGGATATTCGACGCGAATGTTGCAATGACAATGCGTCCCCTGCTATTCGAGAAAATATTTTCAAAGGCCCGGCTCACCTCTTTTTCGGAAAAAGTGAAACCGCCTTTTTCGGCATTCGTGCTGTCAGACAAAAGGAGGAGGGTGCCCCGCTCTCCATATTCAGCGAACCGGTGGAAATCCATGAGCTGCCCGTCCACGGGAGTCGGGTCGAGTTTGAAGTCTCCTGTATGCACGACCAGCCCCACAGGGGTTGTTATGCCCAGCCCCACTCCGTCAACGATGCTATGGGTCACCCTCACGAATTCTACCGAGAAGGCCCCTATCTGGACGGTATCCCGCGGCATTACCGGAATCAGGTCGGCGTCCTGCAGGTTATGCTCCCTCAGTTTTTCTTTCACGAGTCCAAGTGTCAGCGGGGTCCCGTAGACAGGGACGTCAATTTCCTTCAGAAGAAAAGGGAGGGCGCCTGTATGGTCTTCATGTCCGTGAGTGATAATGACGGCCTTCACCTTGTCCCTGTTGTTTTTAAGATATGTCATGTCGGGGATGGCAAAGTCCACGCCGAGCGTGTCCTCTTCAGGAAACATAAGGCCGGCGTCAACAACGATGATATCATTATTGTATTCAAAAACAGTCATGTTGAGGCCGCCTATCTCCTCAACACCGCCAAGGGGGATAACCGAAAGCATGTTTTCCACTGATTTGTATTATATCAGATTTAACGGTGTGTTATTGAGATCTTTCCTGAACTTCCCGGGCACAATCCTTTGGCTGAAGCTCAGATATATCTCGCATACTAACGGTACGTCTCTATTATCCCACATTGTTCATTAAGGCGAGTTACAGGCAGGCATGAGGGAAGCAAAACCTTGCTGATGCAGAGTTTGAGTTTCTTCGATATGTTAAGGTATCAAATGAAAAGCTTCCGGCTGAACATGATATCTTTCCGCCCACAAAGGTGCTGCCACCAAGCTTTTGCTTCCCTCATACCTGCCTGCCATTTTGTCGAAATGGACATTCTGGGATTATAATAGTCAATGATGAGGATCTGTATCGTATGACATCAGAACTGCAGAAAGGTGCCGTATCTTTCTTACAGAAGGAGATAACAAGGGCACTGGAGGGCTACGAAGTCAGGCACGCTCAGGAGGAGATGATGGGTGCCTGCTCTGAGAGTATGGAACAAGGGGGGATCCTTATCGTCGAAGCCGGCACGGGAACAGGCAAGACCTTTGCCTACCTCATTCCCGCTATGCTGTCGGGGAAAAAGGTCATCGTCAGTACACGGACCAAAAATCTGCAGGAGCAGCTTGTCGGGAAGGACCTGAAGTTTCTTGCATCGCTTTATGACTTCGATTATGCCCTGGCCAAAGGAAGAAGCAACTATCTCTGCCTCAGGCGTCTCCATGCTTTCACTCCGGCGAAACGTGAAGAGGTATCGGATCATGAGATGCTCATGGAGTGGGCTTCAGAGTCAGAGGCCGGGGATTTCGAAGATTTCCACCAGAGGAATTCAACTCTCCCGGAACGGGTCTGCTCGGATAGCGACGCTTGCCGAAAATCGAAATGCCACTATTACAGGCAATGCTTTTACTATCGTGCGCGGGCCCGATGGGAAAAAGCGCAGATGCTGGTGGTGAATCACGCTCTCTTCTCTATCAATGCCCTGATGGCTGATGACGCAAAGATCCTTCCTGAAGCCGATGTCCTCATCGTCGATGAGGCCCATGCCCTGGATAGTGTGCTGTCCAGCCAGATAGGTATCACGCTGTCAGTGCGCAGGTTCGAAAGCATAATGAACAGGCTCCTGAAGCTTGAGGAACGAGGGGTATACAGAGGTCTCCTTGCAAAGTCGCCTCATCTCTTTCCCCTGATCGAGTCCCTCCGGAGCGAAATGGGGTTGTTCTGGATACGTGTAAAAGAGGGATTACACAACAGGGAAATAATTAAAGACACTTTCACGCTCAAAGAGCTGATGCAAGACCTTGCGGAATCGATAGCGTCGTGTATTGATACCATCAAAGCCTCTATCCTCGGGCTTTTTCAGGAGGATGAGGAGATTGAGCTGACGGCAGCAATTATGAAACTTCATGTGTTTGCAACCGACATGGAGACGTTCGCTCCCGGAATGGAAGGATTCGTCAGATGGCCTGAGCTTGAAGATAAAAAGATTGCTCTTCGCATGATACCGATTTACCCGAAGAATTTTGTTGCAGCAAACATAGTTCCTGCGTATGAGACGATCATTCTCACGTCTGCAACATTATCTGTCAACAAGGATTTCAGTCTTATAACTGAAACCCTGGGGCTTGCGGGTGCAAAAACGAGAACGCTTCCCTCGCCCTTTGATATGCAGAAACAAGTCCGCATAGAAATAAAGCAGGGGATAAATCTTTTAGGCAATGGAGAGGGAACCTCAAGGCTTGCAAAGGTTATCCTTGAGGAGGCCGCTAAAAAGGAAGGGGGGATTCTGGTTCTTTTTACGTCGCGAAATGTTATGGACAATACGTGGGACCTGGTCTTTGCGGATCTGACGCAGATGGGGCTGTTTCCCATGAAACAGGGGGGTGACCTGGCAAATAAAACCATGCTCGATGTAATGAGAGATACCACAGAGGGAGTCATCCTGGGACTGGATTCATTCTGGGAAGGCGTTGATCTCAGAGGGGATTCCCTGAAGACACTTGTAATAACAAAGCTTCCCTTTCTGTTACCGACAGAGCCCATAGTGGTTGCGAGAGAAGAGGTCATAAGAAAATCAGGAAGAAACCCTTTCTATGAGTATATGCTCCCCGCAGCCGTCCTGAAATTCAAGCAGGGATTCGGAAGGTTGATACGATCAAAAGATGATGAGGGAAGGGTAATAATCTGCGATGAGAGAGTCCAGACTCAAAGATACGGGCAGCGGTTTTTGGAGAGCATTACTTGAAAATGTTGATTCATAATGTAACCAATAACGTGATCTGATCATGCAGATTCCTCCCTATCTTGTAAACGAGCAGTATGACGACCGCTATTTCGATGTGGTCAATGCAATTGAAGAAGCGAAGCACATTTTTTTTCGGGGGACCGGAATTATGGATGCCCTTTCCGCCGAAGGACCGGGGAGGAAAGAATTCAGAATAGGCGAAACAGGTTTCGGCGCAGGCCGTCTCCTCATTGCCCTCATGGATTTTCTGGACAAGTGCGGCCTTACGGATATCGCAATTACCTATAATTCCGTTGAACTGCATCCAATCACTTCTGAGAGGATGGCTTCCATTCTCGAAGGATTCAGAACAGAGGCCGGTCCGCTTATTGATCTGCTCGTCCGGACTTACAGTCGCATCGAAATCCTCAGACCGGGGTGGCACCAGGTACATCTCGCTCGTCCTTTTGGCGCCCTGACCCTGAATCTCTGGATTGGTGAGGCCCTCGAAATGGTCCATGCACTCAGCATTCCCTGTGACGCGTGGTTTCTGGATGGTCACGGCCCAAAGAAAAACCCTGCCATGTGGCGGCATGAGCTTCTTATGGCGATTGGAGAAAAAACAGTGACCGGAGGGACCTGTGCCACCTTTACGGTTGCAGGAGCCGTAAGACGGGGACTTATTGCTGCGGGGTTTTCTGTCGAACAGCGCCCTGGTTTTGGTGGGAAAAAATCAGTGCTCAAGGGACTAAAACGGTAGTTGCAGTCGTTGCCGGGACTAGGATACCCGCTGAAAGCGGATCGAGAATGAGCGAGAATGCTGTGTCTGCTCTCCTTGTTTTCTATGTATGAATAATCCGGGCTAAATCCTTCCCATCATCAGCAACGCATCTTCGTCCGGATTGGTATAGTATTTTTTCCTGATGCTCTCCACCTTGAATCCGAAGAGTTCATAAAATTTCTTTGCACCAGCATTTGATGCCCTGACTTCAAGGTACATAAAAACACACCCTTTCCTTTTCAGCTCTTTCAGGGTGTCGTTCATCAATATCGTTGCTACGCCCCTTCTTCTAAAAAGCTCATCCACTGCAAGGTTGAGGATATGCGATTCATGGAGCAGGTAATTTACGCAGATGTAGCCGATTACGTTCTCTTCGAACAGCGCGACGTTCGAAAACGCATTTTTTTTATATACTTCGCTCAGAAAAGAAATTTCAGACCAGGGGGTGCTGAAAGAACTGCGTTCAATCCCCATTATCTCGGGGATATCCTCTTCCGACATCGGCCGTATGACTATATCAGCCATGCCATTTGATCTCGGCCTCCGATCTCCGGATGTATATGGGGACAAGACTCACAGGCTCGGAAAACTCACCCTTTAAGGCCTTTTGAATGCCGATCGAGGCAATATTCGCCGGTGAAGGGATCATTTTTTCGTAGGAGGCAAAAGCCGCCTTTTCCCCTATCATCGCGGCTATTTTATCTCTGTAGAGAAGCGCTCCTTCTCCCGCGAAGACGATCATCTCTTCCCCGGACCCTTCCTCTCCCGCTTTGGTTGATGGCAGCGGGGGGATGCCGGACGTTATCTTTTCCATAAGCTTTTCCACGTTGACCGATACCTCGCACATCAACCTTACAAATCCGTGTCCGGCCCATTGGAACAGTGCGGCATACACCTCTCCCTTTCGTGCATCGAGCATGATGCACACCGGGTGCCTGCAATAGGGGAAATTCCAGGCAAAGGCCTCCAGGGTAGGGACTGAGACAATGGGCTTCCCCGTTGCATAGGAAAATCCCTTTGCCGTGCTCAAGCCGATTCTCAGGCCGGTAAAGGAACCGGGGCCGATCGCCACCCCAAAGATATCGATATCATCCACGGTAAGCCCCGATTGTTGCAGCACGTGGTTGATTTCCGTCATCAGGCGTTCGGAATGGGTCGATTTCACATTCAACCGTACCTCTGCAATGAGCCCTGCCGAATCATCGGCAATCGCTATGCCGCCGAGCATGGTGGACGTCTCTATCGCAAGAATTTTCATATGTAAGAGCCTAATACATCACTGCCGGTTTTTCAAGCGGTTAGTACGGGTAGTGTATGTAAAGAAGGGCAGAGGCGGCATTCTCGCTCATTCTCGGTCCCGAAAGCTTTCAGGGCCCTGCGAGGTACCCCCGATATTCATCGGGGCTAAATCCGCTCCAATGCCGCCTCTGCCCTTCTTTAGAACGTTCATAATGATCAGAATGATTCCAGCTTGTCCTTGCCCCCATTCCTTCTCGCCGCGAAGAGAAGCGATGCAATAATGCAGATGTATTGCAGAGATGCTTATTGTATAGGGCGTTCCGATGTAATCCGCCAGAGCTCCTATGAATGAATTTCCTATCGGGGCGGTGCCCAGGAAGACCAGGGTAAAAACGCTCATTACCCTTCCCCTCAGATTATCGGGCGCGGACAGTTGTATATAACTGTTGGCAGTTGCCAGAAAACTTACCAGCCCCCAGCCGACTATCAGGAGAAACGGCAGGGAAATATATATATTTTTTGACAGCGAAAACAACAAGGAGGGAAACCGAAGCGCTCAACGCAGCAATGGATATAAACCTGCCTTTATTACGGATATCACCCCTGAACGCAAGGAGCAGGGCTGCGGCCAATGCGCCTGCGCCTGTAGCGCCCACGAGAAACCCGAATCCTTTTGCCCCTGCATTCAGGACTTCACCTGCGAAAACAGGGAGGAGGGTTATGAACGGCATCCCCACGAGACTAAAGACCGCGATCAGGAGTATTGTCCTGCTGATCCCGGAGTTGCTTTTTACGAACCGTATCCCCTCGATGAAATCTTTAAAAAACCCGTGTGAGCTTTCTCGTATCTCTCCCTGTATTCTCATCTTCGACAGCGCAATGATGACCGCCACAAAACTCAGTGCATTCAGATAAAAACACGCGGGAAGTCCCAACGATGCGATAGTGATCCCGGCGAAGACCGGCCCGATCATGCGCGCGCCATGGAATGCCGCAGAGTTCAGCGCGATAGCGCTTATGAGATTGTCTCTGCCGACCAGTTCGATGAGAAAGGACTGACGGGCGGGGATATCGAACGCGTTCACCGTACCGAGCACTGCGGCAAGCAATGCTACCTCCCATACGGTTATCATATTGATGTCTGTGAGTACCCCGAGGAGAAATGCCGGAAGGATCGACAGCGCCTGCGTCAGCAGCAACAGATTCCTCTTCCGGAACCTGTCTGCAGCGATGCCGCCTGCAAGGGTGAACAGGAGGATCGGCAACGATCCCGACGCAGCAACCAACCCCAGATAAAAAGGCGATTTTGTGAGGCTGTAGACAAGCCATCCCTGTGCCACAGACTGCATCCAGGTGCCGGACAGAGAGATGATCTGTCCGAACCAGAAAAGCCTGAAGTCTCTGTAGTGAAGGGCCGCAAATCTCCCCGTGAATGACATCTTCTATTGTAAACGAATGCGACAGCAAATGGCTTTGAGACGATTAGAGGAGTCTCTTTTTAAACCGCAGCGAGCTTATGGTGATGACCACAACGCCTAACACCAGCAGAGCTGCTATCTGGGGCCAGAGTATATCCAGACCGTTGCCTTTCAAAAATATGCCCCTGATGATGACAAGAAAGTACCTGAGAGGATTCAGATAGGTCAGGTACTGAAACAGCACAGGCATATTCTCGACAGGAAACATGAAACCGGAAAGAAGCATGGCAGGCATGTAAAAGAATATGGTCGCCATGAGCGCCTGCTGCTGGGTCTTCGATATCGTGGATATAAAAAGTCCTATGCCCAGAACGGAAAGGAGGTATACCGCGGTCCCGATGATCAGGAGCATAAGGGAGCCCTTTATCGGCACGTCAAACCAGAATACACCGGCTGCTGTTACAATCGCCATATTGGCAAATCCGATGATTGCAAAGGGAATTGTCTTTCCCAGCATCAGTTCCGCAGGCCTTATAGGAGTGACCATAAGCTGCTCCATGGTCCCCGCTTCTCTTTCCCGTACCACTGCCATCGAAGTGAGTCTCAGGCATATCAGCATGATAATCGAGGCGATAACACCGGGGACATTGTAGTTCCTCGATTTCAGGTCAGGATTAAACCAATACCGCGTACGGAAGTCAATCTTCGCTGCGTTGACCGCAACTGCCGGCGCTGAAATATCCAGGGCATATCTGGTGACTATCTGCGTCGCGTAATTCATGGCTATCATGGCAGTATTGGAATCGGTCCCGTCCACAATGACCTGGATTGTAGTGGGAATCCCCTTTTTTATGTCACTCGAAAAGCCCGGGTCAACCTGCACGGCACACAGGACTTTGCCCGTATCAAGCAGCTCCTTTATCTCATCGGGCGATTCAGGAGCATAGTGAACTGAAAAGTATCCTGACGACTCAAGCCGTCTCATCAGTTCCCTGCTCTCCTGCGATTTGTCGAGGTCGTAATACGCGGTGGATATATTGTTCACATCAGTGGTAACCACATAACCGAATAGTAGAAGCTGAATTACCGGCGGGCCGAAGAGCAAAAACCGCATCTTCCTGTCTCTGAGCGTCTGAATAAATTCCTTGATCACGAGGTTTTTTATGCGTCCGATCATCGCTAGAGAATCCTCTTTTTGAATTTCCTGTTTGCGGCGGTAAAAACCGCAATCCCGTATAATGACAGTAACAAAGTCTCAGTGATAAGGATAGACAGAGAGCTTCCCTTGAGAAAAACTCCCTTGAGGATCGAAACAAAATACCGTGCTGGCATAAGATACGTGATAATCTGAAGCGGCTTCGGCATATTCGATATGGCGAACATGAATCCCGAGAGAAGGAAGGCGGGAAGAAGGGTGCTTAACAGCGCCATCTCGCTTGCTACTGCCTGGGTTCTTCCTATTATCGAGATGAGAATGCCGAAACTGAGGCTGCCGAAAAGAAAAATTCCTGAAAGCGCCAGAAGTAAGCCGATACTCCCCTTCAAAGGCACCCCGAACAGGATTGTGCCCATCAGAATCGAAAGTACGGTATCGATAAATCCTATGAAGAAATAGGGGAGCAGTTTCCCCAGGATCAGCTCCGGGGGGGTCACCGGCGTTGAAATGAGCTGCTCCATGGTCCCTCTGTCCCATTCCCTCGCAATCGTCAGGGAGGTAAGAAGCGCTGCGATGACCGCCATGATCACTGCGATGAGTCCGGGGATAATGAAGTTTCTCGATTTCAGCTCGGGGTTATACCAGACACGTGTACGCGATTCGATAGCCGGAGTGATACGGACACCCTTCAGCCGCTGTGAATACATCTGAGATAGTGCGGTAATATAACCGCCCGCAATGGTTGCGGTGTTCGAATCGCTGCCGTCTATGAGCACCCCGATCTGTACATCCCTCCCTGCATGGATATCCCGTGAAAATCTATCGGGGATTACCAGTGCGGTCATTGCCTTTCCCGATGCAAGATACGTATCAATATCACTGTATTTGTCAGCATAGGCAACGATACTGAAATAGCCTGATTCCCGGAACTCAGCCACGAGTTCTCTGCTCAGACTGCTTTGGTCCCGGTCGTACACAACTGTTCTGACGTTATTGATATCAAAGGTAATCGCATAACCGAATATCAAAAGGAGCATCACCGGCATCAGGAACGCCATAGCCATGCTCAGCGGGTCCCGCCATATCTGTATGATCTCCTTTTTTGCTATCGCCTTAATCCGCAGCAGTTTCATTTCATGCCGTCTCTATCAGCGACACAAATACATCTTCAAGGGAGGGGGTGATCTTTTCAATCCTTGAGACACCAATGCCCGACGCTTCGAGCATTTGCCTGATGCGGGGGATGGATTCATCGGCATTTTCAACCGTAGCGTGGAGAAGGCTTCCAAAGACAGCTGTTTCAATTTTATTGCCGAATATAATCTCCATCGCCTCGATGGTCCTGTCTGTCTCAATCTCAAGGACATCCTGTTTCATATACTTCTGTCTCATTTCACCGGGGGTGCCTTCGGCAATAATCTTTCCCCTGTATATGAGGGCAAGTCTGTCGCAATAATCGGCCTCATCCATATAATGGGTTGTCACAAATATGGTTGTGCCGATCTGTGCCATATCATAGATAAGATTCCAGAAATTTCTTCGCGATATCGGGTCTACCCCTGAGGTCGGCTCATCGAGGAATACGACAGGCGGCTCATGCAAAAGGGCGCAACCCAGTGCAAGCCGCTGTTTGATACCTCCGGGAAGGGTGCGGGTGAGGTCAGTTCTCTGTTCCTTCAGCCCCGACATCTCCAGCGCCCATTCCTTTCGTTCTTCCTTTTTTGCCTTCCGGACGCCGTAAATCCCGCCGAAGAAATTGATATTCTCTTCTATCGTGAGGTCATCATAGAGGGAAAATTTTTGCGACATATATCCGATATGTTTCTTTATCTCTTCAGATTCCGTCATGATGTCGTATCCGCCGACAGTGCCGTTGCCCCCGGTCGGAAGCAAAAGGCCGCAGAGCATTTTAATGGTGGTTGATTTGCCTGCTCCGTTTGGTCCGAGAAACCCGAAGATCTCTCCCTTGCGGATAGCCAGTCTTATGGTGTCAACCGCTACAAAGTCTCCGAACGAGCGGGTAAGGTCCTCAACCTTCACGGAAATGTTGTTTCCGTCCATCATCCCTGCACCTTTGAAATGAAAACATCCTCTATCGAGGGCATAATCTCCCTCGATCCTTTCACCGCCATCCCGTTCTTTCTGAGAGCAGAGACGACAGCATCGCTAATCTCTTTTCCCGTGAGCGTAACATGAAGCCTGTCTCCGTAAATGCTTACCCCAAGGACTCCATCAATGCCTCCAATGATTTCCTTCGCAGCCCGTGCCTTGTCAGACAGCAGTTCTATCATCGGAAAGCCAAGGGACTTTCTCACCCTGAGCGGCTCATCCTTCATGAGGAGCCTGCCTTTATGCATCAGGCCGATCTTTGTACACCGTTCTGCTTCATCAAGGTAGGCCGTCGAAACGAAAATCGTCACCCCTTCCCGTAAAAGATCGTACAATATCCTCCAGAAATCCCTTCGTGAAACAGGATCAACCCCGTTTGTCGGTTCATCGAGAAAGAGGATTTCAGGGGTATGGATAAGGGTGCACGCAAGGCCGAGCTTCTGTTTCATGCCGCCGGACAGCTTCCCTGCCGGCCTGTTCCTGAACGGCGTCAGGTTGCTGAAGCCGAGCAGTCTTTCAATCCTCGGCGGCCTGTTTTTCCCCGGTACTTCATAGAGGTCCGCATAAAAATGAATATTCTCAATAACGGTCAGGTCTTCATAGAGTCCGAACCGCTGAGACATGTACCCTATCTTCTCCTTGATCCGTTCCCCTTCTTTTTTGATGGAGTGTCCTGCAACCCGGGCGTCACCTGCTGTCGGCTCCATAATTGCAGTAAGGAGCCTCATAGTAGTCGTTTTC
Source organism: uncultured Nitrospiraceae bacterium (assembly GCA_963718855.1). Taxonomy (GTDB): domain Bacteria; phylum Nitrospirota; class Thermodesulfovibrionia; order Thermodesulfovibrionales; family SM23-35; genus CAVRAA01. Next base: position 55,372 of record CAVRAA010000013.1, on the reverse strand, counting down.
CCTGCGCCGTCAGGTCCAACAAGGCCGAATAGTTCCCCTTTTTCAACATCGAGAGTGAGGGCGTCGACAGCGGTAGTTTTACCGAAAACTTTTGTGAGGCCGGAGGTTGTTATTGCGGCTGAATTCATATGACCTTATTCTGGAAAATACATTCGTGCTCATTTCAGCACTATTTTTACATCCGCCGGCATTCCGGGTTTGAGTTCATCGTTCAGGTTCTGAACGCTTACCTTTACGCCGAAGACGAGCTTGACCCGCTCTTCCTGTGTCTGGACATTTTTCGGGGTGAACTCCGCCTCTGATGAAATATACGTGACAGTTCCTTCGTACTTTTTGCCCGGATATGAATCGGTGGTGATTTCAGCTTTCTGCCCGAGTTTGATAAGTCCGAGCTTGTCTTCCTTTATATAGACCTTTATCCACGGATTTGCCAGGTCTCCAATTGTAAAGACGGGAAGGCCGGAGGCAACTGTTTCCCCGGGTTCAACATTTTTCTGTAAAACAACACCAGAGGCCGGCGCATATATGATGCTGTCATTTAGCCTCTCGATCGACAACTGCAGCGCTGCCTTTGCCTGCAAAACACGGTCTCCCGATGCTTTTATCACTTCTTTCCTAGGGCCTTCCCGGACAAGGCTCAATGCCTCAAGAGCTTTCTTGTGCTGGGCAACGGCTATATCATATGTTTTTTTCGCTGTGTCCATATACTGGGCTGATACGACTTCCTTTCTGAAAAGGGCTTCAGCCCTCAGATGATCTTTTTCCGCTTTATGGCGTTCGGCTTCTGCCTGATCGACAGTCGCCATGGCCTGTTGAATCTCCTGGGGTCTCGAACCAATTTTCAGCTCTTCGAGTTTTGCGATGGCTTCGCTCAGATAGGCCCTGTTTTGTGCGACCTGGCTTTGCAGTTCAGCATCGTCAAGCACTGCCAGTTTGTCACCTGCATTGACCTTCCGGCCTTCATCTGTGAGAAGCCCCATAACCCGCCCCGGTATTTTAAACCCCATATTTACTTCGGTAACTTCTACGTTCCCTGAGACGATGAGCACCCCGTCGTCGTGGTTGTTATTGATTTTTTTCAACAACAGGAGGGCGATGACGACGATAATCAGGATCGCCCCAGCAATGACAAATCTCTTCTTCATAGTGCTCTCCCTTTACCCATGCGCATATTTTACCATTCTCCGGCGATTGTATACCTTCTTCGGCACGTGATGGAGTATCCATGAGCATTGAGCGGCAAAGAGATTTGATATGCTAAACAGAAGAAAGTTTCGAGAAATCAACAAGTATCGAAACGGCCTTCCATATCTCGTTCAACAATGAGAGCCTGTTCAACCGGATCTCTTCCTTTTTGTCCATGACGAGTACGCTGTCGAAAAAAGCATTGATGGGGCCGGTGAGGGACGGAACAATCTCGAACGCATCGTGTATCCTTCCTTTGTCAAGAAATTCTGTGAGGGATGCCTTCGCGGTTTCGAGGACTTCCCTCAGGCGTTTCTCCTGCTCTTCAATGAGAAGTTCTTCTTTCAAAGCAGGAATTTCCTGTTTGGGGATAATATTATTTATTCGTTTTATGGCAGTCAGAAAATCATTGAACGCTTTATGTTCTTTGAATAGCCGGATAGCATTGAGCCTTTCCGTACTATTGTTCAGTTGAATATTCAGCGAAAGGGGCAGGATCGACTGGACGATATCAGTAGCATACCCATAATCTGAAAAGACTGCTTCAAGCCGGTTTTCGAAAAACTGAAGGACTTTTGCTTTTACTTCCTGTGCGTCCCCGACAGGCGGCAAAAAGGTTATTGCCTTCTCTGTGAGTTCTGCCAGCGGCAGCGCATATCCTTTGTTCTGGATTATCGCGATGATTCCGAGCGCCTGCCTCCGCAACGCAAACGGATCTTCAGAGCCGGTCGGTACCAGACCTATGGAGAAAAAGGCCGTGATGGTGTCGATCTTGTCCGCGATGCCGAGTAAGGCCCCGACATCTGTCTGAGGGAGACTGCCGCCCGAGTGAGTAGGGAGGTAGTGTTCTTCGATAGCATTGGCGACTTTCGGATTTTCCCGGTCATGAAGCGCATAATATTTCCCCATAATCCCCTGCAGTTCCGGAAATTCACGGACAACGCCGGAAATCAAATCGGTCTTCGACAGCCATGCCGCGCGCACGAGGCATTCTTTCTCTGAAGGGAGAAGTCTTTCCGCCAGAAATGAAGCGACTGAGGCCATCCGCCCCGCTTTTTCATGGAGGCTCCCGAGGCTCTCCTGGAAGGTGACTTTCTTCAGGTCATCTATCCTGTCGGCGAGCGGTTTCTTGCTGTCTTCTTCAAAATAAAACCGCGCGTCTTCGAACCGCGCCTTGATAACGCGTTCGGCGCCAATCCGAACGGTATCAGCATTCTCTTCACTCGTGTTGCTTATGACGACAAAGTGGTTTGTAATCGTTCCGCCCTTGTCTTCGACCGCAAAGTATTTCTGATGCCCCTTCATTACAGTGATCAGCAGCTCTTTCGGCAGGGCCAGATACACATCGGGAAAGGTCGCGAGCACCGGAACCGGGTACTCTACGAGGTTGACTACGGTATCGAGAAGTTCTTCATCATCAACCGGTCTCTCGCTGAAAGGGGTAAGGAGCTTTTCCGTCTTCTCCCGTATGATCCTTTTGCGCTCCAGGGGATCAATGATAACGCAGTTATTGCCAAGCAGACTTCTGTAACTCGGGATCTCTTTGATCTGAAACGAAGCGGGGGAAAGGAACCGGTGCCCTTTTGTGCTGTTGCTGCTCTCTACCCCCTCTATTTCAAAGGTGATACGCTCGTTATTAAAGAGCGAAAGCAGCCATCGTATCGGCCGTACAAACCGTATCGAACCGTTTCCCCACCTCATCGATTTCGGCAGAGAGAGGGAAAATACAATTTTCCTGAGAATTTCCGGCAGAATCTCTTTAACACTGACACCCTTTTCCTCTACCAGCGCAACGACGTATTCGCCCTTGTCTTTGTTCTTGATCGTGAGCTTTTCGACCGGGATTCCCTGGGATTGAGCGAACCCCATCGCGGCTTTTGTCGGGTTTCCGTTCGCGTCAAAGGCTACTTTTCTGGACGGTCCGAAGACCTCTTTGGATCTGTCTTCCTGCATGAGGGGTATTCCCTCTGCAATAACCGCAAGCCTCCGTGGCGTGCCGTATGTTTTTATCTCGGTAAATGTCAGGTGGTATTCGCGCACTATTCTGGCTGTATTTTCTTTGAGCTGCTGCATCGCCGGAGGAATAAACCGTGCAGGAAGGTCTTCCGTTCCGATCTCGAGCAAAAACGACGATTTATTTGCAGAATTCAATGCCATCGTATGTATTACCTCTTCCTGAACAGATAAGGGGATGAACCGTCCGAAATTATAACCTTATAGGAGATTGCTTGACAAGAGGGAGATTGGCGTCACTACCTATCGTCTCTTAAAAAGCATTTCTCTGCGAATCACCGTATCCCGAGAGCTTCCTTTATGGCAGTTTCGTCCAGACCGAGGATCACCTCTTCGACAACCAGCGTAGGATAGGTGGCCGCAGGATTGTATTTTTTCAATTCTTTTGATGTCAGCCACTGCTCTCCGCTGTCGAGAAGGTCCACCTCTATGAGATCATATGCAAGGCTCTGTGAGTCAAGAAATTCCCTTACCTGCCTGCATGTGGGACACGTGCTGAGTGAATAAAGCCTGATTTTCTTTTTCTGTTCTCCCATATTCCCTCCTAAGCGTTCCCGCATTGCGCATCAGGATTGGCCGCTTTAAAAACCTCAGCCGTAGATATGGATATATCTTCGAGCATTTCAGCATTTGCCTTGATGATGATATCGACCGGAACTTTCAGCGCATCAGCAACCTCTTCAAAAGAGGCCCCTTTTTTAAAGTGCATATCGGCGATCATTATCTTCAGCGCATCGTCTTCAATAAACCGCTTCAGTTCTACATCCCCGACATCCGCAGTCCCGCATGCATCGCGAAAGTTCATTCCGTTATGCAATGCTTCCATGATCCTGTCCATGGCATCATGGTAAATCCTGCTTTCTTCCTCTGTGTATTCCTTGTAGCGAAAATCTTCCATATGACTCCTTATGTTTCGACAGGCCTTAATAGGTCACAAGGCATTTCTATCATTATAACATGCAGCACGTGATACACTGTTATTGCTCAGTGTGATACCATATGAAAAATATGGACCCACTCGGCAAAAAAGAACTTCTCACCTTCTACGACCGGCATTTGAAGGACTTCGGCGATTCACCCCAGGCTGTCAGGTGGACCCCTGACGGCCAGCTCCGGAGATATGAAATGCTGCTCTCTGTCACCGGAGATCTTTCGGGAAAGAGCATGCTCGACTTCGGGTGCGGTAAGGGAGATTTCTATGGTTTTTTAAAAGACAGAGGATGCGGTCCCTCCTACTGCGGGGTCGACGTGAACGCGAACCTTATCGCTCTTGCAAAGAGCAAATATCCGGAGGCGGAGTTCATCGAACTTGATATCGATGAAGACGAACTGCCACGGCGGTTCGATGTCATCATCCTCTGCGGCGTATTCAACCTGAGGATCGCGGGGATTGAAGAGTCCTCACTGCATATTCTGAAGAAACTCTTCGGATTCTGCAGGGAGGCCATGCATGTAAACTTCCTCACGTATGACACCCCTCAGCGGAGTGTGGAACTCTTCTACGTCAAGCCGGAAGAGATACGGCAATTTGCCGCAGCTGAACTCTCGCCATCAGTCACCGTAAGGCATGATAAAGAGGATGTTTTCCTTTCGGTATTCCGATAATGTTCTAATGGCCAAGGCATTCTATTTCGGCGGTGGCGGGGGATAGCCTGCCGGATACTGAGACTCCCATTCTGTCGGCGCCGATGAAGTCGGAGACTCAAAACGCCCGTATACCGGAATCCGGTTGCCCTTTGCATACATGCACTGCAAATAGGCGTGGTCATAGCGCCGCTGCGCTTCATAATAGGAGCTTGACGAATGCCCGCTTCCTGCGGCGCTTCCGAGAAGGAGCCCGCTGCCGGCACCAATAGCAGCACCGGCGCCAAAATCGCCGGATACACTGCCGATAGCCGCGCCCGCCGCAGCCCCGAGTACTGTGCCAACCACGGCGCTTTTCACTGCCGAGTCCTGTGCCGCCTGCTGAGCGGTCATCCCGCCCGATTGTTCCTGAGCGAATTGACGGCAGATAAAATCGTCGAGACGGAACTGGTCAAAGTCCTTTCCTGACCCCGGGAGGGACATGACACTTGGCCCGGTCGGCATTGTCGCACACCCTGCAAGCAATGAGACTACAACGAGAAATGATGCCATCAGCACCTTATGCATTTCTATTACCTCCCTTGCTCGGATGGCGGTTTTGCCGGCACTGACTGCCAGCCGCCTGAGCATTCCTTTACATATGGATAATAAGTCTTCGATTCAGGACAATAGAACCAGAGGTTTGGAAGCGCAGAGGAATCGGGCCGTGACCGCTCGATGTAAACTGGCGGCTCTGACGGCACTTCTACTGCGGGAGCGTACGAGTAAGGGTAGTAGGGAGAATAATAAGGTTGAGAATAGTAATAAGGGGGATAATACCACGGCGGTCCCCAAAATGAACCACCAATGACTACGTCCACGCCACTCCGGTAGTAGCCGTGCCCATATCCGCCACCATGGTAGTAGCTGCGCCCATGTCCTCCACCATGATAAGAACCACCCCCGTGCCCTCCACCGTAAGAACCACCTCCGTGCCCTCTGCCTCCAGAGGATCGCTCGGCAAAAGCTATCCCGCTTGCCAGCAGGGATAGTGCCAAGGCTGCCACAATTAAAATCGGCTTAAGAGATTTCATTTTTTCTCTCCTGCGTCATGCAATACAATGTGTTTACACTCAGGGCATCGAGAAGGCTTCCCCGGCACATGAGCCCCGATGAAATCCTTTTACACTCTCTACTAATATGCTATGAGAAAAATAATAGTATTGTCAAATTATATGTTTTTTGCCGTCATTGCCCGATTTGATCGGGCAATCCAGAGGAAAAGCATGGATTATCCGGTCAAGCCGGATAATGACAGCCATTGGAGCAGCGGTCACCGTGGCTAATATCGATCGATTTTAGCCCATAAAAAAAGCGGGGCTTTGCAGTCCCGCTTTTATCATCAGAATACGCTGGAATAGTATATCTTAGTGCTTGTGTGCGTGTCCTTCAGCAGGACCGTGTCCGTGTTCTTCATCATGTCCATGGCCGTGCTCTTCGTGTATCTCCTCATAGCCCTTGAACATCGCGATGATATGTGCCATGGGGGTATGACCGAGCGTGGCGAGATAGAAGTGCACGATCATGAAGGCGCTGAAGAAGATCCAGAGGCCGACATGGATGAGAACCACAATCTGGATTCCGCCAAAGATATTCACGCCGAAACTGAACAAATTGGGGTCCCAGATAAAAAGACCGGTTAACAACTGCAAGGGGATCAGCAGAACCATGATCGCAAGGTATGACACCTGCTGCATGGGATTGAATTTGTTATAGAACGTTGCATGATGAGGGTTGTCATCTCCGACCATTATGCCCCACCCGTAGAATTTTGCCTGTATGAGCGCAGCTTTACCGAACTCTAAAGGTTTATGCAGCGGTGGGATATAGATTTTTATATTTCCCGTTACCAGATAATAGATGAGCCAGACAAAATAATTCGCTATCAGGATGAACCCTAACCAGCTATGGACATTTACCGCTGTCTCAAAGGAAAACAGATTGATCTTATCTCCGAGCCGTATCTGTGCGCCTGTTGCTATCAGGATAATAAAAGCTGCCAGATTTACCCAGTGCCATATTCTTACCGGCAAATCATGAAGATGGATTCTTGTCATTATTTTTTCCCTCCCTTCCCCATTCTCCTCAATGATCTGAGGGGAGACGTGATTATCCTCAGGCTTATATGTCCGATCGGCACTGCAAGCCCGCCGATCACCGCGAGGACGAAGAGAATGTCCCAAAGCCTTACACTTGAGCTTCCGAGCGCATAGAACTTACTGACAGGAAGTATGGTATACAGCGAGTTGAGCACTTCCCTGTCCGCCTTCATCACTATCGGTTTCCCGTCATCCTTTTCCAGAACAAGAAAGACGTCTCTGAACAATTCCGCTTGTGGGTGATGGCATTTTACGCAGTCCTTTACCGCATCGGCCTTTGCGCTGATGTTGTGAGCTTCAGCAGCATTGCTCACATCCATCTCAGCCATGAAGATTATTATCTTGCTGTTCCTGATTGCCTGTGAAAAAGTATGCCATGCTTCTTTTGCGCTGAGGGTGCCGTTCTTGTCAATGTCGAGTTTTTCCTGTAATCCTGCAGATCCCGTGCCGAAGATCTTTACCAGTTCTTCTTCGGTCAGCGGTTTATTCGTCATCCTGTTATGGAGAGTGAGATACACACCGCGCGCGGCACCCGGCGAGTGACATGTGGCACACGAGACAACATCGAAGTGGGCAGCGGAAAACGAGGCTAAGGCGATAGGCGGATTCCAGAGCCATTTCTTATGGAGTTTGCCCGCATCTTTGTGGCATTTCAGGCAGCCTTCCTTTATGTGTGTTGATCCGTCGGCAGCCTCAATGTTGTGAGCGTTGTGGCAGGAAGAACAGGACGGCGCCTTTTCATTCCCTTTCATCCTCGCCTTGCCGTGGATTCCGGCAGCATAGGAACTATTCATGTCTCCATGACATTTGTTGCACGACGTTAATCCTATATTTTTGTCGAGCTTTGTGCTGGCGACGGAATGATCGCCGTGGCAGTCGGTACAGGCAGGAGCTTTCCGGTCGCCGGCTTTCAGCTTATCGAGATGGACGCTCATCTCATATTCTTTATATGGCTCTTCATGACATTTCCAGCATGCCTCTGATGATGCCACCGTATAATCGCGCCTGCTGTTGAACGAGCGCATCGGATGGGAGCTTTTCGAAAAGGCGGTATGGCATTCCGTACACTGCAAGCCGGCATGCACGGAATTTTTGATGGTAGAGTCATCCACATATACGGAAAGCGTTTCGCCGTTTTTCAGGGACATAGTGAGCCTGTTTCTGTGGCATGTGAGGCAGTACTGGTTTTCTTTTACCCCGGTCCTCGCGGCCGCAACTCCTTTGATGTGGTGCGATCCATGACATTCGACGCAGGTTCCCTTTGCAGCCAGAGAGCTGTGAATCGGAAGCCTTTTCCTCATCTGTTCAGGGGTATGGCATGCAGAGCAATTTCTCGAAAGATTCGCAGAATACTCTTTTTTGCTTTTGATTTTCTTTACGATAGGGTGGTTTTCCATGGTAATGTCCGGATGGCAGCCGCCGCAGCCTGTGCCCGCATGCACGGACTTGCCGAATTCGTTTGCATCGATATACAACGAAAGGATTTCTTTGTTCATCAGCTTCTTCGTCAGTGTCTTATCGGCATGGCACGCGAGGCAGAATTTTGCGTTGTTTGTTGCGGCCCCTTTTGCAGCGTTTGCAGAGAGAGGAAAAATCATAAAGGCGACGACGAAAAACAATGACAGGTATTTTTTATTACTCATAAAATCCCCCGTGAGTTTTACAATTTCAAAGCCGTAACAGTTATAGCATATCTAAATGCGATATTGCAAGCATGAATTGCCCTGTTTTTTTGACACTTATGCGTCTTTACCGTATAATGTGCAGAGCTTTTTCCCGGACAGTTTACGCCGCTTGCTTCCTGCGTCCGGAGGTCACCGGAAAAGAGGCAAGAGTCTGCATATAGTAGGGACCCTGAAGCTGAATTTACATGAATATGAATGAGAAAATCTCTCCTCGAGGCGCGGGAGTAACAAGTGATCCCCTATAAAGATGATAATCCTACGTCGTTAACCCCATTTGTCACGATAGGCATTATCGCTCTCAACGTTCTCATATTTGTGGTGGAACTTATGCAGGGAGCAGGCATGAAGGACGTTACGTATGCATACGGAGCGATTCCCCATTCGCTCATGACTTTTGAAAAAGTACAACCCATACATCCGGCATTGACAATCTTTTCCTCGATGTTCATGCACGGCGGAGTATTTCATCTCGGCGGCAACATGCTCTACCTCTGGATATTCGGAAATAATATAGAGGACAGATTAGGGCATGCACGATTCATCGTCTTTTATCTCTTCTGCGGCGTTGTCGCCGCATACAGTCATGCGTTTGCTGCCTCGCAATCCATGATACCTATGATCGGGGCCAGCGGTGCGGTCTCAGGCATCCTGGGAGCTTATGCCGTGCTTTTCCCGAGGGCCAAGGTGCATACATTGATCTTCCTCGGTTTTTTTGTAACGACCGTGCGGATACCCGCCTTGATAGTTATCGTGTTTTGGGCTATTATACAGTTCATCAACGGCGCGATAAGTTCAGGACTTCATGAGGGAGGAGGGGTTGCATGGTTTGCACATATCGGCGGATTCCTCATCGGTCTTGTGACAATAATACTCTGGTTGCCAAGGAGGAGTAAACAGTGGTTGTAATATGCCCGAAATGCAAGACGAGACTCAGGGTCGATGAAGCGAAAATCGCGGGAGGAGGATCGCGGTTTAAATGTCCAAAATGCAGCACGGCCCTCCTTGTTAAAAAGCCTGCCCCTGTATCCGAAAAACCAATCGACAATGTAAAAGTCATTGTGGCGCATTCAAATCCTGCCATTGCAGACGAAATAACTACGCTGCTGTCTGAAAACGGATTCCAGACTATCTCTGCGGCGGACGGCATAGAGGCGATGGTGAAGTCCCTGAAGGACCGTCCGTTTCTGGCAGTTATCGAGGTAGGTCTTCCAAAGATTTTTGGGTTCGAGGTATGTAAACGCTTAAAAGGCAGACCGGAAACCAGGGGAATGAAGTTTATTCTCATAAGCTCTCCGTTCGACAAGAACAAATACCGGAGGGAACCTGAGTCCCTCTACGAAGCGGATGATCATATTGAGGAACACCGCATTTCAGAACTTCTCATGCATGTTGTCAATGCATTGAAGGGTGGAGAACCCCCCAAAAAAGAAGAAAAAGAAACAGAAAAGATCGAACAACCAACTCAGGAAACAGTTGAAAAAAGACCTGAAGTCGCGTCGGTACCGCCGGCGCCTGCGGCGAAAAAGCCCGCCCCGGCTGCAGATGAGAAAATTGAACGGGCAAAGAGGCTTGCGCGGACCATTATCTCCGATATATATCTTTATAATACCGCAAAGGCCGAGGAATCGATCAGGAATAATACGTTTTCATCAGCCTTCGCTTCAGAGATGAGGGAAGGATTGAAACTTTACGAGAACAGGATATCTCAGGAAGTGCGTGATAAGGGTGATTTTTTCAAGGAAGTGCTCACAATGTTCATCGAAAACAAAAAGAAAGCATAATAAAGCAATAAAATTAGAAAATAGGCGAAAAAAATAGAAATTCAATCTTATATTCCATTTTTTACAATTATCCCGCTTTAAAAAACCTTGCCTTCCTCCTGTCAAAATGGTTATATTAGCACTCACTGACTTCGAGTGCTAACAACTAACAATCTTAATACCAAAAGAAAGGAGAAATATCGTATGAAATTCAAGCCGCTCAGAGACAGGGTATTTGTGAAATTTTCCTCGGAGGAGGAAAAGACAGCAGGAGGCCTCTACATTCCTGATTCCGCAAAGGAGAAACCCCAGAAAGGTACCGTAATCGCAATTGGTCTTGGAAAAATTACCGATGACGGGAAACGCCAGCCCCTCGAAGTAAAGGTCGGAGATACGATCCTGTTTGATAAGTACTCGGGATCGAAAATCAAGATGGACGATGAAGAGTACCTTATCATCAGAGAAGAAGACATTTTGGGAATCGTTGGATAACAGCAATTTACACTACAAAAGGAGGATGTATTAATGGCAAAGCAGTTACTTTTTGATGATGCAGCACGGAATGCAATACTCAAAGGCGTGGCCCTGCTGACCGATGCAGTGAAGGCTACCTTAGGTCCGAAGGGAAGGAACGCAATCCTTGACAAGAAATACGGAGCACCTACAATAACAAAAGACGGCGTTACCGTCGCAAAAGAGATCGAGCTGAAAGACCCGTGGGAAAATATGGGGGCACAGCTTGTCAGAGAGGTCGCCTCAAAAACGTCCGATACCGCCGGTGACGGCACTACCACAGCCACTGTCCTGGCACATGCCATCTACAGGGAAGGCATGAAGAATGTGACGGCAGGCGCCAGCCCGATGGACATCAAGAGGGGAATCGAAAAAGCGGTGGAAGTGGTAATCGCAGAACTCAAGAAACTCAGCAAGCCGGTTCAGGACAAGAAAGAGATCGCCCAGGTCGGTACGATCTCCGCAAACAATGATCCATCCATCGGCGAACTCATTGCAGAGGCGATGGACAAGGTCGGGAAAGACGGCGTTATTACCGTTGAAGAAGCGAAGAGCATGGCGACAACTCTCGATGTTGTCGAAGGCATGCAGTTCGACCGGGGATATATCTCTCCCTATTTCATCACCGATCCTGAAAGGATGGAATGTATTCTCGATGACGTGTTTATTCTTCTCCATGAGAAGAAGATTTCGAGCATGAAGGATCTGCTTCCCATACTCGAGCAGACCGCAAAAATGGGCAAGCCGTTATTGATCATCTCGGAAGAGGTTGAAGGCGAGGCCCTCGCAACGCTCGTGGTGAACAAACTGCGCGGGACGATTCAGGTATGCGCGGTGAAGGCCCCGGGATTCGGCGACAGGCGCAAGGCGATGCTCGAGGATATCTGTGTTCTCACCGGTGGAACGGTGATATCGGAAGATCTGGGGATAAAGCTTGAAAGCATAAAGATTTCCGACCTTGGAAGGGCGAAGAAGGTTAACATCGATAAGGAAAATACCACAATCGTCGAAGGCGCGGGAGACCCGCAGAAGATTCAGGGAAGAGTGAAACAGCTTAAGGCCCAGATTGAAGAAACGACATCCGACTACGACAGGGAGAAGCTCCAGGAGCGGCTCGCAAAGCTCGTCGGCGGCGTTGCGGTCATCAATGTAGGTGCTGCGACCGAAACAGAGATGAAGGAGAAAAAGGCAAGAGTTGAAGATGCCCTGAACGCGACAAGGGCTGCTGTTGAAGAAGGTATTATCCCGGGCGGCGGCGTCGCTCTCCTGAGATGCCTTCCTGCCCTCAAGTCCATGAAGCTTGACAACGACATGCAGATTGGAGTTGAAATCGTGAGAAGGTCGCTGGAAGAGCCGATCAGGCAGATCGTGAACAACGCCGGTCTCGAAGGTTCGGTTATCGTTGAAAAAGTAAAGCACTCGAAAGAGACAAACTATGGATTTGACGCGGATAAAGAAGACTATGTCGATATGATAAAGGCCGGTATCATCGACCCGACAAAGGTCACACGGTATGCCCTGCAGAACGCGGCCTCCGTTGCGGCACTGATGCTGACCACCTCGGTCATGATCACGGACATCCCCGAAGAAAAGCCTGAAATGCCTGCAATGCCTCCGGGCGGCGGCATGGGCGGGATGTATTAAAAGCAGCAGATAGCAGAACAAAGCAGCATTATTCGCGGGGTAATCCTTACGTATATGTGGGGATTACCCCTCACTTTTTTCTGCTGATTTGACTCTGCATTGAACATTTTGTCATCCTAAGGACGACTATGAGAAAAAACATACTCATTGTGTGTGCGGGAATCATCGTCACATGCGCGATCTACGCAGCGGTCCAGCTTTTTCTCCCCTGCATGTAGGCACCAAGAGCATCGAGGTCCAAATCCCGAAGGGCGCAACATTCAGGGAGGCGGTCGATATTTTCTTCAAAGAGGGGATTATCCATGACAGGACTTTTTTCCTGATCATCGGCAGGATCACCGGTCTGGACCGAAAGATCCGGGCGGGATATTATTCCATCTTCAAGTCGATGAGCACCCTCGACCTTCTGAAACTGCTGCGGAGCGGACAGATCATCGAATATGAAATAACCGTTGTCGAAGGTGATTCCCTATGGGAAGTTGCAGAGAAACTGGCGGTGAAAGGCATCGTAACCCAGGAGGAGTTTTTCCGTCTCGCATCGGATGAAGATTTTCTGGCTTCATTCGACGTCTATGCCGTGTCGTTTGAGGGCTACCTGTTTCCCGATACCTATAATATCCCCAAGGGGATGGAGCCGGAAGAGGCCATTGGGATGATGATAAACGCATTCAGGGAGAAATACTCCGATAAGATGGAGGAACGCGCGGAAGAACTCGATTTCACGGAAAAGGAGGTCCTGACGCTCGCATCAATCATTGAGAAAGAGGCGATAACAGATGAGGAGAGACCTATCATCTCTGCGGTATATCACAACAGGCTGAAGAAACGGATGCGTTTACAGGCCGATCCCACCGCTATTTACGGCGTAAAGAGCGCCAAAGAAAAAATTACCTCTTCGGATATCAGGAAGAAGACGCCCTATAACACCTATGTTATTAAGGGCCTTCCACCGGGGCCTATCGCTTCGCCCGGACTGAAGTCGATCATGGCTGCGCTCTATCCTGCGAACGTGTCGTATATTTATTTTGTTTCGAACAATGACGGCACGCACCGTTTTTCCGTCACTGCCAAAGAACATGAAGTTGCGGTGAATTCGTACCGGAAGAAAAAACAGATGGAGCAGAAAGAGAGTCCGGATGTCGACCCCGGTACGTAACAGCATGAAAGCCCGCAGAAAGACAAAAACCGTTTATGTCGGGAATGTTCCCGTCGGAGGGAAAAATCCGATCGCTGTTCAATCCATGACAAAGACGGATACCGCTAATGTCGCTTTGACGGTGAAGCAGATTCGATCTCTGGAAGCCTTGGGATGCGAGATCATCCGGCTGGCAGTTCCTGATATGGATGCTGCAAAAGCCCTCGGAGCGATACAGCAGTCCACGGGCATTCCAATGATCGCAGATATTCATTTTGACTGGCGGCTTGCAATAGAAGCGCTGCGGCAGGGCATCGATGGACTGAGGATAAACCCCGGCAATATCGGGGCAAAATGGAAGGTGAAAGAGGTTGTATCTGCTGCGAAGGACAGGGGGACCCCGATACGGATCGGAGTGAATGCCGGTTCCCTCGATAAAGCGCTGCTGAAAAAATACGGGAACCCCTCAGCCGAAGCGCTTGTGGAAAGCGCGGAACAGCATATAAGGATCCTTGAAGAATTGGACTTCCGCAATACGAAAGTATCGCTGAAGGCATCTGATGTACCTCGTACGATCGAGGCATACCGGCTGTTCTCGAAAAAATTTTCTTACCCCCTTCACATAGGCATATCAGAGGCAGGCCCCCCTTCAACCGGGATCATAAAAAGTGCTGTCGGTCTCGGCATCCTATTGGCCGAAGGGATAGGAGACACGATCAGGGTATCTCTCACCGCTGATCCCGGGGAAGAGGTGCGCGTTGCCTACGCGATCCTCGATTCTCTTAGCCTGAGGAGGCGGGGGGTGAACCTTGTCTCGTGCCCAACCTGCGGACGGTGCAAAATCGACTTGAGGAAACTCGTCGCAAAGGTGGAAAACAAAATAAAAGGAATTGACAAACCGATGACCGTCGCTGTCATGGGATGTGTGGTGAACGGCCCCGGCGAAGCGAGAGAGGCGGATGTAGGAATCGCAGGCGCAAAGGGGCGCGGGATTTTCTTTAAAAAGGGCAAGGTTGTGAAAACTGGGACAGAGAAGGAACTACTCCCACTCCTCTTTGAAGAAATCGACCGGTGGGAAGGATAATGTGTAGCCTCTATTAATCAGTCTGCGATGTTTCCGTAGAAAGCAATAGTCCTTTGAGGTTTACACGCCCGTTTTGTGCTTATTGGACTATTGTCTCCATGGCATTGGAGTTTCATGCAATGTTATATATGAAAATCATTATCAGTGCCCGGAGAATAATTAAGCCAATAATTATATCGCGTGCGACATAATAATAAACTGCGAATTATTATTCTTGTTTTTCAAAGAGTTAAAACACAATAAATTTATAAATTTATTGACACACCTTTCAAATTCTCCTAAAATCATCACGAAGACGCATGCGACATAAAAAAGAATGTTAGCCAAATGAAAAAATGATAAGAGCAGGAAGAATTGAAGAAATTAATTGGAAATCTGGTGATTGGGTCTTCTTAGATATTGGATTTTCAAACAAATCATCAAGTTGTGCCCTTCTTTTCGGTGAAGAGCAACCTTACGAAGCTCAATTCCATAAGGCTGTATTTGATATATGTAATTTCATAAGAGACAGTGAATCTCCGGTGAATCTTGTAATTGAAGCACCTTTATCAGTATCTTTCGACATAAAGGGCAATCCAAAAGGCAGAAAACCCGAGAGAGTAAACGGCAAAACCAGGTATTGGTATGTTGGTTTAGGCTGCGCTGTAATGGTGGCTGCAACTTACCTAATAAAGGAAATTTCCATATTAGAGATGAAAACGGAAGTACGGCTTTTTGAAGGCTTTGTATCATTTAAATCAAAAGATATAGCTTCTAATCATTCCAATGATGTTATAGCATTAAGAGCTTCAATTAAGAGCCCATCACAAGAAACAGTAATAAAACCAGATGAAATGAAAATAGATGCATCAGATGTAATCTCAAGCGCTTTCAAGATAAGTGGTATGGACTATGGAGTACCACCAATAATACAAAATCATGGCTAACAAAACGCATCACTGGTCCTGGCGAAATGCACCGGGCCGGTGTGCTCCACGTTACCTTTTAAATAATAAATGAAAAATATAACTGCAATTGTCAATTCTATAGGCTTATTATTCGATATCGCCGGGGCTATTCACTTCGCTATCGAAGTAGTCAATAAATTCAAGGGAGAACAATACAAAATAACTGATGGTCTTTGGGGTGCATCTCCCCCGCCTGAAAAGACAAAAGAATACGAACAATGGGAAACAAATAAATTTAAATACATGAAACTCGGTCTATATCTCCTAATCATTGGATTCCTTTTGCAAATAGCATCCAACTGGATACCAATCTTACGGGGATATTTTGGGGACGTTGTGTCTTACATTGCATAAACTTTAAAGCTTGCTGGTTTTGTTCAAACCTCGCAATAGGCTCGATAATAGTCGATGTGTTGATCACCAAATGTAAAGATAGTCACGTAATATCCCGACTTGACAAATATTGTACTACATTGTAAACATATAGCATGGTTGTCTATGAAGAGAACGTCAAAAAGGCAGTTACCAAAGGCTCCTTACCGAAAGACATTTTTGAAAGATTTAATAACGTTTTTATTGCTTTGGATACAACCCATGATCTCAGTCTTTTTGACATTAAGAAATTGAAGTCGTCCGAAAAGAGGACATACTATCGTGTGAGGAAGGGAAAATACAGAGCTATATTTTACACCGAAAAAAATAACTATTTTGTTATCTCAATTGCAAAAAGAGAGGAGGTATACGATAAATGGGAGTGATATCCATCAGATTGAATAAAGATGAAGAAAAGATCTTGAAAAAATTATCTGATCATTTTCATGAAGACAAATCAGCATTGGTGAAGAAATCATTGGTTGAGCTGTATGAGAATATTCTGGATTTGGATGAAATAAAGAAATTTGAGGCCAGGGAGCGAAAAGGTAAGGTATCTTTCTTTACAGCAGAAGACATTCTGAAGAAATAAGAATAATCCTGTTCATCTCCCCGATAGGATTCTGGGGACACCATTCCAATTTTTTTAACGGGTTCATAATTACATCATTTGCTCAAATATATAGATCGATTGCGGCACCCGTAAAAAGTCTTTATAATACAACTATTCCGTCCTTGTGCCGGAAAGAACAGTGGAGGAACATATGCCAAAAATTTTAAAGGCTAAACCGCAGGTGATTATGAAAAACGGCAAACCCAATGCCGTCATAATCGACATAAGAGACTACAAGAATATGCTTGAACGCCTTGAAGACAAGGAAGACCTTGCCGACTTCGAAAAAATGCGCAGGGGCAGCCTGCATTTCAGGAAATTTGACGACTTTCTGGCGGAACACAAGAATGTCGTATGAACTGCATATTGAACGTAATGCTGAATAAGATTTAAACAAACTCGAAAAAACTCTTTTCCTTGAGATTGCGACAAAGATAAAGAGATTGGCAGATAATCCCCACCCACATGGAAGCAAGAAAATAACAGGGTCTCAAAACGACTGGCGGCTCCGAATCGGCGACTATCGAGTCCTTTACGAAATCAATAACAAGTCAAAGATAATAAAAATCATGTGCGTTAAGCATCGGCGTGAAGCCTATCGTTACTTATAAACACTAAACAAAAAGCAGATATCGAAGCTCTGCATCGCAAAAGGAAAGGGGGAAAGGCTACTTCAATAGCCTAAGGAAATAGGATTAAAAGTAGCCTGTCCCGAATGGCGCTAATTTAAGGGTTATTTGCAAGAGAAAGCATTTAAAAATATTGACTAATGATTCTGTCATGCTCCGACTTGATCGGGGCATCCACGGGCCTTAAGCCTGGATTCCCCGGTCAAGCCGTGGAATGACAAACATTAGGCTCTGATTATGAGTGGTTTGGAATAAGCGCTTAAATTAGCGCCATTCTAGCCTGTCCCCCTTTAACTTACTCAAGTTTGTAACGTTGAACCACTCTTTTTTATCCACCGGAGCAAAGCCTTCTCATCATTAATGAAATAAAGGGCTCAGGTCGGAGACGCGGACACTGTAATGTCAGGGCAGGAACAGGGGCCTGCCCCTACAGCGCGTGATTTTATGATAAAATTGACTACGTACGAGATAGTGCAAATACTTCCTTCAAAGGAGGGGATATGGTAATTGTAACAATCTTTGTTATTCTCGCGATCTTCTTGGTCATCCTCATGCTCGGGGTTGTCATCTACAACAAACTGATCCGTCTCAGGAACACGGTCAAGTCCTCATGGTCTGACATCGACGTCCAACTGAAAAAGCGGTATGACCTTGTGCCGAACCTTGTCGAGACGGTCAGAGGGTATGCGTCGCATGAAAGGAACGTGTTCGAAAACGTTACGAAAGCACGGTCAATGGCGATGAACGCGGTAACACCTGCGGATAAAGCACAGGCCGAGAATTTTCTGCGGGACACATTAAAGAGTCTCTTTGCCCTTGCAGAGGCATACCCTGATTTAAAGGCAAATGCAAACTTTCTTCAGCTTCAATCTCAGTTGAAGGAACTGGAAGACAACATCGAATACGCGAGACGATATTACAACGCTGTTGTCCGCGATTTCAATATTGTGATCGAATCATTCCCGTCCAATATTATCGCGTCGATGTTTAGTTTCAAGCAGGAAGAGTTCTTTGAACTGGAAGCGCCCGATGTCGAGAGGAAACCGGTAAAGGTGAACTTTTCGTAAGGAAGATGTTATATAGGTTTTCTGATGAGCGGAACTGGTATTTGATTTGTCAGTCATTGCGAGGGCGCTTCGTCCGTGGCAATCTGAATAGAAAGGCGGGATTGCTTCGTTGCACTCGCAATGACATTTCCGGTCGCTCGATTCTTGTCCTTTTTCTTTTCATTATTGCATGCATACTTTGTCCCATTCTGGTCTCCGCCCAGGATTTTACGATCAATAAATTTCATGCTGATATCACCATCAGCGAAGATTCTTCGTTTCTTGTCAAAGAGACCATCGATGTTGAGTACCACCAGTCAAAACACGGCATATACAGGGAAATCCCGGTCAAATACGTAGACGATCTCGGCAACAAGATCAGGACGCCTCTCGACGTACTTTCCGTAACCGACAGTACCGCGAAGGAATGGAGATATACGGTTCAAAAGAAAGGAGATGTTGTCTATATACGAATCGGAGATCCGGAAACCTATGTTGAAGGGAAACAGACATATGTCGTTACCTATACTGTTGCAAATGCGCTCCTCTTTCTTAGCGACCATGATGAGCTCTACTGGAATGTGACCGGGAATTATTGGAAGGCGGATATAAGGGAAGCATCGGCAACTGTTGTTCTAACGGCAAAGAAAACAAGTTCTAACCTGTGGGCTGCCTGTTATACGGGGCCCGGTGGTTCAAGAAGTTCTGACTGCGGGTTTGAGACTTCATACAATACCGGGGAATTTTCATCGAAGAAGCATTTTCCTGCCGGCGAGGGGTTCACGATCGCGTTCGGGTGGGACAAGGGAATCGTCTCTCCCCCTACCGCGTGGCAGCGATTTTTATGGGCACTTGATTTAAGAGAAAACTGGATATTTGCTATGCCCCTTGTTTCGCTGATAGTGATGACCGGGCTCTGGCGTTCAAGGGGGAGAGACCCCCGTGTCAGAGAAGCGATTGCGGTAAGGTATGAACCTCCGAAGTACGGTGACACGCCGCTGACGCCTGCAGAGGTCGGCACGATCATTGATGAAAAACTTGATCCAAGGGATATCACTTCCACCATTGTGGGGCTCGCGGTTAAAGGATACGTGCGGATTGAAGAAGCAAAGACAGATGGGCTGATATTCGATTCTACCGATTATTACCTCGCGAAGGTGAAAGAGGCCGATGCAGATCTCAGTCCGTTTGAGACATTGCTCATGGGCAGGATATTCACGACCTCCATACCGGGAAGAATGGTCTCCGACATGAAGAACAGTTTCTATGCGGATTTGGACCTCCTGAAGAATACAGTCTACGGAGAGTTGATAAACAAAAAATATTTTCTCGTCAGCCCTGAAAAGGTGAGGAGGGTATATATCATATTTGCAATAGCGCTCGTCATAACCAGCGGCACTCTGTTTGCCCTGTTTTCAACACCGGCGAAGGGTTTGATTGCGGGTATTCTGACAGGGCTGCCGGCGCTCGCTTTTTCGAAGTCAATGCCTGCCAAGACAAGAGCAGGCGCATCCGTCTACATGGACAGTTTAGGCTTTCAGGAATTTCTCAGCCGCGCTGAGAAGGACCGGCTTGAGCGGATGAAGGATAAGGACCTTTTCTCACGGTTTCTGCCGTATGCTATTGCGCTCGATGTTGTCGACAATTGGTCCAAGGCATTCGAAGGGATTTATCAGGAGCCTCCTCAGTGGTTCAGATCGCAGGAAGGGTTCAGGACATTCAGCCCATACCATTTTTCGCGCTCCATTACCTCGGCGACATCGAGCCTTGCCTCGGCGATGTACTCAGCTCCGAGGGGAAGCGGCATCAGCGGCGGCGGAAGTGGTTTCGGCGGCGGAGGGTTCTCAGGCGGCGGGTTCGGAGGGGGCGGCGGCGGAAGCTGGTGATTGTGTCATTCTGGATTTATTTCGGCATCCCGTGTTGAACGGTATTTCAGACGTGCCCTTTTTTCTCTTTTTGATTTCTGCTTCTTCATCTTCTCTGTCTTCGCATCGGCTGCTGTGAATTGTCCCGTCACCATCGCGATCTTTTTTACGAGTTCACGCCTTGCCAGGAAGCGGTTTATGGACTGGCTTCTGTCTTTCATGCATTTCACTTCAATGCACGTTGGAACGTGTTTCAAATAAACGCAGGTTGCTGTCTTATTGACGTTCTGCCCCCCGTGACCGGATGAGCGGACAAACTTTTCCTCGATATCCTTTTCGAGGATATTGAGCTCCTCCATCTTCTCCCGGAGCCATTTGTTCTTTTCTTCGCTTACCGCAAAGGCCGGCATGAAATATCTCCCGCGTATAAAATAGTATTGCTCACGCTCATTGCTCTACTAAAAGTTGGTATTCAGTATTATAATTAAAACCATGGAAGACATTCTGAGAATACTGCCGAATACCTTTATCCCGCTCTTCGTGGCGACAAATATATTCATGCTGCTGCCTATCTTCATTTCCCTGACAAAGGAGATGTCGCTTCAGAAGAGGCGCGTTGTTATAAGGGATTCGATACTGACCGCCTTCATCGTCAGCTCCCTGTTTTTCGCTCTGGGAGAGGTGATCTTCAGAATTATCGGGATTACAGCAGATGATTTCAAAATTGCGGGCGGTCTCCTCCTTTTGATAATCGCAATACTTGATATTACACGGCACATCGAGGAGAAATTAAAACCCGATATCAAATTGGGGGTTGTACCGATAGGGGTACCGCTTATTGTCGGGCCTGCCGTGCTCACGAATATCCTTCTTCTCGTCGACCATTACGGTATCCTCCCGACGGTGATAGCCCTTGTACTGAACCTGATCATCGTCTGGATTTCGTTAATCAACGCCGAACGGATTACCAGACTTGTCGGCAAAGGCGGTATCCTGGGTATTGCAAAGGTCATGGCGCTTCTGCTCGCATCGATTGCAATCATGATGATCCGTATCGGGGTCGAAAATATTATTAAGCGTATTATGCTCGGATAAAAGGAGAACGAGGGATGCTCATCGGAATTATGTCTGATACCCATGACAATCTGCTGCTTGTGAAAAAAGCGATAGAGTTATTCAACGCAGCAAAGGTTGAGTATGTAATTCATGCGGGGGATTATACGTCTCCCTTTACCCTGAAACTTTTCAAGGAACTCAATTGCCCCTATGTCGGGATCTTCGGAAACAATGACGGCGACAAACTCCTGCTTCAGGAGCGGGCAGACGGCAGGATCCGCAATCAGCCGTACGTTTTTACGCTGCACGACCGAAAGATAGTGGTGATGCACGAGCATTTTGTGGCCGACGCCCTTGCCGACAGCGGCCATTATGACCTTGTCGTTTACGGACACACACACAAGCCCGATCTCAGAAAAGTGAAGAACACATTAATCGTGAATCCCGGCGAGGTCAGTACCTATCTATACGGTAAAGCAACCGTGGCATTGGTAGATTTGGGTACCATGGATGGGAAGATTGTAGAACTATGAATTTATCGCACGGGAGGGTACTGTCTTTGAGCGGGTTTAATGAATAACTGAAACATAGTTTCAGTTATTCATTACCTCGGAGGTTCCGATGAATATCGGGACCGAGAATGAGCGAAAAGATTGTGCCCTCCTGTGTTGCCACGCTGAGAACAAGGCAATTAGTTACACGGTGACCCCATCTATCCGTTTCAATCCGGCATCTTCAGCCATTTGTACCGCTTTAGCATATTCCTGATTCGTGAGCCGTCTGTCGAGGGGCGGGTGGTCGAAGGCTTTATAGCAGGGATGATACTGGTCCATGATGTTGAGGTAGGTATGTTTCGAGATATTATCCGCGATGAATCTTACCACCTCTGGGGTCCCTGCCATCCCGCCAGGCAATACAAGATGCCTGACGAGCAGTCCCCTCAGCGCAATCCCCCTTTTATCTGTCATGAGGTCTCCGACCTGTCTGTGCATCTCTGTTATTGCGGTCTTTGCAGCATCGGGATAGTTTTCCGCACCGGAGTATTTCTTTGCGGCAGCGGGAGCGCTGTATTTAAAATCAGGCATGTAAATATCGACTACGCCTTCAAGAAGTTGTATCGCGTGCAAAGATTCGTATCCGCCGCAGTTGTATACAATGGGAACTTTTAATCCTTTCTCGGAAGCAATGAAAAGAGATCTGAGCAGCATCGGCATTTGGTGTGTCGGCGTCACGAGGTTGATGTTGTGGCAACCCTCCTTTTGCAGCGAAAGCATGATATCCGCAAGCTTTTCACAGGTCATCCTGACTCCCTCGCCGAGATGGCTTATCGAATAATTCTGGCAGAAGATGCAGCCGAGATTGCAGTTTCCCATGAAGATCGTCCCTGAGCCGAATCTACCCACGAGGGGTTTCTCTTCGCCGAAATGAGGGCCGTAGCTCGATATGAACAGCGTGTCGCCGGTCTTGCAAAAGCCCTTCTGCCCTGCAGTTCTGTCAACCCGGCACTCCCTTGGACACAGGGTGCATGCTTTGAAGATTTCTTCCGCATCCCTGACTTTTTCCTCCAATTTACCGGAGGGAAGCCGGAGGTATGCCGGGGTAAACGAAGACGTATCCATATTTTATTGTAACTGATTTGGGGGGGATTGAATGCCTGACCTTATTATTCAACATGGATAGCAGGTGAGGCGGAGAGAGAGTATTTCAGCGGATTTAACCACTGTTCCGGGTAGCGGAATAGTGGTTACCTCGGAGTCCGCCTGAGGCGGACGAGAATGAGCAAAAATATTCTCTCTCCGGCGATCCCCAATAAATTTATGAATGGATGCGGGGAACTTTCAGGTGCCACGGTTGTTGGAGGGGTTAAAACGCATGCTGTCTCCTCGGCGACCCGCTGGGGCGGGAAGCCTGCGGCTACAAGTAAGACTACAGACGTTGCAAATAAGGTTTTTGCTGATAAAGAAAAGCAAAGCCCCGGTGCATCGCCCCTTATCCAGGAGGATGCACCGGGGAGGTGATAGACTGGATGTTACTTCATTACCGCGCCGGTCCCGGCAGAGGTGACCATCTTTGCGTATCGTGCAAGATAGCCCTTGGTTATCTTCGGCTTCAGCGGCTTCCATGTGCTGAACCTATCTTTTATCTCTTTGTCGGATAAAAGGACATCTATTTTTCTTTTCGCGATATCAATGCGTATTCTGTCGCCATTTCTGACAATAGCGATGACGCCGCCTTCCATTGCTTCAGGCGAGATATGTCCTATGCAGGGACCTCTCGTGCCGCCCGAAAACCTTCCGTCCGTTATCAGAGCGACTGATTCACTGAGACCCATCCCTGCTATCGCCGCCGTTGGAGAAAGCATTTCTCTCATGCCGGGGCCCCCTTTCGGGCCTTCGTATCTGATCACGACAACATCGCCCGGCTTTATGACATTGTTCAGGATTGCCTTCATGCCGTCCTCTTCTGAATTGAAGACCCGCGCGGTCCCTTCGAATTTCATCATGAGCTGGCTGACAGCAGACTGTTTCACTACCGCGCCGTCAGGAGCGAGGTTGCCCCTCAGGATGGCAATGCCGCCTTCCTTATGATACGGTTTATTAAATGGACGAAGGACATCTTCGTCGACTACTTCTGCAGAATCAGCGATCTCATATATTTTTCTCCCGCTTACCGTGATGTTGTTGTGCAGGTTTTTTCTCAATCTCTTCATGAGAGCAGGGATACCGCCTGCCCAGTCCAGGTCTTCAAGGTAGTGTTCGCCGCCCGGGAGCATATTGGCGAGGTGCGGCGTTATTTTACTCAATATATCGAATGTTTCGAGCTGGAGATTGACTCCCGCATCGTGGGCAATTGCCGGAATATGGAGGACGGTGTTGGTAGAACCGCCGAGTGCCAGGTCGACCATTATCGCATTCTCGAATGCTTTAAGCGTCATTATTTTTCTCGGTGTAATATTTTTTGTGATTAACTCGACGATGCGCCTGCCGCTCTCAAAGGCGATCCGCTTTTTCTCCGCAGACACAGCGAGGGCGGTTGCGCATCTCGGAAGACTCATACCGAGCGCTTCAGTGACACATGCCATGGTGTTGGCGGTATACATGCCCTGACACGAACCGGCCCCGGGACATGCGCACATCTCAAGGGCATCAAGTTCGTCCTTTTTGATCGTCCCCTTTTTGTACTTTCCTATCGCTTCAAAGGTGTCATTCACCAGTGACAGTCTCCTGCCCCTTAAATGGCCTGACATCATAGGGCCTGCCGTAACAACGATTGCAGGAACATTGATCCTGGCAGCTGCCATGAGCATCCCTGGGGTGATCTTGTCGCAGTTGGTGAGGAGCACAAGACCGTCAAGCTGATGTGCCTGGGTCACCGTTTCCACCATATCGGCAATCAGTTCCCTTGAAGGGAGCGAATAGTGCATGCCGGAGTGCCCCATGGCAATGCCGTCACAGATGCCGGGAACCCCGAAAAAGAAAGGATATCCGCCTGCAGTATGTATTCCTTTTTCTATGAACCGTTCGAGGTCTTTCATCCCGACATGCCCGGGGATGATATCAGTAAAGCTCGATGCCACGCCGATGAACGGTTTCTTCATTTCACTTTTAGCGATGCCTGTTGCATAGAGAAGCGCGCGGTGCGGAACACGCTCAAGCCCCTCTTTGATGATCTTGCTTCTCATACAAACCCCCTTAGGATTAGAAAGAAGTAAAACGCATGTAACATACTAACACAAAGTGAAATGAAAATCCCCTCTGTCTTTAGGGAAGGGGAGAATGGCTTGGCGCAGGAAACAAAAACTGAGGAATAAGATATGAAACCGCGATCTCTTATTCCTCAGTCTGTCGTTTTTTATTAATTGACGGGGGTGCTCTTTTTGTAGTCTCTTACAAGTTCCGCCATTCTGTCTTTTTTGAGGAGTTTCTGTTTCTGAAGTTTTTTTCGTTCGACCTCTTCCTCAGAAGTGAGAAAGCGCTTGCTGTCGATCTCTGCAAGAAGCACGTCGAGGCTTCTGTGTTCCTCACTTAACTTCTTGAATTCATCATTTTCTTTCTTTAAGAATTCAACAATCTCCCGCTCTTTCAAGGTAACCTCCTTACGTTAAGATAAAAGGTTTATTTAAAGGCATAACGCTGTTCGACATTTTTGCGGCTTCCGAAAATATAGAAGAATTATATCTCCTGCACAATTCTTTCTGCAAGTGTATAAGAATTTTCGATACAATCATTCACTCCAATGCCGCGATACGCATTCCCCGTGATATATAACCTCTTGAAATTGCTCGTCATTTTATCGATCGTCGCAAGCCTTTGCTGATGTCCAAGGGGGTATTGAGGAATCCCCTGTTTGTGGGTATAGACTTTTACAAAATCAGGCTGTGTCGATATCCCCATAATGTCCCTGAGTTCAGCCATGACAACGTCCGCAAGCCTGTTTTCATCCTGAAGCGCGAGGTCGGACATTTTCACGCCGCCCAGCATGCTTCTGAGAAGGACATACCCTTCAGGCGCCCTGTTGGGAAATACGCTCGAATCCCAGAGCGTTCCGAGTATCCTGCGACCCTCTCTGCCGGGTATCAGAAACCCGAAACCGTCGAGGGGATGTTTAAAACGCTCCCGCTTATAACCAAAACAGACAACGGAAACCGCGGGATAGGGAATTTCACCCAGGACCGAGGCGAGGTCTTTATCGATGCCCTTCACCATCCCCGAGGTTTCAAATGCGGGCGCTGCAAACACAACGGCCTCCGCATTCAGGTGCGAACCGTCTGAAAGATACACGAGGTAATTATCCTTTTGTTTATCAACCGACACCGCCCTTGTCCCTGTTTTCAATCGCCCGCCGAGAATCCCGCTGAGGGCGTCGATCATCATTCCCATCCCGTCGTAAAATGAGGTAAGAACGCCGCCCGGTCCTGCTCCAACCTTTTTCCCTGTTTTTTTCGCTTCCTTCTGAAGTTTCAGCATCCCCTTTATGAGGCTTCCGTATTTCTGTTCAAGATTGTAGACCTTGAGAAAACAGCTCTTCAGGCTCATCTTTTCCGGGTCCCCTGCGTAGATGCCTGATGCCATCGGATCAATCAGTTTTTCGTATGCCTCTTTCCCAAGGCGCCTTTTCGCAAAAGAAGCAAGCGTCTCGTCTTCTCCGCTGCCTTTTGGCGCAAAGATTTCTCCAATAATCCGCAGTCTGCCGGACAGGCTAAGAAGGTTTGATCTGAAAAAAGCGCCAGGTGATTCAGGCAGCCGATGGAGTTTCCCTTCGGAAAAGATGAATCTCTTCCGAGCGTTATCGCTGCTTCGCAGCGGGGTCAACGCGAGTTTTGAGACAAGTTCGAGGGTCTTTGGCCTGTTGTCGAGAAATCCGTTTACCCCTCCTTCACAGAGAAAGCCGCTGACCTTATCAGTCCATATCTTGCCGCCGGCTTTTTTTTCAGACTCAAGAACAACGATGTCGAAAGAAGGATTTTTCTCAAGAAGAAAATACGCAAGGGAAAGACCGGTGATTCCTCCGCCGATGATAACCAGTTTCATATTTCTGGCATAAGTTTACCACAAGTGAGGTGAAAAGGGGCATATGCCCGCCGTTACCCCATAGCAAGGGAGAGAAATGCTTTTTGGTCCGGCGAGTAAAAAATAATGCCTTTCAGAGCGAAATTATCGAGGATGGCGGTCACCTTCTCCAATGGAAGGCCGAGTCTTTCAGAAACCTCTACGATGTCCTGTATCTGTTCGACAGCCGAAAGATAGATATCTTTCTCACTGTTCTGCAGCAGATGCTTGGACGTCTGTTCGTCCCTGCAGACAGCAATCTCTAATCCATCCTGCGAGACCCGATAGGTCATGAAATTCTCTTCCGGCCGTTTGTTTCTGATCTCCTCTACTTTCTTCCTCAGGAGGAGGGACATTCCGTACTGCTCTTCATCGTTATCGAACTCATAGGGGTAGGGATAATTGGAATAGGAAGGCATGGGGAAGTCTCTGAATATTGACGAGAAGAGAGATTCCTCATGTTTTTTAATGCGGTATCCGGCGGGATCGAGAAAAACCGGACAATCCGTCGGCAGATAGAACTCGCCGGGAAACATCGCGAAATTCCCGCTCACCAGGATATGGGTCACAAGGTCCATCACCCTCAGGTTTTCCTGCATATCCTCCTTCGTCATTCCGGGAAAACAGGTAAAGAGGTTGAACTGAACGGGCACCCCCAATTCGGCAGCGGCTTTCAGGACTTCAACATTTTTTAGGGCTGTGACCCCTTTGTTCATCAACTGCAATACCCTGTCACTGAAGGTTTCGATACCGATCTGAAAATTCGACACCCAGTTGCCGAAACGCAGAATCGCGGACAGGACTTCCCGGTCCATCCTCTCTGCGCGGAATTCCGCATAGATGAAATTGAGATTTTTTCCTTCAATATGGCCCGCTATCTTAATGATCTCCCTCGGGTCTTTCAAGGCGTCTGAGTCCAGGATAAAGAAATTTCTGAGCTCTTTCGAAACAGACTGATAGTGTTCGATTTCTTCTCTCACACGGTCTGCCTTTTTTGTCTGGCAGAGGATGTTGTATGACTCGTCAGGACAGAACGTGCAGCGCTTCCACGGACAGCCCCTGCCGAATTCGATCGGCAGAATTACCTCGGCTGGTTCCAGAGGAAAGTCAGAAAAAGTATAATGAGGAAAGGGAAGGGTGTTGATCGAGACGTTCGGTTTTGATTCCGCCTTTTTTATCTGGCCGGTTTTATCCCGGAATATGACATTGTAAAAATCTTTCCTGTTGTCATCAATATGTTCGAGTACGCTGTCAACCGTCACCTCACACTCGCTGATTCCCACAAAATCAACAAAGCTGATATTTCTTGCCAGATCGTATGCAAAGTCTCCCGAGCAATCTTTGCCTCCGATAATCGTGCGGATTTCCGGATATGCCTTTTTTATCATGGAACAAAGCAATAATGAACCGCTTAACTGATAGTGGGAGCAGCTGAACCCTATCAGTTTCGTGTTGTCGAGGTGCGGGGCAATTTTTGAAAAAGACGATTCAATAAACGTTTTCACTACCCCTCGTAATTCTTCAAAATCGCTTATCGTTAATCCGGCCGCATCGAGACGTTCGCTGAACAGGTCGTGTGACGCCGCGTAGTTTTTTTCGAAGAGAAGAGAGGCAAAAATATAATCCAGCCCCATGTATTCGACGCCGAACTGTTCTGTCAGCGTTACCAGATTTTTCGGTTATCCGTGGAGGAAAATTCTTCAGCCAGGGGAGGAAATCGAGGTGGAAATGGAATGTTTTTACACTCTTTCCCTTCTCCGGTGAGAAACGACTGCATAATGCCGAGGTTGATATTCGGGACATTGGCGAACCATTTTGAGATAAACCGCGCATACGGCATGGAGATAAATAGAAAGTCCACGTCATTATTCTATATAATCTATTGAGCGCAATGAAAGACAAAAAACTGACCAAAACAGACTCTCATCGGACAGCAAGACTGCATTTCCCTGCGGATGAAAAGCAGCATCCCTGGCTTCTCATGCTTCTCGATGCATACTACATAATCGACAAGGGGATTGCCGAAGCGTTAAAAGCAGAGGCCCGTAAAGGGAGGAGGCTGGCGTGCAGAAAGGGGTGTTCAAGCTGCTGCAAAACGCACCAGACGATACCCGTCTATCCGCTGGAGCTGGTGGGCCTTTCATGGTATGTCACCGAGAAGGTGAGCGGCCCTCTCCGTGAAATGATCAAAACCCGCCTGAGGCAGTATCAGGAAAATGATGCCTGCCCTTTTCTCGTCGAAGGGGCCTGCTCCGTACATCCAATGCGGCCGGTTGCCTGCAGGCAGTTTAATGTGTTTGATACGCCATGCGATGAGGGTGAAGACCCTTATTATACGCGGCGGGGAGATGTCCTGACCCCTCTCAAAAAGTACGTGGACCGCGCATTTTTTCTCATGCTTCCTTTCTATGGAGTTGAAGATGAAAACAAGAGATGGAAGATTATCGAGAGCGGAGGCATTCACCAGGTGGTCAAGCTTTTGCAGACCTGCAACTGGAAAAGCCTCGCGGAAAAGATGGAGGAGTTTGAGGGTAAGAGTGAAGGGGATAACCCAAACCAATGATAACTCGTTTAAACGTTTGATGCCCTCGTCATTGCGAGGTCGATAACGCGGCATCAATGCTGATGCGATCAACTTTGTCGCAATGACATGTACCGCTGGATTTGGGTAATAGCCAAGCAGCTGTCGACATTGGTATTGACCCGCAATAGAGGCAGATGAAATAATAGAAATGAGAAAGCCCCGTGCCATTATCTGTGATGATGACCATCAGATTCTTGAACTCTTCAGGAGCATACTGGAAAAAGGGGCTATGAGGTTCTGACTGCCGAAACCCCTGTGACATGTGCCTTTTACAGCGACCATGCAGACAGTTGCCCGCAGCATGACCGTTGTACGGACATCCTCATTACAGACAATTCAATGCCCGGTATGACGGGATTGGAACTGCTCGAGATACAGCATCGGAGAGGCTGTAAACTTACCAGCAGGAACAAGGCATTGATGACGGGAAGTGCAGATCCCGAAATGAAGGACAAAGCAGCGGATATGGGATGTCGCGTCTTCTTCAAGCCCCCTGATTTTTCAGCACTGCTCACATGGCTTCAGGAATGCGAAGAACGCTTCGAACTGTCCGAGCCGTTGGCGACAGAACTTTACCAACCAGAGAGAAAAAAGACTTTGGTCGCAAAATGAAAAGCGCTCAGTCCGAATAGATAAATCTAAAATACGTTGTTCCCTGTTATCCACCCCGTCCATTCGATCCTTATGGTAAAAAGGCATAATTGCTTAGTCCTTTCTGAAATACTCCTCCCTTAAACCTGATATAATCGTGTTACATACAAAAGCCAATTGATATAGAGGAGGATTATTATGTCTATAGCGCAAAGAGCCCACTTCATCTCAGTCGCTTTAGTGGTATTTATAGGAATATGGTTAACGGGTTTTGATAAAGTTCATTGGTTCCTTTATGCTCCCGTTATTGCATTGACTTTTGCAGGGATAACGGGAATTTGCCCTGGGCTTATATTTTGGAAAAAAGTCGGGCTTAAATGATATGCCTCTTCACTTTCTCTTTCCTGAACTAAACACTGTAACGTGTTTGCCAGAGACACAAGGTTTCTCGTGAAAATAAATGTGCAGGACTTCTTGTGCATCTGATATTTGATATACTGTATGCATTAACGCCGAGATCGGGCGGAACGAAAAGGAGAAAACAAAATCATGGCAATACCAAAGAAGACAGCTGCAAACAAAACTACTGGCAAGAAAATGGCGACATCTAAAGTGAAAGCCCAAAAGACATCAGTTGCAAAGAAGATGGTTCCAAAGAAAGCGACAAACGATAAGCCGGCAATAAAGAAAGGCAGCAAGCTTGCCTGCCGGATTTGCGGCTTTGCTTTTACTGTGGACCGTCTCAGTAATTCTGTGGAAGAGGCTGACTTAATATGTTGCGAGACACCGATGAAGCTCAAGAGACCGGCAGCGAAAAAGAAATAGGCATTACATCTGGATAGACTTGAAACTCTGCAAAACTGGACATATGCTCATTCGGATAGCATCGTTATTACCGGGCCTATGGGTATATGGCGGTATAAAATATTTGGGTTCAAGGTGCAAACTTGAACCCGCTAAAACCGCAGCCCATGAGCAGGCTTGTCAATCCCGATGAGGCAACCACTGACTGGAGAGCCGTATGCGGGAAATCCGCCTGTACGGTTCAGAGGGAGGGGAGGCAAAAGCCTTTCCCTACCCCTATCATTCCAAAAGGCTTATCAGAATATATCAATTTTGAGATAGGTTCTTAACAAGCTATATCACGATCGGATCAACATCGATCCTTATGTCCACATCCTTTGATCCCTTGAATGCTTCCATAATGGATTTCGCTGTTGACTGAAGTTTTCCGCGGACAGGGGAACGCAGGAGCAGCCTGACTTCGCTCTCACCTTTCTTGTTTTTTGAACTGTACGGGCCGAGGATTTCCAAATCCTGATTTGTTTTTTGAATGACCCTCTGCAGTTCTTTTGTCATGTCCTTTTTCCCCAGAAATCTCATCAATAGAAGCCGCGCATAGGGTGGATAATTGAGCGCCTGACGCCTCTGCATTTCTTCTTTAAAGAACGAAGCGTAGTCGTCATTTTTCAGGCAGGTATAGAGATAATTCTGCGGCATCCTTGTCTGAATGAAAATCTCGCCATCGGGTTCTATCTTGTCGATGATTGATGCAATTTCCTGGTACGCTTTTTCAGCAGCCCTGAAATCAGGAAGGTTGAGGAGCAGATCGGTATTGAGGACGGCAGCCATCGAAAAAACGCTGGCGCCCAATCTCTTTGACATGAGTTTGGTGCCGATGAGAATCCTGTTTTCATCCATGAGCGAGGCCCCCATAAGTCTTTTCACCTCTGACTGTTTCTTCCCTTTATCGCTGTCAAACCGTATTGTTTGCTGGCCGGTAAGCTTTTCGAGGTCTTCCTGTATCCGCTGCGTGCCTGCACCGTGCAGCTGAAGATGATAGCCTTTACATTTGGGGCAGCGATCCGGGATTGTCATCAATGTGTGTCCGCAATAATGGCATTTCATCAACATGTCCTGCTTGTGAAAGACGAGCGGGATTTTGCAGGCAGGGCACTCCTCAATATGGCTGCAATCCATGCACTGCAGGCACGTAGCGTATCCCCTCCTGTTGATGACGAATAGTATTCGCTTTTCATTTCTGATATGTCGCGCAGATGCATCGACGACTGCTTTCGACAGATACGGCCTGAGCAGCTTCTCATATCTCATATTGATGATTCTGACCTTCGGTCTTTTTCTCCCGCTCTTCCGCTCCAGGAGGGTGTATTTGCCGGAGTTGGCGTTAGAGAAAGAATCGATGGAAGGACAGACTGATGAGAGCAGAACTGTTGCTTTTTCCATATAACCTCTCATGACTGCCACGTCCCGGGCATTGTAACAGGGCATCTTCTCCTGTTTATACGAACTGCCATGCTCTTCGATAACCGCAATCAGCGATACTGCTTTTAACGGCGCAAAGACAGCAGACCGTGTTCCAAGCACGATATCGGAACGGCCTGAGAGAATTCTTTCAATGGAATCCGCCCGGCGCCCCCTGCTCAATTCGCTGTGGAAGAGGCATACACGCTCACCGAACAGTTTGTTCAGCAGACAGTAGAGGTCTCCGACCATGGTTACCTCGGGGACAAGGATGATTACGTTCGCTGCCCCTTCAAGGACGGTCGTCAGAAATGAATATTCATGGGACAACGACAGGCTATGCAGGAGAAAGGCCCTGTATGTGTTACTCTCGATGGATTTTCTCAACTCATCTGCGGAACTGTCATCGACAACAGAGATATCCTGAACGTCATTCCTTTGCCCGCCCTTGTCCGTATCAGGACATACGCCGGTCTTTCTTTGCTTGACCGGTGCAAATGCCTCTTTCGGAAGCATATTTTTCAAGACCAGCCCCTGTTCTGCGATATAGTATTCCGACATCCATTTGAGAAGGCTGAGCAGTGCAGTGCTGAAGACAGGAACGGCACCATGTATCTGCCTGATATCTTTTATCTGTTTCGGAAAACTGATGGACTTCCCTGCAACGATGCCCTTTGTTATTCTGTTTTTTAGTGGTGCGCTCACCATCATGCCGGGCTTGACCATCCCTGAAAGCGCTTCAGGACACTGGTAGGAAAGGGGGCCGATATTGACAGGAAAGATGATATCAAAAACTTCCATACGGAATTCTATCACATTGTTATCGTTCCGTTTTTGTGTCATAATTAACGATGCGGAAAAAAATGCTGTTTCTAGTGTTTCTTCTTGCCCTTTCAGCATCGTGCGCTCCTTCAAATCAGGTTGCCAGACAGCCGGAGAAGCCGTCTCCGCCACAGGATGCCTACTACCTATTTATGCTCGGATACAACGCGGAAAAGGAAGGAAAATGGGAAGAAGCTATATCACACTATAACAAAGCCCTTCAGCTTGACCCTTCTTCCTCCTCAGTGAAAACACAGATCAGCAATGTGCTCCTCAGGACCGGCAAGATAAAGGAAGCACTTTCGATGGCCGAGGATACGATTAAGACAGATCCTGACTACGTTCCGGCGCTTATGCTGCTTGGCGAGCTGTACAACAGCCAGAAACGGGCTGAAGATTCAATAAAGATATACGAGAGGATTCTTGTCATCGAGCCTGATAATCAGGAAGCGGCGCTTTTCCTGGGGCTGCTCTATGCGTCGTTGGACCAGCATGCGAAAGCGACAGATATCCTCGAACGGATCGAAAAAAGCCATCCTGACAACATCATGGCGCTTTATTATCTCGGCACCATTTATCTCGATAAAGGAGACAAGGAGAAGGCGGCAGAGTACTTTAAAAAGGCGATTGTTCAGCGGCCGCAGTTCGACAGTCCGTATTTTCATCTGGGGCTCATCAGCGAGTCCAGGAACGAGCGGAAAGAGGCAGAGGAATATTATAACGAGGCCATTTCCCGTAACCCGCACAACCTGCAGGCAAGAGAGAGACTTGCACAGTTCTATTTCAAGCAGAAAGAGACCGAAAAGGCGATACAACAGTACGAGAAAATAAGCAGCCAGATTCCCGTAAACATCGAGGTGCATCTAAACCTTGGAGTATTGTATTTTGAAGACAAGCAATATGACAGGGCGATTAACGAATTCCGGATAGTGCTGGAATCGCGGCCGAACACCTCGGTACAGTATTTTCTTGCCGTCTCACTGGCGGAGATCGAACGCACGGAAGAGGCTATCGCGCAACTGAAAGAAATAATCCTCCGTGAGCCGAAAAATGTCAGCGCTTTTATGCTTCTCGGATATCTCTATTCAAAGCTGGACAGGGATGAAGAAGCAATCGGCCTTTACAGGGAAATCCTGAGTTTTGAGAAGGAGAAGCCGGATGTCTATCTTTCCCTGGCAGTCACTTACATCCATAAAGAGGATTACCGGGCAGCCGAAACTGTGCTGAAAGATGCACTCAGCCGCTTTAAAGACAATGATGATCTCCTGTTCAATCTCGCGATTGTGTGTGAAAAGGAAAAGAGATTCGACGAGATGGAGGCCTATCTCAAAAAGGTGATCGAGATAAATCCGGACCATGCGAATGCGTTAAATTATCTTGGTTACAGCTATGCGGAAAAGGGGATACACCTTGAGGAGGCACAGTCCCTCATACAGCGAGCGGTGACATTAAAGCCGGACAATGGGTATATCCTCGACAGCCTGGGTTGGGTCTTTTTTAAATCAGGGAAGAAGGAAGAGGCGCTGAAAACGCTCCTCAGGGCGGCTGAACTGGTTAAAGATGATCCCACTGTTTTTGAGCATATCGGGGATGTCTATCTCGCTATGAATGAGAAGGACAAAGCAGTTGAATACTGGCAAAAAGCGCTCGGGTTTGATAAAAAAGGCGAAGACGAGGGATTGAAGGAAAGGGTCGAAAAGAAGATACTGGAAGTGAGATGAGATACTCCCGGCTATGGTCCGCTGCCCCATGCAGAAACTTACCGTAAATACACCCGCAAAGATCAACTGGTTTCTCAACATCGTCGGAGTAAGAGAGGATGGGTACCATGCCATCGAAAGCCTCATGCAATGTGTCAGCCTGTATGACACCCTCGAATTTCATCATGCATCTGCTCTTTCCGTGGAGAGTGATCTCGCTATACCGTTGGATGATAATCTCGTTTACCGGGCTGCGTCTCTCCTGAAAGAACAGGGATCGTATCGCAATGGTGCAACCATACGGCTGAAAAAAAAGATCCCCGTGGGCGCTGGACTTGGAGGGGGAAGCAGCGATGCAGCCTGCACGCTTTCCAGCCTTAACAACTTGTGGGGCCTCGGCTTAACAGGCCAGGACTTATACACTCTGGCATCTCAACTCGGCTCGGATGTCCCGTTCTTTCTCAACGGACCTTCTACGTTTGTTGAAGGGAGGGGTGAGCGTATGACGCCGATAGTAATGCGATCTTCGGTGATACTTCTTCTCGTAAAACCCCCTCAGTTTGTTTCGACAGCATGGGCTTACTCAGCCTTTGACCGAAGGTGGGTTGATAAGGAATCCGCCAGAGCGGACAAAGCGGGGGGGAAGTTTGAGTTGACAAAAAAGCCCGTTGATATTAAACTTTTCTGTCAGGCACTTGAAGAGAAAGATTTCACATTTCTTGACAGGTTGATCGTGAATGACCTTGAAGAGCCCGTTTTCGAACGCTATCCCGCAGTAAGGGAAATCCGTCACAGACTGAAAGAAATGGGAGCATTTGTTTCTTCCATGAGCGGAAGCGGATCTGCAGTCTTCGGGGTCTTTGCTGACAGGGAAAAGGCGAAAAAGGCCGCAAGGGCAATGACCCGCTGCTGGTGTGAGGTTGTCGAGACGCTGACTTAAACAGCACGTTAAAAGTTAAAAGTAAAAAGTTAAAATGCATAGAATAGATTATTATAATTTCTTCACTTTTAACTCTTAACTCTCAACTTTTAACTATGATAGTTTTGTTGGGGCGTCGACAAACGGCAAGTCAGGAGACTTTGGATCTCCCATCTGGAGGTTCGAATCCTCCCGCCCCAGCCAGCCGGAATTTGCAGGGCAAATTCCGGAGTGAAAAGTGAAGAAGTTGGAATACAGAAAATTGTTTTAACTCTTAACTGATAACTTTTAACTTTTTTGGAGGAAGAATGCCGGAAGGAATACAATTTTTCTCTGGGAATGCGCATCCCAATCTCGCAAAAGAGATCGCCAGCTATCTTGAGATTCCCATCGGTGCGGCTGCCGTAACAAAATTCAGTGACGGCGAGATTATGGTGCAGATCAACGAGAATGTGAGGGGAAGCGATGTATTTATTTTACAGCCGACCTGCACGCCGGTAAATCATCATATTATGGAGCTGCTTTTAATGGTCGATGCGCTGAAAAGGGCGTCCGCCCGAAGGATAACTGCCATCATCCCTTATTATGGATACGCGCGGCAGGACAGGAAAGTCCAGCCGAGGGTCCCTATTTCTGCGAAACTTGTTGCCGACCTGATTACCGCTGCAGGGACGAACAGGATTCTTACTATGGATCTGCATGCAGCACAGATTCAGGGATTTTTCAATATCCCTGTTGATAACCTGTATGCTGCTCCGGTGCTTCTGGACTATGTTCAGGAAAAATATAACTTTAAAAACCTTGTCATTGTCTCACCAGATGCCGGGGGTGTTGAACGGGCGAGACAATTTGCAAAGAAGCTGGAGTGTTCGATCGCCATTATCGACAAAAGACGGGAGGCGGCCAATATCTCCCAGATCATGAATGTCATCGGCGATGTCAGGAATAAAGATACCATTATACTGGATGACATGGTTGACACCGGGGGCACAACGATTCAGGCTGCCGAGGCACTCAGGGGAAAAGGCGCGAAGAGAGTTGTTGCCGCGTGCACCCATGCGGTGCTTTCAGGGGCTGCTATTGAAAAATTGAACAACTCGGTGATTGAGGAGCTTATTGTTACCAATACCATAAACCATAACAGCAAGAAAGAACAGTGCAAAAAACTGACGGTGCTCAGCATCGCATCTCTCATCGGGGAGGCGATAAAAAGGATTCATGAAGAATCTTCAATAAGTTCATTGTTTGAATAGTCCATGTTTCATGGAGAGGAGGAAGGATGGAAAGAATAACGATCAATGTTGAAAAGAGGGAAGAGACCGGAAAAGGAGCGGCACGTTCGCTCAGGAGAAAAGATATCGTTCCGGGGATCCTTTACAGGGGAGGAGGTTCTCTGCCGATAAAGCTGCCCAAAAAAGAAGTCATGCAGTTTATCAATACAACGTCCGGCCAACAGGTGATGGTGAACCTGCATTTCAACGATGGCGAAAGCAAGCTTGCCTTAATCAAGGAGTTTCAGGTTGACCCGATAAGGAGGGAATTGCTCCATGCCGATTTCTTTGAGGTTTCGCTTACTGAAAAACTGAAAGTCAACGTGCGTGTCTCGGTCACCGGAGAGCCGATTGGTGTAAAAAGAGATAACGGAATCCTCCAGTATCACCTCAGGGAGATCGAAATCGAATGCCTTCCCGATAAGGTGCCGGGCCATGTCGATATCGATGCTTCGGGGCTTGAGATCGGACAGGGGCTCCACGTCAGAGACCTGAAGCTCGGCGAAGATATAAAGGTTATCACCGATCCCGGCGAAGTTATCGTCAATGTGATAGCCCCGCTGGTAGAAGCAGTGGCTCCTACAGAGGAAGCAGCTCCGGCCGAGGCCGCGGCGGCAGAACCTGAAGTTATGAAGAAGGGCAAGAAAGAAGAGGAAAAAGCAGCGGAAGAGAAGAAATAATCAATTGTCAGTGATCAATTATCGATGCAGGATTCAAGATGCAAAAATGGTATTGTTCATTGCTAATGCGATAGTGATAGCTGGTGTTTAATGTGGGTTTTGACAGGTCTTGGAAATCCCGGCGGAAGATACGAACGAACCCGGCATAATATCGGGTTTATGGTGGCCGAAGAGGTTTCCGGCAGACACTCGATTACGATAAAAGAAAAAGAGACATATGGAATCGGAAGGGGTTCTATCGAAGGACAAGATATCCTTCTTATAGAGCCCCTTCTTTATATGAACAGAAGCGGCCCTGTCGTTAAGCGTATTCTCACCAAATATAATGTCCTCCCTCATAACCTTATCGTCATTCATGACGACCTCGATATGGAAACCGGCAAAGTGCGAATTCGGAAAACAGGTTCTTCGGGCGGACACAGAGGCACTGAATCAATCATACAAAGCATCGGTTCCAAAGAATTCATCCGGCTGAAAATCGGTATAGGGCGCGAGGAAGGAATACCCGCTGAGGAGTATGTCCTGCGAAAGTTCAGGAGACATGAAATTCCGGTCATCAAAGAATCAATACATACAGCGGCGGATGCGGTTGAAGTCATTGTTACAGATGGAGTCGATAAGGCGATGAACAGGTTTAACCAGAAAGAACGCTCATGAGAGATATGCTCGGCAGAGAAGAACTCATCACTGTGGAAAAGGCGCTTGCTCTCCTTTTTCACTGCGCGCCTTTCAAGAGACCGCGCGAGATCAATTGTGCCATCGAAAACGCATACGGGATGGTAGTGTCGAGGGATGTCATTTCACCGGAGGACCTCCCTTCCTTCAGCAGATCAACAGTGGACGGATTTGCCGTGAATGCTGCTGATACATTCGGCGCTACAGAAGGGGTCCCGGCATATGTGACAGTCAAAGGTGAGATATTGATGGGTGAGCAACCCGATTTTGTTCTGGGGAAAAATGAAGTTGCACAGATCGCAACAGGCGGCATGCTTCCCAAAGGCGCTGACGCGGTTGTGATGCTCGAATATGCTCAGCAGATAGATGAAAAAATGATCGAGGTTGTGAAGCCGGTCTCGCCGGGCGAAC
The DNA here is from genome assembly GCA_963718855.1 of uncultured Nitrospiraceae bacterium. Classification (GTDB taxonomy): domain Bacteria; phylum Nitrospirota; class Thermodesulfovibrionia; order Thermodesulfovibrionales; family SM23-35; genus CAVRAA01. Next base: position 16,639 of record CAVRAA010000013.1, on the reverse strand, counting down.
ACGTGATAGAGGCAGGAGAAGACGCCCGGAAGAATGAGCGCGTAGTAAAGACCGGCCATAGACTGAGAGCGCAGGATATCGGGGCATTGGCCGGGCTCGGCATAACGAAGGTATGGGTTTATGAAAAGCCGAGAGTATCAATAGTATCAACTGGTGATGAGATAGTCCCCGCCGATCAGCCGATCAGGCCCGGGCAGGTACGGGATATCAATTCCTATACGCTGGCGGGATTAATCATGTCAGCAGGAGGCATTCCGATAAAAAGGGGGGTTCTTGCTGATACGTATGAAACCATCAAAGACGTTGTCGATATATCCTTGAAAGAATCAGATATGATCCTGATCTCAGGCGGCAGCTCAGTAGGGGTAAAAGATATGACTGCAAGGGTGATCAATGATACAGGAAGACCGGGAGTTTTATTTCATGGCGTTTCGTTGAAGCCGGGTAAACCTACCATTGGCGGTGTTATCAACGATATCCCCGTCTTCGGCCTCCCCGGACATCCTGCTGCGGTAATGGTCTGTTTTGATATCTTTATCAGGCCTGTTTTGAAAATCCAGTCGGGAGAGAATGAAGACCTGCCCGATCAGAGAAAAAGAACGCTTCAGGCAAGGATCGCAAGAAATATTTCTTCAGGCGGGGGAAGAGAAGAGCATATAGGGGTAACCCTCGAAGAAAGAAATAGTGAACTGTGGGCTGTCCCTCTTCTCGGAAAATCAGGACTCATCACCACATTGACGAAAGCAGATGGGACCGCGATGATACCTTTGAGGAAACTGGGGGTAAAAGAAGGGGATATTGTCGAGGTGAGACTTTTTTAAATTCCGTTATCAGGGATCACAACAACCTTCAGCGAATCCCTGGCTTCAGAAACTAATTTAAATCCCTGCATAATCTCTGAAAGTGTTACCCTGTGCGTTACCATTTCCCCGGCATTGATCGCTCCGCTCCTGATCAACTCTATCGCTGCCCGCAGGTCATCCGGTCCTGCGCCGTATGAAAACGCGATTGTTATCTCATCTCTCCACAATCTCTGAGACGGAATGCTGACGTCATTTTGGGGGACTGCAAAAAAGAGGATTGTGCCTTTCCTGTCAACAGAAGCCAGGGCTTGATCAATCGCCTGCTCTGGCGGCTGCGCAGACAATCACGGTATCTGCGAGCCGGTCATCGTTGATATTCCTCAGTGTTTTTGCGGAGTATTTTCCGGCATCAAAGACTCGATCTGCACCAAAATCCATCGCCTTATTCATTCTGTACTCATTGATATCCGTGGCGATAACCTTTGCGCCTTTCATCTTTGACAGTTGCATGTGGAGAATCCCTGAAATTCCGGAGCCGATGATCAGTACTGTCTGCCCTTTCTTTAATGCCAGCTGATTTTGTCCTGCGATAGCGCACGCCAAAGGTTCAATCATCGCTCCATATTCAAAGGTCAAAGTATCAGGCAGCTTAAATGTTCCGTATCTGACATTCTCTTCCGGAACCCTGATGTATTCCGAGAATCCGCCGGGATCATAGTTGCCGGAATGAAGGGATTCACAGGCGGTATATTTCCCTTGTGCACAATAATGACAACTGTAACACGGCACATGGTGAGAGACAAAAACCCTGTCGCCTTCCTTAAAGCCTTTAACGCTTCTGCCGACCTCCACAATTTCACCTGCCATTTCATGCCCGAGGACGCGCGGCGCTTTCTTGATCCTGTACCACTCCATTACATCGGTGCCGCAAATTCCCGAGGCCTTCATCTTTACAAGAATTTCATTCGCGGAAATAGAGGGGATTGGTCGTTCCTCGATCCTTATATCAGCATTGCGTAGTAAACAGCTGCTTTCATATGAACACAGTGGGCAAGGATTCCAGTGGCCGAGGATTCAAGTGGTCATGATTTTCACTTGATCCCTTGAATCCTTGACTCCTTGGATCCCTTATTTTTTTGAATATATCTCAAATGCCTCATCAACAGACGCCCCTTTATGAACTATTGCCCGTATCGCTTTTATCATCCCGACAGGATTGTCGCTCTGAAAAATATTTCTTCCCATGTCAACTCCGGAAGCGCCTTCTTTGATCGCGTTTGCCGTCATCTGCAAAGCGTCTCTTTCGGGCAACTTTTTTCCCCCGGCCATAACAATAGGAACAGGACATCCTTCTACAATTTTATGGAAGTCCTCGCAATAATATGTTTTCACGAAATGTGCGCCAATCTCAGCCGCGATCCTGCATGCAAGACCGAGATACCGGGCATCCCTTCCCATCTCCTTGCCGACTGCCGTTACTGCGAGCACGGGCATCCCGTATCTCTCTGCCTCATTTACCAATCTGCCTAGATTCGCTATTGTTCTGTCTTCATTTTTTGCGCCGACAAAGATAGACATACCGACGCCGGCAGCATTCAGCCGCAGAGCTTCCTCTATCGATGTAGTGATGTCTTCGTTCGACAAATCTCCGAGGATGCTTGGACCGCCGGAGACTCTGAGACATATCGAAACATCACTCTTCGGGTCAATGCTTGTTCGCAGCATCCCCCTTGTTATGAAGAGACAGTCAGCATGAGGCGCTAAAGGGGCGACTGTTTTTTTCAGATCTTTCAATCCAGTTGTAGGGCCCTGAAAGAACCCGTGATCGACTGCGAGCATCACGGTCTTCCCGGTTTTTGGCTGAAAAATACGCGATAGTCTGTTCTTCATTCCAAAATCCATTTGCATATCTCCTTATTGATTTTTGAGAAAGTATATAAAAAGATTCACGTGGCTGTCAAAAAATATGAAATGCTATTGACAAAAGTTTACAGGCTTCATGTACTAATTAATCTTCTTGCTTAGTTGTTCTTTGAAAAGCCTAAGAAGTGCGTAGCATACCCTGAACAGTTTTAAACTTTTAATTGAGAGTTTGATCCTGGCTCAGAACGAACGCTGGCGGCGTGCCTAACACATGCAAGTCGAACGGATTCATATTGAAGTAGCAATACGGAGATATGAGTTAGTGGCGGACGGGTGAGTAACACGTAGGTAACCTACCCTTAAGCGGGGGACAACTCAGGGAAACTTGAGCTAATACCGCATAAGACCCCGGGCTGAGATGCCAGAGGGAAAAGGAGCAATCCACTTAAGGATGGGCCTGCGGCCTATCAGGTAGTTGGTGAGGTAACGGCCCACCAAGCCAGAGACGGGTAGCCGGACTGAGAGGTTGAACGGTCACACTGGAACTGAGATACGGTCCAGACTCCTACGGGAGGCAGCAGTGGGGAATATTGCACAATGGGGGAAACCCTGATGCAGCGACGCCGCGTGGAGGATGAAGGCCTTCGGGTTGTAAACTCCTTTTGTAGGGGAAGATAATGACGGTACCCTGCGAATAAGCCACGGCTAACTCTGTGCCAGCAGCCGCGGTAAGACAGAGGTGGCGAGCGTTGTTCGGAATTACTGGGCTTAAAGGGCGAGTAGGCGGTGGAGCAAGTCTGAGGTGGAATCCTACGGCTTAACCGTAGAACTGCCTTAGAAACTGTTTTACTTGAGTCAATGAGGGGAGGGCGGAATTCCTGGTGTAGCGGTGAAATGCGTAGATATCAGGAGGAAGGCCTGTGGCGAAAGTGGCCCTCTGGCATTGTACTGACGCTGAGGCGCGAAAGCGTGGGGAGCAAACAGGATTAGATACCCTGGTAGTCCACGCCCTAAACGGTGGGCATTAGGTGTAGGGCTCGTAAGGGTTCTGTGCCGAAGGGAAACCATTAAATGCCCCGCCTGGGGAGTACGGCCGCAAGGTTGAAACTCAAAGGAATTGACGGGGGCCCGCACAAGCGGTGGAGCATGTGGTTTAATTCGACGCTACGCGAAGAACCTTACCTGGGCTTGACATGTAAGTGGTAAGAACCCGAAAGGGGGATGACGTGGGGGTAACCCCATGAGCTTACACAGGTGCTGCATGGCTGTCGTCAGCTCGTGCCGTGAGGTGTTGGGTTAAGTCCCGCAACGAGCGCAACCCCTATTCTCTGTTGGCCCGCAAGGGTCTCTCTGAGGAAACTGCCGGCGATGAGCCGGAGGAAGGTGGGGATGACGTCAAGTCATCATGGCCCTTACGTCCAGGGCGACACACGTGCTACAATGGCAGCTACAGAGGGTAGCAAGACCGCGAGGTGGAGCCAATCCCTAAAAGCTGTCTCAGTTGGGATCGGAGTCTGCAACTCGACTCCGTGAACGCGGAATCGCTAGTAATCGTGGATCAGCCACGCCACGGTGAATACGTTCCCGGGCCTTGTACACACCGCCCGTCACACCACGAAAGTCTGTTGTACCCGAAGCCGGTGAGCTAACCCGCAAGGGAAGCAGCTGTCTAAGGTATGGCCGGTGATTGGGGTGAAGTCGTAACAAGGTAGCCGTAGGGGAACCTGCGGCTGGATCACCTCCTTTCTAAGGAATTTAGAGAATCAAAGGGTATTGCTACGCATTTTTTAGATAGATTGCTGAAAAGCAGGGGCCTATAGCTCAGTTGGTTAGAGCGCACCCCTGATAAGGGTGAGGTCATTGGTTCGACTCCAATTAGGCCCACCATTCGATTTTGCCGAAGGCAACGTCGGAGTGTAGAGTTAAAAGTACTCTTAACTCTCAACTTATAACTCAAAAATTTGCACAGCAAATTTTTGCGTCGGGGGTGTAGCTCAGTTGGGAGAGCGCCTGCTTTGCAAGCAGGAGGTCATCGGTTCGATCCCGTTCACCTCCACCAAAATCAGATTTGAGAAAGAGATGCGAGAATTGTCATCCTCATCTCATTCATATCCGATTAAGTTCTTTGACAACAGAAGGGAAAAGATAAGGGTCAAGTAAATAAGGGCATATGGTGGATGCCATAGGCATCAGGAGGCGAAGAAGGACGCGGCAGGCTGCGAAAAGCCACGGGGAGTTGCGAGCGAGCATAGATCCGTGGATATCCGAATGGGGCAACCCACCCTGAGGAAAGTCAGGGTATCACTGTCTGAATACATAGGATAGTGAAGCGAACCCGGGGAAGTGAAACATCTCAGTACCCGGAGGAAGAGAAATCAAGCGAGATTCCCTCAGTAGCGGCGAGCGAAGGGGGAAGAGCCCAAACCGACCCTAGAACAAAGAAGACAGGTAGAGGCATAGGTATAGGTACAGAAAAAAGGCAGTTTTTCTTTACCTTTACCTGTACCTTTACCTGTTTCTGTCTTTTTCGTTCTAGGGTCGGGGTTGTAGGACCCAGATATGGGACCGAGTGTTGTAGCAGAAAGCTCTGGAAAGGGCGACCATAGACGGTGACAGTCCGGTATGCGAAATGACATGAGGCCCTATGGGGATCCTGAGTACCACGAGGCACGTGGAACCTTGTGGGAAGCTGGGGAGACCACTCTCCAAGGCTAAATACTACCTGATGACCGATAGTGGACAAGTACCGTGAGGGAAAGGTGAAAAGAACCCTGGTGAAGGGAGTGAAAGAGAACCTGAAACCGTATGCCTACAAGCAATCGGAGCCTCATAGCAATATGGGGTGACGGTGTGCCTTTTGATTAATGAGCCGGCGAGTTACTGGTTGTAGCGAGGTTAAGTGCTTCAGGCACGGAGCCGTAGGGAAACCGAGTCTTAACAGGGCGAATGAGTTACAATCAGTAGACCCGAAGCCAGGTGATCTACCCATGGTCAGGGTGAAGCGAAGGTAAGACTTCGTGGAGGCCCGAACCGGTGTTTGTTGCAAAAAGCTCGGATGAACTGTGGGTAGGGGTGAAAGGCCAATCAAACCTGGTGATAGCTGGTTCTCCCCGAAATGCATTTAGGTGCAGCCTCGGTTAATAGCCTTACGGGGGTAGGGCACTGGATGGGCTAGGGCCTCATAAGGGGTACCAAACCCAACCAAACCACGAATACCGTGTAGGTGTTTACCGGGAGTGAGACTGCGGGTGCTAAGATTCGTAGTCGAGAGGAAAACAGTCCAGACCGTCAGCTAAGGTCCCTAAAGGTATGCTGAGTGGGAAAGGATGTGGTGTTGCGGAGACAGCCAGGATGTTGGCTTAGAAGCAGCCATCATTGAAAGAAAGCGTAATAGCTCACTGGTCAAGCGACACTGCGCCGAAAATTCAACGGGGCTAAGCATACTACCGAAGCTGCGGATTCATCGCAAGATGAGTGGTAGGGGAGCATTCTGCGGACCTGTGAAGGTGAGCCGTGAGGCAAGCTGGAGGGGGCAGAAGAGATTATGCCGGCATAAGTAGCGCAAATTCTGATGAAAAGTCAGGACGCCGTAAACCTAAGGTTTCCTGGGGAAGGGAAATCCGCCCAGGGTTAGTCGGGCCTAAGGCAAGGCCGAGAGGCGTAGCCGATGGAGAACTGGTTAATATTCCAGTACCGTCTTGTGTGCGTTTGACCGAAGGGGGGACGCAGGAGGATAGTTTAAGCCTGGTGATGGTTCAGGTCCAAGCGTTTAGGCTGGTGTACAGGGAAATCCGTACACCGTTAAAGCTGAGGCGTGATGGGGAAGCCCGTAAGGGTGAACTTAAGTGATTCCACGCTGACGAGAAAATCCTCGTAGGGAGTACATGAGATGACCGTACCGCAAACCGACACTGGTAGGTAGGTAGAAGATACCAAGGCGTTCGAGTTAACCCTCGCTAAGGAACTGTCGTACCCAAAAGACAGGTGTTGAGTTAGCTCAGAGGTCGCCGAAAGCCTGAAGAAAATGCTCCGCCAGACCCGCCTCCACCTCGCCACCAACACGTTCAAGCGATCTGCCAGGTCACGCCCTGCCGCGGTCAGACAGGCGCCGCCGCCGCCGGCCCCGCCGGTGTGGCGGTCCACCAGCCGAAGGCCCAGGCCGCGCCCATCCGATCCAGGCGATCCCACGCCAGCCGATATTGCACCTGCATACGCTCGGCGGCCGTGCTGATCGAGCCGGTTTGTGCGATCGCCGCGAACAACTGCACGCGCCAGACGCTCAACACGACCTGGCCGTCCCGCTCGAGCCACAGGTTGAAGTGGGGGGTGAACGTTTCAGAAAACGGCATTGCACGCTCCTGGTATTAGGGGGGTCCTAAACCCAGGATACACCGCGAAGGGACAAAGGACAAATGAACGCTGGCACTGCGCCGCGCAGATGAATGTAGTGGCTGTAACCGGACTGGCCGTTCACCCATCTAAATGTGCAGTCACCGTTTTTGCAGGGGAGGAGATCCATTTATGGCGCTTTTGAACGATTTGATCCGCAAGGAAGTTCGGGCTGCGTTGGCCGACATCGCTATCCGGTGGCGTTCAAGGTGTTCACCCAACCTTTCGAATGCCAATACTGCCGGGAGAAGCGGGAACTGGTGGAGGAGGTCGCGGCCCTTTCCGACAAGGTCTCGGTAGAGGTCTACGACTTCGAAAAGGACAAGGCGCTGGCGGACGATCTGGGCATTGACAAGATTCCGGGCGTCGCCGTCGTCGGAGCCAAGGATTATGGCATCCGGATGTTCGGCATCCCGTCCGGCTACGAGTTCGGCAGCCTGATCGAGAGCATCAAACTGGTCTCCGAGGGCAATTCGGGTTGTCGCCGGCGACGAAAGAAGTGGTGGCGGGCTCACCAAGCCGGTGAAGCTTCAGGTGTTCATCACCCCTACCTGACCGTACTGCCCGCAAGCCGTGTTGCTTGCGTACCGGTTGGCGCTGGAGAGTGACCTGATCACCGCGCACGTGGTGGAGGCCATCGAGTTTCCGCACCTGGCGAACAAGTATCAGGTGATGGGCGTCCCGCGCACGGTTATTGACGAGACGATCCATATTGAAGGCGCGTACCCTGAGCCGATGTTCATGCAGGAATTCGCCAAACTATTGAAGTAAGATGGCGCATTTGGGGCATTTGACGCCCCTGCCCAACTGCGTTATATTTGCACCGCATCTGCAACCACGTCGATGATGCAAGCGCCTTGGACGCGACCAACACGACAACAGGAGGACCCAGTGAGCAATGAAGAGGCAGCAAAGCCGGCCGCCAAGGGCATGGCGGGTATGGTGGTGGCGGACAGCAACGTCAGCTTCGTGGACGGTACCAACGGCATCCTTGAATACCGGGGTTACGACATCCGCGTTCTGGCCGAACACAGCACCTACGAGGAAGTAGCCTATCTGCTGTGGAACGGTCATCTGCCCACCGCGCACGAACTGGCGGACATGAAACGAAAGGCGCGCGCCTGCCGTTTCATGCCGCCGGAGATCATTGCTGCGCTGCGCAGCCTGCCCAAGAACGCCGAACCCATGGCCGTCATGCGCACCGCTGTGTCCATGCTGGCACACTACGACCCGGAATCGGAAGAGAACACCCCGATCGCTCACCAGCACAAGGCCTGCCGGTTGCTGGGCCAGCTTTCGGGGGTGCTGGCGGCGTTCGAGCGCATCCGCCGCGGCGAAGAGCCGGTGAAGCCGCGCACCGATCTGGATCATGCGGCCAACTTCCTGTGGATGCTCACCGGCGAAGACCCGGACCGCTTGGCCGCTAAGGCGCTGGATCAATACCTGCTTCTGCTGGCTGAGCATGAGTTGAATGCGTCCACCTTCACCGCACGCGTCATCGCGTCCACCGGCTCCGATCTGCACTCGGCGATCACCGGCGCGATGGGCGCGCTGAAGGGCCCGGCGCACGGCGCAGCCGTGCAGGAGGCGATGGAGCAATTCCTGGAGATCGGTTCGGTGGATAATGTGGTACCGTGGTTCGAGAGCCGGCAGGGCACGAGCCGCCGCGTGATGGGCATCGGTCATCGCGTGTACAAGGTGCGCGACCCGCGCGCCGCGCCCTTGATGGCTAACGTGGAGAAGATGGTGGAGGCCACTGGCGAGCGGATTGGTTTGACATCGCTCGCAAGCTGGAAGCGACCGCCATGGAGGACCGTACTTCCAGGAGCGCAACCTGAGCGCCAACGTCGACTTCTACTCCGCGCCGCTGCTCTACTCGCTCGGCATCCCGGTGGACACCTTCACCTGCATGTTCGCCATGAGCCGCATCGTCGGCTGGACGGCCCACGTCTACGAGCAGCAGTCCGATAACCGCCTGATCCGGCCGCTGGCCAACTACACCGGGCAGCACCAGGTGCCCTGGACGCCGATCGAGCAGCGCGGGTAGCCCGATCTAAGATTGAGGAACAGGGTGATGAGAGCGGGAGAAGATTCTCCCGCTCTTCTTGTCATCAGGTTTTTGCTTCTATTGACGACCTCCCAGGATTATGGTAGAGTCTCATCAAGACAGGTAAGGAGCTTGATCTGCGATGAACACGATGATACTCGAACCAGAAGTTGTGGACCGTGCCTTCCACGACCTTGCTCCAGAGGATCGCGGGAGATTTTCAGTGTCGGCGCGGCCTTTCATCGGCTGAATCTGGCGAAGAGACTGGAACGGTCTGAGCATAAGGTGCGTGAGTTTGAGGCGAGGTATCATACGCACCTCGCCCAGCCGAAGCGGACGGCTCCCGATGATGCCGACTATGCGATGCACGAAGACTACATCGAATGGCACTACTGGTCACGCGTGCTGCGAGCAGACTCAGAAAGCGCTGAATACCCTCTCAGTACTCTCCCCAGCGGGTGGAGCCGGGCCTGATGCAAGCGCGGATTCTGGCGATCTATGCCGATTAATGCGGAGTTAACATCCTGAGCCTCGTTCCGTTGCAGACCGAGGAAGAGTATCTGAAGGTCGTGATCGCATCTGACGAGGCCAGCAATCTAAGGATAACCGAAGAAATCGAACAGCCGCGGCTTGAATCGACTACAGCTACTACTGGATGCCACACGATAATCGGCTTCAAGAAAGTAACGCTGGGACAAAGCCCCGCATCATGCTGGTCTCACGAGTTCCCTCATCACAAGCATGCGGAAGGCAGGCTGACCGTCCACCTCCGACTAGACCACTCTGGCAGCGGTGATGCAAGTTATCGTCCCGCAGAAAATGTTTATGAGGCACGTGAGCCGCACGTTGGTTCCCCTGTCCACTCCGCGAGGCTTGGCATCTCCAGTTTCCAGCTTCCAGTCCTCAAATCCAATGCTGCTCCTTGGCAAACCGCATCAACTCCTCCCGGAACTCCGGCGCGGCGATGTTGACGAGCGCCTGCACCCGCTGGCGGATCGTCTTGCCGTGCAGATCGGCCACGCCGTGCTCGGTGACGATGTAGTGGACGTGGTTGCGGGTCGTGACCACGCCCGCGCCCTGCTTCAGCATCGGCACGATGCGGCTGATGGCGCCGTCCTTGGCCGTGCGGGCAGCGCGATGATCGGCACGCCGCCGGGCGAGCGCGACGCGCCGTAGATGAAGTCGAGCTGGCCGCCTACGCCGCTGTAGAACAGCGGGCCGATGGAGTCGGCGCACACCTGCCCCGTCAGATCCACCTCCAGGGCCGAATTGATGGAGACCTGCTTGGCGTTCTGGGCGATGACGAACGGATCGTTGACGTAGTCCTGCGGGTGAAACTCGAACATCGGGTTGTTGTCGATGTAGTCATACAGCCGCTGTGACCCTAGGCAAAGCCGGCGACGCACTTCCCACGGTGGAGCGTCTTCGCCGCGTTGTTCAGCACCCCCGCCTCGATCAACTCCATCACCCCATCGGAAAAGAGCTCAGTATGCACCCCCAGGTCTCGCTTGTCCTTGAGATAGAACAGCACCGCGTCCGGGATTTCGCCGATGCCCATCTGCATCGTGGCGCCATTGGGGATCAACTCGGCGATGTGCTCGGCGATCCGCTTCTGGAGCTCGCCCGGCGCGCCTTGCGGCACCTCGACGATGGGGTAGCTGACCGGCACGATGTGGGTGAGCCGGCTGACGTGGATGAAGCTGTCGCCGAGGGTGCGCGGCATCCGGTCGTTGACCTCGGCGATGACGATCCTGGCCGACTCGGCCGCGGGCTTGGTCAGGCCGACCTCGACCCCGAAGGTGCAGAAGCCGTGCTCGTCGGGCGGCGAGCAATGGATCATCGCCACGTCCGGCCGCAGCAGCTTCGGGTCGCGCAGCGCCTGCGGGATCTGGCTGAGGAAGATCGGGGTGAAGTCGGCGCGGCCCTCGTTCACCGCCTTGCGCACGTTGTGGCTGATGAAGAGCGAATTGACCCGGATGTGTCCCTGCATCTCGGGCGCGACGTAGTCGGCCGGGCCGATCGTCAACACCTGGACGATCTCCACGTCCTCCAGCTCCGGCGCGCGGCGCACCAGTGCGCCCAGCAACTCCTTGGGCACGCTGCAGTTGCCGGTCATGAAGACGCGGTTATGCGACTTGATCGCCTGAACCGCCACGTCGGCGGAGCAGAGCTTGTTGTGATACTGTGGCGACGCCATCAACCACCTCCCAGCCCAGTTCGGATGTCGTCTCCGAGGGCCCAGCAACGATTCGCGGAGGGCCGGATGCACGATCTCGCCGTTATGGATGTTCAGGCCGTGGCGCAGGGCGGGTTCCGCCGCAAGCGCGCCCTCCAGTCCGCGCTGCGCGATCTGCAGGATGTAGGGCCAGGCCGCGTTGTTGAACGCGTGGGTCGTGGTGCGCGCCACCACGCCGGTCATGTTCGGCACGCAGTAGTGGATCACGTTCTCTTCGATGTAGGTGGGATTCTGATAGCTCGTCGGCCGGCTGGTCTCGACGCAGCCGCCCTGGTCGATGGAGATGTCCATGATGAGCGAGCGCGGCTTCATCATGCGCACCATCTCGCGGGTGACCACATGCAGCGCGCGCGTGCCGGGGATCAGCACCGCGCCCACCAGCACATCGGCGTACCTGATCGCCTTGGCGATGTTGAAGTCGTAGGCCACGATGGTTTTCGCCTTGAAGCCGCGCTCCTCCAGTTTTTGCAGCTTGCGCACGTCGGTGTCCAGGATCGTCACATCCGCGCCCAGTTCGAGGAAAATGCGGGCCGCGTTGGCGCCGACGATCCCCGCGCCCAGGACGATCACCTTGGCGGGCGGCACGCCCGGCACACCGCCCAGGAGGACGCCGTGCCCCCCCTGGTCGTTCTGCAGAAACTGCGCGGCTGCGGTCGCGATCATCCGGCGGGCGATCTGGCTGACCGCGGTCAAAACCGGCAGGTGGCCGTCCTCGGTCTGGATCGTCTCGTAGGCGATCGCGGTGACGCGGCGCTTCAGCATCAGATCGATCTTGGCGGGGTGGGCCACCGCAAAGTGGAAGCAGCCGCGCAGGATCTGCCCTTCCTGGAGCAGCTCGAACTCCGGCATCAGCGGCGTAGCGACGGAGAGGAGCATCTGGGTGCGGCCGTAGACCTCCTCGGGGGTGTACGCGATCTGTGCGCCGGCGCGGGTATAGCGCTCGTCTTCGAACCCGCTGCCCTGGCCGGCGCCGCGCTCCACATTGAAGCGGTGGCCCAGCCCGGTCAGGATCTCGACCCCCATCGGGGTCAGGCCGACCCGGTAATCGAATGGTCGTCTTTGTTTGGGGATGCCGATGTCCATGGGATTCCTCCTCGTTGAGGTGGGGTGGTAGGTTGGTGGCCCGTTCAGCCTGGTCGTCTTTAAATAGTGTCTCCTTAGACCGCCATATAAGGGATATAGATTAGATATAACCAGGTTTCTGGATTCGATGCATTCACAGAGTCTTTGTCCTATACCTGCTTTGCGATGTATTGCACGCCCATCGTGTGCTCGAAATGTTCATCCTGCGTCCAAAGGTTCGCGCCATAACCGCGAGCTGTCGCCAGGATGATGCTGTCGGCCATCGGGATCCGATACTGCGTCAAAATCCTAGCCGCGGTGCGGGCAAGCTGGGCATCCAAATCCACCCCCGCCCGCGCATCATCACTGCCACGGCCTGAAACGCCTCGCTCTCGCTGCGCTGCTGCAGAAAGCGTTTGAACACTTCGTACACGCTGATTGCAGGCACAATCAACTCAGAAGTGGCCTCAATGGCCGGCGCAAAGAAATCCGCATTTGGCCCATCGGCGAAGTATTCGAGCCAGCCGGATGAATCAACGACATTCATACCCGATCCGGCTCCCGCTCGATGGTCGTATCAATTCCTCTGAGAAAGCCGCGCATTTCGCGCGTCGGGCGGATGGGTAAACTAATGCGGTCTTCGTACTGGATGACCTGCATTCTTTGTCCAGGCCGAAGACCCAACGCCTCGCGCACGGCGCGTGGAATCACGACCTGGTACTTGGGCGAAACCAGACTGCCTCCATACCTCCTCCTCATCGATAGGCCTTTCGTAATACATATCGTAATTCTGGCATACTTTATCTGGAAACGCACGCACAGCTCAGGCTGTTGAAGTCACGATCACTCCCAGTTGCGGAGGATAGCTTGCACAGATTACAGTTCAGTATCTCCACGGAGAACTCCACGGCAAACTTCCGCACGTACATGGCCTGCCCGATGTTTTCGATGCCACACAGGTGGATCCGGATTCCTGGCAAACCGTTCTTGCACGTCCCGATCACGTTTCTCATCAACTCGGCCTCATCGAGACGCCGGTAGCGGTCCGGGAAGACAATGAATTTCCGGTCGTACCGTGACGTCATGGGACGCTCATCTGTCCCTGGTCGGATAGCCGAAGCACAACAGACAGATGGGGAAGACGTATTGGGGCAGCCCAAACAGGTCGCGGTGCGCCTCGTAGTTCTCCATGATGTCGCCGATGTAGCAGGAGCCGATGCCGAACGATTCCGCCGCGACCACTGCCGTTTGCGCCGCGATGAGCGCATCGCTGCACGCCAGGAACAGGTCGCCTTCCTGCGGCTTGCGCAAAGCTCGCCCCGGCGCCGGCAGAGTTCCTCCACGCCGGATGCACGAAATAGTCGAACCAACGTTGGTAATCGGCCAGGAAGAGCCAGACCAACGGCGCTCTGGCGATAAACGGCTGGTTGTCGCATGTCCGGGCGAGGGTATCCTTCGCCGCCTGGTCGTTTACCTCGACGATCGAGTACAAGCATCATGTTACCCGCGGATCGGCGCGCGCAGGGTGGCCAGCAGGATGCAGTCCCCCGCCTCCGCGTCGATCTTTCGGTCCTCGTCCGCGCGAATCACCGGCGGTTGAGCAGGATTTGGACAGTTTCGTTCATCACGTTTGCTCCGTGAGGGTGGTTTGTCGTTCGTGAGACGCCAACATTCCATCCCCGACCTGATTCCTGTTCGATGGATGCATGCCTGGCTCCAAGCTTCGCGGAGCTGCTGTTCCCGCTCGTTCTGAGTACGGGATCGCGATAGGCGCACGAAGGGAGTGGGCGGAGGGGTCGCCGCGTCACGCTCCGTGGCGTAGAAAATCGCGGTACAGCTCGAGAACTGTGACCGGCTCGCCACCATACAGTTCCCAGTTGCGTCGCCGACAAGCCCGCGCCGCAACAATGACGACGCCCGGTCAACTTTCAGTCACCGCCTGCAACGATTGCGTAGCGGGTGACCAGGTTTCTCCCGCTGGGGTTTGCCCATCCAAAAGTAAGCCTCGACGTCAAACGAAATCTCCGCGTCGGAAGCGATGGACGTTGGGTTTGTATACGTCCAATCCACGCCGATGACTCGGTCACTATTGTCGTAAAAGGTCAAAAGCAGCTCGACGAATTTCCGCTCCACAGTGTATTGGTTCCTCACACTCCCACGCACGAGTAGGCGTCCGAGCTGTCAAAATAGCTCTCAGTTTTGTCAAGCTCAAGCAAGTACCATGACTCAGTGGTCGTACTCCACGTAACGGTAAGCTAGACAGTAACCCATGTCGGGGCATTGGAGAAGATGATCCGGAAAGGCAAGAGGTCGCCGGGTTTGATGACCTCCGCCAGCGCATACGAATAGTCGCCGTCCACGATCTTGTCCAGAGTTGTCACGCAGCACCGCGTTGATCTTGACGAATCTTACGTTGGAGGCGCTCGTGTTCTTCACCTCACCCACGACATAGAGGCTCGTCGATCCGCTGTACGGGACGAAAGCGTTGCTACTGAGGATCACAACGCCTGCCCAGGCGTGGGCGTGGGCGTAGACGTGGGGTGTGGATGTGGGCATCGGCGCGGGAGGCACTTTGACGATGAGGGGGAGGAAGCTCTTGGATGGCGGATCGAAAGGCGTAGCCGCTGCACTGTCGCAGGTAAGGTGCACGCTTACAATTACGAGGAACGAACGGCTGCAAGACAGACGAGAGATGGGACAACTTAGGCGAGCACAGTCATGCGTCAACCCCTTTGTTGCGTTAGATCGATTTTGGACGGCCCAAGAAGCTTCCCTACAGGATGTTCTTGCCGGAGCGCTTCAAAATAGGAGAGATTGACGACGCTAAGCCAAATGCTGACTGGGTTGGGCAGGACATAGTCCGGACAAGAGAAACACGTGCGCGTCCTTTTTAATTGCAATAATAAGCACTGCGAACAATACACGTCAAGATACCGGCGAATCCCAAGTTCTAAGAACAAGGGACGAAAGCCCGCACGCCATCCCTTGGCGCGGCGGGCTTTCGTCCCTTGTCAGTTCCGTCCGTGTATCCTGCTGCATCCATCCGCGCAGGACCGCTGCCTCCGCCACCCGCTTCACCGCCACAAGGAGCTGGTGCAGGACCACGCCAGGTCGCGTCGACATAGACACCCCAGATGGTGCCGCCGTGTCGGGTCTTCGGCCCGCTGCCCACGTATCAGGCCCACCAACCCAGTCAGTCGATCGCCGTCGGCTGCAACGCGGATGACGCCGGCGTGAGTCGCAATATTCCTGGTGATGCGCTCTGCCCATTCCGCGACCGTTTTCCCATCGCCACACTCTCGGCATCCATCGCGAACGCTTCCCAGGGTGCGCGGCCACCGCTGCAAGCCGCAGCTCGCGCAGCTTACCGCGGCATCCTTTGGCACAGCCGGACGGACGATGATCGCTGCCTCTTGGAGCGGCGCACCGCTGATCGTGATACTCAATCCTCGCAACGCAACGCTTCGCGCAATTGCCGCTGTTTGGTCTCCCGGGCGCGCTTCACAAGCAGGGCAGGCTGAGGAAGCGGTGGATGCCCTTCAGTGAGTGCTCACCCTCGTAATAATCTCGAAAGACCACGGCGACCGTCACAGGCTCCCCGGCATACGGCTCGAGCGTTCACCGGCTCGCCGGCCTGGAATGGTCCTGCGCACGACACGGCGGGAGTCGCAGCCCGGCCACGCGCCCAGCGCGGAAACGTGCTACAAAGCCCGGATCGCCCATCCGTCGGGCGAACATCTGGCGCGGGATGCACCGGCGCGGTTACTTCCAGCGTTACCTCGCCGATGTGCAGCCGGTCGCCGATGGCGAACGGCGCACTTGCCAGGTGGCTCGCCATCGTCAGGTTCTCGCCGAAGGTGCCGGGCGCCAGTTCCTGTCCCAGCTCGGCCGCCCACCACGCATAGTCCGCGCCGCCCCCATAGACGTAGAGCGCCTGGTCCGGCCCGCCGTGGTGCCGCGTGCTGATGATCACGTCGCCGGGCAGGCCGGCAGCGCGTCACCTGCACGGGACCCGCGACCGGAGGATTGCAGATGCCGGTCTGGCCGGATATGTTCGCGTTGCCGATGGTTCGGGCGGTGCCGATGTTGATACTGAGAAGGCGCATATGGGGGTGTAATCTCCCTTATCTACCAAAGTGTCAGACGCCACTACTGAGTGGGTAGGACTTCACTCTCCGAGGACTTCGTGGAATAGGGTATTGGACACAAGCGGCTCCCCGTCCCGGCTGCTTCGAATCA
>CAVRAA010000012.1:0-122685 GCA_963718855.1 uncultured Nitrospiraceae bacterium | reverse complement strand
ACGACCACCATGAATTAAAGTGATATTATACGATGTCGTTTTTTTTTATGTAAACCCCGATCCGCCGAATTACTCATAAGATCATAGGCACAACCTTAATTATAAAATCCCTCTTTACTGCCCGCGGCCTTATTTTTGCTATGATTATATCAAGCGGCTTTGAACCTGAAATCATTTGCCGCGTTGATTTGATTTCTATCTTATGGGGAGGTGACATTAAAAATGTTGCCCATTGGTCCACTGATGATCGAACACAGGCTGATTGAAAGAATGATCTCCCTCATGGCAAAAGAGCGGGATCGCATGGAAGCATCAAAAAAAGCTGATCCTTCTTTCATCGATACTGTTGTAGATTTTATCAGGACCTATGCCGATCATTGTCATCATGGAAAAGAAGAAAACATACTTTTCAGGGAATTAAAGAAAAAAGATTTATCTGCTGAACATAAAACCATAATGGATGAATTAGTGAAAGAGCATATATGGGGACGGGAAACCACAGGCAGACTTTTCGAAGCAGGCATGAGATATTCCAAAGGCGATAGTGACGCTTTTCCTGTTATTCTGGAGTGCATAACCTTATTGGTTGATCTCTATCCAAAGCACATAGAAAAAGAGGACAAACGGTTTTTTCTTCCTGTCATGTCTTATTTCACCCGGGAAGAAAAGGACTCCATGCTGCAGGAGGGCTTTGCATTTGATCAGAACCTTATTCACGAAAAATATAAAGAAGTTGTGCAGCTTGCAGAGGATTTAAAGTAAATACAAATTCAAGAAATCGAAATTACCCATGTCTTCCTGGAGTCAACGCCCCAAGGAGTTGCCTTTGAGCACCACCGTTCAAATGGGAACAAACAGTCTGCCTCTCTTAATGATGGGTGTGAATTCTATTAATATAATCGATTAATCTTATTTTTCGAAGACACGATATTTCCAAGCGTAATCATAAAAGTATTGCTTGCATCAATAAGTTCTGTTATCCCCTACTCAGGTAGGATTTACCCCTTTACTTTTTTGCCATAGAATAGCAACAAGAGGAATCTATTGCTATGGATAGAGAAAAGAGAAGGAGTAATAGAAAGCCCATAATGAAACCTATCGAATATTTTTTAGTACCATCGATAATAGGAAAAAAATTCGAAGGGCTCATTATGGACATAAGTGATTATGGAGCATGTCTTTTAACGACATCCCAGCTCAAGGATCGTCAGAGAATAATTATTGAAGACAAGTCATGTTCTTCTGGGAAAGTTGCTATTGTGAGATGGAGTGAAAAACATGATGATATGTTTTACAAATTAGGTCTGGAATTTACTGAAGATCGATCTTTCACGAGTATAGAGGTAAAAGGAGGTATAAAAGACTCAATATTACGAATATGAATATACGCGGCAAGATGGCATTCGCCAATTACATAAAAATAATAGACGTGAGTCTCGAAGGCTTATCGATTGAGACCGACAAGACGTTGCATATTGGCAAAAAATATATCTTGCATGTGAAATACGAAGGAAAGACATGGCCGCTCAAAGGCTCCATCGCATGGTCAAAATTGAAGCAGAACGAGAGGAATAACAAAGGAGATATCGTCCCCATTTATAGGGCGGGCATGAAACTTACAGTTTCTGCGAATGAAATGCGGGAATTTATAAATTTTATAGAGTTGAGACAAAAGGGAGGGGAAAAACGAGAATATCTCTCTTTAAGCCTCGATGAGCTCAATAACCCTGGAACAGACAAAAAATACCTGGGAAACTCCGTGCATTCTCTTTAGAAATAATTAACCCTTTTTTTTATTGACGGTTCGCAGCAATATATCCTTCCTGAACTGTTGATTCTACAATATTGTCTATTAATACAACAGTACAAAAGGAAACCGATAAGATATTCAAAAAAATATTTATCCCCTACTAAGGTAGGATTTACCCCTGTACGTTTTTGCCATAGAATAGCAACAAGAGGAATCTATTGCTATGGATAGAGAAAAGAGAAGGGATAATAGAAAGCTTGTAATGCAACCTATCGAGTATTTTTTGGTTCCATCGATAATAGGAAAAACTTTCGATGGGCTCATTACGGACATAAGTGATTCTGGAGCATGTCTTTTAACGACATCCCAGCTCAAGGATCGTCAGAGAATAATTATTGAAGACAAGTCATGTTCGTCTGAAAAAGTTGCTATTGTGAGATGGAGTGAAAAATATGATGATATGTTTTACAAAATAGGTCTGGAATTTACTGAAGATCGATCTTTCACGAATATAGAGGGTAAAAGGCGGTATAAAAGACTCAATATTAAAAATATGAATATACGCGGCAAGATGCCATTAGCCAATTACATAAGAATAATAGACATTAGTCTTGAAGGGTTATCGATTGAGACCGACAAGAGGTTGCATATTGGCAAAGAATATATCTTGCACTTGGAATGCGAAGGAAAGACGTTGTCTCTTAAAGGCTCTATCGCATGGTCACAATTGAAACAGAACGAGAGGGATAACAAAGGAGATACCGTCCCCATTTATAGGGCGGGCATGAAACTTACAGTTTCTTCGAATGAAATGCGGGAATTTATACAGTTTATAGAATTCAGAAAAAAGGGAGGCGAAAAACAAGAATATCTCCCTGTAAGCCTCGATGAGCTCAATAACCCTGGAACAGGCAAAAATACCTGGAAAGCTCCTTGCATTTCATTTGGAAATAATTAGCCCACTTGATTCCAAAGACTTGGTGATATAGGCAACCTTAATAGGGGAAAAGGATGAAATAAAGAGAATACGGGTTGCTTGATATATAAGAGAAGTGGCATTTATCATACCATGAGGCTTTGTGAAAGGATTTAATATCGTGTCAAATTCCTTTGAAAGAAGAGAGTATTCCCGTCATGAGATTCTTGAAACGAAGAAAATAGAATATGCCGCAGGTGCTTTTGATGTCGAAACCTTTGAAGGTTTTGTCATCAATAGTAGTGATACTGGGATATGCTTTCTCACATCTACCCATCTTAGTATAGGGCAGGAGATAACGTTAAAGGATATTGATATTTATGGTTCATCAAAAAGCGCAACTGTAAAATGGATCGAAAAAACAGATAAACGGCATTATAAGGTGGGGTTAATTTTTTTATAATCACCATTTTACAGTTATCTGGAATACCTTTAGGATTCCCTCTGAAAGTACATTTTCATGCTTCTCTGAAACCGCGGGCTCGTAAATGGTTCAACTTATTAAGACATCAGCAGAAAAGCCCTATTTGTAACAGGACGAAAGTTGCAGAGTATACTCAGAATACTTTTTCGCCGTCTTTCTTCCTGTACTACGCCGCTGAAAACTAAAACCTAAAAATAAATGTTTCAACAGTAATTTCATAGAAGTATCAAGAAAAATATGATATTATAGCCTCCATTATCAAAGATCTCTCAGTTCCTTTGGAGGGTACTATGAAACGAATATTCTTTATAGCAGTTATGCTGTCTGTAGTCATTACAGGATTTTCATTTGCCCAGGTCAGCGAACCTATGACAGCAAAAGATTGGTATGAAAGATATGGACAGGGGCAGTTGATCGGCGGCGGGATACTCGCTGCGTCAACTCCCGGAACGTTATGGGACAATGGTCCTTTCAACGGTGTAAACGGACTTACTTCAGAAGCTAATACTTTTACCTCCGGAACCGGCGGCCCGGAAGGGGACCACGTTTCTACTATTGCTGATGACTTCATAGTGACAGGTCGGTCTGAATTGACTGAGATACGCGTCTGTTTCCTCTCTGGCACGCCGAGTGCAGAACTTTATATTTATGCCGATAACGGTGGGATACCCGGTCCTTCTGTCACCTCTCCCATTTTTGGCGGACCCACCACAGCAAGTGTTGTGACATCTACCTATAATGACAATACTGCACGCTGCCAGCCGGCTTTCGGCTTCCCGGGGCGTGAATATGTTTTCAATGCAACGACAACAGGCGTAACACTCCCGACACTTGATGCAGGCCATTATTGGTTGGCAGTAGTTGGACGTGGCCCAGGGTCGCCGAATCGGGCCTTCTGGGCAGATTCATATCCAACGAATCCATTGAATGGCGCTGTGTGGGGATCTACTTCTTTTGGTTCTTCTTATTGGAGCCCGACAAGCGGTCAAGGGCAACCACATTTTGCGTTCGACATCGACGGCAGGCCGGCGGGTGCAACAGCAGTTCCGACAATGACCGAATGGGGTGTGATAATTTTTATCGTGCTTGCAGGACTCGGAGCGGGATATTGTCTGAGGAAACAGAAAAGAGCAGAGAACTAAATTCTATTATGTAATAACGGAGAGGGTGAGGTTTAATATCTCGCCCTTTTTTGTTGTCTGTTTCTTTTGTAATTCTTTATTTCCCAAGCCTTCTTTGTTTTGCGGCATTGTAGGTGTTATGCGCAACACTATCCCAGAGTATTTATTCGGTCAAGTAGTAGCGCTTCACTTTAGGCCTAAAAAAAGTGGCGGAGTTTAGTTCTCACCTTTTTTACAGTAACGCTATTTGATCCCGAGCCTGACGCGGTAATTCTGGTACCCGAAGATCAAGTCATTCTGTCTGATCTCATTCAGCTTCAGCGCGTCTGACAGAGTATCGCCCTCTCTCAGCATCTTGCCGTTCACCCTCACCATTCGCGCGGCAGGGTCATCAGAATAAAGAAAAGCCGATATGGTGAATACCGGCAGGCTCTGTTGAAGGGACAATGGCAGTTCACTGATATTGTAAATCTTATTGGCATCCGGAGCTGGTGTTTGGGATTCGGCCTTTTGATCGGAGGAAACAGAAGCGGCCTGGACCATATGCTGAGGCTCATTGGCAGCAGTGGCGTGTGATCTTGAAGATTCATCTGGCTGAACCCGTTTTTCTTTCATTTTCTCCGGTGGCGCAGCGACAGCCTGAAGCGTTTCACGCTTTCCGGCAAACGGCAAAGGCTGCAAAGCTGTTGCCGCGGGAGAATGTTTTGATTCCGGCTCCGTTTCTTTTTCTGCACTGACCGCTTTCTGCGTATCATTTTTGGGCTGATCGGGAGAAGGCGATGCCGGCGTATTCAGGGCAACGTTCTTTCCCTCGGATACGATACCGGTATTTTCTGTTTTCTTCGACTGCCACGGATTACCCCAGTAAAGCACCATACCGATGCCCAGTATCGCGGCAACCGATAGTGCATACGCCCATGCGGGCATTCGCTTCTTCGGTTCGTGGGCGATGTAATCCTGAATTTCAAGCGGGTCCGGAACGGTTCTCTTCTGGCGCTCCCTGTCCGATTTCTTTAATGCATCAAGGATATATGACATCGTTATCTCCCTTCGCTCATTTTCGTTAATGCCGGGCCGCTTTCACCGGCTGCATTGCTTAGCTGGATGAACGTCTGAGGCCCTGCGATCCCGTCGGGAATAAGCCCTTCCGCTATCTGAAACCGCTTCATCCTGTTGATGAGTTCGCCGTTATATGCCTGTGCTTTCGCTGCATTCGGTTTTTTCCCCTCGAACAGCGACAGGTGACGGTCGATCCATTCCACCTCAGGCCCGCTATATCCTGGCTTTACCGCATTTCTGAACTCTCCCGGGTGTTTCCAGAGTAATGTGTAATCGCCATACCAGCGCTTCATAATTTCTTTCACGCCGACTCTTCTTGTTCTGTTCGCGAGGACAACGGTTGCGGCCCTGTCATCGAGTGCGATTAACGTACCATAGTACTCCCTGCCCTTTTCATCATGGAGCTTTAATACTGCAGGTTTATTAAGGCGTACCAGCTCATTCAGGCTTCCAGGCCCACTCAGACAGCGTAATTCATTTGCCCGTGCCTGCCGGCATGCCTGAACAGGGTTCGCTGACTGATAAGGGATATTCCACTGTTTGAACAACATATCAAACGCCATATTCATGCTTTGGCTGGCTGACTGCTCCTCCGGCCATTCCAATGTGTCAAGTTTTTCATTGCCCGTTGCATAGTTATCTGCCGCAACGGTTGCTGAAGCCCTTATCGCCGATTTTTGATTACTGAAGATTGCCCACAGGACGGCAATGCATCCGATCATCAGTATTCCCGTCATCACCCAGCGAACCGGAATTACCGGCAGTTTCATCCTTATGGTACGGTCTGACACCTCGCGCGCCGCAGTTACCAGCGTACGGTTATCAACCATAACATTTCCCTGAACATATGTTCCAAGCAGGGCGCGGTCGCAGATGACGTTTATCATCCGGGGGATCCCCTTGCTCAGGCGGTAAAGTTTGTCGATTGTTGAATCAGGGAACACTTTTCTGGTCGCACCTGCAACTGCCAGCCTGTGGTCGACATACGCGCCGACCTCTCCTTTTGACAGCGGGTTTATATGATAGCGCGCGGTAATGCGTTGCGAAAGCTGCAGCATATCCGGCCGCGACAGCATGGCTTTTAATTCGGGCTGGCCGATCATAACGATCTGCAGCAGTTTTCGATGGTTTGTCTCGAGATTGGTCAGCAGCCGTATCTGCTCCAGCACATCAGGGGCGAGGTTCTGCGCCTCTTCTATGATGAGCACTGTCTTTCTCACCCGCGCATGGGCATTGAGCAGATACTCATTGATGCGGTCTACAAATACCTTTATGCTTTTATTGCCTTCAGGATAGGATATCCGGAGCTCGTCACAAACCGCAGCCAGCAACTCCTCAGAGGTCATTTTAGGATTGAGGATAAACGCTATATCGGTATTCTCCGGTATCTGCTCAAGCAGACACCGGCAGACAGTTGTTTTTCCCGTTCCCACTTCTCCGGTGAGGAGGACAAAGCCGCCGTCGGTTTTAATACCGTAAAGAAGATGTGCAAGGGCCTCGCGGTGCTGTTCACTTAAGAACAGGTACCGCGGGTCGGGAGTAATCGAAAAGGGTAATTCCCTGAAACCGAAATGTTCTTTATACATAAGCGTGTAGCTTCTCTCAATAGTAATATAGAAGTCGCCGAAATTACAACCAAAGGACCCGGATAGCGGCGACCCGGGGTATCCGTAGCTGTGCCCTCTCATGTGCCTGCATTTTCAGCGTCCTCCCGAGAAATCAGAGGCAGGAATATCTTGAAAGACGACCCCATGCCTGGTTCACTATAGACGGTGATAAACCCGTCATGCTGTTTTACAATCCCGTAGACAATCGCAAGACCAAGTCCTGTCCCTTTTCCGAGTTCCTTTGTGGTAAAGAACGGTTCGAATATCCTTCCCCGTACAGCGTCGTCCATCCCCGTGCCGGTATCCTCAAATAAAAGGACAACATAGGAGCCCTTCCGGCCAAAGCCATGGGTCTTTATGAATTGAGTGTCCAGGTCCACGATATCTGTTTTTATCAACAATCTTCCACCGCCGGGCATGGCGTCCCTCGCATTGATCGCAAGGTTCATCACCGCCTGTTCCAAATGTGCGGGGTCGGCAAATACGTTCACGTTTTTGGCGCTCAACTCCATCGAGAACTCCATATCCCCGCCCAGGATGCCGGCCAAAAGGTTTTCCATGTTCGCAAGGAGCTTATTCAGATTAAGCGGTTGCAGATTGGTGATGTGTCTTCTGCTGAACGTGAGAAGATCACGGGTGAGCAATGCGGCCTTTTCCGCAGCATTCAGTATCTGCGTCACATAGAGACGCAGAAGACTGTCATTGGCGACCTCTGCCTTTAAAAGATTCCCGTACCCAATGACCGCGGTCAGAAGGTTGTTGAAATCGTGGGCAATGCCGCCTGCAAGCTGACCTACTGCCTCCATCTTCTGTGCCTGAAAGAGCTGTTCTTCAAGTTTCTTGTGTTCCGAAATATCCTCGATAACTCCGATGAGATACGCCGGCTCCCCCATGGGCTTGCGGACCAGGGACGCGGTCAGATTAGTCCAGATAAATGAACCGTCTTTTCGAATACAGCGTTTATGCAGAGAGTAATGCTGAATTATGTCTGCCAGCAACATCTGAACGTTCTGGAGATCGGCGTTGAGGTCATAGGGATACGTTATTTCCTGAAATGTTTTTTCGAGCAGTTCTTCCCGTGTATAGCCGACGACATCGCAGAATTTCCGGTTGACCAGAAGAAACCGTCCGTCCGGACGTATATGGGCAACTCCGACAGCGGCCTGTTCGAATGTAGCACGGAAGCGTTCCTCGCTCTCCTTTAAAGCCTCCTCCACCCGCCTGCGCTGAGTGATGTTCCTGTCAATGCCGCGATATCCCGCCAGTATTCCCTCTTCATTAAAAACCGGAACGCCGCTCGTCTCGATGATAACCTTTTTCCCACTCTTATGGAGATTAATGTTTTCCAATGCAGCAAACGGTTTTCGGGATTGCACGATAGACCGGAAGATTTTCGATATCCGGTTCGCCTCATCCGGCGACATAAAATCAAAGGGGGTCTTGCCGATAACCTCCTCAGGCGCATACCCCAGTAGTTCCTGTATTTTAGGACTGGCATAGGTATATCGACCGTCCTTGTCTGTTTCCCATATCCAGTCGCTCGTGCTCTCTGTCAATGCACGGAATCTCTCTTCGCTCTTCCGCCAAGCTTCCTCAATCTTCCTGTTTCCGCTTATCGGCCCGGTCTTCTCCGGAGCGCATCGGGAAAACCTTTGACGCAACTCCTGCAATTCACTGATGAGTTGTTTCTTTGTCTTATAGTCGTCTTTCATTCTGCGTCTCCCGCTCTGGGGATTCAATCATCCGGGATTTCTCTTATACCGGTCATCCCGTCGAACACTTCGGGATGCTTTTTACAGGAAGGGTATGCAAATGAACCTTTTCATCTTCGTTGAGACTGTTGAACATCTTTTCTGCTTCCTTCTCTATCGTGCTGATATTGTCTGCAGTCAGTACAAGGCGGAATCTGTTGAACCCCGAACCATCTCTCTCCTTTTTCCCGGCAGTGATAAGAACAGGCAGTATGCGCCCGAGAGAATCCGTATCTTTGACCGTAACGATATAAATCAGGAGCCGGTTACCAACGTTGATTTTCATGTCCAGTACAATACCGCTGAGGGGAATATCGGACCGGCAATCGATGGTAGAAAAGACTTCTTCGGGACAGTTACAGCCGAGGGTTCGCTTTACAAAGGCTATAATGTTCTCTGCATTGACCACAGAACCATTATATCAAATTGTTGCATGCAGGTCATTAAGAGGGAAAAGGGATAATGTTGCAGGAGTTATTCGTGCAGAAGTGACGTTGCTGAGGGGTCTCCTGAACGCAGCTATCGTTTGAATCTGAGGGCTTTCATTCTTTTCTTTCTCGCCTCTCTTTGCTTCCGCTTCTCTTTGACAGACGGTTTCTCGAAAAAGCTCCTCTGCTTGATTTCTTTAAACAGTCCTTCCTTCTGAAGCTGACGCTTCAGGGTTTTCAGTGCTTTTTCTAAATCATTGCCGAATACTTTGATTTCCAAAACGGTTTATCTCCAGCCTCCCTGGGTTCCTTTTCCTTTACCGTAATTACCCTTGCCGCCGCCGAAACCGCCGCTGCGTCTGTCTCTCGGCTGCTGTGGCTTTGCCTCGTTCACAGTTAGTGCACGCTCCATAAACATCAATCCGTTCAGCGCTTCTATTGCCTTTTGGGCGTCTTCGCTGGTTGCCATTTCGACAAAGCCGAATCCTTTCGGATTTCCTGTCTGCACATCGGTTATGATTTTAACCGACTCGACTTCTCCACTTTTTGAAAAAAGTGCCCTGATGTCATCTTCTGTTGCCTTGAACGAAATGTTGCCAACATAAACCTTTTTCTCCATAATTTCCTCTCCTTTTCCCGATACCCGACAAAACCCCGCAGCCTTTTAAAGTATCGCGGGGTTCCCATAACTCCAAAAGGGATTTTTAGAGTATACCTGAACAAACCCGTCATTGTAAATGCCCTGCTGTTATTTTTGTCCTTTATCTGCAGGAAAAGGTCTCTTCTCATGAAAAAGCTGTTGAGTGCCCCTCTTCCTTTTTGCCTTAATTTATTTATAAAATAAAGTAGTTGGAATTTATATTACAGGAGGAAAGAAGATGAAAAAGATTGTATTTGCCGTTTTAGTGCTGCTTGGCATAGGCATCGCCTTTGAGGGAACTGTTCCCGCAGGAATGCTCTCGGGAGGGCGGTCGAGCGGAGGAGGAGGATTTGTTGCTCTGCAGCCGACCGGCGCTGTCTTATGGGAGCTGGTCAAAAAAGCGGATTATAAGAACAAGTACAAGGTCTGGCCCGGAAAGACGTCCCTGTGCGAAAGCAAAGAACCGCACGGTGCACTGGTAACAACGTATGTCAGTATGCCTGCATTTATGTCGATTGCAGGGAAAAAGGGTGTGATGGCAGATGGTTCTATCGTGGTAACGGAGAACTACTCTTCCGACAAAAAGCTGCAGAATATCACTGTTATGCAAAAAGTCCCGGCATATAACCCGGCAGCCGGGAACTGGTTATGGGCCAAATATGCGCCTGACGGAAAAATCGAGGCAGAAGGCAAAGTGGACGAATGCATCAAATGCCATAGTGAAAAGAAAGACAACGACTTTATCTTTTCCGGCCCGCTGAAATAGCGATACTGCGATACTATGAGACCTGAAAATCTTAAAACCAGAATTTTCCTTGACGGGGGTGACCCGGAAGAGACAAAAGACATCATCAAGCGCATAGGTTTTATCGACGGACAGACCACCAACCCCAGCCTTATCGCGAAAAATCCATCGGCCAAAAAACGTATGGAGCGGGGCGAAAAATTTACGAAGACGGAGATCCTGCATTTTTACCGTGGCGTTGTGGAGGAACTCTCCGCTCTCCTTCCTGGGGGTTCTGTTTCTGTAGAGGTGTACGCCGATGCGTCAACTTCTGCCCGGGACATGATCGACCAGGCAGGAGAAATGTTTTCCTGGATTCCGAATGCCCACATTAAATTCCCTACCAGTCATCAGGGATTAATAGCAACGGAAGAGGCTGTCAGAAGCGGAATTCGTGTGAACATGACCCTCTGTTTCACCCAGGAACAGTCGGCCGCAGTGTACGCGGCTACAAAAGGTGCGAAAAAAGGCGACGTCTTTATCTCACCCTTTATCGGCCGTCTTGACGACAGAGGTGAAAACGGAATGGACCTCATTGCCAATATCATACAAATGTATAAAAAAGGAGACGGTCATGTTGAAGTATTGACCGCAAGCGTCAGGTCGATGGACCATCACCTCTTCGCCCTGAAACTCGGCTCTGATATCATCACTGCACCCTATAGCATTATCGCGGCATGGGGCGACAAGGGCCTCATTGTACCGGGGGATGAGTACGTATACGATCATCAGGGTCTAAAGGCTATTCCGTACAAAGATATCGATCTGACGAAACATTATAATTCCTATGATATCCGTCATGACCTGACCGATAAAGGCATGGAGAGATTTTCAGCAGACTGGAATGCATTGATTCGTTGAGAACCAGCCCACATTGTAGACTATTCACGCAAAAAGAGCAGATGGAGCATTTGAGCGGATTTAGCCGCCGAAGGCGGGTACCTCGGAGGGCTGCTTAAGGCAGCCCGAGAATGAGCGAAATGCTGCGTCTGCTCTTCTTATCATTTCATTCCTGTATAAACCCAGATTGTCCATTTCGACAAAATGGCAGGCAGGCATGAGGGAAGCAAAAGCTTGGTGGCAGCACCTTTGTGGGTGAAAAGATTTAATGTGCAGCCGCACGTTTTCATTTGATACTATCAAATATCGAAAAAACACAAACCCTGCATCAGCAAGGTTTTGCTTCCCTCATGCCTGCCTGTAACTCACCGTAATGAACAATTTGGGATAAATAATCCGGCATAGTAAGCAGCATGGCAAGCCTTGATGGAGCGTTGCAGTGTCAGAAATAGTGCAGACAGTACAATACTGATGAAAAGAAGAGGATTTCAGGCCTTCTCGATTCTTATTTTTCGTGCTCCTTTTGCGCCTCTCAGAATCGTTGCATCACCGGTGATTCTCCCGACAAGGTTTACATCGCTTGCAGGGACCGGATCAGCCCCGCTGCTTATCGGGGTGGGGCCGAAGAATATCGCCAGGGCATTCCCCGGAGGCCAGTATCCAATGTCACCGGTTTTCACTTTTGTCGTTGCGGTTTCATCCAAGGACATCTCAACCGGAATCTCAAAATAGAACTCATCCCCCCATTCTTCCGGTGTTGTCTCAATGGGCAGTGCGCCGGCAATCGCCGCAGCCGTCCCGGTATCGAAAAGCTCGGCGTGCACTGTAATGTTTCTCACTGTTATTATTATTTTTTCCATCGGCATAGCGCGACCATTATCTATTCGGGAAACACCTCTCTATCGAAGTATACACGATCCAGAAAATATTCCTACCCGCCCTCTTCAGAAGCCTTCTTGAGGTCTTTCAAAAATCGAAGGGTAAGCGCCTGCATCTTCCTTTTCGGAAGAAAGGCGCCTGAAGCACTTGAGAGCAGACCGGCAAAGGTCTCCCTGCTTGTGACAAGTACGCTGTTGTCCTTCTTCTCGAATATGAACTCATGCCGCGCGTAGAGCCCCTTCTTTTTCGCAGACCATGTGATGAGTTCAAAGGGAATGAGTTCCTCGACTCTCAGTCTTACCGTTATCGGAAATACATAGGGACGAAGGCAGCACCTTACCTCTTTTCCATTTGAAAGACAGCGCTCCTCAGAACGCACATTCCTTATGACGGTATTCCACTGCCTCCAGCAGGTAAGGTCTGTAAACGTATTCCAGACCTTCTCAATCGGTGCATGTATTGCAATGACCTCTTTAATGACCATGTGGCCTCATCCCCTCATGCGATATGCATCCGGTGTATCCATGCTTTTCCTTTCGGCTCTTGATAGAATCCGCCGGTATAACTAAAATACCCTTACGCATGGAGAAGATCAAGATCGGAATAAGTTCATGCCTCCTCGGTGAAAAAGTCCGCTATGACGGCGGACACAAATGGGACCGGTATATCACTGATACCCTTGGACAGTATTTTGAGTGGATGCCGGTATGCCCTGAAGTGGAATGCGGCCTTCCGGTGCCAAGGGAAGCGATGCATTTGGTCGGAGACCCTGAGGCTCCGCGTCTTGTGACGGTCCGCACGGGAACCGATCAGACTGAAGGGATGCTCACATGGGTCAAAGGCAGACTGAAGACGCTCGAACAGGCTGAACTCTGCGGGTTTATCTTCAAAAGCAGATCTCCAAGTTCAGGGATAGGCGGGGTAACTGTGTATACTCCCTCAGGCATGCCCGGGAAAAAAGGCGCCGGGCTGTTCGGAGGGGCATTCATCCGGGCTTTTCCCCTTATTCCCGTGATCGATGAAGGCAGACTCCATGATCCGCAATTGAGGGAAAATTTTGTCGAAAGAGTATTTGCATATCAGCGATGGAAGGAGTTCCTGATGCACGGGGCGACCGTAAAAGACCTTGTCACCTTCCACACTGAGCATAAACTCCTCATCTTCGCGCACAGCCCGAAGCACCTGAGCGTCCTCGGACGCCTTGTCGCAGATGCAAAAAAATATACCGCGGTTGAACTTCTCTCCCTTTATATCATCCAATTCATGGACGCGCTGCGGCTCCTTGCGACAGCCAAAAAGAATACCAATGTACTGCTTCATATCATCGGCTATTTTAAGAAACAACTATCCGCAGATGAGAAAAAGGAACTCTTGGATGTGATTGATGCATATCATAAAGGCTATGTCCCGCTCATCGTCCCGGTTGTATTGATCAACCATTACGTCAGGAAATTCGATGAGCCCTATCTGAAAAAACAGCACTATCTCAATCCCCATCCCATCGAATTGATGCTGAGAAATCATGTGTGATTCTTTTGTAGCCTTCGCCTGCGAGCAAACATAGTTGAAGGTCGGTTAAAACTGTGCTCGGCTGCTTTACTGAACCGCTTTCCCGGACAGCATATGTAGTGCTTTCTCCAATGCACCATTGAATTCTTCCGGACGATTCATCATGAGGAAATGGTCCGCTTTTTTCAGGACAATTGCATCATATGAATACATGTGCCGACGGTTTGCTTCATAGTCAATAGGCCACAGGTCGCCATTAACGGTTATGACGGGAATACGGATCTTTTCAAATGTCTTCGCTGCTTCACCGGTAATATACTGTGTCATCATCTCGTTCATTGCGCTTAAGGCAACATCAGACGGTGCAGCCGAAACATCCGAGAGAATCCACTCGCGAAGCTGCTGATCGGTTTGGGGTGAGATCATCTCCCCTACAAACTGCCGACTCCCGGTCCGAAAATTCTTACCCAAAAGATCGATCATCTTTTTGAGTTCTTCGCGGGTCATCGGGTACTCTATATTTTGAAGCGTATCTATCCCGATCAAACCAATAACACGGCCCGGCATAAGACGGGCAGCCTCCGCAATCACCGTACCACCCATGGAATGACCTATCAAAATAACGCTCCCACTGCCTGCTGCTTCTGTCACTGCCTGAACATCCTCTCCAAAAGCCCCCATAGTATACTTCGCACGCGTCATCCCTGAGCGGCCGTGGCCTGCAAGGTCAAGAACGACAACGCGATGCTTTTTAGAGAAATACGGCACCTGGGCACGCCAATAGCGGGCATCGCCGCTCCATCCATGTACAAATACAAGAGTCGGCTCTCCCGCACCATAGACCTCATAAGATATTGGGGTGCCGTCTTTGGAAAAGACGACATGAGGCCATTCTGCATATGCGGGTATCGTTTCAAAGACTAATGTCAGGAACACCAAACACCTGAGAAGGCCCGCCAAATATTTCGCACCCGGTTTCCAGCCCGGACTGCTGTCAATCCAAAAAATACTTGTCTTAAAATTCATTATCTCAATCCTCTTTTCTTTGAACGTTATTTCTTTATGCTATGCTTTCCTTACTATTGTTCGCAAAGAACGCCTCAGCCCTCTCCCGTGCT
The DNA here is from genome assembly GCA_963718855.1 of uncultured Nitrospiraceae bacterium. Taxonomy (GTDB): domain Bacteria; phylum Nitrospirota; class Thermodesulfovibrionia; order Thermodesulfovibrionales; family SM23-35; genus CAVRAA01. The sequence continues at coordinate 107,799 of CAVRAA010000012.1, read as the reverse complement.
TCATCCAGACTCCTGCTTGACTGGACCCTGCATGCCAGGGAGTGTCCCAACTTGTAATTCCGGACGAAGTAGTGGGTAAAGGCCTTCAGCCTGCCCAAGCGGTATATGGGGCGATAATCAGAGTTCAGGGCTTCGAGAAAAACCGTGTACACGTCCGGCAGCGACATTACGCGCTCCGGAATATCGCGGCCAAATACAGTTCTTGCAATGTCGGCGAAGAGCCAGGGGCTTATCACCGCCCCCCGTCCGAGCATCAAGCCGTCGGCGCCGGATATGTTCAGGCATCTTTCCGCATCCTCCACTGAGAAAATTCCTCCATTGGCGATAACGGGTATGGTAATGCATTTTTTTATTTCAGCAATATATGCCCAGCGCGGATTTCTTGCAAATGGCTCATGTTTGAACCGGGCATGCACCGTAAGCATATCAATACCCTCACCTTCGAGCATGGAGCAGAATGTTTTTAACTTCCCGCTGTCTGCCTCGCTGCCCAAACGGATTTTCGCACTCAGGGGCAAGGCAGTGCGCTTTCTGGCCTCGGCCACGATGCGGCGGGCCTCATCCGGCCGTTCCATCAGCATGCCGCCAGCGCCGAACTTGCCGACCGCTGTCGAGGGACAGCCCATGTTCAAATCAACAGCGTCAGCCTTAAATGCATGAAGCGCATCAACGGCCCGGCCTATCTCTTTGTCAGTAGAAGTCAGGAGTTGATAGGAAAGCGGTCTTTCCCTGTCGGTCCTGATCAGATACGGGGAGACGCGGGGATTTTCCGTGGGCAGTCTTCTTGCCGAGAGCATTTCAGTAGACAACAGGCCTACCCCGCCGAAATCGATCATGATCCGCCGGAGAGCGCTATGGGTAAGACCTGCCATCGGCGCAAGAAGAAGCGGCGGATCGATCAGCAGATTGCGAATCTGTATCGCTTGCAGAACTATTTTTTCCTGTGCGTGTAACATCATATTCACGACATGAAGAGCATAAAAAGCGCAGACCCGAATACAATCAGCATAATCACAATGCCGATGCCGATCAATTGTTTCAGTTCCTCAGAAGTCAGAGTGCGATTTTCGAATACGCGCGGTTTCCCCTCAAGTGGGTCATCACCAAATCTGTTGGGACCGTTTGTCCCGGGCAGGAGCGCGTTCACTAAAAAGGTGACGATCACTCCGAACGGTATCAGGTTGAAGAGAATGAACCATCCGGATTTATTGATATCGTGCCACCGCTTCGTCTGAACCGCCAGACTCGGCCAGAGCAAGAACGCCACCATGAATACAACGGTAGTTTCCTCCGAGAGGGGTTCTTCTCTTCCCAGCGCGAATATCAACCCGAAATAGATGATGGTGACGACCAGATTGAACACCAAAAAAGGCGCCCGGTTTACCCGCCCCTTAAACGACAGGAGAAACCACTGAATCCATTTCAAGTCCATCAGGGATTCCACCAGTTCAGAAAATGAGGATATGCCTCACCTTTCCGCATCATGTCGATCACATCTGATTATAGCAAAATAGCGGGACAGCGCCGTGATAGTCTTTCGCAAATATCGGGTGAGGTCACGTAATTGACATCTCAATATCTCTGTGTTTAACTAATAAACTATAGTTTAGTTAAAATATTTTTCCCAATAAGGAGGTTGTTCAATGCGTAGATGCGTGTATGTTTTAGGTTCTTTTCTCTTTATTCTTCTGTTCGTTCCGGGAGCTTCATTCTCACAAGAGGAAGCCATCGTAGCGAAAATCGGAGAGAAGAATATCACCCTTTCGGACTTCAATAAAATACTGAACTTTTTCGATCCTGAAAAACTGAAGGTGATCGAAAATAATCCGCAAATAAAGGAGCAGATCCTTCAGCAAATGGTTCAGGCTTTAGTAATTTCTCAGGTGGCGAAACAGAACGGATTCGATGCAAGACCTGATATAAAAGACCAGTTGGAACTTCAGATAAACGGTTTTCTCGCGAATGAGTACCTAAAGAAAGAAGTCATGCAAAAGGTAACAGTCTCTGAAAATGAGGTGAAGACCTATTACGACGCCCACAAGGATGAATATAAAACCCCGGAAATGGTCAAGGCGCGTCATATTCTTTTCCTGGTCGAGACATCCGCCACCGATGAAGCTAAGAAGAAAGTGCACGAAAAAGCTGCAGAGACCCTGAAAAAAATAAAGGCGGGAGAGGACTTCGCCAAGCTTGCATCAGAGCTGTCCGGTGACCCAGGCTCAAAATCAAAGGGAGGAGATATAGGCTTTGTGGCAAGGGGAAAAACGGTAAAACCGTTTGAAGATGCATTATTTTCGCTTAAGACCGGCGAAATCAGCGGCGTTGTTGAAACCCAGTTCGGATATCACATCATTAAAGCCGAGGAGAAGAAAGATGCCTCTATCGAGCCCTTTGAGGCCGTAAAAGAAAAGGTCCGCCAGAAAATCATGCAGGAACGTGTAAAATCTGTTGTTGCCGCATTTGTCGATAAGGCGATGAAAGATGCCAAGGCCGAGATATTTTCTGAAGCACTGTCGGGTGAGAAAAAATAAGCTGATCAATAACTCCACCCTTCCTCTCTTTAAAAGAAGGGGAGGAAGGGTGTACTATTCTTATGGAGTAATCGGTCTATCCTGACCAATTCTTAAACCGCTATTTTCTCGCCGCCTCTTTGATAAGTTCCTGACCGATCACATTTCTCTGAATCTGATTCGTTCCTTCGTAAATCTGCAGTATTTTTGCATCGCGCATCATCTTTTCTACCGGGTATTCCCTCATATACCCTGAGCCGCCCATTATCTGCACCGCATTCGTGGTAACGCGCATCGCCATATCCGTCGCAAAGACTTTTGCCATCGCAGAATCCTTTGTAAAATCTTTTGCTCCGCTGTCGGCGTATCGCGCAACGGCATAGACCAATGCCCTCGCTGCTTCTATTTCCGTCGCCATGTCTGCGAGCATATGCTGTATCGCCTGAAAACTGATGATGGGATGTCCGAACTGGACACGCTGCCGGGCGAATTTCACCGCTTCTTCAAAGGCCCCCTGGGCCACCCCTACACCCTGTGCGCCCACCCCTGCCCGCGCGTTATCGAGCGTTCGCATGGCAATGATAAAACCAAGCCCCTCCTTCCCGATAATGTTATCCTTCGGAATTCTGCAGTTATCGAATATGAGTTCCCGGGTCGCCGATGTCCTTATCCCCATCTTCTTCTCATTTTTCCCGAACTGAAACCCGGGGGTGCCCTTTTCAACAATAAATGCCGACGCCCCCCTGGCGCCCTTCGACTTGTCCGTCAGGGCGATGATCGTATAAATCTCGGCTTCGCCGCCGTTGGTAATCCACTGTTTTGTCCCGTTCAGGACGTATTCATTCCCTTCAAGTTTCGCTGTCGTCTGAATTCCCGCAGCATCGCTTCCTGCATTCGCTTCTGTAAGTCCGAATGCGACGAGTCTTTTCCCTGCCGCTATATCAGGAAGATAGGTCTTCTTCTGCTGCTCATTTCCGAAAAGGATCATCGGGTATGTCCCAAGCGCATTCGCCGCGTATGTCGTGGCTACGCCAAGACAGGCCCGCGAAAGCTCTTCGACCGCAAGCGATAATTCAAAACAGCCTTTTCCAAGCCCTCCGTATTCTTCGGATATGAACAGGCCGAACAGATCGGATTGCGCAAGCACGGTCATAATCTCCCACGGGAATTCCTCCTTCTCGTCAAGCTCTTCCCTGATGGGAACGATCTTCTCCTCCGCTATCTGTCTGGCGAGGTCTTTTATCATTGTCTGTTCTTCGTTTAAGAAATAATCCATTGTTCAGCCTCCGTTCCGTAACATTCCATTGATCATTCTTTCGCAATACTGCTGTGGATGCTAATTTTAACAAATAAGGAAAGGGTTTTGAAACACTATTCTCTGCTAACGGTGTTCCTGGGGAGGGAGGGTTTCAAAATTGATGCTTCCTTCGATAATCCTGAGTCCGGTTACAGCGACTGCAGAATCCGGATCGGAGAACGTCCACATGATCTCTGTCTTCACGCGGGAATTTCCGACTTCCAGTTCCATTGTGTCGCCGATAGGAAAGGCATGCTGGCCGAATATCTTTATGCTCAGTCCTGTCGAGGAAACGTTCAGTGTCCTTGCCTCGAGATTCTTGCCGTTATATGAAAAAAGAAGAGGGATTTCCCGGTTTATGCGGTCATAGCTTCTCTGTTCAGGGCCGAATTGTCCGCTGAACAGTATTCCGCAGTAGGGACATGGTTTAAAGGCTTCCACAGAGGCGCTGTAAGAATTCTTTCTGCACTCCGGGCATGTAAGCCTGACAATCACAGCGCCTCCTGATGAAATACGCGATAATCCATCATGTCATAAAACATATACTGGATTTTATGAGAATATGCAATACCCCGAAAGGAGTAAATCTACAGTCAAGAGTTGCAGGTATGATTGATACTTTTGGGTTAATACCTCAGATCTGACCGGGCCAGAGCTTGTGTGTATAAAGGGCGAGCTGCAGTCTGTCGGAAACACCGACTTTCTTGTAAATCCGGTTACAGTGAGACTTTACGGTCTGTTCGCTGATATCGAGTCTCTGTGCAATCTCCTTGTTCCGGCAACCGTGACAGATGAGTGAGACGATTTCTTTCTCCTTTTTGGTGAGATCGATCTTTTTTTCCATACTGGTCACGTTATAGAGAATATTCTTCAGCAGTTTTCGGTCAAGCCATAGCTCCCCGGAATAAATGATCTTTACCGCTTTTTTCAGCATGTCACTGTCGGCATCGGGCGGAAGGATTCCGCAGACACCCCTTAACAGCAATTCAGGTAATTGCTTTTCGACCTCGGATATCCACGAATCGTCGCTGATGAGCAGGATCTTGACAGTATCGGTCGGAACGCTTTCGGGAAAGGTGCGGAAGATCTTCAAATCGGCAAGGATTATGTCGGGACGAAGCTTTATGATCTCTTTCAGATCAACGCCTTCATCGAATATCCCTATGATATCCGTTCCTTCATCGTCTTTGAAAAGCTTTTTCAGCCCTTCGCCGAGCACGTAACTATGACACCCTATGGCAATCCGTATCGTCATGGCATTGCTATTCTTCGAAATAGGTGGCAGAGGCTGTTTCAGACTCCCATACGGTCACGGCAGAGAGATTCACGTCATCATTATCCAACTTCTTTCTGAGTGAGTCATAAATCCACTTCGCAATATTCTCCGACGAAGGATTTTTCTCGGTAAAGGGGAAAATGTCATTCAAAAAACCATGGTCAAGCGGCATGATGACTTCCTCGGCGAGTTTTTTGAGCTCATGAAAATCGATCGCGATATCGATCTCGTTCAGCCGTTCCGCAAGGACAAAAATCTGGACCTTCCAGTTGTGCCCGTGGAGTTTCTCGCAGACTCCCTTGTATCCCCTCAGTTGGTGCGCGGAGGCAAACTGTGTTTCGACCATTAATTCAAACATCACGCCTCCTTATGTCCTCTTCTTGAATATCGATATATACGGGAGATTTCTGAACTTATCATCATAATCCAGCCCGTAACCGACCACAAAAAGATTCGGTATCTCGAAGCCGATGTAATCGAGCGGAACATCGACCACCCTTCGCTCCTTCTTGTCGAGAAACGTGCATATTTTAAGGCTCTTCGGAGAACGCATCAGTATCCTTTCCCGTATCTGGTTCAGGGTGATTCCGGTATCGACAATATCTTCAATAAGCAGCACATGTTTATCGGAAATATCTCCTCTCACGTCATAATAAACCTTCACCTCTCCCGAAGTATCTGTCTTCACGTAACTGGAAGCGATGATGAAATCGATGGTGAGGGGAACTTCAATGGATCTCACCAGATCGGAAAAAAACATGCAGGCGCCTTTGAGAATACCGACTGCAAGGAGGTCCTTTCCGGAATAGTCTACGGATATCGTGTGGGCGAGTTCTTTGGCCTTTGTCTGTATTTCACGGGTCGTAAGCAAAGGTTTTCCGACTATCATTGCGTTCTCCTCGTCTGTTCAGGGTATTGATGCACAGCAACAGCTATTATTTAATATGAATTACGTCAAAATCTCAAGTGGTGTGAAGATGACATCTTCATCACTATGGGGGATGATATAATATGAAGGCAACGAAACAGATGAAACGTATTACCGTTATTAGGTATTCAGTTTCCGGCGTACTACTTATGAGAAGAGAACCGTGAGAGAATCGATTTTGGCAAAAGACACTGAGATGAAGTTTCCTCATGTCGCAGTCCTGAAGGCCTCGGCCGGCTCAGGCAAGACCCATAACCTTACGAGGAGGTTTGTGCAGTTTCTCCTTTCCGCGAAAGTGCCCCGAAGCAGCCTGAGAAATATTCTTGCCATGACCTTTTCTAACAATGCGGCCAGGGAGATGAGGGAAAGGACACTTTCATGGCTGAAGAAGCTTCACTTCGGGGACAGCGAAAAAGTCAGAGATCTTATGGAGATACTATCGCTCGATCCTGAAGGGATTAAGGATAAGACCGGCCTTCTGATAGATGATATCCTCGACAACTACTCCGACTTCCAGATAAGGACGATTGACAGTTTCATGACAACCGTCTTCAAGGCGTCTGCCATCGACTTTGGGTACAACCCGGATTTCGAGGTACTCATGAACATTGACTCCCTCATGGACTACTCCTTCGACATCTTTTTGAGAAACGCAAAAGAAGGGACGGCTGAGGCGGCATTTCTGGGGGGTATCGTCGACATCCTTCTTGAGCAGAAGAAAGCGGGCGAATCCTATTTGTGGGACCCCTCGGCGGCTCTCCTTGACGAGATGAAAAAGATATACAGAAAAGTTTCTTCCAGGGGGAAACAGCCGGAGGTTGAAGACCATAGCAAAGACCTGAAGAGAATACATGAAGAAATAAGATGCTCCATTGAAAACATTGAAAAAGAGATCGAAGGCTCCGAACTAAAGAAGCATGGTAATTCCTCTTATAGAACAATTGTGCCTTTGGTGAGGGGAAATAACCTGCCCGATCTCATTGGAAAGGGATTTACCAACCCCCCTGTGTGCAGGCCGCCAAAGGGCAGCAACCGCGCCCAGTCATCCTATGACAGGATAGTACTGTTATGGGGGAATGTCGAAGAATTGATCCGCCAGTTTACACTACTATTTGTCCGCTCGCGCTGCGCACCCTATGTCAAGGCTTATCAGTCTTTCAGCAAGACCATTGAGAAAGCCAAGAGGCAGCAGGGCAAGGTCTTCATCGAAGACATCAACATGCATCTTGCCGGATATCTCGACAGCTCAATCGTCCCTGATGTGTATTTCCGGATCGGTGAGACCATTTTTCACTTCCTCATCGACGAGTTTCAGGACACCTCACCCATACAGTGGCGGAACCTCTTCCCGCTCATTGAGAACTCACTTTCGCAGGGTGGCAGCCTCTTTACCGTGGGGGACACGAAACAGGCCATATACGGATTCAGGAACGCCGACTATGCAATCATGAAAGAACTCGAAAGGGACAATCCATTTCCCTCAGCTGAACATTCCGTCAGGGAGCTGACTATTAACTACAGAAGTACGAAAAGGATCATCGAATTCAATGAGAGGGTATTCAAGGTAAATCTTCTCCGGAACGATGAATACCGTGAAGCCGGCAAAAGAAGCGGTCTTACTGACTATGTACAGGAACCGAGAGAAGGAGAAAAAGAAGATGGTTACGTTGCTCTCTCTCTCCTGGAGAGAAACGACGATGAACCTCCTGAGCGTATAAAAATACAGGAACTCGTAAAGGAACTCAGAAAGCGGGGGTACGACTACCGGGATATCGCTGTGCTCACTCAGACGAACGAAGATGCGGTAAGCGCCACCACCTGGCTTAATGAAAAGGATATACCCTTCATTTCCTACAGCAGTCTGGACGTAAGAAGGCGCACAATAACCGGAGAAATTGTGGCGCTCATGAACTTCCTTGATGCACCGACGGATAACCTCTCCTTTGGGACGTTCATCCTTGGGGATGTCTTTACAAAGGCGGTGTCAACAGAATACCCCGGAATCGATATCGGGAGGCTGCGGGAGTTCTGCTTCGCGCAACGTGAAAACCCGCCCCTTTACAAGGTGTTCCAGGAGACATTCAGCGGTCTCTGGGAAAAGTATTTTGAGGTCCTCTTCAGGGCAGTCGGGTTCCTTCCCGTTTATGATCTGGTTACGGAGATATTTGCTGTTTTCAGGGTGTTTGATACGCTATCGGAGGAAGAGGCAGCTCTCGTCAAAATCCTCGAGGTCGTTAAAGATTTTGAAGGCGGAGGATTCAACAGCATAAAGGATTTTCTCTCCACCGCGCTGGATGAAGACAGCGGAGAAAAATGGGAAATGGCGGTCCCCACGAACACAAACGCAGTGCAGGTGATGACCATACACAAGGCCAAGGGACTCGGCTTCCCGGTTGTAATTGTCCTGCTCTATGAAGTGAAGAACAGGGGGTTTGAATACATCATCGAAGAGAAAGGCAGCACGGTCTGCCTTCTGAAGATCAATAAATCAGCGGCGGCCTGCGATGAGGGCCTTCAGGATCTTTATGACCAGGAGAGGATGAGGGAGATGGGGAACAGACTGAACAGTCTCTATGTCGGCTTCACGCGGCCGGAAAGAGAGCTGTACGTAGTCGGGGTAAAGACCAGAGACGCGGCATACCCATTTGTCCTCCTTCCCACTGATGAATTTCTCCCTTCTGTCGCCACTCAAAAAGCAGTCGAAAAACCGTCCGTCACATCTGTCGCCCTGCCCCCGTGCCCGCTCCTTCATCGTAATCGGCAGTTTGAATTTCCAGACAGTGCTGAAGAATTCATGACAATAGAGGAAAAGCGGCGGGGAGACTTCATTCACATGGTGCTGTTTTACCTTGATTACGTGACAGATGGCAGTAAGCCTGAGATAAAAAAAATCATAAGTCGGGCAAGGGAGGACACCGGGTCCGATTATCCCGATGATGCAACAGAGGCTCTCGTGATGGCTGTGACGGAAAATCATGAGATAGCAGGGTATTTCAGAAAGGTGCGCGGCAGAGAGATCAGAAAGGAGCAGGAATATTCGGACAGCAGCGGCAGGCTCTTCAGAATGGACCGCGTGATAATAGACCCCACGGCAATCACCGTAATCGATTATAAAACGGGGGGGAACAAAGAAGTACTGGGGAAGTACCGTGCCCAAATGGGGAATTACATGAGAATACTCGGTGAAGTCTATCCCGGGAAACCCATCAGCGGCATCATTGCATTTGTAGACCTTGGGGAAGTGGTCAGGATTCGATGAGCGTGATAGTTATTCCACCCGGCCAGAGCCTGATTGAGCAGGTCCTTGCCCGCCTTGAAGGAAGGGACAAGGATTATTCTTCGTCCCTGGTGGTCTTCCCGGGCAAAAGGCCATCCCATTTCCTGAGAAAAGCTCTTGCTGCGAAGATCGAATCCAGTTTCATCCCCCCGAGTGTGCTTTCGATGGATGAATTCGTCGATTCCATTTGCGATACGTTTAAGACAGCCAGGAAGATTGAGACTATCGATGCCGTAGCGCTCCTCTATGACATTCATAGAAAGTCGCCAAGGCCGCTTGGAGGAAAGGGGTTCATGACCCCAGACAGTTTCTTCTCCCTCGGCCTGAAACTCTATCGTGATATCGAGGAGCTTTCCATAGAAGAAATACATCCGCGAATGGTGAGCGAAGTGGAGACTCTCATAGCAGACGGCTTGCCTGAGCAGACAACCGCAAGATTACAATCGCTGTCTTTATTTTATGAAACGTTCTACAAAAAAGTTAAAGCGCTGGGCTTTTCGAGCAGATCCATGCGATATCAGATTGCAGCCGGAAGGATCGATGAGGCCGGACTTGACAGATATGGGAAGGTGATCATTGCCGGCTTTTTCGCCCTTACGAGATGCGAAAAAACACTTTTTCAAAGGCTCCTCTCTCCCGGCAATGCAGTGTTTATCTTCCAGGACGGTCCGGGATTGAAAGATAAACTCAAAGATCTTGGCATTGTCTTTGAGAGCGATAAGAAGGGGGCCGCAGCCCCTGATGTGCACTTCTACGAGAGCCCCGACACCCATGGTCAGGTCATGGCTCTTGGAAATATACTCGGGACACAGATTGAAACAGGAGCCCCTCCGGATGAAAAGACCGTAATCGTTCTTCCATCTTCCGCAACCCTTTTCCCCCTCCTGCACCAGGGTCTCTCGACTATACCTGAAAATGCCTACAATGTTTCCATGGGCTATCCGCTGCACCGAACACCCGTCTTCGGTTTTCTCAACAACCTGATGGAACTTGTCAATTCCATGGACGAAAATCGCATCTATACCCGCGACTATCTGAAATTCGTCCTTCACCCGTATACAAAAAATATCTATTTCAGGGGAAAATCAGAGACCACAAGAATACTCTTTCATACAGTCGAAGAGGAGCTCCTCAGGCATAAGGCAAAAACGTTTATGACGTTGGACGAGATCGAGGAAAATGGTAACCTCCTGAAAGAGGTCATTCAAAAGCTCCCCGGGGATGAGAAAGGCATTAGCGAGAAGAGCCTGAGAGAACATCTCAAGGTCATTCACGAAAACACGATAAGGAAATTTCTTTCCTTTGAAGACGTCGGGGACTTCGCCGGAAAATGCATGGACGTTCTCGTCTATATCTTCAATGGAAGCACCGCAAGACTTCACCCCCTCTTTCATCCCTTCGCCGAGTCCTTCATAACATCCCTTGATATTCTTCCGAGGTCGCTCATGAAGGACATCGCCTTCGCTGAGAGATCCGGCTATTTTATCTTCTTCAGAAAATACATCATGAATTGCCGCACGCCATTTATCGGCACCCCCCTCAAGGGGCTGCAGGTCCTGGGGTTCCTTGAGACGAGGAATCTGCACTTTGACAAGGTCTTCGTCCTCGACGCCAATGAGGACATTCTCCCCGATACAGGGAAGGAAGACACGCTTCTGCCCTTTAAGGTGCGGGAGATGCTGGGGTTGCCGACCTATAAGGACAGGGACAAACTCAGCGCATACTATTTTGATTCACTGCTCAATGGAGCAGGAGAGGTCCATCTCTTTTTCATCAAAAACGACAAGGCGGAACCCTCACGGTTCGTGGAGAAGCTTTTATGGGAAAGGCAGAAAAAAGACAAAGAAACAAGTTCAATCCCCTACGTCAGGCCTATCCAATACCAGGTGAACCTCATCAACAGAGTCCCTGACCCGATCTCAAAAACCGGCGGGATGGTCGCCTTCCTCAGAAACTATCATTTCAATGCAACCGCTCTGAACCAATATCTCAAATGCCCCCTTCAGTTCTATTATGCGAAAGTGCTGGGCCTCAGTTCAAAAGATGAAATCACGGGGGATATCGGGCGGGACGACCTGGGAACTTTCGTACATAACATCCTGAGATGCTATTTTCTGAACAAAAGGGGCAGGCCTCTCAGAAAAATCGACCTTGCTCTCAGTGAAATGGATTCTCTCGTGGAGGCCCTCTTCGCAAAGGAATACGGCAATGATCCGACCGGGGCACTCTGCCTTCTCAAGAGGCAGGTGAAGAGACGTATGGCAGACATTCTTACGTATTACTATATTCCGCTTTTGGAAAAAACTGCGCTCACCATTTCAGGGATTGAAGAATCCCTTGCGGTAACAGTCAACGGTTTTCACCTCAGGGGAAGATTGGACAGCATTGAGCAGAGGGGCGGCAAAACGTTCATTGTTGACTTCAAGACAGGCGCGAACGAACAGTACCTTAAGATCAACCCCGACAAGCTTGACATCGCGAGAAGGGAAACCTGGGGTGATGCGATAGGAAGCCTTCAGCTTCCCTTCTATCTCCTGCTCTATACTGAAAAGAAACGCAGGCCAATCGATGAATGCAATGCGCTTTTTTTGCTCCTGGGCCGTTCCAGGATATCAGAAGATATAGAACTGCGCCTCTTTGATGGTTCAACTCCCCCGGAAATCTTCGTGCCGCTGAAAGCTTTGATCTTCAGGATTCTCGATGAAATAATAGATCCGAAAATTCCTTTTTCATCTCCAGGTGAAACAAAGAATGCATGTCCGAATTGCGATTTCAAGTACATCTGCGGTACCCCGTGGGTGGTAAAATAATCCCAAATTGTTCATTAAGGCGAGTTACAGGCATGCTTACAGGAGATATTCCGCGAGGTTTATCTTATACTTGTTCGGGTCGAGGGTTTTGACGATCGACCTGAGATACTTGCCCGACTCGCCCTTTTCAGTGAGGTTGACGACCGGGCCGTTCACACTCTGGCCTTTTTGATCGATAATAATCAGCACCCTCGGCCTGTCGGCAAAGATCACCTCGCTTTCGTACACGAGGCCAAGTTCCTTCGTATCGAGCATTACCAGGGTCCCGATGGGAAACACTCCCACCATATTAATGAAGAACTTAAATAAGAGCGGGTCGAGCTGTGTCGTGGACCTCTCCATCATAATGCTCAGCGCTTTGTCGGGAGCGAGCGGAATCCTCGAATAGACTCTCGATGATGTCATTGCGTCGTACTGGTCTGCGAGACTCACCAGCCTCGAATAAAAATCAAGTTCCGGATAGCTTCTTACCTTGGGATATCCGCTGAGGTCATAGTTCATATGATGTTCGAACGCGACGATCGCCGACCGTATTGAAGAATGGTCCATCCCCTTCAGCTTCAGGAGCGCTTTTACGCCCCAGGCAGGGTGCTTCTTGATGAGCTTCCATTCGTCATCGTTAAAATTCGTTGCCTTATTCAATATCTCCGCCGGTATCTCGATCTTGCCGATATCATGGAACAGCGCAACAAGGCCGAGTTCGGTGAGCATCTTCTTGCTCAGGCCCAGCCGCTGTCCGAGGGCTATCGATAGGATGCTTACGTTCACTGAATGATTATAGGTATATTCGTCGTAATCCTTGATTGCTGTCATTCCCAGCAGGAGTTTCTCCTCCTCGAGGATATGATCGACCATCGACTCGACGATTCTTTTGGCTTTCTTTATGTTTACCTTTTCCCCTGCCTTAATCTTCGTCATTACGCCTTTGGTAAACGATACCGCGTTATAGTAGGCTTTCTTGACTACCTTCCTTGTGTCGACCGCTTCTCCTTCCGCGATCTTTCTCAAACGGTCGACATCAATATGGTCCGATGCCGCCATTTTCTCGTTCATGACGTCATACGGCGTCTCTGAATAACCTGCTGCGATAAACGCCTTCAGGAATATCCGCATGTCCTCAGCGCTTATCACGTCCTTGAAAACGACTTTGCCGATTTCTCTCTTCCGGAATTCCCTGACCAGGTAGTCGAAACTGAGGAGATATTCGAGTGAGTAGCGCACTCTCGTATCGTTGATAAAAAAATACTCTCCGACAAGTTCGAGCGTAATGACGTCTTCTAACTCAGTCAGCGGATTAATGAGCGCCAAATATTTTTCGATAGCACTCGTTACCGCGATATTGGCGGCATCGTGGATCTGGGCCGTCCTAAGGATCACCGAAAGGTGATTGATGATGTCCTGGCCGCCCCTATGTGAGGCTCTTTCTTCTTTATTGTCCATATTCGAGTCTTCTTATCGCGGTATAGGAAAAATCTCTCAGGAGTTTATTGCTGGAATCCTTTATTTTATGGAGGAGGGGAAGCGCGTCTTTATTCCCTATGAGGCCGAGACAGTAGGCAGCCCCCGCCTTGGTTTCCAAAAGCTTTGCCCTGTTGAAGAAGGACCTCGTCTTCAGTATCTTTACGAGAAAACCATAAACATCCGTATCCTTCCATTGCGAAAGCACTTCAAAGAATTCCCTCTTCTCGTCGAAGTCTTTTTCCCTGAATTCCTTGCCGGCAATTTTATCAAGCATTATCTTTTTTGAGGCTTCGGATCCGATATTGGCGAATGCTTTTGCTGCCGCGGTCCTCACCTGCATATCGGGGTCATCGAGACATTCCCTGAGCGTCTGAATCACCTCCCGTTCTCCAAGCTCCCCGAGTGCCTTGATTACCTCTTTTCTCACCCTTAAATCTCCGTGCCTGATCGTCTTCAGGAGATATTCGATCGCCCTCTTGTCGCCGATCTTCCTCAGAATATAAATAATGTTTCTGACAACATACCACCGCTGGTCATTGAGCCCCCTCGCCAGCGTTTGGATATCCCTTTTGCCGACGACGGTAAGTGCGTCAATCACATACTTCCGCGCGCGTATAGTCTTCAGTTCGCCGAGATACTTCACCAGCGGATCAATGGCGTTCTTATCAAAGAAATCGATGAGATCCTCGAAAATTTTCACGTCGATATCGATACCGCTGTCAAGAAGCTCGGCGAGAAGGCCCACAATCTCCTCACTTCCGAGATAGAGCGGTATCATCTTCAAATACTTTTTTTCGTCATCGGGACAGGATGGATCGTCCATCGTCTGTTTTGCATTCTTCATGACATGCAGCACGGTCTGAATATCCCCGTGCGTCATCGAAAACCGGACCGCGTCATTGAGGAACGTAACGGTATCTTCGATATCACTCTTCATATCAGCCTGGTAGATGATCTCGAAGAGGATGGTGACCAGTTTCCCGACTTTATCGGTTGCATCCTTTTCCAGTTCCTTCACAAGCATCTGGAGGTCCTTGTCGGCGAGCGGCACAATCGATATGGTCTTGACCTCATCTTCCATAAAACCATCGGAGTACGCCTTCATAAGGTCATTCACATCAGTGACCTTTTCATGCCCTTTTTCTTCAGCAGTCGCTGCATAATCCTCCTCGTCGATATCGACGAGGATCGAATCGTCCACCACATAGTGGATGTTCTGAAAATCCCGTTCCCATAAGAGGATGACAATATCGTCGTCCACCGCGTCCCTGTCGAAATCCATCGCGGTGATCTTCAGGAACTCCTCAAGTTCTTCGAGGAGCATCCCTTTTTTGAAGGTCAACTCCCGTAGTCCGTCCTTAAAGAAGAAAAGCGCAAGATTGTCCTCTTTTTCCTGATTAAAGTAGATCTGCTCGGAATCGTAGTAGATGCTGTTCTGCTTAATTTTCAGGGAAAGACTGTCTTTATAATCGAAGTAATGCCTGAACCTTGCATAGGAGTCTTCAAGGGTTTTCATATAAATCGGATTGTTCTCGGGGTACATCCTGAAGGTCTTTTTTGCCTTGACAATATTCTGGAGAATATCCCTCGCCTCTTTTATCTCTTCGGATAATTCCATGCTACAAAATTACCACAGCGACCGGACAGCAGTCAAATGTCAGATGAGGAGCATTCGTCTTTCTCTCGCGAAGTTCTTGATAATCATGAGAGCGGAATTCAGCCGCTGGAGTCTCGTGTTTCTCCATCTGATTGCCGTGGTGTCACCTTGGGGGAACTTATCGGCCCGTATCATAATCTGCGCCTTATAGATTTCCTGGTAGAGACCCTTGAGCGCCTCTGCATCGAGCGGCTTGAGAAAGATGGGATTCACGACTACATAGCCTTCCGAGATATCGAACGCAACTGCCTTGAGGCTTTTCCCGCGGATAGTCGTCACTGTTCAACCTGCTTGACGGCAAATATTCTCGATGCGAGAATTCCGACTTCATAAAGGACAATCATCGGAACCGCCATGAGTGTCTGGTTGAAAACATCCGGGGTAGGAGTAAGTATTGCGGCGACAACAAAGGCGATGAGGACCGAATATCTTCTGTTTTTCGCCAGCGTCTGCGTGGTAACAAAGCCCATGCGCGTGAAAAATACGATGATGACAGGCAGCTCGAAGACAGCCCCGAAGGCGAGCACGAATTTAAGGCAGAAGTCCACGTACTGCCCGACGGAAAGCATGGGCATCATGAAGTCACCGACTTTATAGGTAAGAAGAAAACTCATCGCGAACGGCAGCACGATAAAGAAACAGAACGCGGCGCCGACGAGAAAAAGAAAGGTGGCAATAAGAACAAACGGCACCACATACTTTTTTTCTTTTGAATGAAGACCCGGCGCAACAAAGCCCCACAACTGATGGAAAATGATCGGCAGGGCAAGGATCAATGCCGCTACAAGCGATATCTTCATATTCATCCAGAAGCCCTCGGTCGGCGCCAGGAAGACGAGCTTTGTATTCACCAGCTTGTCCTGATAGATGTAGTACAGATACATCTTTCTGACCGAAAAATCCAGGGTATACCGGAGGGGAAACATGAAGAACTTCAGTATCTGCTCAGAATAATTAAAAGAAACGATAAAAGTGAGGCATACCGCGATAAGCGAAACGGTGATCTTTTTTCTCAGATCACCGAGATGGTCCATGAAGCTCATTGTCTTGGTTTCGGTCATATTACCCCTCCGCAAGCCTGCAGAGAAAAATTTTCATACCCTGATGACGAAAAGAAATGTATCTGACGAAAAGCAGTGTATCATGCCTGGTTCTTTTTTGCTGCAGCATCATCAGAAAGCTCCCCGGTTTCAGGGGCTTCCGGCTCTGACTCCACCTCACTGTCCTGAACAGGACTTCCGAGCGTTTTATTGATTTCCGCGGCTCCCTGATCCATCTCCTTTTTTACTTCCTGGACAGAGCTGTCGATTGTTTTGCCAGCATCACTGACCTCGCGTGTTATCTGCTTTTTGACATCGTTCACCGTATCGCGGATTTCAGAGGCTGACTCCGTGAACTCGTCCCCGACGGTATCCTTGACTTCCTGCAGGGCCTTTTTGAGTTCCCCCAGCCCCTTGCCGAGCGCCCTCCCCAACTCGGGGAGTTTTTTGGGGCCGAGGACGAGGAGCGCGACAATAAATATTACGAATAACTCCGGCATTCCGATATCGAACATACTCCGCTATTCCTCCTCGTATATCTTCTGCACTGTTTTCTTTTCTTTCGGCGCAAGGAATGTCACCGTGAATATCACCCTCGTCTCAGGGTTTCTGTTCTTGAAATCGAAGCCGGCGCCGAACGTGGTATAGATTGACTCCGTCGTCTTGATCCGGTATCCCACCCTACCCTCGACCACATCGATCTTGTCCGAATAGTGTCCTTTTCTGACATAGAGTTCAGCAAGAAATTTAAAATTATGCGCAGCGGCAAAATCGATTCCTGTCAGGAGAGAAAGCTCTTCCTCGGGTTTGTTGCTGCCGGGTTTTTCATAAAAAAGGTTAACATGCCCGTTTACCGGCCCGACCCTCTTGCTGACGACAAGCCCAATGCCGAAACGACCGTCGGTGCTGAATTCGTCCGCTCCCGACGGCACGGAGACATTCAGGATATACGCGACGGAGGGCCCGTACTTTCCTTCATCGAAAAATCTGTGTTTCAGACCAAATGCGGCGTCTTCAAACCCGTCTGCCGAATTGGTCCCGTTTATGTAGGGAAGGGTCAGGATCAGTTCCACGGTATCGGTTAGCCCATAGGCGGTTTTGAAGATAAAGCGGTACAAATCAGGATCGACCGACACCTCCGCGCCTGCAGCCACCGCGACTTTGCCCTTCGAGAGGCTTTCTGCACTGAATGTCGAAAATACCCCGTAGGGGTCCACGGGCTGAAGACCCTTTATCTCAAAACCGTATGAAATGCTGCACAGGCAGAAGAAGACCAGAATGGATAGGAGAAGGGACTTTCTCATCGTTTAAAAATAGCAGAAAGAACTCCGGAGTGTCAATGCAACAGCATGGAGATTGACAAAGATCGCCACCGGAAATATAATTAATTAAATTCATTTCCCTTGCACTGCTCGGGGACCAGAGGAGGATCATATGGCAGAAGGGTTAGTTGAAGCGACAACAGCCAATTGGGAAAATGAGGTGCTGAAGGCGCAGGGTGTCGTGATGATAGATTTTTGGGCTGCGTGGTGCGGTCCGTGCAGGATGATCTCACCCACCGTTGAAGAACTTGCGAAAGAATACAGCGGAAAAGTAAAGGTGATGAAGCTCAATACGGACGACAATTCCGATATCGCCAGCAGGTACAAAATTATGGGCATTCCCACCATCATGTTTTTCAAAGACGGTACAAAAGTGGATCAGATAGTCGGCGTAGTGCCGAAACAGCAGTTGAAGGCAAAGCTGGATTCTCTCCTGAGCGCATAATTTTTTTTACATCAACACTGTCTTGCATACGATTAAACAAGAAGAGGAACGTTATCTCGTCCCATGTTTGAATCCCTTACAGAAAAATTAGAATCGATATTCAAGAAGCTGAAAGGCAAAGGCCTCTTAAAAGAGGAAGACGTCGACCTCGCCCTGAAGGAGATACGGCTTGCCCTCCTTGAGGCTGACGTCAATTTTAAGGTCGTCAAAGACTTCGTTGGGAACATCAGGGCCAAGGCAGTCGGCAAGGAGGTCCTTGAGAGCCTGACGCCCGGACAGCAGGTCATCAAGATCGTCCACGAAGAACTCTGCGAACTCCTCGGGAAAACCAACAGCAAAATACAGTTATTGCCGAATCCGCCCACGATCATCATGATGGTCGGTCTCCAGGGATCCGGCAAGACAACGACAGCCGCAAAGCTTGCGAGGCTCTTCAAGAAAGAAGGCAGACGGCCGATGCTCGTCGCAGCCGACCTTCAAAGACCCGCTGCCATAGACCAGCTTATCGCACTCGGCGCGCAGCTCGACGTCCCCGTGCACTCCTCAAGGGAAATCAAGGACCCCGTGGCCCTCTGCGTCGATTCTGTCAAACAGGCAAAGCTCGACGCGCGGGATGTCCTCATCCTCGACACCGCCGGGCGGCTCCACATCGACGACACATTGATGGCCGAGCTGAAAAGAATAAAGGACAGCGTCATACCCAAAGAAGTTCTTTTCGTTGCCGACGCAATGACCGGCCAGGACGCAGTGAATATCGCGAAGAACTTTTCAGAGCAGATCGGCCTCGACGGCATCATCCTTACCAAGATGGACGGCGACGCACGGGGCGGAGCCGCATTGTCGATCATCTCGGTAACCGGCAAACCGATCAAATTCATCGGCACCGGCGAGAAGATCGAGATGCTCGAACCGTTTTATCCCGAACGGGTCGCGTCAAGGATACTCGGCATGGGAGATGTCCTCACCCTCATAGAACAGGCCCAGCAGACCTTCGACAAGAAAGAGGCCGAGAAGCTCCAGAAAACGATCATGGACGACACCTTTACGTTCAGCGACCTCAGGGACCAGCTCAAGAAGATGCGGAACATGGGGCCGCTCGAAAACATCATTGGCATGATACCGGGGATGAATAAAATCAAGGACGTCGATATCGACGAGCGGGAACTGGTAAAAGTCGAGGCAGTCATCAACTCCATGACCAAGAGAGAACGAAAAGACCATACGCTCATCAACGGGCAGAGGAGAAAGAGGATCGCGCTGGGAAGCGGCACAACCGTCGCCGACGTCAACAGGGTCGTCAAGCAGTATGTCGAGATAAAGAAGATGCTCAAGATGTTCAAAGGTAAAAAAGGCTTCAAACTGCCGAAATTCATGCCGTTTTAAGCTTTTCGCGATTAGCTTTTAGAAAAAAAGATATCATCATCTTCATTTATTTCGATTAACTCAGCTCCCATACTTTGAGATCCCTAAAGTCTTTCATTCGATTCCCCTTCATTTTAGAAATATTTAGCTTATAGCTTAAAGCTCATGGCTCATAGCTGACTTGGCCCGGTTGGCGAAATAGGGGATATTCTTCTCTGGCACGAGCTTCCGTGTGCGCAGGAAATCCTGAAAATCAGGCAGTATACTCTTTCTCTCCACAAAAACCCCTTACTATACGCATTGCGTATATTATGATATGACCGATGTTTTGCCAAAATAAAGCAATAGCTAACTTATTGTTTTAAAATACAATTGAATTTTTCCGGGATTTACTGTGGTATACTTTTGGCAGATAAAAGCCCATTGGGCATAATCATTGTTAGCCCTATAAAAAACAACGCTATTACCTATGTAAGCATTGACATGATTTGGCAGCTATACGTATTCTACACGTATAGTGAAGGGAGGATTTTAATGCAAAAAAAATTGACCATAACGGTAGATGAGGAAGTCTATGCAGGACTTCATAAGACAATTGGCCCCCGCAAAATCAGCAAATTTATTGAGAAATTGGTTCGGCCGCACGTAGTTCGCCCAAACCTTGAATTGGCATACTCTCAAATGGCAAAGGACAAAAAGCGAGAAGCAGAAGCCCTGGATTGGGCCGAGACAACTCTCAAGGACATAGCGCATGAAAAGAGGTGATGTCTGGTGGGTTAATTTTGATCCCTCGGTCGGCGGAGAGATCAGGGAAAAACGTCCTGCCGTAATAGTTAGCAACGATGCATCAAACAAGTTCCTTAATCGAGTTCAGGTTGTTCCTCTTACAAGCAAGACAGATTGTCTGTATCCCAGCGAAGCACTTGTCATATTTAACAGCAACGAAAGCAAGGCCATGGCTGATCAACTCGCTACGGTAAGCACGTTGCGATTATTTAAACGTGTGGGCGTGCTTTCAGAAGAAGATATGCTCAGAATCAACGAGGCTATCAAGATACAATTAGAGATTTATTAAAGAGGGGCTAATTGGAATTATTTACTGACTTCTTTTTTGAACATCTTTATCAGGCTTGATAATAATATTAAATGAAAAACCTTCTGCATTATGATCAGTAAGCTCGTTTATCCGTTTTCCACCTACCACTACCGGCTTCTTATCCATATAAATACGATGCCATTTGAGAAGTTGAAAAGAGCCCTTACTCTCCGTAAACGTTTCTTTCCTGCCGATATATATTTGATCTGTCACTGTATAATCAGAACAGGAATTGCGAAAACCGTCTATCTGCCGCTGAAAATGCGCTTCCATCTTTTGTACACTCACCTCGGTTTCTCCGGTAACAAAATTCTGTCCGGCGTTGAAGTCACCGGCAATAATTGGCGGAAGTTCCCCGGGTTTGGCCCTGTCTCTCACAATTTTAATTATGTTACTGACCTGCATACTGCGTTTCTTTTGCCCTTTATCTTTTCCCGATGTATAGCCATACAAAATCTTTTCATACCATTTAACGCTGCCGTACATGCTTAAATGCGTATTATAAAAACGCAGCCGGTATCCTTCTGTTTTGTGCTCCAGAAATAATTCCATAAGAAACCGGTCATCTCCGATACTCCATGTTTTTGTTCCAATAATCTTCCAGGTATCATCCGCTATTACTCCTAATCCCCCTGCATTTTGTTGTAACCAATGTCTATCAGATATTCCCGCATCGGCTTTCTGACCATACAGCAAAGCAAGTTCAGCAGCAAGGCATTTGGCGCCGTTATCGAAGGATTCACCGCATAAACAGCCGGTCATCTTTCTTTTTTTTAACTCCTGAATACTAATCAGTCCGATTTGATGGGGATAATTACGGTAAAACTCCTGCGCTATACCACGAATACGCAATGGGTAGTCTGCTGCAGAATGGTGCAGATTAATAGTCCTGACAATGAAAGCAACCTCTTTCTTTTCTTTCCCGTATCCGTATAAAGCAGTCGGAGTGAGGATACACATCCCCAAAAGGATAATAATAATATTTTTATACGTTATCACTACTGTCCCAACGTAAATCGAATAAAATCATCTGTCTTCGAAAATCATCCTCATTGCCATTGTCATTATAGTCACTTGGTATACGTGCTTGCAATATGACGAATTGCCTCATAGAATATAATTGTTTTATGGATACTCCCAATAAGATACCTATGGATGATATCGACTTCGTCCTTCTCGACATGGACGGCACGCTCCTCGATAAATATTTCGACGACTATTTCTGGGAACACCTCGTGCCCGAGAAATACGCGGAGAAGCACAATATCACCTTCGGGAAGGCAAAAGAGGAGTTGATGAAGAAATACAAAGTCCATGAAGGCACATTGAACTGGACAGACCTCGACTTCTGGTCAACGGAACTCTCACTCGATATCCCTGCCCTCAAAGAGCAGATCAAACACCTCATCGAAGTGCATCCGCACGTCGAAGCTTTTCTCTGTATGCTGAAAAAGAAAAAGAAGAAGGCATTTCTTGTTACCAACGCCCATTATAAATCGATCGACCTGAAATTCAGAAAGACCCTAATCGGGAAACATTTCGACGCAGTGCTTTCTTCCTTCGATGCCGGCTATCCCAAGGAAGACCTCCGTTTCTGGGAAGAGGCGGAAAAGCGGCTGAATTTCGACAGAGAAAAAACCCTGTTTATCGACGACACTGAAGAGATTCTGAAAACAGCAAAGGAATATGGGATCAGATATATCCTCTATAAAGCACGATCTAATTCGAAGACTGAACCGGTACCTTCAAACGACTTCCGGCATATCGTGGACTTCGACGAGCTGTTATGAAATCAGCTGAATTATTCGTCAGATGTCTTGAGGCGGAAGGGGTCGAATATATCTTCGGCCTGCCGGGGGAGGAGAATATCGAACTCCTCAATGCGTTGACCACCTCGGATATCAGATTTATTCTGGCCCACGACGAACGCTGGGCTGCTTTTATGGCAAACGCCTATGGCAGGTTTTCCGGCAGGCCTGGCGTGTGTCTCTCCACGCTCGGTCCGGGGGCGACAAACCTCATTACCGGCGTTGCCGACGCACTCCTCGACTTCTCGCCGATGGTCGCCGTCACCGGACAGGTAGGACTGTCGAAGCTCCACAAGGAATCCCATCAGTATCTTGATATTCTTGGAGCGTTTAAACCGATGACAAAATGGAACGCCCGGATAGAGGTCGCTGCAACGATCCCGGAGATCGTACGGAAGGCATTCAAAACAGCATCGACTGAAAAGCCGGGACCGACACACATTGAATTCCCTGAGGATATTGCCGTGCTGGAAACAGACGGCATTCCCCTCTCCCATGAGCCTCTGCGGTATCCGGCACCCTCTGATGAATTGATCTCCAGGGCGGCGGCGTTGATAGAAAAGGCGGTCACTCCACTCATCCTCGCTGGGAACGGTGTATTGAGAAGCAGGGCTACAAAGGAGCTGGAGCAGTTTGCCTCCAGGACAGGGATTGGCGTAACCGCCACATTTATGGGCGCCGGCGCGCTGCCGGCAGACCACGAATGCTTCATCTCCACTGTCGGACTCCAGTCAAGAGATTATGTCTCATGCGGATTTGACAGGGCTGACCTGATCATCGCCATAGGCTATGATCCGGTCGAGTTCAGTCCGCTCCACTGGAATCATGACGCCGGCAAGAAGATCATCCATATCGATGTTACCCCGTCTGAAACAGATTCTCATTATTCCGCTCTCGACCTCACCGGGGATATAAGGGCAACCCTTTCCGCGCTCACCGGATGGATACACAGTGCAAAAGACCCATCGTACTACCGGAAGCTCAAACTCTACGCAGGCCATGCGCTCCATTTTTCTACGTCAGGGTTTCCGCTGAAACCCCTTCGCATTATTACCGATATGAGAACAGCTCTTGGGAAGAGCGATATCCTCATCAGCGACGTCGGCGCGCACAAAATATGGATCGCCCGGTTTTATCCTGCGTATGAAGAAAATACCGCTGTCATCTCAAACGGCTTGGCGACTATGGGCTTTGCGATTCCATCAGCAATAGCGGCAAAACTCCTCTATCCGGGCAAAAAGGTTATTGCCGCTGTCGGAGACGGCGGCTTCCTCATGTCCATGTGTGAAATAAACACCGCGGTAAGGCTCGGC
This sequence comes from uncultured Nitrospiraceae bacterium, assembly GCA_963718855.1. GTDB lineage: Bacteria > Nitrospirota > Thermodesulfovibrionia > Thermodesulfovibrionales > SM23-35 > CAVRAA01. The sequence goes on along the minus strand of CAVRAA010000012.1, from coordinate 84,197 downwards.
CTCCCTTTTGTCTGCCTGATCTTCAACGACGGCGGGCTTGGCCTGATCGAATGGAAAGAGAAGCTCCGGTTCAACAAGGAATTCTTTGTGAAATTCAGAAATCCCGATTTTGTAAAACTGGCCGAGTCATTCGGCGCAAAGGGTTATAGGGTAGGCTCTGACGATGAACTACTGCCGGTTTTGCAGGAAGCCCTGACCCAGCCTGTGCCCTCGGTGATCGACTGCCCGGTGGATTACACTGAAAACCTTTTGCTCACCGAAAAGCTCGGCAGACTCATCTGTCCGATTTAAAGCCTTTCAGTCACTCATTGTTATTCATGCCTGCAATCATTTAAAATAATCGCCATGCAAAATACCTGTACCGTTGACCTCACCAAAGAACCCAAAATTGCCTACTTCTCGATGGAGATCGGCATTCAGAACGATATCCCGACATACAGCGGAGGACTCGGAGTGCTTGCCGGAGACACGATTCGCGCAGGAGCCGACCTGAAGCTTCCCATGGTTGCGGTCACGATCCTCACAAAAAAGGGATATTTCATTCAGGAACTGGATGAAGCAGGACATCAGACCGAACTGCCTGTAAGGTGGGATCCGCACAGATATATGACGCTCCTGCCGACAAAAATCCATGTGCAGATTGAAGGCAGAGACGTGCTCGTGCAGGCATGGCAGTATAATGTGGAAAGCCTCACACACGGTATCGTGCCGATTTTTTTCCTTGATACCGACATAGAGGGAAATACCCCTGAAGACAGAGAGATTACTCAAGTCCTCTATGGCGGAGACCTTTCGTACAGGCTGAAACAGGAGATCGTCCTCGGCATAGGCGGCGTGCGGATGCTGCATGAACTCGATTTTGAGATCAAGAAATACCATATGAACGAAGGGCACTCAAGCCTGCTGACCCTTGAACTCCTTAACAGATTCAAACGCCCGATTGAGGATGTCTGGGATGAGAAACTGGTCTGGGATATTGCAAAGGTAAAAGACCTCTGCGTATTCACCACGCACACCCCCATTGAGGCAGGACACGACAGCTTCCCCTATGACCTCGTCATGACAGTTCTCGGAGAGCCGATACCGTTAAAGGTCCTCAAGGAACTCTGCGGCCAAAATAATCTGAATATGACACGCCTCGGCCTTAACCTGAGCGAATTCATTAACGGGGTGGCAAAAAAACATACCGAGGTTTCAAGAAACATGTTCCCCGGATACGAAATCAGCGCAATCACGAACGGCGTCCATACCTTCACCTGGACTTGCGACAGTTTTAAGAAGCTCTACGACAAATACCTTCCCGGCTGGGCGAACGAACCGGAATTGTTTGTACGCATCGGCCGTGTTCCTGATGAAGAAGTCTGGAATACCCATCTGGAGGCGAAAAAAATTCTCTTCGATTATGTGAAGGAAACGACCGGCGTGCAGCTGAATCCGGATATCCTCACTATAGGGTTTGCGCGAAGAGCTACCGCGTATAAACGGGCGGATCTTATATTCAGCGACATTGAAAGGATCAGGCGTATCGGCGCAGGAAAACTGCAGATCATTTACGCAGGGAAGGCCCATCCGAAGGATGACATGGGCAAGAAACTCATCTCGAATATCTTCTCGATCAAGGACAGCCTCAGGGACAGTATTCCAATGGTATATCTGAAAAATTACAATATGGACATCGCCCTCAAGATGGTCTCGGGAGTCGATATATGGCTGAATACCCCATTACGTCCACGGGAAGCGTCCGGCACAAGCGGCATGAAGGCTGCACACAATGGAGTGATGAATTTCAGCGTGCTTGACGGCTGGTGGATAGAAGGCCACATCGAGGGGTTTACCGGCTGGGCTATCGGACCGAACCCTACAGAGACGACGCTCACCGACAACTTGGACACAAGTGACGCAGATGATCTGTACAACAAACTTGAGTCGATAATCATCCCCATGTATTACAACGACAGACATACGTGGGTCAAGATGATGCAGAATGCCATAGGGAAAAATGCCTACTATTTCAACTGTCACCGCATGATGCGCCGTTACGTAACGGATGCGTATATCAGATAATAAAAAGTAGGTAGCATGTAGTAGGTAGAATGTAGGGCCGTTTTCCCCTACCTACTATCTACTACATTCTACCTACTACTCTTTCACCCTCTTCACATCCGCACCGAGTTTCCGGAGCTTTTCCTCCATACTCTCATATCCCCTGTCTAGATGATAAATTCGGTGAATGACGGTCTCTCCTTTTGCGGCAAGCGCGGCGACAACAAGCGATGCGCTTGCCCGCAGGTCGGTTGCCATCAACGGCGCTCCCCTGAGGCGTGCAATTCCTTTTACTGTCGAAGTCCCTCCCTCAACAGTAATGTCTGCGCCCATTCTGCGAAGTTCCGCCACATGCATGAATCTGTTTTCGAAGATCGTCTCCTTAATAACGCTTGTGCCGTCCGCCACGCACATCAGGGCCATAAACTGCGCCTGCATATCTGTCGGGAATCCCGGATATGGCATGGTCTTCACGTGTGTGGACACCGGTCTTGCCTTACTGACAACGTGTATGCCGTCCGGTACACTCCTGAAGACAATCCCTGTTTCCTTCAGTTTCATGATCGTTGCATCAAGATGTTCCTTCCTGCAGCCTTTTAGAAGAATATCCCCGCCAGTGATGCCCGCTACTGTCATAAACGTTCCGGCCTCAATTCTGTCGGGAATGACCGAATAGTCTACAGGCCGCAATTCGTTCACACCTTCAATTGCGATGACACTCTCGCCGGCCCCCTTTATTCTCGCTCCCATCGCAATAAGGGCATTCGCGAGATCACTCACCTCAGGTTCCTGCGCCGCGTTCTCCAGCACTGTTACGCCTTTTGCGAGTGTCGCAGCCATCATAAGATGCTCGGTCCCTGTCACTGTCGGCGTATCGAGATATATGGATGCGCCTCTGAGCCTCTTCGCCTTCGCAATCACATACCCGGATTCAAGCCTGATATCCGCGCCCATTCGTTCAAGGCCCGCCAGGTGCAGATTAATCGGACGCGCGCCGATTGCGCACCCCCCGGGCAGGGATACTTTTGCTCTTCCGTACCGTGCGAGCAGGGGTCCGAGCACAAGGATCGAGGCGCGCATCGTTCTCACAAGGTCATACGGCGCCTCGAACACCTTAATCTTTCCGGTATCGATCAGCGCCTTATTCCCTTCATAGTGAAACCCCGCGCCAAGATTGGCAAGGAGGCGTCCCATCGTCATCACGTCCCTCAGATTCGGAACCCGCGTAATCGTGTACTCTCCGTCCGAAAGAAGGGACGCAGCCATAATCGGCAGGGCCGCGTTCTTCGCCCCCCCTATTTCCACTTCGCCTTTCAGCCTTTTACCGCCATGAATAACCAGTTTATCCAAAACATCCCTCCACAGTTTTTCTAAGATCAATTATACTATTACACAAAGTGTCTGTGTATAGACAGATTTTTCAGGGCAGAGAGAATATTCCCTCATGAAAAAAGAAAGCAAGAAACAGATCGAGGAAATCATCGGCGGCATCACATGCCCGAAAAAATTCAGCTGCCATACCTCCGGGTTCCAGAATCTCTGCAGGGCAAGGGACATCGGCATTGAATCATTCCTCGAATGTCTCGAGCGAAATCCTGCCTCTTGTGCATTTTCGTTTTCTTTCGGCCTTATCCATCTCTGTCAATGTCCCCTCCGTGTCTACATCTACAAGAAATTGAAAAAATAGGGCCAAAGCCGGCGCAATTTTCATATTGCTGAAATAAAAAACCCTGAGCTATACTTCTAATGGCGGCACCTTCCGAAATTCATAAGTGGGGTCTTGCAAAAGTCCTGCAATAATGATGTAGCCGCAAACTCTAGTTTGCGTGTTTTCATTTTTTTCAATGTCTTACATACGCAGGCTATCACCTCAGCGATCCGCCGGGGCGGAAAGCCTGCGGCTACCAGAATAGGACTTTTGCAAGAGCCTTAAGGGAGTGAATACATGCCTTTTTTCGGTGAAGTGTTTGTTAGTGAGATTCTCAGGAAACACGTGCTCGACCCGAAGGGCGAGGAACTGGGCAGAGTGCGGGATGTCGTAGTGATAAAGGGAGAACCGTTCCCGAAAATCTCCGCCATCATCCTCGAAAAGAAAAAAAAGACATTTGTTCTTCCCTGGGGTGATCTGAGCATTTTCAACAAAAGGATCATTTCATCAAAAATATACGGAGAACGGCTTCTGCCATATGAATTCGGCGAAAAAGACCTGCTGATCGTAAGGGATATTTTCGACAAGCAGATTGTCGATGCGAACGGCGCAAAAGTCGTCAGGGTAAATGACGTGAAACTTGAAGGGTTTCAGACAGAGGCGATCCTCATCGCCGTTGATGTGGGAATGCGGGGCATCATGCGAAGGCTTGGCGTTGAAAGGGGCGGCGAAGACATGATGAGGCTGTTCAAAAAGCATCTCCCGTACAATCTTATCAGCTGGAACTACATGCAGCCGCTGGAGCCGAAGCTGACAAAGATTTCTCTCACCGTCCCCAGGCAGATGGTGTCTGAGCTTCATCCCGCTGATATCGCCGACATCATCAGCCAGGTATCGCACAAAGACGGCGCGTCATTCTTCAAAGACCTTGATGTTGAGACTGCGGCGGAAGCCCTTTCCGAACTCCAGCCCGATGTGCAAACCGCGATCATCACCGGCATGGATTCGGAAAAGGCAGCTGATATCATCGAGGAGATGTCTCCTGACAGGGCTGCCGACGTCCTGAGCGATCTTCCCATGGGCAAGGCCAAGGAGATCCTCGAGCATATTGAGAAAGAAGAGGCTGAGGACATACAGGAACTTCTCAGTCATGAAGAAGACACTGCAGGCGGTTTAATGACGAACGAATTCATAGCTTACCCGCCTGAAACGTTAGTCAAAGAAGCGATAGAAAAATTCAGAAAAGATGCCGAAGAGATAGAAACAGTCTACTATATCTATATTATCGATGACTGTGAAAAACTCCTCGGCGTTGTCTCTCTGAGGGAAATGCTCCTTGCTACCCCGGATACGCGGCTATCCGATATTATGGAAACAAAACTGAAGACCGTAACCCCGGGAACAGATGAAGTCGAGGTCGCGGACATTATATCGAAATATAATCTCGTTGCATTGCCGGTTGCAGATGAAGAAGGCTACCTGTTGGGCATTATCGCTGTCGATGATGTCCTCGACAGGATTCTCCCTCCTGCCGCAAAACGCAAGAGGAGAAAAGTGTGAAGGTCTGGAAGAAATTCCTCATTTTTTTATCAGTAATGGGTCCCGGGATTATTACCGCAAACATCGATAACGATGCGAGCGGAATTACGACCTATTCGGTGGCAGGCGCACGATTCGGATACGCCCTGCTCTGGACATTAATCCCCACGACCGTTGCGCTCGTTGTTATACAGGAAATGGTCGGCCGGATGGGAGTTATCACCGGCAAAGGACTTTCTGATCTCATCCGCGAAAACTATGGAGTGAAAACAACGTTCTTCATGATGTTATGCCTCCTTACTGCGAATTTTGGAAATACTGTTGCCAATTTCGCGGGATGGGCGGCGAGTATGGAAATCCTTGGATGGAGCAAATATATAATGGTGCCGCTAGGTGCTGTCTCCATATGGCTGCTGGTCACAAAAGGGAGCTACAGGACTGTCGAGATCATCCTGCTCTATGCCTGTATCATTTTTGTCGGCTATATCATATCCGGGATCATGGCCAAACCCGACTGGAATACCGTCGCACGCAGGACACTGTATCCCCAAATGCAATGGAATTCCGAATACATCATGATGAGCATAGCAATCATCGGAACAACCATTACCCCATGGATGCAATTTTACCTTCAGTCTTCAATAGCGGAAAAAGGTATAAAAAAAGAAGATTATAAGGCATCGCGGCTGGATGTAATCATCGGATGCTCCATCACCGACATAATCAGTTTCTTTATCATCGTGACATGCGCAACGGTCCTGTTTCCCTATGGGATCAGGATCAATGAAGCTTCAGAAGCTGCCCTGGCCCTGAAACCGCTCGCAGGAGACTACGCATCTTTCATATTCGCCCTTTGCCTTGCAAACGCCTCCCTGCTCGGCGCAATTATCGTGCCCCTCGCAACCGCGTATTATATATGCGAGGCGATGGGATGGGAGGCGGGCGTGAACAAGACGTTCAAGGAAGCCCCCCAGTTCATGTGGATTTATACGCTTACCATAGCACTGGCTTCCATGCTCGTATTAATTCCCGGCGCTCCGCTTGTTTTTCTGATGGTGCTTTCTGCGGTCGTGAATGGCCTGTTATTGCCGTTTGTTCTCGTATTTGCCATTTTACTGATAAACAATAAAAAGCTTATGGGGGATTACACCAATTCTCAAACTCTATAATTACATCGCATGGGGAACGGTTGTCTCGGTGATCGGTCTCACTATCGCATGGGTGACCACATTAATACTGTAGGCAACAAATTTTCACACCAATTGTTTTTACTATGAACTATAGGAGCAAAAGGAAAATCAATGGTTAACGCAATAGAATGGAAAGACGGTATTGTTTTCATGCTCGATCAGTCTAAACTGCCGATCGAGGTCACCTACATCAAATGCACCGATTACCGGATGGTCGCAGAGGGGATCAGAAAATTATGGATACGGGGTGCGCCGGCCATCGGCATCGCAGCGGCAATGGGCATTGCGCTCGGAGCACAGGATATTAAGGCGGCTACATTCGATGAATTTAACAGGGCCCTTGACCCCCGTCTTCGATGAAATGCTTTCAACACGTCCTACGGCTGTCAATATCAGATGGGCTGTTAGACCGGATAAAACATCTGTTGACTCTGCAGAGGAATGAACCTGTTGACAGGTTAAAGCATCTCCTCATTGAAGAAGCAAAAGACGATCCTCGCAGAGGATATTGAGGTAAATAAGGCGATCGGAAGGTGGGGGGCTGAGTTCATCCGTGATGGAGACACTATTTTGACCCACTGCAACGCCGGAGCCCTCGCAACCGGCGGATACGGCACGGCGACCGCGCCGATGCTCGTCGCCAGAGAGCAGGGGAAGAATATCCAGGTTATCGCGGATGAAACAAGACCGGTCCTCCAGGGCGCGCGGCTGACGGCATGGGAACTCATGCAGGCCGGGATTGACGTAACGCTTATTACAGACAGCACTGCCGGGGTCCTCATGCAGAAGAAAGAAATAGACCTCGTCATTGTCGGCACCGACAGGACGGCGAAAAACGGTGATGTCGCAAACAAAATCGGAACGTATCCGTTGGCTGTCCTCTGCAAAGAACACAAAATACCCTTTTACGTAGCCGCTCCCCTCAGCAGCATCGATTTTTCGATTTCTTCCGGCAAACAGATTCCCATCGAAGAAAGAGGGCCTGAGGAAGTTACCCATGTGTTTAACCGATACCGGATCGCACCCGAAGGGGTAAAGGTAAGAAATATCGCTTTTGACGTGACCCCGCACAAATACGTTACCGCTATCATTACAGAGAAAGGCGCATTCAGGCCCTCTGATATCAAACACCTGATGAGAAAAAATAGCGGATATCGATGCCTTTCGTCTCAGGCCGCACACCCGCGGGAAAAAAGCAAAAACGTAGGGCCGGCTGCCGGTGTCAGCTTGTTTACCATACAGACAGAAGGTACTCTTCCCTTGACTTTAAAACTCCCGCTATCCTACCATTAATGATGCTTCTTGAAGAGGTCTTCAGACGATACCAGACCGAACTGCGTACTGTGGATGAGAGGATTAAAGACCTTTTTAAAAGCCCTGTATTTTCAATACCCCTCATCGGAAAGCATATCCTTGACGGCGGCGGCAAGAGGCTCAGACCGCTGACTCTCATTCTCAGCGCCGAACTGGCAGGGTACCGCGGGGATGCGCGGTTGACCCTTGCAGGGATTGTCGAATCGATCCATACCGCCTCCCTTCTTCATGACGATGTTGTCGACGGCGCGGAGATACGGAGGGGAAAGTCCTCTGCTCATTCCATTTGGGGAAACCAGGTCGTCATCCTTGTCGGAGACTTTCTCTATTCGAACGCATTATGGCTGGCGGTCCGGCAGAAGAACCAGAGGATAATGGATGCCCTCTCTGAAGCAACGACAAAAATGACGGAAGGCGAGATACTCCAGCTGGTAAAAACAGGAGACCCCGACATGACGGAAGAGGATTATCTCTCTATCATTTCTGCTAAAACCGCTGTTTTAATATCCGCTGCATGCAGAATCGGCGCAATCCTCGGGGCCCTCCCTGAAGACAGAGAAAATGCGCTCGCACGTTTCGGTATGAAGACCGGCATTGCTTTTCAGATGGCAGATGACATCCTCGACTATATGGCTGACGAGGGGGATCTCGGCAAGCGTCTCGGAAAAGATCTCAAGGAAGGCAAGATAACGCTTCCGCTGATTCATCTCCTGAAGACCTTGCAGGGAGAAGAACTCGGAGAGGTAAAGGGAATAATCAGGAACGGTTTTAAAAAAAGCGGGCTTCAGAAAATTCTGAAACTTTTCAAAAAATACAACATAATCGAGAGCTCGATGAAAAATGCAGAGGATTATATCGCGGGCGCAAAAGCGGAGCTTTCACTTTTCCCCAATTCCCCGGCAAAAGAAGCATTGTTTGCCATAGCCGACTATTCTCTGCAGAGAAGAAAATAAATGCACCCGATTGCAGAACTTGCGAAAATGAGCGTAGAGGCGTATGTCAGAGAAGAGAAGACCATTGCGCCGCCGGAGCCGCTGCCGCCGGAAATGGCCGTACAATCAGGGGTCTTTGTCTGCCTGAAAAAAGGCGGAGAGTTACGGGGATGTATCGGAACGTATCTGCCGTCCTGCTGCGTCGATCGCAGCGGAAGTCATCACAAATGCCATCTCAGCTGCAACGAAAGACCCGACGGTTCGGCCCTGTGACAGAGGATGAACTTGAGAGTCTCTCGTATACGGTAGACGTTCTGACCTGCCCTGAAAAGGTCGGCGATGTAAAAGACCTTGACCCGCGGAAATACGGGGTGATCGTGGCGAACGGTTTCAGACGGGGTCTCCTGCTGCCGGACCTCGAGGGCGTTGATACTGTTGAGGAACAGGTGCGGATAACAAAAATGAAGGCAGGGATCCTGCCTCATGAGAATGTTGAAATCTACCGCTTCGAGGTAATACGGTACACATGAACGACATACCGCTGAAAGAAAACATTAAAAACGTCAGTCTTTCCACAATACTTTCCTTTCTCAGCCGGAACAGGAAAACAGGCACGCTCGTTGTAAAGACCCCGGTATTCACAAAAAAGACATACCTTCTGAAAGGGGATGCCATTTTTGCCTCCTCCACGTACGAAGATGACCGGTTGGGAGAAATGCTTTTGAAAGCCGGCAAAATTACTATGGAGCAGTATGACACGGCTGTCCAGATTCTTAAAAAGACAAATAAAAGGCTCGGCGCAATACTTGTCGAGCTCGGTTATCTCATGCCGAAAGACCTCTTCTGGGGAGTGAAGTATCAGGTGAAAGAAATCATCTACAGTCTCTTCCTCCTTGAAGACGCAGACTTTGAATTCATAGAAGGGGAAATACCGCCCAATGAAGTGATAACCCTGAAAATGAGCATGGGCAACCTCATCTATGAAGGGGTACAGAGGATCGACAACTGGACCAGAATCAGAAAAGAAATGCCGCCTGCTGATACAATCCTTAAATTAAGCACCGATCCCGTGACCTTGTTTCAGGACGTGGAACTCAGCCCGCGGGACCGAAAAATGCTGTCGGTTATCGATGGGGTAAAAACAGTGAAGGAAATCGTGGACAGCGCATGGATCGGATCCTTTGAGGGCATGAAAATACTCTATCTCCTGTGGTCCATCGGAGTTGTTGAAGAAAAGAAGAAAGTATTCGAAAAAACTGAATTTGAAGAATCGATTTCACTGGATGATATACTCCAGCCCGTCTCTGAAGATGAGTACGCTTTTCTCGGAAAAGTGGATGAACTCTATGTCAACCTCGGCAGTTTCAATGACTATCAGCTGCTTGAGATAGATGAGGATGCTGACGAGGATACGATAAAGAAGAGCTATTACCGACTCACGAGAGAATTCCATCCTGACAGATCTTTCGGTGCTCCTGATCCCATGTTGAAAGACCGCCTGACCAAGATATTCGATGCATTAACGGATGCATACAATTATCTTCAGAGCAGAAGAAAGAAAGCGCCGAAAAAAGAGAGGGGAACGCCCGCATTAAGCGCGACAGAACATTTCAGGAACGGCATAGAAGGGTTCAAGAAAAGCGATTTCCCGGCTGCTGCCATTTCTTTTTCATCGGCAGCCGGCATGGACCCGAAGAATGCCAAATATTGGAGCTATCTCGCCTTATCGCTGACCAAAGTCCCCAATAGAATTCAGGATGCCGAAAGCGCGCTCTTAAAGGCAGTGGCAGTGGAACCGGGCAATGCCGATCACTATGCCAACCTCGGAATGATCTGTGTCATGCAGGGGAACAAGAAGGCAGCCCGGGAGCGGTTCCAGAAGGCCCTGAGCCTCGATCCCGGAAACAACAAAGCGGCAAAGGGGCTTGAGAAGTTACAGTAATAATCATTTCCTTTTATACACACCGCTTTTACCGCCGCGTTTTTCGATAAGCATAATGTCTGAAATAACCATATCCCTGTCAACCGCCTTGCACATATCATAAACAGTGAGCGCTGCAGCGGATACCGCGGTTAAAGCCTCCATTTCGACCCCTGTCTGGCCCGCTGTTTTCACGTTCACCTCAATGTCAATCTTGTTCCTTCTGCGGTCAATATGAAGACTGACATCAATTGATGTAATCATGAGCGGATGGCACATGGGAATGAGTGTGCTCGTTCTCTTTGCCGCCATGATGCCGGCAATACGCGCAACGCAGATGACATCGCCTTTCGGCACCTTTCCGTCCGCGATCAGTTTCAGCGTTTCACGCTTCATCGAAACGCTCCCCCTCGCAACCGCCTCGCGCTCTGTTACCGGCTTACCGGTTACGTCGACCATTTTCGCCCTTCCCTGCCTGTCGAGATGTGTCAGTTTCTTCATAGTCCTCCGTAATGGTAACAGAAATGTGTTACAACTTCCTCGTCCAGACCGTGGTTCTGCCAAAGAGGGAAATTCCGATGAAACCGCGAATCTTCAGATTCTCTCCATCGAGGCGCATCTTGCAGGAATACGTTTTCCCGTTCTTGGGGTCATATATTTTCCCCGCCTCCCACGTTCCATCACCCGCGTATCTGAAGCCGGAGAGGATCTGGAGCCCCATAAGTTTTCTGGCTTTCAGACTCTCATCAGGATTTTTCGAATCCACCTTTTCTTTTCCCTCTGTATTCAAAGGATTCTTCAGCCATACGATTCTGCCGCAGTAAGTATCGGTACACCTGAAAATTTCTATGCCGGACGTCTTTTCTTCGTTATACCAGATGCCAAGAACCGCATCAGACTCCTCCCCGAAGGCGTTCACGGCAAAAAACACGACAAGAAGAGCTATGAATGCGCTGAACCGTTTCATCATTTCCTCCTTTTCATGAGACCATCAGTTTGATCTGCCCCTATTATACCGCACTTCGATTGCCGGTACGCTATTGCGGCGGCGTCAGAAATTTATTGAGGATCAACTGAACCAATCGGAAGGAAAATCACAAGAAGGAAAAAAAGACACCGGTTATGGCCCCTCCGAGAAGGATGATGCCGAAATCCTGAATCGTGCTATTTTGCGTAATGGCATAAAGCACCTTGAGCATGAAATCCGTCTTGACTATGAACAGTGCCGACAACAGGGTAAAGAAAGGCACAAAAATCCATTTCAGCCTACCGCGATAATACTTCTCAATAAGAAGGGAAGTGCCAAAGGTGGCCACTGAAAATATCAGTATATGGAAAAGTATGGCAAAAGCAAGAGACACGGTGAAACCTCCCTACTTATAGTTTACCGGCAGGATGCGTTTTGATGTCAATCAGCAGGGATGAGAAGGTTCGGAGCGAACCTGGCTACAGAAGGCCGCATAGTCATATATTTTCCACTACAGAGTAATTATAAGCCGAATTTTTGTGGTGGAAAATATATTGCTTCACATGTCGATCGAGAACTCCGGATGATGGGCATTTTACCCGACCAGTCAGAGGCCGTACTGCATAATATTCAAGGATTTTAATTGGTAGTCCCAACGGGATTCGAACCCGTGTTACGGCCTTGAGAGGGCCACGTCCTAGGCCTCTAGACGATGGGACCGTGATGGCTGGGGAGAGAGGATTTGAACCCCTGTAAGCAGATCCAGAGTCTGCCGTCCTGCCGCTGGACGACTCCCCAAACGAGAAATTAAGAAGTATATTATACCATATCTTAAACCGCCAAACCCCTATTTCAGCTCACAAAAAAATCAGGGACATAATCGATGATTTTATTCCCCGTATATTTTGTGCCCTGCCCAGAATACGCGGCTTTAAAAAAAGGAAAAGAGGTGGCTTAACCAGTTGACGGATTTAATACATATCAGCCGGAATGACAAAACTGACTGATTTAATTGCCGGATTATTAATAACCTGCAATAGAGCAAATAAGGAGGCTTTTGACCGATAATAATCGAGAACAAGGGTCCATTATCTCAAGCCTTTAAAAACAACCCTTTTCTGATGTAATCCATTCTTGAAATATTTCCGGAAAAGAGTAATATTAGAATTAAGAGAAGAAAGAAGAATTGCGATACTCAGTACGGGATAAAACCTGAGAATCGTAAAGAGTAAAGGGAGTAGGAGTTGGATGCGGTGATCAGCCCCCGGCAGCATCGGAGGAAAGAAGCATCCGCCGAAACACCTTAGAAAGCTCAGGTCCCGGCACTGGGGTCGCAAAAAAGATTGCGATACTCAGAGCGGGATTACTTCTGAGGATCAGACAGAGTAGGGGAAGCAGGAGTTAGATACTGGTGAGTAAGCCTTCCGCAGCGAGGAGGAAACCTGAAAGTATCTACCGAGGCACCCACTTGGACGAAAGAGCTCGAGGTATCCCGGGTCTGAGATCGCAAGTTATACTGGAGCCATTGAAGGGCAAGAAGTGGTCATGCTGCAAACGCAAAGGCGCAGTGAAGCTGACCAAAGAGGCAGAGCCCTTACAATGGCTTTATTTATTGTATGAGCCGGCTCATCGCCGTCCAAAATAACCTGCAACAATGACATAGCTCAATTGCTGAAGCCAGATAAACTACCTTTATCGATGTACATACCTTTGTCTGACTATAACGTGTCTACTCCATTCATTAGCGAGGCTTCCGCTTCGTCTTCAGCCTCATCAAGGTTGCCCGTGATCCGACTTCAGCAATTGAGCCATGTCACTTTATTGTCACACTTTTATATGCAGTAAAGGCAATCCCAGCCGTTGTCTTTTGTTTTCTCCCTTGAAAAGATCATTGACCCTTTGGGGCACATCCCCTCTTTCTCCCTCATGCTGGGACTGTATCTTTGTCGGCAGGCTTGAGGCGTGATGGACCGTGTATTTCCCGAACTTTTCCGACAGTTCATCGACCGCAGTATAAATCCTGGCCATCTTCTCAATCCTTGCAGGGTCATCAAAGAGGGTATACTGAATCGTTGTCTCCGGGACCAGGCCGGCAAGGACAATCCCGGTCTGACGATAGAAACAATCTGCCTGATAAACACGATCAAGCCCGTCCCTCAACAATCCAAACAGCTGAGCGGGATATGCACTCGGCCGGCTGACTTTCATCTCGATGCCGGTGTTTCTGAATTCCTGTGTCCTGAGAAAGAGGATGAGTTTGGTGGCTGCGAGTTTATACCGTCTTGCCTTCATACAGGCATTCTCCAGGTTTTTGGAGAGCTGCGCAAAGATAAACGTCCTGTCATTGGAGGGAGGGGTAAAGGTCTTTGCCTTGCTGATAGACTGATAGCTGCTTTTGGATTCAGTGGTAACCGGATAGACAGATCTTCCGTTCAATTCATGCCAGACCTCATGGTAAGGCTTGGAGAGGTATTGCTTTATAAACCCTTCATCTTTTCTTGCAAACTCAAGGGCTGTTGTTATCCCGAACTTATTGAGAAAGGCTGTCGTGTTTGGTCCGATACCCCAGACCTTCTCCAACGGCAGATCTTTCAGATACCTATGGATGTCCCTTCCCGGTATGATAGTCAACCCATGAGGCTTGTTATGCTTTGAGCCGATTTTTGCCAGAACTTTTGTGAGACTTACTCCGACTGATACGGTGAAGCCCAACTCCGTCTCGACTGTTTCCTGCATCTTTTTTGCGATCATTCCATAAGGGCCATGATAACTTCTTCTTAGTCCTGTCAGGTCAACAAAAGCCTCATCAATCGAGTATTCTTCGACATCAGGCGAGAAGCGCCTGAGGATCTCAAACATCCGAAGGGAAAAAAGGCTGTAGGTCTCATAATCCGATGGAAGGATAACGGCATCAGGGCAGACCTGTTTTACTTCAAAAAGCCTCATCCCCCTTTTTACCCCCCTGGCCTTGGCCTCATAGCTGGCAGCTGCGACGATCCCCCGTTCTTTGCCTGTTATTACAGGTTTTCCTCTGAGTTCAGGGTGGATAGCCTGTTCGCAGGATGCAAAAAATGCGTCGGCATCCAGATGGAGGATTGCCCGTGGCCAGGAATGTATGGTTAAAGGTTGATTGTCCATAGTAATGCTTTCAGAACAGCTATGTTATTTGTATTTTCTTACTACGGCAGTTACGACACCTGCAATCTTGAGCTCTCGTTTCGGCTTGATAGGCTGATATTTGGGATTGGCCGGAAGGAGCATCACGCTTTCGCCCCTTTTCCTCAGATATTTCATCGTCCATTCGCCGTCAACCTCTGCTATAACAATATCCCCGCTCTTGGGTACCTCTCCCTTATCAACAAGCACCATGTCTCCGGGAAGGATTCCGGCATTCGACATGGAATCTCCCGATACCTTAAGAAGGAAGGTGGCTTCCCTGTTCTGTATCAGGAGATCATCAAGGGACAGGTTATCCGCCAGTTCTTCTTCTGCAGGGCTGGGGAATCCTGCTTCTACCGTGCCGAGCATTTTAACCGGGGCAGCTATTGATCCGGCTATGAGCCTCCCCTTAGCGTCTCTTTGAAGCACCTTCTGTTTCTCAAGCTTGTTGATGAGCTTATAGACTGCGTTTTTCGACCGGAATCCGGCCAGCTTTGCAATCTCTGAAAAACTGGGCATTCTGCCCTTCTGATAATAAAAGCCGGAGATTGCCTGTATTCTGCTTCGCAGTTTATCCTCTCTCAGCTCCTTCGTCATGGTTTCAGTATAGAGTGTACGATCGTTCACTGTCAAGCGGGATAATGGGATCGGGAGATACAATGACTTTTTAGTCTTGTCTTTTGATATCTATTACGCAGAGGAACCGGCAGGATTGCAAAATGTTATTTTGTAGTGTAGTGTATTGTAATACAGGAGGTGCCTCATGAGAACAGTATTATCCGTCAGCCTGCCGGAAAAAATGGCCGAGGAGCTTGACAGGCTTGCAGGCATTACCGGGCGCAACAAGAGCGACATCGTAAAAGAATCCCTGAGCCTGTTCCTGTGGGAAATGAAACTCAAGGCAGTACAGAAAAAACTCGGACCAAAGGCGAAGAAACTTGGAATCGTCAGCGAGGAAGATGTGTTCAAAGCCATATCATGATCGCCGTATTTGATACGAATGTTCTTATTGCGGCGATTATCACTGAAGGCATTTGCTCGAAATTGTTGCACAGGGCGCGCGCCGGGGAGTTCTCGCTCATTTCATGCCCTTTCATTATGAAAGAACTTCGGCGTATCCTTTCAAAGAAACTCCGGCTCTCGAACGAAGACATAGACATGGCGAAAGAACCCATTCATGAAGCGGTCCGTCAAGTCATTGAACAAAACCTCCAAATTACGAATGTTTGCCGGGATGCTGCTGATGACAACATTATCGCCTGCGCTGTATCAGCAAAGGCGGATTATCTTGTGACAGGAGACGCTGATCTGCTGGTGATAAGAAGTTATGAGGGCATTAAGATTGTGACCCCAAGGGATTTTGAAGCGTTGTTTCTGTGAAACAGATAAGGCAAATTTGAGGACGCACGAAGCTGTATGCCGGTAAAAATGCCGCTATGAAATGGCTTATTGTCCGATAGAAAACCATTCCTTATTATTAACCCGGCAAGTAAATACTTTAAAAAATCGTCATTGTCCGGCTTGACCGGACAATCCAGAACCTATTGAAAAGACTGGATTCCCCGATCAAGTCGGGGAATGACTGAGTTCATATATTTGCTTGCCGGTTCAATAGTAAATCTTAAGCTAAATAAGCAGTTTCCCTGTGGTACAGTTTTGCTTTTTGATCAAATAAAAAGGGGCATCGTTTTGATGCATATGAAAGCTTTATTAACCAGGAATATTGCAGAGGAGGTCTGTTATGAAAAAAAGCCTGATTTTTACGCTGGTATTGGTTGTCTTCGGTAGTTTTCTATTCATGCATATAGCTTTTTCCGGGGAAAAGGATGAGCCTTTGGTTCAGTACCCGGAAGGCTATCGTACATGGACTCACGTTAAGTCTATGGTCATACAAAAAGGGCATCCCATGTATGACGTATTCGGAGGCATTCACCATATCTATGCTAATGAGGAAGTATTGAAAGCGCTGAAAGATGGCACCCCATACCCCGATGGATCAGTTATTGTTTTTGATTTACTCGAAGCAAAAAGCAAGAACAAGACTATTGTTGAGGGACCACGCAAATATGTCGCAGTAATGCAAAAGGGTGCAAGTAAATTTGCTGATACAGGGGGATGGGGGTTTGAAGTTTTTAAAGGTGACAGCAAAAAGAGAACGGTAACTGATCCCAAAAATGATTGTTTTCATTGCCATAAGTCTCAAAAACTCGCTGATTTTGTATTCAGTAAATACCGGCCGTAAGCAGTTAAAAGCAGAATGCTAAACGCATTTATTATTTAAATATTGCATTTTATCAATAACTTAAGCTTATAAATCTAATCTATTACTTTATATTTATTGTATTGCCTTATTTTTTTATTATTTCATAGAGTCCAAATAATACCTACCCTCCCATATCCTGAGGATATTATCCAACTGAAACCTGATTGCAGAGACGTCGAAGGATAGTGTCGTGATTGCTTGCGCTATCGCTTTCTCACAGTAGTGCGGTGCGACATGAGGTCGCATAAGTAATTGTTTCAAATAGTGGATATCACTATTAGGAAACCCTCTATTCCGTTAGAGGTAGCCTACTATCCTGAATAAAGTGCGGATAGGAAAAGGATAACCTGACCTGTAAAGGTCTAATCAGAACCGTGAGGCAATGATATATCTGCCAGCGTCAAGGCGGATAAGGTGTCGGGCTTGGTGGTATGACCAACATATGTGAACTGCTGATAAACTTCGTGATGTGAGACAAGCCAAAGATGCTGAAAGGCTTGAACCAAAAGGAGAGCTGGCCGGGAAAAACTGGACAGAGACATAAGTGGTAAAGCTGCTCTAAACTAGAAACAGATGGGGTATCAGAGATCGAGACATTCTCTGATCGCCCCGTATAGGGCAAATGGCGAAGCCTATTTTGCTGTTTGACCCTGCAGAAAGGAAAAAGGAGCAGCTAAGATGGCAAAGAGACCGAGAAGGAACCACGGAGCGGCATTCAAGGCAAAGGTAGCACTGGAGGCAATCAAGGGAGAACAGACGCTAATTGAGTTGGCGGAGCGCTTCGAAGTACATCCTAACCAGATCACTGAGTGGAAGAAACAACTTTTGGAGCGGGCAGAGGAAGTGTTTTCCAGGGATAAGAAGACGGAAGAAGGACCGAGCGTCAAGGAGCTACACGCCAAGATAGGACAGCTCGCCATGGAAAACGATTTTTTATCAGTCGCGCTCGGGCGGATAGCCGAGCCGAGCGCAAGGAAATGATCGACCCTGAGCATGCCTTACCGCTGACTCGGCAAAGCCGGATACTTGAATTATCCCGGTCGAGCCTATACTACGAGGCGGTTCCGACCAGCAAGCGTGATGTGGAACTTATACTTCTGATCGATGAGATCCACCTGAAGTATCCGTTTTACGGCATTCGGCGGATACGCAATGAACTTCGGGACCTCGGACGTGAGATAGGACGCGGCCATGTCAGCACTTTGATGAAGAAGATGGGCATCAGGGCCTTATACCCGAAACCCAGGCTGTCGAAACCGAACCCGGCGCACAAAATCTATCCCTATCTCCTGCGGGGCATGGAGATTACCCGCGCCAATCACGTTTGGGCGACCGATATAACGTATATTCCAATGGCCAAGGGGTTCTGTTACCTCGTGGCGATCATGGACTGGGCAAGCCGCCGGGTGCTGGCGTGGCGGCTATCAAACACATTGGACGCCTCCTTCTGCACCGAGGCGCTTGAAGAAGCGATCAGGAAGTATGGAACACCGGAGATATTCAACACCGATCAGGGCAGTCAGTTCACCTCGGAAGCTTTTACTGACATTCTCATCAGCAATGGCATCAGTATCAGCATGGATGGCAAAGGACGCTGGGTGGATAACGTCTACGTAGAAAGACTCTGGAGGAGCGTGAAGTATGAAGATATACATCTGAAGGCCTATGGCTCTATTACCGAGGCCAGGCATGGGCTTGCAGATTATTTCGAGTTCTACAATAATCGGCGTCGGCATCAAGGGCTTGACGACAGAACCCCGGATGAGGTTTACTGGACTACACTACCTCAGATGCAGGTAGCGGCATGAGGCAGAGCAGCTTACCACTTAAAAATCGCTTCAGGCTGTCCAAACAAACCCGGCCACCTCTGTATGAGCTATAACGCGCCAGTAATAGATATTCCCGTCTTCCATCTCCGGGGAAAGTATTGAAGGGGAAGATACATTGCTTCCTATTTTACCGAGGGGTTCTATTACATCTTCTCCGAAAAATACGTCATATCCCGTTATGCCGGTTAAAGAATACCAGGAGAACGAACCGTTATCGTTCATAACGATATCGCCATTATCAGGAATTTGATTGTATATCCCCAGCCGGATGTTTGCAGGAGTTTTAATGAATACTATTTCGTACTGGCCTGTTCCGCCATGATTGTAAGCCTCGACTGTCACCGTGTATAACCCTGTTTTCCCGAGCATATGATCAATACCATAGCTTCCGAGGTTTTCACTTTCCGCAGCTTCTCCGTCTGCCGGATAGAGCTTTATATACATATTGTTCATATTGCCGGATTTTATTAGCGTATACACATTAACAATGTCGCCTGTCTGTCCGTAAAACTGGAAAGAATCGAAATCCGATAGATCATTGATAGTACCCGGGTATTTCATGCCGGAAATCATAGTGCCTCCGTCCAAATCCCCTGGAGCGGAGACCGGACCGGGAATTTTTTGGAATGTCAGCGAATAATTCCCTGTCCCGCTTGGAGCATTGGCTTCCAGGGACAGCGTATACACACCGGTTTTCTTAAGCTGCTTATCGATGCCCGAACTCGCGGAATTCTGACTTTCAACTGAACCATCCTTATCATAGAGTTTTAAATACGCGCCTGACATAGAGCCGGAAGCCTTCATTGCACATATTACTACCCTGTCTCCAGCCTCTCCATAAAAAGACCAGTTGTCGGCTGAAGAGATTGATGCAATAGTCCCTGTTATTGTCTCACCTGATCTGATATGCAGGCTTTCGACGCCCAAGGCAACAGATAAAAAATAAAAGAAGCCGATTATCGAAAGATAAATCGTTTTCATAATTCCTCCATTTTCTGAAAAATATCCTTTTGAATTTAACTGAAATGCAAGAGACTGTCAAATAGAATGCTTCTGTGAAACCCACCGGGGTCAGCTTGACTATTGCCTTTTAGGATATGCATTAAAAAGAGTGATACTGAACATATTACAACGGTCTATAGTTTATCCTCAGAGAACCAAAATTGTTACAGAAGTACTCAATTCATGTCAAAAGCAGAAAATTCAGGAAATGCTTTATGCTTAGACTACCCTCGTCCCTTCCGCGATACAAGTACCTTGCTTTTTTAGGGTCTGTCATTTTTTCTCCGTAAGGTACAGTAAACTACCACCGACCTTGTCGGTGGCTTTAAATACGGCAAGACTACGGACAATGTCCTTCATCTTGCCTGATAAGGAATTCTTTAAATTTCTTATTCGGCTTACCAACAATGTTGGTTCGCTTATGGAGTGGGGCCTCCGCCCCCACACCCCACCACTGACATTGTCAGTGGTTTAGTGCGGTAATTAAACGTATTTGACAAGGTTTTACCATAATCGGTTTTGTTTGTCTGTCAGGTTTTACCTGCAATGCGTGTAGGTTTTTAACTACTAGTTTGCTCCCGCCTGTTTTAGCTGATCGTTACCCAAGAATATCGCTGGGCACGGGGACATCTCTTTATTCCCCCTTAACAAAGGGGGACAGGGGGTTGTTTTTGTATTTTTATAATCCATATTAGTCAACTTTTTCTTTAAGGTCACTTTAATCAGGATACATTTATAAAGCAGTTTTATTATTACAACCCCCTTAATCCCCCTTTGTTAAGGGGGAATTGAAATTCTTTAGTCTTCCTTGATAAAAAGACCCTTGCATCTCCACTTTTTGATTGATAATTCAGTGGGCTATTTGTTACATTGACAGAGGCTTTATTTCATTAGATTTAAGCTGCAGCGCAGCTTCAGTGAAGCGCACCTGTCAATGAAAGAGAAAATTGCAAAGATATTTGAAGAAAGCATCCAGGTAAAGGGAAAATTTGCCGATGAGAAGAATATCGACAGAATCCTCGATGCGTCAAAGGCAATCGCCGATGCGTTCAATGCCGGGAATAAACTGATACTGTTCGGGAACGGCGGGAGCGCGACCGATGCCTCGCATATCGCTGCCGAGTTCATCAACCGGTTCAGACGGGAACGACCCGGTCTCCCTGCCATCGCTCTCAATACCGACATGGCAGTGCTTACGTCGATCGCAAATGATTATGATTTCTCCGATATATTTTGCGAAACAACTGAAGGCGCTCGCCTGCGAAGGGGACGTCGTGTTCGCGATCAGCACGAGCGGAAATTCCCCCAATATCCTTAAGGCGATGGATGCGGCAAAGAGAAAGCGATTGACGACCATCGCACTTACCGGGCTGAAAGGGGAAAAATTCGCCGCAAAGGCCACGTATCCTTTCATTGTCCCGTCAGATAACACCGCCCGAATTCAGGAGACCCACATAACCCTCGGCCACGTAATCTGCCAGATGGTGGAAGAGATCCTCTTTGAAGCGCCACGGAAAAAATAGCCCCTCTTGTCAGAGGGATGCGCAGGCAAATTAAGCATGAGAATACTCGGGATCGATCCAGGCCTGGCTGCCACCGGTTTCGGCGCAATCGAATGCGGCAAGCCCGGACCGAGCGTGCTGAAGTGCGGCTCTATTAAAACCCCGGCAGGAGAGCATATCTCAAACAGACTGTTCCAGATCCATACCGATATAACGATGCTGATCCGGACGCTGCAGCCGGACCTGGTTGCGGTCGAAAATGCCTTTTCCCTTGTCAGATACCCGAAGGCCGGGATTGTCCTGGGAGGCGTGCTGGGCATTATTTACCTCTCCGTGTTTCAGAATAATGTTTCGATGATCGAGATAACGCCAAAGGAAATCAAGAACGCGCTCGTAGGATACGGCAACGCGGATAAACAGCAGGTAAATACCGCCATCAAAAAAGTGCTGCATGTTACCACTGTCAGGTCCATGCACGCATCGGATGCGTTAGCAGCAGCTCTGGCCGCATTCTACCGAAAGACGCCGGGGAGAGACCAGATGATCTCCTATCTGAAAGGCTTTTTGAGATTAAACCGGGCGAACGACGATAAAATCACGCTGATCGTCAACGGCATAGGCTATGACGTATTAATCCCGTCAAACGAAATGAAGAGGATCAAAAGCAGCAAGGCAGACGGTGATGAACTGGAGCTATACGTATCCTACAACCAGACCGAACGGCAGCCGAAACCCGTGCTCGTCGGATTCCAGTCTCCTCTTG
The DNA here is from genome assembly GCA_963718855.1 of uncultured Nitrospiraceae bacterium. Taxonomy (GTDB): domain Bacteria; phylum Nitrospirota; class Thermodesulfovibrionia; order Thermodesulfovibrionales; family SM23-35; genus CAVRAA01. Next base: position 62,125 of record CAVRAA010000012.1, on the reverse strand, counting down.
ATAAAGAATTTTTCGAATTGTTCATCTCCGTGGAAGACATCGGCCCGATGGCAGCTGTCAGGGCCCTTATGAAACCGGCAAGGGAAATCGCCCGCTCTATTGAAGAAAAAGATGTGAAGGCGCTGCGGCAGTTGAAGGGGATCGGCGAGCGGAAAGCGGAAAAGATTATTGCCACCCTCAACGGAAAAGTTGCAAAATATGCCTTAATGCAGGATATTGAAATAGCGCCCGCAGCTGCGGAAGACTTCAGGAAAGAGGTCGAAACAGTGCTCGTAACGCAGCTGGGGCATAAACTTTTTGAGGCCCGGCAGATGATAGAAGATGCGATAAAGCGAAATCCGCTCATCAACTCCTCAGAGGGCCTGTTTGAAGAAGTATACAGAGGGCAGAAGCAATGATCCACGAAGAAACCAATAATTCTCCCGACATTGTAAAGGAAGATCCGGTCGAAGAAGAGATCCTCGTTACGCTGCGGCCGACAAGCCTCTCTGAATATATCGGACAGGAGAAGGCGGTCGAAACACTGAAGATCGCCATAGAGGCAGCATTGCAGAGGAAAGAGTCCCTCGATCATATCCTCTTTAACGGCCCGCCGGGACTCGGGAAGACGACACTGGCACATATCATCGCAACAGAGATGGGGACAAAGATCATCACCTCTTCAGGCCCTGCCCTCGAAAAAGGCGGTGATTTGATGGGAATCCTCACCCATCTGGAAAAGGGGGACATCCTCTTTATCGACGAGATCCACAGGATCCCGAAAATTGTGGAGGAGTTCCTCTACCCTGCGATGGAAGACTACGCGGTGGATTTCATCTTTGACAAAGGGGTGCATGCCCGCACACACCGGTACAGGCTCGAACCGTTTACCCTGATCGGCGCGACAACGCGGTCCGGGCTGCTGTCATCTCCCTTGCGGGAGCGGTTCGGCATCACGCGGGACCTCGATTTTTATGATGAGAAAGACCTTGTCCTCATCGTAAAACGGTCCGCATCGATCTTGAATGTCCCCATCGATCATGAAGGAGCGTATGAAATAGCCCGGAGGGCACGGGGAACACCGAGGGTTGCCAACAGGCTCCTGAAGCGCGTCCGCGATTTTGCCCAGGTCAGGGCAGAGGGAAAAATAACGAAGGACATTGCGATGAAGGCGCTGGAACTGGAAGGGATCGACGAATACGGACTGGGAGAGACCGACAGGAAGCTGCTGAAGACCGTCATCCTTAATTATAAAGGAGGCCCGGTCGGAATCGAGGCCATCGCCTCGACCCTTCAGATAGAGACCGACGTTCTCCTTGATGTCGTCGAGCCGTATATGCTGAAATCAGGGTTCATCATCAGGACGTCCCAGGGCCGCAAGGCCACGGAAAAAGCTTACAGCCTCCTCGCTTTGTCCCACAAGGATGAACTGAGCCTGTTCGAGGGGAATAAGGGAAAACACCGTTCATGAAAGCGTGCAATTCGAAAAGCAAAAGTCAGGGGGCATATGGGCAGCAAAACCCTGCTAATGCAGGATTTGAGTTCTGCTGATTACCTCTCTGGATTGCAGAATCATCAGAGTCCATTTGATATATATGCGCCTGCAACGGTGCTGCTACCAGGCTTTTGCTGCCCATATGCCTCCCTCTCATCCTGCTCCTATTCATTGCCTGGTTAACATGAAACTTTTGATGCATATCTGCTGCTCCAACTGTTGTTTATATCCACTCCGGAGCTTATCCGCAAAAAATATCTCGGTGAAAGGGTTCTGGATAAACCCTAACATCCACCCATACACTGAATACGCACTGCGTCTCGACGCCCTTCGACATCTGGAGAAAGAGTGGGGCCTTGATATTGAATATGCCGACCAGTATGGGCTCAGGGAATTCTTGAGAGCAGTGGTGCATGATGAGGACAACCGGTGCGTGCATTGTTATTCGATGAGACTGGAACAGACAGCGATTGCTGCAAAGAAGATGGGGCTCGACGGGTTCACCACCTCCCTCCTTGTAAGTCCGTATCAGAAATTTGATATGATAAGAGAAGTCGGTATGATGATGGGGAAACGGCATGAGATCCCCTTCTATGGAGAGGATTTCCGTCCGGGATGGCACGAGGGCGTGCGGATGTCAAAGGAACTCGGACTCTACCGGCAGAAGTACTGCGGCTGCGTCTATTCAGAGATGGAGCGGTACTTGAAGAAAGCGAAAAAAGTAGGTAGTAGGTAGTAGTAGTAGGTAGGGACAAAGAGTAGCCGCAGGCTTCAGCCTGCGTATTTTTTAGAGAAAAATCATCAACTATGACAGACGGAATACCGCATATCGGAAAATTGCTCATAGGGCTTGGCATCGCCATGATCTTGATTGGTGGTGTGCTGCTCCTCTTTGGCAAAATTCCATTTATAGGAAGGCTTCCGGGAGACATCATGGTCCAGAAGAAGAATTTCACGTTCTATTTCCCTTTGGCCACGAGCATTCTGCTGAGCCTGCTCCTGACCTTCCTGTTCTGGCTCTTCGGGAAGAGGTAAGCTGAGCGTGACAAGAAAAATCCCTCTTCTTTTCTGCGCCTTCGCATTCCTCCTGATGATTATCGGGGTTGCCTCTGCCTCTGAAACTATCAAGGTGCTCATCCTCAATGAGACCTACCCGAAACTGCCTGCAAAGAATGAACATCTTGAGAAGATCGGGGCCATGGAAGGGGACCTCCTCGTCATGGGCACAAAATATACCGGAAACATCACGGTATGGAAAAGCGAAGAAGGACTCTATGTGGTCAACGAAATACCGCTCGAAGAGTACGTTAAGGACGTTGTTGCCGTAGAGGTGAGTCCTGACTGGGACAAGGAGGCATTGAAGGCGCAGGCAGTCGTCACAAGGACCTATGCGGTCTATCAGAAGATGACAAACGGAAATGGGATCTACGACATCGCTTCGTCGGTCCTGCACCAGGTGTATAAGGGGAATAATCCCGATGCCCGGGTTTCCTCCGCAGTCGAAGAAACAAAGGACGAGGTGCTCACGTTCGACGGAAAACCGATAGCGTCATTCTATCACTCTACCTGCGGCGGAAAAACAGAAAACCCCGAGGAAGTCTTCGGGAAGAGTTATCCTTATTTGCATTCCGTCGAGACAGGGTGTACGCTCTCCCCCTATGCAGCATGGGAACGAAGCATCCCTGCGGCGGAGATCGAAAAGGCGTTGAATATCAAGGGAATAACAAAGATCGTGGTAAAGTCTTTCACCTCAACGAATCGTGTAAAACAACTCGAAATCGTGCACTCCTCGGGAACAACAACGGTCAATGCAACCGACCTCAGAAAAGCCCTTGGCTGGAGCCGCCTGCCGAGTACGAATTTTTCAATTTCAGGGGATGGAGATCCTTTCCTGTTCGGGGGAAAAGGATACGGGCACGGAGTCGGCCTTTGCCAGTGGAGCACGCTCCAGATGGCGCGTGAAGGGTCCAAATACCGGGAGATACTCTCCTTATTCTATCCCGGGACGTCGATTCAATCCTATGAAGACCGCTGATTTCGATTTCCCTCTGCCTCAGCATCTTATCGCAACAAGGCCGCTAAAAGACCGCAGCGGCTCGCGCCTCCTCGTCCTCCACAGGGACGGGTCGACAGAACATAGGCATTTTTCCGACCTCCCCGCATATCTTGCCGCTGGGGATATGCTGATAATGAATAATACAAAGGTCTTCCCGGCAAGGATTGCCGCTTTCAAACCGGACGGCGGCATGCTCGAAATCCTGCTCATCAGGCACACGGAAGATAATGCATGGGAAGTCCTCTCGCGGGGAAATTATACCGGCAGACTGAGTGTTTCAGATGAACTGCAGATCGAGCTCCATGAAGGGAAAACCGCCCGTTTCATCTGTCGAGGGCGATCTTATGGAGGTCATCTGGAAATACGGGGCCATGCCTTTGCCGCCGTATATCAAACGGAAGCCGGACGAATCCGACAAGGAGACCTATCAGACAGTCTATGCAAGGAACGAAGGCTCAATCGCAGCGCCCACTGCAGGGCTCCACTTTACAGATGCATTGCTAAAAGAGATCGGGGCAAAAGGCGTTCGCGTGCGGGAGCTGACATTGCATGTAGGCATCGGCACATTCAGGCCTGTCAGGGCAAAGCACGTTGAAGATCACCGTATGGACTCCGAACATTTTGAGATGGATACACAACTCCTGTCTGAGATTGAGGAAACAAAGGCCTCCGGCAAAAGAATTGTCACTGTCGGAACAACCACAACACGGGCAATAGAAGGATTCGCGAGCGGCAGATGCGTCCTTTCAACCCTGAACGGCCGTTTGAGCGGAATGACCGACATGTTCATATACCCCGGCTATTCCTTCAAGGTCATCGATTCGCTCGTCACGAATTTCCACCTGCCTGGTTCAACACCTCTCATGCTTACCTCCGCTCTCTGCGGCAGGGAAAAACTGATGCAATCGTATGCAGATGCCGTCACCAAAGGGTATAGATTTCTCTCCTATGGGGATGCTATGCTTATCCTATGAAACAGGCCGATTTAAAAGAGAAATCATCGGTGTTCTTCATCGGCAAAGGGATAATCGTTCTTGTTCTGACAGGGATTGCCTCTCTCAGCTTCCTGCTCGGTTTTTTTGTCGGTAAAATCAGTCGCGCCCCCGAGATGAATCAGCCATCTGCCATTACTGATCGGGGAAACACGGAAGAAAATAGCCCTGTGTCGACAGAACAAGAGACATTGCCTCAGCAGGCAGCCCCCCTGCAGCGGCAGGAGAAATGCAAGCGCCGTATGATACAGGACAGAGAGATGCAATAAAGGCGGTCCAAACCGTTTCTGAAACGCAGGGGGCACCGCAACACCAGGCATCTCAGCAAACAAATGAACTGCAGAAAAGAGACCTGAACAGCCAGACCGGAAAAAACCAGGGGTCCAATGCGGCATCGGAAACGAAAAAACCCGACGAGACGCACGTGAGTGACATGACGAATAAGTATACGGTTCAGGTAGGCGCTTTCAGGAACGCATCCGATGCCGATGCCCTCAGATCAAAACTCGACAAAAAAGGGCATAAGACATTTCTCATCGAATTAAAGACAAAAAACAATGAACCTCTCTATAAAATAACGGTTGGTGCATTCAGCACAAGAAATGAAGCTGAACTCCTCTCCCTGAAGATGAAGCAGTCCGAAGGGCTGAAAACCTTTGTAACATTGAGATAATGCAGGAGGATTTACGGTAACCTTAGAAATCGAACTCGACAGCGAGACAGAAACGACGCTTCTCTTCGGGAAGCTCGACAAGAACCTTAAGGCGATCGAAGAAGCGCTCGGCATTACCGCCTCGCAGAGAGGGAACAAAATTTTTCTTCAGGGCGACGACAAGGCCGTTGAAAAGGCGGAAAAGGTGCTGCAGGATATCCGTTCGATAAGCGCAGAAGGGTATAACCTCAACCCGGAAGACATCCGCTACGCCCTGCGGGCCGCCCAGTCCGAATCCGAATATACGTCTGTAAAGGACTTGTTCCTGAACAACATCCCGGTATCGTCAAAGAAGCGGTTTATAATTCCGAAAACCGAAACACAGAGACAGTATGTCGAGGCGATACGGAATTACGATATCGTTATCGGCATCGGACCTGCGGGGACGGGAAAAACCTACCTTGCGATGGCAATGGCCATCAGCGCGTTTCTTAAGAGGCAGGTCAGCAGGATCGTGCTTGCGCGGCCTGCGGTGGAAGCGGGAGAAAAGCTCGGGTTCCTCCCCGGAGATATCTCCGAGAAGTTCAATCCCTACCTGCGGCCCCTGTACGACGCGCTTCTTGACATGATGGAGGCGGAAAAGGCCGCTAAACTCATCGAGCGGGGGGTCATCGAGATAGCGCCGCTGGCGTTTATGAGGGGCAGAACATTAAACGATTCCTTCATCATCCTCGACGAGGCGCAGAATACAACGACAGAGCAGATGAAAATGTACCTTACCCGTCTCGGCTATAATTCCAAGACGGTCATTACCGGAGACATAACGCAGATCGACCTTCCCCATGGAAAGGCTTCGGGCCTTATCGAGGCTGAAAAGATACTGAGCGGCGTCGAGGGCATTAAGTTTGTGTATTTCTCCGAGCGGGACGTGGTGAGACACAAGCTTGTTCAGGCGATCGTAAAGGCATATGAGAGATATGAAAAACGAAACCCCGAAGACTAAAGCCCGCAAAGTCGCGGTCTTTCTGAAGAAGCTCATCGACGGCGCCCCCCTGAAAACAGACGGCTCCCCGCTGCCCTATACGAAAAAAGACAAACTGATACGGTTCTACTTTATCGTGGTCTGCGGACTTTTCGCATCGCTTACCCTTCAGAAAGAGTTTGGGCTATCGCAGTTGTCCGGCGGCTTTTTCATCTCCTGCCTTCTCCTGTTTATCTTCTACAGGGATATTATGAGATACAGGCCCGCGTATACGAAAAAATATAACATGCTGCTCCTTCTCGGCCTGCTTCTGATCGGCACGCTTCTGACCGGAAGGTTGTTCGCGTATCTCCTGCTGAGTCTCTCGAAAGGCCTTGAATACCGGTTCCTCGAGAGCGCCCTGTTCGGGATCCCTATCCCCATCGGCGCAATGTTCGTTTCGCTGCTTTTCGATTTCCACACCGCGATCACCTTTTCGTTTACTGTCAGCCTGCTCACCGGGCTCTGGCTTCAGGACGCCTCGTTCACCATCTATGCGTTCGTCGGCAGTATCACCGCGGCTTTCAGTGTCATACGATGCAAGAAGCGTTCAGAGCTTCTGAAGGGCGGCGCCTATGTGATTGCGGCGAATGTTTCCGCCGTCATTATCATACTCCTTTTCAAGGGCGATCTCTTCACGATGAAGGCGCCGTCTTCGATCATGTTCGCGGCCCTGGGCGGGATAAGCGTCACCGCGCTCGTGTCGATCCTGCTGCCCCTCATCGAATCCTCGTTTAAGGTGACCACCGACATCAGTCTCCTTGAACTCCTCGACCTCAATCAGCCGATCATGAAAAGCCTGATGGTCTCAGCGCCCGGCACATACCACCACAGCGTTATCGTCGGAAACCTCGTGGAATCAGCTGCTGAAGCGGCGGGCGTCAACCCTTTGCTTGCAAGAGTCAGCGCATATTATCATGACATCGGCAAGGTCAAGATGCCGGATTATTTTGTCGAAAACCAGAGCGCCGCCTCCAGCAGACATGAAAAACTGACTCCCCACATGAGCGCCATGATCATCGTCAACCATATTAAGGAAGGCGTCGAGCTTGCAAAACAATACAATCTCCCGGAACCGATCATCGATATCATAGAGCAGCACCACGGCAATATGCTGGTCAACTATTTTTACCAGAAGGCGAAAGACAAGGGCGAGAGTACCCCGCCCGTTGAAGAAGATTATAAATATCACGGCCCGAAGCCGCAGACCCGCGTCGCGGCGCTGGTCATGATGGCAGATGCGGTCGAAGCCGCGTCACGTGTCCTTACCGACCCGACCCCCTCACGCATCGCGTCGCTGGTGGACAGGATCATCAACCACATATTCCTTGAAGGTCAGCTCGACGAATGCGAACTCACGCTGAAAGACATCCATGAGATCAAGAAACGTTTCACCTATATCCTCACCGGAATATTCCATAAGAGGATCGATTATCCGGGGTTCGATTTTACGAATGAGAATTTATATAAAGAACCGGCAAAGACGGCGAAAGGTAAATCAGCAGAGAATAACAAATCTGCTAAAGAAGTCTCTCCGCCTCCTGAAACTCCACAGGGCTGAGCTCAGTATCCTTTTCGTCAACGACAGCAGGATGCGGGCGCTGAACCGCCTGCATCGCGGCGTGGACAGAACCACTGACGTCCTCTCGTTCCCCCAGCTTGACGGTTTGCCAATCCCCCCCGGCTCCGTACTCATGCTCGGCGATATCGTCATCAACCTCCATAAAGCCGAGAGACAGGCAAAGGAATACGGCGTTCCGTTCTACGATGAGTTGAAGCGGCTCCTTATCCACGGTCTTCTCCACCTTCTTGGATACGATCATGAACAGGGGAAAGAAGGTGAACGGAAGATGCAGAAAAAGGCCAGGCAGTTATCCGAACATATATGAGATGCATAAACCCATTTATTGAACGGAGGGACATATGGACGCGATCGAATGTATTAAGACGAGAATGAGCATCAGAAAATTCAGGCCCGAACCCGTGCCTGCTGATATACTGACGAAGATCATCGATACGGCGAAGTGGAGCCCTTCCTATAAGAACAGCCAGCCATGGGAAGCAGTAATCGTATCAGGAAAGAAAAAAGAAGAATTGACCGAACTGCTCATTGCACTCCTTGAGAAAAATTCGCCGCCTTCCCCCGATATTCCGGAACCCGTCTCCTGGCCGCCGGTCATCGACGAGCGGATATCGGCGTTAATCAAAAAGAGGAGTGCATTGACAGGAAAGGACCTCAATGCCCCTGAGGTGAGGAAGAAGGCAAAAATCGCAAATTTCCGCTTCTACGGCGCGCCGCACGGTATTTTCCTTTTTCAGGACGCTTCACTTCCGGAGTGGTCACTTTTCGATATCGGCCTGTTCGCCCAGAGCCTCATGCTCGCCGCGCACGCCTATGGTCTCGGCACTGTTCCCCAGGCGTTTCTTACGGATTTCGCGCGCGAGACAAAAGAGTTCCTCGGAATACCTGAATCAAAGAGGCTTGTACTCGGCATCTCGACAGGATATCCTGACCTTGCATCAGAAGCCAACCGTCACAGGACAGACAGGGTTGAAACAGGTTCGATTGTAAAGATATTCGGATAATATTCGCGTCCATGCTATTATTACTCCGGCAAGTAAATACTTTACTGTTGTCATTGTCCGGCTTGACCGGACAATCCAGAAGATAGTGAAAGACTGGATTCCCCGATCGAGTCGGGGAATGACAGAATTTATCATGGGCCTTACCCATGCGATTACGCGAAGATCCCAAAAAAAATTGATTCCTAAGGACTAAGGATAAGTAAAGCGCATTTGATCAATTCCTGCTCGATTCTGATCTTTCTATGGATAAGCATTTGTTCGCTTCTCCTTGCTCCTTTCTCTGCCGCCTCTGCATCCGAGGTCATCAGGGATTTCCACAGCGATATCACCGTCCATGAGGACGCGTCGATGACTGTCAGGGAGACGATACGGGTTATCAGCGAGGGGATTCAGATCAGGCACGGGATTTACCGCGACTTCCCGGTCACCTATGAAGACACTCTCGGAAACCGCTACAAAGTCGGCTTTACCGTTCTCGATATTCAGAGAGACGGCGCACCGGAGCCGTATCACATGGAAGACGTTGCGAACGGAAAGCGCATATACATCGGGAATAAGGATATGCTGGTCTCTTCCGGGGAACATACGTATACCATAGCCTACAAGACCACCCGCCAGATTGGGTTCTTCCAGGACCACGACGAACTCTACTGGAATGTTACGGGAAACGGATGGGAATTCCCGATACAGGAGGCATCGGCTTCCGTGATTCTGCCTGGAGACGCTTTGCACAATGTCATCTCTGCGGAAGCCTATACAGGCCCGCAGGGCTCTCAGGGACGGGATTTCGAAACATCAACCGGCCCTCTCCGCTCTGTCGAATTCCGCACAACAAGAACACTGAACGCCCGCGAGGGCTTAACCATTGTCGTCGCCTGGCCAAAGGATATGTAGCCGAGCCTGATGCAGGCACAAAATTCAGTTATTTTATTGCAGACAACAGAGGCGCCCTCATCGGATCTTTTGGCCTCATCGTCATATTCCTCGTACTATCTCGCCGTGTGGACACGATCCGGGAGAGACCCTGCGCCGGGTGTCATCGTGACACGGTATACGCCGCCTGATACTATGTCGCCCGCTGTCATGCGATATATCACGAAGATGAAATATGACGACAGGACCTTTGCAGCAGCAGTCATCAACATGGCGGTGAAGGGATTTTTAAAAATCGTAGACGAATACGGAGAATATACGCTTCAGAAGAAAGACAGGCGGGAACAAGCCCCCTGCCCCTGAAGAGGAGCGGATCATGAAGAAGCTTCTTGGACGGATAACGAAATAACGCTTGAGACCGCAAACCACTTGAAGATAAAGTCCGCCATTGACGCCCTCAGAAATTATCTGGACCTGACCTATGAAAAAATATATTTCATCACCAACAAACGGTATTTTATCATTGGCCTTGCACTGACTATTGTCCTTCTCTTTTTGAGCGGCCTGTGGGATGCGATCGACAAAGCCCGCCTGCCGTTCTTTCTTTTCATCTCTCTCTGGCTTTCGATCTGGAGCGTCGGCGTCATCGCCCTTCTGTCTCAGGTATTCAGTCGCTGGAAAAATGTGTTTCGCAACAGGCATGGAAAAATCGTCAATACAGGGGGCGCGGTATTCCTTACCCTTTTTGCAATACCGTTCGTTGCCGGACAATTCGCGGGCATGGCGATCCTCGGTTATTCGACGTCCGTATTAATGATCTTCTTTCTGCTTCTTGCATCGTTCATCAATTACCTGTTCTATCATCTCCTGAAAGCCCCTACCCGCGCAGGAAGAAATGTTCTCGATGCAATCGAAGGGTTTAAGGTCTTTCTCTTGGCCACTGAAAAGGAGAGGCTCAACATGCTCAATCCGCCACAGAGAACTCCAGAGCTTTTCGAAAAATATCTCCCTTATGCCCTCGCCCTTGATATCGAGCAGCAGTGGGCCGAACAATTTTCAGATATACTCGCAGGCGCTGCCGAAGGGGGAGCGAAAGCGACGTATGCGCCCGTCTGGTACACCGGCGCAGCATTGTCGTCTATGACATACGGGGACTTTGCCTCTTCCCTGGGAAGTTCGTTTTCAGGCGCGATATCGTCATCCTCAGCCGCTCCGGGTTCGAGTTCGGGCAGCGGTGGTGGCGGCTCATCAGGCGGTGGCGGCGGCGGTGGCGGTGGCGGCGGATGGTAGGATTTCGCCCTGCTTCATCTATCTTCCCCTGAAGATGAACGGCGTGTCCCGCTCGTACAGCCTGTCCTCTGCCGCAGAACTCAATCGTATCTTCACAAGCACTGTTTTCCCCTCGATACGGTAATACGTGTCTATGAGATCGGAATACCCCACATCGAGTGGGAAATACAGAGGCTTCACTTCATACCCGATTGTGTCTCCGCTTTGATCGAGGATTCTGCTCAGGAGTGAGCGACGGAACGAATGGTGAAACCGCACAAAATGCTCCGCTTCTTCCAACGCTTTTTTTGCAGAGACCTTTCTCTTTATTCGGTAATCGTCCGCAGATGCATACACGATGAACTCATACTTGTCTCCTTCCTTGTCGAGAATGGCCAGCGTTTCCATATCATCACTGAACCTTCCCCCATAGAGGATGAGACTGTAGGTCTTCTTCATCTCTATCGAACTGCTCTCTTCCGTCCGCAAATAATTCCCTGTCGCGCAGGAAGCAAGAATTGTTGAAACTACACAAATTGCAAGCAGCCGAATACCAAAAATCATGTTGTTCATCATCCCTATCGCGCCCCTCCCTTCTCCTGTTGAAACAGCTTTTTCACTCTTTTGATAGTAATTGTATCACACGTTTTACTTTCATCAAAATCACATGAAATGAAGGCATATGCGGAGAAATTCGAAAACATAGCGTGCCGACCCGTTACAGCGTCGAGTTGAGCAAGGAGAAAACGAAAGACAGCTTATGAAAATTCTGATATCAACTGCTCACAGAACTCTATTTTTCCCGCAAAAGTAGAAATGCGTCTGTTTCCTCAGAAAATTATCGCCCCGTAATGGCCGTATGGGTACGCATGACACCTGCCCTTTATATGGGTACAACAAATGTAGACCAACCTTTTGACGAGGTAACTATTCCCAGTTGAAAGATATTAGCATTTTGCTTATGCCAAAGAAATATCTTCTGACTTATGTACACAAAGATTCTTGCGGCTCAGCTTTTTTGCGGCTATCATCGCGATAACTTCGTTGCTATCTTCTGCCAAAGCCAATAGAAGTGCTTCCGGAGCGTTCGGATTCATAGCGACTCCTAAACGTAAGGAATCTTCCTTTGATGAAGCAAATCCTTCCAAAATATCAATAGAAGTCTTAGGATTACCGGCGACCCCATGTAAAACTAACTCATGCTCATTCTGTATGGCTATTCGTTCACTCTTGAAATGAATACCATATTCGAACTGCTTTTCAGATAAAGGCCGTTTGTATTCATTTTCAATAATACTAATAAGTGTTTGTGAAGAAATGTTAGGCGATTCACTAACGTCAGATCTTACCCAGCAGCTTTTATCTTTTGCAAGCTCTTGAAGCAGCTCATCAGGCATATGCGGACTCGAAGCGAGAGCACGTCTAACAAGTTCTGATTTGTCAGATATGAACTTCCTTAAAACATTCTTCGGAGCTTTTGGGTGCATTGCTATATCCCTCCTAAGATATTCATCTTTGTGATTTGAAAATTTCTCAAGAATATCTTCTGGAACATTGGGATTATTTATTACATTTTTTTGTACATGATAATCCTTATCTTTAGATAGTTGTCTGAGTAATTCGTCAGTCATGCCCAAGTTCCGGGCAACCGCGCTCCGAATTACAGGGTCTTTATCAGACGTTAATACCTTACGGGCGGCATATGATGCTTTCGGATTGCTTGCGACTGTGACTCTAACTGAGACCTCTTCGTCCCGCGCTAACTTCATCAAGATTTTAGAGGATGTATTTGTATTCTTAGCTACCTCTGCGCGAACAGTTAGGCTCTTATCATTAGAAAGCAATTCCAAGACCTCAGGTGGAGTATAACTTCTTCTGTCTGGATATGAATCGTCATAAAGCGTTTCTCCCCGCGCTATGTTTGTTCGCACTCGCACATCACAGTCCTTGGTTAATTTATTGAGTATTTGTACTGTCCCTAAGGTTCTTCCCGCCCTCCATCTTACTTTCCATGATTTGTCGTCTAATAATTTCAATAGGGCTTTTGCGGGCGTGTTCTCGTTGTCCGCTACCAAAATGCGTACATCGTCATCCGTGTCATAAGCCAGTTCGGTCAGAAAATAGTTATTCGAGCTAAATCTTGCCGTTATCATTCGATAGGCTGGATATTCATAGGCGAACCATTTTTCTAACAAAGCATTCGTGAACAGCTCTGAAAATGAACAAGTAGCTAATGACGCTATTAATCTGAACATCAGTTTTTTATCAACAGTTTTTAATAAATGTTCTAATTTGGAAAACTTACGATCCACGGACGATGATGGGTTCGAAAAAATACCTTTTACTTCATTTCTTATTTCCTGGGATGTCCTGTCTGGAAAGGATACCATCACCCATTCATATCTTTTGACACGCACCGCGACCTATCCTATAAAAGGTTGATTATCATTGTCGTGTATAATTTCTAAACGATTAACAGTTGGTCTCAGCACAATTATATCATGAGGGGAGTGCGTGGTTAGCAAGGATCGGTGTCATTTGCTCTTCATTATCTATCTTTCACCCCGTTGGCCTCAAGAATCCTTTCGTACAATTTATCGAAAAAAATACGAATTGTTTCGTATCGTTCGTGTGCAATTGCACTCCTGAAGACGTTTTGTGGTTTGTTTGTTTCCAGCTTGCTATTAATTATTTTGAGAAAGGCAATCCCGAGCGTCTTCTTGTTGAAATCATTTTCTGGAGTACCATTGATTTCAAATGTTTTAGCGAGCTTTTCGCGTATTTGCTTCGAAGTTTTCGGAAATGCCTCTCTCAGGGCATGGTTTCCAAACTCTTCCGACATTAGATTCTCTATGGTCCTTGGATAGTTGTCTTTGGAGAGTTTCCCACCATTCTCACTCATTATCTTTCCTGTGATACCGAAGCAGAAATCGAAAGAAAAACGGGATCTAATTTTAAGTTTGTTCTTGAATTTCTTTATGCGATTCGCCAAGTCTTCCGCGTATTTTCCATTGTCATCATAGTCCCAAAAGATCGAACCTCTTCTGCCAAAAGAGAACAGCAGATTGAGGCCCTCTTCGGATTCGATATCAATTATATTCTTTACCTGTTTCCCCCCATACCACATGAGTTCATAATGGACACCACGCTTTATGCCTTTCCCGCCCTTTATTTTATCCATAATATTCAGGAGTGCCTCGTAATAGAAAATATCGCTTGGCCCTTCGACCCAGATCACATAATTTGCAAATAAAAGGTTGCTGCTTTGAAAGCCCATCTGCTCAAGCAATCTTATTTGCTCAAGTTTCTCATTTAGTGGGTGCGCATGAGTAACGCCCTCGACGCTATGAATTTCGTAGATTCTTAGTTCCTCATCAGTACGGCGCAAGAAGATCTTATCGATCAGCATCGATGAGTGAGTCGTGATAAAGAACTGACAGTTTGGTCTCTCTTAAAGGCCCAATCAAAAAGCCTTTTCAATAGTTCTGGATGCATAGAAATCTCAGGCTCCTCAATGAAGACTATGGCCTTTTCACTAAGAAAGAGATTGTAAAAAATAATGATTGCGGATTTTGTGCCCCAACCAAGATTGTCTATAGTTATCTCTGTATTCTTTCCATCCACCTTGCGGCTGTACCAGCCCCAGTCGGTCCACTGCTCGGAATGAATGCGTCCATTCTGATAGAAAATGCTTGGTATGCCCTGACATCCATGAAGTCTAAATTCTTCGATGCCAATAATGGCTTCTAAGTTCCTATAAAATTCATCCTTAGGTTCCGTTATCTTCGAAAGGTCAATAATGCCTGATCTCCAGTTGATCCTATCCAACGCGCATCCTTCAGAAATAATCAGATTTCGAAAAGGCGGGATTTCAAAATAAAGATCACGATAGGCACTGTCATCATTAAGTGGGTTAGTAATCATAGTATCATCCGCAAAACAAATATTTCTTACAGAAGTGTGGTCCTCATTATGCACAAATCCAATAGTCGCGCGGATGATATTTGACTTGCCTGAACTGTTTCCGCCAATAAATATATTTATGCGCTTTAAATCTGTCAGCTTGAAATCTTTGAAAGAAAGAATGTTCTTAAAACAAACCCACCTTATAAAATGATCATCCATACGATAAAGCATAGCACCTTCCACTGTGATATTCTTGCCTTTATGCAGCTTATCTTATCTGCATGTTAACAACTACCGTTTATAACCAACATCATTTTGCCTGCTTTGTGAAACATGTGTTACAGGAAGGCAATGAGAAACAGATTAGAACCTCTCGCATGAAGGTTATTTTCGGAAACTAACGGTGTTGTTGATATACATAGAGTGTCAGTTATCAGGTGAAGGCGTAGTGAAGTCATCATTGCCCGGAAGAAATCCTAATTCTCCTGTTTTGAACTTACTACTCGCCGGCTATTTTAACATTCAATTGGCTGTATAATATTTCGGAGACAACGACAATGATGAAAAAGAAAACAATACTGCTGATTGTACTGGGGATACTGTTGATGGTATCCCTGATCAACTTCATAACAGGCACAACAATAACTGTAAACGGCAAGCAAGTCACCAGCCTGAGCGGACATCTTGCGGCATATTTTGGGCTGATTATCCTGGTTGTGGTGATGGCAATATTAATCCCTTCAGTCTATATATTGGCTGTGGTGATGGTGATAACCTTTTTTGCGTTTGGCATATTATTCTTCCCTTTGTTACCTATGATGCCATTGTTATTACCGGCAATTGTCTTGGCTGGGATTGTTTTTATTGTCAACAAGTTGGTAAAGAGAAAGAGACGATAGGAGAGCATTTAATGTAACCATCAATAATTTTGGTTCCATGGAGGCAATATGAAAATAAAAGTAGAAAAACCGACCAAGCAATTCCTTGAAGAAAGGAAAGTCAGTTCGTGGGGAATCTGGGAAAAGGAAATATCCAGGTTTGATTGGCATTATGATTCTGTGGAGGAATGCTACCTACTTAAAGGAAAAGTTGTCGTTGAGACAAAGGATGGCAAAGTAGAGTTCGGAGCCGGGGACTTTGTTACGTTCCCAGTTGGGCTATCCTGTGTTTGGGACATCAAAGAGCCTGTCAGGAAGCACTATAATTTTCCGGGATGAACAAACCGGGAAGAAATGACCCCTGTCCTTGTGGATCGGGTAAAAAGTATAAGAAGTGCTGTCTTGCAGAGACTTTTGTCCAGTCCGGAAGGGAAGAAACAGCCAGAAAACGCCTTGTTGATAACCTACTTACTTTTTATAACAGACAACACAAAGAAACCATTGAGGAAGCTCAAGAAATATTTTGGGGTGAGTTTGTCCCTCAGGACTATCTTGAAGGACATGCCCTTGATATCGCCTATCAGAACTTTTTCGTGCGGGGTCATAATTTCGGGGCGCGGTTTGCCAAGTCCCGCTCAACAGTTCCCACTGCATAAATCGGCGCCAAGCAGCGTTTTCCTTTACATTCGCTATTACGCGCAGACAATACGTACGACCGTTCCGGATGATACCGTGTTTCAAAAACACCAAGGCTTTTCGAGTGCGTCACTCTTCCTGATTTGACTTCCAGGGGAACGATACCGAGGTCGGTTGAAAGCAGAAATTCAACTTCAGATGTTTTTCCCGTCCAGCAATACAGATTTGCCGCCCCTGACGCTTTCAATTCCTGGGCCACAAAGTTTTCGGCAACATATCCCTGATAACTTCCGAAACCGTACTGTAATATCGTCGCCGGTTGAATGTCGCTGATTGCGCCCAGCATTCCAACATCAAACATATAGAGCTTGAATTTGTTTTCGGAAGCATATGCGGAAAGCGGTATTGCCGCCGTATCTATTGTAAAGGTTTTAAGAATAAGCCCGGCATTTGCAAGCCAGTCGATTGGGCCGCTTAGCCTTTCAAAACCGCGCATACCCGGGACCGCATCTTTAAACCTGAACTTCGGGGCCGAGCCATCTATGTTCCGGGCAAGCTGTGCAGGGACATTGCGCCACAGCCGTTCGATGTGGATCGCATTGGTTTTTCCGCTGTGTTTTGCAATATCCGCAAGGTAGGCGCTGAAAAGATCGCGTTGGATTTTCCGTACCCGGATCATTGTTTCAAACAGGTTGGTCCGATCATTCGCATAGGTAAGTACAACGGACGGCAATCCTCCTGTGACAAGATACCGCTTCCACTGTTCCCACAACCGGTCATGCGCAAGTGCCGGATAGGGCGCATGAAGATTCCGATTCTGCAGGAGCCCGCAAAGCTCCTCCTCTCCGGTCCCTTCCAGAAATTCCTCGAAATCCAGCGGAGGCAGATCGAGTAATTCGATTTTGCCGACAGGAAACGGCTCGACATTCAATGCGACCCCAAGAAGCGACCCTGCAGCGCACATTGCACAATGGGGCATTTCTTCATAAAAATATTTTAAGCTTGTCAGGGCGCGGCCACAGCGTTGGATCTCGTCGAAAATGACGATGTCCTGACCGGGATCGATGTTGCTGTTTCGGTAAAACCGCAGTTCATCGATAATGCGCTGCGGCTTAAGGTCTTTTTCAAATATCTGAGCAATCCGCTCATCTTCTTCGAAATTAAAATAATGACAATTCCTGAATTCTTTTTGCCCGAATTCTCTGAGCGAAAACGTCTTACCAACCTGCCGCGCACCACGTAAAATCAGCGGTTTTCGTTGAGCAGAATTTTTCCATGTAATAAGTTTTTTTGCAATTTTACGATTCATGTTAATAAATTACCGGTTTTGTGTATTATTTGCAAGCAATAAATGCCATTAAATGGTTCTTTTGTCCACTTATTAACCCGGCAATTATAGTTGTCATCCTGAACCCTTCGCTTGTCACCCTGAGTGAAACGAAGGGTCTCGTAGTTCAGCTCAGGACAGGCTCCGTGAAGGATCTCGTAACAGCATAAAAAGGCGAGATTCTTTGCATTGCTCAGAATGACAGCATTGGTCTGTTTAGTTGCCGGGATCTCCGCACAACTCCTACTGAGGAAGAACAGCGGCCTCCCAAATACAAGAATATCTTTCAGGAACACAGAAAGGAGACTAAAATAGGCCAGGCTACTTTTTGTCTATTCCTTCGAAAAAGCAACCGTTCCCCCTTTTTGTTTTTTAATCGCCAGGCAACAGGAAGCAGCGCATTATCAATAGCATTGTTAACGACGGATATTTTTCCCGATAGAAAAAGCCGCCCCGAGTAAGGCGCCAACTTTGTGATAGTTGCGTGTTTCAGGGGCAAAAATAATAGGCTTAATCTTTTCAATATCAGGAAGTCCTTTTTCATTGAGCACGGCTTCATCAGCTTTGACGTCAAGGATTTCACCGACGAATTGCGTATGCAATCCAATCTCCAGGGTATGAATTACCCTGCATTCCAGGATTAAGGGAAATTCATTTACATAGGGCGCATCGACCGCATCACTTTTTATAGGGGTAAGTCTTGTGACAGCAAATTTGTCCTCGTTTCTGCCCGAAACCAATCCAAAATAGTCGGCCTGCCCGGCGTGCGCTTCAGACGGAATATTCACCGTAAATGCCTTTCTTTCCATAATATTTCCATAACTATAGGTCGCCTTCCTGAGCGAAATCGCAACGCAGGGGGGTTGTGAACAGCAAATACCTCCCCATGCAATCGTCATTACATTTGGCTTGCCGTTCTTGTCATAGGTTCCGACAACCCACACAGGCGTCGGATAAAGCAGCGTCTTCGAGCCCAATGATTTTTTCATCATATCCTCCAAATCCATACAGAATTTATAAACTATCCAAAGCCCATCATGGGGCCGCTATGGACAGTTATGCGCTGTCGAGCACGTCTCTTATCTTCTGTGACAGTTCTTCAATGCGGAAGGGTTTCTGGATAAATCCTCTGCAGCCCATCTCCATTATTTTTGACGCCTCCCCGTTAAGGCTGTATCCGCTTGAAAGCAATACACAGACATTATCATCGATCTTCTTCAGGGCTGCGAGGGTTTCCTTTCCATTCATGCCAGGCATGATCATATCAAGAATGACCAGGCGTATAGCCTTGCGATGCGCCCGGTACAGCTCTAATGCCTTCTTGCCGTTTTGTGCCGTCAATATCGTATAGCCAAGCCTCTCCAGAAGCTGTTTCACCACATTAGTATCACAAAATCGTCTCGTCTCCCTTGAACATCGCACTATTCACTGTTTTCTCTGCCTCTACCTCTTTTTCAGAAGCCGGCAGATAGATCGCAAAGGTCGAGCCGTATCCTTTTTCGCTGTACACAGTAATGATGCCTCCGTGGTTCTTAATAATTCCGTATGCGGACGCCAGTCCGAGACCGGTTCCTTTGCCCATATCTTTTATGGTAAAAAAAGGGTCGAATATTCTCTGACGGGTCTCAATGTCCATGCCTGATCCGGTATCGGTGACCGTTATAGTTATATACCGGCCGGGCCTTGCGTTATACGGAAGACAATACCGCTCATCAAGCACAGTGTTCTGCGTTTCAAGATAAATCTCGCCGCCTGAAGGCATCGCCTGCCATGCGTTCACGTAAAGGTTCAGAAGCACTTGTTCGAGTTGTCCGCAGTCAGCCTCGACAGCATTCAGGTCATGCTGCAATTTTTTGTGTATCGTGATCTCCTTCTTCGTTCTCCCGAACATCTCCGAAGTCTTCACGATCAGATCATTTATATCGATCGGCAACGCCAGATACTTCCCGCCGCGGGCAAATCCCAGCAACTGCCTCGTAAGCAGTGCACCGCTGTCAACAAGCTGCTCTATGGTTTTCAGTTTCTCATAGGAAGGATGCGATTGCTCGGTATTCATGAGCGCCAGCGCTGCATACCCCAGTATGCCGGCGAGGATATTATTGAAATCATGCGCAACGCCGCCGGCCAGCGTGCCGATGGCCTCCATCTTCTTGGCCTGCAAAAGCTGGGCCTGCAATTTCTCTTTGTCATTTTCGGCTTGCTTGCGCTCTATGATTCCCGCCAGGGTATTGGCAACAACCTGCAGAAATTCCTCTATTTTCGAATCTCCACCGAGGCCTTCTTTCATCCACATATTGAGGACCCCCAGTGTCCTGCCGCCGAACAGAATGGGCACCGCGTAATGACTGTGTGGATACATGCATTCCCGGCAACGGCCATCATGTTGCCCGGCGTGATCACAAAATTGTATCTGCTGCATTTCCGCCGCCCTGCCGCATGGACATGCCCCGAATGGCACACTCGAACAGACGGGTTTTTGTGAACAGAAGCCGTCTTCAAGATTGCTTCTCGCTTTCATCACGAGCAGATCAGGCGTCTCATCAACAAGAAAAATGTTTCCCGCCTGCTGAAAAGGCAGCCAGGGGATTGAAAGTATCATGTTCAGGGCCTTCTGCATGATCAATTCCAATGGATCGTTTTTCAGTGATTCGCCGACTAATAAATTTATAAAAGTCTGCGTGCTGAGGCTCTTATAGAGTTCTTCTTCCGACATTCGCAGGGCATCCTCAGACCGCTTCTGCCTGATGATCTTCCACATACCGTCCATCAGAAGGGTAAGCTAGCGTATGTCCGATTCTCCGTACGGTTCTTTTTTGTTGCCGACTCCCGCCACCAGCACAATCTTTTGTCCATCAAAAAGCGGTATATTCATGTGACGGCTCACATGTACGTGGCCGGCAGGATATCCCTTTTTTACCGGGACAGGAGCCTGATAGTCATTCGTAATAATCGGTTTTCGCTGCCTGACCGCCTCGCCCCAGAGACCGGTATTTTTGACCGGATAGATCAGGGGCTTGGTTTCAATAAGGCATTCCTTCATCGCCTCCCTTGACCATGAGTACATGGTCAATACCGACTCATCCCCGTTCATAAAAGCCAGATACCCGATAGTACTGCCCGTAAGTTCAATAGCTTTTTCGAGGGCAAAGTCTGTAAGTGCCTGGTCAGCCTGATCCGTCATGCGGCTCAGTTCCAGGAGGGCCGCCATTCTTGATTCATTCAGCTTCTGCTCTCTCTCGGATTCTCGTAATTTCTCTTCTGTCATCTTGTGCTCAATGATTTGTTGTTCAAGTTGGTCGGCATAGCTGCGGGATTGCTCAAACAATCTGGTATTATGAATGCCGACGGCCAGATGATCAGCAGCTGCCCTTAAAAAATTCGCCGCCTGTCTGAAATTACGCTCATCAGTCGCAGCAATGCCCAATACGCCTATATGGCTATCGCCGATACGCAATGGGATCGCGGCAAACGAATGAAGTCCTGCACTTTTACATTCCGTCCATGTGCAGCGTTTATCCCTGTGTATGTTTTTTGAACACATCAGCCGGCCGTTTTGGGCAGCCAGGCCGCAGAGACATTCACCGACGATGTGCAATGGCACTGCTTCAGGCCGGAGATGCGGTGAGCTTTGCCTGATAGCTTTGAGGTGAAGCGTACCACCTTCCTGCAGGAACAGGATTACTACCCCCAGATTCAGTGCGACCAATATTTCCTTGACCGCTGCGTCGCATGCCTGCTGCAAAGAGGACTGTGCTGTTACAGTCCTTGTCAAGCGGTTCAGTATGGTGAGTTCCTCATTTGTCTGCTTCAGTGCTGATTTCCGTTGAACGGTGGCGGGGGCTTTTCTTATTCGGGAGGGGGTCCGTACTCTTTTGCTGTCCGGTTTTTCCCGATTCGTTTTATGAGGCATGCAAATCTCCTGGCACTCTGTTTGATGTTCGCTTTATCATGGCAATCACACTATCAGCATAGTTCCCAACCTTTTCCCTACGTGTTTTGCAAACAGAGCTCGTCTGCTTCTTTTTTCAGGATTCTTGCCGTGTTTGCATCAAGCCGGCTCATTCTGAGAAAGGCGTCTTCATTCATATCGGCGATATCTCTCGCGAGGATGATGTCGTTTTTGAAGAGGGTTTCGATGGAATTTTTTCGAATGGATGACAGGATGGTGACAGGATAGAGCCTGTTATTCTCGATCATTCTTTCAAGGCTGTCCTTTTCCGGGTACTTCCAGCTGACGACCTTAAGCCCGACGCATTCGGCATACTTTATCGCGTCTGACGTACACCGTGTATTCGTTACGAGCCATCCCTCTTCGATCGCAACGGTCTGCTTCGGCATCTGGGCGCGCGCCTGCTTAATGTCATTATATCTCGAATTGACATAGAGGGCTATTTTCACATCGGTGGGAATGCCTCCGTTGCTGTGGTATTTGCACTCTATGATAAACCCCCTGTTTTCTTTCTTCGCGAAGACGTCGACTTCGTGCGTAACGCATCGTCCCTGCATGATGGGGTTTACTTCCACCGCATACCCTTTTGCCCTGAGGATTCTTGCGAAATATTTCTCAAAAGGATACCCGGAAGGGCCAAGGGAATAGATAGCTTTCTTGATCGAATACCGCATATCAGTTACAAGGTTATAGTGCCGTAACAGTTTTTTTGCCATTCTGAAAATATGTTTTGTGGGAGCAGAAGGGGTAATCTGCCTTTCAACCTTTCGCGCGATATCCCAGGCAGCCTCCCCCGACGCTCCTGAGCGTATGAGCGAATTGACAAGTTTCTGGATATGAAATTCTTCTGATTGGCCTGACGCTTTAACAACGATTAACGCCATATGACTAAACCGGGCAGGCAAATACAACAACAATCTGCTTCAGGTTTATTCCCGCTATCTTCTAATCTCAATATCCCTGATCTCCGATTCAACTGAGCCAATTCTGTTCCTTTGGCTTATGAGCAGAATATAAAATATCCCGTATAAAATGGCAGATCCGATTCCGATGTATATCAAGCTTTCGGTGATCAAGTGATTTTGCAGTATCTCAATTTCTTCGGTCAGGCCAAATTTTGTTGCAGCGAAAAAAACGGCAAATATCAGAAAAAGAAAGTAAACGAAATTGACAAAGCTCTTGATATTCTTTTCCTGCTGTTTCAAAATTGCAACTTCTTTCAGTTTCAGATCGAATGTACAACCAAGACACTCTCTGTGTCTGGGTAGACGGTGTTTCTTACACAAGGGACCTTTTTTACATGTCGGACAATAGAATCCTTCACTGCTTCTGATATGGTCATCACACGAAACGCACCGTAAAAGCTCTTCACTCTCTCGGCCCCTGCCTTTTCTATTCTCCATATCGACCATTGTTTCGGGAATTTCTTTCGATTTATTACCACTCTACAATTTTTCCCCTGATCTGTCAACGAAGTTTCGCGTGGCCTTGACAGCATCTGCAATTCTCTTGTCTTCTATCCGGAAAACCATTACAATATTTGTTACATATGAATTCGGTTGAAGAACAGCAAAAAAAGAAGACCGTTGTTGACAGACTCTGGGATTTTCTCGCATCCGTTAAACTCGCGATTATCATCTTCGCGTTCATCGCCCTCACCTCGATCGTCGGAACGGTTTTAGAGCAGAGGGCCGATCCCGCGAAGAACATCCTGATATTGTCAAAACTGTTCGGAGAATCATCCGCTCCAACCCTCTATTCCCTCTTCGACAGCCTCGGTTTTATGGATATGTACCGTTCATGGTGGTTCAAGGGGATATTGGTCCTCTTTTCGGTGAACATCGTCATCTGTTCATTCGACAGGCTTCCAAGGATATGGAAACTGGTCAATGAACCTCTGCAGCCGATGCCGGAGGACAAGCTGGGGAAATTACCCATCAACCGGCAGATTGTCATAAAGGGGAAGCCTGATGCCGTCAGGGCTACCGTGACAGAAGCGCTGAAAACAGCAAGGTTTCGCTTTGCAGAAGTACAGGAAGAGAGAGGGTATCAGTTCTACGCTCAAAAGGGAAATTACGGCAGGCTCGGCGTCTACCTCACGCATTTCAGTATCCTCTTCATATTGATCGGAGCAATGCTCGGCATGCAATTCGGCTTCAAAGGGTATCTGAATCTTCCCGAAGGCGCCCTCTCCAGCTTCGCCGTTTCAAATACGGACAAAGAGATTCCTCTGGGTTTTGACATACGGTGCGACACCTTCGATGTCGAATTCTATGGCGGTTCCGACATGCCCAAGGAATATAAAAGCTGGCTTACCGTCTTTAAGGACGGCAGGGAAGTCATGAGGAAGTCGATCGTGGTGAATGATCCGCTTACCTATGAAGGGATAACGTTTTACCAGTCAAGTTATGGAATGGTCCCCGGCGCCGCCCAGAAGGGCATTGCGGTATTGAACGCTGTTTCAAAGACCGGGAAAACCGCTGCGCTGTATCTGAGATTAGGGGACACGTTCCAGCTACCCGATTCCGCGGTTACAGGGAAAATACTGGACTTCAGTCCCGCCCTGCGGCTCGACGAACACGGACATGCAGTCACCTATGCGGACATGATGAACAACCCTGCCTTGCTGGTCGAATTTTCTGAAGGGACAACGCGCCTGTTTTCCGGATGGCTTTTGAGAAGGAATCCCGAAACCTGGCAGCTGCCCAATGGAGACAGGGTCGAGTTTATCGATTACTGGGGCGTAGAATATACCGGCCTCCAGGTGCGAAAAGATCCGGGCGTATGGGTGGTATATCTGGGGTGTATTACCATGAGCATCGGCCTCTTTATTGCTTTTTTTATGAGCCATCGCCGCATCTGGGTAAAACTGAGAGAAGAGAACAATACGACGCGGGTCCTTATCGGTGCAACCACAAATAAGAACAAGGCCGCCTTCGAAAGAACGCTCGACAGAATCGTCTCCGTCCTCAGCAAAAAACAGGAAGGAGTGAAATAAATGGACAGTTCATTTTTCTTCGGCTTATCAACAATGGCGTATATTATCGCCATGATGATCTATATCTCTTATCTGGCGTTTAAGAATAAACAAATCGGCGTGACAGCCACAACCGTCACCATCGTCGGGTTCGTGGCACAGACTATCGCGATCATATCGAGATGGAAAGAATTCGCTGATCTGAGCGGGCTGGGTTTCATGCGCTCGGCGCCGTTCACCAACCTCTATGAATCTCTCCTCTTTTTTGTCTGGTGCCTGATTCTCGGCTATCTCATTGTAGAGTTCAAATTCAGGAACCGGTCCTTTGGCGCCTTCATAACCCCCATCGCCGGTCTTGCACTGGCGTTTATCGATCTGTCCGGGGTCTCTAAAGAGATTCAGCCGCTCGTGCCGGCGCTCAAAAGCAACTGGCTTCTCGCCCATGTGACGATGAGTTTTATCGCATATGCCGCATTTGCCCTCTCGTTCAGTACCGGCCTCATGTCCCTCATCATAACGACAGAGAAACGGAACGAATTGTCGTATATCTTCTGGACCATTACAGTCGGGCTCTTCGTCGTCCTTCTGGCGTCGATGGGGATTGATTTATTTACCTTCAAAGTGAAAGTCAGGCCGGAAATATTCATTCATAACTATCTCTTCAGGACCTCATTTCTCCATCCTGCCGCTGCAATAAGAGTGATGAGCTGGATCCTTGCAATCGCTACCTTATTTGCGGTGTGGAGATACGGCTCCGTCCTCAAAAAAGCCATAACGCGCCTGGACGTCACCTCCGATATGCTCGAGGAAATTACGTATAAAAGCATTGCCGTCGGGTTCCCGATCTTCACCCTCGGCGGCCTTATATTCGGGGCCATATGGGCTGATCAGGCATGGGGCGTTTACTGGAGCTGGGACCCCAAGGAAACATGGTCGCTGATTACGTGGTTCGTTTACGCATTTTATCTCCACGGCCGTTTCATACGGGGCTGGAGGGGGAAAAATGTCGCCATTGTTTCGGTTATCGGCTTCATGGCGGTCATCTTCACCTATCTCGGCGTCAATCTGCTGCTTTCGGGGCTCCACGCATACGGTTCCCGGTAGCACCTTGAAATCATTTCCTGTTTCGGATATGATAAAAAATCAACGAAAACTTGTACTTACGGAGGTATAAGATACGATGAATACGATAAAAATCATGGTATTGCTCACGGCCCTCACACTCATCCTTGTATGGGCGGGCGGCGCGATGGGCGGAAAGCAGGGCATGACGATTGCCCTGATCTTCGCAATAGGCCTGAACTTCTTCTCATACTGGTTCAGCGATAAAATCGTCCTGAAAATGTACAGGGCAAAACAGGTTACGGAAGCCGAAGCGCCGGAACTGTACAGCACCGTGAGAATGCTCGCGCAGAAGGCGGAACTCCCCATGCCGAAAGTCTATATCATGGACCAGGAACAGCCGAATGCCTTTGCAACCGGCCGGAATCCGAAGCATGCGGCTGTAGCCGTCACAACAGGGATCATGCGCATTCTGAGCAGGGAAGAACTGCAGGGTGTCATCGGCCATGAACTTGCGCATGTCAAGCACAGAGATATCCTTATCGGCTCCATTGCTGCGACTATCGCGGGTGCCATAAGCTATCTGGCGCAGATGGCACAGTGGGCGATGATCTTCGGCGGCCACAGGGGAGACGACGATGAAGGCGGAAGCCCTGTCGCCGCATTCGTGATGATGATCGTCGGGCCGATTGCTGCCATGATCATACAGATGGCAATTTCGCGGTCGAGGGAATACGTAGCGGATGAGGGCGGCGCCAGAATCGCCGGCAATCCGCGGTATCTGTCGGGAGCGCTCAGAAAGCTTGACATGGCATCGAAGCAGATCCCGATGCACGCGACCCCTTCGACGTCCCATATGTTTATCGTTAACCCGTTGTCGGGAGGCGGGATAATGAAGCTCTTCAGCACCCATCCGCCGATGGAGGAGCGGATATCACGGCTCGAATCCATGAGCCGTTAAGCTGCCGCGGGAGGGGGTTCGGTTGAGTTTAATTCCATATCTCTGCGTTGCCGATACCGGTGTGGTGCTATGAAGGCCCTGGTAACAGGGGCTACCGGCTTCATAGGAAGCCATCTGTGCGGGGAACTCGTGAAAAAAGGATACGACGTTACCTGTCTTGTGAAAAAAACGTCAAACCTTAAATGGATCGAGAGCCTCAATATCGGTTTCGCCCATGGCGACTGCACAGATAGAAACTCCCTCCTCGATGCCGTCAGTACGTGCGACTATGTCTTTCACCTTGCCGGCCTGACCAAGGCGCGGTCAGAAGACGAATTCTTCGCCGTCAATTCAATAGGAACAGAAAACCTTGTGAAAGCGGTAGCCGAGAGAAATCCGCACGTGAAACGCTTCGTCTATGTGAGCAGCCTCGCTGCAGTAGGCCCCTGCAAGAACGGCGTGGCGGTCACGGAAGACTGCTCCCCCTGCCCTGTATCAGATTACGGCAGAAGCAAACTCGAAGGAGAAAAAGCTGTCATGCAATACAGGGATTTGATCCCCGTCACCATCGTCAGACCTCCTGCGGTTTACGGCCCGAGGGACAGGGATATGCTTGTGCTGTTCAAAATGATCAAAAAAGGGGTTTTTTTTGATCTCGGTACATGCTATTATTCATTGCTTTATGTTGATGACCTCGTTCAGGGTATAATACTATGTGCCGAGAGCAAAAAGGCTGAAGGGCAGATCTATTTTTTATCGGACTGCGGCGTCATAAGCGGGAAGGATATAGCACGGGAGATATCGTCTGCACTGAACGTAAAGCCGGTGCCGCTGAAAGTGCCTAAATTTGCGATGTCGTTTCTTGCGTTTGTCAGTGAAAAGATGAACAAACAGGGGATTATCAACAGAGACAGGATAAAGGATTTTCAACATTCGCATTGGGTATGCGACCCGGCAAAAGTCAGGGAAGAAATCGGCTTTGTTCCGAAGACCGGGATAAAGGAAGGGATAAAATGGACGGCAGACTGGTACAGGATTCACCAATGGCTGTAAAAAAATCGACAGATATTTTCGCGAAGTGCCTTAAATTCGATAAAGCCAAAAACCTTATATCAGCGGGATTATATCCATTCTTCAGAACCATCGAAAGCGCTCAGGACCCCGAGATCATCCTGGATGGACGGAAGTTGATCATGGTCGGCTCGAACAATTATCTCGGTCTCACAAGCCATCCAAAGGTGAAAGAGGCCGCGATTGAGGCGATAAAAAAATATGGAACAGGATGCGCGGGCTCCCGGTTTCTTAATGGTACCCTTGACATCCACGTTCAGCTCGAGGAAAAACTCGCCCGTTTCATGCGCAAAGAAGCCGCTCTTATTTTCTCTACCGGATTTCAGGTCAACCTGGGGGTAATTTCGGCGCTGGTCGGCAAGGACGATGTTGTCATCATCGACAAGATGGACCACGCGAGCATCATCGACGGCTGCAGGCTTGCCTTCGGAGAGGCAAAGAAATTCAGGCATAACGATATGGCAGACCTCGAGCGGGTCCTCAGGGAATATGAAGACAAGGACAAACTGATCGTCGTCGACGGCGTATTCAGTATGGAAGGCGACATTGCAAACTTACCGGAAATCGTCACACTTGCGAGACAATATGGCGCACGCGTGATGGTCGACGACGCCCACGGCATCGGCGTCCTCGGCAAGACAGGACGCGGCACTGCCGAGCATTTCGGGCTTGAAGACGAAGTCGATCTCATCATGGGCACATACAGCAAATCCCTCGCCTCGATCGGCGGTTTCATCTCGGGTTCAGAAGATGTAATCCATTTTATAAAACACCTTGCACGGCCCCTGATATTCAGCGCAAGCCCTCCGCCTGCGTCGGTTGCCTCTGTCAGCGCCGCCATAGACATTATCGAAAATGAGCCGGAGAGAAGGAAACAACTCTGGAAAAACACAACAAAGATGCTGAACGGCTTCAAGAAACTCGGATTTAAGGTAGGGCACAGCGAGACGCCGATAATCCCCGTTGTGGTAGGAGAAGATGAGAAGGCGTTCAGGATGGCGGTGATGCTCCAGGAAGAAGGGGTGTTCGCAAATGTGGCTGTAACCCCGGCAGTGCCAAACGGCATGGCGCTCATACGGACAAGTTACATGGCAACGCATAAAGACGAACATCTGGATATCGTTCTCAAGGCATTCGAGAAGGTCGGCAAAGAACTGGGCCTTATCGGATGATAGAAGTTGTTGAGGTTCGATCAGGGAAAGACCTCAATGACTTCATACGGCTCCCCTTCACCCTCTACGCGAACGATCCTTTCTATGTCCCACAGCTCACACGAGAGTTAAAAAAACATCTCTCAGATAAAAACCCCTTCTTCGATCATGCGGCTGTCAGCTATTTCCTTGCCAGAGAGAACGATACAATTGTCGGACGCGTTGCGGCTGTCATCAACCAGCGACATATCGAATTACATAATGAAAAAGCTGGCTTCTTCGGGTTTTTTGAATCAATCAATACGCCGGAAGTTGCAATCACCCTCATCAATACAGTTGCCGGCATCCTCAGAAAAGAAGGAATGGATATTCTGCGGGGACCCATGAATTTCTCGACAAACGAGGAATGCGGTTTTCTTGCCGAGGGATTTGGCCAGCCTCCGATCCTCATGACACCCTATAATCACGCCTATTACAATGACCTTATGGAACAATGCAGTTTGTCAAAGGTAAAAGACCTTTATGCCTATATCCTCGACACGCCTGAAGAGCTCCCGCAGAAAATCAACAGGGTGGCAGAGATAGCCCTAAAAAGCGGAATTCGTGTCAGGCCGATCGACATGAAAAATTTTCACCGCGATATGCAGATATTCAGGGTTGTCTATAATTCCGCATGGCAGAAGAACTGGGGATTCATTCCGTTAACTGACGAGGAACTGCGCTACCTCAGCAAAAACCTGAAGCCAGTTGTCGTCCCCGACATGATCATCATTGCCGAGAAAAATAACGAACCAATCGGATTTTTGGGCCTCCTGCCGGATTTCAACTTCGTATTGAAACACATGAACGGCAGCATGAACCCGCTCAGCATTCTAAAGGCGCTCTACTATTCAAAACAGATTAAAGACCTGAGGATGCTCCTCCTCGGCACAAAGCCGGAATATCGCAGCAGGGGTGTCGACGCCCTCCTCTTTCACGAGGCCTTCAAAGGAGTCAAGAGGGGCGGTTATAAGAGGGTAGAATTCTCGTGGATACTCGAAGAAAATATCCCCACGCAGCGACTCGTCGAAATGATCGGCGGAACACATTACAAGACGTTCAGGATTTATGAGAAAAGGCTGTAACGATGTCAGGAGAATCGTTTTTTGCTCCACGCTTAGCCTGTCCCCTTTTCTTATCATTGCGGTTCATTACAGTCATGGAATTATGTTCATTTCAATAGTAATTGGAAATGTCTCAACCCCTTCTGAAGACAAAGGGGGAACCGGTAAAGCAGCCTCCTTTATGCGCTCCGCAAAGCATTGAGAGATATCATCAATTGGTCGTGCTTCAACAGAGGTAACCTTGCCCGACCTTAACACGTTTCCTATCAATGCAAAATGCCCGGTATACGGTGAGCCGGGAGGGAGGCATTTCATCATTGCAGACTGAATTGCCGGGCTAAGTGACTGTTCATAGGTTTGTCCCTCTGTGGAAGAGAGCGCTTTATTCCCTGCAGTCAATCTCATGTCGAAATCATCTGCAAACGCTTCATGTGATGACGCTGCAAATAACAGAGTAATTAACACCAGTTTAAACCTCATAAAGCCTCCAACATTTCGTATGCATAATTTTTTTATGCCGAAAGTATATCACAATAACTGGCTCATTAAATATCTTTCTATCTCTCTTTTTGAATGTTTTCTGATCCATATCAAAAGGCAAGTAAGGCAAGTGTGGTTTACTTTAGCTTGAACTTAAAGTAACAACCACCTCATGTGTATTGCCAAAATGCACACAATGTGATATTGTAAAGTTGATGAAGCATATCAACTGGAATTCTGTAAAAAGCCATGTACTGAAAGAATCAAGAGGAATAAGCTTTGAAGATGTGATTTTCTCCCTTGAAAAAGGAGCTTTGCTGGACGACTATCAACATCCAAACCAGCAAAAATATCCCGGGCAGCGGATCATGGTAGTTGGTATTGATAATTATGCATATATTGTCCCTTATATTGAAAATGAAGATGAAATATTTCTAAAAACGATTATCCCCAACAGAAGGGCTACAGAAAAATACCTTGGAGGAAAGCCATGAAAACTAAATTGTCAGATGAAGAAAAGGAAATCCTTGCCAGTTTTGAAAAAGGTGAATGGGTCCCGGTAAAAAACCTTTCTAAAAGGAAAAAAGAACTGATGCAGTACGCCCGAAATACATTAAAAAAAGATAAACGACTAAACATAAGGATATCCGAAAGAGATTTAAACGAATTACAGAGAAAAGCATTAAGCGAGGGCCTCCCTTATCAGACATATGTGTCCAGCATAATTCACAAATTCCTTAACGGCAAACTGACTGAGGCTAAGAATTAATCTGCAAGGTGCTGCTCATCGCTTCGGCTGAGACAGCCATAAGACAAGCGAATGTTGCGGGGATAGCGCAGCAAGATACTCTATTCACGATATGAATCAACATCTCCCACTACTCTTTTGTTTTTTTTGCAAACACATACGCCCTTCGGCTTTCATACTCCACCCCGGGATATGGTTCTCTCTCGATTATCTCTATTTCATTAAATCCACTGCCCTTCAGACAACTGAAAATGAAATCAGAGGTGAAAAACATGAAGTCTATATCGACTTCCTTACCGAGAAACTCGTCTATGTGGATTGTCTCTTCACCAATGTGGTAGGTGAAAAGGAATATTCCACCTGGCTGTAATACCCGAAATACTTCACGAAATGCTCTCTCTACTTGTTCTTCTGTCCAGTGAACTATTGCGTAGAAGGCCACAACACCGGCTATCGAGTCGTCGTCGAATTCGACATCAAGAATATTTCCTTTTCTGAAGTTTATCTCCGGATGAAGTGTTCTTGCCTGTTCCAATATCTTGCCGGATAGATCCAGCCCGGAGATTTCGATTCCAAGATCTTTCAGGTATTTTGTGGTTTGACCCGGACCACAGCCAAAATCCCAGACAGGCCTTCTGTCCCCGATCTCATGCGCGAATCTGCGGAGTATTTCCCGGTCCTTCGGTTTCTTTTCGTGTTCACCGGAAAATGCTTCTGCATATTCTTTTGCTACCGTATCGTACAGGTTCTCTACTTCGTCTAAATTCTGTCCCATACTCATAGCCCTAACGCTGGAGCTATGCCGCCCGGCCAAGTCATTACCTCTGACGCGCCCCCGTTGGCACGTCGCTGTCGATGAATCATGTGTCGATGAATCATGTGTCGATGAATCATGTGTCGATGAATCATGTGTCGATGAATCATGGGGTCAGGCTTGCCTATTGACATTTGGTTCTCTCTTCAGAATTTCGATCACCTTTTCAGCTTCGATTTTGTGCTCCGTCTTATCTTTTAGGTATCGTGTAATTATAGCAGGGTCTTTCCTCGTATAGGCCACTATCTCTTTTCCCTTATATCCGTATGGCCTTGCCACTTGGCTGAAAACCTTCCGCCCTGTAGATATCACCCGCCTTTTGCCTTTCGATCTGATCTCAATAAGCTATATTCCATATGCCTCTTCTATCGCAGCGGCTATAGCTGATAAAGAGTATGCCCCTGTTCGCCGCTCTGCACTTCGGAAATTATTTAAAGGTATCTTGTGAAGTCGTCTTCCTCTTTGAATATCTTTTGCCTATGGTTGCCCCGAGTTATTACATGATAAAACGGTCTCCCTCAAACTCTATCATCGGTTTCCGTGCCATGCATGAAGAACATCAATCATTCCCTGAAATGTCAATAGGCAAGTCTGACCCCATTGTTACTCTAGCATGACTAAATTGTAAATCCGGGGTTCATATCCTCTTTTCTTTGACATTCCAGATGAGCTTCAAAAATGACAAGCACAACACCCTCACCCCTTTTGCTTCCGCCTCGGCGAATCCGCCTGAGTGCGGAAAGGGGGAATTGGAAAGATTCCCGACAAGCGGGAATGACAAAATGAATTATGAAACCTCGACGCCAGGATGCGGGCAGATTGCGGATTGAGTAATGTTAAACTATAGGAGCATGAGAAGATGAATGGCCGGAGCCGGTAAAGGCAAAAAGATAAGGAGAAAAGAACAGGATGCAGGAACTACATATTTCGATTATTGCGCATGAACTTGAGATAAAACCCGCACAGGTGAAAGCGACTGCGCTTTTGCTCGGAGAAGGGGCGACGGTGCCTTTTATTGCGAGGTACAGAAAAGAAGCAACAGGGACCCTTGACGAGGTTGCGATTACGGCGATCAGAGACAGGCTCGATCAAT
Source organism: uncultured Nitrospiraceae bacterium (assembly GCA_963718855.1). GTDB lineage: Bacteria > Nitrospirota > Thermodesulfovibrionia > Thermodesulfovibrionales > SM23-35 > CAVRAA01. The sequence goes on along the minus strand of CAVRAA010000012.1, from coordinate 29,067 downwards.
TGGCGGAGTTGGACAAGCAGCGTGAGGCGGTCCTGAAATCTCTCGACGAACGAGGGCTCATGACAGATGAGTTGAAAGAAAAGGTCGAACGCGCTTCTTCCATGACTGAACTTGAAGATATCTATCTTCCCTTCAGGCCGAAGCGGCGCACAAGGGCGATGATAGCGAAGGAGAAGGGACTTGAACCGCTTGCGGTAATGATTTTCGAACAGGGAGAAATCGACCCCGAAGGCGAAGCCTCTGCCTTTGTCGATCCTGAAAAAGGGGTGGAATCCATGGCGGATGCACTCGCTGGCGCACGCGACATCATTGCAGAGTGGGTGAGTGAAGACAAGGGCGCGCGTGAGCGGATGAGGGACCTCTATATGCGCAAGGGCGTGATGAAATCGAAAGTCGTTTCAGGGAAAGAGGAAGATGGGATCAAGTACCGGGATTATTACGAATGGGAAGAGCCGGTTTTGAACGCACCTTCGCACAGAGTCCTCGCGATTCGGCGCGGTGAGAAAGAGGGGTTTCTCATGCTCAGGACCACGCCGCCCGAAGAAGACGCGCTCGCACTCCTTGAGGGGCTGTTCGTAAAGGGAACTTCTCCGGCATCTGAGCAGGTGAAAACCGCTGTGCACGACAGTTATAAGAGGCTTCTCTCATTATCAATCGAGGCCGAGACACGTCTTTCCGCCAAAAAGCGGGCGGATGAAGAGGCCATCAGAGTATTCGCCGAAAACCTGAGGCAGCTCCTCCTCTCGCCTCCCCTCGGAAGGAAAAACGTCCTTGCAATAGACCCTGGCTTCAGGACAGGCTGCAAGGTTGTCTGCCTTGACAGACAGGGAAAGCTTATCGCTAACGATACCATTTATCCGCATTTCTCGGAGAAAGGCGCTTCAGAGGCGGCTGAGAAGATCAAAGATCTCTGCGGACGGTTGGAGATAGAAGCAATCGCGATAGGAAACGGGACTGCAGGCAGGGAGACAGAAACCTTTGTGAGAAGCATCGGCCTGCCGGAGAATATCTCTGTCGTAATGGTGAACGAGAGCGGCGCTTCGATATATTCCGCTTCCGAAACAGCGCGTGAAGAATTCCCGGAGCAGGATCGTAACAGTGCGGGGCTCTGTATCTATCGGCAGACGGCTGATGGACCCCCTTGCGGAACTGGTGAAAATAGACCCGAAGGCAATCGGGGTCGGTCAGTACCAGCACGATGTCGACCAGCCGGCTTTGAAGCGGGGCCTTGATGACGTCGTGGTCAGTTGCGTGAACGGCGTGGGGGTTGAGGTAAATACCGCCAGCAAAGAATTGCTTACCTATGTATCGGGGCTGGGTCCGCAGCTTGCAAAGAAAATCATTGAATTCAGAAATGACCACGGCCCATTCCGGTCGAGGGGGGAGTTCAGGAAGGTCCCGCGCCTCGGGCCAAAGGCCTTTGAGCAGGCAGCCGGCTTCCTGCGCATCAGGGACGGAGAAAATCCTCTTGACGGAAGCGCCGTGCATCCCGAAAGTTATCACATCGTGGATGCTATGGCGAAAGACAGGGGATGCTCCGTTGCCGACCTAATAAAGGAAGATGACATCAGGAAGACCATTGATCTTACCCGGTATGTGACCGATTCGGTCGGCATGCCTACCTTAAGCGATATCATGGCTCGAACTCTCCCGGCCGGGCCGCGACCCCAGGGAAAGATTCGAATCTTTCAGATTTGCAGAGGGAGTTGAAAAGATCGAAGACGTCAGAAGCGGGATGAGACTTCCGGGCATTGTCACCAATATCACGGCTTTCGGCGTATTTGTGGATATCGGTGTTCACCAGGATGGTCTTATCCATATAAGCGAACTTTCCGACAAGTACGTGAAAAACCCGGCGGATGTTGTGAAGGTCCATCAGAAGGTTTTCGTCACAGTCCTTGATGTGGACCTCCAGAGGAAACGCATCTCTCTGTCAATGAAGAGCAGGCAGGTCAGTTCTGACGGGTCGCTGAAAGAAGTGGGAAAAATGAAGGTAAAAAATGAAACCCCGGCTGAGAGCAGGGAGAGAGGACCGAAGAGGTTTGCAAATAATCCCTTCGCCGAAGCGTTCAGGAAGAAGTAATTTGAAAATATTGGCTAATGATTCGACAACCAACTGTCATGCTCCGACTTGATCGGGGCATCCATGTGCCTCAAGTCTGGATTCCCCGGTCAAGCCGTGGAATGACAAACATAAGGCGCCGGTTATGAATAGCTTGGAATATCAGTCTCTGAGAATATTCTTTATGTCGGCAAAGAATTTCTTCGCGTAGACCTTCTCCTGTTCAGGGGAAAGTTTCTCGAACCTGTCGACTTTCTTTATTGACTCCTCCGGAAGCTCATCGAGAAACCTGGAAGGAACAGAAACCTTGTCCCTTCCGTACTTCAATCTATGGTCCGTATGGGTGATGTAGAGTTCGTTCATCGCCCTGGTTATTCCCACATAGAAAAGTCTTCTTTCCTCCTCGACATCTTCATCCGTAGCCGCCGATTTTTTGTGCGGCAGTATGTCCTCCTCCACGCCCGCGATGAATACCACGGGAAATTCCAGGCCTTTTGACGAGTGGAAGGATATGAGAGTAACTCCCCGTACGTTTTTTTCCTCCTTCTCTTTCAGCAGGTCCGTGAGCGCCATTGTTTCGAGAAACCCGGGGAGGGAAGGCGATTCTTCGGCTGATTCATAGTGGGCTATTGAATCGACAAAGCCGTCCAGATTTTCCATCCTCCTGAATGCTGCTTCAGGGGTCTTATAGAGGCCGCTGATGTAATCCCTGTAGTTGATCTCCTCGATCAGTGCTTTCAGGGTATCGCCCATTCTCCGGCCTTTCCTGAACATGTCCCGATAACGGCCGATCAAATCAAAAAGGGTTTTTGCCGAGGCGACAACCTTTTGGCCAAGGCCCGGCAAGTCGGACCGCCTTACCGAATGCATCGAGCAGACTGAGGGAATTGGACCGCGCGAAATCCGAAAGTGCGGACAGGGCTGAAGGCCCCAGTCCCCTCTTCGGCGCGGCAGCGGCCCTCAGAAGGCTCAGGTCGTCGGACTGGTTTGCGATTATCTTGAGATAGGCCGCGATGTCCTTGACCTCTTTGTGTTCGAAATAGCTTGTCCCGCCCACGACCGAGTAGGGTATTCTCCGGGCTCCTCAGGGCCGCCTCGAAAGGCCTTGAAAAAATATTCGCCCGGTAAATGACCGCAAAATCCTCGTAGGGGATATCCTTCTCGAACCTTGTCATGGATATCCTCTCGGCAACCCATTCCGCCTCTGCCTCCGTGTCCGCTGCCTTGAAAATATTCACTTTCGGCCCCATCCCCCTGTCGCTCCAAAGGGTCTTTTCCATCCTCCTCCTGTTGTTCTTTATCACGCCGTTTGCAGCCCTGAGGATATGGTCAAAGGAGCGGTAGTTCTGTTCGAGCCTCACTGTGACGGCGCTCGGGAAAGTCTTTCCCGAAATCGAGGATATTGCCGAGGTCGGCCCCTCTCCATCCGTAAATAGACTGGTCGTCGTCCCCGACCACGCAGAGGTTCCTTCTTTCGCCCGCAAGGAGCTTTATGAATTGATACTGAACGCGGTTTGTATCCTGATACTCGTCAACCATGATATAGCGGAACCGCTCCCTGTATCTTTCGAGAACATCGGGATGTTCCCTGAAGAGCTTCAGTGTGAGCAGGAGAAGATCATCGAAATCGAGGGCGTTCAGTGACTTCAGCGCCTCGCGATACCTCGGATACAGCATTGCCGATACCTCTTCCAGGGGATTCTCCGACTGGACGGCGTCGGTAGGCGAGAGGTCATTCTTCGTTTTGCTGATGCTCTCCAGAATGGATTCCACCTTGAAATTTTTGTCGCCGAATTTGATCTCCGACAGGATGTTCCTGAGGAGCGAAACCTGCTCGGAGGTATCGTAGATGGTGAAGTCCTTTCTGTAGCCGAGACGTTCGATCTCAGATCTCAGAATTCTGAGGCAGAGGGAATGAAAGGTAGAGATAATGGGCGTCCCGTCCTTCACCAGGGACTTCACCCTTCCCTTCATCTCCCCGGCAGCCTTATTGGTAAAAGTCACCGCCATGACAGACCCGGCCTTGATACCCGTGTGTATGAGATAGGCGGTCCTCATGGTGATGACTCTTGTCTTTCCCGAACCTGCGCCGGCGAGGATGAGGAGCGGTCCCTCCGTATGCAGGACCGCCTCTTTCTGTCTCGGATTGAGACGCCCTATTTCTCTCTGTATGTCCTTCATATTTCTTTATCTTTTCTTTTTGATCACGCTCTCCGAAGGCAGATGCAATGACTTAACCCGGAAGGGAAGTCCAGGCATCTTTTTTTTCGGCTTTACGGCTCTTGAACAGCGGTGGGCTGATTGGCAGGGTTTATCACCCAGATATTCCCGAATTGCTTCTCCTGGTACACCCTCGCGAGACCGAGCCTGATGAGCTCCAGGAGGGAGACGAAGGTAATGATGAGTTGCACTCTCGAGATGCCGTCCCTGAAGAGGTCCTCGAACCGGACCGCTTCCTTTCCTTCGAGAATTTCCATAACCATCGACATCTTGTCTTTTACCGTCAGGGTTTCTCTTGTAATGGAGACAATTTCAGGCGGGGCTTTATCAAGTATCTTTTTGAAGGCATCCAGAAGATCGAAGAGGCTCAGGTCAAAAAGGTAGAGTTCTCCTTCTTCCTCCCCTTCCTCGGCCAGAGGTTCCTTATGAAATATCCTCATCCACTCTTCTTCCTTTGTCCTCAGGTCAGACGCAGCTCCCTTGTATTTCTGGTAGTCGAGCAGCCGCTGGACTAGATCGAGCCGGGGGTCTTCCTGTTCCTCGGCAGCGGCCTCTTCATCAGGCGGAAGGAGCATCCTCGATTTTATCTGGATAAGGGTTGCAGCCATTACGAGAAAGTCGCCGGCTATTTCGAGATTGAGTTCCTTCATGATCTCGATATACTCAAGGTACTGGCTTGTGATGACAGAAATGGGGATATCGTAGATATCGAGCTTGTTTTCCCTGATCAGGTGTAAAAGAAGATCAAAGGGCCCCTCGAAGACAGGTATTTTGATATTGATAATATCTTCCATTGGATGCTAAATAGTATACACGAAGGATGCAGTAACTGACAGGTTTATACGACATTTCCCGGCGGATTTATTTGCGTTCCGTGCCGGGATATTTTTACCATCGCTGCCCCTAATCTGGTATAATTCCATCCAATACTTACGAGGTGACCAACATGGTAAGGTTTTATAACAGCTTGCAGTTCAGACTGACTGTCAGTTTTATTCTTTTAATCCTCCTCATAACCGGACTCACCTATTTTTCTACGTATAACGAGGCGAAAAAAGCCCTGAAAGAAACGGTCAGGGAAGAGTTGACCGAAGTCATAGGCGTAGCTTCGACGCAGGTCAAGGGCGACATCCTGAAAAAAATGCTCCTGTTGAAGGCAGGCGATGAGGAGACGGCAGAGTATAAGGAAGTGGCAGGTTTTCTCCTCGGGTTAAGGAAAAACAGCAAAGACCTTGCGAACTTCTATGTCCTGCGGAAAGAAGGAGAAAAGATGTTTTTCCTTGCCGACGACGCCTATCTGGAAACACCGGATGATTTCGCAAAAATCGGGGAAGAATACACCGACTATGACGAAGCGCTCGTGCAGGGGTTTACTGCGGCAACTGCTTCCCCTGAGTTCTATACAGACAAGTGGGGGACATTCCTGTCAGGCTATGCCCCGCTGAAAGATGAAACCGGAAATACCATCGCAGTGATAGGCGTGGATATGGCGGTCGAGAAAGTTCTTGATAAACAGAAATTTATCGGCTCATTGCTCTATACCATAATAGGTCTCTCTATCGTGCTGGCCGGTCTCATCATACTGTTTTTTTCAAGAACGATTATCAAAGACATCACAAACCTGACGAAGGCCACCAACAAAATCTCTCAGGGAGAGCTTGACGTTCAGTTGCCGGAGATCAAATCAAGAAACGAAATCTACGAGTTGAACGAAGGACTTAAGAGTGTTGTAGCAGCGGTAGAGTTTCTCAAAGACGTTGCAGCAGAAAAAAATAATGAGCAGAAAAAATAGAGGTTAAAGACGCAATGGGGAATATTCTCGCAGGCTATTTCTCAATAGCCAAGGCCAAGGGAGGCCTCGTGGCTCAGGTAAAACTTGCGATGATCACAAAGATGTCACTCGAAAAGGCAAAACAGGCGCCGGACTCGCAGGAGAACATCAAGCTGTTTGAGGAAGCGATAGAAAAGGTCTGACGCGCGCAAAAAGCCGCTGAACCACAAGTACATTTCTATCTCATATTATTCAATTTTTTTGCATGCAGCGGAGAGAGAGTATGTGAGCGGGTTTTTTTGCCGATAGTCAATTATAGTCTGAAATAAAGAGACAAAAGCCTCGGAGACCCCGGCTTCATCGGGGTCGAGAATAAGCGAACATACTCTCTTTCCGCTGCAGACCTCCCCGTATAAATACTAAGCTGGTATCGTCTTCTCAGTCTCTTTCAGCCACAGAAGCCGCGAACCATTGATAACCGAAACGTTCACGGATTCGATCAGTTCTTCCGGCGCTGCATCAAGCCCCTGCTCCCTGTCAAACGGACTAAATGCAAGTTTCGTCTTTACCTTCGCAGCCCTGGTGACTTCGGCCCCGGTCGGTCTTTTTATTACAGAGCCCATGGCCTTGGCGAGGGCCATAAAAATATCCGTATGACTTTTCGCTTCTCCCTGAGGCTCAACCGCTTTCGAAAGATGCTTTATTCTGCCCATATAATCGATAATAGTTCCCGCAGATTCAAGGAAGGTTGCGGAAGGAAGCACGACATCCGCCTGTTTCGCGAGCTCTGTCAGGTGCGAATTCTGGGCTACAAGGAAACCGGCATCCGGCCTTTTCGCCAGAGGAACTTCACCCACGGCATAGAGGACCGCCATCTTCTCCTTTATCATCTCTTTATACGTTTTCCCGTCCGTGCTCAAACCCATCATCGCCACGCCGCGTGCATTGCTCTCGAGTCCGACCGAAATAATCTTCCCTTTTAGGAGCGCAATATTGGAAGAAGCGTTAAACAACGCCGGAGAAGAAAAGATAAGGGGAGATCGGGCCCCGGCAATGAGGCTTGCAGCTATTTCAGTGGATTCTGCAATTTCGGCGTCTTTCACGGAAGATGCGAGTTTTTTGTCAGCCTTCATCCCTTTTCCGATGAGGGCCTTTGCGATGCCTTTGAGGGCAATCAGTTCATCCCCTTTGAAGCTGAGCGTTGCCACCTCCTCCAACCTTGTGTCTTCGGAATTGACAATGATGAGCTTTGCTCCTCTGCCCACCCTTCTCCTCACCGCAGTGTCGAGCGCCGGCAATATCCTTTTCCACTGGGATAGGATTGAGCCCCACGAGGAGAATAAGGTCTGCTGTATCGATATCCGCCGTCTGTGAATTCTTCAGCGAATCGCTTCCCGCATAAAGGCTCAGCGTCGTATCGATGTTCTTCGTTTTCACGACATCCCGCGCGAGCTTTTTGAGTGTGAGGGCATCTTCGTTGCCGATACCCGCTATGCTGATAAACCCCGCTTCATTTCCCGCCTGTTTCAGTTTATCGGCAACAATGCCGAGGGCGTCCTGCCAGCTCGTCTCCTTCAGTTCGCCGTTCACCCTCTTCATCGGAGAGGTGAGCCGCGTCTCCGCTTCGATACAGTCAAATCCGAACCTGCCGTATGCGCAGATATAGTTCTCTGCAGAACCGGCCTCTGCTCCGGCGTTGATCTTCTGTATCCTGCCGTCTTTCGTGCTCACGGTGATGTCACAACCGTTTCCGCATAAGAGGCAGACCGATTTTATCTTCTCGTATTCCCATTCTCTTCCTTTGCGCAGCCTGTCGGATTCAAGGAGGGCGTTGACCGGGCACGCGTCAACGCAGCTTCCGCAGAATGTGCACCCCGATTCCTGAAGTGGTTTATCGTCAGCAGTGACTACTTTTGATTCGATGCCCCTCCCCATGAATTCGAGGACGTTCGTCCCCTGTTCCTTGCAGACCCTGACGCACCTTCCGCAGAGGATGCAATAGTCGGGGTCCCTCTTGATAAACGGATTTGCCGCATCAGTGGGATAGCCGAACTTCTTTCGCGTGAACGAGGATTCCTTCAGCCCGAAATCATAGGCATACTTCTGGAGGTTGCATGCGCCCGCCTTTGTGCACGTCATGCAGTCGAGGGGGTGCATGGAGAGGAGAAGGTCAATAACGAATTTCCTGATCTCCTGTATCTTTTCTGTTTTTGTAGAAACCGCCATGCCGTCCCTGATCTTTGTGTTGCAGGCTATGACGGGGGCCTTAAGGCCCTCGACTTCAACAAGGCAGAGTCTGCAGGCCCCGATTCCCTTCATTCCTTTGAGATAACACAGGTTCGGGATATGAACTCCTGCATGCTCGGCAGCATCGATGATGTTCATGCCGGCCGGCAACGCAACCGTTTTCCCGTCTATCTGAAGTGTGACCAGTTGCTCCATGTATCCCTCCCGTATTGAACGCAGTTATTCATTGTTGACTAATTCCCCCGTGCTCTTCGTGATGACCTCAATCGCACCGGTCGGGCAGACTTTCATACATTCTCCGCATCGTGTGCACCTTTGCAGACGTATCTCGAAGGGAAGATATCCGGAACGGATACCTCTCCCTTGGTTCCCCGATAACGGCATTGTATTGACACACTTCCAGACACTTCCCGCACATGATGCAGGACTCCGGCCTAATGATGTATTCGACAAGTCCTCTGCACTCCTTTTTCGGACAGATGCCGGCAAGATGTTGCCTTATTTCTTCCTCTGATGCTGACCATTGTCGAAAGGATGAACCTGCCGGTATCTTTCCCTTTTTTACAGAATGAAGCATCGATCATCTGTTCGGCAATCCTTTGCAGCGCCCGCCGGTCAGATTCACCGGCATCCCCGGGATGAATGCTGAGCCTGTTCAGCCGTATCATTGCCTCTGCGGTTCCCAGGGAACAGGGATAACACTTGCTGCACATCGGGCCTTCAATGAATTCCTCCATGAAGTATTTCATCATCTGGACAGGACATGCCCTCTCTTCCGCTTCTTTCTGTATATCTTCGAGTTTTTTCCCGTTCTCCTCTTTCATATTCCCTTCGCCAATTTCAGCTTTCGGAGTTAATAGATCGTGTCCGCCATAAAACATATTTCCGGGAGCAGATAGGACACTAAATCCCTGAAGGTGATCATTCCTACAATCGTATCGCCCTCGACAACAGGCAGATGCCGTGATCTTTTTTCTGGAAGCAATCGCAATCGCAGAACTGACTTCAGTCGATGGGTCGAAGGTTGTAATATCACGCATGATGAGATTCTCAAGTTTTTCGCTCGTCGGTGTATTGTCATACACACACCGAACAATGTCCCGTTCGGTAAATACGCTCGTCAATGCATTCTGATCATCGACCACGAACAATCCGCTGACATTCTTCTCCCTCATGAGGCTCACTGCATCCGATACCATGCGGCTCTTGTTGATCGTGACTATTTCATAGGGTTTTGATTCCAGGATATCCTTTAACCTCATCTTCTGCCTCCTCTCGATTACTTCAATGCTCTCAGAAGGGATCTTCAATTCTTCTGCAAGTCTGCCATAGCGCTTCTTCATGATCGTAACGGCATCTACCGGGCATGCATGGTAGCATGCCTTGCATTTTGTGCAGTAATCCTGATCGATAAAAAAACTCTTCCGCGTCTCCTTTACTGCATCAAAAGCGCATGCCTGCTTGCAGAGGCCGCAGAGAATGCACTTCCTCGCGATCGATCGCAAAAAGCCCGAGGCTGCAGACCTTCGCCCTGCAGTACTTGTCCCTGATATGTTCCTCATATTCCTGGCGGAAATACCGTATGGTCGTAAGAACAGGATTTGGCGCGCTCTTCCCGAGACCGCAAAGAGAACCCTTTATAACAAGGTTGCCCAGTTCTTCAAGCCTCTCGATATCGCCTTCCTCACCCTGTCCTGATGTAATTCTTTCAAGTATCTGAAGCATCTGGTACGTGCCGACCCTGCAGGGCGGGCATTTTCCGCATGATTCAGCCTGACAGAAAGAGAGAAAATATTTTGCGACATCGACCATGCAGTTGTCTTCGTCCATGACAACCATGCCGCCTGACCCCATGATCGATCCGACCTTCCAGAGCGAATCGAAATCAACCGGCAGATCGAGATACTGCTCGGGGATACAGCCGCCGGAAGGTCCTCCTGTCTGGACCGCCTTGAACTTCTTGTTGCCGATGATCCCGCCGCCGATATCAAATATGATCTCCCTCAGGGTTATTCCCATCGGGACTTCAACAAGCCCTGTATTTTTCACTTTCCCGGCAAGAGAAAATACCTTTGTGCCGGGAGAACCCTGAGTCCCTATACTTAAGAACCAATCCGCGCCCTTTTCTATGATCGGCGGCACACAGGCATAGGTCTCCACATTATTCAGATTCGCAGGATAACCCCACGGTCCTCCTCCCAGCTCGGAAACCCTGGGAGGCCGGGCATGAGGGAAACCCCTGTTGCCTTCTATCGATGCAACGAGCGCGGTAGCCTCGCCGCAGACAAAGGCTCCCGCACCTTCCCTGATATGCACCGTAAAATCAAACCCCGTGCCGAGGATATTCTTCCCAGCAACCCGATCTCCTCCGCCTGTCTGATAGCTGTTTTAAGAGTTTTAATGGCAAGGGGATATTCATGACGGACATAGATGAACCCATAGACGGGCATCTGATTGCATACGCACAGATGAGCATCCCCTCGATCAGACTGTGGGGATCTCCTTCCATAATCGACCTGTCCATGAATGCCCCGGGATCACCCTCATCGCCGTTCGCTATTACCATCTTGACGGCACCCGGCGCTTTCTTCGTATGCGCCCACTTGACCCCGCCGGAAATCCCGCCCCGCCGCGTCCTCTGAGGTTGGACCTTTTCATTTCCTCAAGGACCTGTTCAGGGCTCATGGCAGAAACATTTTTTCAGCGGCACGATATCCCCCGGCAGCAATATCGTGAAGGATATTGAACGGGTCGATGTTGCCGGTATTCCTGAGCGCGATCTTCATCTGCTTTTTATAGAAAGGGACATCTTTCAGCAGTGGTGTTGGCTGGTCGAGAAAAGAATCCCTGTAGGTAAACTCATTCGCAGGCAATCCGGCACCATAGGTAATGGAAATAATCTCACGGGCCTTTTCCGGACGCACCCTCTGGTAATAATATCCCTGCGGTTCAACCTGCATGATCGGACCCCTCTGGCAGAGACCCTGGCATCCGGTCTTTACCACATCTACCTGATTCCGCTTCGTGCCGACTCCTGCTCCAGGGCACTCGCGACCTTGTGGGACCCCAGCGTGCTGCAGGGAAGTCCGCAGCAGACCTTAATGCTTTTTTTCCCCGGCTGAAACATTTCCGCAAGAAGCCGGGACCTGAGGTTCGAGAGGCTTCGATGTTTTCTAATTTTTCGATCGTCATAGCGTTCCGTCGTGTTGTATTGATTGTATGAATCTGTCGATTTTCTTCTCCCCGATAATATCTCCGAGCACTTCATCGTTGACGGTAGCCACGGGTGCAAGTCCGCAGCAGCCCACGCATCCAACAGTCTCAAGCGTAAGGGAAAGGTCTTCCGTCGTTTCCCCGCTTTTCACAGTGAACGCCCCTTCAACTGCCGTCAGAACTTTCTTGGCCCCCCTCACATAACATGCCGTGCCGAGGCATACCTTCACAATCTTTTTTCCCCTTGGCTTAAAGTGAAACATCTTGTAAAAACTTGCCACGCTGTAAATTTCCGAGAGAGAAATGTCCAGGGTCTTCGATAACTTTTGGAGGGCCTCTCCGGACAGATAACCGTTGTCTTCCTGGATCTTATGCAGTGCATGGATCAATATTCCTCTCTTCTTGTCCTGGTTGCCAAGGATTTTGCCGACCTCGCCGATCTGCCTGTCAATATCAATCTCTTGAGCCTTCATCATACCTCCAGAAAACTACAGGTAAAGGTAGACAGGTAAAGGTATAGGCACAGATATAGAAAAGGCCTGTACCTGTCTTTTTTCTGTACCTTTACCTGTTCTCATTCTGTACCTCTACCTGTCATTAATATATCCCGATATGCGGCTTTGCCGCTCTTGTAAGTTCTCTTCTATCCGCCATATCCATGAGCACTCTTTCGGCGCCGAACTTTCCGGGTTCATATGCTCTCAGCTTCAGCGCTGCTCTCGCCTTATCGATATACTCGAGGGTCAATGAGAGTATCTTTTCCGGATCCGGCTCAAAATGCAGGCACCCCCTGAACCGTTCGAACCAGACATCAGTCATTATCCTGGTTACTTCCCCGCTTGCCTCAACAGGCGATTCACCGCCGAAAATCACCGGCACCCCGGATGCGGCGAGATAGCAGCCGATTGCAACTGCTTTCTCCGACATCCACTCGGGCGCAATGCCGACAGCAGGCATGCCGCCGATCTCGTCGGAAAGTCCGCCTTCCGCAGCCATGGCCGACATAATCGTAAGTATCCTCGAATTGTCTACGCATGAGCCGAGATGCAGTATCGGCGGGATACCGATTGCCTCGCACACCTCCCGCAGACCCGGCCCCGCGTTCTCCAGTGCCATCTCGGGTATTAAATACCCCGCAGTGCCGCATGCAGCGGAACCGCATCCGGTCGAAACAATGAGCACGTCCTGCCTTGATCAATTCGGTCGCGAGGAACCGGTGAAGTCCCTGTGAGGGAACCCTCGGATTGTCACACCCTGCAAGCCCGACCACACCGCGGATTCTCCCCGCCATGATCGCATCGTTCAGCGGCCTGAACGACGCCCTCCAGCGTCCTCCCTGCATATACTCTATATACTCGTGCGAGAACCCGGCAATGACCGGAAATGTATCGGTTATATGACTCCCTTCTTTCTTCCTGTTCAGCAAAATTATCGGCAGCTGTCTTCACGATCAGGCGGGCGATTTCCCGGGCCCTGTGTTCATCGTACTCGATATGCACTGCTCCCTGAATTTTCGCTTTATGAGATGTGGTGATCACCTTGGTATGGAATTTTTTCGACAGCTCCGTCAACGCCGGCATGATGCACTGCACATCCACGGTTATCGCGTCAACGAGCCCGGTCATGATCGCAAGTTCCTGATTGGTAAACCCGCCTGCTGTCGGAATGCCGTGCCTCATCAAAACCTCGTTCGCCGTGCAGCACATCCCCCCGAGATTGATGCCTTTCGCTCCTTTCGATTGCGCATAGGCGACCAGCTCGGGTTCGTTCACCACATCCACGATCATCTCTGCCAATGACGGCTCGTGTCCATGGACAACAAGATTCACCTCGTCCTCTTTGAATATCCCGAAACTCGCCTCTGCCTTCACCGGCCTCGGGGTGCCGAAGAGAATATCGGTAATGTCGGTCGAAATCATCGAGCCGCCCCAACCGTCAGCAAGGGAAACCTTCAGCGCGCTTAAAAGAAGATTATCGGGCTCGTGGTCAACCCCCATATGGGTGCGATGCATCGCTTCGGTTATTTCTCTGTCAACGCCGCGGGGGATAATGCCCCATTTCTCCCATCGTTCACGTGTTTTTTGGGGAGCTCTCCTTATATAATTCAACACCCCCTTCTGGCGCCCGAAGTCCTCTATAAGTTTCGTGGCCACATCCCTTGCGACATCATTGACGGGACGACCTTCAAATTCTATTTCAAGGATTCCGGCTACCTTATAGAGTTTTTTCACGTCGGTTATCTTAAAGTCTCTCGTTTCACCGTTTGCGACCGCGAGAAGAGTAAACGCCATATCGCGGGCATGGTCTGAATGCGCTGCAGAACCTGCTGCAGCCATTCTGAGAAAATTCCGTGCTGAGACAGTCGGAAGCGTAGCCCCGCACACTCCCCTCGCATTTTCCTCTGCGTTTGGTCCGATAAGACGGCATGGCCCCATGTGGCATACCTTGCAGCATGCGCCGGCTGCGCCGACAGGACACGGCTTCATCCTCTGCGCCCTGTCAAAACACGTCTCTATTTTCCGGGCCTCACCCCATTCTATAATCTGTTCCGCCTGCGCGTTTGCACTCTTTACGACCTTATCCATATAACCTCCAAAATAAAAATCAGGCACAGGTACAGGCAAAGGTAAAGTTTTTTTGTTTTCCTAATTCTCTGCACCTTTACCTTTACCTGTCTCTATTCTATTCTCTATAATATCGGTTCCATCTCAAGCGCCGGATGGCCGACGCCTGCGAGGAACTCCAGAAGTTTCTCCGAATCCTCACAGACTGTTTCGTCCGCGATCTTGTCGAGAAGGTCGGGAACCCCTTCATCCGCAGCCCTCTGGCTGAATGCCTCCTTCAGGCTTTCCTTCAGGTTTTTTGTCATCCAGACGATCCGTTTTATCCCGCCGTCGCCTGAGAGAAATTTCTTGCTGATGATAAAGTTCCTGCCAATTCCCATAAATCCGGGGTTCTGGGTACCCCCTCCCACAGTGCCGGCCAGGGTCGAAAATTTCATGCCGACAGGCGTCATGGCGGTATGCCCCCTCTGCACGATCATAACGCCGTTTGCCTCGGGAACAATCGCTACGATGCACTCGAAGCAGCCGCATGAGGTCATGGGATTCTCCATGATCGTATAGAGGTTCAAGGTCTCTAATGCGCCACCCGATGCCTTTTTGAGATATTCATCGATACCGGTATATCTCCCGTATTTTGCATCGATAAGGTCTCCCTTTGGTATGGGCTGGTTGCCGCCTGTCGGGTCTATCTCAAAGGCAGCCTTGCAGTCGAGCCAGTTATATGCCCCGCAGAGACCGAGACGTTCAGGACTGATGACGCATACGTGACTCGGAGCAAACGACTGGCAGAGAAGACAGGAGTAAAACGTATCAACCGCATCGTCGACAAGTCCTCCCAGTCTCCGGTCACGCTCCCTGTACGCCGCCCTCGCCTCCTCCTGCAGGTCCAGCACGTCCTTTTCATCGGTATAAAGCGTCACCTGTACCTTATCCACAATCGACCTGAATCTCGCATGTGTCATGGCCGCCTGAATGACACCGAGATGTTCCAGGGTAAAACCGTCTTTTTTGGCGTTGTTGCTGATCCTCATCCAGTTGATATCGCGCTGTCCCATATGCCAGACGCCCTGTGCCTCATTGAGATTGTGATGGATCTTCCTCTCTATGACGGATTCGAAATCCTTCTGCATCTTCCTTCCGGCAACATCTATGACAATGGCGAGCGGCATCTTTCCGCCCTGTTCGTATCGTTCTCTCCATTCTTTGCCGACAATCGTTATCTTTCCGTCTTCTATCTCCTCCATCTCCCTCATTCTTACCCACTCGAATGAAGGAGTGCGTGCCCCGCCGAACTCTATAAACATGTCCTCTTTTCGAATCCTCTCGCCTTCGAATGCCGGGCCGTAGGAAACGGGGATAGGGGGCTTCTCGACGGTGATCTTCAGTCCCCTCACTTCGATAGCTTTCTGGACAATCTTATTATGATCAAACTCCTTTTCAACCTCTTCATAGATACACACACCGGATGGATGGATGACCGGGATGTCGGTATCACAGATCGCCGGGTACCCCATATTAATGGCACCGGCGCCGGTCGTCCACTGTGATATCGTCAAGACCGCCCAGCACCAGGGCGAATGCGAACACTCTGTCTTTTGTGTATTTGAGATGCGCCCTGAAATCCCCGGGTTTTTTCCCTCCGTAAATCAGGGATGCCCTTACCGACCAGTTCAGGGGGTAGATGGTATGTTCTGTCTCAGGCCCGACGGGGACTATCCGGGTTTCCCAGCCAAGTTCAATTCCCTTGTTCAAGAGTTGTCTTGTAACACTCGTTCCATTGGAATGGCCTGAAAGAAAAATGAGGATATTCTTTTCCTGGAGTTCACGTACAATCTTCACCGCTGTTTCGTCATCAGGGGCCGCACCGATGATCGCGGCAAATCCGGGCATCGTGCCGTCGACAAGCTGTATGCCCAGATTCCTCTGGATAGTATCCGTAACAAAGCCGTTGTATACATATCCGGTCCCGGGGTCGACTGCCGGTTCAAGCCCCTGGACATAACGCAAAGCCATTATGATCTCCTCGGCAAAGAGCGACGCCATTCCCGAATCGAGCGCCTCACCCAAATAAGGCTTCCAGAGGTGTTCTTCAGGTTCCGGATGGAGTTGCTCCTTCGCCATCCCGAGCGCGACCTTCATATCCGACAACGTCTTTACGGCAAAACCCGTCATCGCGTAAATCATCGGAAGATAATATGCAGTATCGGGGAATTCAAACGGTGTATGCCCGCCCTTTTCGGCAATGGTCTTTGCAAGCATCTCCTCAGCCTGCCGGACAAGGCGATGTGCTCCCCTGATGGCTGCCGAGGCTATTAATTTAGACATCCGCCCTCCTCATGCATCAAAATATAGTAGGTAGTAGATAGTAGGTAGTAGGTAGGAATAAAGAAATATCGAAGTATTTTTTATTAATTGTCTTCCTCCCCCTACATGCTACCTACTATCTACTACCTACTTGTTTTCTATTACGCTGCTCTCGATTTCAAAAATGCGGGGATTCCGTTTGCCTCTCTCGGACCAACGGTCACCTTCCATCCATCGAGTTTATCTTCTATCGCTCCGCTCAATATCGCCACATACCCCGGGATGATGAGTTCCCTGTGTTTGATGCTGTTTTCCACCCCGCTCTCTTTTAAAAACTGGGCGATCTTTGATGCAGTGAATTTCCCTGCAGCCCAGGCGGTCAGCACAGAAAGGCCTTCGCAGTCCATGACGGCAAGGTAACTCGGCACCCTGCTGTTTTCGACTTCGCCGGAGACGATAAAATAGGTCAATGAAAAGTTCGTTGTGATGAACAACGGCGATTCGGGTTTCGGGTCGCCGATCGCGTATACTTTCTGCTCAACCTGCATGGGCACCTGCGGATCAGTGTAGATATTCTGCCGTAAGGTAAACAGGGCAAGGTTTTTCCATCTCTCTATGCTGCTCAGCACTATTATTGATGAGTATTTCGCGACCCCCACAGACGCAACGAGCGTTTCAAGGAGGCTGTCTTCACGCCGGGCAAAGGTGATGACCGGATACCCGAGCGGTTTGAAGTTCTTTTTGACCGCCGCGCGCCGTATGAGCGTATTATGCTCCACTATCTCTTTTGCCTGGCGCGCCCCGGAATCGATGAGCATGTCTTCAACTCCAAGCGTTTTTATCTTTTCTGTAAGGTCTGCAGAGTTCGTCGAGTCCGCCTGCAGCGGATGCTGTCAGGCCAAGCGTCGCCTTGTATGTTTTTGCAATGCCTGCCATCGCCTCCGCATTCCCGGTATTGACGCCGTAAAGGATCGGTTTTTTACCGGCAAAGAATTTCACTGCGCCTTCTGCGGCCTGAGGGTCTGCCGTAGCAGATCATAACAGGCACGTGGGGCGCTTTTTCAGCAATGACTTTTGCAGCAGAAGCAAACCTATCCGCATCATTCGATTCGTTCGTCAGCGCAATCGCATCAACTCTCAGTTTCTGTCCAACCCTGTCGATCTCCGAGTTCAGGACTTCTTCAATCCTGACCAGTATCTCTGCTTCAGATAGGGTATCCTTCACTTCAAGGGCAAATGCGCAGGGATTCACAAAACGTTTATCGTGCCTGAACAGCACAGTCTCCTCCCCCATTTTTACCGCCCTTTCGCCTGCGCCGAATACAACCGGGCGAACCGGAGGGGCAGACGCATCGCTCAGCTTTTGCTTCGCCTCTTCAGAAACATCAGGGCATGCATCCAGAGCAGCCTGCCTCTGGGCAAGTTTCATCGCAAAGGCAAGACAAGTCGGAAACCCGCATTTTTTGCAGTTGGTCTTCGGCAGGAGCTTGAATATCTCAACGCCAGTTAACGCCATTCTGAACCTCCAAAAAGAAAAGGATTCAAGGGGTCACGGGGTCAAGGGTTCGAGTAGTACTTTTTCTTTAAACACTCGAATCCTTGAATCCTTGAACCCTCGTTTTTTGTTTACGTCAGTTCCTCTATCAGTTTCTCCACGGCTGCAATTGCTTCCGGATGCCTCATAATAAGAAGCTCTGTCCCTGCGATGAGCAAAGCGGTTGCCGTGACAGCTTCCCATGCGATTCCTCTCGACCTGATATCTCCCCAGAGCGGGACATCCGATTCAGCCGCCTGGGTTTCCTTCACTTTCCAGACATACATGCCGACATCCCCCAGCATCGGCTGCTGCATGGTCGCGTCATTCTGGGCAAGTGCGGCAAGCCGTATGCGCTCCATGACCGAATACGTATATTCCAGACCGTAGCCGAGCGCCGAACACATTGGGTCTGTGATGATCTTCTCCTTTTCGAATCCCATCTGCGATATAAGGATATTCAACTGCTTGGAGAGGTTGATATCAAGCTCGGACATCGCAATCAACTTGTGGCTGTTCGCCATCGCAGCAGCCGCTATCGTCTTATAATTGGACTCCTGCGCTTTTCCGATAATGCAGTTTCTGTCTTTTGCTGCTTCTGCTGCCGCGATCAAAACTGCCGCATCTTTTTCAGCGTGATTGCTCCCGAGAATAATGAGAGGCACATCTGTCGCTGAAAGAATTGCGTTGACGGTCTTCCCCGCATCTTCGGGAGAGCGGTCTTCCCTGTCAGGGTGCGTGCCGATGAGTCTTAGTGCGATTGCTTTTGCACCCATCGTTTCCTGACAAAATTTTGCCCACTTCACGGCATCATGCGAAACGTCCTCATACGGCTTCCGGACTTCTTCGGGCCAATCAACGGGGGGCACATCCTGGATTTCATAGGCTATGACAGGTTTATTCGGAAAGGTGCCCTCAAAGGCATGGAAGGGAAGACTATTTTCGCCTCCGAATACCATCTCTTTTGAGGCGGCACCTGCAGTTACGGAATAAACCTTACCGGGAAACGTTTCTTTCGGCGGGACGAATACCATCTCTCCTCCTTAAATCGGGATTAAGGGTCATGAGATAAGGGATAAACTCCTTTTTACATGCAGAAGCTTATCCCTTACTCTTTACCTCTTGCATTACATCTCAAAGCAGGATTAAGGGTTATGAGGCAAGGGATAAATTCCTTTTCGACGTGCTGAAGCTTATCCCCTAATCCTTACTCCTTGCATTACATCTCAAGATATGAGTGGGCGTACAGTGTTTTCCCCATAAGCACATCAATCGTCTTAACAGTCGGTGAGACTTCGTGCGGGTCAGCGATGGCAGCAGTGAGGCCTTCGTACAGGAGGAGCGCGAGAAAATGATTATTGAGGACAGGCCGCAGCAACTTCGGACAACCGTTTGATATATTGCTGAGACCGACGACTGTCTTCATCGGCGGATCATTCAGTTCCTGAAACATCCTGATCGCCTTTATGACTTTTAAAGAATGGTCCTGTGAAGTCGCTAACTGGAGGACAAGGGGGTCGAGGTAGAGATCATCAAGCGGGACCCCGTATTCCGCCGCTCTGGCCATGATCTCTGCTGCCAGGGAAGCCCTCTCCTCGGCGTCAGCGGGAAGGCCTCCTTTGCCGACAGTGAGGCCGATGATCCGGGAATGGTATTTTGCCGCGAGTTCGAGCATCGAAAATCGTTCGGGGTCGTTCGAGGTCGAATTGATGAGCGGCCTTCCCCATTCGTTATTGTGAACTTTCAGGCCTGCCTCGATCGCATGGTAATTGGTGGTATCGAGGCATACGGGCAACGGCACAACTTCCTGGATTGCCGCAACCATCCATTGCATGAGATCTCCACCACCATCCTCTGCAGGACCGATGTTGGCATCAATCATGCCCGCGCCCGCTTTCCACTGTGAAGTCGCTATCTCCTGTATAGGCCCTTTCTCTTTGTTCATCATCGCTTCTCTTACTCTCTTGGCAATGATACTCAGCTTTTCTCCAATGATCAGCATCTCGTGATGCTCCTTTCTGATCTGACAATAAGGGGCGATTATCGAGATTTCTCGAATCGCCCCTTATTGATCGGTTCTTTCTACGGGCCTTCTTTTCAAATATCCAGAAAAAAAAGAGACAGCTGGCTTGACAATACCATAAAAATATTTTTTATGTAAAGAGTTTTTTTACCCTTCTTCAGGGAACCCGGAACATCTGCGAAATGGCACAATCGGACAGTGACAAAAAATAACTTGATTTTTGTGAACTAACGGTATAGAATTTAACTCAATTTAAGGTTGACAAATATGATGTTGCGTTGTACCATCATTCTACATTAGCAAGTATTTATGGAAGGAGGTGAGAATTTAATGAAGAAGGTTATCGCTTTAGTTTTATCATTAATGTTATTGGTGGCATTTACAGTCGGCTGCAAGCCGGCTGAGACACCAAAACCAGAAGAACCGAAGCCGGCTGCAGAACAGGGAGCGCCGGGAGCGCCGGGAGCGCCGGGAGCACCGGGAGCGCCGGGAGCGCCGGGAGCGCCGGGAGCACCAGCAGCACCAGCCCCGGAACAGCCAGCACATAAGTAAAATAGTCGATAATCAGGGGATAGCAGGTTATACTCTATCCCCTGATTTGCTTTTCGGCGCGAAAACTGGTACTATTTTTTATAATCCTGTTGTGAGTATTCTAAGAGTGGGTCGTCCCACTCTTTTGTTTTATAAGGGTATGTAGCCTAATACGGTTTGTGATACCCTGATAATAACTATCCTGATCCTGTGCACGTATCTGAACCGGCATTACTGATGAACGGGAATATAAAAGAAAAGATTGCTGCGATAGCAGAACGCGTTGCAGAGCAACACGGGGTAGATGTTGCTGATATCGAACTCTTGGGGAAAGGGAAATTATTGCTCAGGGTCTTTATTGATAAGGAAGGGGGAGTCTCCCTCGGCGACTGTGAACTGTTCAGCAAAAGCCTTTCGGCTGTTCTGGACATCGAAGACCCTGTCCGCGGCCCGTTCACCCTTGAAGTTTCCTCCCCGGGGCTTGACAGACCGTTAAAGAGTCTGAAAGATTTTGAGAAAAATAAGGGAAAACTCGCACGCATTGTGACAATGGAAAAGATCGAAAACCAGAACTTTATTGTCGGAAGGATCGGTGAAATAACGAACGGTTCCATCACGCTGCTTGTCAACAGCCGTCCTGTCGGGATCCCTTTTGACACAATAACAAAAGCGAGACTGGAGATAGAACTGTAGTGGCAAAAGAACTCTGTTATGTCATAGAGCAGATAAGCAGGGAAAAAGGGATACCGCGCGAAGTGTTGGTCGAAACACTGCGCTCGGCGCTGCTATCCGCCACACGGAAACGGTTCGGGGGGCGCACGAACATAGACCTCACCATAGATCCCAAGACGTGTGACATATCGGTATTCGAGACAAAGACTATTGTCGCGAATGTAATGAACAGAGACGAAGAAATATCGCTCCCGGACGCAAAGAAAATTTCTCCTGAAGCATTCGAGGGCGACGCAATAAACATCCCCCTCAACCTGCATGACTTCAGCAGAATTGCAGCGCAGACGGCAAAGCAGGTAATATTCCAGCGCGTCCGCGAAGCCGAACGTGATGTTATCTACAGCGAATTTAAAGACAAAGTAGGACAGATTGTCAGCGGGATCGTCATGAGAAAAGAAAAAGGGGCATATTTCATCAATCTCGGAAAAACTGAGGCGGTGCTCCCGATAAAGGAGACTCTCCCGAATGAAAACCTGAAGAGAGGCGACACCGTGAGGGCGTATATCGAAGACGTAAGAATTACCCCGAAAGGTCCCGTAATCATCGTGACAAGGGCGAGTGCCCAGTTCGTCGCAGCCCTCTTTAAGATGGAAGTACCGGAAATAAACGACAGCCTTGTGACGATCAAAAATATCGTCAGAGAACCTGGCGAACGGACGAAGATTGCGGTCTTCTCGAAGAATACAGCCATCGACCCTGTCGGCGCGTGTGTCGGCATGAAGGGCACGAGGGTCCAGTCCATCGTGCGTGAACTGAGGGGGGAGAGGATCGATATTATCCCGTGGACCGAAGACGCCAGACAACTGGTTGCGAGGGCGCTGAGCCCTGCATCCGTTGACCGGATAGGCATTAATGAAGATACAAAGACTGCGATGGTGGTAGTGAATGACCAGCAGCTCTCCCTTGCCATAGGGAAAAGAGGCCAGAACGTCAGACTCGCCATGAAACTCACCGGGTGGGATATCGACATCCTGAGCGAAACCGAATACTCCAAGATGCGTATAGAAGAAGCAGACAGGACGTTCTCTCCGCCTTCTTCTGATGGTTAAGGATCTCTCCGATTTTCAGATCCAGTATATAAAGGGCGTAGGCCCGCACAGGGCAGGATTGCTGAACCGTCTCGGCATCACATCACTAAAAGATGCCTTGTACTATCTTCCCTCCCGGTACGAAAACCGCAGCACCATCCGCAAAATAAGCGATCTCACGCCCGGCACCATTGAGACCGTATCCGGCACGGTTATTTCAGCCGATGTCATAAAACTTCCGGGCAGAAATCTGAAGCTATTCGAACTCACCGTCAACGACGGAAGCGGCCTGCTGAAATGCAAATGGTTCAACCAGCCTTTCCTGAAGAAAAATTTCAAGCCAGGGCAGGAAGTCCTTCTGTGCGGAACGGTCAAAAAGAATCACTACCGGGGCATAGGGCGTTGAGATGGACAATCCCGAATACGAAATCATGAGTGACGATGACGACGCCTTAATCCATACAAACAGGATTGTACCGGTATACAGGGTGACGAGCGGACTCAGCGTGCGGCAGATGCGCTCAATCATGTTCAACGTCGTAAACGGGCACGTCAATGAAATCGATGATACGATGCCTCTGGAAGTACTGAAAAAGAATACCCTGCCGGGATTGCGGGAAAGCCTGTCAGGGGTCCACTTCCCTGATAGCCAGGTTGCTATGGACAGGCTGAACAGAGGGACAAGCGACTTTCACAGACGGCTCTCCTTTGAAGAGCTTTTTATGCTCGAACTCGGCCTCGCCGTCATGAAAAGAGGACAGCACCGTTGAGAAGGGCATCATGTTTCGTTCCGGTGGAAAGCTCCTGAAAAGCCTTCTTGCCCTGCTGCCGTTCCGACTGACCGGAGCGCAGGAAAGGGTATTTGATGAGATATACAGCGACATGAAAAAACCCTCCCCCATGACCCGGCTCATACAAGGGGACGTCGGCTGCGGAAAGACGGTCGTTGCATTGATGGCGATGATGGTTGCAGTGGAATGCGGCTACCAGGCCGTCATTATGGCGCCGACGGAGATCCTCGCAGGGCAGCATTATATTAACATCCATTCAATCGTGGAGACCCTGGGATTGAAGGCATGCCTCCTCACGGGGAGCAGCAAAGACAGGCCGCTTGATAAGATCGCTTCAGGCGGTATCGATATTGTTGTCGGAACCCATGCGCTGATCCAGGAAGGGGTCGTATTTAAAAACCTCGGGCTCGCGGTCGTCGACGAGCAGCACAGATTCGGCGTGATGCAGAGGGCGCTGCTGAAAAAAAAGGCGGTCAACCCCGATGTCCTCGTCATGACAGCCACTCCGATTCCCAGAACACTCGCTCTGACGCTTTACGGCGACCTCGACTATTCCGTTATCGACGAACTTCCTCCCAACAGGCAGCCATTAAAAACCCTTCTGGTCAGCCCGCAGCAGAAAGACGCCATCTATGGGATGATCAGGGAAGAGGTGGGGAAAGGACGACAGGTATACGTTGTGTATCCTGTTATCGAAGAGTCTGAAAAAGCAGACCTCAGGTCGGCGGTCATCGGCAAAGAGGCATTCGAAAAGGTTTTCCCTGAATTCAGGATCGGGCTTATCCACGGCAGAATCAAGCCGCTGGAACGGGAGGAGATCATGGCGTCTTTCAAGGCAGGCAGGATCGATATCCTGGTCAGCACAACCGTGATCGAAGTCGGCGTGGATGTCCCAAACGCAACACTTATGATTATAATACATGCCGAGAGGTTCGGTCTCTCGCAGCTTCACCAGTTGAGGGGAAGAATCGGGAGAGGATCGCACGATTCCTCCTGTGTCCTGCTCGCATACAGACCTTTCAGCGAGGACGCACGGCGAAGACTTGCTATAATGGTACAAAGTAGTGACGGGTTCAGGATCGCCGAGGAGGATCTGGAGATCAGAGGGCCGGGTGAATTTTTCGGGACGCGCCAGTCGGGAATGCCCGACCTCAGGATTGCGAATATCGTCAGAGACGCGCCGCTCCTGAATCAGGCGAGGAAAGAGGCATTCGACCTGATCGGCAACGACCCCGACCTGAAGGGATATCCTCTGCTGAGGAAAACCCTCGAAGGTTTCTGGAAAGGAAAAATTGAACTCTTTAAGACCGGCTGAGGAATAGCATGTTAAAACGATTAAAGAATAATTTTGACGGCGGCGTCGAAAAACTGAAGTGGTTTGCATCGATGTTATCAGACAGGATAAAGGTGGAGCTCTCGGTCTTCAAACTGCTCTACCGCTCGGAGCAGATGGAAAAGGAAAGAGATGAATTGATGAAAACGATCGGCCAAAGGGCATATGAGATGAAGGCCGGGTCCTGACCGAAATATCCTGAAAGACAGCGTCATAGCGGATGCCATGCAGGAGATCGAGCGCCTCAACACCGAGATTGAATCTACGAAAAAGAAGGCGTCGGAAATAAGCAGGATAGATACCTAATTTCCGTTTTATGGGAAGGAAACAATCCATGAGCGGGTTTGCTAAGAAGACCGATAAGTAAAGCCACGTCTGTCATTCCCGCTTGTCGGGAATCTTTCTGAGAGAAGAAGGATTCTGGACAAGCCAGAATGACAAAATTGATCTGTGAATGTGGTAATACTTATGAACTCCTTAGTATATATTGTTATCCTGTTGCTGATTACAAACCGGGAAAGGAAATGGTCCGTGAGCGGGTTTAGCCCCGATGAACATCGGGGGTACCTCGCAGGGAGGGACGACCGAGAATGAGCGAACGGATTATTTCCTTTCCCGGTCTGTGAATAGAAATGAATATATTTTTCTTCATAACCGTATTCGTTTTCGGCTCTGTTATCGGGTCGTTTCTCAACGTTTGCATATACCGGCTTCCGAGAAATCTGTCGGTCATCAGCCCTTCATCAAGATGTCCCTCCTGCAATACCCCGATCAGGGCCTATGACAACGTTCCGATCATAAGCTACATACTGCTCGGCGGCAAATGCAGGGCATGCAAGGCAGGCATCTCCCCGAGATACCCTCTCGTTGAAGCATTGAACGGATTCCTCTATGTGCTGACCTTCTGGAGATTCGGGCCCGAATGGCATACCCTCGTGTATTTTCTCTTCTGTTCAGCTTTGATCGTGATCACGTTCATAGACCTCGATTTTCAGATCATACCCGACAGGATTACGCTGCCGGGTACATTGGCAGGGTTTATCGCCGGATCGTTCCTTATGCCCGACCCGTTTATGAGATATTCCCTGCTCGGCTTTACGTCTTCTCTGGCCGGACTTCTCGCAGGCGGCGGACTATTCTATGCAATAGCGGTGCTCAGTAAAGGCGGGATGGGAGGCGGGGACATCAAAATGATGGCGATGGTCGGCTCCCTGATGGGCTGGAAATCGGTGCTGCTGACTACGTTCCTCGGCAGCTTCACCGGGGCCGTTGCAGGCCTGTTCCTCATGGTTTTCAAGGGGAAAGGGAGAAAGACAAAAATCCCTTTTGGCCCTTTTCTCGCTCTCGGAGCGCTCATTACTCTTTTCTTCGGGCAGGAAATTTTTTACTGGTATTTCCATAGATAGGATCACGTGAATACAGAGATACTGTTAGTTTCATCAATACTTCTCATAACGATTATCATCTCCCTCTATCTCATCCGGCTGACGATGCGATTTTACAAGAACGAAAAAGAGCCTTAAAGAAAAAGACGCGTCGCAGGTCGGTTTTGTTGTCGATACGTTTCATGATCTCGTATCGCAGCTTAAGGAAAAAGAGAGAGAGCTTGAGGTACTCAGAAAAAAGGCGGAGGACAGGGCGACGGCAATCGAGGGGTATAATGAAAATATCCTTCAGAGCGTTCCGAGCGGCGTGATCAGTTTTGACGAGGAAATGAGAATCACGAAACTGAATCTTGCCGCCGAGCGGATCCTCGAACTCGAAAGAGAAACGATCGCCGGAAAACATCAGAGCGAGGTGCTGAAAAAACCGATTACGGACTATCTCAGCAGAAAGGAACTCATTGAACGGGGGGAAATAGCCTATATAACGCCGTCCGGCAGAAGGATATGGCTGGGCCTTGCCATTACCCCCCTGAAAGACGGGACAGGGGCTACCATAGGACAGCTTCTCGTTTGTACCGACCTTACCCATCTGAAGGCAATCGAATCCCAGATGGCATTGAGAGACAAACTATCGAGTCTCGGAGAAATTTCCGCAGGAATTGCGCATGAATTGCGGAATCCGATGGCGGTGATAGCCGGGTACACCAAGCTCCTGTCAAAAAAGGCGGAGAGCACCCTGCAGCCCCCGGTTGAAGCGATAGCAAAAGAGATTGCCGTCATGGACAGGATCATCTCGGACTTTCTCTCGTTTGCAAAGCCTGCTGAACTCACGCTCTCAGCAATAAGCATTAAGGCAATAATCGATCAGTGCGTCGCATCGGTTACGGATGAAAGAAACGATATCTCCGCAGTGGTTGCCGTCGACGGATCATTTTCGGTGAGAGGGGATGAGGTATTTCTTCGACAGGCATTCATAAACCTCCTGCAGAACGCTGCCGAGGCCATGCCCCGGGGAGGGAGCCTGACGGTGAAATCGTCTCCTTCCAGGGGAACGCAGGGATTTCTCGATATCTCCATTTCCGACACGGGGCACGGCATATCGGACGATGTGAAAAACAAAATCTTCCTCCCTTTTTTCACGACAAAAGAGAAAGGGACAGGTCTCGGTCTCGCTATCGTCCAAAAGATCATTGTCTCCCACGGAGGAAACATCTCTGTCGAGAGCAGCGACAAGGGCACGACGTTTACCGTTCGGCTGCCGTTAGGGAAATAAAGATCCAGGATTCAAGTCGGTAGCCGCAGGATTCAGAGGGTTCGAGTGGACAAGTCTTGTTCTATTATGCTTAATCCTTGAATCCTTGACCGCTACAATCCTCGAATCCTTTTTTATGCTAAAATAAACCATGCCAAAGATAACGATCCATGATTTCCTCAGGAAAAAAACCGAACATAAAAAAATCACCATGCTGACCGCCTATGATTTTCCGTTTGCGAAGATTGTTGACGAAGCGGGAATCGACGCGATTATCGTCGGTGATTCATTGGGCATGGTGGTGCAGGGGCTCGAAAATACCTTGCCGGTAACGATGGACGAAATGATTTACCATACAAGGATCGTCTCCCGCGCGGTCTCCAACGCACTGGTCATCGGGGACCTCCCCTTCATGTCATATCAGGCAAGCGTTGAGGACGCGGTCCGGAACGCAGGCCGCTTTATCAAGGAAGCAGGGGCAACTGCCGTGAAGATCGAAGGCGGGGCCGAGGTTGCTGAGCAGATACGGGCGATGACGAGGTCGGATATTCCGGTCATGGCCCATATCGGCCTGACCCCCCAATCCATCCACAGGATGGGCGGCTATAAGGTGCAAGGCAAGACGGAAGCGTCCGCGCAGCGGTTGCTGGATGAAGCCCGCATCGCCGAAGATGCAGGCGCGTTCTCCCTGCTGATCGAAGCGATCCCGATGGGCCTTGCGAAAAAGATCACAGAGGAACTCTCGATCCCCACCATCGGAATCGGCGCGGGTCCTTACTGCGACGGCCAGGTGCTCGTACTGCACGACGTCATCGGATTGTTCGACCGGTTTCTCCCGAAATTCGCAAAACGGTATGTAAACCTGAAAGACGAAGCGCTGAAAGCAATCAACCTTTACAGGGAAGAAGTGGAAAAAGGCGTCTTCCCCGGCGAGGGACAGAGTTTCAAATAGCTTGACCCGTCGCCGGGTTGTCTCTCGTTGACTGCCTTTTCAAGAAAATCCTCAAGAGCTTTAATGCAAACCCCGTCCCGATATATCAGATGTTTCCTGGAAGCGATCTTTTCAGATATCTGTTGTCGCCATTCTGAATCATTTCCCAGCTTTACCGCTAAAGTAATATAGTTATCAAGTGTTGATGCTATGGTCTCTGTTACTCCCATCATAGTAAGAATGGCAAAACTATGACGTCCCCGCATTAATTCTCCTGGCAGTGTCACAACAGGCAAATTGCAGGCAATGGCCTCTAATGTTGAGTTACATCCTGTCCATCCAATACTGTCCAAATACACATCACATAAACCGTTAAGCGCATAATAGTGCGCTTGGTCAAGTCGCGGCAAAAAAATTAAATACTTGTCTGCATCTAAGTTGAATTTGCTAAATGCGGCGTTAAGACGAGACCGAAACTGTTCTGTAATAAATCGTGCTTCTGTCTGATATAAACACAAACTGACATTCTCCATTCTCATTGGCTATTCTCGGAAAAACTTCATCATAGAAAGGAAGATACTTGGACAACGATTGACTGCAGAAATAGAGAACAGATGAAGGATGCAGATTAAAACTTTCTCTTGTTACAGAAATAATCGGCGCTTCCAGCGGCGTATAATAAACCGACAGATGAGGCAGTCGAATCAACTGCTCAGTATAATAGTTCTCGGCATTCACTGGTTCCATGAGGTCACTGCTGAGATAATAATCCATAGTCGGCAGCCCTGATGTGTCGGGATGTCCCCATGATGCGCACTGCACCGGGGCAAGTCTCAGTGTTCCAAGCCTCACAGTCGTAGGGTCCATGCCGATTTCCGGAAAAATGAGAACATGAAGTTTATCATTCCGTATAATGTGACAAAGATCCTCAAAAGAATGGTCATCGTCAATAAATTTTGTGAAATATCCTCTTGACCTTTGAGTCTCCTGATCATTCTTCTCCCCGGTATAATATCCGTAAAGGCTGAACCTCTTTTTATTAATGTTCTCAACCCATCCCTTTATGGGAATTTTCCAGTTTGAGTGCGCATAAAAATAGCCTGATACAATACCAACGCGTATCGGTTCATTTACCATACGGGATGT
>CAVRAA010000011.1:0-12404 GCA_963718855.1 uncultured Nitrospiraceae bacterium | reverse complement strand
TTCCAGGGTTATTGAGCTCATCGAGGCTTAAAGAGAAATATTCTCGTTTTTCCCCTCCCTTTTGTCTCAACTCTATAAACTTTATAAATTCCCGCATTTCATTCGCAGAAACTGTAAGTTTCATGCCCGCACTATAAATGGGGACGATATCTCCTTTGTTATTCCTCTCGTTCTGCTTCAATTTTGACCATGCAATGGAGCCTTTGAGAGGCAACGTCTTTCCTTCGCATTTCAAGTGCAAGATATATTCTTTGCCAATATTCAACCTCTTGTCGGTCTCAATCGATAACCCTTCGAGACTCATGTCTATTATTTTTATGTAATTGGCGAATGCCATCTTGCCGCGTATATTCATATTCTTAATATTGAGTCTTTTATACCGCCTTTTACCCTCTATATTCGTGAAAGATCGATCTTCAGTAAATTCCAGACCTATTTTGTAAAACATATCATCATGTTTTTCACTCCATCTCACAATAGCAACTTTTTCAGAAGAACATGACTTGTCTTCAATAATTATTCTCTGACGATCCTTGAGCTGGGATGTCGTTAAAAGACATGCTCCATAATCACTTATGTCCGTAATGAGCCCATCGAAAGTTTTTCCTATTATCGATGGAACTAAAAAATACTCGATAGGTTTCATTATAAGCTTTCTATTATTCCTTCTCTTTTCTCTATCCATAGCAATAGATTCCTCTTATTGCTATTCTATGGCAAAAAAGTAAAGGGGTAAATCCTACCTGAGTAGGGGATAACAGTTTTTATTGATACAAGCAATACTTTTATGATCACGCTTGGGAATATAGTGTCTTCGAAAAATAAGATTCATCGATTATATTAAGAGAATTCACCCCCATCATTAAGAGAGGCAGACTGTTTGTTACCATTTGAATGGTTGTGCTCAAAGGCAACTCCTTGGGGCGTTGACTCCAGGAAGACATGGGTAATTTCGATTTCTTGAATTTGTATTTACTTTAAATCCTCTGCAAGCTGCACAACTTCTTTATATTTTTCGTGAATAAGGTTCTGATCAAATGCAAAGCCCTCCTGCAGCATGGAGTCCTTTTCTTCCCGGGTGAAATAAGACATGACAGGAAGAAAAAACCGTTTGTCCTCTTTTTCTATGTGCTTTGGATAGAGATCAACCAATAAGGTTATGCACTCCAGAATAACAGGAAAAGCGTCACTATCGCCTTTGGAATATCTCATGCCTGCTTCGAAAAGTCTGCCTGTGGTTTCCCGTCCCCATATATGCTCTTTCACTAATTCATCCATTATGGTTTTATGTTCCGCAGATAAATCTTTTTTCTTTAATTCCCTGAAAAGTATGTTTTCTTCTTTTCCATGATGACAATGATCGGCATAGGTCCTGATAAAATCTACAACAGTATCGATGAAAGAAGGATCAGCTTTTTTTGATGCTTCCATGCGATCCCGCTCTTTTGCCATGAGGGAGATCATTCTTTCAATCAGCCTGTGTTCGATCATCAGTGGACCAATGGGCAACATTTTTAATGTCACCTCCCCATAAGATAGAAATCAAATCAACGCGGCAAATGATTTCAGGTTCAAAGCCGCTTGATATAATCATAGCAAAAATAAGGCCGCGGGGAGTAAAGAGGGATTTTATAATTAAGGTTATGCCTATGATCTCATGAGTAATTCGGCGGATCGGGGTTTACATAAAAAAAATCGACATCGTATAATATCACTTCAATTCATGGTGGTCGTTAAAGGTATGTTCATTATTTTATCCTGAACATGTTTCAGGATTTTATTTGTTCGCAAGGATGCTGAAATATTCAGCATGAACAGTTTTCGCAATGAAAGGATGAAAGAGCGATGAATATAGTTGTCTGCATCAAGCAGGTCCCTGACACCGCCGAGGTGAAGATCAACCCGGAGACAGGAACCCTTATCCGGGAAGGCGTACCGAGTATCATCAACCCGTTCGACCTGCACGCGATCGAGGCGGGGCTTTTTCTGAAAGAGAAAGCAGGAGGCAAAGTGACTGTGCTCACCATGGGTCCTCCCCAGGCAGAAACAGCGCTTCGGGAAGCGATTGCGATGGGCGCTGATGAAGGGGTGCTTCTCTCTGACAGGGCGTTCGCCGGATCGGATACGTGGGCGACGTCATTCACCTTGTCAAAGGCGATCGCTAAACTCGGGGCGGATGTCATTCTCTGCGGCAAACAGGCGATCGACGGAGATACCGCACAGGTCGGCCCTGAGACTGCGGAGTTCCTCAATATTCCGCATATCTCATATGTGAGAAAAATAGAAGACGCGGCAAATACGTCCATTCGTGTGCAGAGGCTCATGGATGAAGGATACGATGTTGTCGAGTCCTCACTCCCTGTTCTTTTGACTGTAGTGAGAGAGCTGAACGAACCGAGGCTGCCGTCGCTCAAGGGCAAGATGGCAGCGAAAAAGGCGGTGATTCAGACGTGGGGGCAGGCGGATATCATGGCTGATGCGAACGATCTCGGGTTGAAGGGATCCCCGACCCAGGTAAAGAATATTTTCTCGCCTGAGGCGAGATCTGACAGAAAGATACTTCAGGGCACACCCGAAGAACAGGTAGATGCTTTACTGCAGGAACTGAGGGGGATCAAATGCCTGTAATAATTAATAAAGATAAATGCACCGGATGTGAAGAATGCATCGCATCATGTCCTGTTTCAGCCATCGAGATGAAAGACGGGAAGGCATTCATCAATGAATACTGTGAATCGTGCATGACCTGCCTTAATGTCTGCCCGGAAGGCGCAATCAGTGAAGTTCAGAAAGAAGCTCCTGAGGGTGCGGATATACAGGGCTATAAAGGCGTGTGGATATTTGCTGAACAGAGAGCCGGCAAGGTTTCATCGATAGCATATGAACTGCTTGGAATCGGAAGAAAACTTGCGGACGACCGGGGAGCGAAACTTTCTGCTGTTCTCTTTGGAGCAGCTGAGTCAGAAGCGCAGGAACTTATCAGGTGGGGCGCAGACAGCGTCTATCTATCCCAGGAACCGATTCTCTCACAGTTTAATGACGAGCCGTATTCTCAACTGCTCATCGCACTCATTCAGGAGCATAAGCCGGAAACAGTTCTGGCTGGTGCTACTCCTATTGGCCGGTCTTTTTTCCCGAGGGTTGCAGCGAGGATCAGGACAGGCCTCACTGCGGATTGTACATCGCTTCAGATCGATCAGGCAACCGGGAATCTCCTCCAGATACGTCCCGCGTTCGGCGGCAATATTATGGCCACAATCCTTTGCCCGAATAACAGGCCGCAAATGGCAACAGTGAGGCCGAGGGTCATGAAGCGCGGACAGTATGATGAAAACAGAAAAGGGGAGATTATCACAGTAAGACAAGAAGATCTATCTTCACGGACGAAGGTAGTGGAAACAGTGAAGGAGGTATCCGATGTCGCGGTGAACCTCCAGGAGGCAAACATCATTGTATCAGGCGGAAGGGGCCTCGGAGACGCAAAAGGCTTTCAGCTTATACAGGAATTGGCGGAACTCCTTGGAGGGGCTGTCGGCTCTTCGAGGGCTGCGGTGGATAGCGGATGGGTCCCCTATCGGCACCAGGTTGGTCAGACAGGAAAGACAGTATGCCCTACCATATATTTCGCCTGCGGGATATCAGGGGCCGTGCAGCATCTCGTCGGCATGCAATCCTCGGACATCATTATCGCCATCAATAAAAATCCCGAAGCGCCGATATTCAATGTGGCTACATACGGTATCGTCGGCGACCTCTACGAAATCATCCCGCTGCTGACTAAAAAAATAAAGGAAGCAAAAGGGGCATAAAATGAAGATCGCCTTCGTCTTCCCCGGTCAGGGTTCACAGTATGTCGGCATGGGGAAGGATATCTATTATAATTCCGGGACGGCAAGGGATGTTTTCAAACAGGCTTCTGAGGTAGTAGGGTATGATGTTGCATCCCTCTGCTTCAACGGCCCGTCTGAAGAGCTTAATAAAACGTACAGGACTCAGCCCTGTATTCTTACGGTGAGTACCGCGATATCCCGTGTCCTGTATGAGAAAGGGATAACACCCTCAGTTGTCGCAGGACACAGCCTCGGTGAATATTCGGCGTTGGTTGCTGCGGGAGGGATTTCATTTCACGATGCAGTGCGGCTGACGGAGCAAAGAGGAACATTCATGCAGGAGGCGGTGCCTGAAGGGAAAGGGCTTATGGCGGCAATTCTCGGACTGGAGAGAGAAAAAGTGAACACGGTTTGCAGCTCGCTGCAGTCGGGATACGCTGCTCCCGCCAATTACAACTGCCCGGGCCAGATAGTTATCGCAGGAGAAAAAGCCGCTATTGAAGAGGCGATTGAAAGCTGCAAGTCTGCCGGCGCTAAGAGGGCCGTAGCACTGGCAGTTAGTGTGCCGTCGCATTGCAGGTTGATGATCCCAGCATCTGAAAGGCTTGCTGCATTGCTCGATAGCGTTCACCTCAAAAATCCTGTCATCCCATTGGTCAACAACGCGGATGCAGCGCTTCTGAATGATGTTGAAAAAATAAAAGCATCACTCGTCCGCCAGCTCAGCAGCCCGCTTCTGTGGGAGGATTCGATAAAGGAGATCGCAGCTTACGGAGTCGATGTCTTTATCGAAGCAGGACCGGGAAAGGTACTCACCGGTCTTATAAAAAGGATCGTCCCGGAGAAAAAGGTTTTGAATGTTGAGGATACAAAAAGTATGGAAGCCGCATTATCATTTCTTTAGCATGAAATTGTTTAAAATCATAAAAGGGAGCAGATATATGACGATAAAATCTTTTTTGTCCCTGCTGTTTGCATGTATGACATTAGTTACGATAAGTGCAGGCGAGGGTTACTGTGCAGAAAATATTCACTGGGAGTTGACAGTGGGACCAGGGCTCAATGTTGACGGCAACCATACCAGTCAGATTCTCATTGCCCCTGCCATATCTCTGCAAAGTCCGAAACAATGGCTGAAGTATCGCATCGAGGCGGACCTTGAACTTATTGACAGCGATGGCCGGATAACCGCTGTCATAGGTGCGGCCCCGTTTCTCAGATTTTACCTGCTGAAGGGAGAAAATAAACCGTTTTTCGAAACAGGGGCAGGCGTAAATGTGATCAGCCGCAATGTTACCGGGGACAAGAATTCCGGAGGCGCGTTCATTTTTAGCGTTATGGGAGGTGCAGGATATGAATTTACGCTGTATGAAAGACCCGTCGCAGTTTCATGCAGATTCAGGCATATCTCAAACGCTTGTCTCTATCCTCATAATGAAAGCATTAATAATGTGTATTTGCTCTTCTCCATAGGGCTTTGATGCAGGAGCATATCAACAGGTTCATTCGGTATCTTGAGGTAGAGAGAGGGGTATCGGCCCACACGGTGAGGGCGTACAGGAAAGACCTTGAGGAATTTTCCGCGTATGCGGATGCGAAGCCGGAAACCATGGACCTGATCGATATCCGCAGCTTTATTGCCGGACAGATCAATAAAGGCCTCAGTAAAATAACAGTGAGCAGAAGACTTTCGAGCATCAGATCATTTTTTAAATATCTCCACCGGGAAGGATATATAACGGCAAACCCCGCAAAGCTCGTCTCGAATCCGAAAATCCCGAAGATGCTCCCCCGGTATCTTTCTGTAGACGATGTCTTCTCGCTTATCGAAAGACCTGAAGGCATAGGGTTTGTACCAGTGAGGGACAGTGCCATCCTTGAGTTGCTCTATTCGAGCGGTCTGAGGGTGAGCGAACTCTCAGGACTCAATGTCGATGATCTCAATATCAGGGAGTCTCTCGTAAAGATCAAAGGGAAGGGGAAAAAAGAGCGAATCGTGCCGGTGGGGTCGAAAGCGGTCGGCGCCATTAAATCATATCTGGTGGAACGGATGCTGCGCAGGAGCAGGGACAAGGCTTTGTTTCTTAACAGAATGGGAACACGTTTGACAGACAGGGGTGTCAGACGTATAGTAGTAAAATACGCTAGGGCTTCTTCGATGACCGGCCATGTGGGGCCTCATGTATTGCGGCACTCGTTTGCAAGTCATTTGCTGCAGGGAGGCGCAGACCTGAGGGTCATCCAGGAACTTCTTGGGCACGCATCGCTCTCTACTACTCAGAAGTATACGCATCTGGATATCACGCATTTAATGGACATATACGATAAGGCGCATCCGCTGGCAAATAAAAAGTGAGCGGTTAAAGAAAGGCATTCTATGATCAAAGGAACGACGATACTCTGTGTACGACGCAACAGCAAGGTTGCCATAGGAGGAGACGGCCAGGTTACCATGGGCAGCACTGTCCTGAAACAAAACGCCAGGAAGATAAGAACGATGTATAATGAAAAAGTCATCGCCGGTTTTTCCGGCGCAACGGCTGATGCATTCACCTTATTCGAAAAGTTCGAGGGAAAGCTTGAAACGTACCGGGGAAACATCACCAGGGCTGCTGTCGAACTTGCAAAAGACTGGCGAACGGACAAGATTTTAAGGAGGCTTGAAGCATTATTGATCATTGCGGATGCGGAGCATACATTTATCATTTCGGGAAACGGCGACGTGATCGAACCTGAAGACGGCATTGCGGCAATAGGTTCAGGCGGCCCGTTTGCCCAGGCAGCAGCGCGGGCGCTGATGGACAATACAGACTTTTCAGCAAAGGATATTGTTGATAAGGCAATGAATATTGCGGCCGGCATCTGCATCTACACGAACAACAAATATTACTATCGAGGAGCTCCATGGATAACCTTACGCCGAGAAAGATCGTCGAAGAACTCGACAAATACATCATAGGACAGCACAAGGCAAAGAAGGCCGTTGCCATTGCCATGAGGAACAGGTGGAGAAGGCAGCAGCTTTCTCCTGAGCTGAAAGATGAAGTGCTGCCGAAAAATATCATCATGATCGGTTCTACCGGCGTCGGCAAGACCGAGATAGCGCGGAGGCTTTCACGACTCGCGCATGCGCCGTTTGTGAAGGTCGAGGCTTCGAAGTTCACCGAGGTCGGGTATGTTGGCCGTGATGTTGAATCAATGATCAGGGATCTTACTGAATTGTCGATCGGCATGGTGAAGTCGGAGCATGTCGAAAAAGTCCAGGAAAAGGCAAAAACGCTTGCAGAAGAGGGTCTCCTCGATCTGCTCCTCCCTGCGCCGAGAACGGCGAGGGGGACCGGAACTGAAGAGGAAGAGCGGGAAAAGCACCGGGAAACACGTGAGAGGTTGCGCGCTCAACTGAAGGAAGGAAAACTCGACAATAGATATGTGGACATCGAGGTGAAGGAAAAGGTCATGCCGTTCGGTGTTGTATCGAATGTCGGACTGGAAGAACTCGAGATCAATCTGAAAGAGATGCTCGGAAATTTTATGCCCGAGAAAGCGAAGAGAAGAAAAGTGAAAGTGCCCGAGGCCATGGCCATCATGGTCCAGGAAGAGGCAAATAAGCTTATCGATATCGAGAAAGTAACGAAAGAAGCAATCGGACGTGTCGAACAGGCGGGAATCGTATTCATTGACGAAATCGACAAGATAGCGAGCAGGGGGCATGCATCTCATGGTCCCGATGTCTCACGCGAAGGCGTTCAGAGAGACCTTCTGCCGATTGTCGAAGGGACAACGGTATCGACGAAGCACGGGCCGGTGAAAACAGATCATGTCCTTTTTATTGCAGCGGGCGCGTTTCATATGACAAAGCCGTCCGACCTTATTCCAGAGCTTCAGGGAAGGTTCCCCATTCGGGTTGAGCTTGAAGCGCTCGGAAAGGATGAATTCGTGCGGATACTGACAGAGCCTCACAATGCCCTGATTAAACAGTACACCGCCCTCCTTGCTACAGAGGATGTGACGCTGAAGTTTACAGAGGATTCGGTTGATGAAATCGCCGATATCGCTGCCTACGTCAATGAAAAAACGGAAAATATCGGAGCGCGGAGACTGCATACAGTGCTCGAAAAACTTCTCGAAGATATCTCCTTCGAGGCCCCGGAGAAGAAGAACGGCAAGCTCACGGTAGATAAAAAGTACGTGAAAGAGAAGCTGAGCGAAATCGTCAAAGACGAGGATTTGAGCAGGTATATTCTGTAATGTGCACATTGTTTCTTGTGAGAAACCGGCATATGGGC
The DNA here is from genome assembly GCA_963718855.1 of uncultured Nitrospiraceae bacterium. Classification (GTDB taxonomy): domain Bacteria; phylum Nitrospirota; class Thermodesulfovibrionia; order Thermodesulfovibrionales; family SM23-35; genus CAVRAA01. The sequence goes on along the minus strand of CAVRAA010000011.1, from coordinate 4,288 downwards.
ATCTCTCCTCAGCGAGTCGCCGGGGCGACAAAACCCTGCTGATGCAGAATTAGGGTTTTGTTCGATATGTTTTTGCATTGTAGAATACGACTGGTGCAATTGAAATGTTTCCGCTTACAAAGGTGCTGCTACCAGGATTTTGCTGCCCATATGCCGGCTTAAAAACAGGCCGCCGGGTCGCACTCCTGCTCTTTTCTCTCTTTATTCTCTCCTCCTGCGCATCGATCGATTATGAAGACTATTCACAATCGTATGACGATTCCGAGTATGCCGTTGCCTCATGGTACGGGAGGGAATTACATGGACGGCGGACGTCTTCCGGACAACGATTTGACATGCACGACTTTACCTGTGCACATAGGACGTATCCGTTCGGCACAAAGCTGAAGATTACGAATATCGCAAACGGAAAGACTGTGGAGTGTGTAGTCAATGACAGGGGCCCCACTTCGAAAAAGAGGGATATAGACCTCTCTTATGCTGCGGCAAAAAAAATCGGCATTATGGGAAAAGGGTACGCAAAAGTAAGGATTGAATACGTGGGGGAACATGCCGGTCCTTCCGAGGATTGATGGTACCGATGCGTACGAAGCGACATGATGAATGTGGTAAACTTTCAGCAGTATACCTGACAAGAAAGGAATAATGGAACTATGGAAATTAACGGAAAAACACGGATCACAGGACTCTTCGGATATCCGGTAGAACATACACTGTCACCGGCAATGCATAATGCTGCATTTAGGGCTCTCGGCATTAATTACTGTTATGTCCCTTTTCTCGTCCATCCCGATTCCCTTGAGAACGCTGTCCGGGGAATAAAGGCCATGAACTTTGCGGGAGTCAATGTGACCGTCCCGCATAAGGAAAAAGTCATCCCCTTTCTCGATGAAGTCAGCGAAGAGGCGTCTTTTATCGGAGCAGTCAATACCATCGTACATTCCGGGGGAAGGCTCTCGGGATATAACACAGACGGGAGAGGATTCATGCAGTCCCTGGCGGAGAAGGGCATTGCGATGGAAGGCAGGGACGTGGCAATTGTCGGCGCAGGCGGCGCTTCAAGGGCGATAAGTTATTATATATGTCAAAAGTCGAAGTCTCTCTCTCTCTTTGATATCGATGCACATAAGGTGGGGAAACTCGTCAGTGATTTGAGACAGGTAAATGATTCGGTCTCTGTTCTAGAAGACCTCTCCGGCATCGGCAGATTCCCCATTGTCATTCAGGCAACTCCCCTGGGTTTAAAAGAGGGAGACCCTTTGCCTTTTGACACCGCAAAATTGGGAAAAGATCAGACGGTGTGCGATCTCATATACAAAAAAACACGTCTTCTTGCGAAGGCTGAGGAGACAGGATGCGTAACCCTCAATGGACTCGGTATGCTTTTATGGCAGGGCGTGTTTGCTTTTGAGCTTTGGACAGGGGTAAAACCCGATGTCGCGATCATGCGTAACGCCTTGTTATCCCACGGAGAATGATTGGGCAATATGCCCTGATCTTATGGCAAAAAGCCGTCTCTCAGAGGCGGATATCTGTATAAAAACATATAATTTCATTATGTTATGGCTTGGCATTGCTTTTGCTTTGTGTGATGTGCAGAGTACGATGTGTGAATATCGGATATGGCGGGATGTGCAAGCCGGATATTTTAATGTCTTGTGGAACGGAAAAAGGTAAAAATCGCAAGGAGGTGAAATATGAAAGAAGAGAGGATAAGCAGTAAACTCTGGAAGGTTGTCGAATCCAATGGGATCGATCGAAGGGATTTTCTGAAATACTGTGCCGCGACAGCAGCGTTGTTCGGTCTTTCAGAATTTGAATTCACGACAAAGGTGGCACACGCATTGGAAAAGACTTCCGGGAAACCGCCGGTTATGTGGCTTGAAGGACTTAGTTGTACGGGATGTACCATCTCGTTCACGCAAAGCCTCAATCCGCCGGTCTCCCAGATTATTCTGGACAAGATATCTCTCAGGCATCACGAGACTATTATGGCCGCTTCGGGACATCTTGTTGACGATGTATATGATGAGACCGTAAAAGCCGGAGGATATATCCTGATTGTGGAAGGAGCAATCCCGTCGGCGGATGACCGGTTCTGTATGGTCGGGGGACGTCCATTCAGAAAACTCGTGGAGGATGCGGCAAAGAAAGCGACGGCGGTTCTCGCTGTCGGGGCATGCGGCGCATTCGGCGGAATACCGCGCACAACCCCGAGTAAGGGGATCGCGGTGAGTGAAGCCCTGAAAAAAGCAAAGATCAATACGCCTGTCATCAATATTTCGACGTGCCCTGTGCATCCGGACCATCTTATAGGCACAATTCTCTATGTGCTGGTAACCGGGAAACTCCCGGAACTCGATTCGAACGGCAGGCCTGCGATGTATTTCGGCGATACCCGTCTGCTTCACGATAACTGCAGACGCCGTGCGCATTTTGATGCCGGTGAATTCCTGAAAGACTGGAACGATCCCAAACAGAAAGACTGGTGTCTTTTCCAGAAAGGCTGCAAGGGACCGATGGTGAATGTGGACTGTTCTATCCGCAGATGGAACGACGGCATCAACTTCTGCCTTGATTGCGGAGGTGTCTGCCAGGCCTGCGGAGACCCGAGTTTCTATGAGAAAGTGACGCCGTTATATACCGCTGAAAGCGAGGCTTCAAAACAGATATGGGCAATGAGAGAAGCCGGCTACTATCAAAGAGAAGAAAGCTAGGGAGGTGACGAGAAATGGCGAAGAAAATTGTTATTGATCCGATCACACGGATTGAAGGTCATCTGAAAATAGAAGTCGAAATCGAAGACGGGAAAGTGAAGAATGCATGGAGCAGTGGCACAATGGCCCGTGGTTTTGAGGCATTGCTCACCGGCAAAGATCCGAGAGATGCGTCGTATATCACGAGCCGGTTCTGCGGTGTCTGCTACAGCGTACATCAACTGGGTTCTGCGCGGGCACTTGATGCGGCATTCGGCGCGAAGGTTCCGTGGGGTGGAGAACTCATCAGAAACCTTGTGATGGGGCCCAGTACATCTATGACGATGTGATCCATTTTTACCAGTTAAGCGCACTCGACTATATCGATATCATGGCAATTGCAGACTACAAGGGCAAGGATAAAGAACTGCTGGCGGTGAAAGACAAGATCGTCGGTCTGGTTACGTCGAAAGACACCTATCCGTTGACCCCCCGCTATGAACCCGATGCGTATACGGTGAAAGATCCGGATATTGTCATCAGCGCCGTGAAGCACTCCTCGACGCCTTAAAGATGCACGCAAAGGCAAGAAATATGGGCGCGATCTGGGGAGGGAGAACTCCGCACTACCAGAATATCGTTGTAGGAGGCGTCACCTCCTTGCCTGACGTGAACCAGGTTGCGCGTTTCCGCTCGATGCTGGATGAACAGGCCAAATTCGTAGATGAGGTTTATATCCCTGACGTTCTCGCCTTTGGTACAGGACCGTTATGGCCCTTGGCTACCATGGGAGTGGGCGGCGGCCATTACAATTATATGTCTTACGGCGATTTTAAGAAGGATGCCGAAGGGAAAAACCTGGTCTTTCCCGCTGGTATTATCATGGGATGAAACCCGCCAACATCAAGGTCGATGCGGTAGATCCCGGAAAAATCACCGAGTCGGTGAAATACGCATGGTACAAGGAGAATAAACCGGTACATCCATTCAACGGCGAGCAGGTTTTTAATCTCGACAAGAAGGATGCCTACTCGTTTGTGAAAGCGCCCCGCTACAACGGCAAGCCGGTCGAAGTCGGTCCATTGGCGAGAATGGTCATCACGAAGAACCCGGCGGTGCTCGATCTGGTGAGCAAAGGGGCCAAACCGGGAGCGGTTGCACGACACGCTGCACGGGCGGTGGAGACAAACTGGTTGTCGACGCATGCTACAACTGGATTGATCAGCTGCTCACAGAAATGACCAAACCGGGATTCAAAATCCATGACACCGACCACTGGGATCCCCCGGAAACCGGAATGGGCGCGGGGTTTTCCGAACCCCCAGAGGTGCGCTCGGACACTGGATAAAGATCAAGGACAAGAAGATTGAGAATTACCAGGCTGTTGTGCCTTCAACATGGAACGTTTCCCCCGGGTGCGAAAACGGAATACGCGGGCAGTATGAAGAATCCCTCATAGGGGCGCCGGTTCCGACCCGAAGAATCCGGTGAACGTTGTACGCATCATCCGTTCCTTCGATCCATGCCTTGCGTGTGCGGTCCACATCATCGATCCGCAAACGAATGAAATCAGAAATTGTTATCGAATAACG
>CAVRAA010000010.1:0-73150 GCA_963718855.1 uncultured Nitrospiraceae bacterium | reverse complement strand
CGGCGCAGGCGGCGCTTCAAGGGCGATCAGTTATTATATATGTCAAAAGGCGAACTCTCTATCTCTCTTTGATATCGATGCGCAAAAGGTGGGGAAACTCGTCAGTGATTTGAAACACATAAAGGATGCGGTTTCTGTTCTTGCAGACCTCTCCGGGATCGGCAGATTTCCCATTGTCATTCAGGCAACTCCCCTGGGGTTAAAAGAGGGAGACCCTTTGCCTTTTGATACCGCAAAATTGGGAAAAGATCAGACGGTGTGCGATCTCATCTACAAAAAAACACCTCTTCTCGCGAAAGCTGAGGAGACAGGATGCGTAACCCTCAATGGACTCGGCATGCTTTTGTGGCAGGGCGTGTTTGCCTTTGAGCTCTGGACAGGGGTAAAACCCGATGTCGCTATCATGCGTAACGCCTTGTTATCCCACGGATAATGATCGGGCAATATGCCCTGATCATACGGCAAAAAGCCGTCTCTCAGAGGCGGATATCTTAATAAAAAGATATAATTTCATCGTGTTATGGTCTGGCATTGCTCTTGCTTCGTGTAATGTGCAGAGTACGATGTATGAATATAGGAATATGGCAGGATGTGCAAGCCCGGAGACTTTAAACGTCTTGTGGAACGGAAAAGGGTAAAATTCACAAGGAGGTGAACTATGAAAGAAGAGAGGATAAGCAGTAAACTCTTGGGGAGGTTGTCGAATCCAACGGGATCAATCGAAGGGATTTTCTGAAATATTGTACCGCGACAGCGGCGTTGTACGGTCTTTCAGAATTTGAATTCACGACGAAGGTGGCACATGCATTGGAAACGACTTCCAGGAAACCGCCGGTTATGTGGCTTGAAGGACTTAGTTGTACTGGATGTACCATCTCGTTCACGCAAAGCCTCAATCCTCCGGTCTCCCAGATTATTCTGGACAAGATATCTCTCAGGCGTCGCAAGAACTATTATGGCCGGTGCGGGACATCTCATTTCGATGGATGTTTATGATGAGACCGTAAAAGCAGGAGGATATATCCTGATTGTGGAAGGAGCAATCCCGGCGGCGGATGACCGGTTCTGTATGATCGGGGGCCGTCCATTCAGAAAACTCGTGGAGGACGCGGCAAAGAAAGCGACTGCGGTTATCGCGGTCGGCGCATGCGGCGCATTCGGCAGGATGCCATTTACAACCCCGAGCAAGGGGATCGCGGTGAGTGAAGCCCTGAAAAAAGCAAAGATCAACCGCCTGTCATCAATATTTCGACGTGCCCTGTGCCATTCGGACCATCTTATCGGCACAATTCTCTATGTGCTGGTAACCGGGAAACTACCGGAGCTTGATTCGAACGGCAGGCCGGCAATGTATTTCGGCGATACCCGCCTGCTTCACGATAACTGCAGACGCCGCGCGCATTTTGATGCCGGTGAATTCCTGAAAGACTGAACAATCCCAAACAGAAAGACTGGTGTCTCTTCCAGAAAGGCTGCAAGGGGCCGATGGTCAATGTCGACTGCTCTATCCGCAGATGGAACGACGGCATAAGCTTCTGCCTCGACTGCGGAGGTGACGTGTGCCGAGCGTGCCGGAGACCCGGCTTTCTATGAGAAAGTGACTCCGTTATATACTGCTGAAAGCGAGGCTTCAAAACAGATATGGGCAATGAGAGAGGCCGGCATATTTTCAAAGAAAAAACTACAAGGAGGTGACGAGAAATGGCGAAGAAAATTGTTATTGATCCGATCACAAGGATCGAAGGTCATCTGAAAATAGAAGTCGAAATCGAAGACGGGAAAGTGAAGGATGCGTGGAGTAGCGGTACAATGGCCCGTGGTTTTGAGGCATTGCTCACCGGAAAAGACCAGAGAGATGCGTCGTATATCACGAGCCGGTTTTGCGGCGTCTGCTACAGCGTGCATCAACTGGGCTCTGCGCGGGCACTTGATGCGGCATTCGGCGCAAAGGTCCCGTGGGGTGGAGAACTCATCAGAAACCTCGTGATGGGCGCCCAGTACATCTATGATCATGTGCTCCATTTTTACCAGTTGAGCGCACTCGACTATATCGATATCATGGCGATTGCAAACTACAAGGGCAAGGATAAAGAACTGCTGGCGGTGAAAGACAAGATCGTCGGTCTGGTTACGTCGAAAGACACCTATCCGTTGACCCCCCGCTATGAACCCGATGCGTATACGGTGAAAGATCCGGATATTGTCATCAGCGCCGTGAAGCACTGCCTCGACGCCTTAAAGATGCACGCAAAGGCAAGAAATATGGGCGCGATCTGGGGAGGGAGAACTCCGCACTACCAGAATATCGTTGTAGGAGGCGTCACCTCCTTGCCTGACGTGAACCAGGTTGCGCGTTTCCGCTCGATGCTGGATGAACAGGCCAAATTCGTCAGATGAGGTTTATATCCCTGACGTTCTCGCCTTTGGTACAGGACCGTTATGGCCCTTGGCTACCATGGGAGTGGGCGGCGGCCATTACAATTATATGTCTTACGGCGATTTTAAGAAGGATGCCGAAGGGAAAAACCTGGTCTTTCCCGCTGGTATTATCATGGGACTCAATCCAGCCAACATCAAGGTCGATGCGGTAGATCCCGGAAAAATCACCGAGTCGGTGAAATACGCATGGTACAAGGAGAATAAACCGGTACATCCATTCAACGGCGAGCAGGTTTTTAATCTCGACAAGAAGGATGCCTACTCGTTTGTGAAAGCGCCCCGCTACAACGGCAAGCCGGTCGAAGTCGGTCCATTGGCGAGAATGATCATCGCGAAGAACCCGGCGGTGCTCGATCTGGTGAGCAAAGGGGCCAAACCGGGGAGCGGTTGCACGACACGCTGCACGGGCGGTGGAGACAAAACTGGTTGTCGACGCATGCTACAACTGGATTGATCAGCTGCTCACAGAAATGACCAAACCGGGATTCAAAATCCATGACACCGACCACTGGGATCCCCCGGAAACCGGAATGGGCGGGGGGTTTTCCGACCCCCAGAGGTGCGCTCGGACACTGGATAAAGATCAACCTCAACATCTTTGAGAATTACCAGGCTGTTGTGCCTTCAACATGGAACGCGTCGCCCCGGTGCGAAAACGGAATACGCGGGCAGTATGAAGAATCCCTCATAGGGGCGCCGGTTCCCGACCCGAGAATCCGGTGAACGTTGTCCGGATCATCCGTTCCTTCGATCCATGCCTTGCGTGTGCGGTCCACCTCATCGATCCGCAAACGAATGAAATCAGAAAATTCGTTATCGAATAACGATAGAGTACAAAACGGGAGTACTTCCCCCTGACCCTTCTTTAGTAGAGGGGGGAAGGTGGGGATTTGTTATCGCATAATTACGAATCGCCGTCAGATGAGCTTTCACACGGGGACGAGGATATCTCCCCTCAAACAACCGTTATTCTCGGCGTCGGAAATGTGCTGCTTTCGGATGAAGGGATCGGTGTGCATGTTGCAAACGAACTTTCGACGATGGAACTCCCTCCGGGGGTATCGGTTGTCGAGGGAGGAACAGACGGCTTCCGCCTTTTAAACATCATAACTGAAGCAGACCGCCTGATCGTTGTCGATGCTGTGAAGGGCGGGCCGAGCCCGGGTCAATATCCGCTTCAATGTCGATGAGGTAAGGAATGTGCCGTCCGGGTTCAGGACATCTGTCCATCAGGTCGGCATACTCGAAGTGATCGACCTGTCAGGCCTTATCGGCAAGACACCGAAAACAACAGTAATCGGTGTAGAGCCGAAATCCCTTGAAATGAGCCTCGAACTCTCTCCTGAAATCAGAGAAAAAATCCCGAGAATTATCGAGCTTGTTTTCGAAGAGCTGAAGCAGAACTGAATTACTTACTCTTGGTAATTCGCTAAAAAAGGCTCATTCAATCCGTCCCGGACGTGCATAAACTGAGGGTCTCTTAGCGCTATTAGGGGCAGGTCCTGTTTCTTGTGCAATCTCATATTCCCTTAGCTATTTCTCTTTATAACGCACCGCCTCGCCTTCTTTATACTCAACAATAACGGGCCTGGCTGGGCCTTCGACAGGATTGACTTCATAGATACCGACAGCCTTCTCCTTGCCTTTCACGATGACCTTTTCGAGGCCTGTCGCGACCAGCCGCCAGATTCTTCCTGCATCGATAGCTTCCCGTATCTTGTCCAACGTAAATTCGGTGATAAGAATATGGACATTGTATTTCCGTGTCAGTCCCTCAATGCGCGAGGCAAGGTTTACGTGGTCTCCGATAACCGTATAGTCCATTTTTCTTCCTTCAGCCCCGATATTGCCAACGAGTACCTCACCGGTATTAATTCCTATCCCTGTGTCGAGGACAATCTTGCCCTCCGAGCGCCATTTCTCCTGGAGTTCCTTCAGTTTTTTCATCATCTCGAGTGCGCATTTGATCGCGCGCTCGGCGTGATCTTCCTGCTTCATCGGTGCGCCCCAGAACGCGAGAATGGCATCACCCATGAATTTGTCGAGCGTGCCCTCCCACTTGAAAATGATATCAGTCATTGCACCGAGATATTCATTGAGAATAGGGACGACCTCTTCAGGAGGATGATTCTCCGAAAATGAGGTAAATCCCCTCACATCGGAAAAGAGAATGGTCATCTCTTTCCGTTCTCCACCGAGCTTTGCCATGCCGGGGTTCTTGATCAGCTCGTTCACGACCCGTTCGGTGACATAACTTGAGAACATCGCCCGTATCCTCTTTGCGTATCGTTCTTCAACCGCATGGCTGTAAACAATACCATACGCAAATATGAGGAGGACGGTGATAACCGGGTAAGCGATATTGATCCAGATACCTCTCCGTGTAAAGAGATAGTAGCTCAGGGCAATGATGAGGAGTGTAAGGAGGGAGGTGATAATAAATGAAATACTTGCCTTGAATCTCCCGACGGCAAAAGAGAGGAGAAGTCCTGAAATGATGAGGATTGCGAGATTCAGAGACATGTCGGCTTTTCTCAGAAATCTGTTATCAATAATTGAGGCGATGAAATTGGCATGTTTTTCGACACCGGCCATCACCTCAGAGAAGGGGGTAACCCTAAGATCGAAAATTCCAAGGGCGGTTGCGCCGATCAGCACTATTTTCCCCTGGATCTGCCGCGGATCTATTTTCCCTTCTATAATATCGGCGACCGAAAAATGCCGGAACGTTTCAGAGGGACCGTAATAATAAATCAGGGCCCTTCCGTATTCATCCGTCGGGATAAACCGCTTTGATCCCAGTTGTATGCCTTCGGTAGCATGGAGGACGAGTTTCTCATGGGGGATTGCAAGGTATACGGCAGCGGTTTGAAGGTCAAGGGAAGGGTAGAGATATCCCTTATATTCGACTGCCGTCAGTTCCCATCGCAAAACTCCGTCGTCATCAGATCTCATATTGATATGCCCAAGGTTCATCGTCTCCTGCATAAGCTCGGGGACAGGCGCGAGAACGCCTTTTGCGCCTATCGGAGCATGCCTGCGGAATTTTTCCGGATTTTTGAATGTCTGGAAGGCTGAATTTGTCAATGCTTTGTTATATGCAGTCCCTGTTGATCTGTCAAAAAAGAAAACGAGTGGAACCAGCACATTCGAGGCTTCCCTCACTGCTTTGGCCAGAACAGGGTCATTCTCCTCCTTCTCGCTCATAAAGATGTCGAAGACGATGAGCTCTGCTCCGGCATCCGAAAGCTTCGTGATGAGTTGGGCGATCGTGTCCCTTCCCCACGGCCATCTCCCGAGTTTCTCGATGCTCCTTTCATCGATCGCGGCGATTACAATCGCATCAGGAGGCTTTGTCGTTCCCGCAAGACGAAGCCGGAGGTCGTACATCATCCCTTCAAGTCTTTCGATCGGGGAAACTTTTTTTGTGATCATAAGGGCTGCCATTATAGCGACAATGAGGAGGCCGATCATGAAGATGACCTTTGATTTTGAGGACCGCTCTATTGATAGCATGGACATTGAGTCATATGATACCATGACTGTGAATCGTGTTCTACTTCTCCTCTGTATCCGGAACGCTTTCAGTCATTGAAAAAGTCATGAAAAAGTTTGATTATTTGTAGCAGTTTGATATACAATTTTGACGGGAGGCGCTATGAAAATCAATGTTATCGGATGCTCAGGGGCTGAATTCCCCGGTCATAATGCTCCGGCATTTCTCCTGGATGAAGAAATCCTTTTTGATGCGGGGAGCCTTACGAGCACCCTCAATGAAAAGGCGCAGATGAAGATACGCAATATCTTTATCACCCATGCGCACCTTGACCACATACGAAGCATTCCGTTCCTTGCCGATAACATCGTGGTAGGGAAGAAGCATACAAAGATTACCCTTTTCAGCATTTCTCCTGTAATCAGGACGATCAAGAAGCATCTCTTCAACAGTGCAGTGTGGCCTGATTTTACGATTATCCCGAATCCCGGCGACGCTATCCTCAATCTCGTCGCGCTGAAAGCAGGGGCGCCGGTCATCCTGGACGGTTATACCATCACCCCTCACAAGGTGAATCATACCGTTCCTGCAGTGGGGTATCTGGTAGAAGACATAAAAGGGAAACGATTTTTTTATACGGGTGATACAGGTCCTACTGCCGCTACATGGAAAAAGATCAGGAATAGTAAGCTCGACTGCCTCATTATCGACGTTTCGTTCCCGAACAGTATGAGGGAACTGGCGATTAAGACAGGTCACCTGACTCCGGAACTGCTCCGGGAAGAAATCGGAAGTTTCGATCAGGCGCCGGAGCACATCTATATTACCCATCCGAAGCCTCAGTATATCATGACCATCAAAAAGCAGATCGCTGCCCTCAGGATGAAAAACCTCACAGTACTGAAAGACGGGGATATTATCAGGGTATAATCACAGGAGCAGCGGCTACTTTTCTTCGCGCAACAACAGTTCGATTTCTTCTGCCGGTAATGGAGTGCAGTAGATGTTCCCCTGCAATTCATCGCACTGGAGAGCCCGGATAAATTCCAGCTGTTCATGTTTCTCCACCCCTTCTGCGATTACCTTCATGTTGAGTGAATGTGCAAGCGCGATAACTGCGCGCGCGATCACTTCTTCCGTACTGTTGACAGATACCGACGATATGAACGGCTCAACAATCTTCAGTTTGCTCATCGGAAAATATTTGAGATAGGACAGGGAAGAATACCCCGTCCCGAAGTCATCGATCGATATATTTACTCCCATGCGGCGCAGAACCTTCAAAGCCTTTATTGTCCGTTCAAGATTCTGGATGAAAATGCTTTCTGTTAATTCAAGTTCGAGCAAAGCCGGTTCCATGCCGGTTTCTTCCAGGATTTTGCTGACAGAGTGAACAATATCATGTTCATGAAAATGATGCGCTGAAATGTTTACGGCGATACGAACAGGTTTCAGTCCGGACTGCTGCCAGAGTATGTTTTGTCTGCATGCAGTGCGCAGCGCCCACTCACCAAGCGTTACTGATAATCCTGTTTCTTCCATTGACGGCAGGAACCCCTTCGGGTAGACCAAATCAACCCCGGGTTTCTGCCAGCGGGCGAGTGCTTCCAATCCTGTTATTTGTCCTGTGGTGAGGTCTATCTGCGGTTGGTAATAAAGGATGAATTCGTCCCGTTTGAAAGCGAGTTGAATGCTGTTTTCGAGCACCATACGATCAAACGCTTTTTCTGTAATTGCGGGCGCGTAGAATTGGTATGAGTTTTTTTTATCTTCCATTGCGCGCTGCATTGCTGTATAGGCAGCCCTGAGCAGATCTTCCGGGGTGTTTCCGTCGTCGGGATAGACGCTGATGCCGATGCTGAGGGTTACAAGCAATTCGTGTTTTTTTATCACAAATGGCGTTTCCAGGGACCGGAAGATTTTTCGTGCTACAACCGCGGCATCCTCCGGATTTCTGACCTCGGGGAGGAGAATCATGAACTCATCTCTTCCGGGTCTCGCGACAGTATCGCTCTTCCTTACGCAGGCCTTGATGCGACCGGCCAGCGATTTCAGCAACTGATTCCCGAATTGTTTCCCGAGTTTATCGTTGATTACCTTTAACCGGTTTACGCTGATGAATACAACGGCTACAGTTTTCTTATTGCGGGAAGCATACGAGAGGGCCTGTGAAATGAGGGCGTAAAAGAGAGTATTATTCGGCAGCCCTGTCAGGGAATCGTAGTCATTTTTTTTCTTTTTCAGAGTTTTTTTGAGCTTTCAATCCGGACCGCCCTTTGCAAATGCTCTATAATATTAACCCGGCAAGTAAATACTTTAAAAAATTGTCATTGTCCGGCTTGACCGGACAATCCAGAACCTATTAAAAAGACTGGATTCCCCGATCAAGTCGGGGAATGACAGAATTCATATATTTACTTGCCAAGTTAATAATAAACATAAAGAGTTGCTCTTTCACTCTGACTGATAGTAACACAGATATTTCAAACATGCAAAGTGGCTTCACGGTAAGGATCGGCGAGTTATGGTATAATTTCCTTGCGATGAACGTAAAAAAATTCGTAAAACCGAATATTTATTCCCTTACCGCATACCAGGCAAAGGAGATTCCGTGCAGGGTGAAGCTCGACGCGAACGAAAGTCCTTATGGGTTCGCTGAAGGCTATAAGGTATTAAAATCCGTAAAAACCAACCGATATCCGGACCCCGAGGCAAAAACGCTGAAGAGACTACTTGCAAAGGAGTGGGGAATACGGCCTGCGAATATCCTTCAGGGGAACGGATCAGATGAGCTGATTTATTACCTTATTACTGCCTTTGGCGGCCCGGTTCTGTACCCTGTCCCGACATTTTCCATGTACGGCATCATAGCTCAGGCGCTCGGTGAAAAGGGCATCGGCATCCCCCTTGAAACTGATTTCGACCTCGACGGTAGCAGGATGGCCGGAGCGATACGGAGGGAAAAACCGAAACTTGTCTTCTTAAGCTCTCCGAACAATCCGACAGGAAACTGTTTTTCCTCCGAAAAGATGCTGCAGATTCTCGAATCGACCTCGTCGAAATCACTCGTCATTGTTGATGAGGCATACCATCCCTTTGCGAGCGAGAAGGGATTTCTCCCCATGCTCGGTGATTACAGGAACCTCGTTATCATGAGGACACTGAGCAAGATAGGCCTGGCAGGACTGCGGGTAGGTTTTCTGATAGCGTCTGAAGAGATAATCGAGCAGGTAAACAAGGTCAGGCTTCCCTTCAATCTCAATGCGCTTTCACAGGCAGTGGCAGCAGAGGTCATGAAGCATAAGGCTGAGCTGAGACAGCACATTCGGGCAATCGTCAGAGAAAGAGAAAGGGTCTTTGCTGAATTATTGAACGTCGAAGGGGTTGCCCCGTATCCGTCAGAGGCGAATTTCATTCTGTTCAGGGTAAAGACGCAGACAGAGTCTATCAGGGACTCCTCGGTGAAGGTGTTCTCGTGAGGGATATGAAGGGGGTTGTGGAGGGTTGTCTCAGGGTGACGATAGGAACGCCGGAGGAGAACAGAATATTTCTCTCGGCATTAAAGAAAGTTGTGAGAAGTGAAAAAGAGAACAAATGAAGTGAGGAAAAAGACAATGAGAACAGCCGCAATAGATCGCAAGACAAAAGAGACTGATATTAAGGCAACAGTTGCCCTCGACGGAGAAGGAAGATTTACGGTCAGTACGTCAATCCCGTTCCTCGATCACATGATCTCTCTGATGAGCAAGCACGGGCTTTTCGATATAAAGTTGAAGGCAAAGGGTGATATCGACGTCGATTATCACCATACAGTTGAAGACGTCGGCATAGTCCTCGGCAAAGCGTTCAGGCAGGCGCTGGGAGATATGAAAGGCATTCAGCGTTACGGACAGGCATCTGTCCCGATGGACGAGGCGCTCTCCTCGGTGAGCCTCGACATCAGCGGAAGACCCTATCTCGTCTATAAGGTCTCATTCCCGAAGAAGAGCAAGATTCGCAACTTCGATGCCGACCTCATAGAAGATTTCCTCCAGGCCTTTGCCGGCAACAGCGGGATAACCCTCCATGTGGAGTCGCCGTACGGCAGGAACACCCATCACATTATAGAGGGCGTTTTCAAGGCATTGGGAAGGGCGCTGAGGCAGGCCGTTACGATTGATCCAAGGGTGAAGGGCGTGCCGTCTACGAAGAAATGTATGGGATGAAAATAAGGATCCAAGGATTCCAGGATTCAAGGATTCCAGTGCAAAGCAAAAAATGTACTTAATACCAAAATCCGGCAATAAGCAACTTGATCACTTGCTGCATATGTCATTGCGAGCACCTGAAAGGTGCGCGGCAATCTTGAATCCTCGAACCCTCGAATCCTTGGACCCTTGGACCCTGTCTTACTTATGAAGATCGCGATCACAGGGAAGGGCGGGGTAGGGAAAACGACGCTGGCGTCATTGCTGGCGCGGCTCTATGCGGAGGAAGGCAGGAGGGTCATTGCCGTTGACGCCGATCCCGATGCAAACCTTGCTTCTGCGTTGGGGATCCCGAAAGAAGAAGCTGAAAAGATACGGCCGATTGCAGACATGGCTGACCTCATCGAAGAGCGGACAGGCGCAAAGCCCGGCGGTCCGGGCGGTATCTACAAGCTGAACCCGAAGGTCGATGACCTTCCCGAGGGCATAGGTTACCGGCTGGACGGTATTACGCTTCTTACCATGGGAAAACTGAAGGCTGCTGCTGCCGGCTGTTACTGCCCTGAGAATGTCCTTTTACGGAACCTCCTGAAACATCTTATCGTCGAGAGAAAAGAGGTGGTCATCGTCGATATGGAGGCGGGCATAGAGCATCTCACGAGGGGGACGGCAGAGGCTGTCGATGCGTTTATCGTTGTGGTTGAACCCGGACAGAGGAGCATACAGACGGCGAAGGCGGTGTTTACGATGGCAGACCAGCTCAACGTGAAGGATGTCTTTGTCGTCGCGAATAAGGTGAGGGGGGCAGATGATCTTCAATTTATACGGGATACTCTTGGAGAAATGGACATCACAGGCTCTGTCACGTTTAACGATGCTGTTATGGAGGCGGACATGAAAGGTTCGTCTCCCTATGTCTTTTCACCCGGCACGGTTGCAGAAGTTAGGACAGTGAAAGAAAGGATCGAAAGCACTATGACGGTGAAGCAATGAAGATAGGGAAAATTCTTGCGGGTGTTGATTTCGGGCCTGCTACGGATTCCATCATAGCGTATGCCGCATCGTTCGCATCCGCGACGAAGGCATCCGTGCATCTGCTCCATGTGCTTGATTATGTGGTAACCCCGCCGGCATATCTCGCGCCATATATCGATGAAGAGAAAAGGGTTGCCGATAGTAATCTTGCCGTGCTGAAAAAGGAATTGGAGGAAACAGGAATAAAGACCGGAACAGAGACCGTTATCGGGAGGCTCCATGAATCCTTTGCCGTGTCACTGAAAAAAACGAATGCCGATATGCTCGTTCTTGGTTTTGTGACCCATATGTTCAGGCGGTCCAGTTCGGAAAAACTGATCAAAGGGCTGCAGATTCCGATGCTTGTGGTGCGGGGGGAAAAGACCATGTCTGCGCGGAAAGGCAGGGTGACGATTGCAAGGGTCCTCTGTCCAACGGATTTTTCCGAACAATCCCTGAAAGCATTGAAAACAGCGATGGAATTGTCCGAACTCTTTTCTGCGCGTCTTGATGTCCTCCATGTTGTGCAGGATTCCGCGATCAAAATGATAAATATTACCAGCGGAAGGGAGAAGGCACTGCAGGAACTGCGTGAAGAGGCGAAGAAGAAACTCGATGCATTCCTTCGGGAGAATTGCGTACACTGCACCGGAACGATGGAGCAAGGAGAGCCATACGAAAAAATCGTTTCGTTTGCACAGCAGAACAGCATTGACCTTATTGTTACAGGGGCGCGCGGGCTGGGACTGATAGAGGGGATGCTCATCGGAAGTGTAACCGACGCTGTTCTCAAATCTTCGCACTGTCCTGTCCTCGTTCTGCACTGATGATCATCGAAGTTGTCTTTCTCGCCATCGGCCTCATAATGATCCTGATTGCTGCTGAAACGTTTACAAACGGGATCGAGACATTCGGAAGGAAATTCAATTTTTCACAGGCTGTTGTCGGAAGTCTGTTCGCTGCAGTCGGCACCGCACTTCCCGAGACAATACTTCCCATCGTAGCGATCTTTTTTTACGGCGGCGAGTCGGCGCAGGACATCGGGGTCGGAGCTATACTCGGCGCACCCTTCATGCTTTCGACGCTCGCTTTTTTCCTTGTCGGTCTTACCGTTATCATATCGTCCATGAAAAAGAGACGTAAATTCGAGATCAACGTCGAGCCGCATTCCACGACCAGGGACCTTATCTTTTTTCTCCCCATGTATGCAATCGCTGTTCTCATGCCTTCTCTCGTGGGACGCTCTTTTTCAATAGTTATAGCAGTGTTTCTCGTTGCCGGGTATGTTTTTTACGCTTATCGGACGTTCAGAGGGGAAAGTGCCGATATCGAGCATACAGAAGAGATGTATCTCTCGAAAATCTTCAGGAAAATGGGGCTTATCAGTTCTGAGCATCCCTCTCTCATGCTGATTTTGTTTCAGGTAGGCGGCTCGCTGACTGTCATGATTATGGGCGCGCACACGTTTGTTGAAAGCCTCGAACATGTTTCAGTACGGTTCGGGATGAACCCCCTCCTTTTTGCGTTGATCCTTGCGCCTGTGGCAACGGAACTCCCTGAAAAATTTAACAGCGTCACCTGGACATGGAAGGGAAGAGATACGCTGGCAATCGGCAATATAACAGGCGCAATGGTTTTTCAGTCGACCTTCCCGGTCTGCGTCGGTCTGCTGTTTACCGAGTGGAAACTCACCGGAATGGCCTTCTTCTCCGCAGTCATCGCGCTTGTTTCCGCATTCGTCGTTCTTCTGGATATCACCTTCAGAAAAAGGATTTCCCCCTTCACCCTGCTCTTCGGCGGCGCTCTCTATCTCATCTATGTAATTGTTTTGATTTCGGGAGTCATGCAATGAAGGAAGAAATCAGGAAGGCGGTTTTACAGAAGAGGGATGCTATTCCCGCCACCGTCAAAAAACAGAAAGACATATTTGTCAGGGAACAGGTATTGGTCATACCGGAATTCATAAGCGCGAAAACGATCGTTTTCTATGCTGCGTTCAGGTCTGAAGTAGGTACACAAACGCTTATGGAAGAATCGCTCAGACAGGGAAAAAGGGTAGCGTTGCCGAAGGTGAACAAGGAAGGACATACACTAATGTTGTATGAAGTGAAAAATATTGACGAATTAACGCTGGGTTATATGGGCATACCTGAACCCACTCAGATGGATGAACGGCTGGTGGGTATCGATGATGCCGACCTTGTTGTCGTACCGGGCGCGGGTTTCGATTTTGCCGGAAACCGTCTCGGCTATGGCGCAGGATATTATGACTCCCTGCTTTCGCAGCGGAAGAAGAAAATCCCTGTGATCGCCCTTGCATACGAAGAACAGATAGTCGATTCTATCCCTGCTGAGCAGCATGATGTGAAGGTGGATATGATTGTTACGGATAAAAGGGTTATAAGGATAGCCGCCGATTTTTTTCCCGCAGCCGATGGAGATGTTTCGTAGCAATGGGAGATGAACCAAGCGATTTTCTCAATGTCGCCATCACTGCCGCGCAGCGCGCAGGCAAGATAATCCGGGAGAACCTCGGGCATATTTCGAAAAACGATATCGTCCTTAAGAAAGAGTCGGATTTTATTACGCGTGTCGATACGGAATCGGAACGTATCATCATCAATACAATTAAGGAACGCTTTCCTGACCATTCTTTCCTTGCCGAAGAATCGGTTCACGAGACTGATGCGGACGGCTATCGCTGGATTATCGACCCCCTTGACGGCACAACGAATTATATTCATCAGTATCCCGTCTTCTCCGTCTCGATAGCCCTCGAATATAAGAGAGAAAGAATTGCGGGTGTCATCCATGATCCTCTGAGAAATGACCTCTTTACTGCTGTAAAGGGGAACGGGGCGTTCCTGAACGGAAACCGGATTGCTGTTTCCGCTGTGAGGGATTTGAAAGACAGCCTTATCAGCACCGGGTTTCCTTTCCGGCAGAAAGAACGTATCGATCTCTACCTCAGGCTTTTCAAAAATATCTTCAACAGGGTAAGCGACATGAGAAGGGCGGGTTCCGCTGCTCTGGATCTTGCATATCTTGCATGCGGAAGGTTTGAAGGATTTTTCGAGATAGGGCTTAGCCCGTGGGATATCGCTGCCGGGGCACTCATGATCACGGAGGCAGGCGGAATCGTCACCGATTTCAGCGGCGGGAACAATTATTTGTCTACCGGCAATATTGTCGCGGGGGCGCCGGTGATCCACGGAGAACTGTTGGAGGAAGTAAAGAAGGTGTTTGCGGGAATCATTCCTGAATAGAAGCTATCTCAAAATTCTTTTTCATCATCGGCCACTATATAAAAATGCGCGCCTTTCGCCTCGGAGGAAACACCGCTTTTTTCTCTCTGCCACCTACAAGCAAATGTTTTTAGGGGTTCCAGAATTTTGTTCATTCCTTCATCTACTGTGCACTGTGGATATTTTACGATAGGTGTTGATTAGATATGCAAATGCACCCCTAAGAAGTCTGAGGGAAGCTGCTCTCTTATCTGCTAATAAACAGATTTGTTATATTGACTTCCACTCTCTTTAATTAGAAAATGACATCCTGAGGAATTCCTGAAGGACGTTAATTTCCTTCTCCTTGGCAACGAGAAGGATCATACAAACTACAAAGGCAACGATTGAAATAATCAATAAATTTCTTCTAATCCAACTTCTACAGGGGTTTTTAGCGAAGCAGTAGGAACAACTCTGGGTATTGGTACCTACAATATTCCCACATCTGTAACATTTTAATAGCTTTACCATAAGTTAATCTATTATCAAAAGGCCTAATAAGAAAAATCAAAAACCATCTTGATGCTAAACGATTTCTCTGCTTCTTTTTTACTCATACATCATTCTATCAGCCAAGGACAGGAGTTCATCAATAGTACAAGGTGCCAAAGGGTCAAAGTACGCTGTGCCTGTGCTGATTGACAGCTTATAGTCACGCGTACTCTTTGTATTATCCATTTCTACTGCTTTTTGGAAACGATTAATAACGATTCCCAGATTGTTGCCTTCGGTTTCTATCGGCATTACTACAAACTCATCCCCGCCAATACGCGCGATAATGTCAGAGCCGCGAAATGTTTCTTGAAGTATGTTCGCAGTATCTATTAATGCCCAGTCTCCTTTTTGATGCCCTAAGACATCATTAATTCTCTTCAAACCATCGAGGTCGCTATAAAGCATGAATAACCCCTTCTGCCGACGCTTAGCCGTCTTGAGTAAATGTTCCGCCAAAGTGAAAAAACCCCGACGGTTGTATAGACCAGTAAGCTCATCATGGAGAGATATGTCATGCAATCTTTCATGCCTCTTGGCGTGCTCAATTCGTGCAATAAGCGCTGTCACACTAAAGGGCTTTTTGATAAAATCTGATGCGCCTGCCTTTATCGCATCTTCATAGGAAAACTCATCAATAAACCCTGTCATTAAGATAATTGCCATGTCGGGCTTCATTTTTCTTACTTTTTCGGTGAGTTCAAATCCCTCCATATCGGGCAGGACAATATCAATTACCATGATATCAAATACGTCTCTGGCTAATAGTTCAAGAGCACTATTCGCACTCATCGCAGTTTTACACTGGTAACCTCTTAAAGAAAGCCCGCTGTGGATGGTATCAAGTAACAACATATCATCATCAACGACGAGAATACGTTCTTGCTTTGATTGGGCAGTGGAAGTGGTTAATGCATCCATGTTTTTTTCTTATCATTTAAAAACTTCCAGTATTTCTTTAAATTGCACTGATAGATCAATAAATTCACTCGCCTGAACATCGACACCTCTCTGTTTATCAGCTTCCTTTTTATTTTCTTCGATAGAGGCTATAAAGCTATTTATCTGTTCCTTGGTGTCATTGGTGAATTTCAAACCATATGAATATATCGGAATGATATTGCCTTTCGAGTCCGCTTGTGAGTTACTCAATAAAGACCATACAACGATACCTTTTGCTGTTATTTCACTCTTCTTATACTCTAATTTTAGGAGATATTCTTTACCGATATTTATTCTTTTATCTGCCTTAAGCGATATGCCCCCCAAACTGATATTATGAACTTTCACCTCATTAGCGAATGCCAGTTGGACGTGGATTTCCGTCTCATCCATTTTGTATCTCTCATATTGTCTCATGTCTTTTGCTTCAGGCGAAGAGGACATCGTTTAATCCTTCAGCGATGCATTGCTGCTAATCCGTCATTTGTGCGGGCTTGTGGCATAGGTTCATGCAGAGAAGATGCTAAAAATATTGTGTATCTCACATCTTTTTTGATAAGTTCTATTCCTAAGCCATACTTTCTGTTAGACTCAGGCATGTCTATCTTCCTTCTTATAATACCCTTCAGAACAGAGGTGCTTTTATCAGGCATAAATATCTCAATATCAATCACAGTCCCTATGGGGAAATCCTGATTACATTTTATGAAAAGGCCGTTTTCAGAACAATCGTTCAATAAGCCCCAAAAGACTTTTTTCTCGATCCGCAGTTGAACGTATAGTTGCTTTGATATCCTATGCTCTTTTCTTTGTTCCATTGGTAATACCTGTTATCAGCCGTGCTATGCGTCGTAGCTATCCTTTAAGATAATCCTACTCAAGACCATTATCAAAATCAATCCTACCTGAGTAGGGTGTTATTGAATTACAGCGCGATATTAACAAATGAACCTTTTGAGAAAAGCTTTACTCTTATAGCTGGAGTATCAGTCGTTAGTTTCATCCGAAAAGAAATGGAAATAGACACTGCTTAATGTATTAACTGCTAGGCGAACTGTGGCGTTCCAAGACAACTCCTTGGGGCGTTGAGTGGAATAAAAAAGGAAGAACTTCGTCATAAGTCTTGCATTCTCATATCCAAAGTGTTCGCCTTCCGCTCCACTTTGACACTTCGTTTATGATACCGAAATCAAATCTTATCTCGTCTCAATAACTTTAATACTTCCTCATCTCCGTCACAATGCCTGAGAGAATCAATAAATTTATTAGAAGGCGGCTCAGAAGGCTGCGCTGATTGTTTTTGTAGAAAGCCTTCGAGCGAAGTTAATGAATGTGGACTTATACTGATGAAATATAGCGTAGTATGCTCAGGTTTGAATGCAATGAGTGCAGTTCCCATGAATTTCTCTTTATTGGCTTCATATATAGCATTAAATTCTGTGCGCATTCGAAATCGACGTTCTTGTGATTCTTCGTGCTTAATTTCAAAAGCATACCATGTCAGCATGTGCATCCTTTTGGCCGTAGGTTTCTATTTGGCCCAACATTTTGGTCGCCCTCTTCATCGCTCTGATTTTGATGGGAGTCCCATATTCGACTACAATTATATCTTCATGCGGAATTATCGGCGACGTTTCTTGTCTCTAAAAACCTTCTTGTTTAGTATAGCAGTCTGATCAGTCAAATAAGCAATCATACGCAGGGAGGGAATATGGAGGATTATCAATTGAAAGAGCCGCTCAACGATTATTTTTCTGACCGCTTACTAAAGGAAGGCATTGAGGGGGTTCCTTCTGCGATTCTAAAAAACCATTCTGTCACTGGAGTAAGGACGATTATATTCATTTCTCCAGCGGTCTCTATTATACATTACCTATTTACGTATCAAACTCTGCTATTCCTGTTATAAACTCAGCTGGTTTTGATGTTTCTTCTTTGGGTTTTATCTGAATCTGAAAATGCTCAATAATGAGATCTATTTTTTTCTCAAGACGGTCTACTTTTTTCGATAGCTTCCCTAAATCTTCTTCAAGATTCTTCATGTTGTCTCCTTGCTTTGTTCCAGCGTATCAAATTGTCACTATCGTAAACCAGATTAGTTACTTATCATTATTTTTTCAACCAAAACGATTCCCTGATATACTATGCAAAATTGTGTCCTGCTTCAACGGTGTCGAGTTCAGGAAGGATATATTGCTGCGAACCGTCAATAAAAAAAAGGGTTAATTATTTCTAAAGAGAATGCACGGAGTTTCCCAGGTATTTTTTGTCTGTTCCAGGGTTATTGAGCTCATCGAGGCTTAAAGAGAGATATTCTCGTTTTTCCCCTCCCTTTTGTCTCAACTCTATAAAATTTATAAATTCCCGCATTTCATTCGCAGAAACTGTAAGTTTCATGCCCGCCCTATAAATGGGGACGATATCTCCTTTGTTATTCCTCTCGTTCTGCTTCAATTTTGACCATGCGATGGAGCCTTTGAGCGGCCATGTCTTTCCTTCGTATTTCACATGCAAGATATATTTTTTGCCAATATGCAACGTCTTGTCGGTCTCAATCGATAAGCCTTCGAGACTCACGTCTATTATTTTTATGTAATTGGCGAATGCCATCTTGCCGCGTATATTCATATTCGTAATATTGAGTCTTTTATACCTCCTTTTACCCTCTATACTCGTGAAAGATCGATCTTCAGTAAATTCCAGACCTAATTTGTAAAACATATCATCATGTTTTTCACTCCATCTCACAATAGCAACTTTCCCAGAAGAACATGACTTGTCTTCAATAATTATTCTCTGACGATCCTTGAGCTGGGATGTCGTTAAAAGACATGCTCCATAATCACTTATGTCCATAATGAGCCCTTCGAATTTTTTTCCTATTATCGATGGTACTAAAAAATATTCGATAGGTTTCATTATGGGCTTTCTATTACTCCTTCTCTTTTCTCTATCCATAGCAATAGATTCCTCTTGTTGCTATTCTATGGCAAAAAAGTAAAGGGGTAAATCCTACCTGAGTAGGGGATAACAGAACTTATTGATGCAAGCAATACTTTTATGATTACGCTTGGAAATATCGTGTCTTCGAAAAATAAGATTAATCGATTATATTAATAGAATTCACACCCATCATTAAGAGAGGCAGACTGTTTGTTCCCATTTGAACGGTGGTGCTCAAAGGCAACTCCTTGGGGCGTTGACTCCAGGAAGTTAGGCGCAGAATGCGCTACGGTCTGAAATAAACGCCATATGTACCGCTCAGTATGTGGCTGGGTCTTGGAAATAGGTCGGTATTAGGCGGGAGCAAGTTTGTAACTTGCATTCTATTTGCTATTTCGAATATGCAAAATAAAAGGGTTCAGGTCGGAGACGTTGAACCCGCAAAGCCTGCCCTGTATTTCAAGAGGATGAATACCCTGATCGGGAAGGACACCGGGCAAGGAATAAATAAAGGGCACCCACAGGGGGGTGCCCCTACTGAAAGAAACCACATATGTACCGCAATGTGTTCAGCACAGTTTTTGACACCTTGCGATTCCGCGTGCTAAAATGCTCAAAAATGAGAGGATACAGGTGCCGGGAATGGATTTAAAGAAGATCGAGAAGGGAATGCGGCTTATCCTCGAAGGGATCGGCGAAGACCTTGAAAGGGCGGGGATCAGGGAGACGCCGGAGCGTGTTGCAAAGATGTACAGTGAAATCTTTGCAGGGCTCGAAACCCCCACGGAAGAGATTCTGAAGGCGATTGAGGGCGAAAGCCATGACGAGATGGTGCTTCTCAAAGATATCCCGTTCTATTCCATGTGCGAGCACCACTTCCTTCCGTTCATCGGCAAGGTTCATGTAGCGTATATCCCGTCCGGCGGAAAGATTGTCGGGCTGAGCGAACTTGTGAAGGCTGTTGAAGTCCTCGCAAAACGACTCCAGGTGCAGGAACGTCTTACAACGCAACTCGCGGATCTGATAGTGCATAACCTGAAACCCAAAGGCGCCATGGTGATCATCGACGCCGAGCATCTCTGCATCAGTATGCGGGGGGTGAAGAAATCAGGGGCGAGAACCGTCACATCAGCGGTGAGGGGGATCTTCAGAACGAAACAGTCCACGCGCGAAGAATTACTGGAACTCATCAAGAAAAGAGATTAATGCCACTACGGGGCACCCTCTGACGGTGTGCTCATATTGCAAACCATTTTGTTTTATTCAACAGGAGGGCGAAATGTCAGCGCAGCTAATTGACGGGAAAAAGGTATCAGCCGATATCCGGGAAGGTCTGAAAAAGGACATTGCGGACGTAAAAGCAAAAGGAATCGATCCATGCCTTGCTGTTGTCCTTGTCGGAGAGAACCCTGCTTCAAAAAAATACGTTGCTTCAAAGGAAAAGACCTGCGCGGAACTCGGAATAATAAGCATCGCCCATAAGATTCCTGAAACAACGACGCAGGCGGATCTGCTCAAGCTGGTTGACGATCTCAACAACGACAAAAAGGTGCACGGGATTCTCATACAACTACCCCTTCCTAAGGGGCTGGATGAAAAGCAGATTATGCACAGGATTGCGCCTGAAAAGGACGTTGACGGCTTCGGACCGCAGTCGCTTGGGAAAATGCTTCTCGATGAAAAGGGGTTTCTGCCGTGTACGCCGTATGGAGCAATAAAGATGCTTGACGCATACGGGATAGACCCTTCCGGGAAGCACGCGGTTGTTCTCGGCAGGAGTGTGATAGTCGGAAAACCGCTGGCGATGCTCCTTCTCAGGAAGAACGCGACCGTTACCATATGCCATAGCAAAACCCGGGATCTGAAAGAAGAATGCCTAAGGGCCGATATCCTCTGTGTTGCGATCGGAAAACCGAAGTTTGTGAAAGGAGACTGGATCAAGCAGGGCGCTGCAGTAGTGGATGTGGGAATCAATGTGACGGAGGAAGGGAAATTGGTCGGAGACGTCGATTTCGAGGCTGCGGCAGCGCGCGCGGGCTATATTACTCCTGTGCCCGGTGGGGTAGGGCCGATGACTATCGCGATGCTTATGTTTAATACTGTCCAGGCCGCAAAAGCGGCTGCCGGCATTATGACTGACTGATACACCGCGGGATGCGGATTCTTTTAAAAGACAGCGGCATATACTACAATAAGAGAAAGCAGTAAAGAGGTTCTGAACTATGACAACCGTCAGTATCCCCCCATGTCAGGCGGCCTGCCCCATTTGTACCGATGTGTGCGGGTATGTTTCCGCAATCGCGCGTGGAGATGCGGAAGAGGCCATCAGCATTATCCGGCGGGTCAATCCTCTCCCTTCAGTCTGCGGGAGAATCTGCACACGATTGTGCGAATCGGCATGCAGGCGCGCCCAAGTCGATAAAGCGATCTCGATCAGGGACCTGAAACGCTTTGCGGCTGATCAAACCAAGGGGATGAAGGAAAGGGAAAAACCAGAGCACGCTTACTATGAGAGGATTGCCGTTATCGGAAGCGGACCCGCAGGGCTTATGGCAGCCCATGACCTTGCACTTCTCGGATACGGCGTTACTATTTTCGAGGCCCAAAAAACACTCGGAGGACTCCTGAGCGAAGGGATTCCGGATTACCGTCTTCCGAAAGACGTTGTCAGGAAAGATATCGACAATATTCTTGCGTTGGGGGTGGAAGCCAAAACCGGCGTGGCCCTTGGCGTGGATTTTACAATCGAAGAGCTTCTGAACGAAAACCAGGTTGTTTTTCTTGCAATGGGAAGTCAGAAGAGCCTGTCACCGAAAGTACAGGGCGCCGAATTATCGGGCATCATATCAGGCGTCGCATTCCTGAAACAGATAAGCAGAGGGGAACAGCCGGTGTTGGGCAAGAGCGTTGTCGTGGTCGGCGGCGGAAATACCGCAATCGATGCGGCACGGTCGTGTATCCGTCTCGGCTGCCGTGATGTCACCATCATCTATCGCCGCACGTTCGATGAGATGCCTGCAGCGCACGAAGAAGTCGTAGAAGCTGAACGGGAAGGGGTGAAGATCATCTATCTTGCTGCGCCCGTAGATTTTATCGGCGACGGCAAGGTGGAACGTCTCAGATGCGTGAAAATGGAACTCGGAGCGCAGGATGCGTCGGGAAGACGCAGTCCAGTGCCTATTCAGGGCTCCGAGTTCGAAATAAATGCCGATACGGTCATTTTGGCCATAGGTTATGCGCCGGATGCCGAAATACTGAAAGACAGCGGCCTGGATCTCAACAGAAAAGGGACCGTTATCGTGAAGGACGATTCAGGGATTACAAACCTGGACGGTGTTTTTGCCGCAGGCGATGTGGTGAGCGGGCCCCAGAGTGTGATTGAGGCAATGGCGTCCGGGAGAAAGGTTGCCGAGGCGATCCATCGTCATCTGCGCAGGCTTCCCCATACTGAGGCCGCGCGCCCGGAACCGCTACCGTTGCTTGATGAACGTATTATTAAAAGAATAAAAAAATCCGAAAGACAGACAATGTCTGCATTGCCGGTCGAGGAGCGGACGGGTAACTTTCGTGAGGTGGATTTGGGGTACAGCAGGGAGCAGGCTGCCATCGAAGCCCAGCGCTGCCTGAACTGTGGAGCAGGCGCCTCTGTGAAGGACGGTTGTGCCTCGTGTCTTCAATGCGTCCGGATCTGTCCTTATGGTGTTCCCCAGCCTGGGAAGGATATCGCAGAAATAGATATCAGTCAGTGCCAGGCCTGCGGGATCTGCGCGGCTGAATGCCCGGCATCCGCGATACTGCTCGGCTGCGAACCGAAAGAGGATTTACGCCGTGAACTGGACAGGGTCATGGATGTCGCCCGGCAGGAAACACCTGAACTGCTTATTATCGGATTTTACTGCAGATATGCCTCTCCTGTGGGTCCTCCTTTCGACAGCGATGAAGTCTACTGGGTCGGACGGTTTTGCACCGGCCGCGTCAATGAATCCCATCTTATTTATCCGTTTGAAATGGGCGCGGACGGTGTTATCGTGAGCATATGCGGGGATGACGAATGTCGTTTCAGGGATGGCAGCCGTCAGATGAAAGAATACCTGTTACGGGCAAAAAGGATATTGAGAGAAACCGGCGTCGGAGCCGAAAGGCTGGATGCGATTTCCGATGAAGAGGAATTTCCGCTCTTCAGGAAGAAGATCGAGGCGTTAGGCGTGAATCCGATACGGAGCGGAAAGAAGGTGGAAGCATGATTGTTGCAGAGATGAAACCGTTCGAAGAGATCAGGGGCCTGCTCAAGGATTACAAAAAAGTGTTGATTCTCGGATGCGGCTCCTGCGTGAGCGTCTGTATGAGCGGCGGTGAAAGACAGGTGGAACTGCTTGCCGCTGCTGTGCGGATGGCTAAAAAACTTGAAGGACAGGAGATTGTTGTCGGGGAAAAGACGATCCTCAGGCAGTGCGATCCGGAGTTTATCGAGAAAATAAAAGAGGAGACAAAAAACTACGACGTTATTCTCTCGATGGCCTGCGGCGCTGGCGTACAGGGCATTGTCAGGAATCTTCCCGAACGTGAGGTTCTTCCAGCCATGAATACGCGCTTTATCGGGATGACCGACGGAAAGGGGACATGGCTTGAGGTATGCAAAGCCTGCGGGGATTGCGTCCTTGCCGCCACAGGAGGGATATGCCCTGTAACAACGTGTCCGAAAGGGATTTTGAACGGTCCCTGCGGGGGGAACAAAAAAGGTATGTGCGAAGTGAGCCCCGATATACCATGTGCCTGGGTTATGATCTATGAACGGATGAAAGTCCTGGGCAGACTCGATGAATTCAAAAAAGACGTGCCGCCGAAAGACTGGTCAAAGGGGCAGCGGCCGGGGCGGTACAGCAGAAAAGAAAAAGAGAGCGTATAAGACTGAATATGAGGCTTGATGTTCTTTTGTAACTATATGATAAGAAGAGCAGATACAGCATTATCGCTTATTCTCGGCCCGCTTTCAGCGGACCTCCGAGGTACCCCTGATGTTCATCGGGGCTAAATCCGCTCCAATGCTGTATCTGCTCTTCTCACAGTTCATCAATAGCAACTTGAATCAGATTCACGCCTATCAAAGCAAAATGATATACTAGGCAAGTCTTAATTTTTAGGGAAAGGAGACCGAAAAAATGCGCGTATTAGTTGTTGGGCAGGGTGGGCGTGAACATTCCTTGTGTATAAAGATAGCCAAGTCACCTTTGTGTGAAAAACTATTTTGCGCTCCAGGAAATGCCGGCATAAGTGAAGTTGCCGATTGTATTTCTATATCCAGTGAAAATGCGGCAGGGCTGCTTGATTTTTGCAAACAGTCCGGAATTGATTTTGTTGTCATCGGACCGGAAAATCCTTTAGTTGCAGGACTTGCCGACTTGCTTGAGAGCAACGGCATTCCGGTTTTCGGACCATCTAAAATGGCGGCGCGGCTTGAAGGCTCAAAGGGTTTTACAAAGGAGTTCTGTGTCGCGCACAATATTCCAACAGCCGCTTTTAAAAGGTTTACAGACGCCGCTGAGGCAAGGTCTTATATCCGATCTCAAGGAACCCCGATTGTAATTAAGGCGGATGGCTTGGCCGCTGGAAAAGGTGTAACCGTAGCCCAAAGTTATGATGATGCTTTAGCAGCCGTAGAGGCCGCGCTGATCGGGAATAAGTTTGGAGAGGCGGGGCGGGAAATTGTGATTGAAGAATGTCTCACCGGGAAAGAATTTTCTTATTTTGCTTTTCTAGACGGTTCAAGCGTTTTGCCGCTTGCGACCGCACAGGATTATAAACGTGTCGGCGATGGGGATAAAGGTCCCAATACCGGAGGGATGGGGGCTTGCTCCCCTGCTATGGGACTGCCGGAAAATATAGAGCAAGAGATAATGAAGACCGTAATCCTGCCTACTGTGGAAGGAATGAAAAAAATCGGAAGCCCTTATAAAGGAATTCTGTATGCAGGCATGATGCTTACTGAGAACGGGCCTAAGCTGATTGAGTATAACGTACGGTTTGGCGACCCGGAATGTCAGGCGCTCTTAATTCGCATGAATAACGATTTATTGCCGGTTCTTATTGCTACACATGAGGAAAAACTGGCGGACGTCAAACTTTCGTGGAATCAGGACTCTTCCATATGTGTTGTGTTGGCCGCCGAGGGATATCCGGGAACGCCCAAGAAAGGCAGTATCATAGCCGGTCTTACGGAAGCGGCTGCCAGCGACCCTGATGTGCAAATTCTACACGCCGCTACCAAGTTTCACGGCAACAATATAATCGCCGACGGCGGTCGAGTATTAAATATTGTAGCGCATGCTCCAACCATCGACCAGGCCCGCGCCAAAACTTACGCAGTAATAGATAAAATACATTGGCCTGAAGGATTTTGCCGGCGCGATATCGGAGTGAGTTAAAATATACAGCCTTTACAAGGGATGTTGCCTATAATAATATTCAGCAAATCCATTGTGAAGTTACCCGCTACAGAAAAGATATCGGCAAGGAATAATGAGGAGAATACAATGACATTTCGCGAGGCTGTCAATTCAGGTAAATTTGTTGTCACAGCCGAGGTAGGCCCTCCAAAAGGAACCGATATAAAAGCTATGGTTCACCATATTGAGCTTCTGAGAGGGAAGGTGGATGCCGCAAATGTGACTGATAACCAATCCGCGGTCATGAGGATATGTTCACTCGCAGTATGTAAGATAGCGCTTGATAACGGGCTCGAACCGATCCTCCAGATGACGTGCCGCGACCGGAACAGGATCGGCCTTCAATCGGACCTTCTCGGCGCATATGTGCTCGGCATCAGGAATGTCCTCTGTATGACAGGCGACCATGTGGCAGTGGGAGATCATAAAACCGCAAGGCCGGTCTATGACATCGAATCCGTGCAGCTGTTGCAGGTTGTTGACGGTCTGAACAGGGGGAAGGACATGATGGGCAATGACCTGAAGGGTTCGACGGATTTTTATCAGGGGGCTGTTGTCACACCCGAGACTGATTTCCTGGAGCCGCAGCTCATCAAGTTCGAGAAAAAGGTGAAGGCCGGAGCGAAATTTTTCCAGACACAGGCGGTATTCGATATAGGAAAATTCAGGGAGTTTACGGCGTATACGCGCAGGTTTGGAGTAAAAATACTGGCAGGAATTGTGGTCCTCAAATCGGTCGGCATGGCGAATTTCATGAATAAAAACGTGCCGGGGATCAGGGTCCCCCAGGAGCTGATCGATGAGATGAAGGCCGCAGGCAAAGAACAGGCACTCGATACGGGCATGAATATCGCTGCACGGCATATCAGACAACTGAAGGATGAACATATCTCCGATGGGGTGCACATCATGGCTATTGGTATGGAAGATAAAGTCCCTGTGATCATGGAAAGGGCAGGACTGTTATAAAGAGTGATAAGGGGAGGTGAACGCATGAAAACGAGAAAGAAAAAAACTTCCGTGGAACGACAGTGGCATCGCTATCTATTCATCGGAACTGCAAAAATAAGGGTCCGGGGAGAAAGGACCTCCACAACCACAACGATCTCCAATATCTCGGTTTCCGGTATAGGGCTCTATTCCCCCAAATCAATAGGCAAGGGGAAAACAGTAAAACTGAAGGTCTCCTTTATCAACAGCAAGGGCAGGATATCGGACGATACTGTTGAGGGGAAGGTTGACTGGCAGTCAAAGTTCAGAGGCAGCTATCTTGTCGGGGTCCTTTTCAATGAGGAGCTGGACATGCAGAAACAGCCAAGGCTTATGGGGCATCTCTTATGGCTCATCGAAACATTCAAACTTCCCCAGCCCTATAAGGACAAAAGGATAGCAACGCTGTAGCGATTGCAGGGGCGAGGTCTCCTCGCCCCATTTATCTTTGCCTTCCATCGTGTTTAACGCATTTCCCTGCCGCGTTTTGGCAAATCACTCTATGAGTAACTGAAGTAAATGTATGTTACAAAGAAGACCCTGGCTGCGGTGAGTTGTGATAAAATACTACTACGTTTATGCCGGAAAACATACAGTCGATAACAACAGAGGAAACCATCGCAACGCTTTTCCCCGATGAACGCGGCATACCTGGGGAGCATCGCCACGAGGAACCGGTTATACAGAAGGAGTATCTCATCAATGGGCAACTCAGAATATGGGATGGGCCGATGCAGGAGGTCCTTTCCCCTGTCTGTGTGCGGACTGCGTCCGGCGTTTTCCGGAAGGCCATCGGCAGCTATCCTGTCTTAACTGCCAGAGAGGCGATGGAAGCTCTTGATGCGGCAGAACATGCCTATGATAACGGCAGAGGTCTCTGGCCTTCGATGCCTGTCAACGGACGGATTGCGCATATCGAGGAATTTCTGCGCAGGATGCAGGAAAGGAAAAAAGATATCATCCATCTCCTGATGTGGGAGATAGGAAAATCGTACGATGAATCCGAAAAGGAGTTTGCACGTACAATCGGTTATGCAAGAAACACGATAGAGGCGTTAAAAGACCTTGACCGCGCCTCATCGAAGTTTGTCGCCGAACAGGGGATCATCGGACAAATACGCCGTGCGCCGCTGGGCGTAGTGCTCTGCATGGGGCCATTCAACTACCCCCTGAACGAAACATTCACAACGCTTATCCCGGCTTTGCTCATGGGCAATACCATCATTTTAAAGCTGCCGAAACTCGGGGTTTTGCTCCATCGGCCTTTGCTCGATGCGTTCCGGCTTTCATTTCCTCCCGGTGTGATCAACACCGTGTACGGCGACGGCCGCGAGGTTATCACTCCTATTGTTTCTTCAGGCAGAATCGATGTCCTCGCCTTTATCGGTTCCAGTAAGGTGGCCGATATCCTGAAAAGTCAGCATCCGCAGCCCCACAGGCTGCGTTCGATTTTAGGGCTGGAAGCGAAAAATCCCGCGATTGTCCTTCCTGATGCGGATATGGATCTCGCGGTCGCGGAATGCGTGAAGGGCAGCCTTTCATTTAACGGACAGCGGTGTACGGCGCTGAAGATATTATTTGTCCATTCGCGGATCGTGGAAACTTTTCTTGGGCGTTTTGCCGCTGAAATCAAAAAACTGAAATTCGGCATGCCGTGGGATGAAGTCGTGACAATAACCCCCTTGCCTGAACAGGATAAACCCGGCTATCTTGCCGGACTTGTGGAAGACGCGAAACGGCATGGCGCCCGGATTGTGAATGAGCACGGCGGAGCGGTCAACAGGACTTTTTTCTATCCGGCGTTACTGTATCCTGTTACGCATCAAATGAGGATTTACCATGAAGAACAATTCGGTCCGGTTGTTCCCGTTGTTTTGTATGATAATATCGAAGAGCCGATACAGTACTGCATAGAATCAAGCTACGGACAACAGGCGAGCATTTTCGGGAACGATACCGGCGTGATCGCCAGCCTCGTCGATGTCCTCATGAATCAGGTGTGCAGGGTGAATATCAACAGTATGTGTCAGCGTGGTCCCGACCTTTTCCCGTTTGCAGGAAGAAAGGATTCAGGAGAGGGGACTCTGTCAGTTTTGGATGCGCTGCGGGTTTTTTCGATACGGACGATCATAGCCGCCAGGGAGGTCGAATCGAACAGGGCGATCCTCGAAGAGATTGTGAACGGGAAGAGAGCTGACCCCTAGAGCTCTCCCGTTGCATATTGAAGACGGATGTTCGCCATCACCGCGTCGTAGACCGCATTGTAGTAGTTATTGTAGCTCTTTGTACGAAGCGTCTCGGCGTCAAGCACCTCGGTATTCGTTCCCACCCCTTCGCGATAACGGTCCTTCACTACCCTCAGGTTTTCTTCCGCCTGCTGGGTGGCTTCACGTGTCACTGCAATGCGGGTTTGCGTCTCCCCGACGTCAAGCCACGCCTGCCTTACCTGCAGCGTGATGATTGAGGCGGTATCTGATTGCATATCACGCAATGATTCGGCTTTTTGCATCATGGCATTCGCGTTATTACGGATTACGCCCCCGTCAAAGATATCCCATTTAAGCCCTAAGGCTGCTGACCAGATATTTTCATAGAGCTGATATTTGTTCTGCTGATAGTTGTAACTGCCCATGAGCATAAGTTGCGGGCTTGTCGAGGAGCGTATGCTCTCGGCCTGCAAGCGCAGGGCTTTCACCTGTGCAGACAGGGCGGCAAGCTCGGGACGTTTTTGTAACGCGCTTGACGTTAAATCGTTGATATCCGGTTTCGATGTCCCGGCACCTACATCATCGATCATCACGGCCTGATCCAAAGGACGGTGGAGCAGCCTGTTGTATGAGGCATGGGCGATATCCAGGGCATTGCGCGAGCGGATTGCCTGCTGCCGGGCGTCAGACAGCGCCACCTGGGCGGCGAGGAGATCGTTTTTCGCCACCACGCCCTCTTCAAAAAAATGTCCGACATCGCTTGCATGCGCGGCGAGGCTCGACACAGCGCTCTCGGCGACCTCCATGCCGCGTCCTGCGCGGAGGGACGCTACATAAGCTTCGGCCACGCTCAGCTTAATATCCAAAGCAGTCTTTGTTTCCTCGTGCTGTGCTGCGCTGAGGGAGGCGCCGGCTGCATCGATACTGCTGCCGATGCGTCCGCTTGTGTACAACGGCAGCGATGCCGTGGTGGTATAGGAAAGGCTTTTGTCTTCAGAAACCGGCATTTCCATTATCTGCGCAGCCGGGACATCGATGACGGCAGTCGGAGCGTGGTTCAGTATCGTATATGCGCTTTCGATGGAAAGGCTCGGCAGTCGTGCGGATTTTGCCGCAGAGAGCGCAAATTGAGAGGATTCAGTCATTTTACGGCTTGCCTGAAGGCGGTGGTCAACGGAAAGCGCAGCATTCCAGGCATCGTTGAGGTTCTCGGCAAAAACGCATGATGCCGGCAGTGATGACATGAAAAAAGCTGAAAGAAAAAAAACTGTCATCCCAGAGTGAAAAAAAGATATTTTGCGCATGAACTCCTCGAAATGAGCGTATTCGGATGCCGAAAAGCATTCATTAAAGTCTAATGAACAAGAAAATTGTTGTCAACGTTATTTTCATTCACGGGAATGTCTGCTATAGTTCTTTATAAGAATCGGTAAATTAAAATATAATATGATAAATTAATTATAAGAACGTATTGAATCGTCTAATAAAAAAATATGCGAAGATGAGAAGTGCATGAAATGACTGAACTTGAAGGGTCTCATCCCGAGATCATAAGCGTTTTGCTGGTCGAAGATAATGCGGCTGATGCCGGTTTAATCGGCGCACTTCTCGATGATGTTTCTGCCCCGGTTTTCGAATTGACGCATGTAACACAATTGAGTCACCTTACGGGCACTGCCGGCAATTATGTAAAAATTGAACTGCTGAAAACGGGACAGTGAACAGGATAATAACCACATCTGCGCGTATGGGGACCGGCGGGGCAGGCTCTTACTACTGGAATATTCCCTATAACCAGACTTCGGGGAATGATTATCAGATAAGGATTACCAGCACATCAAACAGTTCCGTTTCCGATATGGGCAACGGAGTCTTCACCATTCCATAGGGAGCAACGATGAAAAGACCGTTCTCGGAATCACGTCACATCGTCTCCGGACTTTGTGAGAGCCTGAAAACGTCAGCTATTTACAAAAACTGGATTATCGAAGAGATTAAGGCACAGCTGGGAAACAACCCATT
Source organism: uncultured Nitrospiraceae bacterium (assembly GCA_963718855.1). Classification (GTDB taxonomy): domain Bacteria; phylum Nitrospirota; class Thermodesulfovibrionia; order Thermodesulfovibrionales; family SM23-35; genus CAVRAA01. Next base: position 42,688 of record CAVRAA010000010.1, on the reverse strand, counting down.
TCATCACAAGAGGGGCGAGTCAGTGAATCGTTCAGATGCGGCCTCTGTGCCGGAAGATGACAGAGATACATTGTGATAATGAAGCCCTGAGCATTTATTACTTCGGCAAGTAAATGTATTAAAATCTTGTGCCTGTCATTCGCCGACTCGATCGGGGAATCCAGTTTTTAATAGGTTCTGGATTGTCCGGTCAAGCCGGACAATGACAATAGTAAAGTACTTATCTGCCAGGGTAATAGTCAACATAAATGCGGAAGATCATCTCAATTTGCCGATTTTTTTTGCCAGCGTTATCGTCTCGTTCAGCAGTTCTTCTACCTCATCCAGTCCCTTATTCCAGAACTGGCTATCGGAGATATCTACTCCGAGACTTTTAAAAATATTCTTTGGAGAATCGGACAGGCCTGCAGAGAGAAAATCTCTGACCTTCGCGATGAATGCAGCGTCTTTCCTCACGGAGTGCTGCAGAGATTTCGAAATGAGAAGGCCGCTTGCATAAGAGTACACATAGAAAAAGCTTCTGATATGACTCCAGTAAATCCACCAGTTTTCAGAGCCCGGAGACTGTTCGACCGCATCGCCCATATATGCGGCCATATGGTTCTGAAACAATCTGCCTATCTCCTTCTTTGACAGATACCCTTGCTGTCTGAATTCCTGATGGAGTTCCTGCTCGAAACGATAGCATGCGACCTGCCTGAATATCGTCGATACTTCATCATTGAGTCTCATCATCATGATCGAAAGCCGCAACTCCTCGTCAGCCTCCTTCACTATTTCACGGAGAACGAAGTCCTCCATGAACGTGCTCGCAACTTCTGCGGTAGAGAGAGGGGTTCCGAAATTCAGGGCATTTTGCTTCTCCCTGATCAATTCATTGTTAATGCCGTGCCCCATTTCATGGGCAAGGGTAAGAACGTCATTCAGCCTGCCGGTATGGTTGAGCAGAATGTACGTAGGCTGGGATATGAGAAGGTGGGCGCAGAATGCGCCGCTCATCTTGCCCTTTCGCGGATATACATCCAACTGTCCGTTTTCGATGAACCTGTCGAGGATGCTGCTGAATGAATCGTCCAGATTTCGAAAGACCGTGCGGACAAGCCGGACAGTGTGAGGGTAAGGGTACGAGGTATTAATGGCCCCGTACTCAATATTTCTCTCATGGTATTTCAGTCTCTTCACCTTCAGGAGGCTGGCCTTCAGCCGATAATACCGGCAGGAGATATCGAACCGCTCTGCTACTGCTTTTGTAAGGGAATCAACAACCTCGCTGTCGATGTCGTCGGTGATATGGCGCATGAGGTCCGGGCGCGAAACATGCCTGAGTTCATCGTCTACCTTTTTATTGGCAAGGACGGAATTGAGTTCAGCCTCAGCGGCATCGACGTGTTTGCACAATATTCCATTAAACGCATCTGCTGCCGAATCGCGCACCCGTCTTGTTTTACTGTTCATAAGGCTCTGGATTTCAGAGAACGATTGAGTTCTCCTTACGCCGCTTTCGAGCACAATCCGCCTTTCCTCACCGGCAAGAAAACCCGATATCATTTTGACCCAGTTCGAATGGGAGGTTGTGGATTTGAGATTAAGGATTTTTTCTTCCGGCTCGCTCAGGAGGTACTCAGATTCTGCAAATATGCGTTCGAGAAAGTGCCTGTAAGGTTTGAGCGGTGGATACTGCAGGAATTTCTTCTGTTTAAAAGGAGGGATTTTCGCGATCCTGAGGGGAAAAAACTGGATGTCGTTCTCTATTTTTTTGCTGAAGTTATCGATCGTATTAAACTTCGCCTTCAGTGCAGGATTGTTCTGATCCTGGGTAGTTCTCAGCCAGAAGTAGTAGCCTTCGTCCCCCTCGCTTCCATAATGCCGCTTCCACCGTTCATATTCGTCCAGTGCATTTTTCAGGGTGGCAGGGTCTCTTAAATAGTCGGTGCGGTTTTTCCACGCATTGATGAATGCATAGCTTTTCTTTTCAAGAGATCTTCTTTTCTTCTCAATGGCAGGATCGTCGTCGCTGCTGAAGAGTTTTCCGAAATTCCACGTTATCTGTTTCACGCCAGGTCCTTTCCCGCCTATACTATCTCCCCGTCAATGTCAAAAAAGGGCACTAAAAAAAACTCCCCGCTTCGAGAGCGGGGAGTGTACGCTATAGCCATATGCCGGGAAATGCTAATCGGATAAAATAAGAATCTCGACGCGTCTGTTTTGCGCCCTGCCTTCGTTTGTCTTGTTAGACGCGGCTGGCTTTGATTCACCATAGCCGACGGTAGACATTCTTTTGGCCGCGATTTTCCCTTCGTCAACAAAGTATTTCTTTGCTGCTGAAGCCCTTCTCTCCGATAGGGCTTGATTGTATGCATCCGAACCGACGGAGTCGGTATGTCCTGCAAGCTTAATTCTTGCGTTCGGGTATTTCTTGATGAATTTAAGGCCTTTCTCAAGTTCGTCTCTGTCGGCATCACGAACGCTTGCTTTGTCGAAATCGAAATTGATCATAATGGTCATTTTATCGATTACCTTTTCAGGCTTTTTCGGATGTGCCGGGCAGAGGGCCTTTGCCATCTTTGTAGCCTTCTGGGCGAGAGCAATTCCCTCTTTCGTGTTGCAGGCGAGGTAGGTATCATAGGCTTGCTTCTTCATGTCTTTTGCTTCTTTGAATTCTACAGGACAGGCTTTATCCTTTCCGGCTTTCTTTGCCTCTTTTATTGCACGGTCAGCCTGCACTAATTCCGGCGGGTAATACCATACCCCGTACTTTGGGGCGAATTGCCTGCCTGCACACCCTACGAGGAACATAAAAGAAAGAACGGGTATGAGAAGGGCTAATACTTTAAAGCGACTACTGTTCATGCAACACCTCCTTAATAATGATTTCATTGGGATACTACATCGGGAATAGTCTCTCGATCTTTGCTCATGTATCACCCCCTCCGATACAAGATAGCTAAAAATAATTACAGCATTGAATGCCTTACTTGAGAAATTATATCATATCTTTGGTTGAAAGATAATAAAAAAGTATTTTAAACAAGGCACGAAGTAAAAAATATTTATTGTGAGGAGGGGTTATGAACTACCAGACAGGGAATGCCGGAAGGGTCATTGTTGCGCGCTTTGAGGATAAAGAAGATATCCTCAAAGGCATTATAGACATTGCGAGAAAAGAGAATGTGAGGAGCGCGGTATTCCACCTCATAGGTGGCATCAGGCAGGGGAGGGTCGTGGCTGGACCTGAACGCGAAGAGTTACCTCCCCAACCGGTATGGAAAGAGATCAGGGAGAGCCATGAAGTGCTGGGGACGGGGACAATATTCTGGGAAGAGAATGAACCGAAGATCCATTTTCACGGCGCGTTCGGCAAAAAGGACATGACTAAAGTCGGGTGCCTGAGGGGAAATTCTGAGACATTCCTCGTGCTCGAAGTGATTATTATTGAGATAACCGGTATTGAAGCGCGGAGAGAGTTTGATCCCGTATCGGGACTGACACTCCTGAAGGTATAAATATACAGTCGGATATGATGTTTGACCGCGCAGCCGGAAAAGCGATGGCAAACTATTAACAAAAAAGGCGGGATTTCCCGCCTTTTTTACGTCAGATAAGGGAGCGTATATTTCTTCGAAAAACTATTTCACAATGAATGACATTTCCTTGGAATCACTCGCATTCTGCGAAGAAACCGTGAAGCGGACGGTATATTTGCCTTTCTTCGCGTCAGAAGGAATGGTAATAGGGATGCTCGATGAATAGGTGCCGTCCTCGCGTTCCACATACATTTTTGGTTTGGCGAAAAGCTCTCCTTTATATTTTATCTCCCGCGTCTCTGTAACACTCAATTCGCTGCCTGACTTGGCACCGAGAACCGCATAGGTCATCCTGAAGTCGATCTTCTCTCGAGCCTTGACCGTATTCGGCACAACAGAAGCGTTCTCGATCTTTACAAAGACTCCCTTGGACTGTTTATAGTTGTATTTCTTGGAAGTATTCTCTTTCGAGTTCTTCTTATCATATGCATAATGACCGATGAGGCCCCCTGCAAGCGCCCCCAAGACTCCGCCGAGAACTGCCATTTCAGTCTTCGCGCCCGCTGAACCCAATAGCGCACCCGCTGCCACACCCGTCGCCGCCCCGACTCCTGCTCCTGTCGCCGCACCTTTGCGCTCCTCCGGTATTGATGCGCAGCCGAAAGTTCCCGCCATAAAAGCCATAATCACTACAATCGAGACTATTTTGCGATACATATCAAGGCCTCCTGTTTCAAAATTAGCTTGTTATACTATATCAATAACACATGGAATCCTCAATAGAGAATTTGGTTTTTGAGACTGCCCTCCGGGTAGGATAGGGCAATGACTGGACCTGATATTTTAAAAAAGGCGGCGCTGTATTGAAGGCATCAATACGACAGGCCTGACAGAAAATCCTGGAGATGAGTCTGAAATGGCATCGTTATGCCTGTCTGTCTCTTGGTCCAGATGTATTCTGTCAGTGAAGAGTCGGTTTTTTGCGCAGTGCAGAATCGAGGAGGTTATCTCTCTCATAGATATCGTTTCTGAACTGAAGGGCTCCCTCTTTATCGACCCAGGCCGTGAGATAGAGAAAATGGACATTTAATGGACGAGGGATATGCACTTTTTGTTCCGAACCTTCTGCTATTGCTTCCAATAGTTTATTTCGCGTCCAGCCGGGGGCGTCCCGCAACAGATATTCCGCCAATTGAACTGGTTTTTCAATGCGGGTGCAACCATGACTGAAGGTGCGCACATTCTCAGAAAACAGACGCTTCGAAGGGGTGTCGTGGAGATATACGTCATACTGATTCGGGAGCATGAATTTAATGCGTCCAAGAGGATTCAGCGTGCCGGGTTGTTGGCGGAACCGGTATGATAACGTATTCGCAGTAATCCCGGACCAGTTGATTTTGGACGGGTCCATTTCCTGTTCACGAACCCCCCATCCCTTTAAAACCCTGATATCATGTTCGGCAAGATAATGAGTATTGCGCTTTATTTTCTCAAGAATCTCTTTCTGCGCGATGCTGTCCGGAACATTCCACGAGGGATTAAGCACAAGATGAGTCATCTTTGCAGTAAAGACAGGGGTGCGCGTATATGGTTTGCCGACAATTACTTTCATCGAAAGAACCGGTTTTCCTTCTTCAATCACATTCAGTTCATAATTCGCAATGTTGATGACAATGGAACGTTGCTCCGGATTCCCGAGTATCCAGCGCAGCCTTTCCAGGTTCAGCTCCATTTGCCGTATCCGATGCTTCAATGGAATATTGAGCGCGTTGAGAGTTGTACGGCCAGCAATACCGTCAGGCTCAAGCCCGTGCCGTTTCTGAAAGGAAATGACCGCCTGTTCGAGTTGCTCATCAAAAAGGTTGCTCCCGCTTAGCGTGTCAGGCAGAAGATCCCCTGACGCGACGAATCTTTTTTTCAGTTCTACCACCCTGTCAGAGGCAGAATTTCTTTTCAGGGAAGGACCGCGTGAAACCATCGGCCATTCTCCTTTTGATGATAGGTCCCTGTATTGGGCAAGGGCCTGCCTGAGCTTAGCATAAGAATTGTGTTCCGGACGGAGGCTCATCAGTAATTCGCGAACCTGTTTTTTTCTGAGTGCCTGCTCAAGAACAGAGGAGACATCCACTTTCCCGCGTTTTGCAAACCATTCCGCCTGGATAGTCACCGGGTCTACGCAGCCGGCTGACAGGTGACAGCCGAGGGTGAGAAACGCATCCGTGAGGAATATGTCGAGATCGGCCATACGTTTCGGGTCAGATGCTCCCTTCTCTGTCTTATCGACAAGAGAACGAATAAGGCCGAGGTGATAGTGGTCCGGCGTGAGCCCATCACCATATGCTTCCTCCACCGCCCTTATGAGAGTCTTTATCTGTATCAGATTGTCATTCTGGTTCCACCCCGGCTCATAGTTTCTTCCCTTGTAGAAGGCCTGAACAAGCACTGCAGCGTATATCCGCTCTTCTCCGATAACTGCAGGTGAGGAGTTGTTCCATTTGGTAACCGTCGTTTTTATGTGCAGACTAAGCGCTGCGGAATCAACTTTCTGGACAGATGGTTTTGATGGTTTTTTTGTGCATGAAATACTGTGGGCAGACAAAAAAACAATCATGAGAACAAGCGCAATAATTCCTTTTCCCGCAGGTTTTATCAGTGTCATATGTATTTTATTGTAACAAATCCATTATTCAGTAACGTGAGGGTGTGCAAAAAAGAAATAATTTTTTATGCGGAGAACGGTAGGGGGCAACCAGGAGTACAACATCGGAATTAGTTTTCCGGATGGCTTCCCTTTGTATTCTGTGCTCGCTGAAAATATGTCCCTGTTTCAATCCATGGTTTTTCAGAATTTCGGGTCAGCATATTGCTGTATATACCTTGAAGATCAGCACGGGCATTTTCTAATCCCTTTCTCATCTCCCTGAGCGCAGCGGCGCCTTCCTGCAAAAGATCCCGAAGTTCTTCATCATGTCTCTGTTCGGTCATGAGATAATAAAAGCAAAAAGAATACCATGTTATAAGTCGTTGATTTTATAGAGATCCTTTATTGGCGAGAATAAGCACTGCAGGGCATAAATCCCTGTCCGCAGGACACAAGTGCCCGGTTATCGAAATTTCATAGGAGATCAATGCGATTGGAAACTGAGGCAAGGCAATGCTTATAAAAACCTCTCCTTACCCCTCCTTGATAAAGAGGGGTAAGGAGAAGAGTATCTGTTATCCGCACCTCGTAAACCCGCAGTTGTGGCAGACCGCGCAGCCGCCTTCGTGCTCTACCGCGCCGCCGCATTCAGGGCATGCTCCCATAAGCATGATTACGTTGTGACTGTCCCCGTTGCCTTTGCCGCCTTTTGTGCGGTATTTTTCGAGGGCCCATGCGATGGCATCCGAGCAGGAGAGTATTCTGCCGCCTTCATGCCAGATGGGGGAATGGCAGGAAATGCCTTTCAACTGCCTGAGGACTTCGTCAGGCTCGATATTCGATCTGAAAGCGAGCGATACGAGTCTCCCGATCGCCTCTGACTGGCTTGCCGCGCAGCCGCCGGCCTTTCCCATAGAGGTGAAGAGTTCGAAGAGATGTCCCTGCTCGTCTTCATTGATCGTGACATAAAGGTTTCCGCAGCCTGTTTTCAGGAGTCTTGTTGATCCTTTGATCACATCAGGCCTGCTCCTCGGGACGATTTTCTGCCAGGAGTCTATTGCGCGCTTATCTTCATTTTTTCCTTTTGTGAGGACCTGCTGTTCGCGTGAACCGTCGCGGTAAACAGTAACGCCTTTACACCCGAGTTTATATGCAAGGAGATACACCTCCTCGACATCTTTCTGTGTTGCGTTATGCGGGAAGTTGACGGTTTTTGAAACAGCGTTATCGATGTATTTCTGAAACGCCGCCTGCATGGTGATATGTTCCAAAGGGGCAATGTCGTGGGCAGTCACGAAGACAGCTTTTACATCACCCGGTATTTCATCGAAGTCCTGCACAGAGCCTTTATCTGCAATTCGTTCCATAAGGTCTCTGGACCAGAATCCGCGCTCTTTTGCCACCTTTTCAAAATAAGGGTTGATCTCGATGAGCTTTGTGCCCTCCATCACTGTCCTCACAAACGAGACCGCGAACAACGGCTCGATCCCTGAAGAGCAGCCCGCGATGATCGAGAGTGTTCCTGTCGGCGCAATAGTGGTAACTGTTGCGTTTCTCAGCGGGATCTTTCCGTCATAGATGCTGCCTTCGTAATTCTGAAAGACGCCGCGTTCTTCTGCGAGCGCTGATGATGCGTTCTTCCCTTCTCGTTGTATGAATTCCATAATGTTTTCTGCAAGAGTAACCGCTTTGTCTGAATTGTAGGGGATGCCGAGCTGTATAAGCATATCAGCCCATCCCATAACACCGAGACCGATCTTTCTGTTTGCCTTTGTCATCTCCTCGATCTTTGGCAAAGGGTATTTGTTGACGTCGATAACATTATCGAGGAAGTGGACTGCTTTCCAGGTGATGTCTTTGAGTTTATCCCAGTCGACCTCTTTCTGATCGGCCTTGACTATCTTTGAGAGGTTGATCGAACCGAGGTTGCAGGATTCATAAGGCAATAGCGGCTGTTCCCCGCACGGATTGGTCGACTCTATTTTTCCAATTTTGGGGGTAGGGTTTGACGCATTCACCCTGTCGATAAAGACAATGCCGGGTTCGCCGTTTTTCCATGCGTGGTCGACAATGAGATGAAACACATCTTTTGCCTTTAATGTATTCGTCACCTTCTTTGTTCTCGGATTGAGCAGGTCATACGTTTTGTCCTCCTCAACGGCCTGCATGAATTCATCGGTAAGCGCAACGGAGATGTTAAAGTTATTGAATTTTGTCGTATCGTCCTTGCACGTGATAAAACTTAAAATATCAGGATGGTCGACCCTGAGGATACCCATATTGGCGCCTCTGCGGGTTCCTCCCTGTTTCACTGCCTCTGTTGCAGTATCAAAGACGGTCATAAAAGAGACTGGCCCTGAGGAAATGCCTTTGGTTGAGCCGACGATGTCTCCATTGGGACGCAGCCTCGAGAAACTGAATCCCGTACCGCCGCCTGATTTATGTATGATAGCGGTATTCTTTACCGCATCGAAGATCGATTCCATCGAGTCATTTACCGGAAGGACAAAACAGGCGCTTAACTGACCGAGTCTCCTTCCCGCATTCATAAGGGTAGGGCTGTTCGGGAGAAATTCGAGCGAGGTAAGCATGGAATAAAAATCGTTTTCGAGCGTTTCGACTTCTCCGGGGGCCATTCCGTATTGTGCGTCGGCAGCGGCGACACTGCCGGCAACCCTTCTGAAGAGGTCCGCGGGTGCTTCAACAACCTTCCCTTCTTCATCTTTTTTAAGATATCTTTTTTCGAGTACCTTCAAAGCATTCGGTGACAAACTGAAACCTTTTACTCCTTCCATGACACCCCCTCTGTTTGTTGACTGTTTCCTGTCCCTCTGATGCGTTCTCAATCGGGATACGTACGTTCTCCCGTTTCTCCGTGGAAAGATGCATTGCGCATCTGTTTTCCAATTTCTTCCATCACATTATCGCTTTCCAAAGGGCACTCCTTCTTGCATAATTGCGGGCACTTCAAGCACTCAAGCCAGTTTCCGATGCCTTTGCAGGAATCCATGTACCCCCTTGCCGTCCGTCCCAGGCTTAATCTACCAATTGTATTTCGTATTGAATTAAACCACAAGATATAGTGGATGTCAAGTAAAAAGTAATTTTTTTATAATCAATTGATTTATAGCGATTTTTTCCGTGAAAAGCGTGTTAAGTATTTGTTGAGAAAAATTGATTGAAAAGGTTATTCCGCGCAGAGGATTCTTTGGGCGGGTTTAGCCGCCGAAGGCGGGTACCTCGGAGACCCCGCTTTCAGCGGGGTTGAGAATGAGCCCAAAGAGTTCTCTGCGCGGAATTAATATCTTATTGATGTGCCTATTTTATGACTTCGGCGGTGAAGATATGCAATTCTGCATCTTTCCATGCGCTTATCGGAAGTCCTGCCTTCACACACAACTGTTCAAGAAAGGTATCCCTGTCCCACCCGAATTCTGTTGCAACCTGGGGAAGAAAAATACCGCTCTGCATCCCTTTTCGTATCACGAGGCCGTGTTTTCCTATGCGGATGTCATTGATATCCTTAAGGGGAATCAACGGAGAAAGAATTGATACCTCGATCTCGATATCCTTTAGCTCATCTTTATCCATGGGGGGGAATCTCGGATCGCCTGAGGAAGCAGCGATTGCATTTTTTATTACCGACTGGGAGAGGGACATTACCGGCTGAACGTGACCGATGCACCCCCTCAGTGAGCCGTTCTTTTTAATCGTCACAAAGACAGCGCCCTCTGCCCTGAATTTCGGGTTATCAATTTTACGCTCCTGAACTCTTCCTTTTACAATGTATTCTTCAATCGAATCCTTTGCCAGGGAGAGAAGTTCCTTCTTCTCGCTTTCTGTATAAGGACTTTTCATTAATCCCATGGATGCATAGCCGACGACCTTCTCTTTTTCATTGGTGACATCGCCCGAGTTGGCGTACTTGAACAACATGCCGTAGTTTGCGCCTGCCCTTCGCGCTATCGCTATCGTAACGATGACCGGATACATGCCGCATAGTTCCGATTGACCGCGCTGTAAAAGCTTTGCGGTATCAGTAACAGAAAGTCTTTCAATTTCCGAGATCACCTTTCCGTCCATTTCTTTTGCGGTGGAGTAATCGTGATAGTGAGATAAATCAGTGCTCGCAATGATCAGGGTCTTTTCATCAAGGATGTCTGATACTACTTCTATGAGATGATCAAAGGTCTTTTTTGTCGGAGAGCCGATAAGAATAGGGACTATGGTGAAATCTTTCAGGACAGTCTGCAGAAACGGTAGCTGAACCTCGATGGAATGTTCCTTTGCGTATGCCTCAGGATAAAACCGTACATCAGCCTCGTCGTCGAGAAGTTTTTTGGCAAGACTTTCATTAATTGGTACTTCCCCGAGAGGCGTTCTGAAACTTCCCGTGGTATATACAGATGCACCTTTATAGCCGGCGTGGTGTGCTGCACCGATCAAAATGACTTTTTGTATCGTGCTGTCTTTGAGTTCCCGAAAACCGTATGCCGCAACCTGCCCCGAAAATCTGTATCCCGCGTGCGGCGAGATAAGCGCGATAAGTTTTCCGTTCCTCTCCCCTTTTTCAACGTTGGAGAGAAAGCCTTCAAGAGATTCTTTAAGAGCATCTTTGTCTGCGGGATAGAATGTTCCGGCCACCGAAGGTTCCTTGCTATTCTCGGCGCAGCCGATGGAGCATGGTAACAACAGGAAGCAGCAAACAGTGAAAATGAAAAATCGTTTTCCCATCAGTCCACCTTTTTCCAGAACATGGCGATAGTTAAATTGGTGTCAAATTTCTTTTCGGCCTTTGCTGTTTTCGCGAAGAACCCAAAAATGCCGGCCAACAGTACCCTCAGAAAAATTCTTCTCTTCATCATATGTTACCCCCATATTCCGGGCATTGGAGTGCCGCAGAATCTGCATTTTCCATGTGCTATATGATTCTGTTTTACGACATAACCAATTCTCTCAATAAGGAGTTTCCTGCACTGAGGACAGAATGTGCTTTCTGCCTCATGGCGGATATTGCCGATGTATACGAATTTCAGTCCCGCATCCATTGCGGTCTTTCTGGCGTCGGTGAGTGTTTCGAGCGGGGTAGGGGGGAGATTTGTCAATTTGTAATGGGGGAAGAACCGGGAGAAATGGAGCGGCACATCGGATCCGAGGTTTTTGACGATCCATTTGCTCATTTCCCTTATATTTTTCATGTCGTCATTCAGGGTGGAGATGACGAGGTTGGTTATCTCAAGCCATACGCCTTCCTGTTTCAGCGCAACGAGCGCGTTGAGTACAGGCCTGAGGCTTCCACCGCAAATCCTGTCATAAAAATCTTCTGTAAAAGCTTTTAGGTCAATATCAGCAGCGTCCAGGTAGTTCGATAAATGCCTGAGCGGCTTTTCATTGATATAGCCGCATGAATGCATCGTGTTTTTGATTCCCTGTTTTTTGGCGATGACTGCAGTATCGAACATGTACTCATAGAATACGGTTGGCTCTGTGTAGGTATAGGTCACAGACCTGCATTTATGAGCTATTGCCTGGCGCACGACCTTATCGGGTGGCATGTCATGGGTATCGGTATCTTCCGGACTTGCCTGGGATATCTGCCAGTTCTGACAGAACTTGCAGCTCAGCACGCATCCTGCCGTGGCAATGGAAAACGCGGTTGTGCCCGGAAGAAAATGGAAGAATGGTTTTTTCTCTATCGGGTCGATGTGGACCGCGCAGGGTTTTCCGTATACGAGGCTGTAGAGCGAGCCCTCCTTATTCATTCTCGTCCTGCACTTGCTGCGTCGGCCTTCTTCGAGAACGCATCCGTTCGGGCAAAGCTCACACTGTACTGTTTTTGCCATATTTATAGTATAAAACTTCCGGTGTCCCGCCCTCCAGTATTAGAATCTATCTCAATATTAAGTCATACCGGCGAAAGCCGGTATCCAGTGACGTTAGCGATTCAATAAGGCTAAAAGTCGCTGGATTCCGGGTCAAGCCCGGAATGACAAAAAACACAGGGAACCTGTTTTAAGATAGGGTCCAGATTATCCGTAAGCAAAGAAGAGATTGCCGCGCTTCGCTCGCAATGACGACACAGAATGGCCCAGATTCTTTATCTGATTGATTGCCGTGGTTTTCGTGAGTGGCTGTTTCACGGTCATTGCGAGGAGCGGCAGCGACGCGGCAATCTGGATTCAGATGGTTTTTTTCATCATACTTGCAATCATTATTGCTGAAAACAATTTTATTAGGGCTACAAACGCCAGTGCATGGCTGATGCCAAACAACGGTATGATTATTATGGAAGGGACAATCGCTCCCAGAAATGAACCGAACAAATCTACTGCATAGAGCATTCCCCCGGATTCCCGTTCACCAAATGAGAGACTGGCTGCGCTGAACTGCGCGCCGGTGAGCATTCCTGAGATAATGATCAAGCCATAGAAAAAGAATTCAGCTTTGAAGAGCAACGGCGAAACCAGGACGAGTAGAATGGTCATCGTCTCCAGCAGCAATAATGTCCCCAAGGGATTCTTCAGCCGTTTCGCAGAAAGTGTGCCTCCCCACAGCCCCAGCATAAAGAAGGCGGTCAGCGCACCAATCATCTCATATACATAGCCGTATATGGCCTGGTACGCAAGGAGTGCGGCAAGCGCAAACGACATTCCTGAGTATCCCGTGGTGAAGACGGAGAACAGCAGTGCCCGTTTCCTCTTATTGAATAACAGAAATGATACCAGCGCAAGGACGAGCACTGTGGGGATAAGGATATGCCGCTCTTTCAGCATGGTGAGACGGGAGAGCACTGTTCCTCCGTGCATTTCTGCCCAGAGCAAAAGATTATACAGATACGCCGCGGGCCGCATATCGGTATTGACCGACTGTATCCGGCTGAGCCGCTGCCTTACATAGTCTGTATCGAGTTGAGAGAAAGCGTCCTGAAAGACAAGAGGATGAAAATATTGGGTGCCGGCCTTTTGTCGCGTAAAGCGTTTTTCGAGGATTGCCGGTCGCGTCTCGATTTCCGACTCCGATGCGAACAACCCGCCGTATTCCTGGGACGTAACCTTAACAAATTTAAAAACAGATTTCAAAGAATTGTAGACAGTGCCGTTGGCGGTCTGCATCTGCCTGCCGATATATCCCGAGGACGCGGGCAAGGATAGTGCCAGGATGCCGCCTTTATGCAAAGCTGCTTTTGCCTCTCTAAAAAATTCGATGGTATAGAATCGGTTGATGCCTGCTGTGAACGGATGGGGAAGGTTGAGAATGACCAGGTCGTACGAAGGGTTTTTTATCTGCTTGATAAACTTTCTTCCATCTTCGGTTAGCACCATGACTTTATGGTCTCTCATTGAAGTTTTATCCTGTTCTGTAGTCATTAGCCGCTGAAAGACTTCGATGATCGCCGGATCGATCTCAATAAAATCAATGCGCGTGACAGGATATTTCAGGAATTCCTTCAGGACCCCGGGAGAACCGCCGATGATGAGAATTCTCGAAGCTTTCCTATGAAGGGCCATCGGCAGGTGGGCCTTTAGCTCTTCAGTCTGAAGGTCGGGATACGTGAACATGAGGTGGCCATTCGAGTACAAACTCGACTGCGTTTCGACCCGGACAACAGTGATTTCTCCGTATTTCGATTCGACGGTATCAACAACGCGCAGCCCCTTCCAGGGAAGCACATCGGCCTTGTCAGCAAAAGAGAAATACAGGAGCAGGGGGACAATACCGGCAAGGAGAATACTCTTCCTTTTTGCAATAGAGGCCGCAGTGTAAATAGAGACAAGAGATACAATGATACACAACGCCGTCGAATCGACCCTCGAAGAAAGAACGAACGTAAAGAGCATCCCTCCAAGGAATGCTCCCAGTGCCTCAAGTCCGTAAATTCTTCCCGGTGTGCCATTATCTTTCCAATGCGAGACCGCCAGGGGAAACTGCATTCCGATGAGCAAGGAAACCGGCAGGAGAATTACTGCTGTTGAGAGCAGGGTGGATGCAAAGGATGTCATCTCGCCCGGTGCTAAAGAAAATGCGGGTCGAATAGCCTTGATCGCGAATACAGTCGGCAGGGAGATGAGAGCGATCAAAATAAAGGAAAGCGCGAGCCCATGTTTCTGCCTCATTTTTCCTCCGGCGAAACTGCCTGCCCCGACATACAGAAGCCAGAATGAAAGTGTTATTCCGATATCGAGTTCATTCCCCGAAAACGTTGAGAGAAGCAGGCGGAGAAACGTTATCTGGAGAAGGATGGAGATAAGGCCCATAATGATTACAGGAACACGCATAATTTGAATATACACGCTCTCTCATATCATTCCAAGTGGGTGGGCATGAGTAAAGATAAACTAAACCGGTATATAGCCCAATTTGTATAATATAACTATACGTTATAGAAGCACTCGGGGAAAGCCCTAAAAAAGAAGAGACACGGAAAAAAGAAAGTGATTAAAAGGCTATTGGCAAACGAACGAGGCAGTCGTAATAAGCGGGTTTTAATTTTACTGATATCGTCCGGTATCTTTTTCGTTCTCAGCAGTTTTGTTTATGGCAACTGGAGTTCTGTGGAACCTCCTCACGTAAGCAAGTCCTGGGTGACTACCGGCGTTTATTTTAGCTCATCCTCGGACGGATGGGTTGTGGGAATCGACTATGAGAATCATCAAGGGGTATTGCTTCACTACTCCGGAGGCAGATGGAATTCCGTTTTTCCACCGTTGGTGAGCTCGAACTGGTTCCTTAGTGGCGTTCATTTCACTTCATCAGGGGAGGGATGGGCAGTGGGAGGCGACAACGCAAACCGAAGAGGAATACTGCTGAATTATTCCGGCGGCATCTGGAGCTCAGTAACACCCCCTGTTATAAGCTCTGATTGGAAACTGAATAGCGTTCATTTCACCTCACCAGTGGAGGGATGGGCTGTTGGCGCTGATGATGCAAATGGAACTGCGGTATTGCTTCACTATTCCGACGGTAAATGGAGCGCGGTAACCCCTCCTTCTGTTGGTTCGTATTGGGGACTTGCCAGTGTTTACTTTATTGCACCAGCGGAGGGGTGGGCAGTGGGAGGCGACAGCGCAAATCGTAAAGGAATACTGCTGCATTATTCCGGCGGTTTCTGGAGTTCAGTTACACCCCCTTCTATAAGCTCTGATTGGAGGCTTAACAGCGTTCATTTTACCTCACCAGGCGAAGGATGGGCTGCTGGCGCTGACAAGGCGAATGGTGCAGGGATATTGCTCCATTATTCCAAAGGTGCCTGGAGTTCCGATATCCCCCCGTCGGAGGCGATGTACTGGTTGCTTAATAGTGTTCACTTTATCTCACAGGGAGAGGGATGGGCTGTGGGATCCGGAGGTAAATCAGGAAGGGGCGTGTTGCTTCACTATTCCGACGGAAGGTGGAGTTTAGTTATGGCCCCTTCTGTGAGTTCGTATTGGGGTCTTACTAATGTCTACTTTACGTCGCCGGGTGAGGGTTGGGCTGTAGGCTTTGATGGAGTACATAACATCGGCGTATTAATTCATTAGAGTTGCATGGGGCGGTATGGTTTCGCCACTCCATACCGCCTCCGTGCAAAAAACTAGTCAGCCTGAATGGGGATTTTCTTTGTATCTTTTATCGCCTTCGGTGTCTTCGGAAGGGTAACGGTAAGAACGCCCTTCACGAAATCAGCCTTTGCCTTTTCCGTGTCGACCTCGGCAGGCAGTGGCACTGTCCGGGTGAATGAACCAAAAGACCGCTCCATCCGGTAATAATTTTTCCCCTTGTCTTCTTTTTCTTCTTTCTTCTCGCCCTTGATTGTGAGCGAGTCTTTAGTGAGCGAGACGTCAATGTCCTTCTCGTTCATTCCTGGAAGTTCTGCGGAAACCTTTATTTCCTTTTCGGTCTCTTTTACATCAACGCTCGGACTGAAGGCTCCGAAACGGCCTGCGAACGGTTCAATATCAAACCCGCGCAGGAAATTGTCAAAGACAGAATTCATCTCCTGGCGCAGGACAGAAAACGGATTGTATTCCTCGCGTTTTACCGGAATACTGCTTGTCTCTTTCGTTCCAAGTTTCTTTATTGCCATAGCATTACCTCCATTGTTACGCTGCGGCTGTTACCGTGATCTTGCGCGTTTTGAGAGCCTCAGCTTTCGGCAAAACGATTCTGAGGACCCCGTTTTTCACGGTCGCCTGGATCCTGTCCCTATCGACTTCTTCAGAAAGGGTAAATGCCCGCTGGTAATCGCCCATGCCATATTCTGAAAGAGTGAGCGTATGTTTTTCTGGTATATCAGCCTCAACCCTGCCGTACAATGTAAGGACATTTTTCTCGACCATAATATCTACAGATTTGTCGTCCACTCCGGGCATGTCGGCTATCACGATAATATCATCTTTCTTCTCAATGATATCGACAGTGGGGATATATACCCTCCGTGCCCTTGTATGTTCGCCTGTCTCCGGAGCGGCAGCTTCTTTTTTCTGCATTTCTTTTTCGGTATCTGCCATATGAGATCACCTCCCTTGCAAATTAATTGGCCCTTACTGATATCTTCCTTGGTTTTTCGGCTTCTGCGCGCGGAAGGGTAATTGTAAGTATCCCGCTTGCGAATTTCGCTTCAACTTTGCCTGATTCCACAGTGAAAGGCAATTCGATTGTTTTCGTGAACTGACCGTGCCACCGCTCTCTCCTGTGATACGACTCATCTCCTGTTATCTCTTCGGCACTGCGTGAACCGCGCAAGGTGAGAGATTTACCGACAACGGAGATGTCGAGCGTATTTGCATCGACACCGGGAATTTCAGTTGTCACCAGTGCAGTATCTCCTGATACCCAGACGTTCACTGCAGGGAATTCGATAGTCGACGGCGTTGACCACCGTGAAAGGGCGCGCTGCATGCGGTCGAATTCACGCAGGGGATCCCATAACCCCCCGATTCTTTCTAAATCAGACCATAACATAGCTGTGTCACCTCCTTTCCTCAAACAAAACTGTAGAATTGATACCCGAATTAGCACTCTCATGCATAGAGTGCTAATTTATTTATTTTAAATAATAGAATAAAAATGTCAAGAATATTTTTTATAACAAAATCCGTTGTCTGTCAAAGTATAACATTAATTCTAAATTACATATAGTTACAGAATTATGCGTATAATTTACTTTAAGTTTATAGCAACATGTTTGCCAAATAGAATTCAGATATTTTACAATCACTTGTATATGTACAGTTTAAACATTAAAACACTCCACGTGTTGGAGAACGTATGATCATTCAAATGAAGGGCATCTCATGGATAGTGGGAGAAGCCAGAATCCTGCGCGATATAAGTTGGACGGTTCGGCGCGGAGAGCATTGGGCCATCATTGGATTAAACGGATCAGGCAAGACGTCTCTCGTGAATATGGTGAACGGATATATCTGGCCGTCTGAAGGTGAGATATGCGTGCTCGGCAAACGCTTTGGCAGGTATGACGTGAGAGACTTGCGTAAAAAAATTGGATGGGCGAGTTCTTCTTTGCAGGAAAAATTATACGTGAGTGAGACTGCGGAGGAGATAGTGCTGAGCGGCAGATTCGCCACGATAGGACTGTATGACAAACCGCGGAAAAAAGACAGGGAACGTGCAAGAGCGTTGCTCGCATATTTCCAATGCGGACATGTGGCAATGCAGCCGTACGGGTCGTTATCGCAGGGAGAAAAACAGAAGGTGCTTATCGCCCGGGCTCTCATTCAGAATCCTCTCCTGCTTATCCTGGATGAACCGTGCGCCGGGTTGGATATTATATCGAGAGAACAGATTTTATCTCTCATACACGATATCGGCAGTCGGGCATCCGGCCCTTCAATATTCTATGTCTCCCACCATATCGAAGAAATACTTCCTGTTTTCACGAATGTTCTCCTCTTGCGCAGGGGAGCTGTGCATTCCCAGGGAGAAACAAGAGAGGTGTTGACGAAGAGAAACCTCTCGGACTTTTTTGAGCAGACAGTCAGTATTCGCTGGAGCAAGGGCAGGGCGCTGGTTCGCATGACATCGTAAAAAGAAAACGGTGCACTATCCGCTTTGTAACTGATTTCGAAAGTCAAGATTGTCATCAGAGTAAAATTTATGTTATCTTACATACTCTTCAGTCAGCCTGCACCCGTATAGTAGCGGGCTTAGACAGTGGGGCTGTAGCTCACTTGGGAGAGCGGTCGAAACGACAGGTCGCCGGTTCGATCAGCCCGCAGCTTAAAGACCAAACCGTATGGGGCTGTAGCTCAGTTGGGAGAGCGCTTGAATGGCATTCAAGAGGTCGTCGGTTCGATCCCGATCAGCTCCACCATTTCTGCTTTCCTAAGATGTCCTATTTTGTATATATATTAAAAAGTGAACTGTCAGGTGGCTCATATGTTGGGCATACGGGTGATCTTCAGCGGAGATTCGAGGAACATAACAACGGAAAAAGTCTGTCAACAAGAAAGAATAGACCTTGGAAGTTGGCTTATAAAGAGGAGTACCGGACACGTTCTGAGGCCGCCTGCCGGGAGAGATATTTTAAATCCATTGCTGGCAGATTAGAGTTAAAAACAAAAGGGATTCTCTAATGTGCCGTCTGCACCGCAGAGGGAGAGCGGTCGTATCGACAGGTCGTCGGTTCGATCCCGATCAGCTCCACCAGAATTTACCTTTAAGTTAAATGCGTTATTTGTCATTCAACCTTACCCTTTTTAAGCCTTACTGTGAAGTAAATGAGAAGTAGGAGCTTTTTTTTATTGATAATGCTGTATATTTCTGTCAGAAAGGGATGGCCTTTGAAGACGACTCAAAATCTCTCATTCAGCCACAAGTCTTGAATTTAAGAAGCCTACCTCGACCGCAATATTTCTTCATCAAGTCAACTCTCTGAAGAATCTTTATTTAGTGCGAAGTACATCTGCAAAGAAAAAATATGACAATATTGGGGAATTGAAGATTCTTGGGTGAAATGTCGAAAAAATTATCGTGGAATCACCGCAGATGTATGCAACTAAGTAAAAAAACCCATATAGGATATGCTCAGCAATAAATAGAAAAGTTTGATTTTCAGTGTTCTACCTCCTGATATTTATTGAGATATTCCCGGACTACCGCGATGTATGTCCCATGGCTCCAGGTCAAAGGGGAAACCGATAGAGGCTCGTTTGTGTTCGGGTTGACCTGCTCTGCGAGCACGCCGCTTGGCAAGGCATGCTGCTCCACCCAGTGCATGAGCTCCAGGGCTTTTTCAAGGTCACTCTTAGTTCTTGCTGCAGCGATATAGTACTGGGCGAGCCAGAGTGTTGTCACAAACCAGGGATTTCCGGGACCATCATTATTGGTTCGATAATAGAGATCATTTTCATATCGTGCCAATCCGCCCACATCTGTTCTGGACCATAGCGTATCACGAACCTGCGCCATCGTATTTCTTACTTTCTCCTCGTCAGGGGCATAGGCACCAAAGGCAAATATCCCATAAAGGCTGGCATCGATTGTAGCGTCCACTTCAACGGTGCCGTCTTTTCCGAAATTTATCATCCTGGCAAATCGCTCTTCTTTTTCAAGATAAAGATATCTGTCCATTGCCTGACGCATGCGGCTTGCCCCTTCCCGATATTCCTGGGCCAGATCAGTTTCACCAAAGGCCTCGGTAAACTGTGCAGCAGCCATAAGGCCGCCGTAAACTGCCGAAACCGTGAAGGTGAGGATCCCCTGCCGTTCTTCCCACAGATCATAACTCGGCAGCGGCAGCCCGGTCTTGGTGTCCCGGTAATTCATCATGAAATCAGCTGCATTTTTTATCAGAGGTTTATACAGAGGTCTGATAAATTCAATATCCCTATACATTTTATAATGGTTCCATAACGACCAGATGACGAGCGCAGTCTCATCCTCCTGAATCGGAAGCTGAGGGCTCTTATCTTTCAGCCAGGGATGCCAGGAACTTGCAAGGGATCCGGACGGGGTATACTTATGAAGAAAATAACCACCCTTCTCGATAATATTTGCAGCGAAGTTGAAGAAATTCCTT
Organism: uncultured Nitrospiraceae bacterium; assembly: GCA_963718855.1. Taxonomy (GTDB): domain Bacteria; phylum Nitrospirota; class Thermodesulfovibrionia; order Thermodesulfovibrionales; family SM23-35; genus CAVRAA01. The sequence continues at coordinate 22,506 of CAVRAA010000010.1, read as the reverse complement.
GATATTTCGAAATGGCCTGCCAGATCGAGCGCATACGCTATTAGGGATGCATCACGGGGCCATAGATAACTATAGGTATCTCGGTTATAGTAGATGACATCAGAGTCGCTTGCGGCAATAATGCTGCCGGAGTTGTTTATCTGGCTGCGGCAGATAAGGAGACTTCGCTTGTAAAGCCGTTTTATATTCTCCGGTAAAAGGCTGTCCTGCATATCTTCCTTGTTTGACCAGAGTTTCCAATAATCTGTTGTGCGCTTCATGAACGTCTCGGGCTTCCTTTTCGTGACCTGATTATTGAGGCTGCTCACCTCAGTCCAGTTCTTGCCAACGCATATCCAGTAATAAACCGTTTCTATTCCTCCTGGCGCTAACTGTAAATGTACGCCGATGACTGAATCCACCGTTCCCTGCGCAATCGGATTGCTGCTGAGCAGACCATCTTCAGCGTCTCTCCAGGTTCCCACGCTGTTGTTGAATTCCTTGTTGCCCGTGGCAAAATGATCAATGCCATATTTCTTGTTGGCAAAGACATTAATCAGGAAATGACGCTCGCCTTTATAGTGATGCATGCCGCCGGGATCAGGCCGGTACGCAGCTGTATTGCCAAATTCATTATTGTAGATATGGAACTCGTGCGACAGGAACAAACGCACATCTTTATCCGCATGCGAGATGTTTTCTATGCTCAGCTTTCTGAAGTAGATATCCTCCTGGAAATCGACCAGATCGTGGGCAACAATACGCAACTCCAATTGATCGTTGAAAAGTTCTACGTTAGTAGCCAGGGAATCGTCGAGATAATCCATGCTGATCTGCCAGCCTTGAGGGATCCAGCTGAATGAGCCGTTTGCCCAGATGCCGAGCCGAAAGGGTTCTCCCTTGGTGTGGTTTTCTTCGCCTACATGCGGATAGGAGAACTCGCGCAGCCGGTAATTTTTATCAAAGGCGATCAGGATATTTCCATTCCCAATGGGCAGGTCTCTTGGCATCGGTTATCCTAAAACCGCACAGCAAGTTCTCTTGCTGTTTCCCGGGCTTCACGTATTCTCTGGTCCTGCATTTCCATGCCCATATCCATTGGCTCGGCGGTCACAAACTGAATGTCCGTAATACCGACAAATCCGAATATCGTACGCAGATAGGGTTCCAGGAAATCAAATGACTGCATATCAGGAGAACGGTATCCGCCACGGCTATTTATCACTACCATTTTCTTGGCAAGCGCAAGGCCCTCTATACCGGTCTCGGTATACTGAAACAGATACTTCGGCTGCACGATGATATCAATATAGTGTTTGAGAACATAGGGAATGCTGAAATTCCACATGGGCGTGCTGATGAGATAAGCATCAGCAGAGAGGAAGCGCTCAATATGCAGCATAATCTCCTGCCACGCCTCTTTAAGTTCCCCATAGAGATCTTTGCCGCTCAGGAGCAGGTATTTGCCGTCCACCCGTCTGGTATTAAGAGAGGGCAGCTCTTCCTTTGTGAGGTTCAGTTCCTCTATGACCCAGTGAGGATGAGTTTCCTGAAACGCTTCGAGAAATGCCTCTGATACGCGATAAGGTCCTTGAATCTTCCCCCCGGGGCGTCGCAATAATATGGAGCAGTTTTTTCATGATTCACTCTCTTCTTGCAGGATAGTGCACTCCTTATTGGTCTATTATTGCATGGCAGGTACGTTTCCATCCAGCGCCTCGCCGTCAACCGTTATCCTCCACGCAGCTATGTCCAGACGAATGTTGGGTTTTCTCGGAAGAGCCTTTTTTTTAATCCTTCTCTTTCAAGTAATTCATCCATTGGTTTGCTTTTTCAAATAAAACCAAACCTAGTTTTTAGAAAACCAACATTCTCCAATACCAGTCTATCAGCTGAAAATTTCTATTTCAAAAATATATACGCGCCTCTCCATGGTCTTGGTACGGCTCAGAATCCAGAGATATTTCCTTTTTGGATGGCCTACTACAGCATATTCATAGTTTGTGCTGAGGTCAATTATCCAATAATCACCAGAAAAAGGATAGAAGAAAGACACTTTGAGATTGGCGTTTGTCTTCTTATTAACTACCCAGGCCTTGCCTTTTGCAGACCGTATCCTGCCGCTGAAGGTCTTGTCATAGCACTCGTTCAGGACAGAAATTTTCCCGTCATCTCTCGAGACATAAGTCGCCTTACTTCCCATACAGCCTTCCTGAAATCTTTGCGGATACCTCGCAATCTCATACCATGTCCCTGTGTATCGTTTCAAATCAACATAGGGAACTACTGGTAAAGGCGCAGATGTTTGTAGCATACCTTCCTTATCCTAATAAAACTATTTGCAACGAACTCCCTGTTCCTTGTATCCGCAACCCTCCTCTACAAACATTGATTTGGCAGCGCCACAGACTGGACAAACCCACTCATCTGGGAGTTCTTCAAAAGGCGTACCCGCTTTAATTCCGGAATCGGCGTCACCTTGTTGTGGATCATAAACATAACCGCAAGCAGTACAAACATATTTTTTCATGGATTTCTCTCCGTAGTTATTTTAGATAGTTTTGTTAAATATAATTATTCAAAAACCATATTCTCATGCTGTTACGCTAAAGATGAGTAAGGGCGTCTTAACAGACCACGCCCTTAAAGAATAAATCAGAATTGTTTAACATGAATTTTTGCATTTACAAGTCAATGAACCCTGCTTTGATATTTTTCTTATTTTCATATATATCCTCCTTTCCATAGAAAAAACCGGACTTTTTATCTTCTGCTATAAACATTAATTAATAATTATATATAATATATAAGTAACTTATTAAACGCAACTTGTTGTTTTGAGAGCCAAATGAACAAGGATATATCACAGGAATTTACATCAAAGATCATACATGAAAAAGCAGTGGCAAGTATTGAATTCTCATTATGCTGGCAGAGCTCAGCCATATTCCATACTGACTGTTTTTTTGCAAGAAAAGTGAATTTTTATAGGGACATCTTTCCGAAAAAGATTATCGATTTACTGATGGGGAAAAGGTCTGGAGATAAGGTAGAAAGCTCAAACATCATGAAGGAACTTGTATCGCCCTATGCACAGGATTATGAGTTCTCTATTAAACAAAGACACTTTGACCGGCTTTATTCTGCGCCAGAGAGAACAGAGCCTCGATTTGGACGGTTTTATCCAAAAGGTTTGCTGAAGGCAATTCCGGGCATATTTAAAGGGAATAGCGAGCCATTCAGATGCACAGGAATATCAGATGCGTCTATTACTGTGGACTTTAATCATCCCCTTTCGCAAATAAATGGCGACCTTACTATGGTTATAAAAGATGTAAGGAGGAATAGCGGAATACTCGGTGGTTCCTGTACTGACTGGTTCGAAATTATAACCTCCGGCCCTGGAATGCAGACACGATGCTGCAGGCTCCCCACAGATTTCTTCTCAGATGAACCTTTTAGTAGAACCAATGAAAATACAGATGCAGGCTTTTATACAGAACCTCGCCTTGTTACCCATATTGACGACACCGCCAAATCAGTAATCGGTGATTTATACGGTCAGATACTGCGCAACGGCATGAAGGTTCTGGATTTGATGAGCAGCTGGAGGTCCCATGTTCCAAAGAACCTGAAACTTGATTCACTAACAGGGCTTGGGCTGAATCGGGAGGAGATGTTACAGAACCCACAACTTACCGATCATGTCATACATGATCTTAATAGAGATCCTTTGTTCCCCTTCGCCGACAACGAGTTTGATGCTGTTATTTGTACTGTTTCTGTAGAATATCTTATACACCCCTTCGAAGTTTTCAGGGAAATAGCAAGGATTCTAAGAAAAGACGGGTATTTTATTGTTGCTTTTTCAAGCCGTTGGTTTCCGCCGAAGGTTATAAGAATATGGACTGAACCTAATGATTTTGAACGGATGGGGCTTGTTCTCGAATATTTTTTGCTGACAGGTTTATATAAAAATCTTAAAACATTTTCGATGAGAGGCCTTCCGAGGAATGAGGATGATCAATATTATCTGGAAATTCCTTATTCAGACCCGGTATATGCGGTATGGGGACAGAAGGGATAGAATTGTATTGCAGTGAATTCTGCAACAAAGTACAATTAAAACCAAAGGGCAGGAGGGAATAACATGAATGATATGACAATGGTCATTAAAATGGAACAAAAAGCCGTGGATTTCTACACCAAATGCGCTGAAAAAACAAATAATGCCCTTGGCAAGAAGATGTTTTTAAGCATTGCAGAGGATGAGCAATATCATATTGCATGTGCGAGAAAGCAGGAGCAGGAGCAGAAGTTCGAACCTTCTTCAGTGAACCCACTCAAAAACATGAAGAAACTCTTCGAGCAGAATAAGAAGGACATGCTCCAACGAGTTGCTTCAACAACTGACGAACTCGAAGCGCTGAAAATCGCCATGAAAATGGAGCAGGATGCAATTGATTTCTACAAAAAAGCTGCTGCACAAGCCTCTAGTCCTGCAGATAAGGTTTTTTTTGAATGTCTCATCAAGGATGAGGAAGAACATTTTAACATTTTTCAGAATACACACTCGTTCCTCTCTGATACCGGCAACTGGTTTATGTGGGAAGAACAAAGTATTATTGAAGGATAGTTTTTATCATGATGATTCAGCATCTTTCTATAATATTCATCATTGTCATTGCCTATATGACAATATGGTTTTTTATAGCCTTGGCAAAAAAACGGAACGATGTGGCGGATGTTGCGTGGGGACCGGGTTTTATCGTTGTTGCAGTTATATCCTTAATAATAGCCGCCAATTTTTCTCATCGTGCTCTAATTGTTTCTTCACTTGTATTCATTTGGGGTATCAGGCTATCCCTTCATATAGGAAAACGTCATATCGGAAAACCGGAAGACTCCCGATATGCAAAGTGGCGAAAAGAATGGGGAAAAGCATTTCTTATCCGTTCCTTTCTACAGGTTTTCATGCTGCAGGGATTGCTGCTATTTCTTGTAGGTGCACCTATTATAGTAATTAATACTGCACCACCTTCCCCGATTGGTATCCTTGATATCCTCGGCATATGCATATGGATTTTAGGATTTACTTTTGAGACTGTTTCTGACTGGCAGCTTGCACAGTTCTTGAAAATCCCTTCAAAAAAAGGCGAGGTCATGACAACCGGTTTATGGCGATACAGCCGCCACCCAAATTATTTCGGGGAGGTAACTCTCTGGTGGGGAATCTATATCATTGCACTGTCAGTCCCGACTGGCTGGCTGAGTATCATTGGCCCTTTGACGATAAGTTTTCTCATTCTCAAGGTATCAGGCATACCAATGCTTGAGGAGGGGTTTCGGGATAACCCTAATTTTCAGCAATACAAAGAGCGGACGAGCGCGTTCTTTCCTCTGCCGCCCAAATCATAAATAACAGCACGGAGGTACACTATGTGGCATTCGATAAAGATATTCCTGTTTCTCCCGCCGATCCTCTTCGTTCTTGATTACATCTGGCTGGGCATCTTCGCATCAAGCCTTTACAAGAAGGAGTTGGGCGGGTTCCTGCGGATGTCAGGCGATGCCATGCAGCCGATCATCTGGGCAGCTCTCCTTGTCTATATCGCCATCCCTGCGGGCATCGTGCTCTTCGCCCTGCCGCGGGTTTCTGCCGACAATATTGTAGGATCAAGCCTCTTCTGGGGCGCTCTCTACGGGATTATCGTCTACACCATTTACGACATGACGAACTATTCACTTCTGCGTGACTGGCCGCTCCGGGTGTCGCTCATCGATATTTGTTGGGGCGGATTCCTGAATGCCGCTGGGACGCTCGTTGCGGCGTATCTGGACCGGTGGCTGAAGTAAGCTGCATGCGCATGGGACATGAAGTGAGAACATTCATAACGGTCATGGTTTTCTGCATCCTTGCCCCAGTGAGCTGCTCCGCGCAGAGCAAACCGGAAAACGTTGCTGGCCCTCCACCCCACCACGTTCCAGGTGGGTACCAGAACCTGCAACGGCATCCTGATCACGGGTTCTTCGACTTTTTGCGTTGGCGTTTCGGAGGCGGGCCGAAAGACCCTGCAGTCGTGCCTCCCGGGGGCCTGCCGGAGTTCGCTCCACCGATCGTTGCACCGGACCTGAACAGCATCAACCATCCCGACCCGGACAGTATTCAGGTAACGTGGATCGGCCATGCTACGTTCCTGATCCAGGTCAATGGCCTGACCATCCTGACCGACCCGATGTTCAGCGAGCGGGCCTCGCCGGTATCCTTTGCCGGTCCGAAGCGGCTTGCGCTTCCGGGTGCAGCGCTGAAGGACCTTCCGAAAATTGACGCCGTAATCATTAGCCACAACCATTACGACCACCTGGATGCGGATTCGGTGAAGGCGATCGGGGACGGGCCCCGGTACTTTGTCCCGCTCGGGTTCAGCCAATGGTTTAACAGCCGCGGCATCGATAACGTGCAGGAGCTTGATTGGTGGGGTTCTGCTGAATTAAGAGGACTCCGTTTCCATTCAGTCCCGGCGCAGCATTTCTCGAGCAGAACACCCTTTGACCGGAACGAGATGCTCTGGTCCGGCTGGGTGATCGAGACCCGCGCTGGAAAAATCTATTTCTCGGGCTGCACCGGATACGCGCCGCTGTTCCAGGAGATCGGAAAACGGCTCGGTCCGATGCGGCTTTCATTCATCCCTGTTGGCGGGTACAGCCCCCGATGGTTTATGAAGGCCATGCATGTGGATCCGCCCGAGGCGGTTCGCATCCATCAGGATGTGCGGTCAGAGCAGTCCGTGGGCATGCACTGGGCGACCTTCAAGCTGACTGATGAGCACCTGTCCGAGCCCCCGGTCTATCTTCGTAAAGCATTGAAAGAAGCGGGGATCGATGAGAACCGGTTTATCATCATGAATATCGGAGAGACCCGTGTGTTCCGGTAGGCGGTCCGGCCTGCTCGCTGTCGTCTTCCTCTGTGCCGCGCTGTCAGGCACACCGGCGATCGCCGACCCCAAGGCGCAGTTTAAGCCCGAGGCCGCGGTTCTTGGCCAGGTGCTGCCGCTTAGGGGAACGGGCCGGCTGGTCTGGATGCGAATAGTCACGGTCTACGACGCCGCGCTCTATCTTCCCGCCGAAGTCCCGGGGACGGACTCCTTGACAGACGTTCCGAAGCGGCTCGAGCTTCGCTATCATGTCTCCATCAAAGGGAAGAAATTCGGAGAGTCAGCGGAGCCATACCTGGAAAAGAACGTTACGCCGGAAGCGCTGGCCCGGCTGAGGCCCCGCATCGAGCAGCTCAATAGACTTTATCGGGACGTAAGGGAAGGCGACCGCTACGCGCTAACCTATGCGCCGGGAAAGGGCACAACACTCAGCCTGAACAATGAACCGCTCGGCACCATCGAAGGGGCTGATTTCGCGGCTGCCTATTACACCATTTGGCTCGGGGCAAAGCCCATCAGCGATTCGATGCGGGATGAACTCACGGGGACAACTACAAGAAAATGACATGAAAATAGCAATCATTGGAGCGGGATCTCAGGGCTTTATCGGCCTATCTGCTGCACGGGGAGCATGAGGTCACGGTCTTTGAAGCGAACGATTATATCGGCGGACACACGCACACCGTCGACGTGGAGGGTGAGGGTAAGCGATATGCTGTGGACACGGGCTTTCATTGTGTTCAACGAGAAGACCTACCCGAACTTCCTCGAGCTCATCGCCGGCTCGGCGTTGCCTACCAGCCCTCACAGATGACCTTCAGTCTCAAGTCCGAACCCGAGGGGAGAGAGTACAGCGCCCACAATCTCAACACCATATTCGGCCAGCGAAGAAACCTGTTCGATCCCTCCTTTTATATCATGGTTTGGGACATCCTGCGGCTGCGCAGGGAGTTTGCGCGCCTGCTTGAGCGAGTCAGGCGATGAGCGGCCTCTCATCCCCTATCTGCGCTCCCGGGGCTACTCGAAACGGTTCATCGATTTTTTCCTCGTCCCCATGGCTGCGGCCATCTGGTCCGCCGATCCCGGCAGCGTGGAGGAGTTCCCGCTCCGGACCTTCGCGCGGTTCTTTCTGAACCACGGCATCCTGGAGGTGAAGAACCCGTTCGAGTGGAAGGTTATACCGGAGGATCGGCGCGCTATGTCGAGAAACTGACCGCATCGTTCCGGGACCGGATCCGGCTGAGCACGCCGGTCCGTTCGGTCACGCGCCATACGGACCATGTCGAGATCGTCCGGAAGCGGCGGCCGCAGAGCAATTCGACCATGTGGTGCTGGCATGCCACAGCGATCAGGCGCTCAGCCTGCTCTGCGACCCGACCCCGGCGGAGCGCGAAGTCCTCGGCGCCATCCCCTACCAGGAGAACCTCGCGGTCCTGCATACGGACACATCGGTCCTTCCGGAGCGGCGGCAATCTCTGGTCAAGCTGGAACTACTGCATCACCGAGGAACGCTTCCGGCCTCCGGTGCTCACCTACGACATGAACATCCTCCAGACGATCAAGGCGCCCGTGGAGTTCTGCGTGACCCTGAACCGGCGGGGCGATCGCCGAGGAAAAGAAGATCGGCGGGTACCGTCTACCACCATCCGCAGTATACCCTGGCCGCACCCGCGGCGCAGCAGCGCCACAGCGAGATCAGCGGAAGGAACCGGACCCATTACTGCGGCGCCTACTGGGGCTATGGGTTCCACGAGGACGGGGTGAAGAGCGCGCTCAGCGGCATGCAGGTATTTCGGGAAAGGGTCTGGATTGATGCACAGCTGCATCTATGAAGGCGAGATTCGCCATGCCCGGTACCGGCCGAAGGAGAACCGCTTTCGCACCGGTCTTCTTTCTCTATCTGACCTCGCGGAGCTGGACATGGTATTCGACGGCCGGTGGCTCTGGTCAACGAAGGCGGCGAACCTCGCATGTCTTCGGCAGGAAGGACCATTTCGGCGACCCGTCGCTGACGATCGACGAGGCGGTGCGGGCGCTTGTCCAGCAGAAAGACCGGCAAACGGCCCACGGGGCCCGTGCGGATGATGACGCATCTTCGGTACTCCGGGCCACAACTTCAATCCCGCGACCTTCTATTATTGCTACGATGCCGCGGGCAGCCGGGTCGAGACCATCGTGGTGGAAGTGCACAACACGCCCTGGGGCGAGGTCCATTGCTATGTCGTGGACGAACGTGATAATATCGGCACGCAGGAGACAGAAGCGGTTCCGGCTTAAGAAGGACTTCACTGTATCACCGTTCATGCCGATGGAACTCGAATACGATTGGACCTTCACCGAGCCGACAACAGCGTGAACGTGCACATGGCATGACTATGATGCGGAAGGCAAGATATTCGAGGCAGACCTGACGGCGGAGCGGCGGGAGATCACCGGCCGCTCGCTAGTCCGGATGCTGTCTCATATACCCGTTGTGACGCTAAAGGTTGTCTTCGGCATCTACTGGCAGGCCTTACGGCTCTGGGTAAAGGGTGTGCCGTTCTATGGCCATGCGTGAGACCCTCATCTCATTGTAGAGGTTTGATATATGAAAGTGACTTCAGTATCCAAACCTGCCCGACTACGGGCAGGCGCATTGTGCCGGCTGGGGTTAGCCAGCATCTTCGCGGGTATCGCCCGCAGGTTGCTCTTCGCCCATCTCCGGAAGATCGAGAGGGGTTTGATCACCATCATCGAGGGATGCGAACGCCATGTCTTCGGCAGCGAAGGCGGCCTTGCAGCAACGATCAGGGTCCATGACCATGCGTTCTATACCGACATTGCCTTTGGTGGCAGCATCGGCGCAGGCGAGGCCTATATGTCAGGCTCCTGGTCTGCCGACGATCTGGTCACTGCTGGTCAGGATAATCGTGATGAACCGCCGCGTGCTCATGGACATCGAAGGCGGACTGGCAGCCTTCGCCCAGCCGCTGCACTGGCTGATGCACGCCCTGCGGAGGAACACCCAGGCGGGCAGCAGGAAGAACATCTCGGCCCACTACGACCTTGGGAACGACTTCTATCGCCTATGGCTCGACCAGACCATGACCTACTCATGCAACATTTTCGAGCGAGAAAACTCGACGATAGATGAGGCGTCCGTATTGAAATACGACCTTATCTGCAGGAAACTCTCGCTGACTCCCGCTGATCATGTTATAGAAATTGGTTCGGGGTGGGGAGGTTTCGCGGTCCACGCTGCTAAGCACTATGGTTGCCGGATCACGACCACTACCATCTCGCGGCAGCAGCATGACTGGGCGAAGGATCTGTTCAGACGCGAGGGAATCGGAGACCGGGTGAAACTGCTGTTCGAGGACTATCGGAATCTCACCGGCAAGTACGACAAACTCGTATCGATAGAGATGATCGAGGCTGTGGGGCACCACTTTCTCGACGTCTTCTTCAAGACTTGTTCAGACCGGGTGAAGGATGACGGCATGATGGCGCTTCAGGCAATCATCATCAATGAACAGGCGTACAGGGCACAGATAAGTCAGTGGACTTTATCAGACGGTATATCTTTCCCGGCGGGTTCATTCCGTCCATCGATTCTATCTCCAGCTCTTTGTCAAAGGTTACTGACATGCAGATCTTTCACCTCGAGGACCTTACGCCACACTACGCCCGAACCCTTCAGGTCTGGCGGGAGCGGTTCTTCGCTAATATTGATGCGGTCAGGAATCTCGGATATCCCGAGACCTTCATCAGGATGTGGGAGTACTATCTTTGTTACTGCGAGGGGGCGTTTCTGGAGCGGTATATCGGCAACGTGCAGATGGTGCTGACGAAGCCGGGAAGCCGTCCGGCGGAGATCCTGCCGCTCATCGGTAGCGATTCGGCGCCGGTCACCCTGGGTTATCATGGAACAGGGGCAGCGGGCATGCAGAGGACCCGACGAACTGAGAACACAAGTGGAGGTAATTCATGAAGGCTTGGCATATACACAACGCTGGAGCTAAGGCAGCACTGGGCTCCGTTATGATCCTCGCGTCCATGCTTTTGTATGGCTGCGGGGCCACACTTGCCGCCTCTTAAGACAGTCGATCGTGTCGATATCCCGCGCTTCATGGGCGACTGGTACGTGATCGCGAACATCCCGACGTTCATCGAGGAGGGGGCGCATAATGCTGTCGAATCCTACCGGCTCGATGCCGACGGCACGATCGCCACGACCTTCACATTCCGCAAGGATGCTTTTGACGGGCCGCTCAAGACATACACGCCACGGGGTTTCATTGTCGACACCACCAGCAACGCGGTCTGGGGGATGCGCTTCATCTGGCCTTTTAAGGCGGAATACCTAATCACCCATCTGAACGACAGCTACACGCAGACCGTCATTGGCCGGAACAAGCGGGACTATGTCTGGATCATGGCGCGCACGCCCGCCATTCCCGAAGAAGACTATACCCGGCTGGTCAAGGAACTTGCCGAGCAGGGCTACGACACCTCGCTGCTTCAGAAGGTGCCCCAGCGCTGGCCGGAAAGAGGGCGATGAACGAAAGGACAGGTATGATGATTCGGCACGTTCTGTTCATTCACTGTCTGATCATCTGCGCGATCTTTTTCGCAGCAAAGGGAGAAGGCATGGCACTCGAAGAGGCAAAATACACCGTGATCATGAAAGAGGAGAGCTTTGAGCTGAGGCAATACGAGCCGCACATCATTGCCGAGACCATGGTTGAAGGGGATTTGACAAAGCCGGGAATGAAGGTTTTCGTCGGCTGTTCAAGTATATTTCCGGGGAGAATCAGAAAAAGCAGTCCATTGCCATGACCGCGCCGGTGTCCCAGGACGCAGGCTCGGAGAAGATAGCCATGACGGCACCGGTCAGTCAGGAAAGAACAGGCGGCCAATGGCGGATCGCATTTGTGATGCCGTCGGAATATACCATGGACACGCTGCCGGAGCCTGTCGGACCCGAAGGTCCTTCTCAGGCAGGTCCCGTCCCGCCGCATGGCTGCCATAATCTACTCCGGGTCATGGAGCAGGGAGAAGTATGAGAAACATAGAGCGCTGTTGGAAGCATTCATACAAAAAGAAGCTGCACCCCTTTGGCGAGCCTGTCCTTGCACGATATAACTCGCCCTTTACGTTGTGGTTCTTAAGGCGGAATGAAGTGCTGATCCCGGTGCAAGGGACTGAATAGAAGTGATAACAGTTTTTTGGTAATTGCACAGAGATTAAGACCTCATTAAGAAGAGAGACATTTTTTGCGAAAGATCATCAATTTCATCGCATTCCAATCTGCCTGGTTCGCTGCGGTGCTCGGCGCAGCGAACGGTATGCCGTGGCTCGGCGTGGTCGTGGTGCCGCTTGCCCTTGGCCTGCACTTTGCCCTCTCTCCGGACTGGCGGCCGGAACTGCTGCTTGCGTTCTGCGCAGCAGTCATGGGGTTCGCAACAGACACGTTGCTCATCGCAGCAGGCGCATTTTCGCCGATTTCTTATCTATTCCCTGCGCCGTACAGTTCATTGTGGATGGTCATGCTCTGGGTGAACCTCTCCGCGACGATGAACGTCTCGATGGCCTGGCTGCGCGGCAGATACGCGCTTGGCGCGGTCACCGGGGCCATCGGGGGGCCTATGGCCTATTACAGCGGTGCGAAGCTTGGCGCCATGACGCGGCTGCCTGAGCCCGGAGGACTGCTCTGGATCGGTATCGCCTGGGCCGTCGCCCTTCCCCTGCTCTATGGCGCGGCAAAGATGCTCACGGAACGATTTCATGGTTTGGATAAACTCTGACTTGGTACGAGTGCATCCTGATCCTTTACATTGAGGAGGTGAGGCATGAGCAAGATCACGATTGAGAAGAACCTCTTTTGCCTTCCCTGGACCCAGACACTGCTGGGAACCCATCTGAACGGCAGACCGAACTTCATGGCCCTGGACTGGCTGACGCGGGTCAACTACCAGCCTGCCATGCTCGGCATCTGCGTGAACAAGGGCCACGCGTCGAACGTCGCGATCCGAGAGATGGGGGAGTTCAGCGTCAATGTACCTACGGTTGACATGGTTTCCGTAACAGACTACTGCGGTATTGTTTCGGGCAACAAAGTGGACAAGTCAAAGCTCTTTGAGGTCTTCTACGGGGAGCTGAAGTCCGCTCCGTTGATCACCGTCTGTCCCCTGAACATCGAGTGCAAACTCTTGCAGACCGTTGATTGCCGACGAATACGTTCTTCATCGGCGAGATCGTTAACATATACAGCGAGGAGAAGTACCTCGAGAACGGCAAGCCGGACGTGAAGAAGATCCGGCCATTTCTCCTGACCATGCCGGACAACCGGTTCTGGGCTGTAGGCGAGCAGGTGGGTAATGCGTGGAAGGACGGGGTAAAGCTCAGGGAGACGATACCATAGAGAGTATCGTTTAAATGACAGAAAATTGGTATAATTACATTTGCATTGGCGCAGCAACAGAAGAATGAGGTGTCAGTTCTCCATTATGAGATATCTGTTTCTTCTCAATTGCGATTATGCATTGCATAGAGAGATTGTCACCGGTCTGATCATGCTGCTGTTGGTGACGGGCGGAGACGCTGCTCTGGCGATCACCTGCACACCGACCCCCTGGGATGAAATCGGGCCTTTTTACCGGCCGAACGCTCCGGTGCGAAATACCATCGGCAAGGGATATGTCTTGAGCGGTACCGTTCGCTCAGCTGATGATTGCCGTCCTCTTCCAACTATTCGGATTGAGGTGTGGCAGGTCGGGCCTGGAGGAGAATATGATGCCGACCACAGAGCCACCCTCTTTTCTGATCAAAACGGGCGCTATCGCCTCGAAACCAGGTTTCCTCCTCCGTATGCGTCGAGGCCATCGCACATCCATATTCTGGTGGATGCAAAAGGGTTTGAAGGTCTCATAACCCAGCACTATCCCAAAAAAGGCAGCAGAGAGGCAACGTTTGACCTTGTGATCGTGCCGGAAACAGAGACTGATGTCAAGAAGAAGAATGTGTTCGGCCGCTGAATCGCTGCTCAGGATTCGGGCAGCAGGAAATTTGGCATAGTGAGCATGATAAACGAGGAGGCAGACGGATATGAAATCACAGATAGCAATTGCCGGGATGTTCGTAAATGGCTCTTTTGTGCTGTTATCACTTCTGTTCGGCAGTATCGCTGCTGGAAGGTCACCAGAGGCTGAGTTAGCCATAAAGGGCTACGATACCGTCGCGTATTTTACGGACGGCAAGGCACTAAAAGGCAATGAGTCATTCACCTTCCGGTGGCATGATATGACCTGGAATTTCTCATCCAAAGAGAACCGGGACCTGTTCGCGGCAAGTCCGGAGAAATACGCTCCGCAATACGACGGCTGGTGCGCCTGGGCCATGACCGAATCGCGGCTGGCGGTAACGGACCCGGAAGTATGGAAGATCATTGACGGGAAACTGTACCTGAACTGCAGCCGGGAAGCGTACGAAAAATGGAGCAGGGACATTCCCGGCCACATCAAGAAGGCCGATGCTATTTGGAGAGAGCATTTCGGCAAGAAATGAACAGATGGCATTCATCATGCACGTCATCGGTCTCTTCATCCTCGTCGCCGCCTCGGAGATGCTGAACGGGATCGCCAGAACGATATTTCTGAATAAGCGGTTGGGGGTGATGAATGCAAAGAGGATATCGCTGCTGCCTGCGTTGGCCCTCTGCCTGCTCATCTGCTACTACTACGTGCCGCTTTTGCACATCAAGACCGACGGAGGGCTGCTGGTCCTCGGGATATCATTGTCCCTCTTCATGGGTTTGTTCGATATTATAGTCGCCCGGTTCATTGAAGAGGTGGCCGGGTTTGTTTGGACAGCCTGAAGCGATTTTTAAGTGGTAAGCTGCTCTGCCTCATGCCGCTACCTGTAGCTGAGGTAGTGTAGTCCAGTAAACCTCATCCGGGGTTCTGTCGTCAAGCCCTTGGTGCCGACGCCGGTTATTGTAGAACTCGAAATAATTTACAAGCCCATGCTTGGCCTCGGCAATAGAGCCATAGGCCTTCAGATGTATATCTTCGTACTTCACGCTCCTCCAGAGTCTTTCTACGTAGACGTTATCCACCCAGCGTCCTTTGCCATCCATGCTGATACTGATACCATTGCTGATGAGAATGTCAGTAAAAACTTCTGAGGTGAACTGACTGCCCTGATCGGTGTTGAATATCTCCGGTGTGCCATACTTCCTGATCGCTTCTTCAAGCGCCTCGGTGCAGAAGGAGGCGTCCAACGTGTTTGATAGCCGCCATGCCAGCACCCGGCGGCTTGCCCAGTCCATAATCGCCACGAGGTAACAGAACCCCTTGGCCATTGGAATATACGTTATATCGGTAGCCCAAACGTGATTGGCGCGGGTAATCTCCAGCCCCCGCAGGAGATAGGGATAGATTTTGTGCGCCGGATTCGGTTTCGACAGCCTGGGTTTCGGGTATAAGGCCCTGATGCCCATCTTCTTCATCAAAGTGCTGACGTGGCCGCGTCCTATCTCACGACCAAGGTCTCGAAGTTCATTGCGTATCCGCCGAATGCCGTAAAACGGATACTTCAAGTGGATCTCATCAATCAGAAGTATAAGTTCCACGTCACGCTTGCTAGTCGGCACCGCTTCATAGTATAGGCTCGACCGGGAGAGTTCCAGTATCCGGCTTTGCCGAGTCAGCGGTAAGGCATGCTCAGGGTCGATCATTTTCTTGCGCTCGGCTCGCCTATCCGCCCGAGCGCGACTGATAAAAAATCGTTTTCCATGGCGAGCTGCCCTATCTTGGCGTGTAGCTCCTTGACGCTCGGTCCTTCTTCCGTCTTCTTATCTCTGGAAAACACTTCCTCTGCCCGCTCCAAAAGTTGTTTCTTCCACTCAGTGATCTGGTTAGGATGTACTTCGAAGCGCTCCGCCAACTCAATTAGCGTCTGTTCCCCCTTGATTGCCTCCAGTGCTACCTTCGCCTTGAATGCTGCTCCATGATTCCTTCTCGGTCTCTTTGCCATCTTAGCTGCTCCTTTTTCCTTTCTGCAGGGTCAAACGGCAAATTCGGCTTCGCCATGTGCCCTGTACGGGGCGATCAGAGAATGTCTCCATCTCTGATTCCCCACGTGTTTTAGTTTAGAGCAGCTTTACCACTTATGTCTCTGTCCAGTTTCTCCCGGCCAGCTCTTTGTCAAGGCCCGATGGGAAACCATACTGGATGATTTTAATATCAGGAAAGGCAACCTCCTGGGGCTCGGCATGCTTGTCATGGCATGGTGCCCGCTGCTGGCGTCGAGAATCGGCCGTTGTTAAGGCCCGCCTGCGGCTCCGGGTGGCGCGAGAATCAGATCCGTCAGCGTTTTCTGAACAGATAGTGCGCCACCCACCACTCCTGCCCATTCCGGAACCCCCAGAGCTCGGCGCAGGCCATGAAGAAGATCCTCCACCGCTGGAACCATACGGCGGCGTCTTTCTTCCCGTAGGTCAGTTCCAGGACCGGCATAATGCTTCCTTCCGTGCATCAATATTCTGCAGCCAGTGGTTCGCGGTCCGCTCGTAGTGTGTCCCGTCCATGCGCCAGTGGTCCTCGATTGCGACATTATCCTGAAAATAGAGAAGCAGGTCGTCAGACGGCATGATGCCGCCGCTGAAGAAGTGCTTGCCCATCCAGTTGTCCTCGCCCTCGGCCTCGAAAAGGTAAGCGTATTCCTTGTGGCAGAAGATATGGACGAAGAGCTTTGCGTCAGGCCGCATCCAGGACGCGACCTTTCGGAGCAGCAGTTCGTAATTCCTCATGTGCTCGAACATCTCGACGGACACGACGCGGTCAAAACGCTTCTCCGTGTCGAAGTGATTCATGTCCGCTGTCACGACCTCGATGTTTCCGATGCCCCTATCCCTGCAGAGTGCCATGATGAATTCACGCTGGGGATTGGAGTTTGATACAGCAGTTATTTTCGCTGTGGGAAAGTGTTCCGCCATCCAGAGAGAGAGGGACCCCCATCCGCATCCCAGTTCGAGGACATTCATACCGTCTTGTATGCCGGCTCTTCTGCAGGTGAGATCAAGCATCGACTCTTCTGCCTGGTAAAGTGACTGAATCCCATCGGACCACAGGGAGCAGCTATATTTCATCCTCTTGCCTAGTATGTGCATGAAGAACTCAGGCGGGAGTTCATAGTGCTGTTCATTCGGTTTATCAGGATGAAAGGCGATGCGGACTAAGACGGAGCTGGTGTATGAAAGAAGACTTCTTCTTGTTTTCTACCACGGAATAGTGAGCTTCTTCATTTTTCAGACGCCTGCGATTCAGAAGCCGTATTCCCCTCCGGATAAGAGCGTAGGGGATGACACCCTTTTCGGCCAGAGATATCAGTGTCCAAATTACACTACTATTGGCCCTCACAAAGATGGTTAATTTGCTTCCTGGAGGAGAGCGTTATATTCTTTGCGAATATTTTCAATGCGTTTTCGATTTACCCCTAAGTCCCAATAACCGATCCGCGATGCAGAGCGGACATGAATAACCCCTGCTTTTTCATCTGCAAGGAACTGAACGTCATCTATAAAACCCAGACGCGTTCTGAAAACAGCATAAAGCGAGTTTCGGCTCTCCCAAAGTATCTCCGTTCTCTGCATTGATTTGATTATTTTTTTCAAAACGTTCAGGGATCCTTTACCTGAGCTATGAATTTGGAAAGGATCTATTTTATGGCGAGGGTTTTCTTCAAGGCTTGATACACAGTTTGGGGAATCAGGGCATGGAGTCAGCGTGTCATAGGATATATGAATATGAGAAGACTTGGAACAGCCTGAAAGAATGATCAGAAGAAATAACCGGAATACAAAAAGATAGCTTGACGGTCCGCACGTTATTCAAGAGTCACGGAGCACTGACCCGCTCCAACCAAAGGCAGGATCATTTCAACCTTAAATATGACAAAGTGTTTTGGCCCTTTCTGCTTATCCTCTTCCGGTGTTAGATTCCTCCTGGTCATCCTTGCGATGAGGTCAGGATCATCATCTTCTCGGATCTTCTTCAGGAAAAGCCTGATCCCCTGATGGCCTGGGCTTTCCTCAATGAACATATAAGCGGCGTTCGGATTTGACTTCAGATTATGATAGGTCAAACGCTCTCTCATAATAAATGATACCGTATTATCTTCCAAAATACGGGGCTTGGAATATATTGCTGTTGTGAGCTTGCCATCCCGGTCAGCTGTCGACAAAATGCTGATTCCATTGTTCGCTTCAAGATAATCTTTGAGTTTCATGGTCTACTTTCCTTCCTGCTCGAGCTTTTTATTTATTATTATATATCAAAGAGCTTCTGCCATGGGCAGGGGGCTGCAGATAAGTAGTCAGCACATATGCGTAATGTATTACTATTTATTGAAATGACTATAGTTTTCCACTACTTGAAAGGTGTGAAATTATTTTTTACCGGCAGATGAAAAGATACGGGGCAGCAAGAGAAGGAACTTCAAAGAAGATATTGCAACAGTTCTCACCGAGCGGTTCTACCCTGTGACCTGTTGCACGGATACCCCAGATGTTTTATGACCAATACCGTTTATCTTCAAAATAGGATATGACAAACGGCACCCATATTCCTAAACGCAAATTCACTCTGCCGCGGGTTTCCTTCCTAATGTATTTATCGGCGCAATCTACACGAGATATTGAGGTCCCCCATTCATGCCACCGCGTTGTGTCTGCTATTAAAAGCCAGACCTCGTCAGAAGATGAATAAAGCGTTTTGCCTATCTCACAATAAGGGAATGAAAGTCTAATCATACGGATTTGTCGCGGTTACTTCAGCACTTATTTGTCGACAAAAATATGACTGCGAGGGCGAGCCGAGCACTCGCCCCTAAAGCCTCCAAGAAAAATAGTTTAACAGGAACTTTTTGCATTTGCAGGTCAATGAAACCTGCTTGGATACTTTTCTGATTTTCATGAAAATCCTCCTTTCAAAGGATAAACCTGACTTCTTGTACGGTTGCTTCAGTTGTTAATAATTATATAAAATATAAAAATAAATTACTAAATTTAACTTGTTGTTTTGAGAGCAAAGATGAACAAGGATATATCACAGGAATTTACATCAAAGATCATACATGAAAAAGCAGTGGCAAGTATTGAATTCTCATTATTCTGGCAGAGCTCAGCCATATTCCACACTGACTGCTTTTTTGCAAGAAAAGTGAATTTTTATAGGGATATCTTTCCGAAATATATTATCGATTTACTGATGGGGAAAAGGTCTGGAGATAAGGTAGAAAGCTCAAACATCATGAAGGAAATTGTATCGCCCTATGCACAGGATTATGAGTTTTCTATTGAACAAAGACAATTTGATCGGCTTTATTCTGCGCCAGAGAGAACAGAGCCTCGATTTGGACGGTTTTATCCAAAAGGTTTGTTGAAGGCAATCCCGGGCATATTTAAAGGGAATAGCGAGCCATTCAGATGCACAGGAATATCAGATGCGGCTATTGCTGTGGACTTTAATCATCCGCTTTCGCAGATAAATGGCGATCTTACTATGGTTATAAAAGATGTAAGGAGGAATAGCAGGGATACTCGGTGGATCCTGTACGGATTGGATGGAACATATAACCTCCGGCACGGGGATGCAGACACGATGCCACGGGAATCCAACAGATTTCTTTTCAGATGAACCTTTTAGGAGAATTAATGAATATGGGGATGCAGGCTTTTATAAAGAACCTCGCCTTGTTACCCATATTGATGACACCGCCATATCAGTAATCAGTGATTTATACGGTCAGATACTGCGCAATTGCATGAAGGTTCTGGATTTGATGAGCAGCTGGAGGTCCCATGTTCCAAAGAACCTGACACTTGATTCACTCATCGGGCTTGGGCTCAATCGAGAGGAGATGTTACAGAACCCACAACTTACCGATCATGTCATACATGATCTTAATAGAGATCCTTTGCTCCCCTTCGCCAATAACGAGTTCGATGCTGTTATTTGTACGGTTTCTGTAGAATACCTGATAGACCCATTTGCATTGTTCCGTGAAATCGCAAGGATTCTAAAAAAAGATGGGTATTTTATTGTTACTTTTTCAAACCGGTGGTTTCCGCCGAAGGTTATAAGAATATGGACTGAACTTAATGATTTTGAACGGATGGGAATTGTCCTTGAATATTTTTTGCGGACAGGTTTATATGAAAATCTTAATACATTTTCGATGAGAGGACTTCCGAGAAATGAGGATGATCAATATTATCTGGAAATTCCTTATTCAGACCCGGTATATGCGGTATGGGGCCAGAAAGGGTAAGAGAGCTTATAGTGCATATTACAGAAACATATGATCTTCCTCCAACATTTCAAATTAGGTTCGAGAAGCCTGATCGGCATACCTATCTGTTGAGGACTTTTAAGGTTATAGCTATTCCGGTAGAAAAAGCATTTTCATTTTTTGAAAAACCTGAAAATCTCTCCGAAATAACTCCCGACTGGCTAAACTTCAGATTTGACAATACATGTGGACAAAGTGAAACTTTTGAAGGTGCGGAGTTTGATTATACAATAAGATGGTTTTTAATACAATTAAAATGGCATACAGAAAATCTCTGACTACAGTCGCCCAAAGAGGTTTACCGATGTTCAGGTCAAGGGACCGTATGTCCTGTGGGAACACCTTCATACCTTTGAACCAGTTCGAAGGTACGCTGTTGAGAGACGCTGTAACATACCGCATCCCTTTTGGTCGCATAGGTAAAATCTTTCACCGATTGATCATTCAAAAGCAACTCCAAAATATCTTCTCATACCGGGCAGTGCGGATAGCTGAATGGGCTGGTGGAACCTTCAAGAGCAAACTAACCGCTCATGTTTATAAGTGATATAATAAATCCATGAAAATAGTAATCTGTGGAGGTGGCGGGTTTATCGGACAGAGTCTTGCGCGTCTCCTGCTTGTCAAGGGATATGAAGTTATTATCCTCGACAGGAACCAATCCAGGGTCTCTTCGCCGAAATTACAATCATTTATTGTTGATCTTCTCAACCCAAAACTTTTTGAAAAGCGCTGGTTTTTGGGTGTGGACACGGTTATCAATCTGAGCGGCAAAGATATACTGACACTCTGGACAGAGGATTATAAAAAGGCAATATGGGATAGCCGTGTTACCGTCAATAAACATCTCGTCGATTTTATTTCTTCTCTCGATCAAAAACCAAAGACTTTTATCTCCGCATCTGCCACAGGTTATTATGAAGGTAAGGGGAAAAGGAAGTTGACGAGACCGGAACACACGGTAAGGGTTCCTCGCAGATGTCTGTGTCGCCTGGGAGAACGAAGCACGCCGCGCAGAGACATTGGGTATGCGTTCCGTTCAGGTGAGAACAGCGCCTGTTCTTGACAGGAAAGGCGGGTTTATCGGAAAGCTCTTGAAAACAATGAATTTCGGGTTACTGTGCGTTTCGGTTCAGGTCAAACCTGGTTTTCATGGATCCATATGGAGGATTTGATCAGTATTTATGAGGCCGCGGTTTCTAATGAAAGTCTTTCCGGACCTGTGAATGCCTGTTCTCCTGAGCCTGTTCGTTTTCGTGCACTTCTCGATCATCTGCGGGAATATCGCAAAGCTGTAGTTATCCCGCTCCCTGTATCTCTGTTCAGACTTTTTGCGAAAGAACTTGCCGATGAGTTGACGAACAGTCAGAGAATTGTGCCTGCTAAGCTGCAAAGTGCGAAATTCCGGTTTGTCTATGGGAATCTCAAAGAAGCACTCCAGAATGTTTTTTCGTAATCGGAACGGATATACGGATATACTAAATAAGGAGTATCATGGGATCCCTGATATCACTAATTTAAGGAGGCATTCGTGTCCCTTTTCGGAGGAGCAGGATCAGGCTTAGCAGCGGGAATACTGATGGGGCTGTTATCCCATGCAGGCTTTAAGGCGGGAATATTCAAATCAAGCATTCTCATTATTGACGGCATGTTCGCTCAACAAAGAGCAGGATTAAAACACAACAAACAACAAGCGGTTCTGTTGAAGTCCTGTCATCTCTTTACCAGTGCATCTTTCGGACTTGCATATGCAGTGATTGTTAGTATATTAAAAGTCAAACCAATCAATGGATGGCTGATTGCCCTCTATGTTCGATGCTCTGGGTTTCCATGCTTTTTGTAGCACTTCCTATAGCAGGACAGGGATTCCTCGGAAGAAGATTAGGCCCAGCTACCTGGCTTGAACAGTTGGCGCTCCATATTGTTTACGGCATAGGACTATGGGGAGCCTTATATTTTCTTGTTTGAGAATAAGGAGCTTTTTCTTTTTATCGTATGAACGACGAGAATTGTTCCATTCTTTCTGGACTTCCCCATGTGCCATCTCTGTTTTGTTTGTCTCTTAATCTTCTGAAGGCCCGTTTGAGCAAATCATCTGACTGCACCAAGTTTAGATGTCCAAGGGCATTCACAGTCTGATAAAAAGGTACTTGTACTGGCAGCTCCCATCTGCCTTTTGAACTTCTTCTAATCTTGACAGAAACAACCTGACTGCTTTACTTTCTCTATATCTTAGATGTACTACAAATGCCCTCAGAAA
>CAVRAA010000009.1:0-767471 GCA_963718855.1 uncultured Nitrospiraceae bacterium | reverse complement strand
AGGTGAAACAAATATCCTGACAGGGGAATCCTATTGAATTATTCCTTCCGCTTTTCTCAAAATTGATTCTCATTTCATTGTCATATTACAATTGTTGATAACAGTGTTTCGTAAAGACTCATCCTTGGAGGTTGGAAAAGAAAGGTACATGATGGAAAAATTATTTGAGCAATACCGTTATTTTTTGAAAGACACCGTGCGTCAGACGATTGATTTCCGTCTGACAGATCAACGAAAAGGGATGCCGCCACCGCCGATTCAAAAGCCTTATGATGCGAACAGTGATCGGGTTGATCTGGTGACGAAAGAGAACTGGCATGGTTTTACGAACATAGACCTTGTCTCAGCAATAGAAAACCGCAAAAGTCACAGACACTTCAGGGCTGAACCGCTGTCCCTGGCAGAATTGTCGTTCCTGCTCTGGGCTACCCAGGGCATTCGAAAGCAGGAAGACGAATCCACCGCTTTTCGGACCGTTCCTTCAGCCGGCTGCCGGCATGCGCTTGAAACATATCTCTGCATCCTGAACGTCACGGGGTTGGCAATGGGAATATACCGCTATTTACCGATTGAACATCAGCTTCTCACGGTATCACTCAATGAACATCTGCCGGAGGATATCGTAACAGCGACGCTTTATCAGTCATTTATCGGGAAGGCCCCTGTAACGTTTATATGGACAACTATACCGTACCGGATGGAATGGCGATACCATATTGCGGCACATAAGGTTATCGCGATCGATGCCGGACATGTATGCCAGAATCTCTATTTGGCCTGCGCAGCGATCGGCGGGGGGACATGTGCTGTCGCAGCCTATCATCAGGAATTGATGGACAAGCTGCTTAACGTTGACGGCAAGAATGAGTTCGCCCTGTATCTTGCCCCTGTAGGGAAGATTTGATCTCTTTGCTAAATGCCCGCTGCTCGCAATGACACCTTCCATCCGCAAATGCGGGTATAGTATCAAACTTGCGCACCCCCTTTTTCGGTGATAGAATTGATGTAAGATGTCATGCAATACTGCTGTCCCTGTAGAAACTGCCATTGAAGTCCGGGCAGGATTGTGGGGGAGCATCGAATTCTGCAAAGCGTAAAAAAGGAGATGCTATGAGAACGACACGAATCATTATAGGAAGTTTGGGGTGGATCATGATCGCCATGCTCCTGGTCCCTTTTGGGACAATGGCCCAGGATGCCGGGGAATCGGAGCAGGCTGACAGGTTCAGCAAGGAAGAACTGACACAGATGCTTGCCCCGATCGCCTTATATCCCGACTCCCTGACCGCTGAAATACTGATGGCATCGACCTATCCGCTTGAACTAGTCGAGGCCGAGCGCTGGCTGCGTCAGAACAAAACATTACAAGGCGATGCTCTGAATACTGCCCTGCAGGAAAAGACCTGGGATCCAAGCGTAAAATCGCTCTGTCATTTTTCTGAGATCCTCTTTGCCATGAGCGATAAACTCGACCAGACGAGGAAACTGGGAGACGCCTTTCTGAGCCAGGAAGATGAGGTTATGGCTGTCATACAGGAATTGCGCCACAGAGCCGAAAATCAGGGAAATCTCAAGACAACGGACAAGCAGAAGGTAATCATCGAGGAGGAGATCATCAGGATCGAACCGCCGGCCCCGGAGGTTGTTCATGTTCCGGTCTACGACCCGCTCTATGCATACGGTCCATGGTGGTATCCTGACTATCCTCCCTATTACTGGTACTATCCACCCGGATATGGCATCAGCGGCGGGTATATCAGTTATGGCCCCCGCATTTTTCTTGGGGTCGGATGGTACCCATGGGCATGGTTCGACTGGAATGTCCATCGCATCTATGTAGACGGACATAAAACAAACCGATTTCACAGGCACTACGATAAGCGGGATTTCGACCGTCCCTACTGGCAGCATAATCCGCGGCATCGAAGAGGGGTTGCTTACCGCGACACGCGAACGAGTGAACACTTCAGACCGAGACCGGGTCGTGTGACACCTGACAAGCCCGGAAACGCGCGGATATCCCGGCAGACGCATCGACCGACAGGAAGGGAGGCCGTCTCCAGCTCCTGCTCAACGCCGGGAAGGTACCGTCACCCCCAGGGTAAGACCTGAACGCCAAAATATTCAGCCTGTTCCAAGGCAGGATACCCCCTTCAGGGGAATCGGCGATGGAAACTTCGAGCGAAGGGCGGGCGAACGCGGCAACGAAAGCCGCCGGAGCGGTGAGATAAGGCTTCCGGCAGGAGAAATGAGGCGCCCAACCGGTGAGATGAGACAGCCACGCGGCGAAATGAGACAGCCGGGCGGTGGCTCACAGGGAAGCGGGAGAAGCGGAGGAGTCCGCAGATAATGAAACAAAAAATATATATTTTCCCCGGGAAGAAATTTGCTCAAGGAGGAAAAATGAACAGCGTCAATGTATCGAACAAGAGAGGAGAACGTTGGGTGATTCTGCTGACATACTGCATCGCCTCTGCGATTTTTTTACTCAACACCTCTTCAGTCTTATTTGCAGCACAAACGGTGCAAAAGAGCTTTTCTTCGCCTGAGGAGGCAGTAAAATCACTGGTCAATGCAGTGCGGGCACATGACCTGGATGAAATGCTCGCGATTCTGGGGCCCGCTGGAAAGGAACTGATCTCCTCCGGCGATAACGCGGCAGACCGGACCGGACGCGAAAAATTCCTGAGGGCCTACGAGCAGATGAATACCCTCCAGCAGGATGCGCCGGACAAAATAACGCTCTGTATAGGCACCGACAAATGGCCCATGCCAATCCCGATCGTGAAGAAGGGATCAGTATGGGTGTTTGACATACAAAAAGGGAAACAGGAGATTCTGAACCGGAGAATAGGCCGAAATGAGCTGCAAGTGATTGATGTACTTCACGCCTACGTCGATGCACAGCATGAGTATGCGACCAAGGATTGTGGAGGCAGCGGCAAGGTTGAATTTGCCCAGAGACTCATCAGTACCGAAGGCAACCGCGACGGACTCTACTGGGAGGCAAAGGAAGGCGAAGCAGAAAGTCCTCTCGGTCCTTTGGTTGCTCTGGCAGCAAAGGAGGGATACTTCAATCCGGACCTTCAGCCGTTTCACGGGTATTATTTCAGGATACTGAAAGGACAGGGAAAACATGCAGATGGAGGGGCGTACAATTATGTGGTGAAGGGGAAGATGATCCTTGGCTTTGCAATCGTCGCGTATCCCGCAGTATACGGCAATTCAGGTATTATGACGTTTATCGTCAATCAGGAGGGAACGATTTATCAGAAAAAACTTGGCAAGAATACCACGCGCAAAGCAGAGGCACTAAAGATATTCGATCCTGACAAGACCTGGACAAAAGTCGGGGAAACAGCAAAACAGAAATAATTACCACAAGGAAAGGAGCGACAAAGCTTCGAATATCAGTAACTCAAAAAGGCCTTTATCCACTCAATCTCGATCTGGAAAGGCCCGGGCTGTTTGTCCGCGATCATTAATCCAATCTGCCTGATATCCGCAGGATTGAGAACAGGCGCGTCAGGGACGACATCACCACGGAAAGAAGCCACGAAGTCACTGAAAGGGAAAAAGGGGGAGATCCAGATTCCCGGTTGCGTCACGAAGCTTGTCTGGTACGCAACCCCCTCGGCGGTTTTAGTCGTTCTCAGGCGCAGCCGGTAACGCTTGCCGTCCCCCTTCGCCTTAATGGTCAATCCCTTGAATCCGTCTAAAAAATAGTCTGCCGGACTGGTCCTCACTGATGTGAAACCACCGTTATGTTCGAGTGATACCGTCCCCTCAAAGAGGGCTGTCTTGTTCGGGGTTATGGTTAAGCGGCTTGTTGAGAGCCCCCCCATGACGTCATCGTTGATGACCTCCCACCTTTGTTCTGCTCCGGGTGATTGAAAATCCATAAGAAGTCTATATTTAATCATTCATTCCCCTTTGTAAACCAAAATTGGTCCGCATACATCTTATTACTAGTTATGTCTGTGTATAAACTCAAGTTTTGTCATCCTCCGGCTTGACCGGGGGATCCATGACCCGTTGAAAAACCTGGATTCCCCGATCAAGTCGGGGAATGACGGACAACTTAATTCTTACTTTATACACAGACACTAGTTATGCATAATCCGGGTTAGACAATCCCCTGCCTCAGGATCTCGTGCAGGTGGATGATACCAAGTGGCCTCCCTTTGTCATCAGGGACAAGAAGGGCGGTAATGGCATGTGTATCCATAATGGATAAAGCCTTTGCAGCCAATTCTTCGCCGGATATTGTTTTTGGATTCTTTGTCATGACCTTTTCCGCCGGGAGCCTGAAGAGCCTGCCTCTCCATTTTTCAAGTCCTCTCCTCACATCTCCATCCGTTATTACACCTGCAACCGTACCGTTCTTATTGAGCACAATCGCATGTCCGAGCCTCTTGGAAGACATCTCTATGACCGCCTTTGACATAGGGGTATCAAGAAATACTTTCGGAAGTCGTTCACCGGTATGCATTAGGTCTTTCACCTTAACGAAAAACTTTTTTCCCAGACTTCCTCCCGGATGGAAAAAAGCAAAGTCTTCCTCTTTAAAACCCCTTTTATTCAATAATGCAACCGCAAGCGCGTCGCCCATCGCCATTGCAGCGGTCGTCGACGCTGTGGGTACAATCCCCATGGGACACGCCTCTTCTTTGACCGATATATCGAGCGTCACATCAGATATCTTCGCAAGGGTGGAGCGCGGATTTCCGGTCATGGAGAGAAGCTTGATGCCGAACCGTTTCAGGAAAGGAACAAGTCCGGTCAGTTCCGCTGTTTCTCCGCTGTTGGAGATGGCGATAATCACATCCCGTTCGGTGACCATGCCGAGATCTCCATGCCCGGCCTCTGCAGGATGCAGAAAAAAGGCCGGCGTTCCGGTAGACGCGAGAGTCGCTGCAATCTTTTTTCCGACAAGGCCGGACTTGCCCATGCCGGTAACGACAACCCTGCCCTTTCTCTCGCAAATAAGGTTTACTGCTTTCTCAAAATTGCCGTCAAGCTTGTCGGCGAGAGAAGCAAGGGCCTCAGATTCAATCCGCAGCACCTTCTTTGCTACGTCAATTATTTTGTCTTTCGCATTAATTCTCTTTGAGATATTTCGTTTCATCGCTCTTTATTGTGCACCCTTTCACCGAATCGTACTGATCATTATCATAGCAGATTTCAAAAAGCAGATACCTATTTATTAGTCGGCATTAAATACTTTAACATAGTCATTGTCCGGCTTGACCGGACAATCCAGAAACTAATAATAACCTGGATTCCCCGATCAAGTCGGGGAATGACGAATACAAGAATTTCATATATTTGTTTGCCGAAGTAAAAAAAGAATACGAAAAAAGCCGTTATCGGGTTACTCTCCTTAAGATGAATACGCGGCAGACTTGACCAATTCATCAAGCGCTTTGACTGTTCTGAGGAGTCCTTCGACCTCATCCAGGCTGATCATGTTGGGGCCGTCGCAGAGCGCCTTGTCAGGTTCCGGATGGACCTCCAGGAACAGGCCATCCACTCCAACCGCGACCGCAGCCCTTGTCAAAGGCCCGGCGAACTCCCGCTGACCTCCTGAGCTTTGCCCCATTCCGCCGGGGAGCTGGAGACTGTGGGTGATATCAAAAATAACAG
The DNA here is from genome assembly GCA_963718855.1 of uncultured Nitrospiraceae bacterium. Classification (GTDB taxonomy): domain Bacteria; phylum Nitrospirota; class Thermodesulfovibrionia; order Thermodesulfovibrionales; family SM23-35; genus CAVRAA01. Next base: position 761,825 of record CAVRAA010000009.1, on the reverse strand, counting down.
GGTACCCGAATGACCGCATTATAGGGATTCCCCTGAAATCTACGACGAGATTATTGTATCCAAAGGATGTCCCCCTCTCGGTAATAAAGAGATTTTGATTGCCTGTGGAGATGAATTTATCAATGATGTTTTTCACATCCCAGGGCGCAAGAAATTGTCCCTTTTTGATATTCACCGGTTTCCCTGTTTTTGAAGCTGCAAGAACAAGGTCGGTCTGCCTGCAGAGAAAAGCAGGAATCTGCATGGCGTCAAGGGTATCTGCGGCGGCGTTGACTTCTTCTACGGTATGCACATCAGAGATCACCGGGATATCAAATTTGGATCTCATATCAGAGAGTATCCGCAACCCCTTCTCCAGACCAGGGCCTCTGAAAGAAGAAAGAGAAGTCCGGTTTGCCTTATCATAGGAACTCTTGAACAGGAGGGAAAGGTTCAGTGCTGCGCATATCTCCTTTAATTTCCCGGCGGTATAAAAAACTACATCCTGACTCTCGATAGCGCAGGGCCCTGCGATGATAAGCAAAGGATTATTGCCTCCGAGTGTCGTGCCGCCTATCTGGATTTCTTTGATCAAGATCTCAACCTATCTCTTTATAAAGTACAATTCCTATAACATTATCTGTCATGCCCGAGGTTCTTAGTCGGGCATCCATGTTAAAGAAAATGGATTCCCGCCTTCGCGGGAATGACAACTTCTTTGGCAGACAGCAAGTTATGGACAGACTCTAAACAGTCTTCATCCCGTTAAAGAAAGTTTCCAACAATATCACTTTCACCTGATTAAACGTCTCTTTTTTTCTTCTGTGCTGATTTCCGGATACGGAAATAACGAACTCTTCTCATTGAGGGCTGCTCCGATAAACGCCCTGAATAACGGGTGAGGATCGGTTGGCCGTGATTTAAATTCGGGATGGAACTGGCACCCGAGGAACCACGGGTGGTCCTCGATCTCGACCATCTCGACGAGTTCGCCGTCAGGACTCAGTCCGCTGATCTTCAATCCATGCCGTGTGAGAATGCCCTTATAGGCGTTATTGAATTCATACCGGTGTCTGTGGCGTTCAGACAGCTCTTTTACATTGTATGCCCTGGAGGCATGCGTATTCGGTTCGAGGACGCAGGGATATGAACCGAGCCTCATGGTGCCTCCTTTATGGGAACTCTCTGAGCGGACCTCAACCCGCTCCTTGTTAAAGTCATACCATCTCTCCATGAGATAGATGACCGGATCCTTGGTGTTCAGGTCGAATTCCGTGCTATTGGCGGAGAGCCCGCATACATTTCTCGCAAACTCAATCACCGCGCACTGCATGCCGAGGCATATTCCAAAATAGGGTATCTTCTTTTCACGCGCAAACTTTATAGCCTTCACCTTCCCCTCAATTCCCCGATATCCAAAACCTCCGGGCACGAGGATCCCGTCTGCTTCGGATAAATATTTTTCAGGGCCATGCACTTCAATCTCTTCCGAATCAATCCAGTTGAGATTCACCCGGGAATCGTTGGCAATGCCGCCATGTATGAGGGCCTCCATCAGGCTTTTATAGGAATCTTTCAGGCCGGTATATTTTCCCACAATTGCAATGGTTACTTCATGCTTCGGTTCCTTTATTTTCCTGATGATGTCCTTCCAGAGCGTGAGATCAGGCTCTTTGCCGTCCAGGTTAAATTTCTTGCTGATGAGGTGATCGAGTCCTTCATTATGCAGCATCATCGGCACTTCGTAGATCGTTTCGACATCTTTTGCGGAGATGACGGCGTCGATATCAAGGTTGCAGTGGATCGCGATCTTCTTTTTCACATCCGGGGGAATCGGCCACTCTGTCCTGCATAAAACAATGTCCGGCTGGATCCCGATCTCCCTGAATTCTTTCACGCTGTGCTGTGTTGGTTTTGTCTTGATCTCGCCGGATGCCCTTATAAAGGGAATAAGGGTCAGATGGATATACAGAACGTTTTCCCTGCCTACTTCGTATCTGAACTGACGTATCGCTTCGAGGAACGGGAGGCTTTCAATGTCTCCGATAGTGCCGCCGATCTCAACGATCACAATATCATAGTCGTTGCTGACAGATTTAATGGCCCGCTTGATCTCGTCCGTAATATGCGGCACAACCTGTACCGTCTCCCCGAGGTAATCCCCCCGTCTTTCCTTCGTAATGACATTGTAGTAAATCTTTCCGGTCGTAAAGTTGTTGGCCTGTGATGTCCTGATCGACGTAAACCTCTCATAGTGGCCGAGGTCAAGGTCTGTTTCCGCACCGTCGTCAGTGACAAAAACTTCGCCATGCTGGAAGGGGCTCAATGTGCCGGGGTCGACGTTGATGTAGGGGTCTAATTTCTGAAGGGTCACCTTCAGCCCTTTTGCTTCGAGAAGCGCTCCGGTAGCAGCTGCGGCAATCCCCTTGCCGAGCGATGAAACCACACCGCCTGTTACAAAGATATACTTAGCCATTTTTCCACCCTTTCCATGTCTTCGGGAGTATCAACCCCATAGGTTTCAAAAAAGGTCTCCTTTACCTTTATCCTTATTCCGTTTTCGAGCGCACGCAATTGCTCAAGCTTCTCTGTTTTTTCCAGTTCCGTGGGCTGCATGGCAGCAAGCGAAAGAAGCGTATCCCGCCGGTAACTGTACATGCCGATATGCTTGTAATAACACGGCGCATGGATTTCCGAGTGACGAGCGTGCGAGGGAATCGGGGCCCTTGAGAAATAGAGGGCAAGCCCTTCCCTGTCGAAAACAGCCTTTACAACATTCGGGTCATTGATTTCTTCAGAATGTTCTATCTTTTTGACAAGGGTTCCTATGGAAGCTCGCTGATCACTGAGGAGAGCAATCACGTCATCGATCATTTCAGGCCGTATGAGCGGTTCATCCCCCTGCACGTTAACAATTATATCATACTTCATGGAAGCGGCGACTTCCGCTATTCTGTCTGTGCCGGAGGGGTGCTTTGGATCGGTCATGACTGCCTTCCCTCCGAAAGAAAACACCTTTTCGAATATCGTCTCGCTGTCTGTTGCCACTATGACGTCTGCTGCAAGCGTTGACCGTTTTGCATTTTCAAACACATGCTGAATCAAGGGCTTGCCTTTCAGGGGGTATAAGGGCTTTCCCGGAAATCGGGTTGATTCGTAGCGGGCAGGAATAATGACTATTGAAGCCATAATGGGATAACTTGATGTACATTATATACTTATTCGACTGTCTTGACAATACCTTTTCATACACAGTATAGTTGGTTTTATCCTTTTATCCGTTGCAGATCCTAATAAACCTGTGTGAAAGGGCTACATCGTTGGATATCTCGACAATTGTACGACAGATCGTTGTTTCGGCGTTTCCGATATTAATCGCTATTACCTTTCATGAACTCTCTCACGGGTTTGTGGCAAACAAACTGGGAGATCCGACGGCAAAAATGATGGGCAGGCTCACCCTTAATCCCCTTGCCCATATTGATCCGTTCGGTACGATACTCATGCCGATTATGCTCATCATTTTCACCAACGGTCAATTTGTGTTCGGCTACGCAAAACCTGTCCCGATAAACCCGGCGAACTTCAAGAATCCGAGAAGGGATATGGCCATTTCAGCGGCCGCAGGCCCTGTCACAAACTTCATCTTATCGGTCGTAAGCGTATTCATCCTTAAGGGTATTATTGCTCCATTGTCGCTGATCGTCCCTGAATCGGTGAGTTCAACCATCCTGACCCCGCTGTTCCTGATCTTCCAGTCAAGCGTCGTCTACAATGTTGTCCTCGCCGTATTCAACATGATCCCGATTCCTCCGCTCGACGGAGGAAGGGTATTGACAGGGCTTTTACCCTACAAGCATGCTATTTCGTTCAGCAAGATCGAGCCGTTCGGATTTATGATCGTTATTCTCCTGATCGCAACGGGCTTTACCAATTATTTTGTTGTGCCGGTCGTAAACTTCTTCTTAAATATCCTGCAGCTCTTTTAGAGGCAGAGCAGAAAAACCATTATTGAGTGAGGAAATGAATTGATGACGAAGGAAAGAGTCTTAAGCGGAATGCAGTCAAGCGGCAAGGTGCATCTTGGCAACCTTGTCGGCGCCCTGAACAACTGGGTAAAACTGCAGGACCGTTATGATTGTTACTATTTTGTTGCTGACTGGCATTCGCTGACCACAGGGTATGCAGACCCGTCAACCATAAAGGAATCTACCAGAGACCTTCTCGTTAATTTCCTGGCAGCAGGGCTCGACCCTGAAAAATGCACGATCTTCATTCAGTCAAAGGTACTTGAACATGCGGAGCTGCATCTGCTGCTTTCAATGATCACCCCTGTCGGATGGCTTGAAAGGGTCCCGACCTACAAGGAAAAACAGCAGGAACTCAAAGATAAGGATTTATCGACCTACGGGTTCCTTGGGTATCCGCTGCTCCAGACTGCGGATATTATCATTTACCGCGCCAAATATGTCCCTGTAGGGATCGACCAGGTGCCGCATCTCGAGATAAGCCGTGAGATCGCGCGCCGGTTCAATTTTCTCTATAAGGAAATCTTTCCGGAACCCGAGGCGTTGCTGACTGAATTCCCCAAAGTGGTCGGGGTTGACGGGAGAAAGATGTCGAAAAGCTATGACAATGCAATCTATCTTTCTGACGAACCCAAGGTAGTCGAGCAGAAGCTGCGAACAATGATGACCGACCCTGCGCGGGTAAAAAGGACTGATACGGGAGATCCTGAATTATCTCCTGTCTATCAGCTCCACAAGGTCTTCTCTTCAAAAGAAGAGCAGGCAGAGGTTGCGCAGGGTTGCGTTACTGCGGGCATCGGCTGTATCGATTGCAAGAAAATCCTTATCAGGAATGTCTTTAAGGTCATGGAACCGATCTGGGCAAAGAGAACCGAGCTTATCAATAATCCTGATCTCCTCGATGATATCGCGGCAAAAGGCACTGCGAAGGCAAAGAAAGTCACTGAAGAGACCATGCGCCTTGTCCGCGAAACAATGGGGTTATACTAAACCCTCTCATTCATTCATTTTCTTGGAGGCGTTTGCCGTCATTGCCCGACTTGATCGGGCAATCCAGAGGGAAAACCTGGATTATCCGGTCAAGCCGGATAATGACAAATATAGGGCCGGAGTTCGCTATCAATAATATGGACCAGGAATAATCCTGCCTAAAACTTAATCCCGACGTCCGGCAGCAATCTTGCCAACACCCTTATCTGGTCGGTAAGGAGCAGGACCCCGAAGAAGATGAGGAGCAGGCCGCTGGCGATCATGATCACCCGCATGAATTTTGCGATTTTCGGAGAATGGCTCAAAAAGACATTAATTGCGAGCGCTGACAGAAAAAATGGAATCGCCATCCCGAGCGAATATACGGCAAGCAACTGAAAGCCATACAGGGCAGACCCTTTAGAGCCGGCATACACGAGGATTGCGCCAAGGATAGGCCCTATGCAAGGACTCCAGCCTGCGGCAAAGGTCATCCCGACAATAAAAGTCCCGATATAGCCTGCGGGCTTGCCGCTCAGGTGTATCTTTTTCTCCCTCATGAGAAAATCGAGTTTCAGAAACCCTGCGATAAAAAAGCCGAAGATAATGACGAGCACGCCGCCGATGATCCGGATCGTGTCCATATACTGAAAAAGAAAGCCCCCTATTGCCGATGAAGAAATCCCGAGGCCGATGAATACAGAAGAAAACCCCGCGATAAACGCGAGCGAATTTTTCATGGTCAGGTATCGGATCTTTTTTCTGTCGACGCCGACTGTGAGGTCCCTAAAAGAGATGCCGGTGATGAAGGAGACATAGGAAGGGATCAGCGGAAGAACGCACGGAGAAAGAAATGACAGTATGCCTGCAAGAAAGGCTAAAGGAAAAGAGATGTCCTGCATAGGGATATTTTAATGCAAAATATCCCTAAAAGATATAATTTATCATCAGATATCCGAACACTGCGTTGGTCCTTGGGCGAGGTTGGTTCAGTCAGCCTTGAGGCGGAAACGTTGACCACGGAATGACATGATAACGCCCTCCGGCGTTATTTCTTCAAGAAACAGTCCCTCCCCCATGTTGACCCCCCCGGACATGATTCTTCCGTTAATGCTGACCAGTCGGGAATCCCCTCTGTAGAGATGAGAGGTCATCCGTATAGGAGGGAGGCCATTCTTCAGCGAGGCAGGAAGCTCATTGAGATAAGGGATACCGTGAGCATCCTCCTGCATTTCTGATTTCTCCGGCGGCGATGGATCAGCTATCTGTGCCTGGGCGAAGGACTCGGGCTGATTCCGCACTTCGGGAGTTGGTAGTGGCATGGAGCTTTTGACTTTGCCGTCCGGCATCTCTCTGACGACCGCCGGAGCAGGCACTTCCTTTACCGGACCTGCTTCGGAGGGAGACTTCATTGGCAGGGAAGTTCCTCCGTCAGCCGATAGAGACTCTGGCCTGGCACTCTCAGTCTTCAGCTCGGATGGTCCCACTGTATAAACTGGCGACTTCGTAGAGACGACAGTTGCCTGCCGGCTGCCGGGGTTACCGCGCAACAGAAGAAAGCCTCCCAGTGCGGAGAAAGAAGCAACTGCCAGGAACAACAGCAGATAGATGACACGCTTGGTAATCATAGGGACGGGCGTCGGCTGAAAATCAGTCTGCGATGCCCCTGCGGTCTCCCTGCTCTCTGTCCCTGCCTTGCGGCGCATAGCCAGTTCAAGTTGCCGCTTTTTCCCTGATTTCTTTAACTGATCAAGTATAAAGGACATGTTATCTTTCTTCCCTGTTATTGGATGTATCCTTCGAAGTGTTCTCAATTGTTGTTCTGTATGGCCGGAACAATTCCTCAAGCGTCATTTGCTCCCTTTGCCAAAACAGCTGCAAATCGGATTGACCACCACCAGACGGCCTTTGAAACGATGCGGTTGAGTAATGTTGAACAAGAAAAACTGTCAGTATGGTACCAAGCACCCCAAGTAATAGCCCTACAACAGCCCACCTGATTAGGGGAAGATGCTGCGAACGGTTTCTGAACCTTGCATCCCGAAGGACTTCCCGGGCCGCCTGTTTAAGCGTAGAACGTGTTACGAACCGTTCCTTCTTCATGCATGCTCCGAGGAGCGACCTGTCTGCTATCACATTGATAAGCCGGGGAACACCTCCGCTCACCCGGTATAATGCGCTGACAGCGGGCCCTGTAAAATACTCGTCAGTTGCACCGGCTGTCGCCATACGGTGGTTGATGTATGATGTGACCTCGCTTTTTGAAAGGGGACCGAGGTGATACCGGGCGGTGATGCGCTGTGACATCTGTTCGAGCTCGGGCCTGTTCAGCATCGTCTGCAATTCAGGCTGACCGATGAGTATGATCCGCAAAAGCTTGCAGTCCTCTGTTTCGAGGTTGGTCAGAAGTCTCAATAAATCCAATACGTCCGTGGAAAGATACTGCGCTTCGTCGATAATAAGAAGGGCCTTCTGCGCCCTGGCATGTACCTCAATCAGGTGGAGGCTGATAAGATCGAACAGCTCTTTTACACTCTCGCCCGGAGCATGAGGTATCTGGAACTCGTCACAGATCGAGCCGAGCAGTTCCCGGGCGTTCACCTTCGGGTTTGCGATAAAGGCCACCTCCACATCCGAAGGCATCTGATCGAGTAGCAAACGACAGAGAGTGGTCTTGCCGCTGCCGATCTCCCCTGTCAGCAGAACGAACCCCCAGTCATCATCGACACCATACATCAGGTGAGCCATCGCCTCCCAGTGCTGCTCGCTCATATAAAGATAGCGTGGATTAGCAGCCAAAGAAAAAGGCTTCTCCTTCAGATTGAAATGCCCACAATAGGTTTCGGTTGTCATACCTCTTTTTAAAATCCTTGCTACCTGCAGTTTGCTTAGTCGGCGTTGGTTGCCCAACTCATTATGCACATCATATGACACCGTAATGGAAAAAACAACTTCGGTAAGTTGATAAATGAAGAATAAAGGTTTGACCGCAGTTGACTTTTTTTAAGCCTAGACGCTCCAGTCTATCACTTTGAGATGTTTTATTTTTTTGAATTCCCTGACATTATTCGTAACCAATGTTATGCCAAGACTCAGCGCATGTGCGCCTATCAACATATCCATTGAACCTATTGGATTCCCCGCTTTTTCAAGTAGTGCCCTTATATCGCCATAAACTTTAGCGGCCTTTTCTTCAAAATCGGCTATCTCAAGAGGCAGGACAAAAGCGTCAAGAGCCTCCTCGTTTTTCTGAATATGCTGACTTTTTGCTACACCAAACCTAAGCTCGGCAAGTGTTATCGATGAAATGCCAATTTCTCCAACAGAATATGCCCTGAAATATTTCAACACCTTCGGCGGCTTTTGCTTGATAAGATAAATGCAGATATTGGTATCCAGCATAAACTTCATCAGAATGTCTCCCTTTTCTGAACTTTGGGCTGCTTTCTCTCAGTCATATAATCATCAGAAAACTTACCGAGACTCTCAAACAGCGACTCCCAGGCATCTTGCACAGGAATTAACATAACAATATTGCCTGACTTTTTAACATATACGTGGTCGTCTTTAAACCTGAATTCTTTGGGTAATCTCACAGCCTGGCTTTGCCCGTTCTGAAATATTTTTGCAGTCTTCATACTATCACCTCCTGCGATTAATATAGATTATAAATATATATTTATCAAGTAGCCTTTAACCCTATGCCCCGGCGCCTCGTTTAACAGAATTATTCAGGGGCAAACTTCATTGTGCATTGAAAGAAACGACAAAAAATAAAGAATGAAGGTTTGCCCCTAATTTTCTGACAGTGCTTCTCGAAGAATGCGTCCGATGCGCCCTCCACCTGCAAACATGCATTTCATACATGCTTTAGAAAATAATGATTTTCATTCGAAACAGAACTGCAGTTTCTGATTTCCGACTTAATATTCTAATTGGAAGAAATTTGTACTCAGTGATAGTATAAGAAGGACTATAGAGAAATTTCACCTTACGCGCCTGCAGTGGATTCAATTTTTGTCAATGAAAGGCTGGATATAGGCAGCTTTTGAAGTCATGCATGAAGCACTTGGGATTAGAGTCTGCATCTTAAGGCAAGATGAGCGGAAAATATTTTCATATATACCGTTCTGCATCACCTGAAGGTGACTACCTTGGGAAAGGTTGCCTTTTCCTGCTTGACCGCCCCGGATCTCTGGCCGAACTCGCAGGCATGTTTGCAGCGCACGGTATTAATATAATTTTCTTTCACTATAATCGATCAGAACATCCGAACCGCGTGCTCATTGAAGTGAGAACTAAATTTGGAGATGCGCTTAATCTTGTTTCCTCCGAACTTTCCCGATCCGATCTTCTCGGTGGTCAATTCCCGGTTCCTCAGCTTGAGCTGGAAGTTATTGATGCCCGGAGCATCCTCAAGATAGAAGTTCAGCTTCAGCACCTGCCCGGCACCCTGGGAAAGTTTGCGCACCTACTGGCTGAACACAGGGCCAATGTGATCTATATGGCTTACAATGAAGATGTATCCGAGACCTCCGCGAATTTTTCGATAGCTACTCAGAGTTCCTGCGAGGTTGACAAACTGCTTAAAGAGATGAATGAGCGCGGCTATTATTACAGCCTTGGCTACCGAGGCGTAGGGCAGCGGGCGATAGATGACATTATAGGACTTAACCTTATCGAACGGTTTTTCTTCCATCTGAGGAAGCTTCTCGACACGGATGATATTGAAACCCTGCGAAAGATCGTTCAATCCTCACAGCGGCTCTCTGGCTCATTGATACGTTTCAGCAGGGAAGCAGGCAAGCATTTCGATATCGGCGATGTTACCACCAATATTCTTGCCTTTGCGTCTGCCTCACTAATGAAAACCGGCAAGAAGTTTTTCTACCGAAGACTTTCCCCTCTTATCTTTGACCGTGTCAGATTCCATGCCTTCAGACTGCCCACCGGTGGCAATATTAATTTATTGGAGAGCGATGAAGAACTCGTAATGATAGACGGCGGATATGGCCTTTACTACGAGGACGTGAAGACTATGCTCAGGGAAAACGGTTTTGAGCCCGAGAAAATAAGGCGGATATACCTGAGCCACGCCGATGCCGACCATGCCGGTATGAGCGGTTATTTTGCCGACGAATTCGGCAGCCGTGTATATCTGCATGAAAAATCCCGGGGGGTTCTTGAGCATGAAAACCGTGCATGGGGAAGCAATACGCCCCTTCTGGAACTGAATCATTGTTACACTATGCTCGTGAATGAGTTCACGAAATTCAGAGTATCCGCTGACTGGATCCCTTACTCCTCGTCAAAACTGGAATGGATAGACGGATTTCCGGTCATAGATCAGTTTGAACTGGCTGGGCAGTCTTACAAGGTAATCGGCAGTGTGGGAGGGCATGTCCCTGGACAGGTCTTCTTCTTAAGCTACGATTCGGGGCTTATATTTACGGCAGATTATCTCCTTTTTGTTGACAGTCTCAGCTCTGAAGAGCGGGGAATATTGAATCTCCCGAAGTTCATGATGACAAGCACCAATGTGGATAGTCTGTTATTTCGCCGCGAAATGGATATGATGAAGGAACTGATGGCCAACTTCCATGCATCTTTGATCACTAGCGGGAAAAGGTTGACTGTAGTGCCCGGCCACGGCGACTACTATGGAATGACTGGGCAATGAAAGACTAAGAGCAGACCAATTGGTTCTGCTTTTAATTGTCTGCGATAATCGGCTGTTCGGCGTAACTTCTTCACCTGCAAAGAGAAAGTCACGAGATAGGTTAAAAAACGTTGAATATCATTAAAAGTAAACGCCAGCGATGGAATGGAAGATTTTCGACTCATACATCTTCAAGAAACATTTTTCCAGGTGATTGTAGCAGCCACAAGCAGAGAATGCCTTTCGCGGCGGCATCGGCGCCGAAGCTGACGCTATCCTGCTGCCCGAGCTTCCGGTTGATTTCGATGTGCTCTTCGAGCATTTGAAGACGTCGTATTTCGCACGAATCGAACGGAGTAACGTAAAGGCAGTGGACCTACATCATCGCCGTTGCAGTATTCAGGTATATCATCTTAATGCCATCTGCATAGGAACTATTGCAACCCATAATACATAGGGAGGCAGTTTTTGTGAGTGGAGGTATTGATTTTTAGATAAAAAAGGGATCGATGAAGGAAAAGCCTTCATAATGTTATCTGCCTTTATTTTGCCAGGCTTTGCTATATTCAAAAGAATAACGCCGCCTTGATGACGAATGCCGCTGTTGACCGTTTTGTCTTCAATCGCTTTTTCCAGAGATACGAATTTCGTTCCCGGCAACAACGCCATACTATTAGCAGCAAGATGGATATCATCTGAGATGATAGCAATGTCTCTTACGTCGAAAATTCCATTCTTCCTGAGCATGTCCTGCAGTTGTATGGATATTGCTTTAAACGGTATATGAATACGCTCAGCCTTTCCGGTGTTATCAGGCATAAATCCTATAAAAATACGTGTTGTCAATCCGGCAATCGCTAAAAAAGCACATAAATAAGTGAAGTATTTGATTCGGATATCTTTCACATTCAGGTCAATCATAGAAAAACCGACTATAGGGACAGTTAAAAAAATAGGAGCAAGCCAGCGGCCGGAAAAATGGCCGGCTCTCAGAGCAAGAATAATAAGAATCGGCATCAGTAATCCATACGCAGCAACCCATTTGAAAAATCTCAACTGCGGATTCTCTTTTCCGGTATCTGTTGAAAGCAAATGGTAAAAAAACAGCAGGAAAATTATTAAGAAAACAGAAAGCCCTGAGTAGGGTGATACTATCGTAAAAAACATCTTCGACAAAGAAGGCGTTTCCAATCCACCTGTCTGCGCTTTTTCCAATGCATAGCGCACCGAAGAGAAATCATCTGTAAGAAGCCAGATGAAATGTGGAAGTACAATGATCATGCAACTCAGCAATGACAGTCCTATTCTTTTATCGAATATGATACGACGTCCCTCTCTCATCGATAAGCCCGCCAGAATCACCGCCATGGCAAATAGCAGGAAATTATACTTGCTCAATGTGCCCATGCCAATGCAAAACCCAAGCAGGATGTAACGCATCGTGGTTTTTTTCGATAATATCTTGAGAGAAAATAGGCAGGTTATTGCAGCAATGAGAGTCATGAGGATGGTATGGCTTAAATCCCTGTTGAACTCATATACATAGAGCGGGAAAAGCATGAGAGAACCTGTAGCAATAAGGGCTTTTCTGGAATCCCATAAAGATCTTGCAAGGCTATAAAAGGAACAATAAAATAGAAACAGAAGACCATATTTTATCGCGAGCAGTGTTACGATATTGAGCCCGAATATCGACGACACCCCTTTTACAATCCAGCTGTAAAGAGGCGCCTGGGAATTATACCCCCATTGAAAAACCGATCCGTTGAGGAATTGCTCGGATTCATCAAGCTCCATTGTTGATGAAATAAGGAGTCTCGATACTGCAAAGGCGACACAATACAGAAAAAAAATTCCTACGGCAACGAAATCGTATTTTCCGGAAGGAATATTTTTACTATACTCTGGTAATTTCATTAATAATTTTGGCTCATCGCGTGAGAGTGTGGGTAATCTGATGAGCTTTGAGCAGTATAGCATGCCTTCAAATAAGGAGAAAAGAGCTTTCAAGGGGATGAAGAAATCCGTATGATTTGTGGATGGGCAAAAAGAGACGATTACTGGACGAATATCAATTTCCCGGATTTCGGCCAATGTCTAAAATACAGGGGATATTTGGAGACCCGAAAGCTCGTGTCATCCGACTTAAGAGGACTCAAAAAAAACAGCATGCGGGTGCTGCGGCACCATACATCGCAGTTATTACGACAAAACAGTTTGACGGATACGGGATCTATCTTGTGGAGATGCCCGGATCTATCTGGAAGTGGAAGTCCGACGGGTCCAGTGCAAGAGGTGTGGGAAAGTGAAACGGGAAAAACTGTCTTGGCTGGCAAACAATCCATTTTATACGGATCGTTTTTCCTCCTATGTGGGCCGGAAGTGCCGAACCATGACCATCAAGGATGTGGCAAAAGAGTTGAAACTGGACTGGCATGCGGTCAAGGCGCTGGACAAGGAATACATGCAGGCACAGCTTCGAAGGAATCCGATAGCAGCGCCACGGGCAATTGGGATAGACGAGATATCCCTGAGGAAGGGACATATCTATCGCATAGTAGTAAGCGATTTGGAACGAGGCCGACCGATCTGGTTTGGCGGGGAAGACCGGTCTGAGGAGAGTATGAATATGTTCTACGAATGGCTTGGCCCGAAGAAGACGAAGAAGATACAATTGGCGGTTATGGATATGTGGAAGGCATTTGAAAAATCTACAAAGGAGAATGCCCCTGACGCAGCAATCCTCTATGATAAGTTTCATGTGATCAGACATCTGGGAGATGCGCTGGATAAAGTACGCAAGATGGAATATTCTCGGCTATCAGGGAAAGATCGTTCGTATATCAAAGGGCAGAAGTACACCCTTTTGTCAAACCGCGAGAATCTTACGCTCGATGGGAAAAAGGCGCTTAAGAAATTGCTCAATGCAAATAAACGGCTCAATGCTGCTTATCTCTTAAAAGAATCCTTTGGTCAGTTATGGAGTTATCAAACAGAGGGATGGGCACGCCGGTTCTTCGATAACTGGAAGAATGCGCTGAAATGGCAGCGGTTGGCACCCTATGAGAAGTTTGCCAAAATGATCGAGCGGCATTGGGACGGCATCGCCGCCTATAGCAAACCAGAAAACAAAGTTCCATTGGGATTCGTAGAAGGAATGAACAACAAAATTAGGGTCATTCAGAGAAGGGCTTACGGCTTAAGAGATGAGGAATATCTTCAACTAAAAATCCTTACCTGTATGCTCAAAGAGATATAAATGACCCACACTCAGACGCAAAGATCCTAAATTATATCTAAAAACGGGAAAGCGCTTAAACTCTTTTGTGTATCGCCTAAAACCACTATTGCTCCATTTCTATTTTTGATTCATTGTATCGTTGTGCCCGGCGTGATTTTCTATCAGCGCATGTGTTGCCGTTTGCAGATACGCATTCAACGACTTTTGCAGTTGCTCCATCAGCAGTGGATTGTCGAGTGGTTCGGCAGACAGTGCGGGGCGAGTCCTGAACCTAAATAATTTTGGTCGGGTCTCCGGCGCTTTGACTAAAATTATATCGCCTTCTATAAATGCGACTATCTGCTCGGTCCCCGAAGGTTTAATCACCGCGCGCCCGGGATCGCTTTCCGGCAGCGCCAGCAAATTTCTTCCCCAGCAGTGGTGTATGTAGCTCTCGCCCATCATTCCAATAACAGTGGGCACGACATCCACCTGTGAGCCGACGGTTTCATTGGTTTTTCCGAACAGGGACTGGATATCCTTCCCGATAAAAAGCAACGGCACATGAAAGCGGATTAAATCCATATCCGTAACCAACGTGCCTCCGCCAAAACCATGGTCTCCGGTTATGACGAAAAGCGTGTCGTTAAAACCGCCGTGGGATTTGATTTTTTCAAAAAACTGCCCCAATGCGTAATCCGAGTAGCGCATCGCGGTGAGACGCTCCTCCTCCACGCCGTTCACCATCACCTTTTCAACCGGCATTGGATTGGGAAAGGAATAGGGGATGTGATTCGAAAGAGTCTGTAAAATGGCATAATAGGGACGACCGCTCCCTTCCAGTTTGACAATTTCATCAAAGGCGCGATCGAACATGTCTTCATCGCTTACACCCCACGTGGGATCTGATAACCGCGGGTTAACGAAATCGTTACGACCGATAAATCTGGTTACCCCCTGCCCTCTGAAAAAGCCTTTCTGGTTGTCCCAGGCGAAATCGCCGTTGTAGACAAACACATTATCGTAATTGCGGCCGGAGAGGACCTTGGGAAGTCCTGAAAATCGATACGAGCCTTCAGGTTGGTTCATCAGGTATTCATAATTCGGCAGATTTGGGAAACAACCGAGGGTGGCGAACATGCCCTGATGCGTGTGAGTTCCGTTTGAAAAGATATGATCGAACAGCAAGCCCTTTTCTGACAGCTTATCAAAATAAGGAGTGACTTGTAATGTGTTGCCTAACACACCAATGCGCTGCGCACTTAAACTTTCCATCAAAATCAACACGACATTCTTATAGGGAGAAGGCGGCGCGGACGGCAAGGGATCGAAACGGCGAAGCAGTGGAAACTGTTCCGGGGCCAGAAGTGTTTCCTGAGACAAAACCCATTTACTGCGAACCAGATCAAGGGCTTCCTCCGGATTCATTGTATGAAGCCATGGATTTTTCCTCCTCTTACCGGTGTAATGCTCCGCTGCTTCTACCAAAGTGAATACGCCGTTAAGCGCAAGATGATTGGCAAACAGGTGAGAACTGTGGAATGCATCTCCCCAGCGAAGAGGCATGCCGAAGCGCAAGGTGCCGCGCATAGCAACCAGGTCCAGAAGTATCAGAACTATTACAATCAATAAACGCGATTTGTAACGGCAATGGTTCCCCGGTTTTCGTGTCTTTCGGTCAACCAGGCGAAGGACCGCAATAGCGGAACCGGCTATCGCGCCGCACAAAAGGAGATAACGGATCACCGGAAATCCGCGCCATAACATGCTTAGTACCGTTTCCGGATCTTCCTTTAAGTACTGAAACACCAGGCTATTGAGACGTGTATGAAATTCATGATAAAAGTCCAGCTCCATCACAACAAGAAAACTGAACAGTACCAGGGCGAAGCCCAGCCAGAGATTCCACCACCTGCGGTGGGACAATCCGGCGGGAAAAAACATGCCGGCCAGAAGCGGCATCATTGTGTATCCTGTCACGATTAGATCAAAACGAAATCCGACCACATAGGAGGCCAGCAGAGCGGATACTGGAATATCCGCGATAAAGCTGCTGTTTCGTACTAAAAGTAAGGTACGTCCGACTGAGAACAACAGCAGAAATACCGCGATGCTTCCAAAAATGTAAGCAGTGTCGGCAAGCACTGAATATCTATTTATGCAATTGGACGATTTTGACAAAATGCTTTCCCTGATCCACTGGCACTCCCGCATGCTATGATTCTTTTGCCTCGAAGGCGCCAGCCTCTAACCTCCTTCTTACCGGACGAGAGGGAATTGCTTCTTTCTGCGTTATTCTGAAAAAGCGATCTTCCATATCTGCTGGCAGTGAAAAAAATAGTCAACCACTGATACTGAGACTTAGAAGGTGTTCATGGTAAAAAAACAGATGGCACACGTTTTCTAAAACACCTTTCCGTATGAACGTTGAAATTTACGTTATATAGTTTAATTGAAGAAGATTGCCTGAACCTTTCCTGAACATTACATTTATGAAAGGAAAGACTTACGGAAAACAGAAAAGGAGTTAAATCAAGGCTTTTGGGGAATGAAGACAGTAAAAGAAGACCCTCTATCGACAGTACTTGATACCTCAACTTGGCCTCTATGTGCTTGCACAATAGCTTTCACGAGACTCAGGCCAAGCCCTATTCCTCGCTGTGACCGGCTTTTATCGCCACGATACAGGCGATCCCATATTTGCGGAAGTTCCTCAGGTGGAATTCCGATTCCCGTATCCTTGATGGTAATACCAACGTGCTGGTCTTTTTGAAAGGCTTCAATATCTATAATTCCACCGCTCGGAGTATATTTTACGGCGTTGTCTATTAGGTTTGATAAGACTTGCCGCAACCTGTTGGGATCAGCAGTCAGGTAAAGCCCTTTCGGCGAAAGCGTCCGAATTGAGATCTTCTTTTCCTCAGCGACATAAGCGTAAAGTTCTGCCATTTCGTTTACGAGGGGCACAATGTCAAATTTCTCCCAATTCAGTTTCATTGTTCCCGTTTCTGCTTCAGATATATCCATAATAGTATTTAGCATTACAAGCACTCGTTCTGATTCTTCTAAACAGTCAAGTAATGTTTCTCTGAGGGCATCAACATTTTGTTCTCCATGTAATGCCATTTCAGCAGTGCCACGTAATCTTGTCATCGGGGTACGCAAGTCGTGGGCAACATTATCCAATGCCATTTTCATCCCGCTAATCAAAATTTCTATTTTTTCCAACATTGTGTTAAATAATATGCCCAGCTCTTCAAGTTCATCTCTTCTTCGGGTAGCGGGTATGCGAACCCCCATTTTGTTTGTTTCTATTATCGAGCGAGTTATTTCAATTAAACGGCGAATCGGTCGCAGCGTATGAACGGCAAGAAACATGCCTCCAATAAATCCGATAATGATCATTGGGATCAGAATGCTTGCAAAGATTACACGAAAATGTGCAAGAACTTCATTTGAGCCTGCTAAACTTTTGCCAACCTGCAGGAGAGAACCATCAGAGAAAGGATATGATACAACTTCTAATATGTCCTCATGCCCGTAAGCTGACAGTTGTTCCCATTGCTCTTTTTTTGCAGCAGCTTTTTTTTTGAGCTGGTTTATGTCGAAATGTGCCCATTGATCCGGGAGATTAACAAAAAGAGTATTATGTTGCGGCCCTTCAAGGCGGACAAAAAAAGGTTTTTACCGCCGGCATGCTTTTCAAATTCTACTTCTTTTATTAAAGCATCGATTCCCCCTTGTTCATATTGGGTAATGCACTCTCTGAGTTCATGCTGAATTAATTCTTTCTCCTTGTTTTGAAGGGATAGAGACAGGAAAAAATATAAGAGTACAAACAGCGCCAAAGAACTCAAGATGAAAATGGCAGAATACCATAGGGCAAATTTAAACCCGAGGCTTTTGCTTATGCGGTCAAGAGTTAAGGACATACCCGGCGCCCCTGATAGTATGAATCATCGTTTTCTCAAAATTTCTATCGACTTTGTTTCTCAACCTGCAAACCAATACATCTACGACATTCGTTTGAGGTTCAAAGTTATACCCCCATACATGATCCATGATCATGGTCTTGGATATTATCCTGCCCGCATTGCGCATCAAATATTCAAGGAGAGCAAACTCACGGGGCTGTAATTCAATTTTTTCCCCGGACCGAACAACCTGTCTCTTCAGCAGGTCTATAGAGATATCGCCGACGGTTATGGTTGTTGGTTCCAAAACATTGCTTCCTCTGCGGATAAGCGCCTGCACACGCGCAAGAAGTTCATAAAAAACAAACGGCTTGGTCAGGTAGTCATCGCCCCCAGCTTGAAGACCCCTGACCCGTTCGTCTACCGAACGCTTGGCGCTGAGTATAATCACAGGGACACTTACTTTTTCTCGCCGAATCTTTTCTATAAGACTCAGACCATCAAGTTTAGGCAACATTATATCTATAATTGCTGCGTCATATTGTTCGGTCAGGGCAAGATGAAGGCCGTCTTCCCCATTGCTTGCATAATCTACTGCAAGGCCCGCTTGTTTTAGTCCCTTTGTAATAAAGAGAGCTATCTTCTTGTCGTCTTCCACAACTAAGATTCGCACAATTTTAATCTTTCCTGAAGGACCCTATAATGAGCAAATTTATTAGAAAATCATTTCCAGCTATAGTTTATATTGTAATGTTATGGATGAATGAAAATAAACTATGGGAACACCAAGAAAGCTCCAGCAAAATTTTCTTCCCCCTTGCATGAACAATCTAAACGGTTGGCTATCTGTTATGCAGAGAATTAGACAGCATAATCTGATCGAGTAAAAACGTTTATACCTTCTATGTTAAAAAGCAAGACCATTCCATCCCAACGCAGTATGTTGCAATGTCTTTATAGAGAGCATCTTCCTCAAAACCAATCTTCTATAAGCAGACAGTCTTTCATCACTGAATGACGCTGCATTACCTTGTTCATGTGTTTGAAGGCGTGGGTTCGCAGTCTGTGAGATGACAGACAGCATCTTTTAATGCGCTGTAGTTATACGAACACGATACCCACGGTACACCTCGTTTTGAAGATATGCTCCTATACTTTATAATCACACTCTACTGAACAACAGCCGGTACGTATTCCTGTTGAGTCTTCAGGACATACCGGATACGGTTTAATAATTTCCTGGCGATCCGGACAATCGCATTCGTCTTTGGCATTTTCTTGCACAGTGTATGAAAAGTCATCACCAGAGCAGGGTCTTTGCGTGCCGCCACCCAGGCACTCTCGATCAATATGTTACGCAGTTGCGCATTCCGCCTCTTGGTTATACCGGTTCTCCGCTCCGTTTCTCCGCTGGAATCCGTATCAGGGATAAGACCGATGTAGCTGCAGAGCTTGTCGAGATTCTTGAAACGGCTGATCTCATACAGTTCCGTCAGTAGTGTCATGGCAGTTAGAGTACTAATCCCCGGCACGCTCTTCAGTATACGAACGTTTTGCCGGTACTCCTCACAGTTGGCAAGGCTACGGATGCCGCGAGTAAGGTCCGCGATAATCTTTCTCATATTATTGAGCTCCTCCAAATGAACTTTCAGGGTAAAATTGCCGCTGGCCCGCTCCAGCCTGATTGTTTCGATCCAGGTAATAAAGCGCTTGGACCAGTAACTGTCCCCCATTTCTTCCGGTATTTGAATCCCATAGAAGTGTAAAATGGATTTGATCTGGTTCTTGCAGCGCGTCTGTTTCTTAACCATACTGTGTCGAGTTCTGATAAGGCTACGGTCTTCCACTTTGGGGCGGCAAGGAACATAGATGCTGTCAATCTCTCCGCTTCTGAGACTTCTTGCCAGCTTGCGGCAGTCCACTCGGTCGGTTTTGCTTCTTCGCTCCTTGTCCTTTGTAGGTACATCGGCCGGATTCACTACACAACACTGTACCCCATGCTCCTGCAAGCGGTCGTGGATCCAGAAACCACAGTAGCCCGCTTCATACACTGACTTATATGATCCACCTGGAAAATTGCGTTTGAGATAATTCACTAATACCTCCACATTAGGAGGCTGAGTAAATGTTTTATGTTCAAAATTATCCGTAAGAATACTAATGCTCCAACTCTTCTTATGAATATCCATGCCTACATAAATCTGTTGACCCTTAAAATCAAGTTTGCTAATCTTGTTCATGACAAGTCCCTCCCTTTTTGTTTGTTGAATCTGGCTCGATACAACATACACAATCGTGGGACTTGTCTTCTACTTTTTAATCATAAGGTCTGTGAGAATGTCGCATTGACCAGAAAAGCGCTGACATGAAAAATTCACTGTCATGACATAATCCTGTAACATCCTTTTATTAAGCTGATTATGAGGGAATTAGCAGCGAAAGGGGAAAATGCCATGAAATGCATTGCGTGCGGCAGGGAGATGTTGGACAGGGGAACTCATTTTGAGTGTTCTAACATGCTGTGTGATTACGAGGAAGCAAACGATGCGCAAGAGGTATTGGTAAAGTCCTATCGGGTTACCAACGATCGTCTGTCAGAAGTCCGGGGGCAAGCTATGGAGGCACGTTTGTTTTTGTGCATTTAGCTGACCATTCCCGCTTATAACCTTCGGGCATCCGGGGTGTGTTGGATATGGTTCCTTTTGATTTCGTCGCTATGACGGACTGAAGGCTGGCCAATCTGATGATATCGGCGGATTAAGCGAGCGGTTTGATATCATCAAGTATTCTGGTCGCTGCTACGGCACGTATATTCTTCTCAAGCAAAAACGTTTCTTCTCCTGCATAAATAACATCCAGTTTGTTCAGTTTAAGATCAGCAATGGCGCTCTTCATGGACGGTGTGATGCGGGGCGATGATGTAAGTTTAACTTCAAATCCAAGCCGCCTGTTACCCCTGAGTATGAGCAGATCAAGCTCTGCCCTGCTGTGGGTACCCCAAAAAAAGCATTCTTCCGGTCTGGCATCAAGGCGCCGAATGACCTGCTGGAGCACAAACCCTTCCCATGATGCGCCCAGTTTCGGATGCCCTTCGAGATCGGAAGGTGAACGAAGATTAAGCAGGGCGTGGAGCAGTCCCGAATCGGCCAGATATACCTTTGGAGACTTTACCTGCCGTTTTTTTATATTTTCGTGCCAGGGCTGAAGCTGGCGAACAACTAAAGCCCCTGTCATAATATCTAGATAGTGCCTGACGGTGGTGTCGGCAACGCCGAATGAGCGTCCGAACTCAGAAGCATTCCATATTTGGCCGTGATAATGAGCCAGCATGGTCCAGAAACGCTGAAGTGCAACTGAACGAATTGATATGCCTAGCTGCGGCAGGTCCCGCTCAAGAAAGGTGCGGATGAATTCCCTGCGCCACTCATCACTTTCCGCATTTGAGCGGGCCAAAAAAGAGCGCGGGAAACCACCTCTGAACCACAACCTGTCAAGCTTGCCGACGCCGACTTCATCCATCGAAAAACCGCCCAGGTAATGATATGCAATCCGTCCAGCAAGTGATTCAGAGCCCTGCCTGAGCAGTTGTGGCGATGCGCTTCCAAGCACCAGAAACCGGGCCGGCTTACCCGGTCGGTCGGCAAGCACGCGCAGCACAGGAAACAGATCAGGGAAACGTTGTATTTCATCGATTACTACCAGCCCCCGCGCCTTCTTCAGCGCGAGCATCGGATCATGCAATCGGGCCGTGTCTTCGGGATTTTCGAGATCGTATGAAACAGTCTCTCCGGCAAATGACTCGGCCAACGAACGCGCGAGCGTAGTCTTGCCCACCTGTCTGGCCCCGATGATTCCGACAATCGGATGCCGTGCAAGAAGACCCGAAAGCTTTTTTATTGCACCTAAGCGTTCAATCATGCGTTTATCTTATATTGAAATCTCGGTGATGTCAACCGAATTTTCAATGTATACTGGCGGCAGGCAGAAAGTTTGTATTTAAACCGGTTTTACTGCAGAGATTGATAGACTGAAAACCCATAAAGAACAAAGCGTATTCGTAGTGCGGAGGGAAACGGCTTTTCTATCGAATCCCGCATTCCGACGTATCTCCCTTGATCTTCTCTATTGCGTGGGGAAGTGCGTCTATTATCACTTCGAGGTTTTCTTTCACTGCTTTCGGGCTTCCAGGAAGATTGATGATGAGTGACTTCCCCCTGACACCGGCCACCGCCCTTGAGAGCATTGCCCTTTTTGTTTTCTTATAGCCTTCAAACCGCATCGCCTCGGCAATGCCGGGCACCTGCCTGTCAATTATTTCCAAAGTTGCCTCCGGGGTAACGTCCCTCGGCGACAGGCCTGTTCCTCCGGTTGTCAGGATCAGATCGACCTTCTCAGCGTATTCGATGAGTTTTTCTTTAATGAGTTTTTTTTCGTCGGGGAGGACGTCATAAAAGCGGATCTCGGCATTTATGCCTTTCAGCATATCCTGGATTAAAGGACCGCTGAGGTCTTCCCTCTCGCCTTTTGAGCCTTTATCGCTCAGTGTTAATACGGCAACGGTTATCATGTGAACAGTAGATAGAGATAGTAGGTAGTAGGCAGGATTTATAAAAAATATTCCCTGCTTGCTTTCTACTGTGTCCTTACTATTATCTCATCTCCTTCTTTAATCTTGCCAGCCTTCAGCACTTTCACAAAAATCCCCTCTTTCGGCATTACGCATTCTCCGGCCTGATTATATATCTCGCAGCGCGTATGACACACCTTGCCAATCTGGCTTACCTCGGCTTCAACATCCTTCCCGATGGTCATCTTTGTTCCGACAGGCAACGCAACGAGGTCCAGTCCTTCTGTGGTGATATTTTCCGCGAAATCGCCGGGGTGTACGTTGAACCCCCGTCCCTGCATTTTTTTGATGCTTTCGAGGGCGAGGAGGCTTACCTGCCTGTGCCATTTGGAAGAAGCATGGGCATCGCCTGTCATGCCGAAATCTGCCTCCAGGGAGGCCTCCCCGACAGGTTTTTTCCTGACGCCTTTCTTGTCGCTGATGTTGACGGAAACTACTTTGCCCTTCATTCGTAGCGCCCTGTTTCATATGCGGAGCGTATGTGCGCCGGGGAGAGAGTATTTGAGCGGGTTTTTTTGCCGATAGTCAATGCACAAATATTTGAATAATAAAGAGGCAAAAGCCTCGCAGGGAGGAACGACCGAGAATGAGCGAAAATACTCTCTCTCCGGCGATTTCCACTGTGAACTATTGCCTCTCGTTTTAAGAGAGCCTTTACGTGATCTAGCATTCCTGCGAAGTTCCTATGTGCCCATCTCCCAACTTGCCAGATATTTCTTTTGCTCCGGCGTAAGGGTATCTATCTTTATGCCCATTGCCTTAAGCTTCAGAAAAGCAATGTCTTTGTCGATCTGCTCCGGAACGCTGTAGACCTTCTTTTGCAGTTTCCTGTAGTTCTTTGCTATATATTCTGCGCAGAGGGCCTGGTTTGCAAAACTCATATCCATAACCGCAGAAGGGTGCCCCTCTGCCGCTGCCAGATTGATAAGCCTTCCCTCTCCAAGGAGATATATCCTCCTGTTGTTTTTCAGGGTGAATTCTTCGACAAAATCCCGTATCATCCTTCTGCCCTTTGACATCTTTTTCAGCTCATCAATCTCTATCTCAACATTAAAATGTCCTGAATTCGAGAGGATTGCCCCGTCTTTCATCACCGGGAAACATTCTTTGGAGATGACATTAATATCACCGGTTGCCGTCACGAAGATATCGCCGATCTTCGATGCCTCTTTAATCGCCATGATATCGAAGCCGTCCATCGTCGCCTCCAACGCCCTCAGAGGATTCACCTCTGTTACGATCACTTTTGCGCCCAGGCCTTTTGCCCTCATGGCAATGCCCTTGCCGCACCACCCATATCCTGAAACCACAAAAACAGATCCGGCGATCAATCTGTTCGTTGCCCGCATGATTCCATCAATAGTGCTTTGCCCTGTGCCATACCTGTTATCAAAAAGGTATTTTGTGTACGCGTCATTTACCGCAATGATCGGATATTTCAGGACGCCTTTTTCCGCCATGGCCCTCAGCCGGATAACACCTGTGGTGGTCTCCTCTGTTCCTCCGATGATAGTGCTAAGCAGGTCTTTCCTGGACGTGTGGAGCGTCGACACGAGGTCAGCCCCGTCGTCCATTGTCATGTGGGGCTTCGCCGAAAGGGCATCGTTTATGTGTTTGTAGTAGGTCTTGTTATCTTCCCCTTTAATCGCAAACACCGGAATTTTCGAAAATTTTACGAGGGAAGCAGCAGCATCGTCCTGTGTGCTCAGCGGGTTCGATGCGCACAGGAACACCTCTGCCCCGCCTGCCTGCAATGTCTCCATAAGGTTAGCTGTCTCTGTGGTAACATGCAGACATGCAGCCAGCCTGAACCCTTTCAGGGGTTTTTCCTTGCTGAAACGCGCAGCAATGCTCTTCAGCACAGGCATTTCCTGTGCCGCCCACTCGATTCTGAGTTTTCCCTTCTTCGCTAAATTGATATCTCTTACATCGTGCTTAGCCATGGTTCTCCTTTATGTTGTTTAATTGATAAAGCAGATAGGGTGAAAAAATTTAGTTATTGATACCGTATTGTACCTTTAACTGATGGCACTCCGTGCTTATTACAGAGGCGCGCCAAAAGATAATTATGATAATCCATCAAGTTAAATAAATTTTTTCGCACTATCTGCTTTATTCGGTAATGCCTTTACAGTCCCGCCTCTTTCCTTAATGTCTCTGCCTTGTCCGTCTTCTCCCACGTAAAGTCAGGATCGTTCCTCCCAAAATGGCCGTATGCAGCCGTCTTTTTGAAAATCGGCCTCCTGAGGTCGAGGGTGTCGATCATTCCCTTCGGGGTAAGGTCGAAATTCTTTCTGATGAGCTTCACGATTTTTTCCTGCGGTATCTTCCCTGTTCCATAAGTTTCTGCCAGGACAGACACCGGTTCGGGAACCCCGATTGCGTATGCTATCTGCACCTGAACTCTCTCAGCCATTCCGGCTGCAACAATATTTTTTGCGATGTACCGCGCCATATACGCCCCTGACCGGTCTACTTTTGACGGGTCCTTTCCTGAGAAACATCCCCCCCCATGACTTCCGACTCCGCCGTAGCTGTCAACAATAATCTTCCTGCCTGTGAGTCCGGTGTCGCCCATGGGTCCGCCGACAACAAAACGACCTGTCGGATTTACATAATACTTCACTTTTTCCTCATTAAGGAGCCGGGGATCTATGGTGGTTTTTATTACTTTTTCAATAACGTCTTCTTTTATTTCTTTGAGTGTAACGTCGGGGCTGTGCTGGGTTGATATAACGACGCTGTCAACCCTTATGGGCTTCCCGCCTTTATATTCGATGGTCACCTGAGACTTGCCGTCGGGTCTCAGATAGCCGAGGATGTCATTCTTTCTCAGTTCTGAAAGTTTCATAACGAGCTTATGCGCAAGAAGGATCGGAAGCGGCATGAGTTCTTCGGTCTCATTACAGGCATAGCCGAACATAAGGCCCTGGTCGCCTGCACCGCCTATATCCACTCCGAGGGCTATATCAGATGATTGTGCATGTATTGAAGTGATTACCGCGCATGTCTCATAATCAAACCCGTATTTTGCTCTTGTATAGCCAATATTTTTTATCGTCTCTCTTACGATATCCGGAATTTCAACATAGCAGTTCGTAGTGATTTCACCGGCGACAAACGCGAGTCCTGTTGTCACCAAAGTCTCGCACGCAACCCTCGCATACGGATCTTTCCCGATGATTGTGTCCAGGATAGAATCGGATATCTGGTCCGCGATTTTGTCCGGATGACCTTCTGTTACCGATTCCGAGGTAAAAAAATAATCTTTCCCCAACATACTCACCTCCGTGATAAAAAACCGATATTTTTCAGGTAATTTAAATAGTAACACACTTAATAAAGAAATCGGTAGCGAAAATAATGCAGATTGTAACCCTTCTAAGGTAGCCGCAGGCTTTAGCCTGCGCACAAAACGCAACCTAAAGGTTGCGGCTACACCTGTGACTGAATGCTTACGCGGCGTTAATAAATACGCGAGAAAGAAGGAAATATCAGGTTAAAGGGCGTGGTATTCCTGAATTGATTTGATATGAATCTCTCTTGTCTTCAGCTTTTCGATTGCGTTGACAACTGCAGTTGCTCCTGATATCGTTGTCGTGAAGGGAATCCTGTACTGAATGGCGCTCTGACGAATCGAAAAAGAGTCTTTCTGCGCCTGAGAGCCGCTGACGGTATTAATGATAAAATGGATTTCCTTGTTCTTTATCAGGTCCACGATATGAGGGCGTCCCTCCATTACCTTATTGATCACTTCAACCTCAATGCCATGCTCCTTCAGATACTTTGCGGTCCCTCTGGTTGCAATGACCGAAAGCCCGAGTTCAAGCAGTTTCTTCGCAATCGGCACTGAAAGGGGCTTGTCCTTATCCTTCAGGCTAATGAATATCTTTCCCGAAAGGGGAATCCTATTCCCGCAGGCAGTCTG
This sequence comes from uncultured Nitrospiraceae bacterium, assembly GCA_963718855.1. Classification (GTDB taxonomy): domain Bacteria; phylum Nitrospirota; class Thermodesulfovibrionia; order Thermodesulfovibrionales; family SM23-35; genus CAVRAA01. The sequence goes on along the minus strand of CAVRAA010000009.1, from coordinate 735,501 downwards.
GGATTTTCCGAACGCAAGCCCGAAATCATCGTCGATGCCCATCACTTCACCGGTTGATTTCATTTCAGGACCGAGGATCGTGTCAACGCCATAAAACCGGTCGAACGGAAAAACAGCCTCTTTTACCGCGATATGGCTGATTCGTTTCTCCTGTGTCAGGCCAAGTTCTTTTAATGTCTTGCCCACCATCAGCTTTGCTGCGATTTTGGCAAGGGGGACACCCGTCGCTTTCCCGACAAAAGGGATCGTCCTCGACCCGCGCGGATTCACTTCCAGGATGTAAATGTCCTGATTCTTTACTGCAAACTGAACATTCATAAGACCGATTACATCCAGTTCTTTTGCAAGGGCTTTCGTCTGTTGTTCTATTTCAGCAATAATCTCTTTGCTTAATGAATGGGGAGGCAGTGAACACGCTGAATCTCCGGAATGGACCCCTGCTTCCTCAATATGCTCCATGACGCCCCCGATGATGACATCGGTCCCGTCAGAGATCGCATCGACATCAACCTCTATGGCGTCTTCAAGATATTTATCGACAAGAACAGGGTGTTTGGGAGATGCCTTTACCGCACGTACCATGTATTCCCTGAGAGATTGCTCATCATAGACGATCTCCATGGCCCTTCCACCGAGGACATACGATGGCCTTACCATTGCCGGATATCCTATCTTTCGGGCGGCTGATATCGCCTCCTCGACAGACATCGCCGTGTCGCTCTCGGCCTGTTTGAGATTGAGTTTGTGGAGGAGTTTCTTAAACCGCTTTCTGTCTTCTGCGCGGTCGATGGAATCAGGAGACGTGCCGAGAATCTTCACCCCCTCTTTTTCGAGGGGAACAGCAAGTTTTAACGGTGTCTGCCCACCAAACTGGACTATGACACCTTCAGGTTTTTCAACGTCGATGATATTCAGCACATCTTCTATCGTAAGCGGTTCAAAATAGAGCCGGTCAGCAGTATCATAGTCAGTGCTGACGGTCTCCGGATTGCAGTTGACCATTATCGTCTCGAAGCCAAGTTCTCTGAATGCGAAGACCGCATGTACACAACAATAATCGAACTCTATCCCCTGCCCAATCCTGTTCGGCCCTGACCCGAGGATGATCACCTTTTTCCTGCTGCCGGGGTTTGCTTCACATTCTAGGCAGGATTCGAGGAGTCGAGTATTCGAGGATTCGAGCCTTGAATCCTCGACTCTCGGCCCCTTGAACCCTATAAAACGGTACTTCATACGTTGAATACATGTACGGCGTATATGCCGCGAATTCGGCTGCGCACGTATCGACCATTTTATACACAGCCCGCAGGTTATTTTGTTTTCTCAGATTCCTGATATCCGCCTCCTGCACCTTGAGCAGCTGCGCAAGCCTTCTGTCTGAAAATCCGTAACTCTTGGCATTTTTTATCATTTCCATGTATTCGGAACTTTTCACTGTTAACTTTTCACTGTTAACTTTTATTTCCTCCTTCCATCTCTATGATCTGCCTGATATTCTCCAGAAACCATGGGTCGATCCATGAAAGCTCGTAGATTTCCTGAATGCTCATCCCTGTCCGCAGGGCCTGTGCGACATACCAAATGCGTTCGGCATTCGGGGTTTTCAGTTTTGCCTTGATCACACTGCTATCGGCCTGAATATCATCGAATCCATGGATCCCGATTTCAAGGCTCCTGATCGCCTTCTGCAGAGACTCCTTGAAGGTCCTTCCTATTGACATAGCCTCTCCGACTGACTTCATTTGCGTAGTCAGGGTCGGGTCAGCTTCCGGGAATTTTTCGAAGGCGAACCGCGGAATTTTTGTAACAACATAATCGATGGTCGGTTCAAATGATGCAGGGGTTTCCCTCGTGATATCATTCGGAATCTCATCAAGCGTCAGGCCAATCGCAAGCTTTGCTGCGATCTTTGCAATCGGGAATCCTGTTGCCTTTGACGCGAGGGCAGAACTCCTCGATACCCTCGGGTTCATCTCTATGACCACCATTTTGCCATTGTTCTGATTCAGGGCAAACTGGATGTTCGAACCTCCGGTATCAACGCCTATTTCACGGATAATGGCGATCGATGCATCACGCATCCGCTGATATTCCTTGTCGGTGAGGGTTTGTGCAGGAGCAACGGTTATCGAATCGCCGGTATGGACGCCCATGGGGTCAAAGTTTTCTATAGAACAGATGATAACCACATTGTCTTTCCCGTCCCGCATTACTTCAAGCTCATATTCCTTCCATCCAAGGGCAGACTCCTCGACTAAAATCTGCTTCACAGGGCTGAGTTTCAGCCCTCTTTCAAGCAGAATCTGATATTCCTCCATGTTGTATGCAATGCCTCCGCCGGTTCCCCCCAGGGTAAACGATGGCCTGAGGATTGCAGGGAATCCAATTTCCTCAACCGCATCAAGCCCCTCTTTCAACGAACCCACATGGGCAGACTTCGGCACCTCAAGGCCGATTTTTTTCATCGCCTCCTTGAAAAGCTCCCTGTCTTCCGCCTTTTTTATGGCATGCAGCTTTGCGCCGATCAGTTCAACCTCCGTATTTAGCAAGGATACCTTTGTCGGCAAGTTCGACTGCAAGGTTCAACGCTGTCTGTCCTCCCATTGTCGGCAGGAGGGCATCCGGCTTTTCCTTTTTATATGATCATCTCAAGGATATCGGCAGTTAAGGGTTCGATATAGGTTGCATCTGCTGTTTCAGGGTCTGTCATGATCGTAGCAGGGTTCGAATTGACGAGCACCACCTTGTAGCCCTCTTCTCTTAAAGCCTTGCATGCCTGGGTCCCCGAATAGTCGAACTCGCATGCCTGACCTATAATGATCGGGCCGGAGCCGATGAGAAGGATTTTCTTTATATCAGTTCTTTTTGGCATAGTCTCTGGTGCTTCCGGTGAGATGCAACGGCATATCTACCGGCTCTTTCACGCCTTTCCGCTTTCTATCAATGTCCTGAACCTTTTGAACAGGTGGGCTGAATCATTCGGTCCCGGGCCTGCTTCCGGATGATGCTGGACGGAAACTACGGGCAACTCGACATGCTGCATGCCTTCTTCCGTGCCGTCATAAAGATTTTTATGGGTCAATTGTGTCTGACCTTTCAAGCTTTCGATATCAACGCAATAGTTATGATTCTGGGAAGTTATCTCAACCCTTCCTGTAGACAAATCTTTCACCGGATGGTTGCCGCCGTGATGACCGAACTTCAGCTTATAGGTCCTGCCCCCCATCGCGAGGCCCAGTATCTGATGCCCGAGGCAGATGCCAAAGATCGGTTTTTTGCCCATGAGCTTTTTTGCACTTTGAATTGCATATGTTACGGTCTGTGGATCTCCGGGGCCGTTGCTCAGAATAATGCCGTCAGGGTTCATCTCAAGCACTGCTTCAGCAGGGGTCTGCGCAGGGACAACAGTAACGCCGAACCCGGCTTCGACAAGGTTTCTCAGGATATTGAACTTGATGCCGAAATCGTACACAATAACAGACAGTGATGAGTGATGAGTGATAAGTGATGAGTTTTCGTCATAACTTTTAACTTTTAACTTTTCACTTTTCACTCCTGCGACAGCGTGGCACCACTTCCAGCATCCTTCATTCCATGAATATTGCTTTTGCCGTTGTCACCTCTTTTACCAGATCAAAGGCAGATATACCCAGGATGTTTCCTGACTTTTGCCAAAAGACTCTCAGGATCGGGGTCGACTGTTGAGATAATTCCCATCTGCGCTCCGCAGTCTCTCAGGTGCCTTGTTAAGGCCCTTGTATCAATACCTTCAATACAGACCTTGTTGTGGTCCCGGAGATACCTTCCCAAAGATTGTGAAGACCTCCAGTTGCTCGGGAAATCAATATATTCTTTCACAATGAACCCCTCGGCCTTCGGCCCGTGCAAAGATTCGATATCCTCTTCGTTGATCCCATAATTTCCTATCTGCGGATAGGTCATGGTGACAATCTGTCCTTTGTAGGAGGGATCAGTGAGTATCTCCTGATATCCGGTCATGGAGGTGTTGAAGACAACCTCGCCCATCGTCTCACCTTCGGCGCCGAACCCTCTGCCTTCGAAAACGACGCCGTCTGAAAGAACCAGCAACGCCTTACCACTCATAGATTTTTCCTTTATACATCGTTAAAACAGGTGATCCTCTGAGTTCCCAGCCTTCAAAGGGCGTATTCTTCCCTTTGGAGATAAACCGTTCAGCACAGACAGTATATTCTTTCTTTTCATCTACAACCACAATGTCAGCATCCATGCCCGCACGGAGGGTCCCTTTCTTAATCCTGAGAATCTTTGCCGGATTAAGCGTCATCTTTTCGATCAACTGACGAAGAGAGAGAATACCTTCCTGAACAAGCCTCAGACTTAAGCCCAGTGCGGTTTCAAGTCCCGATATCCCGAAAGGCGCTGAGTCGAACTCACGCATTTTCTCATCCCTGTGGTGCGGGGCATGGTCAGTTGAAATGACATCGATTGTTCCGTCTTCTAACCCTTTTTTTATCGCTGCTATATCACGCGCCGTCCTTAACGGAGGGTTTACTTTCGCATTGGTATTATATCCCTGCACCGCGTCCTCTGTAAGGCTGAAATAATGAGGGCATGTCTCTGCTGTTACATTTGCGCCCCTGTTCTTTGCATTCCTGATTAAATTGACCGACCCTTCCGTAGAAACATGTGCGATATGCAACCTTCCGCCTGTCAGTTCCGCAAGGAGGATGTCCCGGAAAATCATGATCTGTTCCGCCTCGGGAGGGATTCCCTTCAACCCGAGCGATACCGATATCAGCCCTTCATTCATTACCCCGTCTTCAGAAAGGGTCAAATCCTCGCTGTGAGAAATTACCGGAACATCAAACGACTTCGAATATTCAAGCGCCCTTCTCATAATCAGGCTGTTCATTACAGGCTGTCCGTCGTCAGAGAAGGCAATACAGCCTTCATTCCGCATTGTGCCGATCTCTGCAAGCTCCTGGCCTTTCTGTCCTTTGGTAATGGCGCCGATGGGAAGAACAGCACAGTGCCCTTCCTGGGAAGCTTTTCTCTTTATAAATTCCGTGACACTTGCATTGTCATTCACCGGAAGGGTATTCGGCATACAACAGACAGTGGTAAAACCGCCCTTTACCGCAGCCATGGTTCCGGTTTGTATAGACTCTTTATATTCGAACCCGGGTTCCCTCAAATGCACATGCATATCGATAAGGCCGGGCATTACCATCAGGCCTTTTGCATTAATAATACGGGGTTCCGGATCATTTCCTCCCCTTTTTCCCGCCTTGGTAAGGGGCGGGAGTGGGGCTGCTTTCTGTAATGCTACCTCTTTTATCTTTCCGTCCTCTATTAAAATATCTCCGATGCCATCAAATTCCTGAGATGGATCGATAATATGTCCGCCCTTGATCAATACGTTCATCTTTTAACCCCCGCGAGGAGATACAGGACCGCCATCCTTACAGCGATACCGTTCGTAACCTGTTCCAGAATGACCGACTTCGGGCCGTCTGCAATTTCTGAAGCGATCTCGATTCCGCGGTTCATAGGACCCGGGTGCATAACGATAACATCATCCTCTGCAAGCGCAAGCCTCGCCGGTGTCAATCCCCAGTTCCTGGAATACTCTTCCGTGGACGGAAAAAACCCTTTCCCCTGTCTTTCCATCTGTATCCTGAGCATCATCAGGACTTCGACCCCTTTCATCCCCTCTTCCATATTGTGAAAGACCTCTACTCCCATTTCATGGAACTCTTTCGGGATTAACGTCGGCGGACCGATCAGCCTCACACGAGCGCCGAGCCTTTGCAGACAGTAAATATTCGATTTCGCCACCCTGCTGTGGGCAATGTCTCCCACGATAGCGACGGTGAGACCTTCGACCTTTCCCTTCTTTTCTCTGATGGTGAAGGCATCAAGGAGCGCCTGAGTAGGGTGTTCGTTCGTGCCATCGCCTGCGTTTATCACCGATACCCTCAGGTTCTTTGCGAGCAGATGGGGTACCCCTGAGGACGAATGCCGGATGATGATGAAATCCGCGCCGAGCGCCTGGACAGTGAGGGCGGTATCGATCAGGCTTTCCCCTTTCACAACGCTGCTTGTCGGGACAGAAAAGTTTATCACATCAGTACTGAGCCGTTTCGCTGCAAGCTCGAAGGATGTTCTTGTTCGCGTGGACGGCTCGAAGAACAGGTTAACGGTTGTTTTTCCTCTCAAGGCAGGGACCTTTTTGATATCCCTTCCGATAACATCCCTAAACCCTGCTGCGGTATCAAGCACGAGGGTTATTTCCTCAGGGGTAAGTTCTTTAATGCCAAGCAGGTCCTTATTGAGCACCTTCTGTCCTCTCGGAAATCACGTGTTCAAGCACTACCGTATCTTCGAAACCCTCTTCCTCAAGATTTGCCTCGACTTTCTCGCTCAAAGAAGTAGGGATATTTTTACCGACATAATCAGCCTTAATCGGAAGCTCACGGTGTCCCCGGTCGATTAATACCGCAAGCTGGATGAGCGCGGGTCTTCCGATATCCATCAAAGCGTCCATGGCAGCCCTGATCGACCTCCCCGTAAAAAGGACATCGTCGACAAGGATGAGCTTTAAATCCGTCACTTCAAACGGAATTTCCGTTCTCCTGACGATGGGCTGATTCTTTCTGATGGTCAGGTCATCCCGGTAAAAGGCGATATCGAGAGAGCCCACCGGGATTTCCTTTTTTTCTATCTGCGTTATTTTTGCAGCAAGGCGTTTCGCAAGATGTGCCCCTCCTCTTTGTATCCCTATGAGGCAGAGTTTGTCCGTTCCTTTATTCTTCTCAATGACCTCATGGGCCATCCTCGTCAATGCCCTGTCAATATCTGTTTTATTCATAAGTTCTTTAGACATGGTGAATACCTCGCAGGGCAGGGCATTTCGGAAAAAGGCATAAAAAAACCTTCCTCTCACTGGAGTGGAAGGTTGGCATGATTGATATTCCGCAGCGCACGCTGCCTCCTTTACCTTTTCAGCCTCTCGGGGCCATCTTTAAAGGTGATTTATTAAACCATAAAGCGGAAAAGGCTGTCAAATGATGCCGGCAATAGCTGGCAATTCTCAATGAAAAAGAGACGAGATTGCTTCAGGATAGGCCCTTCGCAATGACGGATTACGAAAACTTGTCTTGTCATTGCGAGCGGAGCGAAGCAATCTCCAGGGTTTTCAACTTCACCGGGAATTGCTGGGTTAAAAACAGCTTGCCCAATAGTGTTAAAATATTGAGATGTCTCGAAAAAACCTCATTATAGAAGGGGCAAAACAGAATAACCTCAAAAATATAACCCTCAGCCTGCCCCATAATAGCGTCATTGCGATTACAGGAGTTTCAGGCTCGGGGAAATCATCCCTGGCTTTCGATACCGTGTTTGCAGAAGGCCAGTGGAGATTCATTGAGTCGCTGTCGACATACGCAAGGCTTTTCCTCGAAAAACTCGACAGGCCCGACGTCGATGCAATCCATAACATACGCCCCGCAATAGCACTCGAACAAAAAAATCCCGTTCACGGTTCGCGCTCGACCGTCGCAACGCTCACTGAGATGTACGACCTTTTCAGACTGCTGTATTCGAAAATTGCCACGCCTTTCTGCCCGCTCTGTGGTACCGAGATAAGGATGTGGGATCCTTCGGCAGTAGTTGCTGATCTCATCGAGAACCATACCGGTGAAAAAGCTGTCATTGTTTTTCAGTCAAAGGATGCGGCGGATGAGTTAAGAAAAAAAGGCTTTTACAGGGCATGGGTAAACGGCGAAGTAGTTGATATTTCATCCCTCAGTTCCCTTCCTGAATCCCTTGAGATCGTCCTCGACAGGCTCGTTATACGGGATGAGCCGAGGTTGTCCGATTCAATCGAGATGGCATGGAGGGAAGGGAAAGGACAAATTGCAGTCATCTTTGTCGGAAAGAACGGGATAAAGAAACGCACGTTTTCCTCTGAAAACGCCTGTGAGGAATGCCGCATCGAAGTGCCGAACCCGTATCCTCTCCTTTTCTCATTCAACCACCCTGTCGGCGCATGTCCTGAATGCAAAGGATTCGGCAACATCCTAAAGTATGACGAGGATCTGATTATCCCCGATAAAAGTCTCCCGCTGTCAAAAGGCGCTGTCGATCCATGGAACAAACCCGCATACCGCTGGTGGCAAAAACAGATCATAAAGAGCGCTCCTAAAAAGGGTGTCGATATCAATAAGCCGTACGCTGATTTCACTGGTGAAGAGAAAGCGCTGTTATTCAAGGGAAGCAGCGCATTTCACGGGATTGATGATTTCTTTGAGGATATGGAAGGCAGAAGATATAAACTCCATGTTCGGGTATTCCTGAGCAGGTACAGGAGGCCGGTCATATGCCCTCAATGCAGCGGGAAAAGGCTGAGGAAAGAGTCCCTTGCCTATAAACTTTCGGGGCTTGATATAGCGGAACTCTGCCGGTTTCCGGTGTCGGACGCCATTTCATTCTTCGAAAATCTTGATGCGTCTCCTTTTCAGAAAAATCTGGCGAAAGAAATTCTGAGGCAGATCCACCTAAAACTCGGATTTATGAAAAGAGTCGGGCTTGATTACCTCGGACTGAACAGAGACGGAAGAACGTTGTCGGGTGGGGAGTATCAAAGGGTAAACCTGTCGAATCAGATAGCGTCGTTTCTTACGGGAACACTCTACGTGCTCGATGAACCCACGGTTGGTCTGCACGCACGAGATACCGACATCATCGCCGGCATCATGGCCGATCTTTCGAAACTCGGCAATACCGTTCTCGTTGTGGAACACGACAGCAGGATCATAGGGGCTGCCGACTGGATTGTTGAATTGGGTCCGGGCGGAGGCCATCTGGGAGGCGAGGTTGTATTCTCAGGTTCAAAGGGAGATTTTTTACAGGCCGATACCGTGACCGCGCACTACATGAAGGGGATTGATAAAGGAAAACTCCCGCCAAGAAGGAGAACTGGTTCCGGCGAAAAGCTCAGGATTTGCGGCGCATCGGGCAATAACCTGAAGGCAGTCGATCTCACGATTCCTTTGCAGACGTTGACAACTATCAGCGGGGTTTCCGGTTCCGGGAAGAGCAGCCTTGTCGTTGAGACACTTTACAGGGCTCTCGCAAGAGAATTCAAAATAGAATTCGACTTTCCTCTTCCGTATGGGAAGATTGAAGGTTCCCGGCATCTGAAAGGGGTGAACCTCATTTCCCAGGCGCCGATCGGGAAAAGCCCCCGTTCGAATCCTGTGACCTACCTGAAAATATTCGATCTGATACGAAAGCTCTTCTCAGAGCAGATGGAAGCAAAAGCTCATGGGTACGGACCCGGATTTTTTTCCTTTAACGTAGCTGGAGGACGATGCGAGACCTGCGCAGGGGCCGGATATCAGAAAATGGAAATGTACTTTTTTGAAGACCTGTATGTTAAGTGCGAAGAATGTAACGGACATCGATACAGACCCGATGCCCTTCGGGTTGCCTATCGCGGGAAGAACATCGTTGATGTATTGAATATGACCGTGGATGAGGCCGCTCTATTATTTCATGATAAACCCCATATCAGCAACAAGTTATCATTGATGATAGATATAGGGCTGGGATATCTCAGGCTCGGTCAGCCTGCGACAACGCTTTCAGGCGGCGAGGCGCAGAGACTTAAAATATGTGCAGAGATGGCGCATGCTTCCTCGACCATGGGCCAAAAAGGCTTCCTCTACATTCTCGATGAACCGACCATCGGCCTTCATTCCCGGGATGTGCAGGCGCTGCTTGATGTTCTCCATCGATTGGTCGACACGGGCAATACCGTGGCAATTATTGAACACAACCTCGATGTGATCAATGCATCGGACTGGATTATCGATATAGGACCGGAGGGTGGAGACAAAGGCGGCAGAATCGTTTTCCAAGGAAGGCCCGACGAGATCGTTCATGTGAAAGAATCGTATACAGGAAAGTATTTGATGGACTACACCGCTGAAGGTAGCCGCAACCTTTAGGTTGCGTGTATTATTAACCCGGGACTTAAATACCGCCATTATTATCATTCCGAATCTTTCTTCGGAATCAATGTATCGATCGCAGGCTGAAGCCCGTGGCTACACAGCTTTCATTGTTTGAACTATAATGTAAAACAATGCTTGCATACATGACAAAAAGACTCCTTCTCATGATTCCACTGATATTCGGGATCACCCTCATAACATTCGTCGTTATTCATCTTGCGCCCGGCAACCCCGTTGAGGTCCAGACAGAGATGTCATTGAAGGTAACGGCACAGGCAAAGGAGAATATGAAAAAACTCTATGGTCTGGACAAACCGCTGCATCTTCAGTATATTGACTGGCTGAAACGGTTTAAAAACCTCGATTTCGGGGAATCATTTGTCGATGGGAGAAAGGTCATTGATAAAATCATCGAGCGGATTCCCATCACCTTGACCATAAATATCCTTTCGTTGATTATTATTTTTATTGTTGCCATCCCGATAGGCATTCTCTCTGCAACAAAACAATATTCATGGTTCGACAAGCTCTCTACGGTTTTTGTCTTTGTCGGCTTTTCAACTCCGACGTTCTGGCTAGCTCTGCTGCTCATGATTCTGTTCGGGGTCAATATGGGCATATTGCCCATATCAGGATTTCAGAGCATCGATGTATCTGAAATGGGCCCTCTTGAAAAAATAGTCGATGTGATCAGACATCTCATTCTGCCGGTAGGTATATCAGCGTTTGGCGGGATTGCCGGGTTGAGCCGTTATAGCCGATCGAGCATGCTCGAAGTGATCAGGCAGGATTACATCAGAACAGCAAAAGCAAAAGGGTTGCCCGAATCACAGGTTATTCTGAGACATGCATTCAGAAACGCGCTCATGCCCGTCGTTACCATCCTCGGCCTCTCTGTGCCGGGGCTTATCGGCGGCGGGGTCATCTTTGAGACGATCTTCGCCATACCGGGAATGGGTCAGCTTTTTTACTCATCGACCATGGCGAGGGACTATCCGACGATAATGGGGATATTGGTTATAGGCGCTATCCTGACATTGTTCGGAAATCTTATTGCAGATATAGCATACGCATTGGTTGATCCGCGGATAAGGGTCAGGAAGTAATGAAATTGAGAGATAGGCAGGGCATAATATTTTCGCTCATTCTCGGCCCCGATAGCCATCGGGACCTCCGAGGTACCCCGATATTCATCGGGCTAAACCCGCTCAAATATTATGCCCCGCCCACCCTCTGTGATAACTATAGGATAAGAGAAACTAAATGAGACTTTTATCGGTTATAGGAAAAAGGTTCTCGCGCAACACTTTATCTGTTATTGGTGCCGCTGTAGTGCTTTCACTTTTAACAATCTCTCTGCTCGCGCCTTTTCTTTCTCCCTATGATCCAACAACGATAGATGTGTACAATGTGCTTTCGCCTCCAGGAAAAGCTCATTGGCTCGGCACTGATGAACTCGGGAGAGATCTGCTTTCGAGGATTATTTGGGGGAGCAGGGTCTCGTTGAAAGTTGGCTTTATAGCAGTGGGCATCGCGATAATGATCGGCATTCTTGTCGGTTCAGCCGCAGGTTTTTACGGGGGCAAGGTCGATGCAGTGTTAATGAGATTTGTCGATATTATGCTTGCCTTTCCGACATTTTTTCTCATTCTTGCTGTTATCGCAATCCTTGAGCCGAACATATACACAATCATGGCTGTCATCGGCGTTACAGGATGGATGGATGTTGCCAGACTCGTGAGGGCGGAATTTCTTTCGTTAAAGGAAAGGGACTTTGTCGATGCCGGCAGGGCCATAGGAATAAGCAATGCAAGGCTTATTTTCCGGCATATTCTTCCGAATGCTCTCTCCCCAGTCTTCGTTGCCGCAACATTTGGAGTTGCCGGCGCAATCCTTACCGAATCAGGCCTCTCATTCCTGGGCCTCGGCGTCCAGCCCCCTGATCCCAGCTGGGGAAATATTCTGACATCGGGAAAGGATAACATCGAGATAGCCTGGTGGCTGTCGCTCTATCCCGGTCTTGCGATATTGATTACTGTCTTAAGCTACAACTTGGTGGGAGAGGGATTGAGGGACGCGCTTGATCCGAGATTGTGGGGGGCTGAGGAAGAGTAAAAGAGCCGGGCGTAAAATTAGCACAAAATGAAATCTCATCGGAGCGCATCAAGGCCGCATAAGCGGCATACTACTTTTTATACCGCTCCATCACTTCTTCTCTCGTGACAATCGCTTCCACTTCATAGCCTAATTCCCTGATCGCCTCGCGGCCGCCTTCCTGCCTGTCGATAAGGGCGATCACTTTTACTATTTCGAGGCCCGCCTCTTTTGCCCGGGTAATTGCCTCGATGGTTGATTTGCCAGTTGTGATAACGTCATCGACAATCACCACGCTATCTCCCGCTGCAATATTGCCTTCTATCCACTGCATTGTCCCGTGAGATTTTGCAGCCTTGCGGACGATAAAAGCCTCGATTGGGTTTTTCTTCAGGTAAGACGTATACGCTACTGCATCTGCGATCGGATCGGCACCAAGCGTGAGCCCGCCGATGCCCTTCACATGCAAATCTTTTATCTGATCGTAGATGATATTCCCTATGAGATACATGCCTTCGGGATAGAGGGTAATCGCCTTGCAGTTGAAATAATAGTTACTCATTCTGCCTGATACAAGCTTGTAAACTGGCTCTTCGCTATATTTAAAGGCCTTTTCAATGATGAGTTCTATCAATCTGTTTTTCATAGTGGTTTGAACATACAACAAGAGGGAAGGGATGTCAATAGTGGGTTCGGCTGATGAACAAACCTGCCCTCATTTCACTTTCCAAACGCCTATTTCCAAAAACGACAACTTATTGTAAAATAAACATCAGCAATCTGAAGGAGGAATAGACAGCCATTGAGTTTATCCCCAACATTGCCACAAAGAAGAACTCTTCATGTGCGACTGATTACACGTAAGAGATAAAGGAGAGATGTTTTATGAGTTCTGAGGTACTGAAAAGTTTACAGATTGGGGATTTGACAATAAAACTCCCGATCATTCAGGGAGGAATGGGAATCGGGATCTCCCTGCACAAGCTTGCGGCGGCGGTCGCCAATGAAGGCGGTGTTGGCGTGATTGCCACTGCAGGTATTGGAATGGACGAACCTGATTTTTCCGGTAATGTTCTCGAAGCACATATTAGAGCGCTGAGAAAGGAAATCAGGAAGGCCAAAGAACTGACAAAGGGAATCCTCGGGGTTAATATTATGGTAGCCTTGACCAACTTTGCCGATCTGGTCAAAACATCTATTGAAGAGGGGATCGACATTATTTTTTCAGGGGCCGGCCTTCCCCTCAGTCTCCCGCAATTTGTAAACGACACAATAAAGACAAAACTGGTGCCGATTGTTTCCTCAGGGAGGGCAACCGGTATTATTGCAAAAAAATGGTCTGACAAATACAACCGTCCACCTGATGCCCTTGTGGTTGAAGGCCCTATGGCGGGAGGACACCTCGGCTTCAAGGAAGAGATGCTCAACGACCCTGACTATTCACTCGAAAAACTTGTCCCTGAAGTAATTGCAGCAATAAAACCGTACGAGGAAAAATATAATAGATCTATTCCCGTAATCGCTGCAGGCGGCATCTATACAGGAGCGGATATGTACCGGTTTTTCCAGTTGGGGGCTGCGGGTGTCCAGATGGCAACACGCTTCGTCACCACTCATGAATGTGACGCGTCAGAAAAATTCAAGCAGACGTATCTGGATGCGAAGAAAGAGGACATGGTGATTATTAAAAGTCCTGTCGGGATGCCGGGAAGGGCGATCAGGAACAAATTCCTCGATGAAGTCAAAGAGGGCCAGAGAAAACCGTTTGAATGCCCCTATTGCTGCCTGAAAACGTGTGATGTTGAAAATAGTCCCTACTGTATTACCCTTGCCCTGACGAACGCCCAAAAAGGGAACCTCTCAAACGGCTTTGCTTTTGCAGGAGCGAATGCCTACAGGGCAACAAAGATCATCTCGGTAAAAGAACTGATCGAAACGATCAAGGAAGAATATAAGGCAGCAGCACAGTAGCCCTTTGTCTCTTAAAACAAGTGGCAGGAAACAAGCCTGTTTTCTGTTTCCTTCAATTCAGGCACTACGGTATCGCACAAGGCGAACCTTTTCGGACACCGCGGATGGAAGGGACACCCCGGGGGAATATTGATAGGGCTTGGGACATCTCCTTTCAGAATTTCTCTTTTCTTCCCGCCGGATTTTATTCTTGGAGCGGAAGAAAGTAATTCAATGGTATAGGGATGAAATGGGCTGCTGAAGAGTTCGTCTGTCTTTGCATGTTCCACAATTTTTCCAAGATACATCACTGCTACCTCATCACTGAAATATTGCACAACTCTCAGATCGTGGCTTATGAAGAGAAATGAGATGTGTGATTGTTTCCGGAGTTCCTGAAGGATATTCAGAATCTGCGCCTGTATTGATACGTCGAGCGCTGAAAGCGGCTCATCGGCAACTAAGATTTTTGGAGAAACTGCGAGCGCCCTCGCAATGCAAATGCGCTGCCGTTGACCGCCGCTGAATTCGTGCGGATAGCGGTTTAAGACGTCGGACTGAAGCCCCACACTTTGCAGCAGATGAACGACTTTATCATGAAGCTCGTTTTTTTTAGCGAGTTTGTGAATTCTTAAGGGTTCGGATACGGTATCAAATACCGTCATCCTCGGGTTTAATGATGCAAAGGGGTCCTGAAATATGATCTGTGTCGATTTCCTGAATTCCCTGAGAGCATCCTTCTTCAGCGTTTGAATATCATTACCCTGAAAGAGTATTTTCCCTGCTGTTGGCGGAACCAATTTAAGAATAAGCCTTGCCACTGTTGTTTTTCCTGAGCCGCTCTCTCCCACCAGTGCAAATACCGCCCCCTGCCTCACAGAAAAACTCACTCCATCAACTGCCTTCAGCCATTCGGGCTTTGCAAACGCCTTTTTTTTCACCGGGAAATATTTTTTGAGCTCAACTACATCAATGATTCCCATTTAAGCTCCTCTGATCGTATACAGCGCGCAAAATGCCCGGGCAAAATTTCTCTTAGGGCGGGCTCTTCTTTTTGGCATGCGGAAATCATATATGAGCATCTGTCTGAAAACTTGCATCCCGGCGGAAGATTATCCGGCCTCGGAACAGAACCGGGTATTGGCTTTAAGGGGATGCCCTTTGCCTTTGGAAGCGAATCCAGAAGCCCGATAGTATAGGGATGTTTCGGCGTCTCGAGGATATCGGCAACCGCTGCAGTCTCCATAATTCGACCCGCGTACATAACAGCAGCGGTATCGGCATTTTCCGCAATAACCCCTATGTCATGGGTAATTAATAAAACAGCCATATTCCTCTGCTCCCTGAGATTCCGGAGGAGATCAAGTATCTGCGCCTGAATCGTGACATCGAGGGCAGTTGTCGGTTCATCTGCGATGAGCAAAGAAGGGTTACAGGCTATTGCCATGGCGATCATAACCCGCTGTCTCATCCCTCCGGACATCTGGTGAGGATATTCTTTTATCCGTGTCTCGGGCGCAGGGATTTTAACCGCCTTCAGAAGTTCTATGGCATTATCGATAGCCTCCTGCTTCGATAAGCCAAGGTGCGTTATGAGACCCTCCGCTACCTGATATCCGATAGTAAGAACAGGGTTCAGCGAAGTCATTGGCTCCTGAAAAATCATCGAGATTTCTTTGCCCCTCAGTCTCCTCATGGTTTCTTTGTCGAGCGCCAAAAGGTTTCTGCCTTTAAACAGTATCTCGCCTTCCGCAACGGCATTATGGGGAAGGATTCCCATAATCGAGAGGGCGGTAAGGCTTTTTCCGCAGCCGCTCTCTCCAACGAGACCAAAAACCTTTGCCGCTTCGATTTCACAGGTAAGAGATGAGACGACCTTCGTGGGTTTCTGCGGAAATCCGAAAAAGATGGTAAGGTCCCTAACTTCCAGGAGGGACACAGCCGATTACTGTGCCTCTTTTTTCAGAAGACTCAGATAGGTTTTCGCCTCTTTCAGGTTGGGGATCTGCCTGAGTGCATTTTCCCACTCCTCGAAGGCGAGACCTGCGAGTCCTTTCATATAATAGCTCAGGCCGAGTTGAATCCAGGCAGGGCCGTATTGGGAGTTCAGCTCTTTTGCCTTTGTAAAATGGACGATCGCGTCTTCCAGTGCCCCCTTATTCCTCAGGGCAATACCGAGCTTCGTATGAACATCGGGAAGCCGTGGAAACAACTTGATCGCCTTTTGATATTCCTCTATCGCTTCATCATTCATGCCGAAATCAAGATAAATATTTCCTATCTTGTAATGTTCATTCGCTATCTTGCCTGCGATGAACGGATCCATCGCCGACGGGGTCGGATGAGCGATCTGCGCGGCAACGGAAAAAATTTCCTGGGCCTTCTTGAACTCGCCCATATCGTTATAGGTGATGGCAAGATTCAGGGATGCTTCGGTATAACTGGGATTCAATTCGATCGCTTTTTTGAAATATTCAGCTGCCTGCCTGACATGTCCTTTGAGGTGAGAGATAATGCCAAGCTTATTGTGTACATCGGCATATTTCGGATTGGAGCTGATGACGTTTTTCAAGAGAGGTTCGGCTTCTGCGTATTTACCTTCCTCAAAAAGCTGGGTGGCGCGTTCGTGGAGTTCGTGTATCTGCTGGTCCATTCACTAAAAAGTATAGGGAGGAAGATAATTGTTTGTCAAGGCACCGCAATTACTCCTCCTTCACTCCTCTGTGAATCGCGACTATTCCTCCTGCCAACTTCTTATAGTTCGTATTCTTCCAGCCAGCTGTTTCTATGAGACTGACGAGCCCCGCCGGCGGAGGGAAATCCTTTATCGTATTCCCAAGGTACTGATACGCAGCGGAGTCAGAACCGAACAGGTGCGAAACAAAGGGCACGACCTTCAGGAGGTAAAGAGAATATATCTTCTGAAAGACCGGATTTGCCGGATGGCTGAACTCGAGACAGACAAAACAACCGCCCGGCCTTGTCACGCGGTAGAATTCCTTTAAGGCCCTTCCCCTGTTATTGATATTTCTCAATCCGAACGTAATCGTCACGGCATCAAACTGTTCATCGCGATAAGGAAGGCTTTCGGCATTTCCTTCCCGAAAGGTTATTTTGTCATCCAAGCCGGATTTTTTTGATTTTTTTCTGGCGATCTCAATAAGCTCATGAGAAAAATCTATTCCCTCGACAAAAACCTTCCCTTTCCAGAATGTGCAGAGTTCACTCGCCATATCTCCCGTCCCTGTACAGACGTCAAGAATTCTCCGGCAATCTATTGCTCCTGTCTCCCGGGCAACCTTCCTCCGCCAACCCCTGTCAAGGCCGAGACTCAGAACACGGTTTAAAAGGTCATAGCGGGCCGCGATTTTGGAGAACATCTGCGCGACCTTTTTGGCATCGCGTTCTTTATGATCAATATAGCTCATAATCCGATAAGCCAAAGGCAGGATATACTATTTGAGCGGGTTTAGCCCGATGAATATCGGGGTACCTCGGAGGGCCGCTGCAAGCGGCCCGAGAATGAGCGAAAATAGTATATCCTGCCGACAGAGCGTTGTTTATTGCCATAGCCTGTTCATTTCAGCAATGTCTTCTTCCTTAATTTGGCACACTGACATCCTTTTTTCTGTTTTATCTGTTTCAGGCTCTCTATGATGATCTTTCCCATCGCAATGGCTTCCTCATAGAAAATAGCCTTTAGTTCGCTATGCTTCCAGTCAGGTCCGATCCCTTCGGCTCTGTTGACAATGAGATAAATCCCAGCATAACAGGCCCCTATCTCACGGGCAAGATAGACTTCGGGACAGAGGCTTTGGCCGATCACATCACCCCCTGATGATGCAATCATTTTTACCTCGGCGCGGCTCTCGAAATGTCTGCCGTCAGTGACTGCATAGACCCCCCGGTTTACTTTTCTCTCCGGAACTGTTTTCGTTGCGGCTTTCATAAGGAGCCCTGCGAGAGTCGGGCATACCGGGTCCCGCATGATGAGCAGATACCTATCCGAAAGAGATACATCTTTTCTCATGGAAAAATCGATATAGTCATCAGGGATTATAAAGTCGCGCAGTGCAAAATCGCTTTTGATTACCCCGACCCCACCTTCAACGAGGACACTCCTGACGCCGGCCTGCTCGAAAAGCCAGAAAATCTGCCGTGAGGCATCTGCCCTGCGAACGCCGGCCCGCCATCCGTGCATCCTCACTGTTAGCACTATTTCTCCGTTGATCTCACATGATATAACCTCAGGACTTTCACCGAATGGGGTAGAAAAGGTTTTTTTGTTAACTACTTTTATTCCGGGAAGTTTGAGGTCTTCAGGAAAATTAATGGCAAAGGTGCTGGAGCCGCCGATAAAAGCTTTGTTGGCTTTTGGAATGTCATTCTCATGTCTCATAGTTTGCCCTTAAAGTATGAATAGAATTGTGAACTCATCACAAGGCAGATATTGTGAAAAAATTAATTTTTGATACTTTAATGCACCTTTCATTGATGGTCATCGGTTTATTTTGATGAGTGCAAGAAGTAAAGATAATTTCAATAATCATCAAGTTAAATAAATTTTTTCGCAATGTCTGCCTTATTATGAATAAACCTTCAAAATCGCAAATTCCGTATCCCTCTGGGCCGGAATTTTGCCGGCCTTTTTAATGAGATCCACCATCTCATCAACAGTAATCCGGTGCGATATCCCTGCTGCCCGGACAACGTTCTCTTCGATCATGATACTGCCGAGGTCATTCGCGCCGAATGAGAGACATAGTTGTCCTATATCTTTCCCCTGTGTTACCCATGAACCTTGTACATTCTGGAAATTATCGAGAAAAAGACGGCTTACCGATAAAGTCCTCAGATATTCGATGGAAGATACCGGCCGACCGCCTAACGCGGTATTCCCCGGCTGAAATGTCCACGGGATGAACGACATGAAGCCGCCTGTTTTATCCTGCAGGTCTCTTACCTTTTGAAGATGATCTAACCTCTCCTCAACGGTTTCAACCGTGCCGAACATCATTGTCGCAGTAGTCTTTAATCCAAGAACATGAGCGGTTTCCATCACAGTGAGCCATTGCGAGGAGGATATCTTCCGGGGACTTATCTTTTTTCTTACCCTGTCAACAAGTATTTCTGCTCCTCCGCCCGGCAATGAATCAAGACCGGCCCTGACAAGTTCCTTTAACGCGTCTGAAATGGATAATCCCGAGGCGTCTGCGATATGAACGATTTCAGGAGGGGATAAACTATGAATTCTGATGTTGTATTTCCTTTTGATAGCGCTGAACATGTTGGTGTAATAATCGATTTTGAGATCAGGGTTGATTCCTCCCTGGAGCATCACCTGTGTGCCGGAAAGATTCAGTGTTTCGGCCACCTTTTTTTCAATTTCATCCTGCGTCAAAACATAGGCCTCAGGATGGTCCTTCGACCGGTAAAAGGCGCAGAAAGAACACTGATTCTGACAGATATTGGTGTAATTGATGTTCCGGTCGATGAGGAACGTCACAATGCCTTCAGGGTGCTTCTTATGACAAATGATGCCTGCAGCCTTTGCGAGTTCCAGCAAATCAGCATCTTTCAGGAGCGTATGCGCATCCTGCCTGCTCAATCTCTTATTGCTCACGGTTTTATCAAGAATCTTTTGGATGTTCATACACGTACCTCCGAACGGAGATGGATAAATTTCAGTTCCGGAACTTTCTCAAGCTCTCCTATCTCCTGAGCCATTGTGTAAAACAAAAGGAGTCCCTCCTGATACTCTTTTCCGAAATCAAACCGCAGGGACATGAAATAGTCCCGGAGAAAAGATGGGCTGAAGGATTCCCATTTCGCGGCATATTCTGCTATTTCGGAGAGATGCTCCATTGAGTATTCCTTTGATTTCCTGAATGTCTCAAATACATTCCTGACATAATTCACTTTTCCCCTCTGCAAAATGCCGGTTAACGGCCCAGACCGCGTATACCATCTTTTTCCCGGTCAACTGCTTCCATTCCGTTCCCAGGTCATAGTGATAAAAATCAGTGGTTGTCGAATACTTCAGGGCTATATCGCCGATCAGAAGCGCTGCATCGGCAGTTTCAAACATCCTGCCCACATCAGGCTGGCAGATGACATATTCGGGAATAACATCGTAGCTGTGTTTCAGGATAAGCTTTAAGAGTACGTGAGAAGTAGCGGACGTGCTGGTCAGCGCTACTTTTCGTCCCGCCAGTTCTTTAACCGGGACCCGGCTGAGCAGAATAATACTCTTCACTTCCCCATCTGAGCTTACGGTAAAATCCGGGAAGAGCATCAGAGAGTCCCTGTTGCGGGCATATTCTATCGAGGAGATCGGCGAGATATCGAGCGCTCCGCTTATCAGAAGATTATTAAGTTCTGTCGGTGTTCCTTTTATGAGTTCAATGTCTAATAACGCGTGGCTTTTCACCAGCCCATAGTAGAGAGGAAGGCAATTCAGAAACTGTATGTGTCCAACCCTGGGTCTCAATGCGTGCTCCCTATCCATGATGGTCATAAATCTTTATCGTGTTATAGAGTGTATCCCTTTCAACAGGAACCCTGCCGGCTGCTTCAATGAACGTTAATAATGCATCCCTGGAAATAGACTGTTCCGTCTCAGCGCCTGCTGCATGGGTTATCTTCTCTTCTACAACCGTACCGTCAAGGTCATCGACCCCGAACAGCAGCGAAAGCTGTGCGACCTTTAACCCGAGCATTATCCAGAACGCCTTGACGTGTGGAAAATTATCAAGCACCAGCCGGGAGATGGAAAGCATCTTCAGATTTTCAAACGCAGTCGGCTTTTTGAAATCAGGAAGCTGCGTATTCTGCGGATGAAACGGCAAGGGGATAAAAGACTGAAACCCGCTTGGTTTCATCCTGAAGCGCCCGCAAGGCGAGCAGATGATCAACCCGTTCTTCCGACCGTTTCGACATGGCCGTAAAGCATAGTGGCATTGGACTTAAGCCCGAGAGTGTGGGCTGTCCTCATCACGTCAAGCCATTCCTCTGAGGTCGCTTTTTTTGAGCAGACCGCCTCCCGCACCCGGTGGTTTAATATTTCGGCCCCCCCACCCGGCAGTGATCCTAATCCAGCATCCTTCAGACGGCTGAGCACTTCTTTCATGGGCACCTTTGCAATCTTCGAAAAATAATCGATCTCAACAGCGGTAAATGCCTGAATGTGCACATCAGGCATTATCCCTTTGAGGCCGGAGATAACTTCTAAGTAGTAATCAAACGGCAGATCGGGGTGAAGACCGCTGACGATATGAAACTCGGTTATACCGAGATCCCTTGCAGACCGGGCGATAGCGAGGACCTCATCCAACGTCATCGCATAGGCATCAGGATCTGATTTGTCCCGGCTGAACGCACAAAACTTGCAACGCGATACACAGATATTCGTGAGATTGATATGCCGGTTTACATTAAAGTACGCGTAATTCCCCGTCTTTTTTTCTTTTACCGTATTCGCAAGCTGGCCGAGAGTAAGGACATCATTCGAATTCATAAGGGTTATAGCATCGTCCTTCGAAAGTCTTTCGCCCTGTGCAACTTTCCCCGCGATGTTACCGAGCTTACTTTGTGCCATGTTCTTTTCTCCAGGCTTTAAATAATGTGTGTTCAATCCTAAGAAGATTTAATACCTTTCCGACAATGAAATTTACCATGTCGTCGATCGTCTTCGGATGATGATAGAAGGCGGGCATGGCAGGCACTATCTGCGCCCCGGCCTTTGCAGCCTTTACCATATTCTCAAGATGAATCAGATTGAGCGGTGTCTCCCGCACTACCAGTATCAGCTGTCTTTTCTCCTTGAGCACCACATCCGCGGTCCGCTCAAGGACATTTCCCGATATGCCATTGGCAACTGCCGCCAATTTTCCCATACTGCAGGGAATAAGCACCAAGGCTTCCGGCGGATTCGAGCCGCTTAAAAAAGGCGCTTCAAAATCATCGTTTTCCCAAATCCTTATTTCGCTTTTAGAAAGTCTTAATTTTTTTATATCAAACCCGGTGACGCCTAGCTCTTCCTTCATCACCATTTTCCCGGCAGAGGTTATCACGACATCGACGGCATTTTTCCTCAGGCAGAGTTCCTGAATCAGCCGAATACCGTAAATACTACCGCTTGCTCCTGTTATTCCGATCACGTACTTAGACAATTGTTCTCCTCCCGAACATCACCTCGATAGCGACAAAGCAGAACATTATCACACTGATAACGCCGTTCATGGTGAAAAAGGCGATATTCAACCTTGATAAATCGTTCGGTTTGACCAAGCTGTTTTCATAGGCAAGAAGACCTGCTGCGATCAAAATACCTATATAATAGAACAGTCCCAGACCGAGCCGGAGCCCCACCCATAGCAGCACAATTATTGAAGTAATGTGAAGCAGCTTCGTTAAAATAAGAGAGGTTTCGATGCCGAACCTGGCAGGGATTGAATGAAGTCCCTGGCGGCGATCGAAGTCAATATCCTGAATCGCATACAAAATATCAAAGCCTGCTACCCAGCAAAGAACTGCAATTCCTATGAGAAAAGGTTCCAGAGTGAATGAATTCGTGATGGCAATCCAGGCCCCTATCGGAGCCAATCCCAGACAGAGCCCGAGGACAAAATGGGAAGACCACGTAAACCGCTTCGTATAAGGATAAAGAACAAAGGGAATGACAACAATCGGCCATAGATAACGGCAGACAGGCGCCAATTGCAACACAGCGAGTAAAAACACCCCCAGGCTGATTACAGAAAAAAGGAGGACGTTTGAAACAGAGAGAAGTCCTTTCGGGAGCGCACGTTCCGCTGTGCGCGGATTTCTCCGGTCGACTTCAATATCGATCAGGCGGTTGAGCGCCATTGCAAAACTGCGTGCGCCGACCATAGCTATGGTAATCCATAAAATATTCGCAAGACCCGGGACCTTCATTTCAGAAAGAAAAGCGCCGAAATAGGCGAAAGGGAGCGCAAAAATACTGTGCTGGAACTTGATCATCTCGAGGTATATCTTTGTTTTACCCATAATTTTCTGTCATAGAAGGACAGGCTTGATGAAAAAGGCCAGCCATCGACTCCCTATGGCCATCTAAGGCAGCCAGCCAACTTTTTTTACCATTGTATATGCCGAGCAATATGCAGTCATGTGAATCATAATAAAAATTGGTCGATTTGCTGGAGTTTTTCATCATGCCTGACCTGACCTGGTTGCCTCGTTTACCATTATTCAAGCCCGTATTCCTTCCACCTTTGATCCACAAGCTTCTTTATTTCCCCGGACATATGGATTTCTGCCGGCCATTCCCGCTGATATCCCTCTTCAGACCATTTTTTCGTTGCATCGATCCCCATCTTTGCACCGAAAATAGGCCGCGGAGCAGAGTGGTCGAGAACATCAAGGGGACCTTCGGATATCACAATATCCCGTGCGGGGTCCACGTTATTAAATGCCTTCCAGGCTGCCTCTGATGTATTCTGTACATTCACGTCTTCGTCAAAAATAAAAATAAATTTCGTAAACATCATCTGGCCTAACCCCCAAATCGCATTCATCACCTTTTGCGCATGCATCGGATAGGCTTTCTTAATGGAAATCAACGCGCAGTTATGGAAAACTCCCTCAAGCGGCAGATTCATATCTACGATCTCCGGGAGCTGCATTTTGACAAAAGGCAGGAACAGCCGTTCGGTAGCTTTGCCCATATAACAGTCTTCCATGGGCGGTTTACCGACGATGGTGGTCGGATAGATGGGGTCTTTTCTCTGAGTGATGCATGTTACATGAAAAACCGGGTAATCGTCTGCAACAGAATAGTACCCTGTATGATCACCGAATGGCCCTTCTCTTCTCTTCTCCCCTGCCTCAACATAGCCCTCAAGAATGATTTCAGCTTTGGCCGGCACCAGATAGGTCTACTGTTTTCGCTTTCACTACCTCTACCGGTTTCCCCCTTAAAAAACCCGCAAAAAAAAGCTCTTCGATCCCATAGGGCAAAGGCGCTGTTGCCGCAAAGATCGTTACCGGATCCCCGCCCAATGCGACAGCAACTTCCAGTTTCTTGCCGAGTCTTTGCTGCCTTCCGGAAATTCACCGCGCCGTCATGATGCGTATGCCAGTGCATGCCGGTGGTCCGCTCATCAAACACCTGCATACGGTACATTCCCATATTCTGTTTGCCGCTTTCGGGATCCTTTGTAATCACCAAAGGAAGCGTGATAAAACGGCCTCCGTCCCCGGGCCAGCATTTCAGGACCGGGTAATCAGAAAGTGAGAAATTATTTTCCTTCACTATTTCCTGAACAGGAGCCTTTTTCACTTCTTTCGGTTTGGAGGCGCTTAATTTATAGAGATCATACAGTGCCTCTAATTTCTGCCGGATATTCAGATCAAGGTCTCCTTTTAAAAGCGAAGAAAACCGTTGGGGCATTGCATTGAAGTCGTCCATGCCGAGAGCCCAGCTCATCCGCTCATAGGAGCCGAAGAGATTGATGACCAACGGCATCTCCGAGCCTTTAACTTTTTCGAATAAGAGGGCAGGCCCGCCTTTTTTTGATATGCGGTCGGTAATCTCGGTCACTTCAAGGATCGGATCAACCTCTGTCTTTATACGAACGAGTTCCTTTTTGTCTTCCAGAAAACCGATAAACTCTCTGAGGTCGCTGAATATCATTTTTTCTCTCCAACCAGTCCGGATTTAAATACATCCTTCAATGTTTTTGCAGCCTGAAAAAGCGAAAATTTAAAGGGCTTGGTGTTCACCGCCGTTGACTCGCTCAGCACCCAGCTGAGTAGAATACCCTGTGCCGCCCCGAAGATGATCATCTTTGCAACGCGGGTATCCAAATCCCTGCGATAGATTCCCTTTCGTTTTCCTTCTTCCAAAACCTCCTCGATCAGATCGAGGAATTCGACAATACGGTTGATCGTGTAATTGTTCAGAAAGATACTGCTCTGCTTGATATCCACCATGAAGAGCTCCGCCAACTGCCGGTTCTTTTTAAACATCATGACAACAACGGAAAAGATAGCCTTCAGTTTTTTGTTCGGATCATCAAGCCGGCTGATCTTGCCCCGGATTTCGCTGATTATCCCTCCCCATTTCTCGTCAAAGAGGGCGAGGAGCAGGTCTTCCTTGCTCTGAAAATAATTGTAGAGCGTACCTTCTGCGACCCCGGCTTCAGAAGCAATTTCGGCAACCTTTGTTGACGGATACCCCCGCTTCACAAACGTCTTCAGCGCGGCGTCAAGGATGATTGAGCGTTTGTCGACAGCCTTTTTATTTGATTTGCCAAACATTTGATTTAATAATTGAGTGAGCGCTCACTCAATTCTAAGCAAAAATATTATTTTCTGTCAACCAGCATTAATCCGGATAAATCCCTCCTCACCTCCCCTTGTCAAATCCCGAAAGCATTCGGGACTCTTTGGTTAAGAGGGGTAAGATGAGATTTGTCAAAAATGAGTTTTTACTTATGCCATCCTTGGTAACATGAAATAACGAGTTTTTGTTATAATTATTGGCAGTCTTTAATTCAACCGTAATGAAGGAGAGGAAATTGGGCGAGATTGAGAACATTGCCATGCAAATTTTTCATGCTTATGAGGATCTCTATCTCGATCTTGATAAGAGAAAAATCATTGAATCGCTTTTTGACAAATACCTTCCCGTAGTGGCTGACGATGGGAAAACAGAACCCTATGATGCGCTTCTCCTACTCGCCGAACACCATCGCGCTGATTTTGATCAGATGGTAAAAGCACTAAGGGAGCACTCTCTCATCCCTGGTTGATTGTTGTAGACAGCATCCTTTTCATGGGTTGCAAAATTTTGAATCGTATCGATACCGATTGCAGGTTTTGCCGCAAGTTTTTACGGGACCGATAATCACACCATACAGCGCAGCCGGACGTATGTATCTTTGTTGTGATAGATGTTACTCAGTGTATTGCACGTTATTGTTCAGTTCATTGATTCCTGCAGTTTTATCTTAAGCAAATTCATCATCTGCGCCGATACGTGAATCCCCGATGTCCCCATCAAATGAAAACTGTCAGAAATATATCCGTTTTCCGTTTTAATAGAAAATTCCCAGGGAAAGAGACAACAGGATATGAACTTTTTCAGAACTCCTGAAAGAAAACCTAATTGGTCCTGTCCTTTCACTTCAACATAAACCGATCCGTTTGCCTTGAAACATTCTCTGATGCTGAAATCCTCAAGCACGAGCCGTTGATGTGTCATGTCCAGCCTTTCATTGATGATTGTTTTAAAATCAATAGCAGGCACACTTGTAGCAGCGTCTGATTCAACGATTATCTCTCCTATCCACTGGCTCATGCTTATCCTTTTTGCATATCCTGACAGGATATTGACCCGTCTGTTTGCCAGCCCCTGTGCCAGTGAACCAGCCCACCCCAAATGCAGATTGCCGTAGAATTCTATTTTATGCTTTCCTGACAATAGCGGTATTATTTTGAATGTCTGTTTTTCACTTCTCCTTGTAGCGGGTATCAAAAAATCTTGCGTTGTCTGTACTATAGTTTTTCTCCTCGGTTAGATTTACTTTGAAGAAAACAAGAGCAAAGGCTGTGCCATCTTTTTTCCACTAAAAATCAATAGGTTATGTAAGAAAGCCATCCCCGTATACGACCTTTTTGTGTGGAACATGACAATTTTGTATAGCAACCGTGTTGGGAAATACTATTAATGGAAGCTATCCGTACATGATGTGGAACGGAGAATACTATTTCAGCTGTCTATGTAAGAAATTAGTATTGTAGAAGAATTGGTAGTGTATCGACTACAGCGGAAAGATTTTTCCGGGATTAAGGATATTCTTTGGATCAAACACTTTTTTGATGGATTGCATGATTTCGATCTCTTTTTTTGAAAGCTCCATGCCGATATAGTTCGCCTTTGTAAGCCCGACACCATGCTCCCCTGAGATGGTGCCGCCCAGAGAAAGGGTCTTCTGGAATATCTTTTCAACAAGGCTTAAGCCTTTCTCATACTCTTCTGCATCAGCCTTATCAACCATAATGTTCACATGGATATTTCCATCACCTGCATGCCCGAAGTTTACGATCGTGATGCCGTTTTCTTCCGACAGTCGCCTCAGGTGCTTCAGCATCTCGGTCACCCTGTTTCTCGGCACCACAATGTCTTCATTGATCTTGGTGGGTTTAAGATAATAGAGGGCGGGTGAGATTGCGCGTCTCGATGCCCAGAGCTTGTTTTTTGCCTCCTGATCCTCGGCAATCTTTATTTCCGCTCCCAACTGCCGGCAGATATCAGCTATCTTCTCTGCCTCTTTTTGTATCGAGGCAGGATAGCCGTCAAGCTCTATAAGAAGAATTGCTTCTGCATCTGCGGGAAGTCCCACTGGTTTAAATTTTTCTACAGCCGCAACCGCCTCATGATCCATAAATTCAAGGGTTCTTGGAATAATCCGGGATGATATAATTTTTGATACTGCATCGCCGGATGCCTCAAGGTTGTTAAAGATAGCAAGCAATGTAATGACTTCTTCAGGCAGGGGGAGGATCTTCAACCTGATCTTTGTGAATACCGCCAATGTTCCCTCTGAACCTGTCAGAAGCCTCGGCAAATCATAACCAACTACCCCTTTTGATGTTTTTACTCCCATGGTAATGACTTCCCCGTTCGGCAATACCGATTCCATCTCCATGACATAGTCCCTTGTGACGCCATACTTCAGGGCCCTTGGCCCCCCAGCATTTTCCGCTACGTTCCCGCCGATGGTGCAGAAATGCATGCTTGCCGGGTCTGGCGGGTAAAAGAGTCCCTTCCATTCGAGCTCCCGCTGCAGCCGTCCATTGATAACCCCGGGTTCGCAGAGGACCTGAAGATTTTCGGAATCGACCTCAAGAATCCTCTTCATCTTTTCGAAACTGAGGATGATGGAACCTTTAGATGGAACAGCTCCGGCTGTTACGCCCGTGCCGGCCCCCCTGGGCACCACAGGAATGTCGTGCTCGTAGGCGTATTTCATCACTTTTACCACATCCGCTGTGCTTTGGGGCCAAACCACAGCAGAGGGCGACATTTCAACGCCGGACGCATCAAATCCGTAACAAATAAGGTCTTCCGGAGCCGTCGAAATTATTATGTCTGAGAATGAGTCGATTAATTGTTTCAATTGCAACCTTTCTTAACAATACACGCTATTCAATTCCACTACTTATAACTTAACAAATTACAAAACACTTTTAAAATATTTGTATTCGTCCTGCATAGGGATTTTTTTCATCCGCATTGTTGTTTCAGACAGGCCGGATTGCCATGAATGCTCCTGAAACAAGTCGGGGAATACGTATTGGAGCGGATTTTTTTGCTGATAGTCAAATATAGAATATGAAATAAAGAGGCAAAAGCCTCGCAGGTCCCGGCTGCATCGGGGCCGAGAATGAGCGAGAAGACGTATTGCCCGATTTGTCTGCGCGAAGTAGAGCAGCGACTTCAGAGGAACGTTACGCCTCGACAAGCTGCATGGATATGACCTTGGAGACGCCAGCCTCTTCCATGGTTATGCCGTATATATAATCAGCCACGCTCATGGTGTTCCGGTTATGTGTGACAACAATAAACTGTGTGTCCCTCGAAAAATCTTTTACCATGTTCGCAAATTTATCCGTATTCATCTCATCCAGCGCCGAATCGGCCTCATCCAAAATACAGAGCGGGGTCGGCTTGATTAAGAAGCTTGCGAAGAGCAATGACAGCGCCGTCAATGTCTTCTCGCCGCCTGAAAGAAGATTGATATTCTGAAGCCGTTTGCCCGGAGGCTGGGCAATGATGTCAATCCCTGTTTCAAGGATGTTGTGCTCATCCGTCATGACCAGCTCGGCCCGTCCTCCGCCGAATAATGTTATGAAGACTTCCGAGAATTTGATTTTCAGCGAATCGAAGGCATCCCTCAATTTCTTTCGTGTAGTGGCATTGATCTTTCCTATCGCCTCCTCAAGCTCGGCAATGGATCTGTTAAGATCATCCTGCTGGTTGTTCAGGAATTCATAGCGTGTACGTAGTTCTTCATATTCTTCCAATGTCCCAAGATTAACGGGCCCCAGTTCCTGAATCTTTTCTCTCAGGTCAATAAGCCTTTGTTCATCCTCTTCTGTTAAGGGCTCTCCGTCTAACCCATCGATTTCCAGGCCGTAATTTTGCCTGATGTTTTCCGAGAGATTCTCTATCTTAACCTTGTGCTCAGCCCTCCTTATATCAAGTTCTGAGGTCCTCTGCGAAATGGCTTCAATCTGTTGCCTGAGCTGTTTGAGCCCATGTTCAGTGGAAAGCAGCTCCTGTTGAACGACATCTATCACTTCTTTTCTTTCCGTTATTTCTTTCCGAAATCCATCTGCAACAGAGACAACTGACCGTATTTTTTCTTCGTTTTCCCCGGTCTCTTGAGAACGCTGCTGAATGCGGGCCTGTATTGACGATATTTCTTCGAACAGAAACTCATTTTTCTGTTTATATTCAGCAAGTTCCCTCGCGATGGCCTCCTTTTCCTTGCCAATCGATTCAATCTTCTCGCGGCGGGAGGTGATCAGCAATCGGATCTCTGTCACCTCTGCCCTGAATTCTTCAAGATGCAGCCGTTTTTGGGAAATCTCTTCCTGAAGTGAAGCACCACGCTGTTCGGACGCAGATTTCTTTCCATCTGCTGCCTGGATCTCGGCATCCTTTTCAATAAGCATCTTTTCTATTGATTCCTTTTCTCTTACGATCTGTTCAACCTCCAGTGTAAGGTAGGCGAGCTTTCTGCTTCTCCGTTCCTTGTCCTCCCGGTAATTCTCTGCAGTAAGCTTCAGTAAGGATACCTCTTTTTCTTTTTCGTTGATGGCAGCTTCTACGACTTTCAGATCCGCCTCTTTGCTTTCGATAAACTGCTGGATTGACTGCAGTTCAGTCTGTATGCGATCTATCGACGCCTTGTTATCTTCAACGGCAGACTCCAGTTCACGCATTTCTCTTTTCCGCTTGAATATACCCTTAACCTCACCCGCAATCACGGCCCCGGAAGGTTCGATGACCTCTCCATCCAGGGTGACGAAAAGACAGTTGCGACCTGCAGAAATCGCCTCAAATGCGGCTTTGAGGTCCTTTACGACAAAGATATTTTTCAACAGCCGCTCCGCAATAACAGAAAACTCTTCCTTTGTCCTGACAAAATCCAGAGCCCTGCCGATGGCTCCTTCTGGAATATCAATCGACTCGATGGCAATGTCCGGTTTAAAGGGAATAAATGCCGTTCTTCCGGATTCTTTATCTCTTACTGCAGACAGCGCTGTCTCGATATCCCCAGGTGCCGGAAGAATAAAGGAGTTCACTTTTTCAGAAAGCACGCTTTCTATCGCCTTTTCAAACTCATCGTTGACTTCAATGACATCAGAGACCGATGCAAGGACATGAATGCTCCGATCGCCGGACAATAACTCTTTCGTTACATTATCAAACAGCAGTTCCTTCAGTGATTCAATTCTTGATACGTTCGAGGCAAGCTCTTCTTTGCTCCTTGCGAGCGTTTCCCGTGAATTCTCAAACCTGTTTTTATGAACGATGAGTTCGTTTCCGATGATCCCTGTCTGCTCCCGGAGAAGCATAAGGTTATTATTTTTGTCCATGAGGCCCATTTCAACGTCCTTGAGAGACTCATCCGCCTCTGTAAGCATCTTTTTTAGTCCTTCTGCATCTTTTATGGACGATTCCTCCCGGTGCGTCAGACCATCCAATGATGACTGGAGCTTGCTTTGGGCATTTCTCAGGGTGCTGAGTTCATCAGATATCCGGAATATTTCACGCCTTTTCTCCTCAAGCAACTCTTCGAATTCTGACAATTCTTCTTCCAGGGATCTGACAAAATCCGCTTTTTCCCCGAGCAGTTCTTTCTGCCCCTCCATTTCAGATATCAATTCTGTTTCTGTATTACCGAGTTCGCCCTGCCTCTGCAGCGCTTCAGTTTCTTTCTGTCGAATTTCCTCCTCCTGCTGATGAAGCTTCGTGAGATATTCGGTATAGTTATCGCACTCTGTTTTTGCCACCGCAATGTTTTTCTCAAGTTCAGCGATGTCTTTCTCAAGGGCCTGAAACTCTATCTGAATCTGTTCTAAACTCTTTTCCTTTTCGAGAAGTTCAATACGTTTTGTTTCGGTTTCATTCTCAATTTTCGAAAAATCCGCCTTTTTCAGAGATTCCTCTTCTTTTAAGACAGTATATTCCGCAAAGATTGTTTCATACGACTTCGTTAAATCCTGATAATCTCTTTTGGCAATCTTCAGCTCTATTGCATGCATTTCTGTCGTAAGTTTTTTGTATCTCTCGGCCTTTTTCGCAAGCCTGTCGAGGAAATTGATCTGCTTTTTTACCTCTATGATAATATCGTTAATCCTCTGAAGATTCATCCTCGATGATTCAAGTTTGGATAACGCCTCTTTCTTTCTGACATTATATTTCATTACCCCTGCCACTTCCTCGATCAGGAACCGTCTTTCCTGGGGCTTTGAATTCAATATCTCTGCAATTCTGTCCTGCTCAAGGATTGAATAGCTCTTTACCTCAAGCCCGGTGTCGAGAAAGAGGTCTTTAATATCTTTTAACCTGCATTGCGTCTTATTCATCATATATTCGCTGTCACCGGATCGGTAAAGTCTTCGAGTCACTGAAGCGGTATCAGAGATCTTTTCTTCATTTTCTCCCTGGACAGGTTGTTCGGCTCCGATAAGCCCGGAAAGAACCAACGTGACCTCAGCCATTCCCTTGGGTTTCTTGGACGTAGAGCCATTGAAAATTAATTCTTCCATCTTTTCGCCTCTAAGGCTCTTTGCGCTCTGTTCGCCCAAAACCCACTTAAACGCGTCGACGATGTTACTTTTCCCGCATCCGTTCGGGCCGACAATACAGGTAATGCCGGGATGGAAATTAAACATGGTCCGCTCTCCGAAGGATTTGAAGCCATTTAATTCGATCTTGTCAATGCGCATCGCCTAATAATATACCTCATACATAAGACTCTGACAAGAGCTATTTATGGATCTATTCTTCGATGGTGTTCCACGTGGAACATTCTTCCCGAATTTGCCACCTGTTCCACGTGGAACATGGCAGTGCTCGATCATATTGCGATATTATATTGAACTGAGAAACGATATGCTTTACAATAAATACGCTGGATGCAAACCACCATTGAACCAGATCATAGAGAACAATAGAAAAGAGGCTATGGATATATGGACAAAGAAGAAAGAGAGAAAAAAATAAAGGAGAAGATAGAGCAAGAGAACTTTATCGAGATGATGCAGTTACAGGGCGTCAGGCGAAGCATATGGGAGTTTCTGACACAACAAAAGGGATATGACCCGAAAGAGGTCGAAATAGACCCGCAGTTTAACATTGTATTGAGTAACTGCAAGGCTTCTGTCAGTATGGATTTCATTGTTACTGTTTCTTCCATAAGTTTTATGGTAATACGGTGTGTTCAGTCAGCAATAGAGTCATGGGAAAGATATGCCATTGCATTTGCGAGGGCTATAAAAGACTATCAGATTCCATATGCTGTTGTTACGGATGGAGAAAATGCGCGGATATATAATATGCTTACAGGTTCTCTGGTGAGCGATACAATCAATGGTCTCCCGACCCATCATGAAGCAGTAGAACAAATGAAGGCTTTCACAAAGGTACCCTGTCCGCCAAAACGGCTTGAAAAGGAAAAAAGAATTATCTATGCATTTGAAGGCATTAAATGCCCGACTGCAAAAGAGGATGCCTCATAAAATTCATTTTTATTATTTGTTATCAATAAGTTATATGTTTCGGGCTATGCGGTTAAATCAGCCTCCACATCAAGGCTAATCAACACTTCTTTCCCCACCATTACGCCGCCACTTTCAAGAAGTACTTTCCAGGTCATTCCATAATCCCCACGGTTTATACGGGTAGTTGCAGCAAATCCCATGCTTGTTTCACCGTAAGGACTCTTTTCCGGACCGTTATATTCAGCATCGAGAGTCGCCGGGTGGCTGATCCCCCGGATAGAGAGATCTCCTGTAACTCTGAAGCCCTTTTCGCGGGTTATCTCAACGTTTGTGCTTCTAAAGGTAATCTGAGGGTGGCTCGCAACATCAAGGAAATCGGGACTGCGGAGGTGATCATCACGTTTTTGAATTCCGGTATAAATACCCGAAGCATCGATAACGACCTCCACAGAAGAATTCGCCATATCAGCTGGATCGAAGTGAATTGTTCCGCTGATCCTGTTAAACTGGCCGCGCACATTCGCAACCATCATGTGGCGGACAACGAATGACGCCACTGAGTGGTCCGGATCAATTATCCATTTCGCCATATACAACCTCCGAAATCTGATTTTTTCAATTATCTCATATTCTGTCTGAAATTATAATAGATGGGGCGGCAAATTCCACTGGGAAAAAATCAGGAAATTTATTGAGGCGCACGTCAGACTATTCATCCTTAATCGTTACGCAACGGTATGGACGAATAATCTTTTAATACTAATAAAAATAATGGTGAGCCGTGCAGGATTCGAACCTGCGACCCGCTGATTAAGAGTCAGCTGCTCTACCAACTGAGCTAACGGCCCATTGTATGGGAAAAGCGCGCCTGAGAGGATTCGAACCTCCGACCCCCAGCTCCGGAGGCTGATGCTCTATCCAACTGAGCTACAGGCGCAATCTAAAAAAAGTTTAGAGTTGAAAGTTAAAAGTGAAGAGTTAGTTTCCGGTAACTTTTACTCTTAATTCTAAACTCTAAGCCACTTACTCTAAATTCCCTTTGGAATGTGCTGGGGTGAGTGAGGGGACTTGAACCCCCAACCACTGGAGCCACAGTCCAGTGCTCTAACCATTGAGCTACACTCACCACTGTACGACAGTACATAGTAAAACAAAAACCTGTGCTTTTAATCAATGTCAGCAGTCTCGGCGCATATGAATCACTTTGAACAGAACACTATCAACTGCAAGGTGCATTCGTGAAAAGTGCTTGGCGCGCCTGGCAGGATTCGAACCTGCGGCCTACTACTTAGAAGGCAGTTGCTCTATCCAACTGAGCTACAGGCGCAAAAAAAACAAACGGAAACCCGTAATTCTCTGAATTTACTCAAACTAAAATTATATGAATTTAGAAGAAGCGATGTCAAGGATACCGGGCAGATCACCAAAGCTGTCTATCAGGTAATCCGCTGCGGTGAGAAGGCTTCTTTCCTGATAGCCATATGTAACAGCAACTGTTTTTACCCCTGCGTTATGCCCTGCCGCTATATCATACTGACTGTCCCCCACCATCAAAGCTTCCAGAGGGCTGATATGCAGTTTTGAAAATGCGTAAAGGAGTGGGCCTGCAGAGGGTTTTCTTTCAGGGGTGGTGTCGCTTCCGACGATGAGATCAAAATATCTATCGAGATCAAGTTGTTTCAAAAGATTGACCGAGAGATATTCTCTCTTATTCGATATTACCGCTTTTCTATATCCGGAGAGTATATCGAGGGTTTCCTTCACGTTTGGGTAGATTATTGAGTTATCGATGAGGTGTGCGGAATAATAATCAAGGAACCGTTTGAAAACAGCTTCCTTCAGGTGATATCTTTCCTCTCCGAGCACCTTTTCGATAAGCCTGGTCAGTCCTTCCCCCACAACCTTTATTGTTGCGTCAACCGAAATGCCATCCAGCCCGTAAGGGCTTAATGAATAGTTCAGGGCATTGGTAATATCCCTGCTGGTGTCTACAAGCGTGCCATCAAGGTCGAAGAGGATAAGCTGAATTGACATACGGAATTATATCATAAGAGTTCTATGCCCTATTATTTATATTATGAGACGGAGGGTATGTGTGCGTGCAGGGGCAATCCCCCTGTGGTTGCCCTGTTGTCTCGAGCCGAGAATGAACGAAAATACTCTCTCCCCGTCTCTTTCAGAACCGCGATTTACAAATGAATCCGGCAGATGCTATGGTTAAAAGAGAGGAAGGGAGGCGCATATGAAAGGACCGTATATCCCGGTTTTGTCCGCTCTATTGCTCATCGCGTGCTTTGGAATGAACGGCTCCAATGCTGATTGTCATGCCTTTGAGAAAGCGTTGAGAACCGAAGAAGCAAGACCTGATGAGATGAAGGGCACGTTCACCTTGATCCTCTACGGCGGCAACTTTCTGGATGACCTGGAAACGATTGCGATGCTTGATGCAGAAGGAGACCAGTATGTACTCGATCCCTTTGCTCCTGATTTCGATTACCGGATGAAAAAAGGAGTTCCGGCGCCGGAAGCGTTCAAGGAAGCGGAGAAGTTCGTAAATTTTCACCCATCGTTCTGGCGGTCTCAACTGAGCAGGATCGTTGATAAAGAGGGGAATGTCATAGGGTATGAAGTAAGACCGCTCTATCAGCCCATCTCCTTCGGCATCAGCGATGTCCTTGATGTTAACTATTGGCTGAAGGAAAAGGGGAGGGTAAAGGTAACGATTAGGCTCATTCCATCAATCGAAAAAAACAAGCTGCCGGGAGGAGACGCTGGTTCCGCAGGCGGTGATTAAGAGTCTTCAGGAAAAGGTACTAAGCAGAGGTTCCCTCTCCAGGGAAGAAGCTTTGTCTATTGCTGAGATGCCAGGATCTCAGATCTTCAGCCTCATTGCATCGGCCAATACCATACGGGATCATTTCAGAGGAAAAACCGTTGGTCTTTGTTCTATCGTCAGCGCAAAATCGGGTGCCTGTTCCGAAGACTGCTCTTTCTGCGCTCAGTCATCCAAAAGCAGGGCGGTAATAGACGTCTATCCCTTGCTGCAGAAAGAAAAAATAATTGAAAATGCCGTGGAGGCGAAAGAATCAGGGATAACACGATTCTCAGTGGTAACGAGTGGGAGAACGATTTCGGGAAAAGATTTAGCGTCAGTCGCAGATATCGTTTCAGATGTTAAAAAGCTCGGCCTCCTTCCCTGCGCAAGCCTGGGACTCTTGAAAAAAGAAGCATTATTGTTATTAAAGGAAGCCGGCCTGGACCGCTACCATCATAATCTTGAAACCTCTGAAGGGTTTTTCCCCCGGATATGCACGACGCATAGTTATAGCGATAAAATGAAAACTATCCACGCTGCGAAGGCAGCAGGGCTGTCTGTCTGTTCCGGAGGGATATTCGGCATGGGAGAGACCTGGATGGACAGGATTGACATGGCGTTTGCCCTGAAGAAGCTCGGCGCCGAAGCCGTTCCCATCAATTTTCTGGTGCCGATTAAAGGAACTGCCATGGGAGATAATGGTCTGCTCCATCCCGTCGATGCATTGAAGATCATAAGCCTCTATCGGTATATCCTGCCTGAAAGAGAGGTCAGGATCTGCGGCGGAAGGTTACAGGTGCTCGGCGAATTTCATTCTCTTGTGTTTGCTGCTGGTGCTGACGGCATGATCACCGGTAATTACTTAACTACTCTGGGAAGGATTCCTGAAGACGACCTGAAACTGATAGCCATGTATGGATTTGATTCTTAGGTTGCCATTCTGGAGTCAGCGAGAATATGCTTTAGAAAGGCATCGTATAACCTGGGGAGCGTCCTCTTCTTGTGGGTAACGATAAAAAATTTCCGCTTCATCTCGATATCGGTAAGTTTTATTTCATGGAGTATCTTATGTTTTAATTCATCTGCGACGGAAAATTTTGAAAGAATGGCGACTCCCAGTCCTGCTTTCACCGCCTGTTTTACCGCGTCGGTAGAACCAAAAATGCCCGCGATCTTGACGCCTTCGAGAAAAACTTCTTTACTTTCGAGAAATTTCTCGGTTTCTCTGCGTGTCCCCGATCCCTCCTCCCGAAGTACCATAGGAAGCTTCACCAACTCCTTGAGCGTCATCTGACTTTTTCCGACCAGAGATGGCGAAGATACGGCAATCAATTCATCTTCGATAAAGGGCACGTAGTGTATCTGCTCATTTCCGATTTTTGCTCCGACAATGCCGAGAAGCACTTCGTGTCTGGATATGCTGTCGATAATCCCTCTGGAATCGGAGATGAGGATTTGAAAGGAAATATCAGGATACCGTTTCTGAAATTCGGTCATAATGCGGGGCATCAGATATACACCCGGAATCGAGCTCGCACCGATGATAAGCTTTCCTGTAAGGTCTTTCTTCATTTCTCCGACAGCCTCTCTCAGAACAGCCGCTTTTTCAATAACTTCAAGGGAATGGCTATAGAGCACCTCAGCCTCTTTAGTCGGGAGTATCGTCCTGCCCAGTCTGTCGAACAATTTGCAATCAAATTCGTCTTCCAATGCTTTGATATGGTTACTGATGGTAGGCTGCGTGAGATGGAGTTCCTCGGAGGCCTTTGAAAAGCTCTTATTTTTGAAAACCGATGTGAATACTTTTAGTTGATGTATATCCATAATGAGAAATCTGATAATGCACGGCCTGTTTCAATACAGATCCGTAACGTATGATTCGAATATATGATATAGTTTTTAGCAATACTTTTTCAAGTTTTGATAAATACTATGAATATCTGGGGCTTTTTGACCTATTTTAACGCTGTTCTTATCTCAAATGTCGGCGGCTGCATGATGGTCTTTTTTACCGCGCACTGCTCGGCTACCTTAATGAGGGCGTTACGATACTTCTCCGGAAAATCAGAAGGGACTCTGATTTCGATGATAATCTTTTCGATAAATGTTTTGCCGTCCTGGGTTTTTCCGTATTCAAGCCGCTGGACGAGAGAGACGTGTTCGGTCGGTATTTTCCGCTCTTCGCAAAAACTGAGCACATAAATACCGGCACATGTCCCGATAGATGCGAGGAAATGATCGAACGGAGAAGGGGCGGAGCCGTCTCCTCCGTATTTTGGCGGCTGGTCGGTTGTAATAACGTATCCATTGAACTCGGCATTCACTCTTTTCTTTCCCGGAAAAGATATTTTAATTTCTATGTCAGCCCCCTTTTTCATTTGAAATTATTATTAATCGGTTTCTTTTATCCATTCTCAGTTTATCGGCAAGAATCGTTTTTTGATGCTTTCAACAAAGCCTTTGCCTTTTTCTGCGCCTCTTTCGGTCCTTTGTTCCGCAGCATTCTGATCATTTGAGCCGATGCAACTGATTTCAGGAATGCCCCCCTTTTCTTCTGATCAGCAATTACGTTCATTGCCTCGGCGCGGATACCTTGCAACGCCTTCAGATATTCTGAAAACTCCATGCCATAAATTTTTTCGATTTCCTTTCGTATCGAGCGGGCAAGAGCCGGGCTGACGCCGCTTGTTGAGATTGTGATCGTTAACGGCCCCCGTTGGATTACCGACGGTACGATAAAATTGCACAGAGAGGGCATATCTACTGCATTGACTAGACAGGGAGCTGCATCGGAAACCCGCTTGTTGAGACGCGGTGAATCAGTGGCGGCAATCACAAGAAATGCTGACGCGATATCGCCGTTCCGATAGCGCCGGCTGATATGTTTAATGCTGCCTTTTTGCTTCTCTCTCGCTATCTTTGCTGTAATTTCCGGGCTGATTACGGTTATATCAGCGTTCGCCTTGAGCAGGGACAGGATTTTTCTTTCCGCTACCTTTCCCCCTCCTATGACAACAGTTTTTTTGTTCTCCAGGTTAAGAAAGACAGGATAATAAACTACCGATAAAACAGGGTGCGAGGCGTCATGCTTGGATGTTTGCACAACATCTGCATTACTTGCGGTTGAGCGAAGAGAGTTCTTTTTTTGCATCGTTTACCAGTTTGTTATTCGGATGCTTTTCGATGAGGCGAGTGAAATATTCTGAGGCCTTTTCCTTCTGTCCGAGTTTTTTGTGAGACATGCCGCCATAGAACAGGACATCAGGTTCCCCCCGGTATTCAGGATATTTTTTCAGCAGGCCGTCAAACCTTCCGATTGCGGCCATGTACGAACCCTTCTTGTAATAGAACGATCCGACGAGGTATTCGTATTCAGCCATCGTGTTCCTGCACTTTTCGATCTTGACGTCTATGATATCTTTATAAGGGTTTCTGGGAAACATTTGTTTCAGCTTTTCAAATTCAACAAGGGCTTTTGCTGCTCCGCTATACCCCCTCTCCGGGCTCTCTATTTGATTGAAATATACCATGGCGATCTGGTATTGGGCATACGATGCGTATTGATGGTCGGGATAGGTCTCAAAAAACCTCTGATACTCGGCAACAGCCCGTTCCGGCTCATCCTCCTGAACATAGGAATCAGCAATCTTCAGTTGTGCCAGAGGAGCGAACTTTCTGGACAAGTCGCGGTTTTTTACTTCGAGAAAGGCTGCCCGTGCCTCTTCATAATTCTTTTTCTCAAACTGGGCATTGGCCTTTTCGAATGACGTTTCGGCATCATATTTTTCCTGCGGCTTTACCGCCTGTTTCCCTGAACAGGAGGCGGTAAGAACAATAAGGATCAGCAAAACAACATACAATCTGCTCTGTTTCATCGCCCAGTATTATATCATGCCTTTTCCGTATTTATCTCAAGAGAACGGCATTCCTCTTGTCCGCTGTTGGTATCAATCCCCCGAAATCGATTATTGCTTCAATTCAGACGTGCACTGTGGACACCGAACCGCTTTAAGCGGAACCGCTGAAAGGCAGTACGGACATTCTTTGGTTGTCGGTACTGCGGATGCATCTTCTTTTTTCTTCATTCTATTAATGTTCTTGATAAGGAGAAACACCGCAAAGCTAATAATGAGGAAACTGATTATGGTATTAAAGAATACCCCGTAATTTAACGTAACGGCTCCTGCAGTCTTTGCAAGAGCTAAAGACTCATAGGGCCCTGCAACTTTGCCTTCTTTCAGTACCAGGAACAAGCTCGAAAAATCAACACTTCCTAAAAAAAGGCCGACGGGAGGCATAATAACGTCGGAAACAAATGAATTCACTATTCCTCCGAAGGCAGCGCCAATAACTATACCGACTGCCATATCCACTACATTCCCACGCATGGCAAACTCTTTGAATTCCTTGAACATGTTAGCTCTCCTTTTATCCTAAGGATAACAAAAACTATGTGAATATCTAATATCATATTGACCCCCTCTTGTCAACCGGAAAGGTCATGCCCGATATCTATTCAGTGGCGGGAGGAATGTGGCAGCCGCAGGCTTTAACCTGCGTTCGTGTCGTAGCCTAAAAGGTACGGATACCATTGGTTGCCACGCTCTGCCGCTGCCTTCATACTATAATTTGACGCCTATGCACGGGGGTTTTTTATGGCTTAACCTGATGGATGACAGCCCCCAAATCCTTGCCAAATAATCATTTGAGATGGTATTCTTAAACTGTGAATCTCTCTCTGCTGCAAAAACCAAGCAGGTATATAAATCACGAGGTCAACGCCATCCATAAGGATGCGCCGGTAAAAGTAGCCCTCGCATTCCCTGATATTTATGAAATCGGGATGTCCCATCTCGGCCTCCGAATTCTCTATAAAATTATAAACGAAGTGCCTTTCGCTTCTGCAGAAAGGGTATTCTCTCCATGGACAGACCTTGAAGCCGAGATGAAGAGCAAAGGCATACCCCTTTCCTCTCTTGAATCAGCCCGGCCATTAATAAATTTTGACATCGTCGGTTTCAGTCTCCAGTACGAGCTTTCCTATACCACTGTTCTCAATCTGCTTCATCTCGGCGGAATTCCTTTACGGTCTGAGGACAGATATCATCGGCATTTTCCCCTTATCATCGCAGGTGGGCCGTGCACCGTAAACCCTCTCCCGATGGCTCCGTTTATTGATGCATTTCTCATCGGAGATGGTGAAGAAGCGATAAAGGACATTTTAGACACATTCCATAAATGGAAAACGCAAGGTGATGGCAATAAGGAATCCCTCTTTGTGATGCTGTCCGAAATTGAAGGCATATACGTGCCTGCCCACCCAGGGAAGGAGAGGATAAGGAGACGCTTCGTAGAGTCCCTTGATAACGCTCCGTATCCCGATGCCCCGGTTGTACCGTATACTTCGATCGTTCACGACAGAGTGAACATCGAGGTTTCAAGGGGTTGCCCGATGGGATGCAGATTCTGTCAGGCCGGCATGATCTACAGACCTGTTCGTGAACGGAGTCCTGAAAAGGTATTGGAACTCGCGGCATTATCGCTGAAAAATACCGGCTATGAGGAAGTCTCTTTTACCTCCTTAAGCGCCGGAGACTATAGTCATCTTTTAGCTGTCGTCAGTGGATTCAACGAAAGGTTTTCATGCGAAAGAATCGCGCTCTCCCTTCCATCTCTCAGGGTTGCAGCAATAAACCAGGATCTGCTGAAAGAGATCCGCTCTGTGAGAAAAACCGGCTTTACCATTGCTCCCGAGGCAGGAAGTGACCGGCTCAGGAGGGTAATCAATAAGAATTTTTCAGAGGAAGATTATGAAGAGGCGCTGAGGAGTCTGTTTGAAGAAGGCTGGCATAACCTTAAGCTTTATTTCATGATCGGCCTGCCCACGGAACAGGACGAGGACATCGACGGGATCATCGGAATGTCTCTGAAGGCTTTTAAAACGGCGAAAAAATATACCAGGCGTGGCGTCAACATCAGCATCGGTATCTCTCCTTTTATCCCCAAGGCGCATACCCCGTTTCAGTGGTGCGGTCAGCACTCTCCGGATGAGCTTAAGAGAAAAAAGAAGGCTATCAGGAATGCGCTGATGAAGAGGGAGTTCCACCACAAAGGCCATAACGTAGACATGAGTGTTTTAGAGGCGGCTTTTGCCCGCGGCGATGAAAAAACGGCACTCCTTGTTGAAAAGGCATGGTCACTCGGGTGCAGGCTCGACGCATGGTCGGAGGTATTTGACTTCGAAAAATGGAAATCGGCGATGGATGCTTCAGGGGTCGATGCAGAATCCCTCGCTCAGAAGACCTTTGGACCTACTGACACCCTTCCATGGGAACGTGTGGACATCGGCGTAACGAAAACGTTTCTCTTGAAGGAATACCAGAAGGCATTATCAGAGGAGATCACGACTGACTGCAGAGGAGTCTGCCATAATTGCGGACTTGGATGCACGGAAGCCGCGAAGGAGCAAAACAGATTAGGTGCGGACAGTCTGTCTTCGGGAGATTCCGGAATTGCCCTCAATTTCCCGCTCACCGTTTCTCCTTTTGATTCGTCTTCCCGTTTCAAGCCTGTCAGAATCAGGGTGGAATTTTCCAAGACAGGGAGATTAAGGTTCCTCTCGCACCTCGAACTTATGATCCTCTTCCATAGAGCAATAAGGAGAGCAGCGGTTCCCATCGAATATTCGAAGGGGTTTCATCCCGCTCCAAACATATCCTTCGGCCCTCCGCTCAGTGTCGGTGTTGCGGGCTTGAGCGAATATTTCGATATGGAAGTGCGTCCGCCGTTCGATCTCACCATGAACATGAGGAAACTGAACGAACTGCTCCCGGAAGGGGTTTTCGTAAAAGATATGCGCGCGGTACCTGCCAGGGGTGAATCATTAAACAGTTTCATCAGGAGATACGAATACGAGATCAAGGGCGGGGATGTATCGAATCTCGCCGGATTCTTATCGGAAAAAGAAATACTGGTAAAACGGGAAAAATCAGCAATAGATATCAGAAGCATGGTGGAAGAGGCAAAACAGACGGATAACGATACAACGCAATTACTCCTGATAGATCAGGGTGAAATAAAAGTACGGTTAGGCGAACTTCTTCCGGTCATTTGTAACGAGCCTGTCAATAACCTTGACATTACAAGGACGGCTCTTTATGGATGGAATGGAGGATGGGT
The DNA here is from genome assembly GCA_963718855.1 of uncultured Nitrospiraceae bacterium. Taxonomy (GTDB): domain Bacteria; phylum Nitrospirota; class Thermodesulfovibrionia; order Thermodesulfovibrionales; family SM23-35; genus CAVRAA01. Next base: position 692,679 of record CAVRAA010000009.1, on the reverse strand, counting down.
TCGCCCGATAGAGCGGAGTGTACAATGGATAGCGAAATACTGATTGACGTTACGCGGGATGAGATAAGAGTCGGTCTTCTTGACGGCGGACAGGTCGTTGAATTCTATGTTGAGAGAAAGCGGGATGCAAGCCTCGTCGGGAATATTTATAAAGGCAAAGTCGTTAAAATTCTCCCTGGTATGCAGTCGGCCTTTGTCGACATCGGACTTGAGAAGGCTGCGTTTCTCTATGTGACCGACATCCACGCAGGCCTGGAAGAATTTGCCCCTTTCCTTGAAGAAGAGGAAAAGGTGAACGCCATCGAACTGGTTTCAAAAAGAGGAAGGCCGGACCTCACGATAGAGGAGCTGATACAGGAGGGACAGGAAATCCTCGTTCAGGTATCCAAAGACCCGTTAGGAAGCAAGGGGGCACGGCTCACCTCTTATGTCACGATCCCGGGCAGGTATCTTGTCCTCATGCCGAATGTCGAGCATATCGGCATATCGCGGAGAATCTCCGACGAATCAGAAAGGGCTCGGCTGAGAACGATCGTCGAAAGCATCAAACCAAAAGGTTTCGGCCTGATCATCAGAACCGCCAGCGAGGCTTCAGCTGAAGAAGATCTGCAGAAAGACCTCGAATTCCTCCTCCTTCTCTGGGAAAACGTTCAGAAGAAAAAAGACAGGGTGTCGGCCCCGACCATGCTCTACAGTGACCTTGATCTTGTCTTCAGAAGCGTACGGGATCTGATGATACAGGATGTAAAGAGGCTTGTGGTCGACTCGGTGGAAGAGTATGAACGGATTAAGGATTTCGTAAGGACCTATTTCGAGAAGTTTTTAGGGCAGATAGAACTCTATGAAGGCACCGAGCCCATATTCGATGCGTTCGGCATCGAGTTCGATATCGCACGGGCGCTCGGACGAAAAGTATGGCTGAAATCCGGCGGATACATCGTCATTGATCAGACAGAGGCGATGACCGTCATCGATGTAAATACCGGCAAGTTTGTCGGCAAAGAAGAGCTCGAAGATACCATTCTTAAAACGAACCTTGAAGCAGTTAAAGAGATCGCATACCAGATCCGGCTCAGGAACCTCGGCGGCATTATCATCGTAGATTTTATCGATATGGAACGGTATGAAAACAGGGACCGGGTATTCAACGCGTTCGTTGAGGCGATGAAGAAAGACAGGGCGAAAAATACCATATCCCATATATCGGAACTCGGCCTTATCCAGATGACGCGGAAACGCGTACGGGAGAGCCTGGGCAGGACCCTCTGTGAAACATGCCCGTACTGTGAAGGCAAGGGTTTTGTGAAATCTCCCAAAACATTGTGCTATGAAATATTCAGAAAAATCATACGGCTTGCAAAACATGGCGGCGAGGGGATCATCGTTACCGCACATACTTCCGTTGCTGAGCTGCTGTCCGATGAAGAGCGGGGAGGAGTTGAGGATATCGAAAACCGGTACAATGTCAAGATCACCGTTCGGGAAAGCCGCAGTTTCCACCAGGAAAATTATGAAGTAACTATTCTATGAGAACCGTGAAGCAGGCCCCGGGGCCTAAACTTCAGTGCCTGATCGGCATCCTTAAGCGCAGGCAGAGCGCTCTGCTCGCCTATTCCGGCGGAGTTGACAGCTCATTCCTTTTAAAGGCGCTCCAATTATCAGGAATCAAAACTCTTGCGGTAACAGCGGCTTCGGAGATCATACCTCATCAGGAAATACTGTCCTCGAAAAAATTTGCCCGGGAGCTCGGCATAAAGCAGAAGGTCATACATCTGCACGTACTGTCTGAAAAAAAGTTTGTGCGGAATACCCCCGACAGATGTTTTGTCTGTAAAGAAATGCTTTTTCAGACCCTCGCGGACCTTGCAGCATCTGAAGGTTATCAGGTCATCTTCGATGGAAGCACAGCCGAGGATACCGGCGACTACAGACCGGGAATGAAGGCTGCAATCAGACACCATGTAAGAAGTCCGTTGACAGAAGCGGCGTTTTCAAAGGATGAGATCAGGAACTACTCGCGGCGTCTCGGTCTTCAGACATGGGACAAGCCTTCCTCCCCATGCCTTGCAACACGCATCCCCTATGGCAGCATAATCACCAGAAAGGCCCTGGAAAGAATTGATAAATCGGAAGCCTTCCTCAGATCGCTCGGTTTTCGTGAGATCAGGGTACGGGAACACGATTGCGTTGCGCGGATAGAAACAGGCAAATCAGAAATCGCCTCCATGGTCACGGCTTTCAACAGGGGGCTCATTGCCAGCGCATTGAAATCGTTCGGGTATACCTATGTCTCGCTTGACCTCGACGGCTATGCAAGGGGAAGCCTGAACAGGGTCTTACACAGCAACAGGCGCTCAAGACGATGGAAAACACCCGCTATCTGAGCGAACTCTCACGTTGTGTCCGCTGCGGAACCTGCAAAGCGTTGTGTCCGATCTATGACGAAGATTCTTCGGAAACAATGGGTGCAAGAGGGAGAATCGCACTCTTATGGGGACTATCATCAGGAAAGCTTGTCTCATCTCCGGCGCTCAATGACCGTATCTTCAGTTGTACATTATGCGGCGCCTGTTCAGGCCTTTGCCCTCCGGGCATTGATATAAAAGAAATCATATACCACGGGAGAAAACTGCTCAGAAAATCCGACCAAAAAAGAAAGGCTCTCCGTTTTTTAACGAAACTCGCAACAAAAAGGCCGAAGCTTCTTTCTCATTTGCTGAGAATGTCCCGGCACATTCTCTCCCCGTACCTTTTCAAAAAAAATATCCTCCCCTTTCAGATTGATCTACCCGAACATCAGCTGAAGGATGACGTTCAGGTCATTACTGCATCTCAAAAGAAAGGCAGGGTTGCGGTATTTACCGGCTGCTCCGTCAATTATCTTTTTCCTCACCTGGGGGAATCCCTTATACAATTGCTTCACCGGATCGGGTATGAGGTAATCCTGCCTGCAGGAGAAGTGTGCTGCGGCGCGCCGCTGAGGACCCTCGGCCTGGAAGATGAGGCAATGCATTGTGCTCAAAAAAATAGCGCGGTTTTCAACAAATTGAATGTTGAAGCGGTAGTGAGTCTCTGCCCGACCTGCACACTTACCATAACAAAAGAATATAAAGAGCTCACCGGCACAGGGATCGATAAGGCGATGGACATCTCGACGTTTTTCGTTGACAAGATCGGTGCCTTGCCATTGTCACAGATTCCTTCCCACCTGAAGAAAGCCCTTTACCATGACCCGTGCCATCTGAAGTACGGACTGGGCATTGTAAAAGAACCGCGCCGGATCATGGCGGAGCTGGGCTTTGACCTGATAGAACCAAAGGGAGAACACTGTTGCGGTTTTGCGGGTGTCTTTTGTCTTTCTTACCAAAAACTCTCCAGGGGACTTCTCGGGAAATGCGCTCAAGAGTATGAGGCTTCGGGTGCAGATACGATCATCACCTCCTGCCCCGGATGTATCATGCAGCTGAAAAAAGAAGTGAGGAACACACCCGTGATGCATCTCATTGAAGCCCTTGAAGAGATAGTTTTGCAGGAACGTTGATTTTGCTATAATGTGCAAAAGGGGCTTTCTAATACAATTGTAAGACTATTGTATCTCCGTCCATGGTTGACGTTACAATAGGGAGAGTCTGATGGAAGAAACGTTTCGATGTCCCCGATGCAATGTTGAGCAGCCTCAAACAGATACGTGCCGGCATTGTGGCGTAAATATTCCCCGATACATCGATCTCCAGAAGACCAGGAATATCGTGCCGACACAGGGCGCACAGAAACGCCGTGAAGAGGCGAAACAGAAGCCGGGCAAATCAGACATATCAGAAGACAAGAAGACGCCTTCGATGGAACATATCGCCGTCCCCGGACCGACTGAGAACGGTATTGCGGAAAAGGAAGGCATCGGGACTAAAGACGGGCTTTCCCCTATCAGCGACCTTTTCAGTAAAACGTGGGACATCTTTAAGAGAAGAAGCATTTCGCTTGTCGCGCTGTACTTGTTAACCATAGTTTTTTTTGCCATTGTATTCGGAGTATTCTTCGGAGCCGGTTATCTTCTTTCGACCCTTTTTCCTGATGCCAAACAACTCCTTATGGCAACCGGTGGCGTTCTCGGAGGAGTTGCCGGCGCTATCGCTGTCTTCTGGGTCCTTTCAGCTTTTATATGCGCTGTTTCAGATGAAACCCTCGGCTTAAGGGAAGCCCTCGAAGCAGCGTCGAAGAAACTCTGGTCTTTTATCTGGATATTCTCCCTCCTTGGCTATATCGTAACAGGCGGATTTCTCCTCGTCGTCATACCGGGGATTATCTTTTCGATCTGGTTCTTCTTTTCGCAATTCATCCTGGCCAGGGAAAATGAACGGGGGATGAATGCCCTGCTGAAGAGCAAAGAATATGTAAAAGGGTACTGGTTTGACGTGTTCCTCAGGATGTTTATCATCTGGATTATTTCAGCGGTCATCAGCGGTATTCCCTTTGTCGGCTGGATATTGTCTCTCTTCTTTATGCCGTTTGCAATGATTTTTTCGTTTCTCGTCTACGAAGACCTCAAAACAATAAAAGGAGACGTCTCATACGTTTCCTCTTCGGGTGAGAAATGGAAATGGATAGGGGCGGGAACGCTCGGATATATCGTAGTGCCTTTTCTGTTAATCGCTTTTTTGGGGGCTTCTTTTTTAACCTCTCTGTTTCTTCTTACGGGACTGTTGAACAGATAGTCCAAAATTTCAGACAGCTTTAATCCCGTATTTCCGGTAATTCATAATCCCCTCATGGAGCACGACTTTCAGAAAACCGACCACAGGCACAGACAACAACATTCCGAGTATTCCGAACAATTTTCCCCCTGCGAGCACTGCCAGCAGGACTGTCAGCGGATGCATGTGAACACTTTTGGCAACAATGACAGGCTGAACAATAGCGTCGTCGAGCAATTTAATCAGCGAGAAGGCAAGGATGACATACAGTGCCATTTCAAACCCACCGGTCTGCAGTACGGAAAGAATGACAGCAAGCAGAGCGCCCGTTAAGGGACCGAAATACGGAACGAGGTTTGCAAGCCCTGTAAAGACGCCGACGAGCAGGAAGTACTTAATGCCGACAAGCCACATCGCGAAGACAGAGAAAATACCTACAATGATTGCATCGATGAATTGACCCCGGAGAAAATTCCCTATCTGTGTATTCAATTTATGGAATAAATAGAGCGTGAATTCAAAGTACCTGTTCGGCATAATACTGACGAACGCTTTTTGAAACTCCCTTCCGTCCTTCATAAGGAAAAAGACGATAAAAGGGATAAGGATCAGGCTTGTGATAAGCGATGCGGCATCCAGAACATGGCCGAAGATCCAGTCGCCTGTACTGGCCATACTGTTTTGAAGTCTGCCTAACAGATTTAAGTCTTTTACGCCGAGGAATGAAAGGTTCGATACAAGGAGCTCCTCGAAACGGGCGATCATGACCGCGGTATTTTCCGGATGGAAGCCGTTTTTCAATGACTTAATTTCCCCTGACAGCGATGGTAGAAAAATAAAATAAGAAATTCCGAGCAGCCCGGAAATGATTATAAAGATCGCAACGGTTGCGGATGTGCGGGTCATTCCGCGGGATTCGAGAAAATTGGCAGCGGGGTCCAGAACATACGCCAATAAGGCGGCTATTATCACCATTTTTACGATACCGGATACTGCAGTGAGAAATGCAATAACGATAATCGCAAGGATTGAAAAAAACGTTATTTTGAAAAAAGTACCGGACTTCTTAGGATCCATTTTTCACTCAGTCACGCCGGTTCTTTTTTGGGCAACGCACATGAGCTCCTTCACCTGATCGTTCGTGCTCTTCAGTCGTTCCCCGATGGTCCATGCCAGCCGGAAGAGTATTTTTGAGCCGAGTTTGGGGTTACGTTCGATAAGATCGAGCAGCTCCGGCTTGAAAAAACATAACAGCGTAGACGGTGTTTTCGCAACTGCCGAGGCGCTTCTCGGGGCATCGTCAAGAAGCGCTAATTCGCCAAAAAAATCGCCCTCAACAAGTTCAGCCAATATGTGGTGTTCGTTTTTACAGGCAATCTGCACAATACCTTTTTCAATGATATACATTCCGAGTCCGATATCGCCTTCAGCGAAAATCACTTCAGCCTGTCTGTATTCTCTTTGATGCAGAATGCGTTGAATCGTCTTCAATTCGCGCGGAGTCAATTCCTGGAAGACAGGTATTTTTAAAAGGATCGCCTCTCTCCCGTTCTTCTCTTTCTCGCGGAATTTAAAAAAGTTTTCCCAGAATTTACTCATTTCAGGTGTTCTTGTCCAAACAGTCGTTCTGTACATTCAGGCTGTATCATCACAATATATAATCATAACTCGCGGACATTTGCAATCTGCTCCCCGCATCGCAAGGCCGTCAGACCCCGGCTTTTTTTGTTATGGAGAATGAATGGTTGCCAATTGAATGCCTATTTATGAATATACATGTAAAACATGCGGTGAAGATTTCGAGAAGCTCGTTTTTTGATGAATAACAAGCTGTTTCCGGATAATTCCCTCTTTTGTTATAATAAAATCAGATTATCTATTCAATCAGATTCATACTCAGAGGAGAAAACCAATGCCTATTTATGAATATACATGTAAAACATGCGGTGAAGATTTCGAGAAGCTCGTTTTTGGTAATCAGGAAGTCAATTGCCCTCGATGCAGCTCGAAGGAAGTGAAAAAGAAATTTTCCGTCTTCTGTTCAACCGGCACTGAAAAACCCTTGGCCGGGACCTCACGTTCATCAGGCTGCTCTTCCTGTTCCAAGGGTTCCTGCAGTTCCTGCGGATAAAAAAACCCCCGAACGTTCCGGGTTTCTCATGCCTTATATACTGCCCGATACTATTATCACTGGATCGTAAAGGCGCTATCGCTCATATCGCCATACGCACTGTTGGTGGTACTCCTTACTTTTATCTTATAGTCGCTCCCTCCTGCCTGGCTCGATGGTATCGTCCAGCCGTAGGAACCATTGCCTCCGCTCCCTATTCTTACAGAGGAAGAAATCGTCCGGTTGAGCACCTCGTTCTTATATAACTCGATCCTTACGTAATTCCCCGGACTTCCCGTATACGTCCACCGGATGGTCTGTCTCGTCCCTGCTGCCCAAGCTTCCCCTCCATTCGGCATACTTACTGTTATAGTCGGACCGGTTATCGTAAAGGTGCTATCACTCATATCGCTATACGCGCTGTTGGTGGTACTCGTTACCTTTATCTTATAATCGTTCCCTCCTGCCTGGTTCGACGGTATCGCCCAGTTATAGGAGCCGTTTCCTCCGCTGCCAACTGATGCAGATGAAGAAATCGTCCGGTTGAGTACTTCGTTCTTATATAACTCGATCCTTACGTAATTCCCCGGACTTCCCGTATACGTCCATCTGATGGTCTGGGTCGTCCCTGCTGCCCACGGTTCCCCTCCGTTCGGTACGCTTACTGTTATGCTCGGCGGCGGCGGACCGGTTATCGTAAAGGTTCCATCGCTTATATCGTTGTACGCGCTATTTGTTGTACTACTGATTTTTATCGTGTAATCGCTTCCCCCTGTCTGATCCGACGGGATACTCCAGTTATAGGAACCATTGCCTCCGCTCCCAATTCCTACAGAGGAAGAAATCGTCCGGTTGAGTACTTCGTTCTTATATAACTCGATCCTTACGTAATTCCCCGGACTTCCCGTATACGTCCACCGGATGGTCTGCGTCATCCCTGCTGCCCAAGCTTCCCCTCCGTTCGGTACGCTTACCGTTATACTCGGCGGCGGGGGACCGGTTATCGTAAAGGTACTATCACTCATATCGCTATACGCGCTGTTGGTGGTACTCGTTACCTTTATCTTATAATCGTTCCCTCCTGCCTGGCTCGATGGTATCGTCCAGTTGTAGGAACCATTACCTCCGTTCCCTATTCCTACAGAGGAAGAAATCGTCCGGTTGAGCACCTCGTTCTTATATAACTCGATCCTTACGTAATTCCCCGGACTTCCCGTATACGTCCACCGGATGGTCTGCGTCATCCCTGCTGCCCAAGCTTCCCCTCCATTCGGTACGCTTGCTGTTATACTCGGCGGCGGCGGACCGGTTATCGTAAAGGGGTCGTCACTCGTGTCTGTTATCGAGCTGTTCGCTGTACTCCTGATCTTTATCCTGTAATCGTTTCCTCCTGCCTGGTATGATGGTACCGCCCAGTTATAGGACCCTGTTCCTCCGCTCCCTATTTTCGCATAAGAAGACATCGTCCAATTGAGCACTTCGTTCTTATACAACTCGATCCTTACGTAATTCCCCGGACTTCCCGTATACGTCCACCGGATAGTCTGCGTCGTCCCCGCTGCCCACGATTCCCCTCCATTCGGTACGCTTACTGTGATACTCGGCGGCGCTACATTAAAGGCCGCTGTAACTGATTGTGCCGCGTCAACAGTAACAGTACAGGAAGAAGACACACCGGTACACGCACCTGACCATCCGGCAAAGATAAAACCGCTTGCCGGTGTTGCAGTCAGAGTTACTTCGGTCTCTGTTACATAAGTTTCCGAACAATCAGAGCCGCAACTTATTCCGCTGCCTGTAACCGTCCCTCCATTCGATGGTGACACAGAGACAGAAAGTGAGTATGCTGCGGTATCGGGGTATAAATACGTAATGCCGTCGATATCGTCCTGATGAAGTGTCCTCTTTTTGGTTTCTCCGGAGGAAGCATACCCGTACATCGTTTTGTCGGCATCAGCCGAATTATAAAGATCTCCCAGGCTGAGTGAATGACCAAGTTCATGCGTGCCCACATTCTGGATATCATAAGAGCCTGCCCTGCCGTCTGCGGCCCAACTGTAACTTGTGTTGAACCTGATGTCACTGTCGATAAGATTCCCCGAGGAGGTATAGAACCAGAAACGGTTCTCCGCCAGTGTTCCGTTTGTTCCCATCGAACCAAAGGTTACGATGTTCATCCCGTCATTTGCACCATGAGCCGTATTCGACGTGGTCCCGCTATAGACGAAAACAAAAGATGAAGAAGGCACGTCCGACCATGTCTGCATAGCCGCCTGGAGCGCGGTGATATTACCGGAAGGACCTCCCGAGGAATTGACATGGTACGTTGCTCCGTCTTCGGCCCACAGGATCTCGACTCCGCCTGACGTGGTGCTCACCTCAAAAGCGAAGGCACCCATGCTGCCCAGACCGAGGATGAGACAAATCCCCAGACATATAATAACTATTTTCTTGCTTGTTCTCATTGTACGTTCCTTATCTTTTCTATCAGTCTTCCCAGAGGCGTCTCGCTTTCGACCACATCCTTTCGATTACCGAGGGCAAAACCCCTTTTTCTCGCGATCCCGTCTTCCCCTATAAGGTATTTTCCCTGCGCCTTGCCGACGATGTGATAGACACTGCCGTCTATCTTGCTTTTTCCGGATTTGAGGAATAACAGAACCTTTTCGCCCCTCTCCAGAGGAGCCACATCCGACACCTTAAGCCCTATCTCCCCTATTTCACCGCCTTCATACTCGACAGTGACCATTTGTTGTATAACAGATCCCCGAACCACTTCTTCGACAACGACTGAAGCCGTCGTGAAAATGGACGTACCGTCCTGGTTCCAGTGGGATTCGACATCTTCCACCCCTCCGACAACAACTGCCTCGGATGACCGGGTGAGCTCCTCAGTGCTCAAGCCTGTCATAAAAGCCCCTGCTTGAGAAACGAAGAGACATACTGCAAAGAAACAACATATATTGATAAACATCGTTCGTGTCTTCATTGATACCTCCTACTACTAAACATAGCAATATTTATACCATTGTCAATAAAAATCCCCTTATCGTAATTTTTAAGTAAAATAATATATATAACAACATGTTACACGTATAGACAACGACCCGGCTCATATCATAATTGACACGTAGATTACATAGGTATGCCATGAAACGTCAGTTGGAACTACTTATTGTGTCTAAAAGTGAGGGTATTTATTCCGGCTGGCGGAACGGATTTGCTCTCTGTACCTGGGCAAGCTTTAACGGCGTTCCTGCAAATACAAAGACCGCCATTCCGCGTTCTTCGATACTTTTGCCTTTCATGGCCCATGTCCCTTTCCATGAGACTGTAAGGTGAACGGTTGAATCCTGTATCTCAACCCATGTAGGGTTAAAAGAGAGTTCAGCGCTATCAAAACTCTTCATGCTGCCGATGAGTTCTCTATAGCCACTTTCCGTAGAATGTACTTCGAGCCTTGCACGGTCTTTTTCAACATAGGCGCTTTTCAAAGTCTCTGCAAGTTCGAAGGCCTCCTGAGCCAGCAGAGACTCCGGTGATACCTTTTTCGCTTCTTTGTCCCCGCCGCATGCAGAGAGAAGCAAAAGGCACGAAACAGTCAGAAAAACCAGGATACGGAAAGAGTGGAGCACTGGTTGTTTTAACACCCTTTTAGATATCAATGTTCCTCGCCTCCAGCGCATGGGTGGTGATGAATTCCTTTCTCGGTTCTACCTGGTCCCCCATGAGCACGGTAAAGATATCATCCGCTGCGACTGAATCCTGGACCGTAACCTGGAGGAGCGTTCTTTTGTCCGGTTCCATTGTCGTCTCCCAGAGCTGCTGCGGATTCATCTCACCGAGACCCTTGTAGCGCTGAATCGAAAGTCCTTTTTTCGCAGCTGCGAGAATGAGCTCAAGAAGATCTTTGCTCTTCACCGTCTCTTTCACGCCGTCTTTTGTCTGGACCTTGTACGGAACACTGCCGAGATCTTTTATAATACTGAAGTGGTTTTCAAGCTCCCTGAACTCGGGAGAGGTGATGAATTTGGTATCAAGACTGATTTTATAATTCTGTCTCCTCAGCTCAACGCCGAAGGTCTGGTGTTCTTCGTCAAGCTGAATTTCCCCGATAGCAACGCTTTGGTCTTTCTCCTGTAATGCATTCAGGATTTCCTCGACCTTATTTCTGTCTTTCAACGTATCCTTGTTCATGCCGGACTGAAGGATGAACAGCAGAATATCCGGAGCCTTCCTTCTCCGCTCGAACCATTCCATCAGCCGTTCAAATTTATAGAGCCGTTTCAGATGAGTAATAAGCGCTTTTCCCTTCACCGGCTGCCCTTTGACCTGAAGCTCGATTTCATCCGCTGCAAGCTCAAAGAGCATATTCAGCATTTCTGCTTCGTTCTGAATGTATTTCTCCGTCCTTCCTTTTTTCACCTTGAAGAGCGGCGGCTGAGCGATATAGAGATATCCCTTTTCAATTACCTCCGGCATCTGCCGGTAAAAAAAGGTGAGCAGTAAAGTTCTGATATGTGCGCCGTCGACATCGGCATCTGTCATGAGAATAACCTTATGATACCGTATCTTCGCTATGTTGAAATCATCAGGCCCTATGCTGGTGCCCAATGCCGTTATGAGTATTTTTATCTCCTCCGAGCCGAGCATCTTGTCGAATCGGGCCTTTTCAACATTCAATATCTTGCCCCTTAAAGGGAGGATGGCCTGTGAGCGCCTGTCCCGGCCCTGCTTTGCAGAACCGCCGGCGGAATCTCCCTCGACAATAAACAATTCACTCAATGCAGGGTCTTTTTCAGAGCAGTCTGCGAGCTTGCCCGGAAGACCGGAATCTTCGAGTGCCCCCTTTCTCCTCGTAAGCTCTCTTGCCTTGCGTGCCGCTTCTCTCGCCCGCGCTGCCTGAAGCGCTTTTTCAACAATCTTTCGTGCAACAGAGGGATTTTCCTCAAAATACGTGCCGAGGGTATCGTTCACGATGGATTCCACAATCCCTTTTATCTCGCTGTTTCCGAGCTTCATCTTTGTCTGGCCTTCAAACTGGGGATTCATGAGTTTTACGTTGATGACGGTAGTAAGCCCCTCCCTGATATCATCCCCGGAAAGTGATTCTTTACTGTCTTTCAGGAGTCCTGATGAAGTAGCATAGCTGTTTACCGTTCTCGTCAATGCAGATTTAAAGCCTATGAGATGGGTCCCGCCTTCCCTTGTATTGATATTATTCGCATACGTATAGATTGTCTCTGAATAACCGTCATTATACTGAAGGGCGATTTCAACGATCACATCCCCTTTTTCGCCTGATATATATACAGGTTTGGGATGAACCGGCGTCTTGTTCTTGTTCAGATGCTCAACAAACGATACAATCCCGCCGCTGTAATGGAACTCCTGATTTTTTTCTGTCCGTTCGTCCAACAGGCTTATTTTCAGTCCCCTGTTGAGAAATGCAAGCTCCCGCAGCCGTTGAACGAGGATATCCCAGCTGAATTCCAAAATCTCGAATACTTCCGAGTCCGGCTTAAACGTGATCTTGGTCCCCCTGCCCTTTGTCTTTCCGACAATCGCGAGGGGTGCGGTTGGGGTACCCCTTTCATAACGCTGCTGATAAACAGTACCGTTCTGTTTTATCTCAACCTCAAGCCATTCGGACAGCGCATTGACAACAGACACCCCAACCCCGTGCAACCCACCGGATATCCGGTATGCCTTGGATTCGAACTTTCCCCCTGCATGCAGCTCGGTGAGAACCACCTCTGCTGCGGAGCGCCCTTCTTCAGTGTGTATTTCGGTTGGTATGCCCCTGCCGTCGTCGATGACAGTGCAGCTTCCGTCAAGGTGGACGATCACGTCTACATTCTTGCAATAACCGGCAAGGCTCTCATCGACGCTGTTGTCTACTACTTCATAGACAAGGTGGTGAAGCCCTTCAATGCCTGTTGAGCCGATATACATCGCCGGCCTTTTCCGGACAGCGTCAAGGCCTTTCAGTACTTTTATGTCGTCAGCAGTATATGATTCGTTTCCGTTTCTGTTTTTGTCTTCCATGTATCCTCTTTATTTTTGAGCCAGTTACTAATGCGGTCATTAGTAACGTCACGTTCAGCATCTATGTCATTCCGGCTTGTCCGGAATCTTTCTTTGTTTTCAGAAGGATTCCCGACGCGCTTCGCTTGCGGGAATGACAACTTATGTGGTCTTACTTATGATCTCCTTAGTAATACTTGCTGTTATATCCTCATCGGCATAATCACGCACTTATATTCCTCATTCCCTCCCTCTTTGACAAGAACAGGGCTTAACGGGTCCTGCAGTTCAAAGGTCACCGTTTCCGATGTCATCGCTCCGAGGACGTCCAGCACATACCGTGCATTAAACCCGAGCGTAAGGGCATCACTTTTGTAATCTACGGCGATCTCTTCCTTTGCCTCTCCCAATTCAGGACTCGAAGACAACACGGTGAGCTTATCCTCTTCAAGGTCAAACCGCACAGCGCTCGCCCGTTCCCTGGACATCACCGATACCCTGCGAAGCACTTTGACAAAGGCATCCCGTCCAAAAGACATCTTTCTTTCATTCGACTGGGGAAGCACATTTTCATAATTCGGGTAAGCCCCGTCAATGAGTCTTGTAAGAAACTGTATGTTTTTCACGCCGAAAAGCACGTGTTTTTCTCCGATAGATATCTGTACCTTTCCGTTTTCTTTGTTCTCCTCCGTTTTTGGGGAAAGAAACCGTCTTAGTTCGGAAACCGCTTTCCGCGGCACGATAAGCCTTTTCTCTTCTTTCAGTTCAGTCTCAATCGGTCGTATGATTAATGCGAGCCTGTGACCATCGGTCCCGACTGCAGTAAACGTTTTATTTTCAGGCTTGACATGAAAGAGAAGCCCATTGAGCGTATATCTCGTATCGCTTTCTCCGGCAGAGTAAAGGGTTTTTTCTATCATTTCAAGGAGAACAGGGGCGTCAATGGTTATTTCCTCAACGGTATCACCGCCGAGCCCGGACGGCCATGCCGGAAAATCAGTATGGGGAAGACAGGCGAGCTTGAAATCGCTTGCACCGGATTTGACCCTGAGCCACTGCTCGTTTACCGCTTCGAATGATAATTCCCCTTCCATTTCCCTGACAATTTCGAAAAGCTTTCTTGCAGGAATACAGAGCTTTCCTTCTTTCTCTATAGTTACATTAAGAGGCTCTTTGAGTGCTGTCTCGATGTCGGTAGCGATAATATATGAACCTTTTTTCCCCGCGCTGAGAAGAAAATGGCTCAATATGGGCATGGTATTTTTCTTTTCCACGATATTCTGAATATTCGCAAGCTTCTCCTGCATCTCATCTTTTGATACACTCAGTTTCATTCGGTCTCCTCCCTTTGTATCCGCAACCTTTGGGTAACTTTGACTTGCATCACTGTATCTTCCGTAGCAGGCCCTCGATCATTCTATTGAAAGCCTCCTCTTTTGCCCTCTTTTCCTCTATCTGCTTACAGGCATAAATGACCGTCGCATGGTCTTTGCCGCCGAAGTTTTTTCCGATATCGCTGAGAGACAGACCTGTCAGCTGCCTGCTTAAGTACATCGCAATCTGCCGCGGGAGGGCAATCTCCTTTGTCCTCTTTTTTGCTTTAATATCGGCTAATTTAAGTGCAAAATGCTCGCATACCACTTTCTGGATATGATCCGTTGTGACCGGTTTTTCATCCTCTTCAATAAGATCATGCAGAATAGTCTTCGCCATCTCTTTCGTGATCGGTTTTCCGGTCAGCGATGCCTGGGCGCCGAGGCGTATGAGACAGCCCTCCAATTCACGGATGTTTGATTTTACTTTCGACGCCAGGTAATACGCAACCTCGTCAGGGATGTATATCTTTTCCATATCAGCCTTTTTCTTCAATATCGCTACCTTTGTCTCGAGCTCCGGCGGCTGAATATCGGCGATAAGCCCCATGCTGAACCGCGAGCGCAACCGGTCGGTGACGGCGCCGATCTCCTTTGGAGGTCTGTCGCTTGATATCACAATCTGTTTCTGCCGTTCGTAAATCGCGTTAAAGGTGTGGAAAAACTCCTCCTGTGTCTGGGTTTTATTCGCGATAAAATGAATATCATCAAGGAGCAAAAGATCTACGTTCCTGTACTTGTCCTTGAGCTCCCCCATCTTCTCGTGCCGTATGGCCGATACAACTTCGTTCGTAAACTGTTCTGCAGAAACATAGATGATAGCGATATCCGGCTTTTTATCGATCACGGCATTCCCGATTGCAGTCATCAGATGCGTTTTTCCGAGCCCGACTCCCCCATAAATGAATAATGGGTTGTAAACTTTGCCTGGGGCATCGGCAACTGCCCGTGCAGCTGCCTGGGCGAATTGATTGCTTGAGCCGACGATAAAATGCTCAAATGTATATTTCGGATTAAGATAAATGCCCTTGCTTGCCAGCTTCTGTCTCCGGTTTTCCATACGCATATCTAGTTTTTTAAGATCCGGATCGATCTTTTCGGCAATGCGATAGCGCACGCTCACCGGATACCCCATTATGCCGCCAACGGATTCCGTTATGATGTCCGGGTAGTTATCTTCTATCCAGTCTTTAAAGAACCTGTTGGGAATGTCGATTATAATTTGCTGTTCCTTGAGTTGCGTGAGTTTAATAGGCCGAAACCAGAGATCAAGGATATTACTGCCCACTTTCTCCTCGATCTTCAAAAGAGTATTATTCCATATTTCTTCCAGCGTCATATTAGTCATAGTTCGAAACCATTAACATGTTATTAACAATTGTCAGTAACTTAACCGGGGGGTGTACCATTATATCCAAATATTAACCGCTAAGACAAGAAAATTGTTATGAATCTGTTTGTGGAATTGTCGATTATTTTTTAATGAAAACCTGTTCAAAATTTCCCCCGCCGGCCAACTTTTTATTAACACCGGAAAGCGGTTGTTTCAGCAGAAAAAAAAATGGTTCTGCACATTTACACACCCCCTACTACGGTTACTACTTTAGTATATATACACAAATACAGTAGAAGAAATTTTTACGTTTCACTTCTTTTTCAGATATGCCTTAATAAAATCATCAAGAGCTCCATCGAGAACAGCATCGACATTTCCCGTCTCAATATCAGTTCTGTGGTCTTTCACAATTCTATAGGGCTGAAGAGTATATGACCGTATCTGGCTGCCCCATGCAATACCTTTTTTGTCTCCCTTAAAAACGTCAATCTTTTTTTCCTGCTCCTTCATTTGCAGGTCATACAGCCGGGCCTTCAGAATCTTCATCGCAATAGTCCTGTTTTTATGCTGAGAGCGTTCATTCTGACAGCTTACGACGATGCCGGTCGGTAAATGAGTGAGTCTCACAGCAGAGGATGTCTTGTTCACATGCTGTCCCCCGGCGCCCGAGGCCCTGAAGGTGTCCATTTTTATATCGTCTTCCTTGATTTCCAGCGGAATGTCTTCTTCCACCTCTGGATAGACAAGAACTGCGGCAAAAGAGGTATGTCTTCTCTTGCCTTGATCAAACGGGGAGATCCTGACAAGCCTGTGTACCCCTGCCTCAGATCTCAATAGACCATACGCATATGGACCGGAAACGGTAAGGGTCGCGCTTTTTATCCCTGCCTCATCACCGGTCTGCAGATCAACGACCTGGGGCTTGAACGCATGCCTTTCAGCCCACCGCAGGTACATCCTCATCAGCATCTGGGCCCAGTCCTGACTTTCCGTCCCGCCTGCGCCCGGATGTATCGCGACAATAGCATTATTTTTATCCATTTCTCCGGAAAGAAGATTCTCGATTTCGAGCAAATCCAGCTCTTCCCGGAGGCCTTTTATCTCTTTCTGTAAATCGTTCAGAAAAAGACCGCCGCTTTCTTCTTCAAGGATGCCAATGGCCTCTTCCAGATAGGTGAGCTTATCGGCCAGTGACTCAAAATGCACCACGATACCCTCAAGGTTGGACTTTCTTTTTGAGAGGTCGCGGGTCAGTTCAGGAGATGACCATACCTCTTCTGAGGAAAGCCTTTTTTCTATTCTTTGAATTTCCTCTTTTAGTCCGGGTAAATCAAAGATAACCTCGTAATGATTCCAGTTTGTTTCTCAGGTCTGATAATTCCTCTTTCAACGCATCCTGAATAAGCATACTTCCTCCTAAATAAATTACGTGATTCTTGCCTTACCGAACAAGTTCGCTGCCAATACAACGGATATAATAATACAGAGATAGGTAAAAAGGTCTCCGTATTTCGAGTAAAAACTTCTCGTAGAATCTGTTCTCAGTTGCTCTGTGAGCAGAACCCTTTCAAACAGTCCTGTTTCTGCAATAATTCTCCCGCTGCTGTCTATAAAACCCGAGATGCCTGTATTTGCAGCCCGAATCAGGGGTTTTCTGTTTTCAACAGCCCGGAAAACCGCAATACTGAAATGCTGATACGGACCGGTAGTCCTCCCGAACCAGGCGTCGTTCGTAATGGTTACCATAAAGTCTCCGCCGTTCGCATAAAATTTCCGTACAAGACCGGGAAAAATTATTTCATAACATATAAGCGTGGCAAAATCTCCGAACGGAGTGACAGCCCTCACATACCTCTCTCCGGCAGTGTAGTCTCCTATTCCTGCAACAAGCTTATTGATAAAAAAGAGGAGTTTTTGCAAGGGGACATATTCGCCAAACGGGACCATATGTATTTTATCATACGTATACGTCACCTTGCCAATGTCATCGAGCAGCACAGCGCTGTTTGAAAGCTGATAGCGTTCGCCGGATTTTCCCTTCATCAGGACACTTCCGAAAAGGAGATATGTGCCGAGCTGGTTTTGAAAGTCCGTCAGTTCTTCCGTATAGTATTTGTCATCATTGAACATAAACGGCACGGCGGTCTCCGGCCAGATTATCATTGACGGTTTGACGGAAACTGCTTTAAGGGAAAGATCCTTGTATGCTTCCATCACCGCATGCTGGTATGCAGTATCCCATTTTTTGTCCTGTTCGATATTCCCCTGGACAATGCTTGCCGTAATGGGGATTCCCGGTCTCTCTTCTCTCAGCCGCACCTGACCGTAAATGACGGTTATAACGAGCATAACCGTAAGCACAGCGGCGCCGATAAGGGTGTGCGAGAGCGGAAACAGAGGCATGTCTTTTGACCGTTTCCTCATAATAAAGATATCGGCCAGCAAACCGTTCACCGCTATCACGAGGAACGAAACGCCGTAAATGCCGGTGACGTCGGCTATCTGGATAACGGTAAGAAATTTATATTGAGAATACCCAATGCTTGACCACGGGAACCCGGTGAACAGGTAAGAGCGCAGGAACTCAAGAACTGCCCAGAAGACCGGCGCAATAAAAAGGGCCGGGAGCTTTGTGTTCCTGATGGTGATCGTAAATAAAAAACCGAAGACAGCCGGATAGATGCTGAGATAGAGACAGAGCAGAACGACCAGGGCGATACTGCCCGGCAGGGAAACGCCCCCGAAATGATTAATCGAGTGGTATATCCAGTATAAGGTCCCGAAAAAATAGGGGATACCAAGAAGAAAACCCGCTTTAAATGCCTCCTTTGGCGTTTTGTCATAGAGGGATACAAGAAAAGGGACCAGCGCCACCCAGGCGATAAGGAAGAGATCAAAGGTCGGAAAACAGAATACGAGAAGGGCGCCCGAGATCATGGCAGGCCCGTAGAGAAACAAATTTTTCAACAAAACCGAAATAGGCATATCTCTAAGTGTTCATCTTCTTATGAAATCCAAAATAATTCAGTTTTCTATTTTACTCCATACCTGTAAAACATTGCTCAACCACTCTATTATCGCCGGCGTCAATGTGTAGCCGCAGCCTTTAGGTTGCGTCCCGGGCGCAGGCTGTCTCCTCGGCGACCCGCCGGGGCGGGAAGCCTGCGGCTACTTACCGAAAAATGTAATTCATTAAGTAAACAGGCAGGCGTATGGGCAGCAAAAGCATGGTGGCAGCACCTTTGTGGGCGGACAGATATCATATGGATTCTGAATAGTATTATGCAATCCCCAGAGATGATGAGTATAACTCAAATTCTGCATCAGCAAGGTTTTGCTGCCCATATGCCTGCCCATCATCCAGCCTACATGCATTTTGGGGGTTATATGTACCCATAACTGGGGGGTTACGCAGGATACCCTCTGCGGCTTGACACTGGAAAACGCAAAAGTGTAAAGTTAAAAGTCACGGGCAGTTAGCTCAGTCGGTAGAGCAGAGGCCTGAAAAGCCTCGTGTCCGCAGTTCGATTCTGCGACTGCCCACCACTTCCTTTCCCGAACGGTTTGCTTCGTTTTCTATTCAGCCCAATAAGCAAGCTTGGAGATGTAAATTACAGCTATTTTATTCCTGCTATCGATAGAGATGCAAATAACATATTTTCAGTCAGTTTTACGTTTAATCTTGACAGAAACGCCTTTTTTAGGCTAAATTAAACACTATATGCGTATTGTCAAATTGTTCATCATACAGCTGTTGCTCGTTCTTTCCGCACTCCCCCTTTATGCCTATGAAGGAGATCGCTATGCGTCGCCTGAAGAGACAAAGATCAGATCTCTGTCCGAAGAAAAGATAAAGAACGATCTCGGGGGAATGTCCGATTCCAGCTACAATGAAATAGCTGCCCAGGCGGTTCAGAAAAATGTCACGCTCTTTTCCGAAAAAATACGGGAGCGGTTCTCTCTCTATCTCAACAGGTCGGGGAAATACATCGAGCTGATGAAAAAGATACTGAAGGAGAACGATGTTCCGGAAGAGATCGTTTTTCTCCCGCTTATCGAGAGCGGTTTTAGCCCCCACGCATATTCCAGTGCGCGCGCTGCAGGCTACTGGCAGTTTATCGCGTCAACGGGAAAACATTACGGATTAGAGATCAACTGGTGGAAGGATGAGCGGCGGGACCCGGTAAAATCCACCGTTGCCGCTGCAAATTACCTGAAGGACCTTTACAGAATGTTCGGCTCCTGGAACCTCGCGATGGCCGCGTACAATGCAGGTGAAGGAAAGATCCTCAGGGCCCTGAATAAAACAAAGACAGATGACTACTGGTCATTGCTGAACACGCGTTATATCAAAAGCGAAACGAAGAACTACGTGCCGAAATTCATCGCCGCAAGCCTGATCGCAACGAACCCGGAGGATTTCGGGTTTGATGATCTCGATTACCATGCGCCGCTCCGCTACGACAGAGTGCAGCTCACTTCCCCTGTTGATATCGATGTTATAGCGGAATGTGCCGAAACTACCGTGGACGTGATCAAGGAGATGAACCCGGAGCTCAGGAGATGGTGCACACCGCCGGACGTGTCTGAATATACCGTGAGAGTTCCCGACGGAACAAAGGATGTATTTTTGAAAAACCTTTCCGATATCCCGGAAGAAGAGCGTTTCAGCGTTGACCTCTATACCGTCAAAAAAGGTGATACGTTCAAGACGATTTCGAAAAAGACCGGCATCCCCGTCCAGGTAATCTACGATCTGAACAATATGGAGAAGATTATCCCTTTGGCTGCAGGGACGAAGCTCTACCTCCCGCCGAAAGGGAAATACGCGCTGGACAAGGAAGATAAGGCATCAGCCAAAAAAGCATCATATAAACAGAAGAAGAAAAGCAGAACAAAGAGCAAAAGGCCGGTCAAAAAAGTTTCTTACAAGCAGACGAAAAAGAACCCCTCAAAATATAAAAAGATTTAACGCTTTTTCTTTCCTCACCGTTTCGCAGCTGTCTCGTCTTTGTACGGAGAATCGGGGAATTTTTTGGTAAGTTCTTCATATTTTTTCTTTGCTTCGTCCGGCTTTCCCTGTTTTTCAAGGAGCTTTCCCGATTCCAGCAAGGCAAGGTCTTTAAAGGTATCGCCTGGAAGGGCAGAGAGGGTCTCAAGCGTTTTCAAGGCTTCATTCATGTCGCCCTTTTTGATGTAGACCGTCGCCATTTTTTGATAAACAAGGGGAATGAACCGTTTTTCGCCCGCATAGTTCTGCGCAAACTCCTTCAATGACTTAAGGGCATCGTCATACTTGCCGAGTTCATAATAGCAGGCCGCAATATAGAAGAGCGATACAGGGGATTTTCTGGTCTCGTATGCTTTATTGAACGTCTCAAGGGCTTTTTTGTACAGTCCTTCTCTGTCGGTGGGCGGGATACGTTCAGCAGCATGAAAGATCTTGTATGCCTGGTACTCATACCCCTGCGCCTTTTTCCCGGTGTTATGAGAATAGATGAAAAAACCTGCAACCGCGATTATTACGACAAGGATACCCGCACCGATCTTTATTGCCATCTTCTGGCGTTCCCGTAGGGTGTCCCTCAGCGTTGAGATCCTTTCTTTTACCTCTGTTTCAGCGTCAGCGGTTTTCTTCGGTATTCTTTTCTTGATTGCCTTCGGCATTAATTCCTCCTGCGTATTTTTTCTATAATAGCTTTTGAGTGTTCGAAAACGGCTTCGATACGGCTTTCTTCGATCCCCGAAGCCCGGAGAATTTTTACTGCAAACGCTTTCGTTATCAAGTCCGACGGGCTGTGGGCATCAGTATTGATACAGAGCGGCACCCCGAAGCGCATGGCCTCTTTCGCAACATATCCGTTCGACAACGAGTGTCCTTTCCGCGCGGTGATCTCAAGGGTAACGCCTTTTTCCTTTGCAAGGAGGAGGTCTTCCTCTGAGATGATGCCGGGATGTGCGAGGATATCAGCATTGGCCCCGATCGCCGCCCGGTTTGTGCCCGGCGCAACCGGCTCCACCAGCGTTTCCCCGTGTACAATGACGATTTTAGCCCCCAAAAGCCTCGCCTCCTTCACAAGATCCGGGATGAGCTGGGGGGGAACGTGTGTGATTTCAGCGCCGGGAAACACTTCTATGGAAATATATTCTTTGATTTTCTTGATAGCAGCCACAATCCTTGGGATCACAAGATCAATATTTGATGAGTCAACATGATCGGTGATTGCAAGCGCCTTGTACCCGATAGCTTCAGCCCTCCTGATCAACTCAGAAGGGACAAGCTCACCGTCGCTGAAAAAACTATGTGTATGGAGATCAATCATTGGTGACTTATAATTCTATCAGAATTTCTTTTTAAAATCACGTTTCGAATACCAGCAGTTAAAAATTGCGGTTTTTCTGCTACTGTGCCAAAGAAAGCTCCGATATTTAGAGATCGCGGTTTTCCCACCGCTTTCTTGCGGGTTCAGTGTCTCTGAACTGAACCCTTAATTGTATTGTCGGCAGATCAAAAATGATGCGAGCAAGTTACAAACTTGCTCCCGCACTGGTTTCTCTCTGATTGCATCGAAATCCGGCATCAGACAGATTATATCAGATCACGGCTCGCCTGCCCGCGCGAGGGTGAGGACGGTGACCTCTTGCGCGCCGGCTTTCATAAGCACTTTCGAGCATTCGGTTACCGTTGCCCCCGTTGTCATCACATCATCGACAAGCAAAAGGCGAAGGCCTTTGATATCGCCTTGCACCTCAAAAGCTTTTTTGAGATTTGCCAGCCGTTCTTTTTTCGACAGCCCGATTTGGGGGAGGGTTTCTTTCTTCTTCCAGAGGATATCCATAAACAAAGGGACCTGCAAGCTCTTTGAGAGGACCCTTGCCATCAGCAGTGCCTGGTTAAAGCCCCGTTTTCTCAGCCCTTTGACGGAGAGAGGCACCGGCAGAATGCCGTCAATCACAGGAAGTTCAAGGTCCAGGATAAGCGTTCCCAGGGGTTTTGAAAGTCTTTTAAGGCCGTGAAATTTCATCTGGCTGATCGCTTCGGCGAGTACCCCCTCGTATAGTCCATAGAAAATGACCTTGGAAAATGGCGGTCTCTTTTTCATGCACTGTCCGCAGACGGCAGCGTATTCGGAGGCAAAGGGAAGGCCACATAACGCGCATGAAGGACCGGCAAATCTCTCTATTGTGGACCAGCATGAACTGCAGATGGGCGAAGTGCGGAATGTATCTGAAGGATTTCCACATGCCGGACATTGAGACGGGTAGAGAATATTTAAAAAACCGGAAATCAGGACATGGTGGTTAATAGAGAGGCTCCGCATTTCCCGCATTTCGGGCCAAGGAGGATTTTTGTGCTTAAGACTTTATTTTTTACGCCGCACACAGGACAAGAGATGATCTGAAATTCCGGAGGAGAAGACGCTTCGCCTGTTTTTTCAGTTTCGTCGTTAATGGATTGTACGAAATTTTCGAAGATCGAATCTTTTTCCATGAGCTCAACACCCATGCCGTTTTTCACCGATGACAAGGTAGTTTTTGTGGTCCTTTTGACAATCCCTTTCAACAAAGAAATTTTATTGTCCGGCATTACCACTTCGATATCAACGATTGTATCAGGCGTAAACCCGCGATTCGTTCTGATGAAAATACCATTTGCGGAGATATTACTCAGTATCCCTCTGAAACTCAGGCCACCGGAACTGAACGTCACTTCCAGTCGTTTCGTGAACCGTGGATGACGCTGGTAGGCCCTATGGCGGTTGTTCACGTGAACTGTTCTTTCAGCATGATGAGTTCGTCTCTTCTCTGACCGGTTGAGATCAGGTGTACCTTGATCTTTAGTATTTTTTCGATCTTTTTAATGTAGGCTTTTGCAGTCATCGGGAGACCATTATAATCGGTAACTCCCTGCGTGCTTGCATGCCATCCGGGCATTTCAATATAGACGGGTTCGCACTCGGAAAAGATATTTATTTCTTTTGGAAATTCCTCGTAGAGTTTCCCCTGGTGTTTGTATGCAGTGCAGATTTTGATGACATCCAGCCCGTCGAGAATGTCAAGTTTCGTTATAGCGATGCCGGTGAGCCCGTTGATTCGTGCCGAGTGCTTGAGGATAACCATATCCAGCCATCCACACCGCCTCGGCCTGCCGGTTGTCGCACCGTATTCCCCTCCTTTTTCCCGGAGCCGGTCGCCGAGTGAATCCGTTATTTCAGTGGGGAACGGGCCGCTACCGACCCTTGTTGTGTATGCCTTAACGATACCGAGGACCTTCGAAATCTTTGTCGGTCCGACACCAAGCCCTGTGCACGCCCCTCCCGCAATCGCGTTCGAAGAGGTTACATACGGGTAGGTGCCGTGGTCGATGTCGAGAAGAGTACCCTGTGCTCCTTCAAATAACACATTTCCTTTTTCCGCAATCGTGTTGTTGACGATGATATCGGTGTCGGCAATGTATTCAGAAAGCTTCTCAGCATAGCCCATGTATTCATGAAAGATGTCTTCAACATTGAAAACTGGAGCGTTATAGAGATGTTCGAGCAGAAAATTAATGTGGACAAGATTCGCCGTTAATTTTTCTTTGAACACGTCAGGCTGCAGGAGGTCCGCAACCCGTATCCCGGACCGCCCTGTTTTATCACAATAGGCCGGACCGATACCACGGCCTGTTGTTCCAATACTTTTCGCTCCTCTCAGCTTTTCGCTCTCCCTGTCCAACGCCATGTGGTAGGGCATGATAATGTGCGCATTTTTGCTGAGGAAGAGGTTCCCGCGTATCGGGACCCCTCTTTGCTCAAGTCCGTCCATTTCTTCTATCAGCGCGGCCGGTTCCACAACGACGCCGTTGCCGATGAGACAGGTCTTGCCTTTATAGAGAATCCCTGAAGGGATAAGATGCAGGACGAATTTTTCGCTATTGATGACGACGGTGTGGCCCGCATTATGGCCGCCCTGATACCGTGCTACAACATCTGCCTTTTCAGAAAGGACATCAACAATCTTGCCTTTCCCCTCATCTCCCCACTGCAAACCTACTACCACTACGTTGGGCATAGCAAACCTCGCCTTAAAGACTTATTTGTTTAACCGAAAGGATATTCGGAAGCTTCCTGATCTCATCGATAACCTTGTCTGAGGCATGCGCATCGATGCTGACAACCGAGATTGCCATGCCTCCCGGGGTTTCCCTTCCAAAATGCATCCGGGCTATGTTGATTTTGTTTTTACCGAGGAGGTTTCCGATATTTCCGATAACACCGGGTTTATCGTTGTTGTACATAAAAAGGAGCTCTCCTTCGGGAACTACTTCAACCTTGAATGTGTCTATCATCACAAGGCGCGGATCTTTTTTGCTTAACAGGGTGCCTGCAAAGCAGCTTACCTTATCTTTTGCCTTGAGCCTGAGCACAACCAGACTCTGATAATCACCTTCATCGGTACTCTTGATCTCTTTTACCTCTATCCCCCGTTCCTTTGCGATGATCGGCGCATTCACGAAATTTACCGTCTCCTCGAGGATGGGGGTGAGAAATCCTTTTAACGCGGCTATGGTAACCGGTGCGGTATAAATCGTGGCAGCATCTCCCTGGTATTCGATTGTTATTTCGGTGACGCCGCCTTCAAACATCTGGGCCGCAAAACTGCCGAGTTTCTCGGACAAATTTATATAGGGCTGAAGCCGTGAGACCTGGTCCGCCGGGATGGACGGGAAATTCACCGCATTCCGTATGGTTCCGTGGACCAGATAATCAACCACCTGCTCGGCAACGGCAACGGCAACATTTTCCTGGGCTTCCTGCGTTGACGCCCCCAGATGGGGGGTATAAATAACGGAGTCAAGCGACAGGAGAGGATTATCCTCAGGGGGCTCTTTCTCAAATACATCCAGTGCAGCGCCGGCAACCTTACCTTCTTTCAACGCATCATAGAGGTCTTTTTCATTAATAATACCGCCTCTGGCGCAGTTGATGATTCTCACTCCGGGCTTCATGATTTTGATCGTCTCTTTATTGATTAAATATTTTGTTTCCGCGGTCAGTGGAGTATGGACGGTGATAAAATCGGAGCGCCTGAAGAGCTCCGGCAGGTCGACCTTCTCAATGCCCATGGTCTTAGCCTTCTCTTCACTCAGAAACGGGTCATAGGAGATAATATTCATCGAAAAAGCCTGCATCCTCTTTGCAACCTGGCCTCCGATGTTGCCTATGCCGACGATGCCAAGCGTTTTGTTGAACAACTCTACGCCCATGAACTTCTTTTTCTCCCATTTCCCTGCCTTCAGCGACATCGTGGCCTGCGGAATGAGCCTTGCCAGTGAGACCATAAGGGCAATCGTATGTTCCGCTGTGGTGATGGTATTGCCGCCGGGGGTGTTCATGACGACAATGCCTTTTTTCGTCGCTGCCGCTCTGTCAACATTGTCGAGTCCGGAGCCTGCACGACCTATGACCTTCAGGTTGGCAGCTGCATCAATGATATCAGCGGTAACCTTTGTTGCAGAACGGATGATCAGTCCCTGGTAATCTCCGATCGTGTTCTTTAACTCCTCCGGTTTCAGGCCGACCTTTATATCAACCTCAAGCCCTGCATTTTTAAGTATTTCAATACATTTCGGTGAAATGTTGTCGCTGATCAGTACCTTCAGGGTGTTGCTGCCCGCCGTTTTCTTCATTCATCCCCCTGTGTCATTAAGAGTTCCTGGGCCACCGCCACTCCTGTGCCGAGTTTCACCGGGTATCCCATGCCTTTTAAAACCATTTCAATTCCTGCAATAGCGGTTATTACATCAAACCGGTCGGAATAGCCTAAATGGGCGATTCTGAATACTTTGCCTTTCGCCTTGTCCTGCCCCCCCGCTGCGGTAATGCCATATTTCTCCCGCAGGTTTTTGTACACGGCCTGACCGTCTATTCCCGAAGGCGTCATGATTGCTGTTACGGAATTCGAGGGAGATTCTTTGGGATATATATCCAGCCCGATTGCCTGGACCGCTTTCCGTGTTGCATCCGCAAGTGTTTCATGCCGTTTGAAAACATTCCCAAGGCCTTCAGCCTGCAGCATCTTCAGGCTTTGGTTCAGGCCGATGATAAGCGTTACGGGAGAGGTAAAATTCGTCTGGTTTTTCGCAAGATTTTCCCGCTCTTTTTTGAAATTAAAATAAAACTTGGGCAGTTTTGCGGTCTCTGATTTCTTCCATGCTTTTTCGCTCACACTCGCAAAGGCAATGCCCGGAGGGAGCATGACCCCTTTTTGCGAACCGCCAATCATAATATCGATGCCCCATTCATCTGTTCTCAGATCGTGGGCGACCAATGCGCTGATCGCATCCACGATGAAGAGGGTATCTCCATATTTTTTTACGATTGAAGCAAGAGCTTTTATATCATGATAGACGCCGGTTGAGGTTTCGGAAGCCTGAACAAAGACTCCTTTGATATCGTTATGCTTTTTGAGCTGCTCTTCTACGATTTCAGGTTTAACCGCATAGCCCCATTCGACGACGATCTCCTCAACCTTCAGTTCATATGCCTGACATATCTTCGTCCATCGCTCTCCGAATTTGCCGCCATTGATAACGAGAACCCTGTCCCCTCTGCTAAAAAAATTATTTACCGCCCCAACCATACCCCCTGTGCCGGTGGCGCTTAAAATGAGCACATCGTTTTTCGTCTGATACAGCCACTGAAGGCCTTTTTTGGCAGAGTCAAGAACCGGCAGGAAGTCCGGGGAACGGTGATGGATAATCGGCGCTGCCATTGCAAGCAGGACTTCCGGGGGCACAGGTGTCGGACCGGGTGCCAAGAGATAACGTTTTAACATGCGGAATCCTCCTGAAATATCTTTATTTTTATAGCGTTATAGAGAGAAGCCAGACTTTGAAAATTAGCACAACAAAGGGTATTTGGTCAAGGGTAGCTACTTTACAAGGAGTTAAAATGCTGATTATAATTAGTTTATGAAGAAAAAAATAATTATCGGGGTGGCGATATTGCTTGCCGGGTTCCTTTTGGGAGGGGTCACGTTCTATCTCCTCGGCAAGATGACCGGACAGCAGAGGCTTCAACCGTATTCCGGAACGCCGAATGTCCCGCGCCAGATTTTAGAAACAAGCCGGGCCTTTTCTGAAATTGTGGGTGCTGTTTCGCCTGCTGTTGTGAATATCTCTACTACCAAGGTCGTTAAAAGAGAGCCAGGGGCGGGGCTTGAAGACCCGTTCTTTGATTTTTTGGGTCCTTTTCATGACTTCAGCCTGCCCAAAAAATGGAAAGAACGCAGCCTCGGTTCTGGTGTTATTGTTTCTCCGGACGGCTATATCATCACAAATAACCATGTGGTTGAAAAATCCGATGAGATAAAGATTACGCTGCCTGACAGGAGGACGTTCAAGGGGAACATTGTGGGGGCTGATCCAAAAACGGATATTGCAATACTGAAGATCGATGCATCCAATCTTCCCACATTGAAGTGGGGGGATTCCGATACCTTACAGGTCGGCGAATTTGTCCTTGCAATAGGCAGTCCGTATGGTCTCAGCAATACGGTCACTATGGGCATAATCAGCGCGGTCGGACGGGCGAATGTTGGAATTGCTGATTACGAGGACTTCATCCAGACCGATGCCGCTATCAATCCCGGGAATTCCGGCGGTCCGCTCGTGAACATAAAAGGAGAACTGATTGGAATCAATACAGCGATCTTCTCGCGCACCGGCGGCTATCAGGGCATTGGCTTTGCGGTACCCTGCAATATGGTTCGTCTGATTATGGAACAGCTCTTACAGCAGGGAAAGGTTACACGGGGCTGGATCGGCGTCACGATTCAGGAACTCACCCCTGAACTTGCCCAGGAATTTGGCCTTAAAAAATCAAAAGGCGCCCTTGTAAGTGATGTGGCAAAAGACAGTCCGGCTGGAAAGGCCGGGATTATAAGAGGGGATGTCATCATCGAATTGAATGGCAAGGAAATAAAAGATGTCAGCAGCCTGCGGAACATGGTAGCCCAGACCAAGGCAGGGAGCGAGATAACCCTGAAGATACTGAGGTCAGGGAAAGAATTGACGGTGAAAGTGGTCATTGTCGAGCTCCCGAGAGAAGTGGCTGAAGTAGCGCCTGCCCGGTTGGCTCCTGATCCCGGGGCGAGGGTATTAACAGGGCTGACGGTGATGAATCTCACAAGAGAGATCATACGTCAGCTTGGCTTTACGAAAGACGAGAAAGGGGTTGTGGTGGTAAGGGTTGAGCCGGGAAGCCCGGCAGATGACGCGGAGCTGAAAAAAGGCGACATTATAAAGGAGATCAACAGAAAGGAGATAGATTCCATCGAGGAGTTTAACAAGAGTGCCACCAATATAAAAAGGAATGACGCGGTTCTTATGTTTATCAACAGGAGCGGCAAGAAGCTTTATGTTATTCTCAAGGCATCATAAAAAAAGTTAAACGTTAAGAGTTAAAAGTTATCAATTCAACAACAAGATATTCTTAACTATTAACTTTTACTTTCAACTTTCAACTCTTAACGTTCAACTTTTTTTGGAAGGAGGTGATAACAGTGTTTATTGTTTTCAGACTTGTCATTGTTTTACTATTTGTGTTTTCAGGATATATTATCGGAAGTGAATATTATTACGGAGTTTATGGCGGACTGATCGGCGGATTGCTGGGCCTTTTTGCGATTGCAGCAGAAATAAAATTCAAAACGCTTGAACTCGGAATAATTATCGGCGGCTTGCTGGGTATTTCAAGCGGGCTTTTATTTTCAAATCTTCTCTTACTTCCTCTAAAGCTGTTTCTCGGTGAAGAGATAAAGGTTCTCTCACTCGGCCTTATGGCGATATTCGGCTATGGAGGACTTCTCCTGGGCTTAAGCAAAGGGAAAGCCATTTCTATTCAGGCTATTTTCAGGATTTTCAGAGGGCAGGCTAATGAAGAAAACCTCAAGATTCTCGATACAAGCGTCATCATCGACGGCCGCATTGCAGATGTCTGTGAAACAGGGTTTGTTGAAGGAGTTTTTATTCTTCCCCAGTTCATCCTTCAGGAATTACAGCACATAGCAGACGCTGCCGACGCCATGAAACGGGCAAGAGGAAGGAGAGGACTCGATATCCTCCACAAAATACAGAAGATGTCCCGCATAACGGTGCGCATCGTTGATGAGGATTTTCCGAAGATAAAAGAGGTTGATGCAAAGCTGGTCGCCCTGGCGAAAGTAATGAACGCAAAGGTTGTGACGAACGACTTTAACCTCAATAAGGTCGCGGAACTTCAGGGAGTGGCGGTGCTGAACATCAATGAACTGGCAAATTCCCTGAAACCAGTTGTCCTGCCCGGCGAGACGATGAAGGTCTTTGTCCTCAAAGAGGGCAAGGAGTTCAACCAGGGAGTAGCATACCTTGATGACGGAACCATGGTCGTGGTTGAGAACGCAAGGAAGATCATCGGTAAGAATGCCGATGTAACCGTAACGAGCGTGCTGCAGACGACTGCTGGCAGAATGATCTTCTCAAAGCTCAAAGACGACTATGAATAAGAGGAATAGCGGGTAGAGAAATAAACGCACCGATTGAAATTTAATAATAATTATTACACCCTGTGGTCTCTGCCACAGTTCCAAATTTCTGTCATTCCGGCTTGTCCGGAATCTTTCCGGAAGGATTCCCGACGCGCTTCGCTTGCGGGAATGACACCAAAAAACAAATATTCAAATAATGGACGCCCTGCGGTCTCTGCCGCAGGGTTCTCCCCTTCTTCAGCGTATGAAAGATATTCAGAAGCCAAATAAGGTTATTGCAATTGTCCCGGCAGCGGGGCTGGGGCGAAGGTTCGGTTCCGGCACGAAGAAGCCATTTCAAACGCTTGGCGGGAAACCCCTTCTTGTTTGGTCTCTCAAAGCTCTGGAAGCGGTCGAAGAGATCTGTGAGATAATCCCTGTGCTGAAATCCGAAGATATGGAGCTCGTCCAAAGGTTGCTGGAAGCGGAAGGTTTTTCGAAAATCAGGCGGATAGCGGCAGGGGGGAAAGAGCGGCAGGATTCGGTTTATAACGGCTTACAATATATAGAAGATAAAAATAGTATCGTGCTTATCCATGATGGTGTCAGGCCTCTCATCAGCCCCCATCTCGTAGAAGAGCTGATCAGACAGATGTCTGATGCAGTCCGCAACAAAGAGAAATGTGACGGGATCATTCCCGGGGTGCCGGTGAAGGATACGATCAAAGAGATCGAAGACGGATTTGTAAGAAAGACATTACAAAGAGGTTTTCTGTGGGCTGTCCAGACACCGCAGGCCTTTCCCTATAAAAAAATCCTCAGAGCATATGATGAAGCCGCAAGAGAGGGGTATTATGCGACGGATGACGCTGCATTGATAGAGCGGTACGGCGGAAAGATAAAGATCGTTATGGGATCATATGCGAACATAAAAATCACTACGCCGGAAGACCTTGTTGTTGCGGAGGCATTGTTGAAGATGAATGTTGAGCCATGAATAAGCACCGATCGCAAGGGTAGCCGCAACCTTTAGGTTGCGTTCTGTCGACGCAGGCTTTAGCCTGCGGCTACTCCTATGTTGATGCTAAACAAAAGTTACACACTTAGATTACTAATTCGTTTAGAATTGAGATAGTGGAATTCAGGATGTGGAGATAATACATGCGTGTAGGCATTGGCTATGATTCACACAGGCTTGTCGAAGGAAGAAGACTCGTTCTCGGTGGCATAGCGGTTCCGTTTGAAAAGGGGCTCCTCGGCCATTCCGATGCAGATGTGTTGTGCCATGCGATTATCGATGCAGTCATCGGCGCTCTGGGCATCGGGGATATCGGCCGGCTTTTTCCGGATACAGACCCGCAATGGAAAGACGCCTCGAGCATTGCGCTTTTACGCTATGTTATCGACCTGATGCGTGCCAATGAATACGAGGTCTCCTGGATCGATTCAGTCATTATCGCGGAAAGCCCGAAACTCTCTCCTTTTGTTGAAGAGATGAAAAAAATGATCTCATCCTCGGGTGTTCTGCCGGGAAGCATCAATATAAAAGTAAAAACGAATGAAGGGATGGGATTCATAGGCCAGGGAGAAGGCATCGCGGCTTATGCGGTCTGCCTGCTGAAGAAGATCGGCTAACTCATTTCAACAGGAGCTTTCGTACATCACCGACCCGCATCGTGATCTTGTTCGAATCGAGGTATTCGAGAAAGGGCAGGGCGTATTTTCTCGAGGTTTGAAGGACATCCCTGAACTCTGCTACGGTCATATCAGGTTTTTTACCGAAAAAACTCCTGAGGTTCTCGATCATCTGCTTGTAGGTGGAAGAGGTGATATACACCGATTCGTTAATCCGGATGAGGCTGCCCTCTTTCGACATGAGTTTCAGGATATCGGCAAAACGTTTCGGGTCTATCTTCAGAGACTGGGACAATTCTTCTTTTGTCGGCGGCTGAAACCCTGCTTTTTCGAGGAGTGTGAGAAGTCTCGACTGTACAGTTTCATCTCCTCCCGAGAGCGCTGCCTTAAATGTGGCCAGACGAACGAGCTCTTTGTCGAGAATGATATCTTTCAGTGAAGAGACCAGATGACTGAAGAGCCTCGGCTCGAGGGTAAGTTTCGCCCTGAGTTCCTCTTTCAGCATCCCGGGCGTCAAAGGATTTTTCTTGTGGAAATCATCCAGCAGTTTCTTCGTTTTTTCTCTGAAGGAATCGAATGCGGTTTTATGAATCAGCATGTTTTCCATCTGGATGAGGATGCCTTTCCCCTTTAATTCCGTGATGGCCTCTTTGATGGAAGGAATCTCGGCCTTAATCCAGCCTTCGATGATTAAGACGGTAATCCCGTGGATACCGGACCTTTTCACTTTTACCGCTATCTTTTCAGACAGAGTCCCCTTTTCGAATGTCACGAGGTCTTCCAGCCCCTCTTTATACGTCCTCCGATAGGACAAGGGATCAAGCACCTCACCACCGCCGATAGTGTCAACCGGTGAAAATCTTCTGATGATATAGCGGTCTCCGGCCATTGCGATAATAGGATCGCGCAGCCTGAACTGGCCGTAACAGCTTTCTCCGGCTTTGAGTTCGTTGCTGCCGAAGAGGATAACCCTCGCCGTGGTCTCGGATGTGCCGAGGTGGAGATGGACAAGGGTTTTACTCTTGAGGGCTGGTGCATCTGCAAGCAGTTCGACAGTGGCGTCGATCTTTTTTGTCGGCGTGAGTCTGCCGGGCACAACAACCGCATCCCCTCTGTTTAAGTCTTCCTTATCAACCCCCTGAAGATTAATCGCCACCCTCTGTCCTGCATACGCCGTTGTTATCGGTTTCCCGTGGCTGTGGAGACCGCGGACTTTACTGCTAATGTTGCTCGGAAGGACGTCCACATCCTCGTCAAGCGATATGCTCCCTGAAATGGCGGTCCCCGTAACAACGGTGCCGAAACCCTTCAGGGTAAATACCCTGTCGATGGGAAGTCTGAAGAGGCCTTTTGTCGGTTTTGGATCGACATTTAATGCCGCCTCCCTGATCTTTTCTTTCATGAGGTCGATATTCAGCATTGTCTTTGAGGAAACCGGAACCATGGTCGCCCCTTCAAGGAATGTCCCCTTCACGAATTTTTTCACTTCGTCCTCGACGAGTTCGAGCCAGTCTTTCTCTACGAGATCAGCCTTCGTGATCGCAATGAGACCTGATTTGATTTTGAGAAGGTTGCAGATATGGAGATGCTCGCGGCTCTGTGGCATGATTCCTTCATCCGCTGCGATGACGAGGAGAACGAGATCGATTCCGCCGGCGCCGGCAAGCATATTTTTCACGAGGCGTTCATGGCCGGGGACGTCGACAATCCCGACCGTAAGCCCATCCGGATAGCTGAGGTCTGCAAACCCCAGGTCAATCGTGATGCCCCGTTCCTTCTCTTCCTTCAGCCTGTCGGGGTCGATGCCTGTCAGGGCCTTTACCAGAGAGCTTTTGCCGTGGTCGATATGTCCTGCTGTGCCGAGAATTACATAACGCATGAGTATAATTATACCCTAATTAACCTTTAAGGAGTCTATGAGTAGAACGACATTGATTTAAGTAACGCCCCCCAACCCCCTCTTAACCCAAAAGGGTGAAGATGAAGAGGATATGGCAGCGCTTTCATTCCCCCTCTTAAATTAAGAGGGGGCAAGGGGGAGTTATTTGCAATTAGTCTCTTGCCAACAGTTTCCCGGCCTTGAGAATAACCCGTTTGCTGCTGTCTTTATGAATCAATGTCACGGTTGGTTTAAAGAAGACGAAGTCCTGGTGGAAGGGGGTTTTGATTGTTCCGCCGAAGGAGCTGTTGTCCCCGAGGGCTATATGGATTGTGCCGAGGATTTTTTCCGATTCGAGGATATTGTCGGGCCTTGTGGCAGAATCATTTGTGCCGATGCCGAGTTCGGCGATATTAGCGTTTTCCTTTCTTTCAGAAAGTTTCATTGCAAGATATTCGGCATATTCGTCCGGACCTGATATGGCGGAAACACTCCCATTATTCACGGTAAGTGTTAACGGTGATGAAAGCTTCCTTGTCGGCGCCCATTCAAGAACAAGCCTGCCACTGGCGGTGCCCTCGACCGGAGCGAGGAAGACTTCACCTGCCGGAAGGTTGCCGAAAGCGCCTTTGCGGGTCAGTATCCCTGTATCCGACAAAGCCTTTCTCCCCTTCTTCGAGAAAGAAATAGCGGTGCCATTCGGTGTTTTTATCAGAATACGCTCTGCCGAATTCACGAGTGCGGCTAATCCTTTTGTCCTCAGTGCAAGGGCCTTCCAGTCGACATCCATTGCGCCCTCAAGCATGGACGCTTCAAAAAGGGGCATGCTTGCGTAGCGGCAACCGCATATCCTCGTTAAAAAATCCCTGAACCTGGTGTGGCTTGTTGAATAATTAGACAAAGCGACAATGCAGTCGACCGCGACATCTTTCTGTTTTCTGATAATGTCCTCAGCTCTCGTGATATCATTGTCTCCGGCGGTTTTTTTCAGGATTGGTGAAAGCAGATGGTTTTTCTTCAGCGCCGCGACAGTCGCTTGTCCGAAGGCCAGTTTCCAGAGGTCCGAAGGAGGTTCTGCTCCATGATTACCGGTGGAGGGATAGGTGAAATAACGCGTTTTACAGAACGTTTTTCCAATTTCAGATGAAAACAGAGCGAGCGAGGCAAGCTTTGTCCGTCGTTCCCGATCAGCTTCGGAGAGGTCTTCTTTGATGGAAATGCTGTCGGTAAAGACGAGGACCCTCTCGTGCTTTTTCACACCGAGGTTGACCCTGAAGATGTCTTTTAGAGCGGAGGGTATCAAAAAGTGTATTCTGCTTTTTTTCCGTCATTCTCCGGCTTGACCGGGGAATCCATTTTTATCTGGATTGCCCGATCAAGTCGGGCAATGACGATATATAACAAGGAGAAAATTGTTTCACGCGGGTTATCTGAATAAAAATTCCATCTGGTTGAGATGTTCGCCCGGGAAATGAATGGGATAGTCGCAATCGAAGCACGCGGTGCAAAAATCCCGAGAGTTCGGAACAATCTTCTTCAGTCCTTCAAGGCTCAGATACGAAAGAGAATTAGCGGTAACATATTTTTTGATCTCGTCTATGAGATGGGTGGAGGCGATCAGTTCCCTCCGTGTCGGCGTGTCAATGCCATAAAAGCAGGGACTGATGGTCGGAGGAGAGCTTATTTTGAGGTGGATCTCTTTTGCGCCTCCGCCTTCTCTGAGCATCTTGACGATCTTTTTGCTCGTTGTGCCTCTCACAATCGAATCATCGATAACGATTAGCCGTTTTCCTTCAAGGAGTTTTCTCACAGGGTTGAGCTTTATCTTAACCCCGAAATGTCTGATGCTGTTCTGCGGTTCTATGAATGTTCTTCCTATGTAATGGTTTCTGATAAGACCGAAATCGAAGGGGATGCCGCTTTCTTCTGAAAATCCGATCGCAGCAGGGACACCGGAATCAGGGACAGGAATGACAAGGTCTGCGTCGGTGGTCGATTCCCGTGCAAGCTGTCTGCCGAATTCTTTTCTCATCTCGTTGACATTCAGCCCGCCGAAGATATTGCTGTCCGGCCGCGCAAAATAGATGAATTCGAAAATACAGAAGGCCTTTCTGGTACTGCTCAATACCTTCAGGGATTGGAGTCCCTGCTCGTTAATGATCAATATCTCGCCGGGTTCAACATCACGTATATAGGTTGCGCCGATGAGATCAAAAGCACACGTTTCAGAGGCCACAACATATGCGCCGTCTTTCATACCGAGGCTGAGCGGCCTCACCCCGTAAGGGTCGCGTATGGCGATCAGTTCTTTTTCCCGTAAGATGAGAAGGCTGAAGGAGCCCGTGATCTGATTCACTGCGTGGGCGATCCTTTCATAAAAGTCATCACCCTTCGCATGGGCGATAAGATGCACGACTACTTCGCTGTCTGATGAAGACTGGAATATCGCACCTTCTTCCTCGAGAGAGGTCCTGATATCCATTGCGCTTACAAGATTTCCGTTGTGTGCGATGGCGAGTGTGCCGAGGGCAAAGTTTGCAACAAGCGGCTGGACATTTTTCAGAACGCTGGTGCCTGCGGTAGAGTATCTGTTATGGCCTATCGCCATATAGCCGGGAAGCCTTTTGAGTCTTTTTTCGCTGAAGATATCGGCAACAAGCCCCATTGACTTTTCGAGGAAAAGCTGTTTTCCGTCAGAGGAGCAAATACCTGCGCCTTCCTGACCCCTGTGCTGAAGCGCATAAAGACTGAGATACGTGAGATTGGCGGCCTCTGGATGACCGTAAATCCCGCATACGCCGCACTCTTCGTGGATGTCGTGGAACATGGATGAAGTATTTTAACATATATTCATTTCTTCATGATTTAAAACCTGACAGAGAGGGAGGGGACTGTCTTTTCGCTCATTCTCGTCCCGATAGATATCGGGACTGCGAGGCTTTTGCCTCTTTATTTTAAGAGAATGAGTTCGACTATCGGCAAAAAAATCCGCTCAAAAACAGTCTCCTCCCTCTCCCGAAATATTCCTGCAATCAAGAAAAGCCATTGACCTTCATTTTTGTTCTGTGGTAGAAAAGTACATGAACGAAAAGCAAAAATTACTCTCTCAGCTGCCTTCCGTGGATGAAATCCTGAAGAGCGAACAAGGGACTGCATGGTTGACTACCCATCCTCGGAGGTTTGTGCTTCAGGCGATACGGGAGGCGCTCGATGCGAGGAGGAGAGATATCTTAAAGGGTCTTTCTCCGGATTTTTCGGGAGAAGTCATGAACGCTGAAATCGAATGCACTATCGGAAAGCTCTCTTCCTACAGTCTGATTCCGGTTATCAATGCCACAGGGATTGTCATCCATACCAATCTTGGACGTTCTCTCCTTTCTGACAGGGCGCTCGAAAATATCATACGCGTTTCGGAGAGTTACTCGAATCTTGAATACGATCTGGAGAAAGGGAAACGGGGAAAGCGGTATACCCATATCAAGCGGATCCTCAGAGAGGTGACCGGCGCAGAGGACGCGCTGATTGTAAACAACAACGCCGCAGCGGTTCTGCTCTGTCTGAACACGCTGGCAAAAGGGAAAGAAGTCATTGTATCAAGGGGCGAGCTCGTTGAAATAGGCGGCTCTTTCAGAATTCCCGACGTAATGGCTGCGAGCGGCGCGATACTCCGGGAAGTGGGGACTACGAACAAGACACATCTGTTCGATTATGAAAGGGCGTTAAACGAAAATACCGCGCTTATTCTGAAGGTCCATAAAGCCAATTTCAGGGTTACCGGTTTCACCGAAGAGGTCCCGGTTGATGATCTTGTCGCTCTCGGCGGAAAGTATGCAATCCCCGTGATGTTCGACCTTGGGAGCGGGTGTTTCATCGATCTGAGACCACTGGGAATACACGATGAACCGTCAGTAAAGGAGATCGTCGCAACAGGGGTTGATATCACGACCTTCAGTGGTGACAAACTCCTGGGCGGCCCGCAGGGCGGGGTCATTGTCGGGAAGCAGGAATATATCGAGAGGATTCAGAAAAATCCGATCACACGGGCGGTGAGAATAGATAAACTGACTCTCGCAGGGTTTGAAGCGACACTTATGGAGTACGTCGATGAAGAGAAAGCGGTGCAGAATATCCCGACACTCAGGATGCTGCTGCAGAAGCCCGGAGAATTGAAAAAGCGTGCCAATACGATAGCGAAGAGATTGAAAAAAGCCTTATCAAATGTGGATATCCGCGTTGTGGAGGACATATCGAGGGCCGGCGGCGGATCGCTACCCGAGACCGACCTGCCGACCTATGCAGTTTCCGTGAAATCCGGGAATATTTCAGCGAACGAAATCGAAGCAAAGCTGCGTAAAGGCATTCCGCCCATCATTGTAAGGATCAAAGATGATTCCCTTATCATTGATGCCAGGACAGTCAACGATAAAGATATCGATCTTCTCGTAAAGGGAATTGGATCAGCGCTCTCACAATAGTACAACCTCGTATCGGCCCGGAGGCGGATGTGCTGAAAAACCCCTGCAAATCGACAAAAAAGTTATTCCTATACACGTGACCGCATATGTTAGCTTCAATGCATTTTAGAAAATGGCCGGCAGGCTATATGGAAGGTCCATAAGGTGTCGATGGCAGGGCTTTTTCATCCCATCCGTCTCCTCGAAGTTTTTATGCAACTGGCAGGTATTCAATGATTGACGATACTACATGTCTTCTCCTTTTTGTGAAGTATCCTGACAAGGGAAAGGTGAAATCCCGCCTGTCGAATGAATTTGGAGAAGATACCGTGCTCCGTCTCTATGAAGCGTTTGTTCACGATATTTTAGAGACCATGAATAAAGGGAAGTACCGGTTCAAATCTGTTTCCATCCGCCCTCTGCCCAGGAGAAGATAGCATCCTGGCTCGGAAAAAGCTATTTGTACATGCCGCAGAACGGCAGCGATCTCGGAGAAAAAATGAAGAACGCCTTTGCTTCAGCTTTCTCGGAAGGCTTTGAAAAAGTCATCCTCATCGGGAGTGATATCCCCGATTTGCCCAAAGAAATTATCGATGAGGCCTTTGCAAGCGATGGAGAGGCGGTTATCGGTCCTGCCACGGATGGAGGATATTATCTGATAGGGTTTAAGCGCGATACTTTTTTGCCTCACATCTTTGAAGGTATGCAGTGGAGCACACCTTCTGTTTTTGAAAAAACAATGGAGATATTCAGAAGACATTCTTATAAGGTTCATATCTTGCCGCAATGGCGGGATGTCGACACCCCGGAAGATCTAAGGGCATTCTATGAGAGGAACAAAAACACGGCGTTTGTGCACTCACGAACAATGGGTTTAATAAAAAGGATGAAGGATGAGGGATGAAGAAGAGGAAAATATAAAAAAAATACACCTTTTTCATCCTTCATAATTTATTTTATGCGATATTCTTTTTCGATCGTCATCCCTGTCCTGAACGAAGCCTCCATCATCAATCATACAATTGAACATCTCTATCGGATACGTTCGGATTTCGACGTTGAGGTGATCGTGGTTGACGGAGACCCCCGCGGAGCAACGCTCAGCGCCATTCACCATAAGGACGTGATAAAGGTCCTCTCTCTCAGGGGGCGGGGAACGCAAATGAATAAGGGTGCATCTGTTTCAAAAGGAGAAATAGTTACTGTTCCTGCATACCGATACCGAGCTTCCCGAAGACGCTTTTTCTATCATCACTTCCTTCATGCAGAGCGCCGACTTTGTTGGCGGAGCGTTTGAACTGGGAATCGATTCCAGCAGGCCTGTCTTCCGGCTGATCGAGAGAATGGTCTCTGCACGCACCCGGCTTACGAACGTTCCCTATGGTGATCAGGCGATATTTATAAAAAAAGATTTCTTTCATGAAATAAGCGGATTCAGAGGATATCCCTCTCATGGAGGATGTTGAACTGATGAGGCGCATAAAACAGCGGGGATACAGGATTTGCATCATCCCGCGGAAGCTGAAAACCTCTCCCCGCAGATGGGAAAGGGAGGGCGTTCTCTACTGCACGCTGAGGAACTGGGCATTGATAAGTCTCTATTCTTTGGGAGTAAGTCCGGAGAAACTGGTAAAATTCTATTATCGGGATTGGGATACAACAGAACAGGTATAATTCATCATCAAGAGGGGGACCATGTTTGAGACATTACGTTCAATGCTTTCAAAGGCAAGCGCAGAGTATGCGGATATACGGTATGAGATCAAGAAAGAAACAAAGATCGTATTCAACGGCAGGGAACTTTTTCATATCGGCGCGAATTCGACCGACGGATTTGTAATAAGGATCCTGAACAAAGGGGGGTTATCGTCTGTCTCGTTTACACGGCCTGCGGATGCGGAAGCAGCGGTCCGGACCGCAGAAGAAAACGCTGCATTGGTGGCCCGCACTATCAAAAAACCGGTGCTGTTTAAAAAAGCAGATGTGATTAAGGATACGTTTCTTCCCCGTATTGATGAAGACCCCCGGCATGTCCCGATAGACGAAAAACTGCAGTTAACGCGGCAGTATAATTCCATACCATTCAAATATGAAAAGATCGCCACGACGACAATCTCTTACAGTGAAATCATCCGTGAGAAATACTTCATAAGCACCGAAGGAAGCGAGATAAGGGAAGACCTCATTACTACTTCACTGAGCGGCATGATCACGAGCAGAGACGGGACCCTTACTCAGAATGTACGGGTCGGCACCGGAGGTAGTCACGGGTTTGCGTTGTTAAGGAACCGGGAGGAAGAGTTTGAGAAAAAAACAGCGATAGCGCTTGACCTGCTGCAGGCAAAACCAGTCAGCGGCGGAACATACGATGTCGTGCTCAATCCGGACCTCTCCGGTGTGTTCACCCATGAAGCATTCGGCCACTTCTCGGAGGCGGACCTCATAGAGGATTCACCGACCATGAGGGAGAGGATGCGGATCGGCTCCCAACTCGGCAATAAGGCGCTCACCATCACGGACGATCCGACGATACCGCTGCAGCTTGGTTTCTACTGTTATGACGATGAAGGGATTAAAGCACGGCCCGTGGTGCTCATGAAGGAGGGGGTGCTTGCCGGACGACTGCATTCGAGGAGGACGGCAGCTGCCTTTGGAGAAGAGCTGACCGGGCATTGTGTCGCAGAAGATTACCGGTTTGCTCCGATTGTGAGAATGGGCACTATCTTTATTGAACCCGGCAAAAACAGTCTTGAAGACCTTCTGTCGATGCTCGGCGACGGATTATACATTCTCGATCACAAGGGCGGTCAGACAAGCGGGGAGAATTTTACCTTCGGCGCGCAATACGGCTATATCATAAAAGAAGGCAGGAAGGGAGAGATGGTCCGCGACATCAACATCTCCGGGAACCTTTACCACACGATGAAGAATATCATTGCAGTGGGTAATGACCTTGTGCTGAGCGAGACAGGCGGGTGCGGGAAGGGGCAGGTGAATGTCCGTTCCTGTCACGGCGGCCCTCATATTCTGGTCAATGATGTAGTCATAGGGGGGGCATAATGGAACAGCTGCTTGAGATGGCAGGAAAGGTCAGTGATAAGGCAGAGGTCTACTCTGCGGACACACAGGGAGACGGTGTTTCATTTGAGGATGCTCATGTAAAGGATATCGACAGCAGCATGCAGTCCGGGGTAAGTCTCAGGATCATCAAAAACAACACGATGGGGTTCGCCTACACGAGAAACCTCATGAACAGAGAAGAGCTGATACAGAACGCCCTTGATTCCCTGAAGGGCGGGGTAGAGGGGTTGTTCGATTTGCCTTTGACAAAAAACCTTCCCTCCCTTGACACATACGACCCTTCAATCGAAACCCTCACGAATGCTGCAATGGTTGAAGAATGCGGGAGGCTCTGCGAACTTCTTTCCCGGAAGACAAAGGGGCAGATCAACCTGTCAGCCCATAGCCTGGTAAGCAGGAAAAGGGTCATAAACAGTTCCGGGACAGATCTTTCCGTGAAGTCCTCTGTCTATGTTCTGAACCCGCAGATCCTCTTTCCCTATTCTTCCGCCTCTCTGTATCGCACCTTCGCATCGAAGACATTTCAAAGGACGCCGGATGAATATCTGAATATTCTTGTGGAAACATATAACCGTTCGATGGGGGAGATGATCCCCGACGGAAGAAAGATGAAGGTGCTGTTTCTGCCCGAAAGCGTATATGTGTTGACGTGGAGACTGCAGAGTGCAACGAACGGCATGAGCATTTATCAGAAGATCTCTCCCCTTGACGGAAAGATCGGCGAAAAGATATTTGATGAAAAGTTTTCGGTATGGAATGACCCGCTCGATGACTCCTTCCCCGGTGCGAGGGCATTCGATGATGAAGGCACTCCGAGCAGCCGGTTCCCTCTGGTTGAGAACGGGGTGCTCAGAAATTTCTATTATGACCTTTATTTTGCAAAAAAACTGAACACCCATTCGACAGGCCACGGGTTTAAGGGCTCGGTATCTTCCAAGCCGGTCCCCGGGCTCGGTCACCTTTCCCTCTCTCCGGGCAGAACATCGTTTACCGATCTCATTCGGGAGATGGACTGCGGGATAATCATTGCAGGAGCACTGGGGGCCCACAGCGGCAATATCCCCAATGGAGATTTTTCGATAGGGGTCTCGCCGGCGCTCTATGTTGACAAAGGCGAAATAGCCGGCCATGTAAAGGACGTAATGGTTGCGGGGAATATCTACGACATTTTAAAAAACATTGAAGGCATCGAAAACGCCCTTCATCCGTGCTATGGAGGAAATTTCCCTGCGCTGCTATTCGATAATGTGAATGTGACGGTTAAAAAATAGCGGCACGACTACCCACCGGCGCGTTTGGGTTTGTGGCCCATATCCTGCAGCAGGGCGATAACCGCGTCGCGGTGGTCCCCCTGAATTTCCAGGACATCTTCTTTGAGAGCGCCGCCGGTTCCGAGCCGCGTCTTCAATTGTCTGAGGAGCGTTTCATGGTCTTTTCCCGTCAGAGGAATCCCTTCTATGAGAGTGACGGATTTTCCGCCCCGGCCCTTCCGATCAAGACGCACATAAACCCCCGTTAGCGAACGGGCATCCGTTCGCTGAGAAGATCTTTCTGCAGGATGCCCCTCGCGGCGGACAGCCTTATCTGTTGAATACACCAACCGTGATTTCTCATCATTCATAATTGCATTGTAGCACAGCCCAGAATATTCATTCATGAAAGAAAAGACGGGCAGACGCAGCATTCTCGCTCATTCTCGGCCCGCTTTCAGCGGCCCTCCGAGGTACCCGCCTTCGGCGGCTAAATCCGCTCCAATGCTCCATCTGCCCGTCTTGCTGCATCAGCAGGGTTTTGTCGCCCCGGCGACTCGCTGAGGAGAGATGACCATGTGCCTGCCTGGCATCAGGCCCAAACGTATTTTTCGGGGTAACGATTATTTCTTTGTAATCTTTTCCTCCTCTATGCGAGTATACATCTGTGATCGCGATTTCTCTTCAATCAGGAAGCAACGGCAACTGCATCTATGTGGAGTCAGACGGCGTACGGCTGCTATTCGACGCAGGTATCTGCGGAACAGGAGCAGCATCCAGACTGAAACGATACGGCCGTGATATCTGTGAGGTCGATGCCCTGATCATCTCCCATGATCATGCCGACCACATCAGGTATGCCGGCGTGTACCAGAGGAAGTACGGCCTGCCAATTCATATTACACCGAAGACGTTCCACAAGGCTGAAACAGAGAACAAACTCGGAAAGCTAAGCAATGTGAACTACTTTCTGGCTGGGGGAACTATTCAATTCAGGGGGGTTACCATACAGACAATTCCTACCCCTCACGACGGTGTCGACGGAGCAGTATTCATCATTTCTTCCGCAGGGAAAAAGCTTGGCATACTGACAGACCTAGGGC
Source organism: uncultured Nitrospiraceae bacterium (assembly GCA_963718855.1). GTDB lineage: Bacteria > Nitrospirota > Thermodesulfovibrionia > Thermodesulfovibrionales > SM23-35 > CAVRAA01. The sequence continues at coordinate 649,250 of CAVRAA010000009.1, read as the reverse complement.
ATGTTTTTCCGGAACTCTTTCCCGTCATTTCGTCCCTTGACGCGGTTTTTATCGAAAGCAATTATGATCCGGGAATGCTTGCGAACGGACGATATCCGGCTTTCCTTAAAAAACGCATTCAGGGCCCGAACGGACATCTCTCCAATAGTGAGGCTGCGGAATTGCTTCAGGCCGGCACAAAGCTGCAATGGGCGTGTCTGGCGCACTTGTCTGAAAACAACAATACTCCGCAGCTCGCATTAAAAACACATTCCGGGCTCCTGGGCAAACGGTTCCCTTTTTATATCGCCGGCCGGCACATGCCGTCAGGGATACTGAGCGTTTAAGATATGGTTATCACACTGAAAAAATTTTTTGAAAAATATATCAATACTTCTCCGGAGAAACCAGGCGAAGTTTCCGGACATTTCCTTCAGCTTGCAACTGCTGCCCTCCTCATAGAGATGATAAGGGCTGATGCGGAAGTGAGCGAAGAAGAGGGCGGCTTGGCGATGAAAACCGTCATGGCGATATTTCATCTGACAGAAGACGAGTCACATGCTCTGCTTTGTCTCGCGGAGGAAAAGATACGGAAGGCCACCGGGTATTACGAATTCACTGCTCTCATTAATAAGGGGTTTACTTATCCGCAGAAGGTTAAAGTCATCGAGCATCTCTGGGAGATTGCCTTTGCGGATACGAGCCTTGATAAACATGAAGAGCATATGGTGCGGAAGATCGCTGACCTCATCTATGTCGAGCACAAGGACTTTATCGACGCCAAGCTCAGAGTGAAAAAGAAGCTTTCCCCGTAGGTTCGGCCCAGCTAACCCACATAATTCATAAATAAAGAGCAAGCGAGACGAAGATAGAGTATTTGAGCGGATTTTTTTGCCGATAGTCAACTATATATTTTGAAATAAGGAGGCAAAAGCCTCGCAGGGAGGAACGACCGAGAATGAGCGAAAATATTCTATCTTCGGCGAGTTCAAGAAAAATTCTGAATAAGATGGCTATGATTTTAGAACTTCAGGATTCCATCCCACTGCGATTCTTCACTTCTGATCGCTTGTTTTATTTCCAGCGCCGGTTTCGAACATGAGCAGGAAGGGCTGAGCAGGACGTCCCCCGGCATCTTTGAAATTGCTGAATTTCTGTGTGTTCAACCAGAGGATATAGGTCTTCCCCGGATCAAGATGGACATTCACCACACAGGTTCTATTATCTTCCAGATACCGTGGCTCTCCGACAAGCTCAGGGAAGTTCTCCGGCGCAATCTGAACCCAGGACCAGCTCCGGTCCATCATCTCCTTGCTGAAGGTGACCCGGATTTCCGAAAGCGCAGGGTCCACGTTTTTCGCTCCTGATGCAGGGACAGTCCTGATAACGACAGGAGACTGACGCTCCAGATTCAGTGCGTGCGCTGTCGTTGCTGCAAGGAGCGCAACGATCAGTACCACGAAGCAACCCGCATAAATAAACAACTTCATGCACTTCTCCTTCCTGGCAATTCACAGCGGATACTCAGCTGAGAAGAATGGTTACAGTTTACTGAATTTGGTATGGTGAATGCTACAGGACATTTTCATTTTGCCTTGACAACATATTGGCCCTGCATTGACTCATCTGGCACAAATCAATTAGACTTTAGTTCCTTGGTTTTATTTGTCTGCAAGGTATGATCATGACTTCCGAAGGTATAGTTACCTGAAGAAAATCAAATTTTATGAGAGGTAAAAAAGCATGTCCGATGAACGTATAGAAAATACCCCCCCTGAAACTGAAAGGTCAGAGGTGGAGAATAAGAAGGAAGAAGATTTTGCCGCGATGTTTGCCCAATCCAGTCCGGGTAGAAGACTTCATCCCGGGCAGAGGGTAAGGGCCAAGGTTGTCAGTGTATCCGGAGATATTGTGTATATCGATCTCGGGGGAAAAACTGAAGGAACCATAGACTTGGCCGAATTCCTCAATAAGGATGGAGTTGCCGGCGTCCGCGAGGGTGATGAGATAGAGGCTTTTTTCGTGACTGTTCAGGACGGTATCATGAAACTCACAACCCTTGTGGGCGGATATTCGGTGGTAACGCTGAACGGAATCAAGGATGCATACGAGGCCGGGGTACCGGTGAACGGAGAGGTTAAAAGGGAGATAAAGGGAGGGTTTGAGGTATCAGTTGGAGGGGTGAGATGTTTTTGTCCCTTTTCTCATATTGACCTGAGGGCAAGCAGGGAAAGCGGGGGATACCCAGGCCGGACATTCCCTTTCAGGATTGTGGAATATTCGGAAGAGGGGAGAAAAATAGTCCTCTCCAGAAGGGTGCTCCTCGAACAGGAGCAGGAAGAAAAGATTGGAAAGCTGAAAGAGAACCTGGCCGTGGGAATGGATGTGACGGCAGCGGTTAAATCGCTGCAGAAATTCGGGGTCTTTGTGGACCTGGGAGGCATTGACGGCCTGATTCCCTTAAGCGAGATATCCTGGGACAGAGGCGTAGCCCCTCATGAAATCCTCTCCGTCGGACAGAGCATCACTGCGAAGATCATCTCGTTAGACTGGGAGAAAAATCGTCTTACTCTCAGTTTAAAGGCGATGCAGCCCGATCCATGGACTGCTGTCGCAGAAAAATATCCGGTGGACAGCAAGGTAAACGGCTCTATTGTCCGCCTCTCCCCATTTGGCGCTTTTGTCAGGCTTGAACCAGGGATCGACGGACTCATCCATATTTCCAATCTCGGCGCCGGCAGGCGCATCAACCATCCCAAAGAAGTTGTCGAGGCAGGGCAGCAGGTGGAGGTCTACGTGCTCTCGGTAGACCCGCAGAACAGGAAGCTCTCCCTCTCCATGCAGCCGAAGGTCGAACCGGTAAAGATCGTCCTTCCCTCTCAGGGAGACATTCTCGACGGCACTGTCGAGAAGGTAATGCCCTTCGGCGTTTTTCTGAAGACGGCGAGCGGCATTACAGGACTGATTCCGAATGCGGAGATGGGGACGCCGCCGGGCACAGACCACCGGCGCATGTTTCCAGCCGGCACAGAGATGCAGGCAGTCGTGCTTGAGGCGGATTCCGCAAATAAAGTCCGGCTCAGCCGCAAGGCAGTCCTCGAAAAGGCAGCACAGGATGAGTTCACTCAATACCAGGAATCAGTAAAAACTTCCTCTGAATCATCGGGGAGTATCGGGAGCCTCGGAGATGTTCTCAAGGCAAAACTGAAAGAGAAGCAAAACGAGAGCTAACCCGCTGCAGAACGCCTCAGCGATCCGCCTCTTCGTGACTGCCGATACTTGTCAAGGCGTTGTGCGAGAGCTTTCAAATACTGCATATCCCCTCTTTTCTAATGGGGAGACTATCAATAGAGGTTCTTGCAATGGGCTTACAATTATCATGTAGCCGCAAACTTTAGTTTGCGTGTTTTCAATTTGTTCAATGCCTTATAAACGCAGGCTATCACCTCAGCGATCCGCCGGGGCGGAAAGCCTGCGGCTACCAGAAAAGGACTTTCAAGAACCTCAACAGGTGTACCTCTTCAGACAGCTGTTCCCCATTTACTCCCACGATAATCTCAATTAAGAATATACAGAAGAGCAGGAATGCGATAAGATAAAAGGAAGTTTTCGACAGGGAGAGTATGAAGGACAGGGATTCCAATAGAGCGAAACGCCTAACACATCCTGCAGCAGGATACCAGTTTTTTATGGGCCTGCTTAGTATGATTTTTCTGGCAGCCGGCTGTGCACACTATCAGGTGAATGAAACGCTCAGCGCGTATGATCCCAATGCCGGTTACCGGGCCAAGCTGATGAGGGTGCCGGGTAAATCCGACAGTATGCTCATGTTTGTCACCTTCTCAGGCGGGGGGACGCGGGCTGCAGCATTATCATACGGCGTGCTTGAAGAACTTGTAAAGACAGATATTGTCATAGACGGAAAAAGCCGCAAGCTTATGGATGAAGTGGATGTAATGTCGAGCGTGTCAGGCGGGAGTTTCACGGCTGCCTACTACGGGCTCTTCGGAGACAGGATTTTCAAGGACTTTGAATCACGCTTTCTCAAAAATGATATTCAGGGCTCTCTTGTTGCAAAGATATTTTTCAATCCCCTCAACTGGGTGCGTCTTCTTTCACCGTCTTTCGACCGAAGCGACCTCGCAGCCGAGTACTATGACAAGTATGTGTTCGAATCAGGGACATTCGGCGATATTGCAGCCCGGAAGGGCCCGATGATTATTATAAATGCTACTGATATGACCTACGGGATAAGGGTAGGGTTTACCCAGGATGTGTTCGATGTTATCTGTTCGGACCTTATAAAGTTTCCGGTGGCAAGGGCTGTCGCGGCCTCATCCGCGGTGCCATTGGTGCTGACACCCGTTACCGTCCGGAATTATGCCGGAACGTGCAATTACCGCATGCCTGAAGTACTGCAGAATGTCTTCAGGGAAGGCAATATCACAGAGCGGCAGTTTTACCTCGCCAATAATATGGAGCCCTATCTGGATTCCAAAAAGAAACCCTATCTCCATCTTTTAGACGGCGGGATATCCGATAATCTTGGCCTGAGAGCTATCCTCGACAGGATCGTCTTCAGGGGAGATTTCTGGAAATCGATCAAAGGCACGCATCACGAGAATGTGCATAAGGTTGTCTTCCTCGTGGTGAACGCGGAAACCCAGCCTGATTCCTACTGGGACAGGGTGGAGAGCCCACCGGTCTTTGCCGCGATGCTCGATTCCTATTCATCGATAGCGATCGAACGATACAATGTTGAGACGCTGGCGCTCCTGAAAGAGAGTTTAAGCGGGTGGGCAAGGCAGGTACGCACTCAACGCTGTCCTGAAGGAGCACTATCCGAAGACCCCGGTTCCTGCGGCGATATCGAGTTCTATGTGATCGAGGTCAAGTTCGATGCCTTAAAGGAGGAAAGCGAACGATGGTATTTCAAGAGACTTCCAACCTCATTCAGGCTGAGCGCTGAAGAGGTGGATAAGCTCCGTGATGCAGCGCACAGGATCGTCTCCGGGTCAAAGGAATTTCAGCGGCTCATAGGGGACTTGAGATAGGGACAAAAAAACACCTCTTTTTCCACTTCACGGCAGCTCCGCTGTCGCCGTTTTTCAGGCCATATTTTCCATTTTTTTATTTTTTGCTATAAACCATGTGAATGTGCTTTCAAAGGTGATGTTCTTCCCTTCGTCCACGATCTTTACTATGACGTCCACAAGGGTCCGTCCCTTTTCCGAGAGTTCTTTCTTTGCCTTCATGGCTCTGTCTGCGTCAATAAAGCCTTCTGAAAATAGTCTTCCCTTTGCCGGGTTTTTATATTTGACATCAACCCTCCTCACTACGGGGAAATACGATCCGTTCCAGTCGCCAAAATTTCTTTCCAGTATCTCCCCGCTTGAGGCTTCAGCCAGTGCATATTGAGCAGATGCATGAATGGTACCTAAATGATTCTGATATTTGACACCGTCTTCAAGCATAAGAATCGTGTCGGGTTCATCCGACTTTTTAATCAACAGAATTTTATTAAAAGGCAGGTCCAAAACATTCATACGTTTCCTTTCGAATAAACTAATAGTGATAGCAAGTCAAGCGTTGCTTTTTACAAGGACTGTAAACACAAGTAGTGTTCAGGACATTTTAATATATTCTTGCAGATAAAAAACGAAATTACTTGAAGTTGTCAATTTCCGGTTAGCCTCAATGTTACGAATGATATATGAATTTCCGCAAGATCAGTTAACCGATACTCTTTCCACTCATCCATTCACGTTTGCCGTTATTATTCTTCTCATTTAAACAAATCCAGATAGGGGCTAAAGAGAAAGAGCCGATAGCGGGTCTTGCCGCTTATCTCTCTTAATATGCCCCTCTGCACAAAGAGGGTTACCAGATCATTGGCTGCCTTTGTACTGAGATCGCATACCCCTGTTACCTGTTTGACGCTGACAACAGGCCCCTTAAATAGATGCGCCAGCAAGGCAAGTGCTGAATGAGTGCGTCTGCCTGCAGAAGTTCGCAATGTGTTCTCCAGTTGCTCCTTCAGTTTCAGTATATCAGCAAGGGTATTGGAAGCCTGTCGGGCTGTTTCGTCCATCCCGATCAAGAAATATTTCAGCCAGTGCATAAGGTCATCTTTTTCGCGCGCACGCGTCAGGTTGTCGTAATACAGACTCTTTTTTTTCTCAAAGAAGGCGGAGAGGTAAAGCAGCGGCTGGTGCAATATTTTATTACTTACCAGATAGAGCGTTATCAGCAGGCGGCCTATTCTGCCATTGCCATCCAAAAAAGGATGTACGGTTTCAAATTGATAATGGGCAATTCCGATTCGCACCAGTGCGGGCACATGAATATTTTCGTTATGCAGAAAATTTTCGAGGTCGCCCATTAATTCATTGATATAACTATATGCGGGAGGAACAAAAACAGCATCAGTCGGGCTTGCCCCGCCTATCCAGTTCTGGCTGCGACGAAATTCACCCGGCATTTTATGCTTTCCTCTGACTCCTGCGAGCAGTCTTTCATGGGTTTTGCATAACAGTCTGGATGATAGCGGAATCTGCTCTAATTCTTTTATCGCTTCTTTCATGGCCTCAGAATAGTTGCGCACTTCCAGCCAGTCATTCCGCTTTTCCGGGCTGATTTCCTCTTCAGGCATTAATGCTTCATCTATATTGGTCTGAGTTCCCTCAATCCTGCTTGATATAACAGCTTCTTTGGTGACGTGCAATTGTATGAACAGCTCGATATTCGGGACAAGCCGCGCGAATGAGTTAAGCTCCCCGATACTGATAGATGCCTTTTCAAGCAGCGTACTTAATTGAGGGTCTTTCCATTCCCATTGCCGGTTGACATGTTCCGGCACAAAGTAACTATAACCTGCCTCTTTTTCCGTCCGACCTGCCTTAAACGCCTCTATATCCATTTCTTATCCCCTATGCGAAAAGTAAACTCGAGAGACATTAAAGTTACTTTAAGATATTAAAGTAACTTTGTCAATATTTAAGTTTACCTTATTGCAATAAACTATAAGACATGAACCTCGGACATCCTTGATTAATTGTCTGTTTTTGTGTAATATGTCTTACATATAGGAGGTTAATCAAATGAGTACGACAATTACGATCCGCATCGACCCCAAAACGAAAGAGCGTCTCGAAAAGCTCGCAAAGGCTACGGACAGATCAATGTCATATTTCGTCAGTCATGCGCTTGAGCAGGTCATAGAGCAGGAAGAATGGCAAATAGGCGAGATCAATCGCAGAGTCGAGCTGGCGGATAAGCCGGGAGCCAAGTTCTTTCCTCATGAAGACATCGAAGCCTGGTTGCAGTCCTGGGGTTCAAAAAAGGAGCGAAAGCCCCCTAAATGCGCATAGAGTGGTTACATGAGGCAGGTCAGGACCTCGTTGAAATTCGGCGCTTCATAGCGGCGGATCATCCGGGCGCAGCTGCGCAAGTGGCGAAACGCATTCTTGATACTGTTGCCTATCTCCAAGATCATCCCGAGATCGGCAGAATAGGGCGGATTCCGGGCACGCGTGAATTGGTCATCCCCGGCCTTCCTTATATCGTGCCTTACCGTGTAAAAAGTACGGCGATACAAATATTAGGCGTTCTTCACACGGCCCGGGAATGGCCGCAGGATCTTTAAAGGGCTCATGAAAACCACGCGAAGGGGCAATGGAATCGAAAGCACCTTCCATTCACCCGTTCACATCTGCCTTTAGTTGCTTTATAGGAAAAGGTTGGCGGGAGCGTGTGGGAATCGAACCCACCCTGCCCGTTTGTAACAGGCAACACTGGATTTGAAGTCCAGGAGGGACACCAGAACCCTATGCACTCCCGTAGTTTTGCTGCAATTATAAAATAACATACAAAAGAGCATTAAGGGAAATGAAGATTGAACATTATTCATTTGGGAAAATAACCATAGACGGCGAGACCTATACTTCCGACGTGATCATCTATCCGGAGCGGGTGGACTCTTTGTGGTGGAGAAAGGAAGGGCATACGCTGCATATCGAAGACCTTCAGGATGTGCTAAATGCCAATCCTGCGGTTGTTGTTGTCGGTACGGGGTTTTTCGGGATCATGAAGGTCCCTAAGGAAACTATAGCTTATCTCGAATCAAAGGGGATTGAAGTGCATGCGGCAAGGACTGGTAAGGCAGTTGAGGTTTTCAATGCGTTTCAGAAGAACAAGAAAGTAATTGCGGCTTTTCATCTGACCTGCTGAGAGAAAAGGGACAACCCCCTGGCCCCCTTTATTAAGGGGGAATTTGTTTTCGATTTTTCTTTGATGATAAATCCGCTCTTCGCGAAAAAGAAGTCGGTCTGAGAGGTAGCCCCAACCTTCAGGTTGCGTTTTGTCTTCCTTCTCTCCTGCTCATATACGCAGGCTGAAGCCTGCGGCTACGATGAAATAGATAAGAATAAATCAGATATTATCAATCCAGTACATCTCGGGCCTTCGGTCATCAAAGAGATTATTCAGGGGATTCAACTCCTTGTTTCTTGCGAGCAGGGGATCTATGTCCGCAACCATCAACACTTCTTCGTCCTCCGGCGCCTGAATGAGAACTGTTCCGTCCGGTGAAACCATCCGGCTTTGCCCGATGAACCGCAGCGAGCATCCCTCTTTTCTGTTTTCACTCCCGATCCTGTTTGCGGTTATGGCGTACACCCTGTTTTCGAGACACCTGATAGGCATTGCCTGAGGACAGTATGGCAATACCAGATTGGAAGGATGCGCAATGACATCAGCGCCCATGAGGGCGAGCGTCCTCATCGATTCGGGGAAGAGCCAGTCAAAACATATCATTATGCCGATCCGTCCGAGGGCTGTATTCCAGACCCTGAACCCTGTATCGCCCGGTTCAAAAAAGAGTTTCTCCTCATGGTAGAGATGGGTTTTTCTGTAGGCGCCGATAAATCCGTCAGGGCCTGTAAGGACGGCGCTGTTGAAAAATCTGCCTCCCTCTCTTTCAGGAAGACCGGCTGCGATAAAACAGTTCTTTTGACGGGATAATTCCATAAGGAATTTCGTTGTCTGGCCATCCGGTATTTCTTCAGAGAGTTCATCCACTTCTTTTCTTGCGATGAACTGGTAGCCGGTTGCGAAAAATTCCGGGAGAACAAGGAGCTGTACGTCAGCATCTTTCACGGCTTTTGAAACCGTGCCGAGATTGTCATCTTTCCCGCCGAAGACGGGATTAAACTGATAGAAACCTGTTTTCATTCCGAATTTCCCTCAGGCCGTGGCATCGTTCAGCCACTGCAGATAATCCTTCGATCCCTCTGCAATCGGGATAGCGATGATCTCCGGAACAGTATAACTGTGGAGTTCTTTCACCTTTTTTTCGAGGGCTTTAAAGAGGTTCTTCTTCGTCTTTGCGATCATGAGCACCTCGTTGTCGTCTTCGATTTTCCCTGCCAGCGGTAAATCGAGCGAATGTTCCTGACGATGTTCACACAACCGGCAAGCCTGTCTTCCACGAGGGCCCGTGCGATTGTAACTGCCTCATCTTCTTTCGAAGCGGTTATGAACACGATGATTTCGTTCATGCATGATTCCTTTTAAGCATGTCTACAACAAGAGATTGCTTCGCTCCGCTCGCAATGACAGAAAAAGCAAACGGTCATTTTCGCGGGAAGACAGAGTATTTGAGCGGGTTTAACCACTATTCCGGGAAGCGGAAGAGTGGTTACCTCGGAGGTCGTTTCGACCGAGAATGAGCGAAAATATTTTGTCTTCCTGCGAAGCACCTGTGCGGCATACTATCCCTTTGCTCTTATGGATTACCTTTGCTTCTCCTGCTTTAAGTAATATTCTATATCAAGCAATCTCCTCTTGATATCAACGCCGCCGGAATATCCCGCCCAAAGAACCGTCTGATTCGATGACCCTGTGGCAGGGGAGAACAATCGGGAGTGGGTTCTTGCTGAGCGCCTGGCCGACGGCCCTGGAGGCGTTTGGCTTTCCGAGTTTTTCAGCAAGCCATTTATACGTCCTTGTCTCTCCAAAGGGTATTTCCTTCAGGGCAAGCCAGACCCTTTTCTCGAAGTCCGTTCCTTTGGTAAAGACAATCGTAAGCGTGAATTCCTCTATCCCATGTTCGAAAAAATCCTTCAGCTCTTTCTGAATGGGAGCAGGCGCTTTCCCCTTCCCCATTATCCTGTCCGGCCTTATGAAATCAATCCCGCTGAGGTATTTTCCGGAAAAAATGAGATAAAGAGTGCCTATGGGACTCTGGAAGGTATCATAGAACTGTTCAGTGCTGCTCGACCTCTTCTCTTTCATACTGCTCCTTGGAGTAGATCTCAACCCTGTCGCCGCCTTTATTGAAGGCACGGGCCAGCGCCTTTTCAGCGCATAAAACGAATTCTTCGGTTGAATGGCCGTCGAGGAAGGTCAGCCCGATACTGGCCGTGATATGTCCCTTCGGCTGCGAATTCTCATAGATGAACGGGTAGTTTTTTATAATCGCGGTGAACCTGTTGCTCATCGAGAGGGCTGCTGCAATGACAGTATTGGGAAGAATGATCGCAAAGGAGTCTCCGCCGTAGCGTACGACGACGTCGGATCCCCTGATGTTTTTCCGAATGAGGTCAGCCACTTTTTTGAGGGTTATGTTGCTGTAATACTCGCCATGCTGCTTCACATACTGGCTGAACGAATCCATGTCCAGAAGCAGAAGATTCAGCGGAATCTTATACCGCGTTGCCCTTTCCACTTCCTGCGCGAGACGTATCTGAAAGTACCTGTGGCTGAAGACCCCGGTAAGGTCATCTATGAGTCCCGCTCTCCTCGGATAGAGAATTTCGAGCTCTTTAATATGGCCGATCAATTCCTTTGTGTCGAAGGCATATTTCTGGACGATCCTCTCGATCTTCCCTACCAGGGACATCCGTTCCTCAACAGAGATGTCCCGTTCGGTGAGGATGAAGATCGGGATATCCTTTGTTGACGGGTTTTCCTTTATTTTCTGTATCACGTCAAAACTGAGCATGTCAGGCAACGAAAAATCAAGCAATATCACCGCAGGTCTCAGGGCTGTTGCAAGTTCGACGCCCCTTTGGCCGTTCGGTGCGGTGTAGATGAGGAAGCCCTGCGGCTCGAAGATTTCCTTAAAATGGTCCGTCATCTCATCCTCTGATTCGATAATCAGCACAGAGATGGGGAGTGTCCTCTTTCCTTTGGCAAGGGTCATTTCCTCGAGCTTTGCAATGAGGGCTTCTTTATCCAGTGGTTTGAGAAGATAGTCGGCTGCTCCGAGCGCAAAGGCAAGGTCTTTATTATCGACAATCGAGTGTATGATTACCGGTATTTCGGCGGTTGTATGGTCTGTTTTCAGCTGCTGGAGGACTTCCCATCCGTCTTTTTTGGGGAGCAGGACATCCAGCGTAATCGCAAAAGGCTGAAGGTTCTTTGCCTTCTCGATCGCTTCTTCCCCGTTGAACGCATGTGCGACCTTATATCCTGCCTGTGTCAGGTGCAAAGTAAGAAGCTCAGTGGTCGCAAGATCGTCCTCCACCACGAGAATCAGGGGGGCCTCGTCTTTCATCCACGGGAAATGCAGACTCACCGCTTCGATATTTTCCATGGCGGCAACTACTTCTGCAGGGGCAGCTGCCGGTGAACTGACCGGGATGAGGAAGGTGAAGGTACTCCCTTCACCGAGGTTGCTCTCGACGGTTATGTTGCCCCCGTGGAGTTCTACGAGTTTTTTCGTCAGGGCCAGCCCGAGACCGACCCCGCCGTATTTTTGAGAGAAAGCATTGCCCGCCTGCTCAAACTCATCGAAGATCCGTTCTTTATCCTCAGGCCCTATGCCGATGCCGGTATCCTGAACCGAGAATTTTATGAATTCGGGTTCTGATGCCGATTCCGTATAAACGTCCATTCACGTATTCTTCTTTCGAAACGCGTATCTTTACCGTACCGCCTTCAGGCGTGAACTTAATGGCATTCGAAAGAAGGTTGTAGAGTATCTGTTTAAGCTTGACCCTGTCGGCAGTAACCGTACTGATCCCTTCACCCATCGAAACAACGAACTCAATGAACTTGTTTTCTGCCAGTGACCGCATAATATTGATGACTTCGCCTATGATGTCGTCGATGAAGAATGTCTCATAGACCATTTCGTATTTGCCTGCCTCGATCTTTGCGATATCGAGGACATTATTGATCAGTTCGAGGAGATGTTTTCCCGAAGAGAAGATATTCCTGACATACCGCTCCTGATTTTCGCTAAGACTGCCGAAGGTGTAGTCAAGGAGGACGTCGGAAAATCCGATAATCGAATTCAGAGGGGTCCGGAGTTCATGGCTCATATTCGCTATGAATCTCCCCTTGAGCTGGTTGGCGTATTCAAGTTCCCTGTTTGCCTTCTCAAGTTCCCCTGTACGCTCCAAGACCTTTTTTTCAAGATTATTCCGCAGATCTTCAAGCTCTTTCTTCTTCTCTTCGATCGTGTGTGTAAGTACTTTTTCCTCTTCGCGGCTGCTGAGGGTGAAAATATACCCTGAAGATGTTCCTGCAGCGTCTCTCAGGATGACACCATTTATTCGCATATCGGTTTCGCCGCCGTCAGAACCGACGAGCGTGGCTTCATATCCGGTGACAAAGGAATTGCCGTCCAGTTCTTTCCTGATACTATCCCAGAGGTCTTCCTTTAGCAAAAAGCCGATGTTTTTCCCCTGGAGATGTTTTTTTGAATAGCTGAGGAGATCTGCGGTGCGCGTATTGACCACAGTGATCAAACCCGTGGCATCCGTCATCACAACAGCTTCGCTCAGGGCTTCCATAAGGCCCGATGTCCTGAGCGTCAGATCTTCAGCTCTCCTGACAAACGAGAATTTATCCATATAAACGCCGATCATACCTGCAAGAATTCTCAATGAAGCCTTCTGCCTTTCAGAGAACTGCCTCGGCTTGAAGTCATCGATATAGAGGATTCCGGTAACCATATCCCCTGAAAGAACAGGGCATGCAAGCAGCGACCGTATTTTTTCACTGATAAGCGCAGGGTTGTTTCGGGTATATTCAGCCTTTAAGGTATCGGGGACCGCGATAATCTCCTTCTTTGTAATAAGCACATCAGTAAGTCCGCCGGGGATTACCCCCCATGACCTGTTCTCGGCGAACTTTTTGCTTAATCCCCGCGAGGCAACAAACCGCATTTCATTGTTTTCATAGAGAGCGATGCTGCCGGCAGGGGCGTCTGCCAATTCGACCGCCTTTTCGAGGACGCGGCCCAGAAAAGTATTCATTTGACCGGCTTCCGGGAGTTCGGCGATAAGATGAAAAATAGTCTGCTGGTCCTCGATCGTCTTGTTTGCTTCAACCCTCGCGCGCTTCTGTTTTTCGATTATCTCCCAGAGAAGCCGCGCCCCGACCCCTTCGATCACCTCAATCTTGTTTTGAGAGGCAGCGCGGATTTCGTTGCTGAGGGTGCTGTTTCCTGTTATGTTGATGACCATTTCCGGGCCGGCGGTACAAAACGAGATTACGTTTTCAAAGACAGGGATATCCCATTTTCTTGCAAGGATAACCCCCGGCGAGTCTGGTTTCGTTTCATAGAGTCCGATCAATTCCGTATTGGCGTCTCCCCGAAGCAGGGAAAGCAGGGCGCTGGCGCCGATATTTCCACCTGCGATCGCTAACCGAAGCATATCGTCCCCTTTTCAGCCTTTGGAATCATCATGTCGAGAAAATACCCGAGCAATTCGGCATCCCATTGGCCGCTATACCGCTCTGATTTCATTGTTTCGAGGGTAACCCTGACAGACCTGCGATCACGATAGGGACGGACAGAGACCATTGCGTCGAATGTATCGATAATCGAAAGGATCCTCGCCATGAGCGGAATCTCCTGCCCTGCAATGCCGTCGGGGAACCCTTTCCCATCCCACCGCTCATGGTGATGGCGCACAGCAGGAAGTATTCTCTTCATCGAAACGAGAGGACGGCAGAGTTCTTCCCCGAGTTGAGGATGCGTCTTGATCATACCGACCTCTTCATCCGACAATGGTCCGGGTTTCCGGAGCAATGACTCACTGAGACATATTTTCCCGATATCGTGGAGGATACCCGCCTTTTTCATCTCTCTTTTGTCTTTGTCGGGAAGGCTGAGAAATGTGACAAAATCAGTCGCGAGGGCGCTGACTCGTGTCGAATGCCCCTTTGTATACGGGTCCTTCGCCTCCATTGCAACCGCGAGTGTCAGAATAATGTTTTCTGAGTGATCAAGCTCTTCCTGGAGAGACTTTAGTTTCAGGAGTGAACGTATTTTCAGGATAAGTTCAAGGGTGTCAAACGGTTTTGAGATGAAATCATCGGCGCCGGACTGGATCCCCTTTATTTTGCTCTGTCTGTCAGTCAGGGCGGTGAGGAGAATGATGGGGAAGAACCGCTTGCCTGACTTTTCCTTGAGTCTGATGCAGAGCTCAAAGCCGTCGATTCCCGGCATCATGACATCAAGCACCGCGAGGTCAACGGAAGTATTGCCGAACAGGTCGATAGCGTCGCTTGCCCCCAGAGCGGTATGCACCCTGAAGCCCTCTTTGAGGAAAACCGCCTCCATCAGTTCAAGGTTGGACCGTACATCATCGACAACCAGAATCGAAGGAGTTTCTGTTTCGATAAGATGCGCAAAAGGACCCATCAGAAAGATTAAAGCATCACAGCACTATTTTGTCAAGAAAATTCTTTTATTATTTATCGTTACAGCAATAACTTAATCTATTTCTTAAAATCAATTGATCCGTATTCCTGCGTAGTAACAACAGCATTCGTGGTTGAGATCGTTCATGAACGATCTCTCTATCCCGTCTTCAAAGAGTATCCTCACGAGACATATCCCCCCAGGAAGTATTGAGTGTTTTTCTTCAACCACCTCGCCGCAGCCCCATGCAGAGTAATGCAGATGCCGGACACTATCGCCGACTTTAAGAAATAATCGCTGCTTCATCGGGACGCCTTATGCAAAAATCATCGTATGTAGTAACCATAAATAGTATAAACAAAGTGTCCTTCTATGGTGTAGCTGTCCATACCCCACTCGTCCGGCAGCGGCCAGTACGGAGCGCCTTCTTTTAAGGCTCTCATTGCAGAGTCATCGAGATTTTTGTGGCCTGATGTTCTGACGAGTTCGACTGTCCCGATCTTCCCATCTTTTTTTATTGTAAATCTCAGGATGAGATCTCCGTAAATTCCCTGAGCGGCTGCATCGGGCGGATAGACCCAGATGCTCTCGATGCGTTCTTTCAGGCGTCTGTTGTACAGCAGAAATCTATACTCCCGTGCGTCAAAGCTGAACGTCGTATCTTTTTTTTCCTTTTCTCTCTTCTCCACCTCTCTTTTTGCCAGATCTCCGATGACGCCTTTGTCAAAGAGTTTTTCTCTCAGGGGGACACCCCGTGTATCGGGTGCCGGGATCCCCGTCTGGCCTGTCGTCTCTTTTTGAGGTATGCTCCCGGTTTCGCGGCCGGAGGAATAGGAAGGGGGAGCGGCCTGTGAAGATCTGCTTTCCTGGTCGTCCCCGGTTCTGCCGCTATCCCTGATGCCAAGCGAGGGTGCAGGAGCCACCGGCGCTGTCCGGCGCGGGATGGCGGGTGATGGCCGTATCCTCGGGGTCGGCAACGGCGATGCCTTCTGCGGAGACATTTCATCGGGAGAAACAAGCCGCGTAATAAAATCGCCGCCTGGCTTTTTTGCCTGTTCAGCGGGGATAAGAAAAAGAAGCGCTGCAAAGACTAAAACGTGCGCAACAGCCGAATAGATAAAAAATCTTTCCAGATTCAACGCAGAAGTTTCCCGAAGAGCTTTATATAATGCAAAAGGCCTTTATGGCAACTGTCTTTCATGGCCCAAAGCTGCAGGGATGCCTCTTGTATCTCCGGCCTGCGATGAAGGGCAACCAGCCGTTCGGCAGAGGCGTCGTCTTTTAAATAATAGTTTCTGAGTTTATCCATAAGAACAAATCTTCTCTGAAACCGTGCCTTCCATACTCTCCTGTAGGTATCAACTTTTTCTTCTATTATAGCCTGTGCTGCCAATTCCCCTGACTTCATCGCGTAATAAATTCCCTCATATGTCAGTGGCAGCACCTGCCCCGCTGCATCGCCGGCGAAGAGTATGTTTCCTCTGCTGAAAAGATCCCCTTTCCATGCCGGGATTCTATACACCTTCTTTGTCCCCGCTGCATTGAGCCCTCTTTTTTCTTTGAAACGCTGCAGGAGCGCTGTTATCGTTCCTCTCTGAAAGGTTCCGGTACCGATTGAAAGCCCTTCTGAAGCAGGGAATACCCATGAATAGGAGTAAGGCGCATGGTCACCGCCAAACCAGAACTCGCAGACCTCTGCGTGCACATCCCTGATCTTTTCGGATACCGTAAAAAATGAACGGGAAGGCTTTATCCCGAGGGCGGTCCTCACCCTGGAATTCACACCGTCGGCGGCAATGACATATTCCGCTTCGAACTCATGCTGTTCCTCTCCTGTCATCGCCCTGACCCTGTAACCTTTTGAGTCCTGTATGCCTGTGAATTCTCCCACGACTATTTTTGCTCCCTTTGCTTCAGCTGCCTGACGGAGCGAGCTGTCGAATTCCTTCCGTCCGACGATCGCCAGTCCGCAGCCCTGCAACGCGATATCAACGCTTTCTCCGCGGGGAGAAACGATCCGTATCCTGTGCACTTCTCTCTTAATTGCAGCTTTGGGAATGCCAAGTTCTTCGAACGCACGGAGGGAAAGCCCTCCCCCGCATGGTTTTTCATAGGAGAGATTTTTTTCAAGAAGGAGAACATCTCTGCCGTGTGCGGCAAGGCACCGCGCTGCCGATGCCCCTGCAGGACCGCTGCCGATAATAAGAACTTTCGCACTGAGTCTCATTGATTCTATAAGAAACGCATCAACTCAATACTGCTCGGATGAAACGGGAAAACAGGGAAACAGCGAATGGGAAAATACTCCTCTTCTCCGCTTCTCCTGTTTTTCCGTTCTCAAAATCCCGGCGGGAAAGGACAGTGTATCTTCGCACGTTTTACCGACGAGCCGCCGTTCAGAAAATGAGCAGAAATCTTGAAAAAGAATTCACTCACCGAACCTGATATCGTACCGTCTCTCTTCTCACCCCATGTCAGTGTCTTCTCGTTATTGTTGATCGCGACAATCAGGTATATATGATCGGGCATCATTCCGTTAATGTCTTCTTCACTCGGGATCGGAAGACCCTTTGTGGGACCGAACTGCGTGTGGGAATGAAAATCGCCGATCTTCTGCAACTTCTTAAAACGCGCGAGTATCGGTTCTATTTTTTTGTGATTCTTGCTGGTGTATTCAACTCCTTTGTGATGCCGCGTTGCGGTCTGGACGCTGAAGGCATGCTCAACGATAAACCTGTCTTCCAGCTGATAGCCGAGGAGCAGGCCATAGCATTCCTTTTTGTACACCTCTGCAGAGCTGAGGAGGAGGTCGAGAAACGCATTCTCAGAGAGGTATACCCGCATGGTAGTTCATTCCTAATACGCCGGAACCCTTACGGTAAGAACAGGGCATGGCGCATAGCGAACGACCTGCGCCGCGGTGCTCCCGAACAGGATCCTGTCGATTCCGCTTCTCCCATGTGTTCCCATGATGATGAGATCGATCTTGTTCTTTTTGGCGAAATTCATAATTTCTTCGTGCGGAACGCCCGTAAGCACACTGCGCTCTATGTTTTCCATTCCGCCCAACTCCTTGACTCCAAACTTTTCGAGTTCTTTTTTTGCCCCTTCCTGAATCTCTTTGTACATTTCATCGACTGACCTGTGCGGGACATACCAGCCGGATGCCTTTGCGATATCGTAGATTATGTGCACGATATGCAGTTTGGCTCCGTACTTCTTTGCCATGTCGGTGGCGTACTGCAGGGCCTGAGACGCTCCCTCAGAAAAATCTGTCGGGAAAAGAATGCTTTTGATCTCCATTATTCAACCTCCCTTAGGTATTTTGCTGCATTTTCCGGTGATGTATGCAGGACGTAGAATCCTGAACCCCACTCAAACCCGCTTGTACTGACGAGCCGGGGGATCAACTCAAGATGCCAGTGAAAATCCTCGCCAAGTGTATGCCAGTGCCCCCTCCGTGGCACCATATTCGGGGCTGTGTGGATATAGTAGTTGAAAGGAGGGTCGTTGAATACCTTCCTCAACTTTTGCAATACGGACATCAGTATAAGCCCCATGTCTTCTATTTCGTCATCGGTGATTTCATGAAAAGCACAACAATGACGTTTCGGAACGATCCATGACTCAAAAGGAAACTGGCCCGCATACGGACAAAAGGCGACAAAATTCCTTGTTTCAAGGATGATCCGCTCACCTACCCTGAGTTCCTCACTCATTATATCACAGAATATACACCGCTCTTTATAAGAATAATACTGTTTTGCGTTATCGAGTTCATCCTTCACCGTCCTGGGGATGACCGGGGTTGCCATGAGCAAAGAAACAGGATGGGAAAAAATAGCGCCAGCCTCCTTTCCGGAGTCTTTATAGATGAGAACATACCTGAGACGCGCATCCTTATGAAGATCGGCTACCCGGTCCCTGTAAAGGGTGATGACCCTGATCATCTGTTCAATACCAAGGTCTTCCGGCCTCTTGTTGTGTTCAGGAGACTCGATCAGGATTTCGTTTGCTCCGATACTGTTCATCCTATCGTAAATCCCAACCCCTTTTCTTCCCAGTTCTCCCTCAATCTGAAAGAGAGGATGAAAGCTCGGAATCGCCCGCACCCACCATCCCGGGGCGTTCTTCCGGGTAGACGGCCTTCTGATGGACGTTATTTCAGCCGGGGTTTCGTGTTCACGATTGGCACAGAGAGCACAGTTGTCCTGTTCGTTTTTCTCCTCGTGTGCGAGGGGGTATTCTGCCGGCGCCCTTGAGTCCGAAAGTATGGCAACCCATCTTCCGAGCAGGATGTCCTTCCTCAGTTCATGCATCGGCGTTCCTCATATAGATCAATTTCAGTCCCTCAAGGGTAAGATGAGGACGGAGGTCATGTTTTCTTTGAAGAAACCCTGATATGAGTTCACCGAATCCTCCCGAGACAACAACATTCAGTTTAAAACCGTTTTCTTTCTCGATCTCGCAGAGAATCCGTTCGACGGCCCCGGCTGTTCCGTAAAATAGACCGGACTGAATGCAGTGTATGGTATCGATGCCCAGAGCCGATGCAGGGGGCACCAGCGGCGCTTCCTGCAGTTGGGAAGTGCCTTTTGAGAGTGAAGCATTCATCAGCCGGATCCCGGGCAATATCGATCCTCCGATATAGCGTGCGTCTCTGCCGACAACAGTCACGGTTGAAGCGGTACCGAAATCAACCGCAGCCGCAGGTGATTTATACGATTCATATGCTGCAACGGCGTTTGCAATCCTGTCCGACCCAAGTCCCTCCGGATTCGGGACGGCGAATTTCAGGCCGGTTTTGAGCGTCCAACGGACGACCAAAGGGTCCGAAGAAGTCAACGTTTTCAAGGCCTTCATCAAGACCTTGGTATGGCCTGAAACAACAGAAGATATTATACTTCCCTGAGGTTTTTTGTCTATGTTTTTTTCTTTCATGAATCGGGAAAAGAGGAGACCGTATTGTGAAGGTGCCCTCAATGGGGATGTGTTTATTTTCTGAACAAACAGGCCCGTTTCAGTAAAATAACCTATATTTATTGATGAGTTACCTATGTCTATCGCGATCAGCATTTATCTCAATACCGTCAGATCCCCTGAGCTTATCCTTTTTATCTCTCCTGAAGGAAGCTGCAGAAGAAGCCTCCCTTCATCATCGATATCCTCTGCAACGCCGTTGAAGGTTTCTTCCCCGAGGGTTACGGCGACTTGTTTGCCGAGAGTGGAATTCAGCCGTTTCCATTCAGAAAGGAGCATATTGTTATCCGCCCTCTGCAAAATTGTATACCATCTGTCTATCTCGCCGAGGACCGCAACAGTTATCGCTTCCCTTGCGTAAAGGTTCCCTGTTTCTTTTTTCACCGACGTTGCTATCTTGTTCACTTCCCCCGGAAATGTATCGGTATCACTGTTTACATTTATCCCTATGCCGACGATCGCCGCAACGATCATGCCCTTTTCTGTTTTGAGGTCAGTGAGTATCCCTCCGAGTTTCTTTCCGGAGACTGTCAGATCGTTCGGCCATTTGATCGAAACATCAAGCCCCGTCGCTTTTCTCAACGCTGTTGCGCATGCAACGGCAGCCATTATGGTGATAAGGGTTGCATCCCTGATCTCCATCTTCGGTCTGAGGATAACGCTCATGTGGAGATTTACGCCGGCAGGGGAAATCCAGGTTCTGCCGCGCCTTCCCCTTCCCCTTTCCTGGCTGTCGGCCAGAACAACCGCGCCTTCTGAAGCTTTTTCGAATAGTTCTGCACCGACGGTATTGGTCGAGCCTACTGTTTCATAAAAGAAGATCTCTTTGCCGATGACGCCTTTAATCTGCGCTTTTATCTCTGAGACATTCACTATTCTTCCCTGAGGATTGTTACCTCAATCTTTCCTTTCAGTCCATCGGAAAACACCTTCGCATCACTCTCAGAACCGACAATCGAACCGTAATGCATTGGTATCGCGAGTTTGGGCCTGATATCGAGCGCTGCCTTTATTGCTTCTTCTGCTGTCATAACGTATGTGCCGGAGACCGGGAGGAGAGCGATATCCGCCTTGAAGGTTTTCATCTCGGGGATATAATCGGTATCACCCGCGATGTAGATACGATGACCTTTGACCGTGAAAATATAGCCGACCCAGCCGTTTGCCTTCGGATGAAACTTCTTATTTGTGTTATACGAAGGCACCGCCTCGATCACAACGCCCTCTACGGTTATTGTATCGCCGGGTTTGACGACCTTCACGTTTCCGGAAAGCTTTTTTGCACAGTCGGACGGAGCGACGATGACGGTATTCGGTCCCTGGACAGCCTTTACGTCATCCGGAGAGCAGTGGTCGTAATGCTCATGGGTGATGAGTATGATATCAGCGGTGTCTTTCTTTTTGATCTTGAAGGGATCGGTATAGATTACCTTTTCTCCTGCGATCTTAAATGTGTCATGCCCCAGCCAGTGGATATCCTTTATCATTGTATTGGCCTCCTTATCAAAAAAATAATAGAAAACAATGCGTTTTTACTCTCTCTTTTCAAGAAAGTATATCACAAATAATGGGCCATATCGTTACAGTCTGTTGCCTGTTCAATCCGGGGAACAAAGGCCGGGTGGGGGCTGAATCTTTATGGGTATTCGATCCCCCTTATTCAACAGCCTGTTGAACTGGTATAATAGCAGCATTCAAACCTGCTGAACCTATGGGAAAAATTATAGCAATAGTCAATCAGAAAGGCGGGGTCGGGAAGACAACGACGGCCATTAATCTCGCCGCATCCCTCGCACTTGCTGAAAAAGAAATCCTTCTTATCGATACAGACCCGCAGGGGAATGCCACATCCGGACTTGGCATACCGCGGGAGGGCATTGGCAGAAGTCTCTATGATGTGTATGCAGGAACATGCGGTATCGAAGATGCCCTGCAGACGACTGTTGTAGAACATCTCAGCATCCTGCCGTCTACCATGGACCTGCTCGGCGCAGAGGTTGAACTTGTTGGAAAAGAGGACAGGGAGCGTATATTACACAGTGCGGTAGATTCAGTCCGTGAAAAGTATCGGTATATTTTTATCGATTGCCCGCCGTCTCTGGGATTGCTTACCTTGAACGCGCTTGTTGCAGCGGACTCTGTGCTCATTCCCGTCCAATGTGAATATTACGCCCTTGAAGGGCTCGGCCATTTGACGAATACCCTGCGCAGAGTGAGAGGTTCCCTGAACCCCGACCTTGAAATCGAGGGGATCATTCTTACGATGCATGATGCACGAAACAATCTGTCCGAGGAGGTCGCCAGAGAGGTCAGGAAGCATTTCGGTGATAAGGTATTTCAGACGGTGATCCCCCGTAACGTTACCCTGGGAGAGGCGCCGAGTCATGGGAAACCGGCGATTCTCTATGATATCCGCTCAAAGGGGGCGCAGAGTTATCTGTCCCTTGCAAAGGAGATACTGAATGAAAACAGCGTTAGGCAAAGGGCTTGAGTCCTTAATCCCCGAACGGGGCGATGAGATCGTCTATCTGGATATCAGCCGCATCTTCCCCGGCGATCAGCAGCCGCGAAAGACGTTCAGGAACGATTCCCTCAATGAACTCGCAACCTCCATAAAAGAAAGGGGGGTGCTCCAACCGGTAATCGTCTCGCGTGTCGGTGACGGGACGTTCAGGCTTATTACCGGGGAGCGGAGATGGCGGGCATCGTCACTGGCGGGGTTGAAAAAAATCCCTGCCCTGATAAAAAATGTCGCTTCCAGAGATTCACTCGAAATCGCCCTTATCGAAAATATCCAGCGGGAAGACCTGAATCCTATCGAAGCGGCCGAAGCATTTAACCGGCTGATTACCGAGTTTCACCTGACGCAGGAAGAGCTCTCTGAAAAGGTCGGCAAGGATAGGGCCACGATTGCGAATTATCTGAGACTGCTGAAATTGCCTGAAGAGATAAAATCGCTGCTCTACAACGGGTCGCTCACGATCGGGCATGCAAAGGCGCTCCTTGCGATAGAAGGAAAAGCCAACCAAATCGAAGCGGCAAGGAAAATAATAAAAAGAGGGCTTAACGTGAGGGAGGCCGAACTCCTGTCGAAAAAGGCCGCAACGCCTCCCCGGGAGCATGAAGTGAAAGACCCCCAGGTGGCCTCACTCGAAGAGAAGCTGATCAAACATCTCGGGACAAAGGTGAGGGTCATGAACAAAGGCAAGAGGGGCAAGATAGAGATCGAATATTATTCCCTTGAGGAGCTCGACAGACTTCTGGATATCCTGATGGGGTAAATGATGCAGATAGTGGTCGAAAAATTATTTCGTCAAAGAATGCCGTGAAGCTCTGCACTGGGGCAGAGAAAATCGTCATTCCCGCGCAGGCGGGAATCCAGAAGAAAGAAAACCTGGATTCCGCATCAAGTGCGGAATGACACCCCGTATCAGGCATTTTCAATTCTTGATACTTCGTCCCGAAGGGGTTCAGGGCTGCGGGGCAGTTCATTTTAGACAGGAGGATTTATGGCAGAAGAGACAGGCATCTATGATGTAATTATTATCGGCGGAGGCCCGGCGGGGCTGACAGCGGCGCAGTATGCAGCAAGGGCGAAGTTAAAAACGATTGTGCTTGATAAATCTCCGACTGCGGGCGCGCTTGCATATTCGAGCAGGATAGAGAACTATCCGGGGCTAACGAGCCCTGTTTCCGGCAAAGAACTGCTCGATATCATGAGGCAGCAGGCGGTTGCATTCGGCGCTGAATACCGGGAGGCCCAGGTTGTCGGCGTCAATGTTGTGGATGAAGTGAAAGAAGCGATTACCATGGACATGGGGTACAGCGGAAAAACCATGATCATCGCAACCGGCTCTATGGGCAGAAAACCCGGTATAAAGGGCGAGGGGGAGTATCTTGGCAGGGGCGTCAGCTATTGCGCCATCTGCGATGCGGCATTCTACCGGGGGCTGAAGGTGTGCGTAATCGGCAATTCCGAAGAAGCGATAAAGGAGGCAGGCGTGCTCACACGCTTTGCGGAGACTGTGTATCTCATCTCCCCGGCTGCGAAACTCGCGTCGGATGATCATCCCGTTCTCCAGGAGCCGAATATTAAAGTATTAGCAGGCTATAAGATTACGGCAATCGAGGGCAGGGAAGTGGTGGAACGGATAAGAATGCTCGATCCTGAAGGGAAAGAATCTGAATTGGAACTGGCAGGAGTTTTTGTCTACCTTTACGGGAACAAGCCGGTTGTGGACTTTCTCTTCGGGGCGCTTGAAACCGGCGAAGACGGGTGTATCCCCCTCAACAGCATGATGGAAACCTCCATCCCAGGGGTTTTCGCAGCAGGGGATGTCTCCTGCACCGAGATACGTCAGGTTGTTGTTGCAGCATCCCACGGATGCATTGCAGCCCTCTCTGCAGAGAAATATTTATACAAGAGAAAGAAGATCAGGATGGATTGGGCAAAATAGCCTACCGCTTCTTTTTATCGAGAAGGCCGATGATTTCTGCCGCGTTCTTCGGCGCGTAGCCGAGGGCATCGTTATTGAAATAGAGATACACGTCCTTCTTCTGCTTTGTAAGGGCTTTGATGAACTTTGCATCTTCCTTAAGCGAGTCGATGCTGTAGGACGTCGATGAGTTCCCTTCCTTCCCGTGTCTCCGGATGTAGAGAAAATCAGCGGTGACCGGCACGTCAGCGAGATAGGCGGGATGGTCAGCCATGCATACGGCTGCATTATATTTTTCGAGGAGATGGAAGACCTTTTTGTTGATCCAGTTCTTGTTCCTGAATTCAAAGGCATTTCTCATTGAATACGGTTTCAGTGCCTCGAGAAACTCCTTTAAACGCTCAACGTCCATATTGAATGTCGGCGGGAACTGCCAGAGAATTACGGCCAGTTTTTCCTTTAACACAGAGGCGCGGGAGTAAAAGGCATCGAGCGGTTCTTCGCAGTCCTTCAGTTTTTTTACGTGCGTAATGAACCGGCTTCCTTTCAGAGAAAAGATAAAATCGTCAGGCGTTGACAGGCACCATTTCGCAAAGGCCTCACGCTCGGGAAGCCGGTAAAAGGTAACATTGATCTCGACGGTAGCAAAGCGCCCGCTGTAGTATTCAAGCCAGTGGTTTTTCGGGACATCTTCAGGATAAAAGGTTCCCTTCCAGTGGTCATAGTAAAAGCCGGTACACCCTATCCTTATTTCTGCCATTACACTCCATTATATCATACTGAAGACCTGCCGGGCACATACGGGTGACAGAATCCCCATAATTTAACTCGGCAGATCCGGCGTTTGAGTAGGCCGGTCCTCTATCTGCTGACCCTTAGCACGCCCTCGAGCTGGGCGATTTTCTGGATCAGTACCGACAGCTGTTTTTTATCTTTCACATCGAGGATGAAGGTGATATGGGCTTTTTTGTCTTCTGTTGAATTCACTGTTGCGTTGCTGATATTGATGTTCACTGAGGATATAAGCGCACTGAGGCTTGCAAGGATGCCGGGCTGGTCGACGGTTTCTATAAGCAGCCGGACAGGGGAGGTAGCTTCCCCTGCTGCTTTCCATTCAACATCAACCAGCCGCGCTTCCTCAACAACCAGTCTGTCGAGGTTCGGACAGTCTTTCCGGTGAATCGTTACGCCCCTTCCTCTTGTCACAAATCCGATAAGACCGTCACCGGGGATGGGGAAACAGCATTTTGCGGTGTGATAGAGAACATTGTCCACCCCTTTAATCGTTATTCCCTTCTGCTCCTTCGGTTTCGCGGCTGTTGTTATGGGAACCTCTTCGACAGGCTTTTCCGGCAATAACTTGTTGACGACCTGATGGGCAGAGATCTTTCCATGCCCGATGAACGCATAGAGGTCATCAAGGGAAGAGCCGCCGAAGAACTCCATGGCTTTCTGCATCTCTTCTGATTTAAAGATGGCTTGTCCGAGATCGTGCTTCCTCAGCTCCCCTTCAAGGAGTTTCTGGCCGAGTTCGATGCTCTGTTTCCGTTCCTCAGCCTTTATCCACTGCTTGATCCTGCTCTTTGCGCGCTGGGTAACGACGAATTTGAGCCAGTCCCTGCTCGGTCCCTGAGTCGGTGCGGTGAGGATCTCGACGGTGTCACCGTTTCTTAAAATAAACCGCAACGGGACTATCCTTCCGTTCACCTTTGCTCCCACACACTTGTTGCCTACCTGCGTATGGATACTGTAGGCAAAATCAACAGGGGTTGAGCCGACCGGCATCTCCTTGATTTCTCCCGTCGGAGTGAAGGCATAAATAACTTCCGGAACTACCTCGCCTTTGAAGGCTTCGATGAAGTCTTCGGCAGTGGTCATTTCTCTCTGCGCGGTGATCAACTCTCTCAGCCAGGAGATATAGCGGTCGCTTTTTTCATCGATTCTGCCTTTTTCCTTATACTTCCAGTGAGATGCGATGCCGTGCTCTGCGAGCATATTCATCTCGGCTGTCCTTATCTGAAACTCCACCCGTTCCCCTTTCGGGCCTATCACGGTGGTATGCAGGGATTGGTACATGTTTGATTTCGGCACACCGATATAATCCTTAAACCGCCCGGGTACGGGCGGCCAGAGAGAATGGATGAGACCGAGAATCGCATAGCAGTTGGCTTTTGTATCGGTAATTATCCTCAGGCCGAGAACATCATGGACCTGCTCGAAGGGGATCCCCTGCTGCTGCATCTTCTGATAAATGCCGTAGTAATGTTTTATCCTCCAGGATAGTTTCCCGGGGATCCCTTCTGCCTTCAGCTTGCCGGTTACGATTTCGGTCACCTCTTTTAAATAGGCTTCCTGCTCCTCTTTTCTTTTCGCGACTTTTCTGACGAGTTCGCTGAAGAGTTCGGGCATGAGAAATTTGAAACTCTGATCTTCAAGTTCTGTCCTCAACCAGCCGATACCGAGCCTGTTCGCTATCGGCGCGTAGATTTCGAGTGTTTCACGCGCTATCCGCTGCTGCTTGTTTTCCGGAAGGTGCTGCAGGGTGCGCATATTATGGAGCCTGTCCGCAAACTTAATCAGCATCACCCGTACATCCTCAGACATGGCCAAAAGCATCTTTCTGAAGTTTTCCGCCTGCGCTTCTTCTCTTGTCATGAATTCTATTTTCGAGAGTTTTGTCAGTGCAGCCACGAGGAAGGCTATTTCTTTTCCGAACTGGTCCCTGATGTCTTTTTCCGTTGTTTCCGTATCTTCAATAGTATCGTGGAGAAGGCCTGATGCTATTGTTGCAATATCCATTTTCATGTCGGCAAGCAGTGAGGCGACGGCCAGCGGATGTTCTATATACGGGGAGCCCTCTCTTCTCGTCTGACTGCCGTGGGCTTTATTCGAAAAAAGATGGGCCTGTTTCAGAAGTTCAATATCTGCGTCAGGATTATAAGAAAGAACTTTCTTGATGAGAAGGTCAATGTCTACAAGTTCTCTTCCATGCCTATTATACAATTTTGTTCAATAGAGACAGCAGGGACGTAGTAGTAGTAGCAGGTAGAATGTAGGAATTAGGATTGCGGATACAGAATATCCTGGTAAACTATCTTCTACTACCTACTATCTACTACCTACTTTTTTCACCGGCTCGGCCTTAACGCTCTCAGGTTGAGCTGCAGGGTGCTTTTCCCTTCCCATTCATTGACGCAAAGGGTAAATACGGCGTCAACGGTGCCTGCAGGGCCGAGTTTATCGAGGAGCGGCGCCATGTTAAACCCTATCGCATCGAGGGAACGGTTATTCTTTCTGAGCTTCATTTTGAGATGAGCGTTTTTCAGGATCTTCGGGAATAACATCTCAAGCTCTTTCGATCCGAGGATTGGCTCCGGGTTGCCATAGCCAAAAGGCTCGAGTTTTGAAAACTCTTCCGTGAGGTGAAACCCGATATCGGAAAATTTTATGTCCGCGTCGATTTCGAGCGAGGGAACCAGATCCGCCTCCGAAAGGCTCTCTTCTGCCAGGCGGTTCATGCACTTCCCGAAGGAAGAAAGGTTTTCCACTTCCAGTTCCAGACCTGCTGCCAGCTTATGCCCGCCGAACCTTCTGAGGAACTCTTTGCACCCTGTCAGGGCATTATAGAGATTGAAAGAAGGGATGCTTCTTGCAGAACCTTTCGCAATGCCGTCCTCAATGGAGAAGATGAACGCAGGGCGGTAAAATGCCTCTGCAAGACGCGAGGCCACAATGCCGACGATCCCCTTATGCCATTTTTCAGAGGCAAGTACAATCGCAGGGCCTGTCCCCCTTACGCCGAGCAGGGAGAGGGCTTCCTGATATGCTTCTTCTTCTATCTGCTGCCTCCGCGGAATTCAGGGTATCAAGCCAGAGCGACAGTCTGTCCGCCTCATCCACGGAATCGGTGAGAAAGAGTTTTATAACGTCGTTTGCATCGGCCATCCTTCCCGCCGCATTGATTCTCGGGATCAGAGAGAATGAGAGCAGGCCCGCCGAAGGTCTTTTTCCGTCGATTCCTGCAACCCTTTTCAGGGATTGTATTCCCGGACATATTCCGTTCCCGATCAGCGTCAGGCCTTCCTTAACAATAATCCTGTTTTCACCGGTCAGGGGCACGACATCGGCTGTCGTACCGAGTGCGGCAAGGTCCAATAAATCGCGCATCATTAAATGCGAATCGTTGTTATGTGCGGACATGAAAATGGCATGACTGAGTTTCAATGCAATACCGGCGCCGGATAATGTCGAAAGCTGACAGTCGGCAGCCGATAGTTTCGGGTTGATAACAGCAAGCGCATCAGGCAGTCTGAACTGCCGGTGAGAGGCCTCATTCCCGCCGCCTCCTCTCCGAGTTTCTGTCCATGTGCTGCAGCCGGTTCATGGTGGTCGGTGATAATGAGATCGATTCCTTCCCTCCTGCAGATCTCCGCTGTTTCGAAAGAGGTTATCCCGCAGTCAACCGTTATGATCAGGGAAGCCCCTGACAGTTTTGCCTTTTTTATTGATGCGGGATGGAACCCATATCCATGCTCCATCCTGTTCGGGATAAAATAGCAGGTTTCGATGCCGGCCAGTTGTAACGCCTTGAGGAGCAAGGCTGTTGCAGTAAGGCCGTCGGCGTCATAGTCGCCGTGAACGAGTACTTTTTGACTGCTGCGGGATGCCTCCATAATCCGGACAACCGCTTCTTTCATCCCCTGCATCGCGAAAGGGTCAGAGAGGTCGGCAAGCCCGTGGTCCAGGTAGGAGCGTATGTCCCAGGCTGTTTTTATCCCTCTGTTAATGAGGATTTGTGCGAGAAGGGGTGAAACAGAAGCGGTTTTTGAGAGGTGCTGTATGAACGCGGGGTTTGTCCTATTGACCAGCCACCGGCGGTGCATAACGTGCAGAAAGGGTTCAAGGATTCAAGGATTCAAGGGTATGAGTGTTCAGTATTAACGCTCGAATCCTCAGAATCCTTGACCACTTGACCTCTTATTTCTTTGCAAAGGGTCTTGCGCCGCCCCAGAGGAGGACTATCGGACTTGCCACAAAGATGGACGAATAGGTGCCGATGACAACACCCATTATCATCGCCAGGGAAAAATCATGCAGGACCTCTCCGCCGAAGAAAAAGAGCGCTATTGATGTGATGAGAACAGTCGTAGAGGTTATAATTGTCCGTGACAACACTTCATTAATGCTGATATTCATTACCGCTTCAACACTTTCCCTCTGTCTTGCTTTCAGGTTTTCCCTGATCCTGTCGAAAACGACGACAGTATCGGTGAGGGAATACCCTGCAATGGTAAGGAGAGCGGTGATCAGGATAAGGTTGATCTCTTTGCCCATTATAAAGAAGATCCCGAGCACGGCAAGCACGTCATGGAATGTTGCAATGGTTGCGGCAACGCCGAACTTGAACTGAAACCGGAATGCGACATAGATGAGTATCCCGATGATGGCAACGGCAACCGCTTTTGCGGCATCAGCCCTCAGCCTTCCGCCTACCTTTGGTCCGATGGCTGTCGTTGAATCGACTACGTAAGGGTTATCCGGAAACTTCTGGGTAAGGATGCCGGTTATGGTATCGGAAACCTTGCCGAGTTCCAGTTCGGATTTTTTCACCCTGATGAGGACCTTGTTTTCGCTCGGCAGATCCTGGAGATCGAGATCTTTCAGCCCGCTGTTTTCGAGGGCAACCCTCACCTCATGCAGCACAACCGGTTTTTCAAACTTCAACTGTATGGCGGTTCCCCCCGCAAAATCGATGCCGAGGTTTGCATGGCCGGTGGCGATCTGTACGATGGCAACAATGCCGATGATCGATAAAATCCCGGAGATAACAAAAGCGATATATCGTTTACCGAGGAAATCGATGTTCGGGTTTTTGATCAGTTCTATCATTTCTTGTCTTTTCTCCTATATGCTCAGCTTCTTTAATTCACGTTTGCTGTTGATGATGTCGAATACGGATTTTGTACCGATGAGCGCGGTAAATAAATTTATCGAAACGCCGAGGCTCAGTGTTACGGCAAACCCTTTAATCGGACCGGTGCCGAACTGAAATAATACCGCTGCGGTGATTAAGCGTCGTAACATGGGAGTCGAAGATCGTCCAGAATGCCTTATGATACCCTGAATCAACCGCGGCCCGCGGCGTCTTTCCCGCCCTCAGTTCATCACGCATCCTCTCGAACATCAGGACGTTCGAGTCAACCGCCATACCGATGGCGAGGATTATCCCCGCAATGCCCGGAAGGGTGAGCGTTGCATTCAGGGATGCCATCGCGCCGAGAAGGAGGATGATATTGAGAAGCAGGGCAAAGTCTGCAATGACACCGGAAAGCTGGTAGTAGAAGATCATGAATATCACCACCGCTATCGTCCCGATAATCGCCGGCCATCTTTCCTGCCTCTATCGAGTCCCTCCCGAGGGAAGGTCCGACCGTTACGTTCTGGAGCATCTTCAGCGGGGCAGGCAAGGCGCCGGCCCTCAAAACAATGCTGAGGTCTTTTGCTTCGTCCATGGTAAAACTTCCGGTTATCTGGGCATTTCCGCCCGCTATCTTCTCCTGGATAACAGGGGCTGAGTAGACGGTATTATCGAGGATTATCGCAAGCCTCTTCTTTACATTCGCACCTGTTGTCTCTTCAAAAAGCTTTGCGCCGTCGGCGTTAAAGGATATGGAGACATAGGGCTCATTATACTGGGAGTCGAGATTCACCTTTGCATCGCTCAGGAGCTCTCCTGTGAGGGAGGCCTGTTTCTTAATGAGAAGCGGAAATTTCCGGACCGCGCCTGTCTCGCTGTTCACCTTTTTCTCGAACAGGATATCGGTATCTTCCGGAATCCTGCCGGCAAACTGCTGCAGGACTGCTTCTTCTTCGCCCGGCGCGATGGACTGCGGCAGTTCAGCAGCCACCTTGGCATCGTCATCCACTATCTTGAATTCGAGCTGGGCGGTCTTCCCGATGAGGTCAATGGCACGTTTCGGGTCTTTGACGCCGGGAAGCTGGACAACGATCTCGTTTTCACCCTGCCGGTGGATCGTCGGTTCGGAAACCCCAAACTGGTCGATCCTGTTGCGGATTGTTTCGAGCGCCTGATCAGCGGCGCTGTCCTTGATCCTGGTTGCCTCCTTCTCTGAGATCCTGTAGACAAGCCTGCTGCCTGTTTCAACAGGGACAAGCATCGAATAGGTATTTTTCACCAGCTCCGTTGTTTCTGCAGTGGAAGCTGCGACCGTAATATCAAGACCGCTTGCCTTCACGTCAGCAGGCAGGTTTTTCTTTGCCAACAGGTCCTTCAGCCGCGCCGCGTATCGTTCTGTTGTTATCTCGACCGCTTTGTCTCCCTCGACCTCGAATACGAGATGCAGCCCTCCCTGGAGGTCCAAGCCCGAGAACAATGCCCTTATCCGGCATGGTGCTCTTCCACCACTCAGGCATATGTTGAAACACAGGGGTATTGGGGAGGAAAAAAATAACTGCAAGGATAACGGTTACGCCTATCAGGAGTAATCTCCAGAGAATATTCTTCTTCATTCAGCCTCCGCAAATGACATATGAGATCTGCCTAGTCTTCGTCCGAAGCCGCTCTGAGTGCGGCAACATAGGGCTTGCCGAGCTTGACCTTTACGTTTTCACCGACCTTGATCGTAATGGTATTGGCGCCGACAGCCTCGATAATGCCATAAATGCCCCCGGAAGTGATGATCTTGTCACCCTTCTTGAGGTTATCGAGCATGTTTTTATGTTCTTTGGCCTTTTTCTGCTGCGGCCGTATGAGCAGGAAATAGAAAATAACGAATATGAGCACCAAAGGGAGGAGGCTTCCCAACAGCCCTCCTGCGCCGCCTTGTCCTCCACCACCCTGCGGGGTGGGTCCCATTGCATATGCCATATCTATCAAAGTGAAAAGCATAGATCACCTCCAAAAAATTTAACTGATATTATACCTTCTTTGAAGAATATTTATCAACTCAGCGAATTTGCCGGAAGTAAGCGTTCACCGCATGGGTAGCCGCAACCTTTAGGTTGCGTCCCGGGCGCAGGCTATCACCTCAGCGATCCGCCGGGGCGGAAAGCCTGCGGCTACTTCGGGCAATTATCAACCCGTGGTCAAGACCGGCTGCGGCATTGCGTGAAACGGGAGAATAGAGTATTTTCTTCCATTTGCCGTACAATAAAAATTCATATGCTAAAACTCTTTTTCTCAGGGATCGGCGGCAGCGGTATGTCCGCCATCGCAGGTTTTATGGCAGACCGGGGGCATCGTGTTGCCGGCTCCGACCGGTTATTCGACGCATTTCCCGATCATCCCATCTGCACCATTCTCAAAGCAAAAGGGGCAGTCATAGTCCCCCAGGACGGCTCAGGGATCGACAGGTCACTGGATGCCGCTATCTTCAGCACTGCGGTAGAGGACAATCAGCCGGAGGTTGTCAAGGCAAGGCGCCTTGGCGTTCCGATGAAAACCCGCCCCGAATATCTCGCTGAAATCGTATCCGCATTCAGGACAGTGGCGGTGGCAGGGACAAGCGGAAAATCCACTACCGCAGGCATGCTCGCTTTTTTGATGAAACAACTCGGACTGCAGCCGAATTTCATCGGCGGCGGAAGGGTGCGGCAGTTCAAAACGCAAAGCAACCCGGGAAATTCCCTGGCCGGAAGTTCGGATCTTCTCGTCATCGAAGCATGCGAATCCGATGGTTCGATCGTCGAGTTATCGGCCCTTTTTTTCGATCATTGCCAATGTGAGCCTTGACCATACTACCATAGGGGAAGACTTCCAGGATGTTCGAGACCCTCGGCAGGAATACAAAGGAGATCACAATCGTCAACAGCGATGATCCGCACCTGAGCAGATGTCATTTTGAAAATCTTGTCTGGTTTTCTGTCGATACCGAATCAGCATACCGGCCGGAGGCAGTCGAATATCACCCCCTCAGCACAAAATTCCGATTGCATGGTGAAGTTTTTACAGCTTTCTCTGCCGGGAAAATATAATCTCTACAATGCCCTTTCATGTATTGCGCTGCTTTCAGAAATGGGGATACCGCGTCGGGACATTTCCGGAGCGCTTCCCGAGTTCTCGGGGATTGAACGGCGGTTCGATATTCACCTCAACAACGGCAGGCATCTGGTGATCGATGATTACGCCCACAACCCGCATAAGATAGCGTCCCTGATGGAAACGGTGAAAAACATTTCACCGGCTGTTTGCTATATCTTCCAGCCTCATGGGTTCGGCCCGACGCGCCTGATGAAACAGGGATATATCGATACGTTTCTGCAGCATCTCCGCAGGGAAGACCATCTCATCCTGCTCCCGATCTATTACGCAGGCGGAACGTCACAAAAGGACATAGCAAGCGAAGACCTGTTGACAGAGATTCAGAAGGCGGGGAAATCAGCAGAGGTGTTGCCCGACAGAAAACAGCTCTTTGAGCGTTTACAGGAATGGGACCATTATGTGGTTTTCGGCGCGCGCGATGACTCGCTGGGGAATTTTGCGCAGGAGATTGCAGTGAGGCTGAAATGAATGTGAGACGGCGATAGAGTATTTGAGCGGATTTTTTTGCCGATAGTCAAATAAATAGTATGAAATAAAGAGGCAAAAGCCTCGCAGGGAGGAACGACCGAGAATGAGCGAAAATACTCTGTCTCCGGCGATTACAGGAAGGCTGAGAAACAACCTCCTGCCCCCTTTATTAAGGGGGAATTCCCGAAGCATAATGAATAAGGAAAAATATGAAAAAGTACTATCTCAACCGGCAGTCTTCGGGCCCGCGGCTGCAGTACGAAAAGGAGCTTAATAGCGAGCAGCATGCGGTCGTAATGTTCCCCGGAGGACCGATGCTTGTGCTCGCGGGTGCGGGCACGGGAAAGACAAGGACCGTTACCTACCGGGTCGCCCGCTTGATAGAGACGGGCGTCAGGCCTGAAAATATCCTCCTCCTGACCTTTACCAATAAGGCCGCCAAAGAGATGATGCGGAGGGTGGAATTTCTCATCGGCAGAAATACGCAGGGGCTCAGGGGAGGGACCTTTCACCATGTTGCCAATATGCTGCTGCGGCGGCACTGCATGCTTATCGGGTATAAAGAAGGGTTTTCGATCCTCGACAGGGAAGACGCAAAAGACCTGTTCGATATCTGCCTCGCCGAGGTGAAACAGAGGGAGGCGATCCTCCCCAAAGGCTCGGTGCTCTGCGAGATATACGGCCTGATGAAAAACAAGGAAGGCGTTCTCAGTGAAATTATACCCCTGCGGTTCCCTCATTTCAGCGCTGTCATCGATGAAATAGGGCGCATCATCGAACGGTACGAAACAAAAAAGCAGGCCCTGAACCTGATGGACTTCGACGATCTGCTGACAAACTGGAAGCGGCTGCTTACAGAGCATAAGGATATACGCAGGCATTATTCTTCACAGTTTATGCACATCCTCGTCGACGAGTATCAGGATACCAATACGCTGCAGGCGCAGATTGTCGATCTGCTGGCAGGTGCAAACAGAAACCTTATGGTAGTGGGCGACGATGCCCAGTCGATCTATTCATTCAGGGGAGCTGATTTCGAAAACATCCTGAAATTTTCCGAGCGATATCCTGATGCGACGGTCTTCAGTTTAACGATCAATTACCGCTCGACACCCGAGATCCTTCATCTTGCAAACGAGAGCATCCTTCAGAACAGCAGGCAGTTTCACAAGGAACTCCATTCGGTAAAGAACAGGGGCGCTCTGCCGTGTCTCGTCCCGCTCAAAGACACGTTTCAGCAGTCGGACTTTGCGGCCCAGAAGATACTCGACATGAACGCTGAAGGCACGACATTGAACGAGATAGCGGTGTTGTACCGATCTCACTATCAGTCGATGGAACTCCAGATGGAGCTCCAGAGAAGGGGGATCCCCTTTGAGGTGAGGTCGGGATTGAAATTTTTCGAGCAGGCGCATATCAAGGACATCCTCTCTTTCCTCAGGGTCGTGATCAATCCCTATGATGAGCTCAGCTGGAAAAGGATCGTCAAGCTCATGCCCGGGATAGGGAACATCACAGCAGGGAGAATCTGGGAGGGGATCAGCGGTTCGGAGAGCCCCCTTGACGCAATAGAAGGGATGGGAAGAATTGTCCCGGGAAAGGCCGCAGACAGCTTCTCTCTCTTTCTCGCCCTTATAAAGGCATTGAGGAGCGGCGGACAGGATGCTGCCCTTCTGCCCCCTTCTTCAGCCATAGAACATATCCTCAGGCACGGCTATGAAGATTATCTCTACAACCGGTATCCGAATGCCGAAGAGAGAATTGAAGACATCGAACAGATGACGAAGTTTGCGCTGCACTATACCTCACTGGAAACCTTTGTCAGTGAAATGAGCCTGGAAAGTCCATCAGGCGGGGAAGCGGGGGAAGGGGAAGGCGAAAGGGAATGTGTTATACTTTCTACTGTACATCAGGCAAAGGGACTTGAGTGGAGTACGGTTTTTATCATAGGCCTGAATGACGGCAGGTTCCCCTCGGCCAAGTCGCTGAAAACAGACTATGAAGAGGAGGAGCGGAGGCTTTTTTACGTTGCGGTCACACGGGCGAAGGATGACCTGTACCTCTGCTACCCGATTACGTCTGAAGAATGGCACGGCCTGGGGTTTTTAAGACCATCCCGGTTTATCAGGGAATTGCCCGCTGATGCTTATGAAGAGATTATGGTAGAAGATATCGATGAAATACATTGAGGCGATGAAAGATGGTTTCCTGCTGATCAACCGGCACTGGCCGCTTGTGCTCATTCAGGTCGGCATGATGTTTATCAGCATTATCGGTTTTTTCATCATCGTCGGGATACCCCTCGCAATAGCCTTTATCATATTCGGCATTGATCTTACCGAGCTCACCCACCTGAAGGACATCTTCAGAATACTGAGCGGCACCTCGGACCTCCTGTCGAAATATATTGGACTTATTCTCATTGTTCTTGCGAGTTTCATCCTTTATTTTCTTATGGTCACCATGCTCGGCATTTACGTGTTCGGAGGGTCCATCGGGGTTATCGGCCGCTCCATTCGGGACAAGACCCGGAAATTCACCTCCCGTGCATTCCTCGAAGAGGCGAAAAGGCTTTTTCTCCGCATGCTCGGCTTCACCTCGGTAATCGGCGTTTTTCTTATCGTCGTCTTTTTTGTTCTCGGTATTTTCGGAGGCGGGGTAGCTTCATTGATATCGTACGCCCAGAGCCTGGATTCAACGCTCGCCCTGTTTCTCGTCACGTTTTTTTCTCTCATTATCGTAATCGTGGCTCTTACCCTTATCATCGGGATTATCTCGGTAACGCTCTACGGATTTGCTTCCCTCTACTTCAAAGGCACCGGAGCCTTCAAATCCATAAGTGAGGCGGTGAAGTTTCTCGTTCACTATCCCAACGGGTTCTGGCTCTATACCGTGCTTTTCATAGGGTATCTGGTCGCCAGTTTTTTCCTCGGGCTCATCAGTTATCCTTTTACGTTGGTTCCCGTAATAGGCGCGTTTTTCTCTTTCCCGTTCATGTCTTACCTGTTCCAGACATACCTCGGCCTCGTGATCATCGCAATCATCTTCAGCTACTACTATGCAAAGGAATTCGGTGAAGAGCCGGTTCAGCCGGTCGCTGAAAGTCCTCAGGCAGAAACCCCGGAGCAGGAAGTGCAGGCGCCGCCGCCGGATTCTCCGCCAGCTGAATAGCCCCGGGATAGTCCATCCTGTTCAGGGCAGAAATCGGGCAACAAGTATTGGAGCGGATTTTTTTGCCGATAAAGTCAAATACCCATATTCAATAATATAGAAGGCAAAAGCCTCGCAGGCCCTGGTTTCATCGGGGCCGAGAATGAGCGAGAAAACTTGTTGCCCGATTTCTCTCGTGGAAATGTATGAATTTTAAGTGTTAGGTGTTAAGGGTGTGCAGGAGGTGCAGGGCCTTCTCGTGCAGTTGCCTGTTTCCCGATGCCAGTAAAGAGACGGATTTTTTCAGGCCGATCCCGGCGGAGTCGATAGGGTCGCCGTTCATGTCGGTAAAAACCCCTCCCGCCTCCTTTACCAGAAGCCATCCTCCTGCAAAGTCAAAACTTCTCGATGGTGACGGATTCGCAAAAACGCTGATCGCGCCGGCTGCAAGATAGGAAAGGTCAAGCGCCGTAGCGCCGAGGCACCGCGTTTTCCTCGATTCCGAAAGAAGCGGAATGATACGGGTGATATCGCGATGGGGAGACTGTGCTTCGTATGCGGTGAGATAAAAAATATCGTCTTGCTGCGTGTGTATCTTTTCATTGTTCAGGAACGCCCCGCTGTTCTTCTCAGCCCAGAATTCGTCGCCGTTGACGAGGTTTACGACATACGCGAGTTCCATATCTCCAATGGTGTCTCCGTCTGCCACTGCTATCGATGTGCAGAAAAAGGGGATGCCGGCTACCGCGTTTCTGCTGCCGTCGATCGGATCGATCAGTACCCGCCTGCCCCCGCCTTTCATCTCCTTCATGCCGGCTTCTTCGGAAATAATGGTGAGGGATTCTCCTGATTCATCGAGGCCGGCAAGGATGATGTCCTCGGCCAATTTATCGACCGGATAGGTCTTGTCCCCTGATGCGCCGGTGCCGAGAGGGGTCCGGAGGAATTTTTTCTGACGAGGAAGTTCCTGCAGGAGCCTTTTCCCGATGGTTCTCAGTGTTTCAATCTTCACCGGAAGCGCCTTAACGGTTCTTCTTTTCAACGGCGGGCTTCAATTCCTTCGCCCGTGCGGCAGCGTGTCTGCCGATTTCGTTGTCAGGGGCTACCTTCACCTGCATTGCATATGCATTGTACGCGGAAGAAATGTCTCCGCTTTTTTCATAGCATACGCCGAGGATCCCATGGATTTCGGGATGTTTCGGCGTCCCCTCTGCAAACGTTTTCAGATGAGGGGCCGCTTCTGTATACTTCTTCATTTTGTAGTAACTCATGCCCAGAACATAGTGAGCATTCAGGTCCTGGGGATAGAGGGAGAGTCCCTGTTTCAGATACTCAATCCCTCCGGAATAATCCTCCCGGAGATACCTGAGCGTCCCCAGCCCCCTGTATGCCGGCTCGTACTCCCTGTCGACCGCCAGGGCAGCATCGAAAAATTTCTGCGCATTTGTGTAGTCCTTCTTCTTCAGCATGATAAAGCCGTTCATGGCATGAAAGGCCGGCTGGCGGTTGTCTGCGGCGAGTGCTTTCGTCAATAATGATTCAGCTTCAGAGAGCTTCCCCTGCTGATATTCCCTGACCGCTTTATCATAGTAATCGAGATAGATGCTGTTTGTTTTCCTGGCCGGTCCGCTCATCTCCTGATACCGTGTCCGGGAGACGCCGTCTCCGATGACGCGGACAGGCTGTAGTGAGGCTGTCATCTGCTGAAGTTCTTCGATCCGTACGGAAGTCCTCGGGTGGGTGGAGACCAGGTCTTCCATAAACCCCTGCTCGGCCGGGTTTTTCCCTGCAGCCCGCATGTACTCTCCTGAAATCTTCTCAAGATTCCTGTGCGCGCTGACAGCGTTGTCCGGGTCATAGCCGAGCCGCGCCAGATACTCGATGCCGAGCCTGTCTGCCTCCAGTTCATCGTCCCTGCTGTATTTCAGGAGCAGGAGGCTGCTGCCGACCGCGCCGACATTCAGCGCAAGATTCGCGTATTCTGATCCGCTCAGCCCAATCCCTGCCGCTCCGAGCCCTATCTGCTGCAGCACGCTGTACGTCATATGCCGCGCGGAGTGGCGCGCCGCCACATGACCCATTTCATGCCCCATCACGAACGCAAATTCCGCTTCATTGTCAAGCCCTGCGAGCAATCCCCTTGTGATGACAACATGGCCCGGGATCGCCCACGCATTCGGCACCGAACTGTTCTGGACCGCGAAATCAACCGGGAGAGACGGCCGGTGAGATACGCTGTGAATGCGCATAACGACATCCTTCAGGTACGATTTTAATCGCTCGTCCTTATATTCTCCTCCACCCCCGATGTCTCCCCACAGCGCGTTGGGATAGAACTCCCTGCCCATCTCTATTTCCTGGTCTTCGGAAACGAGCATGAGTTCTTTCTGGCCTGTGACAGGGTTTACCGCACACTGCACAAGGGCAAGGCAGATGAAACAAAGAAGAACTATTTCTCCAATCCGGATTTTCATGTTTTTTAATGCCTCCCGATTATGTTTTGCCTGGAGCGATATATATTTTCTCAATTATACTACAGAAAAATGCGCTTGCCGAGTGAGGAAGTATATCCGTGAACGTAATTTATTCAGCAGACAAGCGGGCACATGGTCAGCAAAAGCATGGTGGCAGCACCTTTGTGGGCGGATAGGTATCATATGGATTCTGAATAGTTCTATACAAACTGCGGAGATAATGGCGCATAACTCAAATTCTGCATCAGCAGGGTTTTGCTGACCATGTGCCTGCCTGTCATCAGGCCCAACTGCAAACAATCCCTTGACCACTGCGTGTTCATATATTCTATAATGCAATAGTATGGGAATCCTTCAGTGCATCGGGAACACCCCGATTACCAGTATAGAGTTGAACCCTAACCCGGGCGTGAAAGTCTTCGCAAAACTCGAAGGCAACAACCCGGGCGGTTCCATCAAGGACCGCATCGCTCTTTATATGATCGAGGCTGCCGAGAAGCAGGGCGATCTCACCAGAGACAAGATCATACTCGAAGCCACATCAGGCAATACGGGAATCGGACTTGCCATGGTGGCAACCGCCAAGAGATACCGTGTAAAGCTTACCATGCCTGCGTGTGTGAGCATCGAACGGAGGCGGGTCCTCGAAGCCTTTGGCGCAGAATTGATCCTTACTCCCTCCAGAGAGGGAACAGACGGCGCAATACGGCTGGCGCATAAGATTCTTTCCGATGAGCCGGGGAAATACTACATGCCCAATCAGTTCGACAATGAGGCAAACGTTATGGCCCACTATGAGACAACAGGGAAAGAGATCATCGAGCAGACGAACGGACGTGTTACTCACTTTGTCGCCGGGATGGGTACAACGGGCACTTTGATGGGCGTGAGCAAACGTCTCAAGGAGTTTAACAGCGATATCAGGATTGTAGGGGTGGAGCCTGTCCTCAACCACAGGATACAGGGACTCAAGAATATGTCGGAGTCCATCAGGCCGAAGATATTCGACCCTGCGAGGCTCGATGAGCATTATTTTGTGAATGATGACGAGGCGTTTGATACCACGAGGACGCTGGCAATGAAGGAAGGTCTGTTTGTCGGCATGTCGAGCGGTGCGGCGATGCATGTTGCCCTGAGAAAATCGAGTGAGCTGAAAGAGGGGACCATTGTTGTGATCCTGCCTGACAGGGGAGACCGGTATCTCTCCACGTCACTTTTTACCTCAGTCTGCGCGAAATGTCCTCCGTAAATTTTTGTTGTTCCTGCACGTTCCATGCTGAGAATCGACCGCAGATTAATCAATAACTTCGATTGGGCGATGCTTGCCGTCATTGTCGTCATATCCGTAATAGGCATTCTTACGATCTACAGCGCCACACGTCCTCTCGTGGAAGAGGAGCATGTGTCGTTCTACCTGAAACAGGCGACCTGGCTCGTCCTCGGCGTCCTCGCATTGTTTTTGGTTGTCAGCTTTGACTATATCTGGCTCAGCAGGTTTTCCCTCTTCTTTTACGTCACCGGCATTGTGCTTCTCATCGCGGTATTTTTCATGGGGAGAAGCGGTATGGGCGCCCAGCGATGGCTGAGTCTCGGTCTGTTCTCGTTTCAGCCGTCCGAATTCTTCAAACTCGCCTATATCATTATGCTCTCGCAGTACCTGAGCATGATAAAACCTCCGCTCGACACCCCGGCGCTTGTCCGGGCATTCTTTCTCATCACCTTTATCCCTTTTGTGCTTCTCATCAAACAGCCCGACCTCGGGACGGCGCTGATCGTTCTGGCGATGTTCATGTTTCTGGTCATCGCGCGGGGACTCCACAAAAAAATTGTGATTCTGATGGTCATTATCAGCCTGATCTCTCTCCCGTTCCTCGGGAATATCTTCTGGGGAGGGCTGAAGGACTACCAGAAGAGCAGGCTTGTCGCCTTCATGGAGCCCGAGATCGATCCCACAGGCATTGGATATCACCTCAACCAGTCGAAGATCACGGTCGGGTCGGGACAGATCATCGGAAAGGGGTACCTTCAGGGAACCCAGGGGCCTTTCAGGTTCCTGCCGGAAAAGCATACGGATTTTATTTTCGCCATCTTTGCAGAGGAGTGGGGTTTTGCAGGAAGCCTGGTCCTGCTGCTTTTGTATCTTTTTTTTATCCTGAGGGGTCTCGATACCGCGCGGCTCGCAAAGGACGAGTTCGGAAGAATTCTCGCCCTCGGGATAACGTTCATGTTCCTGACCTACTTCTTCGTCAACGTCGGCATGACCCTCGGCATCATGCCGGTTGTCGGGATACCCCTGCCGTTCATGAGCTACGGCGGCACGGCGCTGCTTTCAAACCTCATCTCCGCCGGAATTCTCATCAATATCCGCACCCGGAGATTCGAACTCTTTCATTAAAGAGAGTCCTTTTGTTATAATTTGTTTTCAACTTTCAACTCTAAACTTATAACTTTTAACTTTTCTTTTCAGGCGGCGTAGCTCAGACGGTTAGAGCATGCGGCTCATATCCGCAGTGTCCGGGGTTCGATTCCCTGCGCCGCCACCACTCTTGTGCTTTTGATTGTTTCATATTCTTGTTCCCTCCCGTCCCAGAAACAGTTGTTTTGTGGACTTTTATTCAGACGATACATTATCTACTAACTTTTATGATCAAGAACTTAAGGCTCAAAAACTACAACCCCTATCCTTATTGCCATAATGGAACAGATTCGATACAAGATTTGTGTCTCTTGTCATTTATTAT
Source organism: uncultured Nitrospiraceae bacterium (assembly GCA_963718855.1). Classification (GTDB taxonomy): domain Bacteria; phylum Nitrospirota; class Thermodesulfovibrionia; order Thermodesulfovibrionales; family SM23-35; genus CAVRAA01. The sequence continues at coordinate 607,302 of CAVRAA010000009.1, read as the reverse complement.
TGTTTAGTGATAATATCATATAATGATATTATCCTTCAAAGATGAAGAGTCTGAATTGATATGGCGCGGAAAATTTTCAAAGAGGATCAAGCTGCCTACTAACCTTCACAACGTGGCAAGGCGAAAATTGAGAATGCTTGCTGCTGCGGTCAGACTGGAAATTTTAAACGTACCGCCGAACAACCGACTCGAAGCTTTGAGGGGAGACAGGAAAGGCCAGTGGAGCATTCGTATTAACGACCAATGGCGTATATGTTTTGAATGGAAAAGCGAAAACGCCTGTAATGTTGAGATAACCGATTATCATTAAAGGAGAGCAAAAATGAGACACTTAAAGAATATCCATCCGGGAGAAGTTTTACAGGAGGAGTTCCTGGTTCCTATGGGAATATCTGTATACCGGCTTGCCAAAGAAACAGGTCTGTCTCCGACACGCCTTGGGCAGATTGTAAAAGGGAGTCGCGGTGTAACAGCTGAAACTGCCATCAAGATAGGGCGCTTCCTGAGTACAGGGCCTGAATTCTGGATGAACCTGCAGTCCCTCTATGACATTGAAGAAGCTAAAACGCAGTATGATAAAGCGGTCAAGGCAATACACCCCTATTCACATGCCGACCATCCAGTTGAATTGGCATACAAATAGTAAAATAGGGATAACTCAAAAAAGCCAATGGAAGATATTGCAGAGCAACTCAAAGCAGCTCTTGAGGAGTGTGCTCGCCTCAGACAGGAAAACAAAAGACTCCGATCGCTTTTGGACATTCAAGATGAAATATATAGTTCCCAAATAGCACAAAGCTTATCCTCAAAAGATAAGGTTACTCTGTTTCGCAGTCTATTCCGTGGGCGAGAAGACGTCTTTCCAGTGAGATGGGAAGCAGGAACCGGCAGCAGAACCGGTTATTCACCTGCATGCGCCAATGAATGGAGACGACCGTTTTGTGCCAAACCACGTATTAGGTGCAAGGAATTGATTCCACTACGGTTTTTTTTGACCCTTAAAATGGGGATTTTAGGCCATTTCCGGCAAGAATATCGTTCCACTGTTAATCGGCGTGCAAAATTGACCCACTTTTGGGGGTAATCGGCGTCGAAAATTGACCCACCTCAGCAGATCCTGCATTCTCTTTTGAAAGACAGAGAGGAGCAGACGAAAGGAGATGCTGATAGTGGAGACAATCCGTAAAATTCGATGTGCATACCATAGGGACAAGAAGTCAATCCGGCAGATAGCCCGGGACTTCAAGCTGTCCCGCAATACAGTAAAGAAGGCGATCCGGCAAGATGTCACCGAGTTCATATACGATCGGAAGACGCAACCCCTGCCGAAACTAGCCCCATATCAGGAGATGTTGAGTGAACATCTTGAAACAGATGCTGCCAAAGCACCGAGAGAGCGAAGAACAGCCGTGGTGCTGTTTGAGGAGTTGCAGCGTCAGGGGTTCGAAGGTGGCTATGACAGTGTCCGGCGATATGTCCAGAAGTGGCGTAAGAGTGCGGAAGGCAGAAAGGTCACGGCCTATATACCACAGAGCTTTGACCCAGGAGAAGCATTCCAGTTCGACTGGAGCTATGAACAGGTTGAACTTGGGGGTACAGTTGTCACAGTAAAGGTAGCGCACTTCCGGCTCTGCTACAGTCGAATGCCGCTTTGTATTGCCTATGCCCGGGAGAGTCTTGAGATGGTGCTTGACGCCCATGTCCGGGCCTTCGAGTCCTTTGGGGGCAGTTGCCGGAAGGGCATATACGACAACCTCAAGACGGTCGTGACCAAGGTTCTGATGGGCAAGAACCGGACCTTCAACCGGCGTTTTCAAAATCTGGCATCCCACTATTTGTTTGAGCCTGTGGCCTGTACCCCGGCAGCGGGTTGGGAGAAAGGACAAGTAGAAAGCCAGGTCAAGTTCATACGTCAGCGCCTCTTTGTTCCACGTCTGAAGTTCACCGACATCGATGAACTCAACCAGTGGTTACAGGATCGCTGTCGAACCATAGCTGCCGGGCACAAACATCCAGAGTTCAAGGACGGCACCGTTGCTGAGTATTTTGACCGGGAGAAGCAACAGTTGATAGCAGTAAGTTCTCAGTTTGACGGATATAAAGAGACCCCGGCCCGGGTATCGACCACAGCACTGGTGTCATACGACCGTAATCGCTATAGTGTCCATGCTTCAGCTGTGGGAAGTACTGTCATGATACGGGCATATGCTGATCGGATTGTAATCACCCAAGACGGTAACGTAATCGGAGAACATCGCCGCCAGTTCGGCCGGGACAAGATAATCTACGATGCTTGGCACTACATTGAAGTACTGAAGCAGAAACCGGGAGCCCTGCGTAACGGGGCTCACTTCAAAGAATGGGTATTGCCCGAACCACTTGCAGAGATACGGCAAACACTCAGCAAGAGCCCAGATGGAGCTCGGCAGTTCATAGGCATCCTTAGTGCCGTATCCGTTTACGGGCTGGAAGCCGTGATTGCAGCTTGTTCCGAAGCGCTTGCTGCCGGTGTGACCAGCAGGGATGTGATACTCAATACCCTGTCTCGCACGCATGATGATTCTGAAGTATCCGATTGCGAGGTGCCGCTTCATCTTCCTGAACTAAAAGATCTACCACTTGCCAACTGTAACCGCTATGACGATCTTCTTACGGGAGGTGTCTATGCTGCGGAGTAAACTTATGGAAGCGATGGAGAAGTTGAAGCTGAACGGGATGAAGAGTGTCCTTGATGAGGTAATGGCAGCGGGGATAAAACAGCGCCGCACGCCGGAGAAGATACTGCTGGATCTCCTGGAAGCTGAATTAGCAGAACGTACTGCGAGAAGTATCCGCTACCGCCTTGGACAGGCAAGGTTCCCCGTAGACAAGGACATTGACCGGTTCGAATTTAGCTCATCTCCGGTTAATGAGACCCTGGTGCGCTCTCTATACCAGGGCAGCTTCCTGTCTGCAAACAGCAATGTCATCTTCGTTGGCGGCACCGGCACTGGCAAGTCTCATCTGGCAATAGCCATAGCCCGGCAGGCGATCAAGAACGGTAGCAGGGGGCGTTTCTTCAACGTGGGAGACCTGGTCAACCAGCTTGAACAGGAAAAACTATCCGGACGTGGCGGTAAGCTGGCGGAGAGCCTTACACGCCTTCATGTTGTTGTGCTCGATGAACTGGGATATCTGCCGTTCTCAAAAAACGGTGGGCAACTCCTCTTCAATCTCATGTCAAAGCTCTATGAGAGAACCTCTCTGCTTATAACTACCAATCTGACCTTCGGTGAATGGCCCCAGGTCTTTGGCGATAACAAGATGACTACTGCTCTTCTGGACAGGGTCACCCATCATTGTGATATTATCGAAACAGGGAACGATAGCTGGAGAATCAAGACCAGAAACTCTAACAAAAAATAACCGCTTGGGGTGGGTCAATTTTCAATGCCGATTTACACTCCTATCGAATAATCTTTAATCCTTTATTTATTTCCCTTACGCTCTGTGATCAAGAAGATAGTCTTGTATGCTGCTAAAGTGGATTTTGCTGGTGTCCGGATGTTGCGCATTGATGAGGTAGTTTCGAGATGTTGGTTCTAATGCTGACGGAACTGACAGTACAGCATATTTTGCTGTCTTGAGCCATGATAGCCCAAACGCCTCTGTCGTAGGAAGATATGGATAGGTTCGCCAGTCTGCGGGAAGGTCTTTTGCAGGAGGGGCGTAGACAGTGTAGTCGGGAATGTCAGCATGTCCTATCACCCACTGAAGTTTACTGGCGGTTTGGCGTTTAAAGCGAATGAGGATCTCCAAAAGAGCCAGTGCCTTGCTTTCACTCGTATAAACTACCAGATAACCTTTCGGTGTCCAGCGACCACCCCAGTAAAAAGCTCCTTTGCCAGACCAAAACTCATTGGCGTAATCTTTTTTACCTATATGCCAGACTCTGATCAAGCAAGAATACCGTATTCCATGCGGTTCAGTACTTCCTCGACGAGAGACGATCCGGCTGATGTGGTAAGAAGTTCGAGTGGCACACGGTCTCCTATGTCAATCTGTGGTGTGCTAAGCCATTCCTTTGCATCCTCAGGGGTACCAAGAACCTTAATCGACAGGGCGAAAATTGATTGAACCCGATAGAGACGGTCACTTTCTACCGATGTCAACGTTGTACGCGCTTTGCGCTTTCGCTGAAGGGTCTTTGATGTTATACCAAGAATCTGAGCAAGATCGCTGTCACCAAGAGACAGCATCGACTTAAGATTGTCCGCTATACGGATGGGCATCCCCTGTTTTATGAGGGCATGCATCCGATCTTTGTTCGCAATGTGAGTCCCCAGATCCTTGCTCGTTGTGATCGCCTTTGGAACCGCAGTAGTTTTGGTTTTTGCTGCTGATACTGTCATTTAGCTTCTCCTTTTAAATACTATATTAGATATTTGTCTGTTAGTCAAGGGATAAATGTCTTTATCGCAAGATGCACTTTTCTGTAGCCGGAATAACGGTGTTGCACTGGAACAGGGGAAATATTAGTTGTAACTGGGAGTAATTGTTTGCCCGGGAGTGGACATCCATCGGTTGGACGCAACTAAACGAATCAAAACTCCGCAAGTATGCAGAAAAAATAGGGAACAGTGCAGTTGCCAAGCAACTCGGCTTTTTGATGGAAACATTGGGCCTGGGAAATGTTGAAGCGCTCCGATGCCCCGGCTTTTCTCTGATCGATCCTGTGCTCCCGCGTCATGGAAAATACAGCCGTAGGTGGGGACTATTGGTTAATATGTCTTTATGACAGGGATCAGTATATCTTTAAAGTACCATGAAAATCGAAATGCATATATTCGATATTCATGGTATAATGAAATGCATGATTGACCGTAAAGACTTAGTGCGCCATGTAAGTTTGGCTCTCAGACGAAGTCGTGTGGTAGCGCTTATCGGCCCACGTCAGTGCGGGAAAACCACTCTCGCGCAACAGTTCTTAGACGCTGATTCTCCAAAATATTTCGATTTGGAAGACCCATCGAGCCTTGCCCGGCTGGATGAACCGATGACTGCTCTCCAGGGGCTGAAGGGTCTGGTGGTAATTGATGAGGTGCAGCGAAAACCAGATCTATTCACAGTGCTACGGGTGCTTGCTGACCGGAAGCCGTTACCCGCACGGTTTCTGATTCTTGGCAGTGCATCGCCGGAACTTCTGAGACAATCATCGGAGTCATTGGCCGGTCGTATCGAGACGGTGGCTATGAGTGGATTCAACATTGGCGAAGTTGGTATTTCTCTTCAGGCACGACATTGGATCCGCGGCGGCTTCCCGCTATCCTTTCTTGCAAGAACAGAGGCTGACAGTTTTGCATGGCGGAAAAATTTTATTCAGACGTTTCTGGAACGCGATATTCCCCAGTTGGGAATCGGGATACCTGCAATAGCATTGTTGCGCTTCTGGACAATGCTGGCACATTACCATGGTCAGACATGGAATGCAGCAGAGCCCGCGCGTTCCCTTGGCGTCAGTGAGCCGACGGTGAGGCGATATCTCGATATTTTGTCTGGGGTTTTCATGATCCGGCAGCTTACTCCATGGCACGCCAACCTGAAAAAACGTCAGGTTAAGGCACCCAAAATATTTTTTCGCGATATGGGTCTTTTGCATCAACTACTTGGCATCCGGTCAGAAAAAGAATTACTCAGCCATCCCAAATGTGGCGCTTCCTGGGAAGGGTATGTTATTGAGGAGACGATCAAGGCAACAGAACCGGACGAAGCATATTACTGGGCAACTCATGGCGGAGCAGAGATCGACCTTGTGCTTATAAAGAACGGTCGAATGTTTGGTGTAGAATGCAAGCGCATGGATGCTCCTCGAATAACGCCATCAATGCGGATCGCTCGTGAGGAGTTGAACCTTGAACAGATAGCTGTTGTCTATCCTGGCAGGAAGAGATATGCTCTGAGCAATGGTGTGGCCGCGGTGCCCCTCAATGCAGTGGCTGAGGGAATGAAAGGATTGTTTCCCGGAAAGAAATAAACATTTCTTATGTTGTTAGCGATAACGAAAGGGGAAAATGATTCTTTAAGGTCACAAATTGTGATGATGGGTTTTAGTTTATTATTAATAATGGATTCAATAAGGATGCCTTGAAAAGTAATATGAGAAAGAAAATGAATACCCCAAAAGACTACTCGGCAACTTATGAGTATGTAGAAACTGGGGATGCCAGAGTAAGAAGTGAGAGGATCTGTAATATTGTTAAAGACGCATTAAGAAGGAAAATAGTGGTCAACATGAACGGGACAGTCTGCTTCTGTTTTAACTATTCAGAGACCGATATTGAGCAAGATGCCTGAACCAACAATGGGCTTTCCACCATACTTGAGAAAATAAAGGCTTCAAAAAAGGAAGGATCGTGCCGTTGTAATGAAACCAATCCCAGCGGAAAATGATGTTTTGGAGATGTCCACCGTGTTGTGGACATGGTAAGTAAAAAATTGAAGAAAGAGCATACCGATAATGAATAAGCCAGGGAGAAATGACCCCTGTCCCTGCGGTTCAGGCAAAAAATACAAAAAATGCTGCCTTGCCGAGACTTTTGTTACGATAGGACAGGAAGAAACAGTAAGAAAACGCCTTGTGGAACACCTATTAGCTTTTTACAACAAACAACACAAGGACACCATTGAGGAAGCCAAAGAAATATTTTGGAATGACTTTGTTCCACAGGACTATCTTGACGGTCATTCCCTTGATATAGCCTACCAGAACTTCTTTGAATGGATTACCTTTGATTTCATCATAGACCCCGATACAAACAAAACACTTATTGATCTTTATATGAAACAGAACCGAAACCTTACACAGGATGAACACGTTGTCCTGTGCAAGATGAAGAATTCCTGCATCAGCCTGTATGAAGTCCAAGATGTATTTCCTGAGAAAGGGTTATTACTGAAAGACCTGCTGATGGGTGGTGAGTTTGATGTCAAGGAAAAGGCAGCAACAAGAGCATTAAAACGATGGGATATATTTGCCACAAGGCTGTTGCTGATTGACGGGCAATATAGTATGAGCGGTTCTGTTTATCCTTATCATCTGAACTTTAAGAACAGGATACTTGAAGACATTATGCAGACTTATAAAGAATACCGTGAGGATTTCCCCGATGGGACAATGGATATGTTTCTGAAGGAATCAGGTGATATTTTCAATTTCCACTGGTATTTCCCTATTCAGACCCCCCCGCCTCCACTCAGGCTTCATACAACATCAGGGGAGCCTGTTGTGTTGTCCAAAGCCATGTTTGAGATTAAGGACCATGATGCTGTAGTCAGAGCCTTGCCCAAAATCAAAGGATTTGAACAACATGAAACAGGATACACATGGTATGACAAGAGAAAACCAGATGGTAGTGCCACTATTTTGGGAACAGTCAAAATAGAGAAGAAGAAACTTGTGCTTGAGTCCAATTCAAAGAAACGCCTTGAACGCGGCAAAAAACTTATTGAGAAAGCTATGGCTGATGCAGTTATTCACAAACTTGATACCTTCCAAGACCCTATGGAGGCTCTGAAATCTCAAAAGGAAAAGAAACCCCTGCCCCCTGAGAATGAAGTCCCTATGGAGATTCAGCAAAAACTATACAACCAGTACATGCAGAAACATTATGAAGGATGGTTTCAGGATAGAATACCTGCCCTTGATAACAAAACCCCTTTGGAAGCAATCAAGACCGAACAGGACAGACAAAAAGTCATTGAACTGCTGAAGCTGTATGAGAATGGAGAAGAACTGAACAGACAGGACGGAAGACCTGTCTATGATCTTGCATGGGTTTGGCAAAGGTTGGGACTTGAGAGGGAATAGGATTTGAAACCAAAAAAAACCAGGAACCAAGACCCATTCAAGGGCAAGAAGAAAATCATTCCTATCAGACCGCCTGAAAAAGAACTTTCCTTCAATGAGAAGGTTCAGAAGTTCGAGGAATACATGCATGACCCTAAACAACACAGCAAAATATTCACAGAGTTGGGGTTCACTTATGTTGATGACGGTTGTGAAGGTGATTGTGATGTCTGTGAACAAAAGAATGATTGCACCGTATATCCCGAACTGCTTAAATTTGAAGAAGTGGCTAAGAAGAAGAAAACAAATAAGGTAATTCCTTTCAAGAAAAAATAGTAGGAGGCAACATGGAAATCAAAATAGTGAAACCAACACAACAATACCTTGAAGACCGTAAAGTCAATTCATGGGGCATTTGGGAAAAGGAAGTATCAAGATTTGACTGGCATTATGATGCCACTGAGGAATGTTACCTATTAAAAGGCAAGGTTGTTGTGGAGACAAAAGACGGTAAAGTGGAGTTCGGGGCTGGGGACTTTGTTACTTTTCCTAAGGGGCTTTCCTGTGTGTGGGACATAAAGGAACCAGTAAAGAAGCACTATAATTTCCGGTAGTCTGGTAAAGGAAAAAGTCGTAGAAGCTGAATTCAGAATCCAGTTCCTTCAGATGTACTTGCTATTATTTGACTTTGCCGACAGCTTTCGATCAGGTATTTTCTTTCTAAATTTCTTTCATAATGGTGCATTCTGATGCAAAATGGTGTATAATCATTTTATGGGTATAATTGAAAAAGCGGTCCGCCAGAGCGTTACTCTCCCTTCTCCAATAGCCAAGCGGGTGAAGGCCTTAGCAAAAAACAGAAAAGTGAGTTCGAATCGGATACTTGTAGAACTCGTTGAAACCGGATTGCGATCAAAAGAAGAAGAGAAGCGCAGATTCTTCGAATTGGCGGATAGGTTAAGTACGTCGACGGACGCCAAGGAACAGCAGGAATTAAAAGAGCAGCTTGCTCAAATGACGTTCGGAGAATGAGTGCCGAAAATCAGATGGACCGATCTTCCTCCGGCTCTCCGCGATCATCTCTTTGATCGGCTCCGGGATCGGCAAATCACTGCTGAGGATCTCTACAAGCTGAAACTTTGGCGAGAATCTGACCCGGAAGCTCCGGATGGCAACTGGTATAAAGATTTCGGATCATTCAAGGTCTGCGGCAGGGGAAAGTACCCTAAGACGTTTCTTCTTCGAGGACAACCTGCCAATGGCCAAGAACTGTAAATAATAGTCTCTGATTTGATAGTGGCCGACAGGTAAAGTTCAAACTTTTACACCTTAGAATCCCAATGGTTTTTGCAATATTATTCTTTGACACCCCCTTATCTACATCATCCTCCATTCGTCTGTGAATTAAAGCCCGTAGCATATCGATATTTTTCTTATTGGTTTCCTTGATTTCCTCAAGAAGTGCCCTATTGCCTACAAGATATTTCTGGAGTTCCTCACTGGGAAAGTAATTTTTTATTGATGTGACAAAACTATCAATAGACTTTCCGAAAGCAAGGGATGTACAGAGCATTATAGTCAGAAAGGAGAAGAACTTCCTTATCTCTTCATCCCCCTGATATTCCTCAAGGTTGACTTTGATTTCCTCAAGCAAGTCTTCCTTAAAAGCCGACACAGAATACTCTGCCTTGCCACTCCTTACGTCTTCAGCTGTAAAATCCCATTCCATAAAAGTTTAGAAAATAAATAATTGTATAGAGAGATTTACTTTACTGCATCCTTAAAAGCCTTTCCTGCTGAGAATTTTGGAACTTTCCGAGCAGCAATCTTGATAGTAGCCCCTGTCTGGGGATTCCTGCCAGTCCTGGCTTTTCTTTTGCTGGATGAGAAAGTTCCGAAGCCTACCAAAGAAACCTTGTTCCCTTTTTTCACGGTCTTGATGATTGCATCAACAAAAGAGTCGAGAGCCTTCCCTGCAGCTGCCTTAGAGATGTCTGCGTCACTTGCCATCTTGTCAATTAAATCTGCCTTTGTCATAGAGATCCTCCTTGTATTTTTAGATTTTCGTAGTATATAGAAATAGCTTCACTTCGGCAATATTTGAGCTACCATTACCGTTAAGGCAATCTTGGAATGGATAAGAACAGGGCTGCCATCCATGGAAGTGTCAAAGGCTGTGTCTTATATTATCAAAAAAATTGTCAACGTCGCTCATTGCATCTTTTAAACTGCATGCTATCAAGATCAATTGTCACGTAGGTAAGGGCATCAAACTGCCCTGGCTGTATACAAATTGTATTACCAATTTTAGCAGACCATTTCCCTGATATTTGAGGAGACTCGTGAATATGTCCATGGAGAGATAAAAGCGGATGATTTTTGCTGATAAAATTATATACCGCTTTTGACCCCACCTCGATGCCACCATAACATATATCCAGCCCGAGTCTGTAGGGAGGCATGTGAATGATATATATTGCTTGTTTCATATTTTCAGGACGATTCAGTCTTTTCAACTCATCTTCAAGAGTGGGAAGTGTTCTGGCATAGGCAGGCCAGTCCTGTACCTCTTTAAATCCCTGTTGAGTTGATAATAGGCCAGTACCCAGTTGCTTCTCGAATACATAGTCTTTCGTATCCATACGGCATCTGTCTTTAAGACGGAAAGGATAGTCGACAACCGAATTCATTCCTATAAACTCATAACCATCTATAGCATACTTCCGCTGGGCAAGAGGCACGATAGAGTGGTACTTGCAACAGACCTCTTCGAATAACTTGTCATAAATCATGAGATCGTCATTTCCCGGATAACAGAGATAGTAGATTCCTGCATCGTTAAATTTTTTAAAGTGTTCATCCAGAAACGATATAATGAAATCCTTTTGTTGTGACAGATCTCCATTCTTAGGCAACATATCGCCACCGTTGATGACGATATGTGCCTTCAAGTTTTCAGCCACTTCAAATAGTCGGTTATATTTCCATGCAGAACCATGAAGGTCCGTAACAAATATTATTTTCATTGTATAATTATAAAACTTTTCAATCCTCTTCCCATGGCACTGAAAAAATTCTGATGCGATTCACGGTGATTTGAATAATGTAAAATATTTACGTTAGCGTTTCAGCTAAAGTGAATTTCATCTATATTGCCATTTTCAGCGATTGCTGAAAAGTATATTTATAATGAAATAAATGCTTGACAATGGGCATATTTCACTGTAATAATAATTTTCAGCAAATGTTGAAAAAGCAAATGTAATGAAAAAAGAACAATCTGACATCGAGTCTGCAGCTCGGGATGCCCTTAGGGGAGTGCTCGAAAAGATCCCTTTCCTGAAGGTTAAGTCTATTGAGCCGAAGCAGTGCGAGATAGATATTCTGGCCGAACTCGCCATCGGCGATAAGAGGCAGATACTCCTCGTTGAGGTAAAGAGCAACGGCCAGCCGCGCATGGCTCGCGATGCAGTAAATCAGTTAATCCGCTACCGAAATACTTACCCCGATGCTTATCTGATCTTCATGGCACCTTTCATATCGCAACAGGCAGCAGATATCTGCATGAAAGATGGGGTTGGTTATTTAGACTTTGCCGGCAACTGCTTTCTTTCATTTGGACAGGTCTATATCGAGCAGACAGGAAAGCCAAATCCTTTTAGGACAAGGAGAGACCTTGTCTCGCTCTATTCTCCCAAATCTTCACGCGTCCTGCGAGTGCTCCTGAATAATCCCGGAAGGGTCTGGAAAACACAGGACCTTGCTGATGAAGCACGAGTAAGCCTTGGACAGGTTGCCAACGTGAAGAAGCTTCTCCTTGATCGTGAGTGGATTACGAAGCAGGACGGCTTTGCCTTGTCAGAACCATGGCAGCTCCTTGAACAGTGGTCCAATGTGTATACATACAGAAAGAACGAGATCAGCAATTACTATTCATTAAAGAGCATCCCGGAAATAGAATCTGACCTGGCGAGGGTTTGTAGGGATAAAGGTATTGAGTACGCCCTGACTGGGTTTTCCGGTGCCGCGCGTTTCGCACCTGCCGTACGTTACAGCCGGGCAATGGCCTATGTATACAACGCCAGAGAAGACGTGGCGTCATTACTGAATCTGAAAGAGGTAGAAAGCGGCGCCAATGTAATGCTCCTTGGCCCTTATGACGAAGGGATATTCTACGGCACTCAGGCAATTGAAGATATCCGGATCGTTTCTCCCTTACAGATATACCTTGACCTGAAAAGGTACAAAGGCAGAGGCGAGGAGGCTGCTGAGGCCATACTGCGAGATGTGATAAGACCGGAATGGTCAAAAGTAAAATGATATGGTGACACGACGGGACTATACAGCAGAAGGCGTTCAGGCTGCACGCTCTGTTCTTATTGAGCTTGTTCATATTCTTGGTGAGTACAAAGACGACATGGTTCTGATCGGCGGATGGATTCCTGAGGTTCTGCTGCCTCACCAAAGCGGCCCTCACGTCGGAAGCATGGACGTTGACCTTGCCCTGAACCATAAAAAACTCCGTGATGAAGCATATAAGATGATTCAGGATCTTCTTACGAGCAGGGGATATCAGCAGGGAGAACAGCCCTTCATATTTTACAGAAATCTGAAAGTTGGCGACCACGAGGTGAAGGTTCAGGTCGATCTTCTGGCCGGTGAATATGAGGGGACTTCAAAAAGCCACCGTCATCAGAAAGTTCAGGGAATACATGCCCGGAAAGTTAGGGGATGCGATCTCGCATTCGAGATGTCGCAAGAGATCAAAATCAAAGGAACACTTCCCAACGGAGCGCATGATGCAGTAAACGTGCGCGTTGCCTCTATCGTTCCGTTTTTTGTGATGAAAGGCATGGCGATGGAGACCCGTATGAAGGAAAAGGATGCCTGGGACATTTACTATTGCCTGTTGAATTATCCAGGCGGGATTGATGCCCTGGTCGAAGAATTCAGGCCCCACTTGCATCACGGCCTGATCAAAGAGGGATTGCAGAAGATTGCAGAAAAGTTCTCCTCTGCAAAGGACTTCGGCCCAAAATCAGTTGCAGACTTTGAGGAGACAGATGATCCTGAAGAACAGGACCGTATTCAGCGAGATGCGTATGAGCGGGCAAATGCACTGTTGGATAAGCTGGGGATAAAACTATAGACCTTAGTCGGAAGTCGAGATACTGTATCTTGATGGAATGTGAGGCGATGAATTATTCTTTGGCAAAGTAGAAGATCATAATAATGATAAATAAAACAATTGCAATATTTGCTATCGTTCCCGTGATTACCCAGAACTCTCCTCGGTGTCCTGAAAGAAATCCATAAATACCTATTATTGCAAGTATCGCAAATATTATAAGAATCACCTTGACAGCACGGTATATGCCGAGCATCCTTGCTCTTTTGCGATATTGTTCCGGATACTTTAATTTTCTTACTTCCCTGAGATACTGTTTGTCTACATGTTTAAACTCTTCCATTTGCAATCACCATAATGCTTTATAAGTTTTGAGGTAAAGAAAGTCAAGTGTTGACAAAGAATCAAATGCCAAGCTCAAGGTATCTTTTTTCTGGCCTTTTGCAGGAGACTACTGGATAATCGACCTGGGGAAAAACTATGAATACGCTGTTATAGGACATCCGAGCCGGGAATACCTTTGGATTTTAAGCCGCACCAGGAAGATGGAGGGAGAATTATATGAAGCGATTCTCTCTCGCTTAAAGGATAAGCAATACGATACCTCGAAGCTTATTAAAACAGACCAACCATAGGAGAAACATGACACTGAAAGAATACTTTGACAGCGTAAATGGTACAGGAGTTTTGTCTACGGCTGATTCATCAGGGAAAGTAGATGCAGCAATCTACTCTGTCCCCCATATTTTTGATGACGGAACGTTAGCTATTATCATGAGAGAGCGTCTGACCCATCTTAACCTGCAGTCAAATCCTTATGCGGCATTCCTTTTTATTGAGAATGTCTCAGGTCACACAGGTGTAAGGCTGTTTTTGAAAAAGATAAAGGAAGCGACTGACTTAGCCTTAATAGCTAAAATGACCAGACGCAATTTGACCCCGGAAGAGGACAAACAGAAGGGCCCAAAGTTTTTAGTATATTTTAGCGTTGAAAAGATACTCCCATTAATTGGAGGCGGAGAAAGCCTTATCAGCTTGTCTTGAAGTTACAATTCTGAGTTCGATTCCTTCTTGTCAGCTGCTAAAATCTGGCCACGAAGGTTAGGCCGATAAGCGGTGTGATATCGGTCTTCGTACTGAAAAGCTCATCGCCATCCTGGTCCTCGATATATATCTTGTTGACAAAAGTGGCACCACCATACACATCGATGCATATCCGGGGTGTGAACTTGTAGGAAATTCGGGCGAAGACCGGAACGGTCTTATACTCTCCAATGCTGTTCGGGATCGGACCATTCTCTTCAAGGCGGAAGCGATAGGATCGGTATGCAGCGCCGAGGCCGGCTTCCCAGTACTTGTCGATGGCGTAGACGAGTTCGAGACCCGCGGGGCCGGCAGGGCTTGTGCGGGAAGGATTGATGAGGCGAAGGTTTTCGGTCATCTGCCAGTTGACGGTGATATAGGGAAACACCGTGGTATCCTCAATGTTCGAGTAGACACCCGCGCCGAGGCCGATTAGGGCGTTAGTGCGGATTTTATAAGAAATGCCCCCCACAGCACCATAGGACAGTGCGTCGTCCCATTTGGCGCGCGATTCTCCAGCCCATTGGACAGAGGGACTCACGAAGAGCCTCCAATTGTCTGCGAAGGTGTAGTGAACCGGGACACTGATGCCGAAGCGATTGACCTCTGACCAGGGGCGTGCAACGGGGAAATTGGTAAGGCCTGAGAAGTCGTAGTCATCATACTCATAGGCAAGGCTAAGACCGAGTCGAAGATCCCTGCTCACCCTGCTCGACATGTCTAAGGCAGCGTTGTAGCGCGCAATATTCAACTTTCCGCCACCATCAACAGGCGTGTTAAACTGGTAGAGAGTGCTTGCGGAGAAGGAGAAGTTTACTGAATTTTCCGCTGGATTGTTTCCGTCTGTCTGAGCGCAAGACGTTGATGGCAGAACGACCATGGAAATCGTGACCAATATCGTTAGACACAGAATCCCAGACAGGAAAAGCCCTCGCAAAGGCTGGAACTCAAATCGGAGACCCATTATATTCCTCCCGATAGTAGGCAGATTTGGTTTGGAAGTGTTAATTATATCACAGCCCCTATAATCGCATTGAGCGATGCGACGCTATGTTTTGCGATTATCCTTCAGTTGGTTGTAATGCGGCTGAAAAACCCTGCGAATGTTATACGACCAGAGGAGTGGTAAGTGAGACAGATCCTGGAGATTGGCATTCCATTTGAAGGCTCGGTATCTTACGAGGTGCATCTTCACATTCGAAATACAACATATAAATCTTTGCTATAATGATGATTATTGGTTCTAAAGCATTTCAAAAATAGTAATGCTTAGTAAAGAGCAAAAAGGTAAAAGACAGGTTTAAGCAAGCGGTATCGACCTGGAAGCATAAAAGATCGGAATAGGATATTTTTTCCATAGGATATGAACAATAGCAATATTTTGTGAGACAACCGTGAGATCATTAAAGGAAATTAAGGACAATTACAATTTTACTTCTGATGACGAGCAGAGACTCATTAGACTAAAACCTATCATGGAAGTCCATGTTGAGGAGATAGCAGGAGCTCTTAGTTCATATATTATGAGCACTAAAATTGGGGCCAGATTATTGACGGAAGAGATGAGAAAGGCGCATTTATTCGAAGCACAGAAGAACTGGTTTATGGCAATGTTTGATGGCAAATATGACCACAAGTATTATGAAAGGCTCATTAAAATCGGTATTATGCACGTAAAGAGAGAGGTAGAAGCGCATTATCTTAACAGAGCAGTCAATATTATCAGAAACTTGTGTGTGAATATACTATATAGCATGAAAGATTCGGAGGAAGAAATTATCGCAAATATTCTTGCCTTTGAAAAGATTCTTGATATCAACCTTGATGTTATGACGTCATCCTATATTGAGGAAGAAATCAGAAATTATTCTTCTATGTATCGTATAAAAAATGCACTCATAGATTTTTCAGAGAAATTTCTTCAGAGTGCAAATCTCGTTCTTATCCTTGCACTAATTGGACTTACTTTAGGCGCTATTGGACTATTTATAACAGATGCACAAAAACTTTTTACAGGAGACCTTGAGAATGGCATCATCACTTCACTCGGTTCCCTGCTTATCATATGGGTGATGATAGAACTGATGAACACAGAAATATCCCATCTTAAGGGAGGAAAATTTCGGATCAGTGTATTTGTGAGTGTAGCGCTTGTCGCGGTTATAAGAGAAACGATGATCGCAACACTGAAACATGAACAGTCAGAAATGATGCTATACCTTATTGCATCTATTTTGGTGATTGGATTTGTCTACTGGCTTGTAATAAAGGGCGAAGAGCAACAGCCATAAAGAAGATTTGCTTGCTGTATACCAGAACAACAATAAAGAGGGTCAACCCTTAATGGATCATTTCTCATATCTCAAGCATAATCCCTTGAACATTTTTTACAGAAGTAAAACCCCGATTGGTATTTATGCAAGACAGAAGTGGTTATATCAGGGAGATAATCTTGGATGGAAAAATGATTTTAGAGATGTGGTAGATTCATTATTTGCGGGACAGCTTCCGAATGGTTCATGGGACGATTCACTTTTAACCACAGTACATGGACTATTCGGACTGCATCTCACAGTCAGAAATACCAATGAACGAATCGAAAAAGCGCTCGAATGGCTCCTGTCACAGGAGTTCTTTTTAGAACAAGAAGCGAACCTGCAAATGCAATCAGAAAAAGTCTTTACCCAATATCTGCATAACCTTCCCTTTTCTCATGGTTGTTTTAAGCATTTCGCGAAGTGCGCTATTCTTTTTCTTGCAACTATTTTCGGTAAAGAACACGATACAAGGGTTATACGTGTGTATGAAATGCTTCGAATTAACGGTGAAGAGAAAGAAGGAAAGTGGTGCACATGGTCATGTTCATATAACTTTCTGAGGGCATTTGTAGTACATCCAAGATATAGAGAAAGTGAAGCAGTCAGGTTGTTTCTATCAAGATTAAAAGAAGTGGAAAAGGCAGATGGAAGCTGGCCAGTACATATACCTTTTTATCAGACTGTGAATGCCCTTGGTCATCTGAACTGTGCGCAGTCAGATGAGTTGCTCAAACGAGCCTTTCGAATGTTAAGAGAGAAACAAAGCAAAGATGGTACATGGGGAAGTACCCAGAAAGAATGGAACACATTTCTAATCGTCCATGCCATGCAAAGAAAAAGTCACTTATTATGAATGAAGAAGATACAGGAGCATTCAGGTCACCCCGATTTTTTTTGCATTTCTTCCGCAAGTTGTTTAAGCACGGACTGGACAGGAATCGGATCTCTTCCGGTCACCTCACGGAAACGGTTTCTTAAAGGAATTGTATCACTTTTTAGCCCTTCAGCAAGCGCCTCTCCGACACTATTGGGTATGCCCGTTATCAATTGAATCCACCGGGAAGACAGTTGTACAGCGAAAAGAGGGACAGGGATTATGATATTCTTAACTCCCCGGATTGATTTGCCACAAAGTGATATGAGATCACGGTATCGGACGATGTCAGAGCCTATTTCAAAAATATCATGCCCTTTGACATCCCGAAGAACCAAAGCTGCGAGAAAACTTGCCGCATCCGCAAGGGCAATGGGTGCACAAAGGGAATTTAGCCATCGGGGGGTGATCATTACAGGAAGTCGTTTTGCGAGAAAATACACAATGAGATAAGAAACACTGCAGGTTGCAAGCAATATGCTTGCGCGCACTTCAGCGACTGGTATTCCGTGAGAAGCAAGTGCCTGCCCTGTCTTCATCCTGCTGATAAGATGAGGAGACACATTCCGGCTGTCAGGAACAATGCCACCGAGGTAAATGATTTTTTTAATACCGACTTGCCTAGCTGCATTGCCTGCGGAATTTGCAAGCCGTATATCGAGCTCTTCAAAATTTTTTGCTCCTAAAGAATGTATGAGGTAAATCAATACTTCTGAGCCTTGTAAAAAGTTTTCTGCACTTGACGGATTAAGAAGATCGACCTGTTTCCAAATAAGACGGTCATTTTGAATATCTTTTGGGATCTCATCTTCTATGCGATAGGAAGCTATGATTTTATGTTGTGAAGAATCAAGAAGTCTCTTAATTATAGTCCGCCCGACACATCCAGGGGCGCCCAGGATTGCAATATTCATAATCTTATATTACCTCTCTTTCAGAAGCATTCTATCCAAATATCAATTTGACTTTACAACAACTATAACAAAAAAAACCGGACTTCCATCGTAATATTATCCATCACTGCCTCATTGTTTTATTGTATGGTAGTCCACGATATTTAGTATTATCCCTTATTTACTCCCTAATTACCCTAAAATGTTAGCTTATTAATAAGACATTTTTTTCAGGAACAGCAAAAGACAAGTCTTATCTAATCTGTGTTCATAAGGGTTAACGTATAACCCTTTTTAATAATAGCAAAGGTTTTCCTTGTTCAATGTTATAAATTTTAATAAACTATAAATGTGAAAAGTGTGAGCCGTATTATCAAAGCTTTTGCCACTCTATTGTGTTTAAGTCTATTATTTTGGTGTGAGGATATAATGGCCATTGAGGAAGCAAAATACTCAGTTGTTGAAAGAGAAGGCGCATTTGAACTTAGGCAATATCAGCCGCAAATTATAGCGGAAACTGTTGTTGAAGGAGATTTCGATCAAGTAGGCAATGAAGGGTTCCGCCGACTGTTTAAGTATATTTCTGGTAATAACCGAACAAAAAAGTCAATATCAATGAATGCTCCTGTATCTCAGGAAAAAAATTATGAGAAAATTACAATGACTGCACCTGTTAATCAAGAAAAGATCGGAGAGAAATGGATTATCACATTCCTTATTCCATCTCAGTATACAATGGAGAACATTCCGGAGCCTCTTGATCCGAGAATCGTAATAAAGAAGATTCCAGGCAATCTTAGAGCATCCATGCGATACTCTGGAACATGGAGCAAGATTCGCTATGAGGATAATAAAGCCCGCCTGTATGAGATGATTAATAAAAGAGGGCTTAAACCTGAGGGGGAACCCATATTTGCCCGATATAATTCTCCTTTTATGCCTTGGTTTCTTAGGCATAATGAGGTACTTATACCTGTAAAGCGCATTCACTAATGCTTGATGTCCTTATGAAATGAAGTTCAAATACTGTCCAAACTTCATGACTGCGAATTTCCCTTTCTTCTCCGCATCTTTTCAAAAGTATTCGCCATACTGACTTGATGAAGTATCTTGCCTGCTTGTTTCGAAAGGTAGTCTTGTTCGCTCAAGAAAGCTTGCGGGCATGTTTGTTTGAAAAGGAAATACACGATATCGAAAATTTCAGGTGTAAAGAGTTCTATGCAAAAGGTTACTCTCTAAGATAAATCCAACAGGAGTTTAGTTTAGGGAGGATTGTTGTGTCTCTCCTTCAGCCACAAAGCTAGATTTTTAAGACACATGGAATGATTGATAATTTCTGGTAGTAGTCCGCAAAATAAAAAGGGCGAGATAATTATCTCGCCCCATTAGTTATCAGTTATGTTCTTCTTTAGTTCATTTCATCAACTCAATCTCTCCCGGCCTCCAGGTCTTGTCGAACCACGGTTGAAGCGGTCCGTAGAGGCGCAGAAGCGTGTTCCAGCCCTTGCCGGGGACGGTCTGCACCCAGTTATTCTCCTTGCCTTTCGGAGCTGTCGGTCCAAAATATACATCCACCGAACTGTCAGGATTGACCAGGAGTCCTTTGGTCTGGCTGCTGACAGCCGGCCACTGCTGGTCGGTCTGGAGCATCGAGCGGGTCTGGTTGTCGTAGAGGATCACCGACCAGAAGTTGGCGACCGGGATATTAGGAGGCAGGTGCAACTTGTAGTTCTTTCCCCCGTCAAGAAGATTGCCTTTTGAGTCGACGAAGGCCGCCATATACTGTGACCCTTGTCCGACCACCTTAGAATCCATGGCCGGTGTAACGCCGGTTGCATAGAAAAAGAATCCTGAGTATGCGTCCAGAATGCGCGCCCCGTTCTCCTCGAACTTGTAGCCGCCGACAAACCCCAGGCGCCAAGCGCTTTTCGTGTCCGGATAATAGTATCCCTCTGGCGTCCGCCAGCGGTACATGATAGCGCGCGCTGTCGCGTCGCCCACTAGTGCCGCTTCAGTGAGGATCTTCTTCATCCGCGCATCGGGATTAAATGGTTTGCCCTTCTGGATGCCGATAGAAGCCCAGATGCCAAGCGTGACAGGGTCAATTGACTCTGTCGGCTCCTCTTGGACCACCTGGTTGAGATACTCCCAGAATGGATAATCGGCCGGGCCAACCGTGTTGAAATCCCGCCCGGAAACGTTGACGAAATTCATTTTCGGCGGATTGGCTGCCTGTGACAACGGGTAGATCTTCGTGAACTGCTTGACCCGATCCACGCCCGGCTTCGGATCGCCGTTCTCCAGGAATGTGCGCCACGCGATCCAGTTACTGTATGTCGCCGAACGTACAGTAAAATAACCCTCCGGAACCTCACCTTTATAGCCGGGAGGAAGGAGCAGATACTTACCGCCCACACCCTTGTCCGGCCCCACCATACCTACATCGGTGACAAAGTGATACCACATATCGTCAAGCAGCCCGAGGACCTTGGGCGGTACCTCAACGACCAGCGGGCCCTTGCTCAAGTCGAGCCAGAACCACGTGTACGGCGTGTTATTGTTCGGGGTCAGGAAGATCGACCGGGCATTCATCATTGTCTCGAATATTGGCACAGTCGTGTTGGCCGGCCCCACCTCGAGGATCCCCTTGCGATTCGCCACCTGGCTAACCGGCGCCAAGCCAAGCATATAAGCCTGTACAGCATTCTGGAAGTCCAGATTGTCGTAGAGCTTTTCAACCGTAGCTACGTCCGGGAAGCCGTCGAAGAACTTGAGCGTACCCAGCCGGGTCTCCACCTTGTCCGGCATCTCGATTCCTAGCGGTATCGTCGTGCTCATCTTCATCTTGGGCGCATCAGCGGCAAAGGCGGACGTGAGTGCTAGCGCGGAAACGAAAGCTGCAACTATCACAGCTATTTTATTCATTTTCATGTTTACTTCTCCTTATTATGGTGTCCTCAATAGCAATCCATGGAATTAGATATTGGTTCGCATTTGATAATAAATTCTTAAAGTATATATTACTACAAATAAGTTGCTTTGCATTAGAGTGGAAATCTCTATTTTTTAATGAAAGCTTCATTTCCGGAAAGGATGTCCTCTGTGCGGACTATAGGGAGGAGGCAATAAGTAGACCTCTGCTGTCAGACCCGTGGATAAGAATAAGAACTAAACATCAGATTGCCTCATAGTCCTATCCGAAAAACCCCCTGAAATTTAAGCGACAGAAACCTGTAGTCTACGGACATCCGGGGTATACCATTTTACTGTCCAATAAAGAGGTCTTTTCTGGCGCTTACTTAAATAAGGTGATATATTATTCTTATCATGCCTGCTATCAATAGATTCGAATGCGACAAGTGTGATTTCAAGCTTCCATCCGGTTGGGGTGGTCACATGTATGTGTCGGACCAAGCGGGCAATCGGATTGTTTGTCCACATCCGGCCGAATATGCCAAAGCCTACCAAGTTCTGGGCGGCGATGCTTCGTGGGAACTGATTGAACAAAGAACAGGATTCAACAGCGTCTGTTTGTGCCGAGATTGCCTGCAGATTTTCCATCTCGACCTAAAGAGGGATGCGAGGACGTGTCTCAATTGCAGATCCTCTCGTGTCGCAAGTCTTGAGGAACTAGTCGGTGGTATATGTCCCAAATGTATGATAGGGACGATTCAGGAAATCGAAACAGGACGCTGGTGTTAACAAAGAAGGGTAATCCGAATTAGCAAACACAATTTTTGGAGGTGGCTATGCCTTTAATCTTTCTCCCTCACGGAAATGCCGAATTTGATTCCGATGATTTAAGCGCTCATATCATCGGGACCGGAAGAAATTATATTATCCAAGGACAATCGCAGTGCAAAAGAGCTGATCATCCGAAACCGAGCAGTTTGGATTGCTGGCTCAGGGACAATTACGCGAGAAATCCGGATACCAAACAGGCAGTGAATGTTGTTATCGCCGCGCTCATCGATACCGGCGACTTTGAGGAAGGAGAGTTCCTGTGTCCCGATAGTAGGAACAAGTGCAAGGGAATTAGGCTCAGCCACTAAAGCTCTTGCAGCCCAGGGAGTTAAAATTTATGATTACAATATTTTTACTTTGATTCTTCTATTATTCATCTCCACATAGCCACCATACCCAACACTGCACCGACAAGAGCCCCTATCCATGGGCTCGACGTAATGACTCAGACACTACCACCGCATTTGCCGAGATATCCAATCAAGCCACCTATCGCGCATCCAAGCAATGCTCCAAGAATATATCTCCACATAGTTATTCCTCTCTTAAATACAGTATAACTCACTCACAATTCAATAAACCGCAACTCTCTCTGATAAACCTTTCTTTTCAGATCATGATATTTTTTTGAGATCATCAAACAAAAAAGCCAAAAAATCTCCTCCTTAATGCATTTATACATTAGAGGGACTTAAAGCCTTGATGTAATAAATGGACAAAAAAGGAGGGATTGAGAATGGTAAACTATAACTGTATTTTCAAGCCTTATTTGGTCCCTGTATGCCCAATAGTGGGCAAGAAAGGAGGATAGTCTATGGGACTATATAAGCCGAAGAAGAATGGAAAACCAATCAAAAATGGTGGATGTGTTTTACTGTAGATGGGGTTGAATACAGAAGGAGCACAGGCACAAATGACCAAAGATTGGCGGACAAAATTCTGAAGAAGGTAGAGACTCAGATTGTCGAAGGAAAATGGTTTGATCTCGATACGGCGAGACTGCATAGTTTGGATGAGTTGATGGATAGATATATCAATGAACATTCCAAACACAACAAGGCAAAATCCTCTTACGACAAAGACAGGGGAATGAAGAAAAAGCTTACGATAAACTTCGCCAAAGTCATGTATCCGGATATCACAGTTGAGGAGGTGGAGGATTTCTCACTACCACTAGAAAAAATCAGTAGCGTCCGACAGTTAAGTGAATAAATTCAACTGGTTTTGGGAATCTAAGATTTCCTCTGCCAGGGCTGTTTCCGCAAGTAGTTCTAACAAAGTACTTCTTTCGAAAACCGAGACGCTCAATATTTGCAAAATTGTGTAGAGACTTGCCGGGATATTGAGCCGCTTTTTGAGTATAGCGACCAAGACGTATATTGAGATAGCAATCCAGATTTGAGTTTTGACAGCATTTTCCGAAGTGCCATAGAAATTCTTGATGCGCAGGTTTTGCTTGATCCACTTGAAGAAAAGTTCTACCTGCCACCGGCAACGGTAAAGCCGTGCGATAGTGAGTGCCGGAAGAACGAAGTTGTTGGTCAGGAAAATCAGAGTTTTGTCGGTTTCGGCATCGTAATACTTGATACGTCTCAGTTTGTTTGGATAGTCCTTGAGCGAATAGAATCCTGTCAGCATAATTGTCTGATCGTACCGGAGACCCGTTGCGCGGTCGATCTGATGAGAATAGATTCTTCGGCATCTGAAATTGGATTTTGAGCGGGTCACAAAGAAACCTGCTGCCAGAGAAATGGCGTTGAGTCTGGAGTAATCCAGATAACCTCGATCCATTACATAGAATGCGCCCGGCTCTATTGGAAGTGCATCGAGAATATTCACATCGTGCACGGTGCCATCTGAGATATAGATAAACGTAGGAATGTTGCCCCGGAGGTCCAGAAGCGTATGCAGCTTGATTGCTGCTTTGGTCTGGCGGAATGTAGCCCATGGAAACATCGAGAGGCACAAATCGATAGTCGTGGCATCCAGTGCATATACAGTTTGCTCCAGATCGACGCCGAAGGGTTCCTTGCTGTACAGCATTCGTGCCGTAATGATTAATGAATGGGCAAGGTCTGAATATATACGCCAAGCCCGCTGTTCGTTGGCATCGGCGAGATTGGACTTTGCAACGGTGCCGCGAATACCCATGTGGTAGAGCTTCTGCTGTTGCGCACGAAGACAAGCTTCGATATCGCGGAGGCTCTCCCGGTATGTCAGTTGAGCAAAAGCCATGCAGAGATATTGATCGAGGCATGTGAAGCTTCGGACATTGCGGTCTCCGTGATACCGAGCGACGCAACGGCGAAATGTGTGCATTGGCATAAAGTCCAGGACTTGTGAAAATATTAGCTTTCCAGTGTACATGTGTCATCTCCTTCCGGGTGTCCCCGAAACGATGACGGACTGGCTGAAAATATTTCAAGTCGATAACAAGTGCTGTTGTCATTTTTATGTTATGCTTTCAATAAGTTATATGCTTTTTCGCAAAAAACTGTCGGACACTTCTGAGAAAAAATAAGTCCTGAGTTGATTCTCTCATATAAAAACAAGCGGCTTGAACAGGGAGCGGCCCAAAATACGATTCTTAACGAACTCGGGATGTTACGAAATGCGCTGAACAAAGCAAAGCACATCTGGCACTGGATCAGGCATAACCCTTTCTCGGATTTACAGTTGGGACTTAAAGCGAACTTCATCGACCGCTGGCTTACAGAGGAGGAAGAGCAACTGCTGTTAGAAAAGGCTGCAGGCAGGGTCTATGGACAACTTCCGGATATCATACTGCTCGATCTGCATACGGGCTTATCTCAAGAGGAACTTCTGAATCTAAAATTGACCCAGATAGACTTTTCACGGAGGACATTGACCAGCACACGGAAAAAGACAATGAAGAAGGATAAGCCGACACGCACCATACCGCTCAATTCGGTCGCCTGCAGCATTCTCATGAGAAGGGCAAAGCTCAATTCCGGATCAAAGTACGTTTTCTATAATTCTGCTGGAAACAGGATAGACGCAGGGAGGCTGAAGAGGGAGTTTATTAAGGCAGTAAAAGAATCTGGGATTGATCACTTTAGGTTCCATGATCTGAGGCATACCTTTGCCACCAGGCTTGTGCAGAAAGGTGTGGATCTTTATAAGGTGGCAAAACTGCTTGGTCATAGCAGTGTTACCGTTACCGAGAGATATGCTCACCACTGCCCTGAATCGTTGAGAACTGGGGTGGAGATTCTCGAAAATATTGAGACAGCTATACTGGAAAAACCCATTTCACACCACAGGCAGTACGAAGGTCATGCTAAGGAGTATCACACTTTTATCACACCTGCGGCGAAAAAGGATGAGGGGGGAATAAACTATTCCCTTAACTAGCTGATTTTAAAGAGAAGTATGGTACCCCCTGCAGGAATTGAACCTGCGACACCAGGTTTAGGAAATCAACTTGGCAGGGACCATAAAGGCTTGAAAATACTAAGTTTAACACCAAAGGAGGGTATTACAAAGATGAGGGCGTTGAGGCGTTTATAGTCAAATACGGTTATGCCGACAAAGTTGGAAGGGCGGACCGATTCAACTTCGGCGGGCTTCACTTTATAGACAAACTGCAGCCTTCCAGCGGACTGAGGTTGACGCTGTTAGGCTATGATCCGGTCTATTGATGAAAACGGCTCAATTGCTCTTGTAGGTGCTGGGGGCGATATAGCTGCGGCATGGTTTTTTTCGGATCTGCTGAACCATTGGAACAGGAAACACAATCAGGCTGTTTATATTCCTTCAATGAAGAGGGATGAGCCTCATCTTCAATATTTTTACGGTAATACTGTCAGACTTTGCGAAGGTACTGATTTCCTTAAACTGCTTGCCGCGATAGCTGATGGAAAAGTGTATTATGATCCGGGCATAAAGCTTGAAAATGCTTCAGACCCCAAGAAGAAAAAAACAAAAAGAAGAAGCCAGTTCAGGGTGAAGTCCAAAGATATCGCAACACTATACAAAATTATTACACCTTTTGATATAACGACTGTGTAGGTTTAGTGGACATAGACGTGCACTTAATTTTGTTTCAGACGCATTGCCTTCTTTAAAATTTCAAGGCCGATTTTATAAATATCCACATTCTCTCTCTCACAAATTTCGAATGATTTGCCCATTTTTTTGTTGAAGGCTTTTGCCTCTGACTTGGTTAAGATGTCAAAATCTTCAAACGGCGTATCAGGATGAAAATTTAGGCTATGCTTACCAGTCAGCTCTCTGAAAAAAGACCCCACATCGTCAATTGTTTTCATTAGTCCCTCCCAAATTAGTGCCTTGCCATATCGTCGTCTGCATCGTGGCCAACCGCTGTCCAGAGATATTTCTGAGTCTTCAAAGCTCCTTGTGTTTTTTCAAGAAGTCAGTAATCGCTTCCTCAAGGAGCTTATACACCTGCGTATCCTTCTTCACCGCCAGAATTTTCAGCTTCTTTGCCAGCTCAGGGTTCATCCTGACGCCGAAAACCTTGTTGGGTGAGGAAGCACCCGTTGAGGGCGAGCTTTTTCTGCCCATTTGACCGATCTCCTTTTTTTATTAGCATACCCCAAAAAAAGAAACATGTAAACAAAAAAACATGTTGACAAACAATTAAATCAATGTTATTATGTTAACAAGATAACAAGAAAAATATTAAAAGGAGGCAAAGTCATGAGCAGCAAAAAATACTATAAGAGCTGGAATATAAAAGGTATAGCTGAAAGTGTCATTGAGGAAATCAAAGAAGACGGAGAAGATCTTGATAACGTGTTGGAGTATTATTTGAAAGACACCTATTGGAGCATTTACAGCAGAGAACCTAAAGATGCCGTGATAGTTGTGGAGTTAGTAAAACAGCATATCGAAGAAATGGAAAGCCTGTCATAAGCAGCGCTGAGCATGACATACAGGCAAAACGATAACAAAATAAGGAGTCAGGCATGGTAACCAGGAAATATCGAGACCTTGGCTCTTCGAAGATGGTTGCAGGAATCATAGCGAGTGAAGTAATTGAGTCCGGAAAATCAGATGGGTGGCAGGGGAGTTCAGAAGACCACTCTCACGTTGAGAAAATCCTTTCTAATTTTAATATCTTCTATATGGATGACTTTGTCGGAGAATGGAGGCACGAGAAGAAAAAAGAGGGCCGGGTCTTGTTTCTTGATTACTCTAAACTATCTTCAGGTTCTTTGAAATACGTCTTGTAGAATCCACGGGCTCTGTAGAGAAGAAGTTCGGCATGGACAGAGGCATGGGCGCCTATCATGAAATCGCTGATGATATGTACAAAGCCTGATTAGATAGGGGCATTGCAGAATTTTGTTTGTTCGATTCCAGGGTTGACAAAGCAATGATGACAAGATACCATTAGTTATGGTAATGTAACCATAATATATGGTATATAGTAACAGGTGGGGCAATGCTTGAAGGTATCTTCGGAAATATCATAATTGAAAAAATTCTGTTTACCCTCTATGTTTACGGAGAGGGGTACCCTCTCGGTATGGCTAAAACCTTTCAACAGCCTGTAAACCGTTTCCAGCAGCAACTGAAGAGACTCGAAAATGCTGGAATAATAGTGAGCCGTCTTATCGGGAGAGTACGGGTTTACACCTTTAATCCGAGATATCCATTTCTTGAGGAGGTGAAGGCTCTTATTGCAAAAGCCCTCGAATTTCTACCTGCAAAAGAGAAGGATGCCTATTACAAGAAACGGACAAGGCCAAGGAGGGCTGGCAAACCCCTATGAAGATTGACTGGGAAAAAATAGGAATCAAAGAATTGGCGGCCCTTGCATCAGAAAAGCTCCGGCAGGGCGGGGTGGATTCAATCCTGGTGGGCGGGGCCTGCGTTTCTATTTATACCAAAAATAAATATCAGTCATTTGACCTCGATTTCGTAACGCATACAACAATAAAAGAGGTTGCTCCCCTGTTAAATGAACTTGGCTTTCGTCGTGAAAAGTCCCGTCATTTTATAAACCTCGAGTGCCCGTTCTTCATTGAATTTGTTGCTCCTCCCGCTGCTGTTGGGAATGAACCACTCAAGGGAGGAAAAAAATTGAAAACAGAATTAGGCACTCTTGTGTTGATGACACCGACGGACAGCGTGAAAGACAGACTTGCGGCGTATTATCACTGGAACGACCAGCAGTCGCTGGAGCAGGCACTCATGGTTGCCGAGGCACAAAAGATCAATTATTCTGAGATTAAACGATGGTCTGCGCGAGAAGGCCATAGTGAGAAACACCGGGAATTTCTCAAAAGACTTCGCAGTTGGACTGCAAACCAGAAAAAGTGAAGAGGAAAGAGGGGGCTCACCCAGGCAGAAAGCGCAAGACCGCCAATCAGTGCATAATCAGTTATCGATCCTTCGTTCCTGATTTCCTCGAAAAAGGCAATTGTTTTCCGGAATGATTCGATAATAGACATTACTTTTTCTTCATCGCCTTTTTTACCGATGCCTTGAGAATCAGAGAGAGCTCAAGAAGCTCAAGGGCGGTTTCAATATTTTTTCCGTTTGGTTTTATTGGATGTTTTTTCATTGTGCAATTTTATTGATTATACACTGATATTCAAAGTTTACAAAACGTTGAGATTACCGATGATCATTGAAGGAGAACAAAGATGAAACGCTTAAAGAAAACCCGCTCGGGCGAGGATTTGCAGAAGGAGTTCCTGCGCACAAAAAAGACCTCTTTGGGTCTTGCCTATTGCTATTTGAGAACGCTCTCGGGTTACAACTGCAGTTTCGCCCACACCGGTATTGCCCGCTATGCTGCGCGGCGGTGGACACGCTTCTCCACTTCGGGTCCGATCGTGCGCTGGGCCACGCGGAGCTCATAGTCCGCTTGCAGACCCATCCAGACTTCCGGCGACGTACCGAAGTATCTGCCCAGTCGGATCGCTGTGTCTGCGGTGATCGCGCGTTTGCCGTTGACGATGGCGCTTACGCGTCCCGGGGGTACGGCGATGTCGCGGGCGAGGCGGTTTATACTGACCCCCAGCGGTTTCATGAATTCCTCAAGAAGGATTTCCCCAGGATGAATCGGCTCAAGAAGTTTGCGTTTTGAAGTCATGGCACACCTCTATTTGCGCTGCGTATGGTGATTCATTGCACTACCTTCAGGTCCCTGAAATACGTTTTGTAGAATCCACGGTCTCTGGAGAGAAGAAGTTCAGCATGGACAGCGGCATGGGCGCCTATCATGAAATCGCTGATGATATGCTGCCTTATTTTCAGGGTGGATTTGCATGCAGGACAGATAACAGGTATTGCTTTTCCGCAGGAGGGGCATTGCAATGCAATTTTCCTGGTGCGGGAATATTCCTTCCACGCCTTGCCCGCAAGATACAAAACGTCCGGGTTGGACGGTACCAGCCTTATCCCGGTATCTGAGAGAAACGAACGCAGTTCTTGTTGATCTGAAAACTGGGAAGTCAATTCGGCGTAGACAAGTTCACATATGATAAGCTGACCTTTTGATACATATCGATCGAGCACCTCTTTGGAAGATGCAAAAAAAGTTTCATCAGGGATAAGGATATCGAGCAGGATATTCGTATCTACTGCAGCTATCATTTCCCTCTCAATTCGCCTATGATCGCATCAGATTTTTTACCCTTCAGCGGTTTGAGTCTCCCGACCCATTTATCAAAAGGGGATTTCTTTACCGCCTTTTTTATATAAAAGATGCCGTCTTTTTCTTCAAACCCTATGCCTTCTCCGGGCCGGACCCCGAGCTTGGCCCTTACTTGCCTGGGAATGGTGATCTGCCCCTTGGATGTCACCTTCGCTGTCAGCATGTCCATACCTCCTGTAAGGAATAAATATCCTTACTTGTATAGTAAGGAATGAACGGGCTTCTGTCAATCTACCCGATTGTCTGTGACATAAGGAACCCCGGGTGAATCGCTTCAAGAAGTTCACACCCCTAATGGCTTCTTTTTGTTCTTTAAGGGTTTTTGATAATATCGTGGGCGCCGACCTTGCGCAGGACATAAAAATCGCCGTCTATCTCAAAGGTAAGCCTGTACTTATGGTCAATGTATCCTTCCCAAATACGCGTTGTGCCGCGTATCGGATGAAGATTCAGGGAGGGATGATCCGGATTGCTCAATAAAAAGCCGATCTGTTTGTCGACTTTTTCCTTTATTTCAGGGGGAAGCTTGCCGTAGTCTTTCTTGAAGGTGGTGAGTACCCTCAGCTTCTTAGCCACTTAACAGCTTCCTCAGCATTCTTGAATTCTTTGAATTTCCCCTTCTTTTTTGCCTCTTCCGCCTCCCTTTCACCCTTCTGCCATTCGTCGGACCAGAAGTACGTCTGAGATTTGTCGATGACTACAACAGGCCGCGCAACAAGGACGCCGTCTTTCTCCTCGATCTCAAGGGTATCCCCTATTTCGACATTAAGTCTTTTTCTCACATCATCCGGGATAACTATCTGGTATTTGCTTTTTATCCTGATCAGTGACATCTTGTTCTCCTGTTGGAAAGTTAAACTGTTAACCATATAGTAAAAAATATGGAACCGCGTGTCAATGATCATTTATTTTATCTTCACGACTTTTTCATAGTTCCTTCATCAGTCCTTCATAGGGATTGTATATTCTAGAAGCAAGAGAGACGCACAACGGAGGTTAACAGTACAAAGAAGTTCTTATCTTCACAATAGCCTCCAATAGGCAGCCGGAACCCCGGTTGTC
The DNA here is from genome assembly GCA_963718855.1 of uncultured Nitrospiraceae bacterium. Lineage (GTDB taxonomy): Bacteria > Nitrospirota > Thermodesulfovibrionia > Thermodesulfovibrionales > SM23-35 > CAVRAA01. The sequence continues at coordinate 576,721 of CAVRAA010000009.1, read as the reverse complement.
TATCCTCCTTCACTTCTATAGGCAGCCAGCCCCCCCTGGCTGCTTATGGAAGAAATAATCTGAAATACCGCAAGCGGCATCCTTTTTATGCAGAAGCTGCACGTATCTTGTAATCAGATAATTGGAATGATTATAGTAACTGCATGAAAAAAGAAAAGGGTGGTGAATCACAAAAACGAGGTGCCCCAAAGCCCCCGATCAGTATCAAACGGTTCGCCATCACCTATGTCATCCTGATGGGATCCTTTTTCGCCCTTATCAGTTTCACCCCCCTGCAGAGGATCATCGATATCAACGGGCTTTACTCGCGGATGATCGTTATCATTACGTCGGCGGTCCTGAGTGTTCTGGGCATGCCCGTAACCCATAGCGGAACGCTCATTCACCTGCCTTCCGTGACGCTCGACGTGGTCTTCGGGTGCAATGGCCTCGATGCTGCGATGATATTCGCGATTGCGGTCATCGCGTATCCGGCGCACTGGAAAAAGAAGCTTATCGGGATTGCCGCCGGCTTCGCAGTCCTTCAGGTCATTAATGTCATCCGGATCGTAATCCTGGCGTACCTTGCAAATTCGGGAGCCCATCTCAGGAACTATTTCGAATATATCCATCTTTATGTTGCGCAGGGGATGATGATCGCGATCTCCTTGGGCATTTTCTTCCTTTACCTGAACTATGCAAAAACCTCTCAAACAGCTCATCAATAGATCCAGAATCTTCCGGATTATCCTTGTTTTTATCGCGTCCTATCTCATCTCCCTGCTCCTCTGGATTCTGGTGAAAGACCAGTACTGCTACACGCTCGCATTTGTCACCTCCAAGGTCGTCGCCGGACTGAAAGGCGCAAAGGTGGAAAATGTAACGTTTGAGCAGGGACTGGTGAAGGCAACGTTCAGTCCATGGCAGGGCCGGACGCATGGTCTCATTAATGTTTCTATCGAAACGAGTTATACCTTTAATGCGCCTCTCACTATTGCAATCATGGCATGCCTCTATCCATTCATAGGGAGAAGACGAAGGGCATACGGTGAGGCCTTTCTCATCCTCATCAGTGTTCATTTTCTCTACGTCTTTTCCCTTGAGATGAAGCAGATTACCGAGATATTCATGAAGGAGGGCATTGAACCCCTCAATAAGCCGGAGATGTATGTCTATCAGTTTTTATGGACATTTACGAGAAGCATGATCATAAGGTTTGAACCGTTCCTCATCGGTTTTTATATGTATATGCGGTTTGCGAAGCGGCCTTCAGAAAAAATTTCCATTGGAAAATAACGAAACCGACGAGATTCTGGGGATTATCAGGTGCGCCCGCTGCGGCCATCGCCTCGATGGCGAGATCGAATGTCCATTCTGCTCCTTATTCCCTGATCCGCCCCGGAAAGAGAAACTGCCGAAATGGGTTTTTCTCACCGCCTGTTTCCTGACTTCGCCCCTGAGTCTTTACGCTGTCATCAAAACCGACCGCCTGAACGCTGCAGAGAAAAGCATTGCCTTTTGCGGGTGTCTGTTCTGGTCAGGGATTTATTTGATTTTTTTACGGTAAAGGAATTGGTCTTCGCAGGGCTGACTACCCGCACCACTCCCTGGCGTTCTGAAACATCCTGAGCCAGGGCGAGGCTTCAAGGTCTTTTTTCCATTCCTCAGGCATATACGCCCACTGCCATTTGAGAAACGTCCTTTCAGGGTGGGGCATCATCGCGAAGTGCCTCCCATCAGGCGAGCAGAGGGCGGTTATGCCCTGAGGGGAGCCGTTGGGATTGAACGGATAGGTCTCTGTAATGTCACCGTTGTCATCGACAAACCGCACCGGGGCAAGGTGTTTTTGCAGGATCTCCTCCAGGATGTCTTTCTCAGGGACATGAAGCTTCCCCTCGCCGTGGGCGACCCAGACACCGAGACAGGACCCCTCCATTCCTTTCAGCATGATCGAAGGACCCGGCAGGATGCGGACTGTTGAGAACCTCGATTCAAACCGGCCTGATCTGTTCTGTATGAATCGTGGCTGCACGGGATCGGAAATCCCCTTCCACGGGACCCAGCCAAGAAGGGCCATGAGCTGACAGCCGTTGCAGACACCGAGGCTGAATGTATCGGGTCTTTCATAAAACTGCTGGAATTGGTCATAGAGATTTTTGTGATGCCGGATTACCCCTGCCCAGCCTTTGGCAGAATCCAGGACATCGGCATAGCTGAATCCACCCACAAAGGCAACGCCCCTGAACCGGTCCATCGATATCTTCCCTTCGATGAGGTCTGTCATGGTAATATCCCAGACCTCAAATCCTGATGCATGAAAGGCAGAGGTCATCTCCCGGTCTCCGTTGCTTCCTTCTTCACGGAGGATAGCCACTTTCGGTTTGACGGCCTTCGCAAGCAGGCTTTGGGGAGTCTTCTGCGGGGAAAAGGTGAGCGTATACGCAGGACCTTTTCTGTCAAGACACACCTTGCTCTCTTCCCCGACGCAATCAGGGTCTGCCTGCAGTCTGTCAAGGTGATAACTCGTCTCTTCCCATACGGCCCTGAGAACTCTCATATCTTCATGCAGCACGGTCTCGCCATCTATGCTGACGGAAATCTCTTTCTCTTTGCTTGTCTTTCCGATCTCCTGGTAAGGGACCCGGTATTCATTCAGCGTTTTCGCTATCCTGTCCTTCTGCTCAGGGAGGAATTCAAAGACGAGCCCGAGTTCCTCAGAAAATAACAGGGGAAGCAGTTCTCCCTGCCCCTGCAGTTGTATATCAATCCCGCAATTCCCTCCGAATGCCATCTCCAGAAGTGTGGTAATCAGTCCGCCGTCGCTCCTGTCGTGGCCGGAAAGGATGAGATCATCGGCAATGAGCTGCTGAACGGCATTGAATGCCTGTTTCAACTCCTGCGGACCTTCAATGTCAGGCGATTCATCCCCGATCTGTCCGTACACATGCGCCAGGGCAGTGCCGCCCATGCGGTTTTCCCCCCTGCCGAGATCAATGTACATGAGCATGCTTTCTCCCGGCTGTTTTATATCAGGGGTGATCACTTTTGTGATATCAGGACATGGTACATACGCGGAAATAACAAGGCTTCCGGGGGCCTTCACGATTTCGGCTTTACCGGATTTTTCGATGATCTTTGCTGCCATCGAGAGGCTGTCTTTTCCTCCGTCGATGGCGATGCCAAGTCCGGTCAGGATATCCCTTAATGCTATTGCCGCATCATAGAGCATGGCCCCCTCCCCGGGAAGCTTTGCGGCCCACATCCAGTTGCCGGAGCATTTGATATCTTCCAGTGAGCTCACGTTTGCCCACACAATGTTCGTGAGCGCCTCGCCGACGCTCATCCTGGCCATTGCCTGCGGGCTTATCAGACCCTTGACCGGCTGTTCACCGACAGCAATCGCTGCGCCGGTGAGGCTGAAATGGCTCTGGCCTATGACGGCTGCGTCCGATAAGGTTAACTGCAATGGTCCGACACATTGCTGCTGCGCTATGAGGCCGGTAACCGACCGGTCTACTTTATTGGTAAGGAATCTTTTTGATCCTACCGGGAGGAGGCGTAATACCCTGTCGAGGGCATCCCTGACAGTAAGATCTTCCGGGAAAACGAGAGGCTCGCGTTTCGGATGCATGCGATGAAGGGAAAAGGTCTTCTGCGGCATCTCCCCGAGCACCTTTGACAGGTCGAGATTCACCGGGGTGCTGCCGTCAGTTGCATCGTGCAGTACGATAAATCCGTCGCCGGTGATCTTTCCGATAATGGCACAGGGCACCTTTTCCCGTCTGCAGAGAGACAGAAATTCCTCAGCGTTTTCAGGCTTCAGCAGCAGGGCGTCCTGCTCCTGATACTCCGCGCCCCAGACCTCAAGGACCGAAAGGGTGCAGTCGCCGCTCAGGATGTTTCTGATCTCTATTTTTGCGCCTGCGGGATAGATGATCTCTTTCACAACGTTGCAGTTGCCGCCCGCGCCCTGATCATGTATGCTGACGATCGGGTTGCTGTCCCCGCTTTCGACGCAGGCCCTGATGACCCTGTTCACCTTTTGTTCCATCTCCGCATCGCCGCGCTGCACAGCGCTGAAATCGAGCTCGGCGGTATTTTCCCCCTGTATCATGCTGGATGCGGCGCCGCCGCCGATCCCGATCCTGTAAGCGGGGCCGCCTATTTTCACAACGAGCATGCCTTTGTCAGGCTGCTTCTTTTCAATATGCCGTTCATCAATCTGACCGATGCCGCCGGTAAACATGATCGGCTTTACCCATTCCCGTCTCTCTCCGTCAGGAAGGCGTAAACCGAATGACCGTGTAAAACCCTGTATGAGCGGTTCGCCGAATTTGTTTCCGTAGTCGGAAGCGCCGTTGCTCGCGTCTGATCTCGATCTGCAGGGGAGAGGCGAGGTTCGGCGGGTATGCAAAAGAGGGGTCTTCCCATGGAAGGAGATAGCCGGGTATCTGCAGATTTCCGACGCAATATGCTGCAGTGCCTGCTACAACCAGACTGCCCTTTCCCGTGGCATGGACGTCCCGTATTCTCCCGCCGGTGCCTGTTTCAGCTCCGGGGAACGGCGCAACCCCTGTCGGGAAATTATGCGTCTCTGCGGTAAAAATAATATGATACGTAAGCTTTTCATCGCGAAAGCGTGAGGGCGTGAGGGCATTTTCCGGGACAATGGACGATATGGCATACCCTCGTATTGCGCTCGAATTATCCTTAAAGGCAATGACGCTGTTTCCCCGCTTCATTTCCAGAGGATGCCGTATGACCTCCATAAGGGTATGCGGCATCTCCTGACCGTCAATGATCAATCTGCCCCTGAAGAACCAGTGCCGCGAATGTTCACTGTTCGACTGGCCGAGGTCGAAGCATTCCACAGTGGTGGGATTGCGGCCTATCTCATGCACAAAAAGATGATAATAGTAATCGATATCCCAGTCGTCAAGCCCGAGGCCCATCTCCGCATTTATTGTTCTTAACGCCTCTTTCCCCTTTTCCTTCAGGGGTACGATAGAAAACGGTTCAGGTGTTATCCCGGTTTCGAATGTGGCGAGTTGTTGCGGATAGAGGCACTCTGTCATTCGGTCGTGGATGAGATTAAGAAAGGGGGCGAGGATTCCAGGATTCAAGGGTTCAAGGGGTTGAGACGCCGATGGCTCAAACACCACTTTGTATCGCCTTGACCGTTCGATGCGCGTTATCTTCGTCAAGCCGCAGGCATGGCAGACCGACACGGCATTCGTCGACCACGCGGTGGTGAAATTCATGCGGGGACCGACTTCGATGATCGAAGGATGAAGGATGGGGGATGGAGGATGAGTCAGGAAGCTGTGCTCTGAAAAATGCTCAGGCTCGAAGGTCTCTGCCAAAAGCCACTGCAGCACCTTTTGCTCTTCATTCGAGAGGGCGTCAGTTGTCCCGACATTGAAGCAATATTCAGTCTCGATATCCTTTATTCCAGGCAGAACCGTCTGCCGGACAGCCGATAACAAACCATTCTTTCCGGCTGGAGACAGAGCAGGCCGGCGATAATAATGCGATAGCTTCATGTGAGCTTTATTTTAGCAGAAACGCGGCCCCTCATTATGTGCCGGATGGGCCGAAGACCCTTTCGAAAATATAATCGATATTTTTCAGGTAATACCGAAGGTCAAAAATACTGTCGAGTTCTCCTGCAGAGAGGTATTTTCTCACTTCCTTGTCCTTCTTTAACAATTTCCTGAAATGGGTCTCTGTCTTCCAGCTCTTCATCGCTACCCTCTGGACGAGATCATAGGCGTTTTCCCTACTGGTTCCCTTGTCTATCAATGCAAGCAATACTCTCTGTGAGTTGAAAAGTCCGTAACTCTTTTCCATATTCTCCTTCATCCTCTTGGGGTAGACATGCAGCCTGTCAAGTATCCCTTTCAGCCTGCTGAGCATATAATCGGCCAGGATGGAACTGTCGGGGACGATCACCCGTTCGACCGAGGAATGGGAAATATCCCTTTCATGCCAGAGGGCGATATTCTCAATCGCAGCCATGGCATTTGACCGGACAAGCCGCGCGAGACCGGACAGGTTCTCACACCCTATGGGATTCCTCTTATGCGGCATCGCGGAGGAGCCCTTCTGCCCTGCCATGAACGGTTCTTCCGCCTCGAGGACCTCTGAGCGCTGGAGATGCCGTATCTCCACTGCTATTTTTTCGACAGCAGCGGCTATGAGGGCAAGGGTCGTGAGATACTCGGCATGCCTGTCCCTCTGGACGATCTGGGTAGCAACAGGTTCAGGCTTCAGCCCGAGTTTTTTGCAGACTTTCTCCTCGATCACCGGAGGAATATTCGAAAAGGTGCCGACCGCGCCTGAGAGCTTACCGACACGTATCGCCTCTTTCGCCTTTTTCATCCGCGCGAGGTTTCTCTTCATTTCTTCATGCCAGAGTGCGAACTTGAGGCCGAAGGTCATGGGTTCGGCATGGACTCCGTGGCTTCTGCCGATCACCGGGATGTCTTTATATTTATAGGCCTGTTTTTTTAAAACCTCCATCAGTTCCCTGATGTCTTTCATGATGAGATCGCACGCCTCGCAGATCTGAAGCGCCAATGCCGTATCGAGGATGTCCGAAGAGGTGAGACCCTTATGGATAAACCGCGACTCCGGGCCGAGACTCTGGGCTACAGAGGTAAGAAAGGCGATGACGTCGTGCTTTACAACCTTTTCAATCTCGTCAATCCTCCTGATGTCAAAGCGCGCCTTTTCCTTAATGAGCTTTAAGGCGTCACGGGGAATCTCGCCGATCTCTGCCCATGCTTCGCAGACGGCGATCTCGACATCGAGCCATTTCTGATATTTCATTTCGACATCCCATAGGTTTCCCATCTCAGGCCGTGTGTAGCGTGCTATCATATGTCCCCCTTGATAACTTGATAAAATAATATGTCCGGTAGATATTGGGAAAAAATTTAGTTTTTGATCCCTTAATGTACCCTTAACTGATTGCTATCGCTCTATTTTATTCCGTATCGCGGATAAAGATACATTGAATAATCTATCAAGTTAACTAAATTTTTTCACAATGGCTGCCTGACATCTGTGCTCTATGCATTTTACCACCTATCCCCTTGCAAAAAAAGCCCTTTTTGTGTTAACCTTTTTTTCCTGAAAGAATCGGATATTTTTTCAGGAAATACAATATGTTGCCTCTGTGCGCCGGTATGGCGAAATCCCGAAGAAACAGAGGACAGCCAGGAGGAAGAAGAACAATGGTTGCAGTAATGAAGGAACTGCTTGAGGCAGGGGTACATTTTGGTCATCAGGTAAAAAGATGGCATCCAAAGATGAAGAAGTACATCTTTGGTGAAAGAAACGGCATCTATATCATTGACCTTCAGAAAACAGTGAAGGGGCTTGAAGAGGCGTATCATTTTGTAAAGGATATTGCCATGTCGGGCTCTCCCGTCCTTTTCGTCGGGACAAAGAAGCAGGCCCAGGATGCGATCAGGGAAGAAGCGAACCGGTCGGGAGCATTCTATGTAAATCAGCGCTGGCTCGGCGGGATGCTGACGAATTTTTCGACCATCAAGAAGAGTATCGAAAAACTGAAGAAGATTGAAGCGATGAAAGCAGACGGGACGATGGAACTCCTTCCGAAAAAAGAGGTTGCTGCTTTCGAGAAAGAGCGGACGAAACTTGAGAGGAACCTTTCGGGCATCAAGGATATGACGTCGTTTCCCAAGGCGGTATTCATCGTGGACCCGAAAAAAGAGCGGATCGCCGTTGCTGAGGCAAGGAAACTTTCTGTTCCGATCGTTGCGATCGTGGACACGAACTGCGACCCCGATGAAATCGATTATGTGGTTCCCGGCAATGACGACGCTATCAGAGCGATAAAACTTATTACCTCTAAGATAGCCGATGCCATTCTTGAAGGGAAGGCAGCGTTATCGAAGTCAAAGGCTGACGAGGCCGAAAAAGTCGAGGTTGCAGGGAAAATACAGCAGGAAGAGGCAGAGGGGAAAGAATGACAACGATATCTGCGGAACTGGTAAAAAACCTGAGAGAGAAAACCGGCGCCGGAATGATGGAGTGCAAGAAGGCGCTCACCGGGAGCAACGGAGACTTTGAAAAGGCTGTCGATTTACTGAGACAGAAGGGGCTTGCTTCTGCCGTGAAAAAGGCAGGACGAACCGCTTCAGAAGGCCTCATCGAATCATACATCCATATGGGGAAGCTCGGGACGATGATCGAAGTGAACTGTGAGACGGACTTTGTCGCAAAGACGGATGATTTCAAAGAACTTGCAAAAGATATTGCCATGCATGTGGCGGCTGCAAGTCCGCTCTATCTGACAAGAGAAGATGTCCCCCAGGAAGTGCTGGAGCGGGAAAAGGAGATATATAAGGCACAGGTTGCCGGTAAACCGGCGCAGGTTGTCGAAAAAATTATCGAGGGAAAGCTTGAAAAGTTCTTCTCCGACACCTGTCTCGTTGACCAGATATTTATTAAGGACCCGGACCAGAAAAAGAAAGTTAAAGACCTTGTCACCGAGAAGATCGCAAAACTGGGGGAAAACATCATCATACGCAGGTTTGCGAGATTTCAGCTTGGAGCATAGCGGCAGGATAAGAACGTGAAGTATAAGAGAATACTCCTCAAAATCAGCGGCGAAGCCATGATGGGGGATCAGTCCTACGGAGTGGAACCCTCTACGGTCGATTTTATGGCCAAAGAGATTAAGGATGCGGTCTCAATGGGTGTTCAGGTCGCCGTTGTCATAGGCGGAGGGAATATCTTCAGAGGGGTAGAGGCGAGCGTCAAGGGGATAGAAAGGGCGTCAGCAGATTACATGGGCATGCTTGCAACGGTTATCAATGCCCTTGCACTTCAGAATTACCTCGAAAAATACGGCGTCCCGACACGCGTTCAGTCAGCGATAGAGATGAAAGAACTCGCAGAACCCTATATACGGCGCAAGGCTATGCGGCATCTTGAAAAAGGAAGAACGGTCATCTTTGCAGCCGGAACAGGCAACCCGTATTTCACCACCGATACCGCTGCATCACTGAGGGCGATGGAGATCGATGCAGAGGTTATTCTCAAGGCAACAAAGGTGGACGGAATCTATTCGGCAGATCCCATGAAAGATCCCTCTGCCAAAAGATATCCGACAGTCACCTATATCGATGTTTTGAAAAAAGGGCTCAGCATTATGGATTCGACGGCCATATCATTATGTATGGACAACAACCTCCCGATTGTGGTATTTAATCTGCGTGGGAAGGGAAATATCAGGAAGATCATAGAAGGCAAAAAAATCGGGACCCTTGTATGGGGGAATTATGGAACAGGAGCTAAAAAGAAAAACCTCTGATCGAATGACGCGGGCAATCGAGTCCCTGAAAAAGGATTTTGCCTCTATCAGGACCGGCAGGGCATCACTGGCACTCCTTGACGGTATTATGGTCAATTACTTTGACACCCCGACGCAACTGCAGCAACTTGCGAGTCTGAGCATACCCGAGAGCCGTCAGATGGCGATACAGCCATGGGACCCGAAGGTCATCCCTGACATTGAAAAGGCCATTCTGAAATCAGACCTTGGCCTGACACCCATGAACGACGGCAAGATCATTCGGATCAATATCCCGCCGCTGACAGAGGAAAGAAGGAAGCAGCTTGTTAAGGCAGTCAGAAAAATCGCGGAAGAGGCAAAAGTATCGATCAGAAATATCCGCAGAGATGCGAACGAAGAACTGAAAAAACTCGAAAAAGAGAAGCACGTAAGCGAAGATGTGGTGAAAAAATCACAGGAAGAGATTCAGAAAATCACCGATTCTTTTGTTCACAGGGCGGATGAGGTGCTGGGGCATAAAGAGAAGGAAATAATGGAAGTCTGAGATGACCAACAGTAATTTCATCGTGAAAGTGAGTGATGCCAAACTGGGAGACATCCAGAAAGCCCTTCAGAATGCAGGAATAACAGTAAGGAGCGTTATTGAGGTTTTCAGGGAAGATGAGAAATTACAAGAGGAGAAGGAAACACAATAATGGCTGAGAAAACAAAAAAGAAACCCGCCGGGAAGACTGTCAGAAAGAGTGTAAAAATTTCCGGGAAACCTGCAGTAAAAACAAAGACCGGTCAGCAGAAGAAAACGGCTCCGAAAAAACCGGCAGGAAAGAGAGGGGATAAACTTTCTCCCCCCAAAGCACGTACCGCTAAAAAACCGGCTCCCAAAAAGATGCAGGGGAAACCAGCGGTAAAACCCCTGAAGAAGATTATTGCGAAAACTTCTCCACCGAAAAAACCGGTCCGCATCGAATCTGAGGAAGAGATAAAGGCGGGATTGAGAAAGGTGCTTCTCCAGAAGAGAGCAGACCTTCTGAAAGAGATTAAGACAGAGATATCCAAATACATAAAGGGTGAGACACGGCAGCTGGTAGATACCGCTCTCGATGACGGAGACTGGTCGGTTGTGGACCTCTCGGAAGACATCAGCCTCAGGCATTTGAGTGCCCATCGGGAAACGCTCCTTAAGATCGATGAGTCGCTCCGGAAACTGAACGAAGGGACGTATGGCCTTTGTGAAGACTGCGGAGATGCGATAAGCGAAGAGAGGCTCAAGATCCTTCCTTTTGCGATCTATTGTATTGATTGTCAGGAGAGAAGGGAAAAACTTGAGGAGATGGAGAAAAGAGAAGGAATCGGCTAACTGCTGATCTCTCCGTTCACCGCCGGCGTATACCTTTTATAGACCTCATCCAGAATTTCCTTTGCGCCCCTTCCAAGGATGTCTTCAGCCAGTCTGATGCCGAGAGACTCTGCGTGTTCAGGACTCCCTTCGCCATATGCTTTGATGATCCTGTCGCCGGAAATACTTCCAACGAGTCCGTCCATCAGAATTTTCCCGCTCTCGAGCCTCGCATGCGCTGCGATGGGGACCTGGCATCCGCCTTCCAGTTTTTTCAGAAAAGCGCGTTCCGCCTTCACACAGAGCGATGTCTCTTCATGGTCCAGCGGAGCGATGAGGGCATTGATGAACACATCGTCTCTCCTGCATTCGATGCCGATGGCACCCTGGCCGATAGCCGGAAGGCTTACTGCAAAGGGGAGGATCTCGGTAAGTCTGTTGTGCAGGCCGAGTCTTTTTACCCCGGCGGCGGCGAGGATAATGGCATCGTACAGACCTTCGTCCAGTTTCCTCAGCCGCGTATCAAGATTTCCCCGGAGCTGTTCAATGTTCAGATCAGGCCTCACACTAAGCAGTTGACAGGACCGTCTCAGACTGCTCGTTCCGATCTTCGCCCCCCGGGGGAGGTCGTTAAACGTACGGGTTAAGAATTGAGCATTACGTACTCTTGAAATGAGAGCATCCCTCGGATCCTCACGAGCGCAGATCACCGCGAGATGAAGACCATCGGGGAACTCTGTCGGAACGTCTTTCATGCTGTGCACTGCAATATCCGCTTCCCGCTGCAACAGCGCCTCTTCGATCTCTTTTACAAACAAGCCCTTCCCCCCTACCTGTGCAAGGGGCACATCGAGGATCTTATCACCGGTAGTTTTGATCTTGTTGATCTCTATGCTTATGCCGGGATTACGTCTTTGCAGTTCCGACTGAATATGCCCGGCTTGCCAGAGGGCGAGTTTACTGCCCCTGGTGCCGATGACTATTTTCCTATTCTCCATTTTTCTCCCCATCGATGCCATAGAGTTTTCTGACCGCTGCGACCAGCAGATCTCTGTTTTCCGAATCCTCCTTGAGTGCAGCGGTCGGCGGATGGATGAGCTTATTCACCAACGCGGTTGCCATATATTCTATCGCCTCTCTCTCTTTTTCATCGATTCCGGATAATTTATGGAACAGTTTATCGATCTCTTCTTTCTTTATCTCCTCGGCCTTCTCTCTCAGTGCTTTGATCGTCGGGACCGAGTCAAGGGATGCCTGCCATTTCACAAATGTCTCCAGCTCTTCAGCGATGATCTTTTCCGCTTTCTCCGCCTCCTTCTGCCGTTCAAAGAGATTTGAATCAATAACGCCCTGAAGATCGTCGACATTGTAAAGATAGACATTCTCCAGATCGTTGATCTCCGGATCGATATTCCTCGGGACTGATATATCGATGAGGAAGACCTGGCGCTGCTTTCTCTCCTTCATCACCTTTTGCATCTGGCTTTTCATCACTATATAGGACGGAGCGCCGGTGGAACAGATGACGATATCGGCGCGTACCATCTCCTGAAGAAACTCTTCAAACTTTACCGGCCTCCCGTGAAACTCCTCTGCCAGGGAGCAGGCACGCTCGAATGTCCGGTTTGCGACGAGCACTTCTCTTACGCCGTTTGAGATCAGATGTTTTGCGGCAAGCTCGGCCATCTCACCTGCCCCTAAAAGCATGCAGACCTTCTTTGACAGGTCGGTAAATATTTTTTTTGCGAGTTCGACAGCTGAGAAGCTTATCGAAACTGCGTTTTCAGCTATCCGCGTTTCGGTCCTGACGCGTTTTGCCGCTGAAATCGCCTTTTTCATAAGTTTATTCAGGAGGATCCCGGTGGTCTTCTTCGCGAGGGCAAGGTCGAAGGCGTCTTTGAGCTGGCCGAGTATCTGTGGTTCGCCCACTATCATGGAGTCGAGGCTCGAAGCTACTTTAAAAACATGTTTTACTGCCTCGATGTCATGGTAGAAATAGAGGGCGTTGTCGAGTGAATCCCTGTTTATGTTGTGAAACTCCGAGAGAAAGGTCTTAATCGACTCCGCGGCCTTTTCTGTTTCAGAAACGTTTGCATAGAGTTCCACTCTGTTGCAGGTGGAAAGGATGATTGCTTCATCCACTTCGGGAAGGCCGCTGAACCGGAGCAGACCTTCTTCAAGTTTGGAACCGGTGAATGCGAGTTTCTCCCTCACATCAACATCGGCAATTTTGTGATTCAGTCCTGCGACAAGAACCTTCATAGGAAGACGTGGAGACCTTTCTGGAGCAGTTTAATGCCGAAAAAGGCGATGATGATGGTGAGGAATCCGATTATGGAAAGCAGGGCCGCCCGCCTGCCTCTCCAGCCGGCGATGAGACGGGCATGCAGCACGATCGCATAAATAAACCATGTAATCAGCGACCACGTTTCCCTCGGATCCCAGTTCCAGTAACTTCCCCAGGCGCTCTCCGCCCATAACATCCCCGTTATTATTGCGAGGGTGAGGAGGGGAAACCCGATAGTTATCAGCCGGTAGTTGATTTCGTCGAGTGTCTGGAGACTCGGCAAACGCCCGAACAGCCCTCCGGGATGTTTCGACTTCACGTAGTGCTCCTGGACGAGGTACATGAGGCCGACCCCGAAGGCAAGCGCGAACGCCGCATTGCCGAGAAAGGCAAAAACTGCATGGATGCCGAGCCAGTAACTCTGTAGTACAGGGCTGAGCGGTTTCATCTCCCGTGAGAGCATTGAGGAGACCAGCATAAGAGAAAAAACAATCGGCATGATGAATGAGGAAAGGAGCATGATTTTATATCTGAACTGCAGAAGAAAAAAAATGAAGACGATGCACCACGCGAAAAACGATGTCGCCTCATGAGGGTTTGTAATCGGGATATGGCCGGCAGTGACATACCGATAGACTATGCTTATGGTATGGAGGGCAAAACCGACGCCGGCCAGTGTGATCAGAAGCCTGGAAGTTATCTTCGAGCTTTTGAAAAGTTCGGTGATGCCGATGATCATTGATGCGAAATAGCAGGTGAGGCAGAGTTCGAACAAGATAAGGCCCATTAGAAACAACCGAGCTCACAGCCGGTAATCTTGATGCGGAGCTCATCGGCGTTCCTGCCGACTTCCTTATACGAAACGGAGAGTTCTTCGGCGATTTTCCGTGCGACGGGGCATACTATTTTGCCGTCAACCGCCTTCTTTATCAATAGTTCCTTTATCTTGTCGTTCATATATTCACGATATATCAGCCATCAGGCCCGGCAGCTTCTCTTGTATAAGAATATTACATCATCGCGCTTTCAAAACTCAATTCAGACGCCGCATTGAAGGGAATACCGTGCAGTCACGGCCCCCCCCAAGCAATAAATGATCATTTACAGGGACGCACATTTTCTGTATATTGTGTATACTATTCACACTTGCAGGAGGGACCGTCATCATATGTTTTTGCTGAAATGGTTTGAAAAGCTGGGGGAACACGGCCTCTATTATATGAACCAGGCAGGCAGAATGGGGATCTTCCTTTTCAACGTTGTTCTCAGCGTCTTCAGGCCCCCGTATTATAAGATATTCAATATTACGAAACAGATTTATGTCATCGGCGCACTCTCGATATTTGTCATTGTCTTCACCGGCGCCTTTACCGGCATGGTGCTGGGGCTGCAGGGATATACCACGCTGAGGAAATTCGGGTCTGAGGGTATGTTGGGATCTGTTGTTGCGCTCAGCCTTATACGGGAATTAGGGCCTGTCCTCGCAGCGCTTATGGTGACCGGAAGGGCCGGATCCGCCATCTGTGCGGAAATAGGCATTATGCGGAATTCGGAGCAGATCGATGCCCTCGAATGCATGGCGATCGACCCCCACAAGTACATCGTTGCCCCCAAGTTCATCGCCACGATTATCGCGATGCCGCTGTTGACGGCGATGTTTAATGTCGTCGGTGTTTTCGGCGGATATCTCGTAGGCGTCAAGCTCCTCGGTTTGAACGAGGGGGCTTATTTTGTGAATATGTATAAGAATGTTGAGTTCGATGATATTTATATGATGTTTGTGAAATCCCTCTGTTTCGGTCTTTTGATCGTCTGGATATGCGCTGCGAAAGGCTATTTAGTTCATTTTGAGAGGAAAGGCGGGTTCGGCGCTGAGGGCGTCAGCAGGGTAACGACGTATGCAGTGGTTTTAACATCTGTCTCTATCCTTGTCTTCGACTACCTTATTACCTCATTTCTCATATGAATACGGAACCGATCATACAGCTTATCGATGTGAAGAAGAGGTTTGGCCAGCAGCAGGTGCTGAAAGGGATCAACCTCTCCCTTTTCGAGGGAAAAACAACTGTCATTGTGGGTGAGAGCGGCAAAGGAAAGAGCCTCGTTCTCAAACATATCCTTGGGCTGATGAAACCGGACAGCGGACAGGTGCTCGTGTTCAATAAGGATATCAACAAAATAAAGAAGAAGGAGCTGAAAGAGGTCCGGTCGTATTTCGGCGTGCTCTTTCAGAATTCCGCGCTTTTCGATTCCATGACTGTTTTTGACAACGTTGCGCTGCCTCTGCGCGAGCGCACGAAGAAATCGGAAGAAGAGATAAAAGAGATCGTGAACGAGAAACTGAAGTTGATGGACCTCGAAGGGAGCAATGATAAATATCCTGCTCAGGTCAGCGGAGGGATGAAAAAACGGGTCGGCCTCGCGCGTGCACTTGTACTGAATCCGAAAATTGTTTTTTTCGATGAGCCGACAACCGGCCTCGACGTTGCCAAGAGCAACGAGATATACCGCGTCTTTTTCCGGACACAGGCGAAACTGGGATATACGTCCGTTATCGTCAGCCATGACGTTCCGAAAATTTTCAAGCTTGCCGACTATGTTGCGCTGCTGTATGACGGCGTTATCCAGGACTGTCTGCCTCCGGAGGATTTTCAGACATCCGATAATCCGCACATTAAGGAATTTGTCGAAAAAACTATGGGACTAATCTATGAAAGTGAAGAAGTGGAGGGTTAGCAATGAACAGACTGAGCATTGAAACAGGCGTAGGAATCTTTATCATTTTAGGATTTATTTGCATGGCCTATCTTTCCATAAAACTTGGCGATGTCGAGCTGTTCGGAACGAAGCAATATCCTGTGAAAGCCACCTTTACCAACATTTCCGGCCTGAAAGAGGGCTCGGAGGTGGACATCGCAGGGGTGAAAGTCGGGAAAGTGGCGAAGATATCTCTTAATAACTATAACGCGAACGTGGAACTGCTGATCAATCCTGAAGTGAAACTTCAGGAGGATGCCATCGCGAGCATTCGAACGCAGGGCATTATCGGCGATAAATACATCAAGATTTCTCCCGGAGGAGCCGAGGATTATATCAAGCCGAACGGGATGATTTCGGAGACCGAATCTGCCGTCGATATTGAGGAGTTAATAAGCAAATACATTTTTGAAAAGAAATAGCGTACGGAAAGAAAAGAGCAAACGCATATGAAAAACAACATCATTAAGGAACATCTCGACAAACTCCGGTCGGAAATGATCTTTTCTTTTATCGGAGACGACGATGCCGAAAAAGTCATCCCGTTCTTTGATAGTGTTGACTATCCTGTCGGGGCTGTTATCTTCAAGGAAGGCGAGGCCGGTGATTTTATCGGTTTTGTCGTTTCCGGAAAACTGGAGGTAAAAAAACAGACCGAGTTTAAAGGCAATCAGCTGATCATCGCATTGTTGAGTTCAGGTGCATTGGTCGGAGAGCTCTCGATTTTTGATCAACATAAACGCTCCGCTACTGTTGAAGCGGTAGAAGATACGACCATGCTTATCCTCAGGAACAAGGCGTTGGATGCCCTTATCCAGCAGCATCCCTATACCGGCATTAAGCTGCTGAAAGGACTGATACGTATTCTCTCCCTCCGGTTGCGCAAGGCAACTGAAAGACTCACGACGATTTTTTAGGATCATTCCCTGGTCAATTTATGCAGCAGCATGCCGATGTATTTGTTGATGGGGTTTGTTCTATTCAGGTAAGGGACGAGAGGCCTTCTCCGCGAGCCAAGTTTCATGAGTTCCCAGAGGATATCCTTGTTGTCTTTATCGAAGGAAAGCCCTTTTCGAAAGGCTTTGACAGCATCTGTTTTATTCCCTGATGCAAGATAAGCCCTTCCGAGGTTGAGATAAAAGACGGAGGCGAAAAACTCTCTGCTGAATGGCAGCTTCTCATCGAGTTTTTTTATCGCCCTTAAACAGCTATCAATAGCATGCTCGTAGTTTTTGTTGATGACAGCTTCGAGACAGCCGTAATAGGAGAGCAATACCGGTTCATCAGGATACTGCTTGAGTGCATAGGTAATCAGTTCAAGGGCGCCCTTATTGTTTTTTTTCTGGAGGAGGGATTTTACTTCATTCAGATAATGCGAGGGATTCTTAAACTTCTGGTCATGCTCCTGCTTCAGCATTGCCGCAATCATCTCATGCTGTTTGTAGACGAGCTCAGGGAGTTTCTTCTTATAGTCAGGCCTGCTCGTGACGCTTCTGACATCGATTGTTCTTGTTGACAGGATTTTTCCTCTATAATAGACGGTCGTAATTATTGCTGTTTTTGCCGGGTCGATATCCTCGGTGAGGATGAGGTACTTCTTCCCGTCAATGACTACATCGGTGCTGTAGTCATTATGGAGACCTGATGTGATCCTTATGCTGTCCTTTTTCTCCATATGCTCTGCCGGGGATTTTTCCTTTTGTAAACTGTTTTCTTTAACTTTACTTTACCCGTAAAATCATTGCTTTGCAATAAATCTCTTGCAGCTGAACGGAGAAGTAACCTTTGTATGTAAGGTAGCCGCAGGCTTTCCGCCCCGGCGGATCGCTGCGGTGATAGCCTGCGCCCCGGCCGCAACCTAAAGGTTGTGGCTACACCCTTTCCTGACTGCCCGCGTGAAGGGATGGACAAAGGGATGGTCAATTATTGCAATTTATGAGGATCAGTATTACAATTCAGAAGCAGTAACGGCAAAAAAAGATTGGAAGGTAAAGTCATGCAATGTCCTCACTGCGGGAATGAATTAAGCGGAGCAACGCTCTGCGGCAAATGCGGGAGAAAAGTGAGTCCCCCCCAAAGGGATATAGAAGTCGAATACAAAGAATTTAAAGTATCCGAGTTCCTTGAGATACGAAAGTCCCAGCAGGAATCCCGGGCGGAAGGGACGAGTGAACCGGGGACAACGCAAAAAGGAGGTCCGTTCTCTCTGCAGCCTCCTGCGAATATGGTGGGGAAACCTGCGCCGGGGAGAGGAACGAAAAGGCTTCTCAGCGCATTATTGCTCATCTTTTTGATCATCGGAGTAATGGCAGGCGCATATTATCTCCTGCGCTTTCTTTTTCAGTAACAACCAGAAGGAAAAAGCCCCCGTTGTTTCCGACCCTTATCCCGGGCTTTTTTTAATAAGTTTGAGAGGCACCGTCAGCGTGGATTTCGTTCCGTAGCCGCTCTTCGATGCAAATTTAAAATGCCCCCCCAGATATTTTAGCCGTTCATGGATACTGAAGAGACCGAATCCTCCGTCTTTGCTTTTGTACGCTTCAATCTTGGAGGTATCGAATCCGATTCCGTCGTCTTCGACGGAAATCTGGATATACTTGTAATCTCTCTGGATTGACACCTTTACATTCCGCGCCTTTGCGTGCTTGGTTACGTTGATCAGCAGTTCGCGCACCGCCTGATAGAGAAGGATGCGCGTTTCGTCCGCGAGGGGCTTGGGCTTCAGGTCGTCCTCAAAGTGAAATACCAGTCCAAGCTGTTTCTGAAATTGGTATCCGAGCCACTTGAGGGCAGCTTCCAGGCCCTCTTCGTAGAGGAGCGGTGTCCCGAGTTGGAATGTCAGTGATTTTGTATACTCAATCGTCTGCGCAATGAGGGAGAGGACTTCATCAGCCGGCTCTCTCAGATTACCAGCAGAAGCAAGCTCCTTCAGCGCTTCCAGTTTGTTCTTGGAATAATACAGGGTTTGCCCGATATAATCGTTAAGCTCCGTTGCAATGCATCGACGCTGTCTTTCCTCGACCAGCGACAGTTCTGAGGCGAGGGAACGAAGCTGTTCCTGGTATGAAAGAAGCTCCGACTCTGCCCGTTTCCGATCTGTTATATCGGTAAAGATCCCGAAACTCCCGCTGAACTGACCGTTCTCATCAAAGAGCGGTTTTGGAGAAACCAGCGTGTGCACCTTTTTGTCGTTTTTTCTCGTCAGGGTAATTTCATACGGAGCCGCTATGCCTTTGAGCCGTTCCGCCCATTGCTTCTTGAATATGCGCTGGCTTTCCTTATCCAGGAGGATGGTTTCACTGTAGCCGATCAGTTCATCGCGGCTGTATCCTGTCATGGTGCAGAACTGATCGTTCACAAACGTGACAACGCTGTCTTTGTCAACCACCGATAATCCCTCGTTCATCGTTTCTATCAATGTCCGATGGTGTTCTTCGCTCTGACGAAGCGCATCTTCTGCCCGGTTCCGTTCCGCGACTTCCTGCTGAAGTTTTTCGTTCGCTATCCTGAGTTCAGCGGTGCGCTCTTCAACTCGCCGTTCCAGTTCGTCATGTGCCTTTAGTAACGCAGCTTCAGCCCGCTTCCGTTTGGTGATTTCTCCGGCGATATTCCCGATCATCTCGTTCGTTACTTTTTTCAGGGATTCAAGGAGTTCCATCTCCGATTGCCCGGATGCCCGGGCGCTGAGGTCACCCTTTGCGACTCTGTGTAATACATCGAAGTGCTCTGCAAGTCCTATGGCGATCTCATGCGACTGATCGACGATCTCGCTGATCTCTTCAGCAGTCAGATTCACCATATGTTTTAATTTACTGATCAGCTCGATATTCGATTCTTCGGGTACCCTAACGGTAGGGTCTCCCGCTGCAATCTTTTTCAATGCCTCAAAGACCTCGGAAAGGCTCAGGGCCAGTTCCATGCTCATGCTTTCCAGCTCCCTGTCCCTGTCTCCGATCATTTTGCTGAATTCCTTGAACTGCTTGTTCACAACCTTCAGAGTCTCTTGCATTGTTGACGCGGAGTTGTTCGATTTAAACGCCTCGCAGTCAAGGCACATCTCGATTTTCTCGATGAATTTGCCCTGTATCTCATCCCGGCAATGGGTTCCCGAAAAGAGCCAGCATTTGATATCCTTTGATTTGAAGGCAGGACACGCCTTCTCATTACACTGGAAGAAATCCCAGCATTTTTTATGACTCAGGGTTTTGTCTTCTGTGATGTTCATCATCTCATTTTATTCCAAATGGCACTGGATTGTCGAAGAAAAACACTTGCAGCAGCCGGCTTTTTTGCGGTTCAAGCGAAAAATATTCATCTATTTTTGCAATACCCCAAACAGTTTCAGTCCGTCCATGATAAAAAACGCCGCCAGTAACAGCAATATGAAACCGAGTGCTTTTATCGCAGCGATATACACAGGACCTCTCAGGAAGGACCTGGATTTATCTACCAGAAGAGCTACGAATATCTTTGAACCTATCAGGAGAACGTAAAAGCTGCCAAGGAACAAGAACGCCGACAGAAAACTTTCCCCGAATGCCTTCAATACCGTTGGTGCGCCCACGGTCATCCAGAAGAGGTAGGGATAGGGACTCAGAACATTTGCGATGATACCCTTTCTGAGCGATGCTTCTTTCGCATGCCGGACGCTGATTTCGATCCCTTTTACGGTGATGTTTTCGTATGCCAGATATCCCACAAACAAAGCGCCTAACATGGATATTGTCCCCAGCACGACATTGGCTCCGGACAATTTTGTCAGAACGAGAACAGATGCTGTTACAATGGGGATATCTGTCAGAATCGGCGCGATGGCGATTATCATCCCTGCTTTTCTGTTTTGTCTGAGTGTTTCAGAGACGACCAAGGTCAATAACGGCCCCGGAGAAATACCTGCTGCCAACCCTAAAACAGCTCCTGACAGGAGGAACAGCAACGGTTCAATCATTGTGGTATGGTTCGCCGGATTTTTTCATACTCTGCCAAAAATACACTATAACATGCTTTACATAGTTATGAGAATTGCATTACCTATTGATACGTCACGCAAGAACGGTAGAATAGCGCTGTCCCGTGCAGTGTCGAAAAAATCACATATTATCAATACGTTTAATGAACCATTGTCGCTGTTGTAAAGTACGCAGCATTGAAAATTAGACAGGCGGGGACAGGCAATGTGGCATGCGAATTGCTTATATATTATATTTATAATAAATAAACTATAATAAATAAAGGAGGTAACTACCATGAAAGACGTAGACCTGTTTGAAGAGATTATCGATTTAGGAAAGCAGCGCGGTTTTGTTACCTATAATGATATAGATGGTCTGCTCTCCCCGGAACTTGATGAGCAGGAAGATCTCGTTCACCTTCTCCAGGACCTGGAGATTGAAATAACTGACGGTCAGGAGCCGGATGGCGGACAGGAAGAAGTTTCAGAGGAACAGGAACAGCATGAAAAGTCTGAGGATCTTGTTCAGTCATATTTTCACTCAATGGGAGATATCGGGGTCCTCAGTAAAGATGAGGAAACCGACCTTGCAAGGAAGATAGAGGAAGGGAACCGGATCATCAGAGACATGGTAAGATCTTTCCCGCTCTATAAGAAACTCCTGAAAGAAGTATCTTACAGAGTCGCGGAAGAAGAGAGCAGCCCGGAAGAAGACAGGGTTGATGCTGCGCTGAGGAAAACTCTTGCGGCGCTGGATCATGTCATGACAGGCTTGTCTACGCCGAAGGGCAAGAGTTCTCAAGATAGCCGGTATCAGAAGAGTGAATCGGAGGTTGGTATCGGGATTGACGAACTGCGTCTGAGATATGAGCGGATTACGAAGGCAAAGAAGCTTGTTGCTGACGCGAAGAATGAATTAATAATCCGCAATCTGAGGCTGGTCATCAATATCGCGAAGCATTATGTAGGGAGAGGGCTCTCTCTGCTCGACCTGATTCAGGAAGGCAATATCGGCATGATGAAAGCAATCGATAAGTACGACTACAAAAAGGGGTTCAAATTCAGCACGTATGCAACATGGTGGATCAGGCAGTCCATTACGAGAGCTTTGATGGATCAGACAAAAACAATCAGGGTCCCCGTCCATGTGATGGAGCTTTACAGCAAGGTCAATGCCGCTTCCAAGGAATTGGCCCAGCAACTTGGAAGAGAACCTGAGAAGGAAGAAATCGCGCGAACATTGGGAATTCATACGAGGAAGGTGGAAGACGTGTTCAGGGCGATGCAGGACCCCATAATGCTGGAAACGCCCATAGGCGACGATGAATCGACGTTGGCCGATGTGATCGGCGACAATAGCGCATCTCCCTACTCGGAAGCAGAGCGCAACAAGCTTACCGAGGAGATTATCAAAGTCCTCCATACGCTGAACCCGAGGGAGGAGGCGGTAATCAGAATGAGATTTGGTATCGGCGCTGCGAGAGACCATACACTCGAAGAAGTAGGGAGACATCTTTCTCTCACGCGCGAAAGGGTAAGGCAGATAGAGGAGAAAGCCATGCGGAAACTGAAACATCCAAGCAGAGCCAGGGTATTGAGGGTATTGGCCGCCATGCAATAGACATACTCCTGTTCTCTTGTCCGGGGAGCCATGATCGGCTACAATAGGAAGAGCAGCAGATCCGGATACGTAGAGAGGTGAGATGAAGACACGGAAAAGAAAGCCGGTCATGGATGAATCGAAACTGGAAGAATGCAGGTTCGAGAGGGAAGCGGCGAGGGATTTTCGTGAAGAAATTCCCGGGATCGTGGAGAAGCTCGTACTGTCCTGCGATAGAGAGGAATGCTTTGATCATGTCGATCTGGCACCGCTGCCTTCAAAAGAGGCGATCATTGCCATCACTCATACAGCGTGCCGGGTCCTCTATCCCGGCTACTTCTCCCGAACCCGGATTGATAAGGTAAACCTCATCTACTATTACGGTCAGGAGTTAACGGAGTTCTTTGAAGCCCTGTCCGAACAGATTACCCTCTCCATCCGCCATGAATGCCGCCGCCACAGTATGTCCTGCGTGCAATGCGAGGAGCGCGGCCAGGAAATAGCGATTACTGTTATGCGGGAGCTTCCCCGGTTGAGAATCCTTCTCGCCAAAGATGTGCGGGCGGCCTTTGGAGGTGATCCGGCTGCCAAAGGCTACGATGAGATCATTTTCAGTTATCCGGGACTTTTCGCTATTACTGTGTACCGGGTAGCGCATGAGCTTTTTAAGCAGGGGGTTTCATTGATCCCCCGGATCATGACCGAACATGCCCACAGCAAAACCGGCATCGACATTCACCCCGGTGCGCAGATTGGCGAAAGCTTTTTCATCGATCACGGGACAGGAGTGGTTGTGGGAGAGACCACGCAGATCGGCGACCGCGTGCGCATTTATCAGGGCGTTACGCTCGGCGCCTTATCCCTGCCAAAGGAAGCGGTGGAACAATTGAGACATGAAAAACGTCATCCGACTATTGAGGACGACGTGATCATTTATGCAGGGGTGACTATTCTCGGCGGGGAGGCCGTGATCGGCGCGCGCTCGGTGATCGGCGGGAACGTTTGGATAACGGAATCGGTACCACCTGATACCAAGGTCTTCCTGAAAAAACCCGAACTGGTGTTTAAATAAATGCTGTCTGTTTTTAAATGGAAATTCGAAAAATCTGTCATTCCCCGACTTGATCGGGGAATCCAGGGTTTTCAATTACTGCTCGCTGTGAGAGGATAACATATTTTCGCTCATTCTCGGTCGTTCCGACCTCCGAGGTACCCCGATTTCATCGGGCTAAACCCGCTCAAATATGCTATCCTCTCACGGGGGTCGGCATACAAGCAAGGCACTATGTCCGCGATTTACCAGGATATCACGCAAACGATAGGCGCTACTCCATTAGTCAGGCTGAACTGGATCACAGCAGGACTGCATGCGACGGTACTGGCAAAGCTGGAATTCAGGAACCCCCTTGGCAGTGTCAAAGACCGCATCGGCCTGGCGATGATAACTTCTGCGGAAGAGCAGCGGCTCATAAATAAAGACACCTTGATTGTTGAACCCACCAGCGGTAATACCGGCATCGCCCTGGCATTTGTCTGTGCGACGAAGAAGTACCGCTTAACCCTGACCATGCCTGAGACCATGAGCATGGAAAGGAGAAAACTTCTCAGGCACCTGGGCGCCGAGCTGGTCCTTACTCCGGGGAATGAAGGGATGAAAGGCGCGATCAATAAGGCGAAAGAAATTGTATCGCAGACAGCGAACGCTTTTATGCCCGATCAGTTCAGTAATCCGGCAAACCCTGAAAGCCATCGGACAACGACTGCGGAAGAAGTGTGGAACGATACAGGCGGCGCTGTTGATTTTCTTGTTTCCGGAGTAGGAACAGGAGGGACCATCACAGGGGTATCGGAAGTAATCAAAGCACGGAAACCTTCTTTCAAAGCGGTTGCTGTTGAACCTGCTGATTCTCCTGTGCTGTCCGGAGGAAAGCCCGGTCCGCATAAGATTCAGGGGATCGGAGCAGGGTTTGTGCCAGCTGTGCTGAATACGCAAATCATCGATGAGATCATCCCGGTAACGAACGAGCATGCGTTTGAGACAGCAAGGGCTTTGGCAAAGCTTGAGGGAATTCTTTGCGGGATCTCCTCGGGTGCAGCTGCGTGGGCTGCCCTCGCAATAGGCAGGAGACCTGAAAATAAGGGGAAGCAGATTGTCGTCATACTCCCCAGCACCGGCGAACGGTATTTAAGTACGGACTTGTTTAAAGAATAGTTCCGGGCAAGTGAAGCAGGGGGCTACCGGGTATTCCCGGATGACTGCCTTTTCTTCTGCTTTATCTCCACTTCAACTGTTTTTCGTACCGGGTCTTTGCCGACGACGACCCAGCCTTCGGAGCGGCGGAACTTTTTTATTTTTCCTGAAGCGATGAGATCATCGAGTTGATAGTTCTCGACAATTCCGGTTTTCCCGTTTGTATACATTACAGTTATCGACATAATGTCCGCCCAACCATTCTTTTCTTACCGAACAAGTTAATCAAAATGTAAATCATTTGTCAATCGACATTCCCGAACAATACAGACAGGGAGCGGTTCAGGACAATTTGCAGGCGAGGAGAATTCCGTCCCGCAAGGGAAGGATCGTTGTCATGAAATCAGGGTTTTCAGAGAGATATTCATTGAATCGTACGATGCCGATGGTCTCTTTATCCTTTTCATCGTCCACTACCTTGCCATACCACAATGAGTTGTCCGCAATAATCAACGCATGGCTGTTGAGGTTCGACAGGAGTGTCTGAACAGCATCGAAATAATCCCGCTTTTCGATGTCGATAAAGAGGATATCGATATCTTTATAATCTTTGGCGATCTCAACTGCGTCGCCCACATGGAACTCGGCCTTGCCGGAATGACCTGTTTCACGAAAGAGGTTCTTTGCGTATGCGATATTTTCCTCCCGGTAATCGGTGAGCACGATTTTGCCGCCGTCCATCGCCTTCGCAAACCAATAAGCGGAATAGCCGAAACCGGAACCGAGTTCAACCACAAGGCCGGGCTTTTTGATCTTTGCAAGCAGAAAGAGCAGCCTGCCGACGAGCCTTTCCACAATAGGGAAATTACGCTCTTTTGCAATCCGCTCCATTTCGAGGATATGTCTGTCATCCTCATGAGAGAGGTGCATCAGATACTCATGAATTTTCGGGTCTGTTATATTCATCGTCTCCTCTCCTTGCCCCCATCCGAACTTGCATGTGACAGATCAGGGCACTGGATTGAATTAACCCGCAACCTCTTTCACCTACTTACAAACATATTTGATGGTCACTACGATTTTTTATTCGAAGTCTGCACCATTATATCAGGTTCAAGACAGGAGTGTTACAGGAAGTTATCGAGAGGGTGACCTTTTCCTACGTCTTCTCATCCCATTTGTGCTGAGCCCTGATCAACGTGGCGACACCTATTTTCTTTTTTATGCATTCCTCAAGGACAAACAGAGTGTCGATCTCGCCGCCTGCAATATCCTGTACATTACACAATGAGTTGTGCGGAAGGAAATCCCTCAGTCTTTGACAGACGAAATTCACACAGATCACGTGCCGCGCTTTCAGGGCACATCCCTGCTTTGTCAGAAAATGACAGAGATGTATATCGGCTGATGAGGGAGAAAGGGTTCTGCCCAGCAGCAGATTGATTAAGAGAAGAACGCTGCCGTACTTATGCCCAGTGCGAACTCCGCAGCACGTCCCTTCGCCGTTCACCGCGCAGTCGGTGCACTCCTTCACTATTCCGGCCCTGACCATTGCGCCCTGGGTCGCCTCAATCTGCACATCGAGCCCACCCAGGAGAGCGCAAATCTCTCTGTCTTGCATCAGCGACTGCCCGCAAAGCGCCTGAAGGTGAAGGGCTATACGTATCTGGTCGGCTATTGTCCTCTCATCGCGTGTGACGGTATTGATAGAAACTCCCCGATGCCGGACTCTGCTCTCAACCGCTCACAAACGATTTCAGCGATGTCAAAGAGATTTACCGTATCTTCTCTATTATACATTTTGAGCAGTTCGAGTGCCTTTCCGGATGGTTGTGCGGAAGCGGGTCCTTTCTTTTGCTATTCATAAAGACAAACTAGACTCCGACTCCCTGAGCGGGTTCAAGTTTGTAACTTGAACCCAAACATTTAACATTTCATACAACCATCGGCTCAATAATTATGGTACTATCCTGATGAGCAGATGAATCCCGGAACTCAACTGTTCTTTTTTTTAGCCTTTCGAAAACTTAATCGACTTTCCCTGTCTCTGTGTCTGTTCTTTCGTATGAGATCTGTTGTTATTTGCTTCCCCGGATTTTATTGCTGGTTTTTCTGTGGTTTCCTTCTGCAACCGGAACCTGCTTTCTTTTTGCTGTTTAGTCTGGGACTCTCCGGTTTTTGGCCGTAGACCAGCTAGTGGCCGCTCACTGATCTTTTGTTCGGCCGGAGGTTTGGCCAGTTCTCTTTTTCGTTCAGGTGTTCTATTCACGCTTCCACCCCGGGTAGTCACGGGCTTCTCGGGTACATCCTTCAAGGGCCTGACCGTTTCTTTTTGTTTTGCCGGCGGTTTTCTAATGCTCTCTTTCGGCTGAATAACCGGTCTCTCACGCATTTCCCTCTGCACCTCTGGCTTGCGCGTTTCTTTTTTCCTTACAACCGGTCTTGCAGGCTGTTTTTCAGGCATTACCTGCGGCAATGGTTTTATTTCCTTTTGTGAAGGGTATCTCTTTATATCTGCCTTCCGGACTTCTGCGGTAGATTTTGGTTTTGCAATTTTTCTGACCGGCATAGCGGAAACTGTCTTGCCGGTGAAGACCGACACATTTTCCCTGACGGCAACAGGTCTTTTGTTAATTCCCCATATCTTTCCTTTTTCAATCACTCCCTTGGATGGCAGTGCCCTTTGGGGGATTGTCTTTGTCGGGATCGGGGCATAAGTAGCTTTCACCGGCCTGATATCCGGCCTTCCCGGAGATACTTTCACTCTTCCGGTAAAAGGGTTAACAGGTGCGTTTACGACGCGGGCATGTTTTCCCGTGAGAAACGTGTCGCGATGGATAAGGGTAACTGCATTCGTGACCCTGGAATTCACATAGATATTTGTAATATTGACGGTCTTTATGTTCACCTTGTTCACATTTACGCTGTGCGGACCGTAATGACCGTGTCCGTAATAGATTTCCCTCGGCGCAAGGGGAACCCATGATATATAGGTCGGCGTCTGTATCCATGCCACAAAACCCGGGGCCCAAAATACTGCATTGACTGCCGGCGGTACCCAGAACCATCCAATTCCTATTCTGTGAGCCCATCTCCCGTAATGATAGGGAGCCCAGCCCCATGGCTCATAAGATACCCAGACGTAGTCCCCCCTTGTCCAAATCCACCTGCCGCTCCTGTACGGTGCCCATCCGCCTGCTACCACCTTTGGGGTCCAGACATAACCGTAGTCGGGGGTATTGACCCAGCGGCCGTACTCATCAAAATCACTGCTGTAACTGTTAAGCGCCGGCGGCAAATAACGGGAACTTTCCCGTGCCCTTGCAAATTGTGAATCTCTGGATAGATTCCATATCAGCCAATCATCCTTGGGCCTGAGAGGAGAGAGGTCGGCATAATTATCCGCTCCAACAGAAACCATGGTTCCCCGGCTTACTTTTGTATTACCGGCTTTACTCTCTACATATACAAGCCCGTCTAACACGGAGACTTCTGTATATCCATTTTCATATGCGGCAACATCAAATTCCCCGGACCCGTAAGTGATCGCTGTAGCCAGAGGGGTATCGATCTGGAATACCGAATTCACTGTCGGTAATCTCCTGTATTGCACATACGCTCTGCCCTGGGGGATTCCCACCTGTACGATCTTGTCTTCGCCTACGTGTCTGAGGTTTGTGATATCTATTTCAGTATTTCCGTCTGCGCGGAGATATGTGCCTCCGAGAACCTGTATCTCTGCCCTGCCGCCATCAGGAACCCAGATTTTATCACCGGACATAAGCGGCATGTTAAGTGAGGCAGCCACCCACTCGTTTCCTGTATCAACGGTCTGCACAACGACATCTCCCTGCAATAAACTCAGCCTTGCTGTCCCGGTGATTTCTGCAAAGGCAGGCAAAACCAGGATCAGCCATAGAACGAACATCCCTGCTGCGAGTACTGCTTTTTTCATTCTTACCTCCTGTTGATTAGTAATGTTTTATTGTTAGATTCGCTCAATTTCCTATTAAACCGTATTGCATCTCTTGTGCCATCCAGAAATTGTTTTAATTTATAAGGGGTTATAGAAAACCCTGGCGTCATGCTCTTCCCTTTTAGGGATTCAGTCACTTTTTGAGGAAAGTCAGTCATCCTGCCGCTAAGTCCAGGGGAAAAAGGGGGATATATAAAGAGGGAAGAAATTTGCCTAATGCCAGATTAGCGACAAAAGGAAAACACAAAAGTCGGGCAATGAGTATTGGAGCGGATTTTTTTGCCGATAGTCAAATACAAAATAGAATAAAGAGGCAAAAGCCTCGGAGGCCCAATCTGTATCGGGGCCGAGAATGAGCGAGAATACTCATTGTCCGACTTTTGTTAGCAAATAATCCATGACCCCTATCTTTTCAGTCTACGCTTCGCCAATTTTCTGCCAAGTTCGTAGCCTTTCTCCAGGCTGCCGGGTTTATTGAAGATGTCTCCTCTGCCGCCGACCCCCGGGATAAGGATTGAGCCAATCAGATTCATCTCTAAATAGTGAAGACTCTTTTTAAAGAACTTGACCAGGAGATCAGCGGTCTTCAGATCTTCTTCTTAGAAGGGGACTGCCAATACCGCTGATTTGCCTTTTATTGCCGCCCTGTTTGCCGGACAGTTGAAGTAGACAAAACGGTCGATGAAACATTTCATTAACGCGGTCGGACCATACCAGTATACCGGGGTGCCAAAGACGATGATGTCACTCTGAATGATCTTCGGATAAATCCTGTTCATATCGTCTTTTTTACTGCAGGGTTTCCCTTTCCAGCAGACATGACACCCGTCACACTCCCGTATATCAACGTCGCCGAGGAAAAGGGTCTCTGCAGCCGCTCCTTCCGACACCGCACCATCCAATATCCTGGAAACCAGCACATGGGTGTTACCCCGTTTGCGGGGACTACCCACAATACCAAGAATTGTATGCGCAGTTTTATGGATCATATTCATGATCACTGCTGTCAGGGATAGGGGTCAGGCAGACGTATAACCGGTCTCGAATAAACACAAGGTATCCTTCAGAACAGTATGGGTTCGAAATAATCCCTGAACGCAGAACATTTCTGCTTTTTTTTGCAATTCGAATCGCACACCGTTATATACTGGAAATTTTCTCTGTCGGGGCACCATATTTTGGCATTTTCTTGATCCGGACTATCGTGCTGATTTCCAAAATTTGGAGGCCCTACTCCGCTTTGAGCCATTTTTCCAACGTCTCCATCTCTTTTTCACTCAATGACAATGCGGATCTGCCCGACTCACCGTCCATCTGTGCGAGTGCTTTCCACATCTGGGTCCTTATGATGCCGTAAGAATCGGCAAAACTCTGGAAGCTTTGCTCCATCTGGGGTATGACCACCAGCATGTCCTTTGATGACTCATCAAATTTACCCAATCGGGCATATGATACTCCTCTGCAAAATTTGGCCATTGCATAGTCAGCCTTGAGTTCTAATGCTTTTGTAAAGTCTGAAACCGCATTCTCAAATTCCTCTTTCATCAAGTATGCGATGCCACGATAGAAATACACCCGTGCGTTTTTATTATTCGCACTGATTGCCTTATTAAAATTCTCGATGGCGGGACCGGTTTCCTTCATTTTTACATATACGACTCCGCAACTTAAATACACGATGTAGGGGTCGGCTCCGGCTTCAAGGGCTTTTGAAAATGCTTCCAGGCTCTCTTTATTCTTTCCGTCAACAAACAACAATTGAGCATCTCTTAATAGTTCCTGCGTGTCCATAACAGATCTCCTTTCAACAGCATTGTTTACTATAGCCTATTTCTGTAAAACAGGGAAGGGAGTTCTGATCGGCGAAATGCTTCATTTCATTACAGCAATCGATTATTCAGCCCTTACCATAAAAGACGTGACAATGACTTTGCCGTGATGTTTTATCTCGCTGAAAATCTGATATATCCCTTTCACCGGAAACGTGACGTTTGCTTCTATTACAGGGCCAAATCCATGAAGAGCAGTTCCATGAATGTGACCTGCCGGATGCGCGGATTGAGAGCCGGGCGCCTCTCCGTGGGCGTGAATAAAATTCCTGAGATCGGCCTTTATGACCGCGAGGTGCATCAGCGCTGCGAGGTAGGATTCGAGATCAGACACGGGCTCGCCGTTTTTTTCTATAAAATATCCGAGGGTCGTTTTCTGCCCTGCCCTTATATGTTCGGGGACCGTTAATCGTATAGTGTAGTCTCCGGACTTTTTTACGCGGGAGAAATCTGTCTCCGTGACTGACATTTCCGGTTCGCCCGTTACATCGATGAAGAGCTGTTTCGAAAAATGCAGCTCGTGCACTGCGGAATCCAGGGCGATGAGATAACGTCCCGCCTTTTGAAAAGCATAGTTCACGCTGAACTGTGCTTTCTGTATCATCTCAGGGGTTACTGCGCCGAAATCTTCGGGGTGAATGTGTGCGAACACGGTAAAATCCTCACTCACGACAATGACATGCAAGATGCGATCGTGCGAGACCGTGATGCCGCTGAGCGGTTTCCCTGTCTGGTCTCTGAGGGAAAACCGAAGGGTCGCGAGTGTGTGTGTGGAGATGTGTTCCGGAGTTGTTTCAAGGTCAATAACAGCATCCACCGTTTGCAGAGAATGGGCATGATGTTTGTTGCCGGGGTCATGGATGTGCGGAACATCTGTGCCTGCGATTAGAGTATTCTGGAAGGAAAAAGAAGAAAGACCGATCAAAAAGAGAAAAATGAACGCAGCATGAGCCCGTTTTTTGAATACAGTAATAATTGTTGTGTGCATTGATGTCCCCTTTTTTATAAAGGGTATCACGAACCGCAGGGTTTCTCAAGATTTGAGCGGTTTTCCGATTATGTAGTAGAATAGATAAACAGGTTGAGCTTTCGACCCGTCGAAGAGAAGACGATCAAGGGGTTGAATCAATACAGGAGAGGGTCCAACAAGCGGAATGAGCGTTGACTTCATCACAGAAAGGATTGACTGTCTGCATCTCGAAAGGCGGGTTGTCGAAAGGAGCAGCAGGGGAATTTCCCATGAGAGGCGGCCTGATCTTATTCTCTGGATATGCCATTTCCCTCTGCCTTCAGTCTCCGGGATTCAGTGCAGGGTCCTCGCCAAAGGGACCTCCTGTCCGCACAACGGCCCTTACAGCAGAAACTAACCCGCAAACATCTGCTTTCCTGCATGCCGCATTACTGTGCTTTCTTTTCCGATGAATCTTTGGCAATGCGCAAGCCCTCTTTCAGGATCAGAACAAAGACAACGGTGAACCCGATGAGGATGCCGAAAAAATCGATCAGTTTCAGCAGCGCGAGGGCAATCAGGATAAAGGCGAGGACAAAAAATCTGAGCATGCTCCAGAAGATGAGTTTTCCGCTCGGCCGGTGCAATGTCGCAAAATCCTTCAGCCCCCAGGCAAGGCCTTTGAGGTTGGCTAATCCAAGCAGCCCGCCGATGAGAACACTATGGGGCATCTTCCGCCAGTCGGTTATTTCCGTCAATGCCGCGATGAGCGTCGTAATTGCAGCCGCGACTATGAGGAATATAAGAGACTGTCTATGAATTCTTTTTATCAGATTGATCATCTGCGTTCTTCGCCATCATGATAAGGTCTTTAAAGCCGGCAATAATTCCGAATATCGCAAAAATAAAGAGCAGCCACGGAGCGGTTATTACTCCAAACCATCTCTCCATAGCATAATCAAGGCCGTATCCCATCAATCCCCCGACGATGGTTGATATGACAAGATTAAGCCCGACGGCCCATGCCCGCAAAAATTCCCTATTAAAAAGACCCATAGTATTTCCTCAATGAGAGTCTGTTCGCATCTTGCAAACCGGACAACGACAAAAGCAGATTCTAAGCACAGACTCTCTTTATGTAGATTTTAGCACAGTAGGGGCGTAATATGGTGAAGCGGTTATCGTATCTCTCTGAACGACTCGTACGCCGCTCTGGCGGTCTTTTCGATATCATTTTCCGTGTGCGCGGTGGAGATGAATCCTGCCTCAAACTGAGAGGGCGCGATATAGATACCCCTCTTCAGCATTCCGGAAAAGAACAGCGAGAATTTGGCTGTATCGGCTGTTTTTGCCGAGGCGTAATCAATGACATCCCTGTCGGTAAAAAAGGTGCAGAACATGCTGCCTGCCCTGTAGAATCGGGTCTTCACGCCTGCCTTTCTCGCAGCGCCGGCAAGTTTTTTCTCCAGCAGCGCGGCGTTTTTTTCCAGTTTTTTATAAACCCCGTCTTTTGAGAGGATCTTAAGGGTTTCTATGCCCGCGGTCATTGCCAGAGGATTCCCTGAGAGTGTGCCTGCCTGATACACAGGCCCTTCCGGTGAAACCATCGACATAATCTCCTTCTTCCCTCCATACGCGCCAACAGGCAGGCCCCCGCCTATGACCTTGCCGAGACAGGTCATATCAGGTGTAATCCCAAAATGTTGCTGCGCGCCTCCGTATGCAACCCTGAAGCCGGTCATCACCTCATCAAATATGAGAACAATGCCGCAGCTCTTCGTCAGCTTTCTTAATGTCTCCAGGAACCCCGGTTGAGGAAGAACACAGCCGATATTGCCGACAACTGGTTCGAGAATAATGCACGCGATCGATTTCCATTCATTTTTTAGAACAGCCTTAACCGCCTCAATATCATTGAACGGCAGGGTTATGGTGTTTTTTGCATATGATTTGGGCACCCCTGGACTGTCGGGGAGGCCAAAGGTCGCGGCACCGGAACCTGCTTTCACCAGCAGCCCGTCGGCGTGGCCATGATAGCATCCTTCGAACTTGATTATTTTGTCTCTGCCGGTAAATCCGCGTGCGACTCTGATAGCGCTCATGGTAGCTTCTGTGCCTGAATTTACCATTCTTACCTTATCCATCGACGGATACGCTTTCAGTACAAGCTCTGCAAGCGTGATTTCGAGGGCGGTCGGTGCACCATAACTGGTGCCTTTTACGACTGCTTTCTTCAGCGCATTCACAACCTTCGGATGGGCATGGCCCAGGATAAGCGGCCCCCATGAAAGGACAAAGTCTATGTAGGCATTCCCGTCAACATCGTATATCTTAGACCCTTTTGCCCTGTCGATAAACACCGGATTTCCGCCTACAGCCCGAAATGCGCGGACAGGACTGTTTACCCCGCCGGGGATGAATTCATTCGCCCTCTTGAAGAGCCTGAGTGATTTGGTCCATTTCATGAAAGAAGTCAGGAAACGTTGTTACTCTATCACAAAAATTTTTATGTGTCAAAAAGCATATCAGTTATGCTATAAAAAATACATTTCAAATTACAGGAGGATTACATGAGAAGGGTTGCAGGTTTTGCACTGATTGTTTTATTGGTATTCGCATTCAATGCGTGTTCTAAAAAGACGGAGACGAAGGGGCCGTATCTTGTGAAGGTCGGCAATGCAAAGATAACAGAGGCCGACCTCGATAGAGAGCTGAAAAATCTCCCGGAATTCGCCCAGGCACTGTTTGCCGGGAGCAGCGGGAAAGAGAGATTTCTCGACGAACTTGTCAAGAAAGAAATGCTCTATCAGGAGGCCGTTAAAAAAGGCATCGATAAAGACCCTCAGTTTAAGGCGAAAGTAGAGGACTTCAAGAAGATCACTCTCGTAGGACTTCTCCTCGAAAAGGTGATCGAAGAGAAATCAAAAGTTACCCCTGAGGACGTAAAAGATTACTATGATAAGAACAAAGACGAAGTGTCTCCCGCGACCCAGATGAGGGTAAGCCAGATTGTTGTGAAGACATCGGACGAGGCGAAAGACATCTATGAAAAACTGAAAAAGGGTGAGGACTTTGCCAAGATTGCAAAACAAAGTTCGCTTGATCCCGGATCGGCAAAAAACGGCGGAGATTTGGGGTATCTGGCGAAAGGCCAGATGAAGCCTGAAATTGAGTCAGTGGCAACAAAACTGAAAGCGGGCCAATTCAGCCCGCCGGTAAAAATACCGGCAGGGTATCTCATTGTTAAGGTTACCGAAAAGAAATTCGGCAAGCCGCTTGATTTTGACAAAGTTAAAAATCTGATCGCGCAGCGTCTTGCAGCCGAAAAGCAGAAAGACGCTTTTGACTCATATCTCGATGAACTCAGGAAGACTTACAAGGTTGAGATGAACAAAGAAGCCATCTCTCAACTTGCAGGGCAGGAGAAACAGGGAGATACCGCGCCTGAACCGCCTGCAGCGCCACAAGAACCTATCAAGAAATAAGATTAATTGATCGTTCAGCGATGACAGCCCGTATCTCACCCTGGGATCCGGGCTGCACTGCTCTCATTCCCCGTGCAATATCCCGGCCGGACCGGTGTGCCAACCCTCTTATCTCTGGCAAGCCCGTATCGACAGATTACAGAATTGATGATATGCTTTTTTTATGGATAGGTTCACTGTCCTCGATATCTCCGGCGATGTAGGGTTGACCGCCTTCGGTGGCAGCCTGCAGGAAACGTTTGTCAATGCAGCGATCGGTATGTATAGCCTTATGGCCGGCCTCGATGCGGTGGCGGTGGAAAAAACAATCGAAGTGTTTGTTGAAAATCAGTCGCCTGACGGTCTTCTCGTTTCATGGCTGAATGAACTGATATTCCACTTTGACACATACGGGTTCATCGGAAAGAGAATTGATATCAAAGAGTTTTCCGAAAAACGAATCTCGGCAAGCATTGCCGGCGAGGAATTCAATCCGGACCGTCACGAGGGCAAACTGCTCATTAAGGCGGCGACCTACCATCAGCTCAGGATAGAAAAAAAAGATGAGCGGTGGGAGATTAGTGTTATTTTCGACATATAACGTAAACGTTGCATGCAATAGAAGGCAGATGCTGCAAAATTTTATGAAACGGATAGGATTATTGAAGTGCTTATGTAGCCGCAAACTTTAGTTTGCGTGGTTTTTGGAAGGAAGGGTAGCAACCTGCCACTGTTGATACATAGGCAGGCTGAAGCCTGCGGCTACAAAAAGGAGGGTGAACACATGCTGGATAAACTCAGAAGGATAGACGATACGAAAATAGAAATCCCATTGGATTACAAAGAGGGGATGAGGGTAAACGGCATCATTTATGTCGACGAAGTGCTCGAAAAGGAACTCGAAAGCCAATCGGTAGACCAGGTGGCGAATGTCGCGACCTTGCCGGGGATTGTGAAGGCGTCAATGGCGATGCCCGACGTGCATACGGGATACGGCTTTTCCATCGGCGGGGTGGCTGCCTTCGACCTCAAAGAAGGAATCGTTTCGCCGGGAGGGGTCGGGTACGACATCAATTGAGGAGTCCGGCTCCTCAGGAGCAGCCTCAGGAGAGATGAGGCGCTTCCGAGGATGAAGGACCTCGTCGGGGTCCTCTATTCCGAGATACCGTCCGGAGTGGGCTCAAAAGGAAAAATCCGCCTCGATCCGGTCAATGAAAAAAAACTTCTTCTCAGAGGAGCCCGGTGGGCGGTGGAACAGGGCTTCGGGGAGGCTGGAGATCTCGACAAAACAGAATCCAGTGGATGCATTGACGGAGCAGACCCTTCACTCATAAGCAATAAGGCCTACGAGAGGGGCAGGGCCCAGCAGGGCACACTTGGCTCCGGAAACCATTTCCTTGAAGTCCAGTACGTCGATGAAGTCTTCGATGAAAGAGCGGCAAACAGTCTCGGACTTTTCAAAGATCATGTCACTGTCATGATTCATACCGGTTCCCGGGGTTTCGGCCATCAGGTATGCACGGATTTTCTTGAAGTTATGGAAAGGGCGGCAACCAAATACAAGATCGTGCTGCCCGACAAAGAACTTGCATGTGCGCCGTTCGAGAGCCAGGAGGCGCAGGATTATCTTTCCGCCATGAAGGCAGCAGCCAACTATGCATGGGCGAACAGGCAGTGTATCATGCATTGGGCGCGGGAGGTTTTTTTAAAAATATTCACTATTTCCCCCAGAGAACTCGGCATGGAACTGATCTATGACGTGGCGCATAACATCGCAAAGGTCGAAGAGCATGAGGTAAACGGAAAGCAAAGGAAACTTGTGGTCCACAGAAAGGGTGCAACCCGTGCATTCCCGCCCTGGCATCCCGAACTGCCTGAAATCTATAGGCCCCTTGGCCAGCCCGTCCTCATTCCCGGAGATATGGGCAGGGCCTCCTATGTCCTTCTCGGTACTGAAAAGGCGATGAAAGAGACATTCGGTTCAACGTGCCATGGGGCCGGCAGAGTCATGTCAAGACATCAGGCGATCAAAAAGGCGAAAGGACGCGCGATATGGAGGGAAATGGAGGACAAGGGAATTATTGTCAGATCCGCTGGACGCGAGACCCTCGCTGAGGAGATGTCTGAAGCGTACAAGGATATTTCGAACGTGGTGGATGTGGTTCACAATGCGGGGATCTCCAGGAAAGTCGTACGGCTGAGGCCGATGGGAGTGATTAAGGGGTGAAAGAAAACGCAGGGGTCGAGGATACAAGGATTCGAGTGCTTAAATTATTCAGCAGCATTTCACTCGAATCCTTGAATCCTGGAACCCTTGAATCCTTTTATCTTAAGAGCAGATACTGCACAATTGCGGCGATGAAAATAATAATACACCCCGGGATCATCAACTTGTAGATCCCCCATATGTCTGCTTTGAAATACTCCCGCGTAAGGATAAGGCATATGTGTACAGGTGACAGGAGTACACCCAAAAAACCGGCAGCAAAGGCGAACGATATCGCGCTGACGGAGGTGTTTCCTGCGATGCTCAGGATCAACGGGAACGTACTCCCGACAAACCCTACGGTAATGCCGGTAAGTATGCCTGTCATGAACGGCAGCAGGAACAGGATTGGCAGTGCCGGTATTCCCTCCTGCACAAAAAACCGGCTCAGGTTTCCTACTGCTCCGGAATTCTCCATCGCCTCTTTGAAAACCATGACGCCGAATATCAGGATAATCACATCAATCGAAAAGCCGTGCTTCAGCGATAAAAAAACGGATTTCAGTGAATACCGGTAGAAAAGAAAAAGGAAAAGGACAACCGCTGTCAATGCGTAATGCAGTTCTATATGAAGAAACGACACGAGCAGCAGCACTGTGAAGATCGGGGCAAAACTCCACAAGTCCTTTTTCGATAACGTTTCCTCTGTTTTTATCGTTCCTCTGAGGCCGCGCATCGCAAACAGGAAACCCGTCACCACCATAATGAATGCGTAGGTAATATTCGCAGTAATGAGGGCATGAAGGTCTGCCTTTGAAACCGCGGCTGCCAGGAGCAGCCCCGGATACAACGGAAGAATACATTCCCATGGATGTCTGAACCAGTAATTGATAAACCCCTTTTCTTCGGGGCTCATCGTGACATCACGCGTTGTCTCGGCAACCATGGGCGCCGAAAAATAGGCGCCGCCGATTGAAGGCATAAGGCCTATCAGGAGAGGCATTGAGATCGTAACCGCCTTTCTGTTTTTGAAGAGCGCCTTTACCGCGGCCATCATACGCGAAAGGACATCATGCTCCCGAAGGATTTGTTCGAGCATCCTTATGAAGGCCAGGGCGAGGATCAGCTTGATGGTCACTCCATTAAGAACAGCCTGTTCTCCTGTTTTTATTATCGAGGGCAAGGCCATGCCATAGAGAAAAAACAGGGCGACTGAAGCTGCAAGCATCACCAGCCCGATATTGAATTTTTTCCTGAGGAGCAGCAAAATTAGCAGGAAAACTGCTGATATTTTGAGCAGATCCGGCATTCACCATTGTAGCACATTCGGCTTTGATGGCAGGATACCGTCAACACCCTTCATGCACGGAGATGAGACACATCTGTTGTAAATAAGACACATAGCCGGAAAAGGGACAATCCGGCAAGGAGGGGGCAAAACGTCTGTGACGCATCTGTTTTATCTCATTAATTCAATATGTTTTAGTTGAACAGGACGAACAATATACGATAAATTGATCTGGCCTTGTTTTTGCTTTTAGTACGTGCAGACTGGACAAATTTGTCGGAGGAGTAAGATATTTTTTTGGAATAAATTTCTTGACAAAACGGCATAAGGAATGCTATAAATTGGGCAGATTATTTTGGCATATAGAGAGACATTAGGACATAACTATTTATGGTTATATGAGGAAGGTCTTCATTGAAGGCCTATACCCTTTTGAAGGGGAGGTGATAAAAGGAAGCGAATAAATGAGGAATAATAAGCAGCAGAGCCGCCGTTGGCGGATGGTATGCAGAGTATGAGAACTCTGAAATTTTAGAAGGAGGGTTAGCAAGTGAAAAAATATTTGGCAGTGTTATTTGGCGCTCTTTTTATTTTAAGTTTTACTGCTACCGCCTTTGCAGCCCACGAGACGCCGGTACCTGATGAGGCAGTGGTTGCAAAAGGTGCAGTTAAGATTACCCTTGGCGGAAAGATTATCGTAAGGGGATGGTATTTTGAAAATATCACCTCACAGAAATTCGCAGGAGATGTAAACGACTTAGCCGTTGACACCGGGGCACTTCCTGCTGAGACAGGTTCCCAGGCGCTCTATACCACCAACGCATATTTCACTGTCGATGCGAAGATCGGTGACAATATCCAGGGCTTTATGGAACTTGAGACATCGAGCGGGGAAAGCAATAACAGCGGCGTGCTGTACTGGGGCACCTATGACACGAAAAACGACCAGGAGCTGAAATTCAGGCAGTTATGGATTCAGTACACCGGTTCAGGACTCATTGGCGCACCCGCAGGAATTAAGATAGGTCATATGCCGATCGTACTCGGCGAGATGCAGTTCCTCAGAAACGACAGATTCGGCAATGACGCAATCCTCGCATGGGTTGACCCGGTGAAAGAGCTGCACATTGCTGTCGGAACAACAAAACTCAATGAGGGCACTACTGCACTCGGTAGTATCGAAAGCAAGGACGACCTCGATGGCTATATGGCCCTTATGACCTACATGCTCAACAAAGACAACACTATCGGTGTCAACTATCTCCTGGCGCACAGCGATAGCAATCTGACATCAATTTATGCCTATGATCCTGTTGACGAAAGACTTGATGGTGCCATTATCCCTAACTGTGAAACCCTTAACTTCCAGAACGTCGGCATCCATGCAAACGGCAAACTCTTTGGCATTTCCTACGCAGCAGAAGCAGACATGAACTTCGGTAAGGCAGAGGATGTTTTGGCCACAGGCAACGATGCCGAGTTCAAGGGATGGGGCGTATTCGCAAAATTGGGCTACATGCTCGACCCTGTCAACTTAAGGGGATCATTCGCAATGGGTAGCGGTGATGATGACTTTGAGGATATCACAGCGGAAGATATGGAAGTCGATGAATTCCAGACCCTTCAGGGGACCGATGCAACCGGCGGAATCGCACGGTTCACTCACTACACCCAGATTTATGAGCGTTCGCTGAGAACAGCTTCAGCCGAAGCAATCGTCAGCACGTTCCCTGGCGGCAATATCAGAAGCACTGGTATCGCAAACACCACCTACTTCAATCTCGGCTTTGATGTAAACCCGATAAAGGAAGTTTCTGTTTCCCTTGACGCATTTTATCTTAAGGCAACAGAGACCGGCTTATGGGAAGATATAGTAGGAAACAGCGTAGACGATGAGCTCGGATGGGAAATTGATTCCAAGATCAACTGGAAGATCGCGAAGAACCTGACCTATTTCATAGAGGCAGCCATGTTTAAACCCGGAGATTTCTATCAGGACGCTTTCGGGGATGACGTCGACGAGACAGTCACCCAGGCAGTCCACGGGATCATGCTCACATTCTAATTTGTAATTGAATAGAATGCTCAAAAGGGCGGGTCTTTGACCCGCCCTTTTTATTGTCTTCCACAGACCTCATTTGATAAACTAACCATCATGACATACAGCACTATCCTCAGCAGGTTCAAAAAGAAAAAAATACTCGTTATCGGAGACTTGATCCTCGACCGTTACATTTGGGGCAAGGTAACCAGGATATCTCCTGAAGCGCCTGTCCCCATTGTTGAGGTGACAGAAGAAAATGTCCTCCTCGGCGGCGCTTCCAATGTCGCCCATAATATCGTGGCACTCGGAGCTCATGCAACCGTCGCCGGCCTGTCGGGGAATGACAGGGGCGGCGAGATCCTTGCGAAGATGCTCGAAGAAAAAGGGATACGATGTGAAGGCGTCTTCAGGAGCGGCCGTCCGACAACTGTTAAGACCCGCGTCATAGCGCATAGCCAGCAGGTAGTGCGATTCGACCGGGAAGACAGAGGCAAAATCGACGGAACAATTATGAAAAGTCTTCTGAAGTACATCACTGGTGAAATACCGAAACACGACGCGGTTATTCTCTCTGACTACAAAAAGGGCGTCATCTCTTCCGATCTTTTGAAAGAAGTGGTGAGAACCGCCGGATCGAGAAATATCTTTGTTGCGGTTGATCCGAAAGTGGGACATTTCCATCTATACAAGAATGTTTCCCTTATCACGCCGAATGTACTTGAGGCGTCTCTCGCATCAGGCATCGAGATCAGGGATGAGAAATCATTGCTGAACGCGGGGAGGACGCTCTTGAGAAAAATTCCCTGTGAATCGGTGCTGATTACGCGGGGCGAATATGGCATGAGCCTTTTCACGAAGAAGAAGGTCATTCACATACCGACAGCGGCGAAAAATGTCTATGACGTTACCGGAGCCGGCGATACTGTTATTGCGACGTTTACGCTTGCTCATGCAGCCGGGGCCGGGATGGAGGCGTCTGCAGTCATCGCAAATCATGCGGCAGGGATTGTTGTCGGTGAAGTCGGCACAGCAGTCGTAACGTTGGAAGAATTACAAAAGTCTCTCACTACGTTAGAGCAGCGGCCGTTATAGTATTTTCGCTCATTCTCGTCCCGATATTCATCGGGACTCCGAGGTAACCACTATTCCGCTTCCCGGAACAGTGGTTAAAGCCGCTCAAATACTACAACGGCCTTTCTGGAAACATCTATCCGTTCAGGGCCAAGGAGAGAAATGCCGAAGGCAATTGCGTTATTTTCAGGAGGGCTTGACAGTACCCTTGCGGTTTTGGCTGTTGGCAGGCAGGGGATTGACGTGCAGGCAGTGCGGTTTCTGACCCCGTTTGATCCCGATATATCTGCCGGTGTCGCTGCAGCGAAATTCGGGTTTGCTGTTACCATCCACCGTCTTGATGAAACGTTTCTTGATATCGTCAAAAACCCTCCGCATGGTCACGGGAAAAACATGAACCCGTGCATCGACTGCAGAATCCTGATGCTCAGGAACGCAAGGGCTTATATGGAGCGTGTCGAAGCGGATTTCATTGTAACAGGCGAGGTGCTCGGGCAGAGGCCGATGAGCCAGCGCAAAGATATGCTTTATCACATCGACAAAGAAGCAGGAGTCAGCGGGTATGTGGTAAGACCGCTCAGTGCGAAATTTCTTGCCATCACTGTGCCGGAAGCGGAAGGAATGATCGACAGGGAAAAACTCTACGGTTTCAGCGGCCGCTCAAGAAAGCCGCAGATGAACCTTGCAAAGGAGTTTGGGCTCAGGGACTACGCGGCTCCTGCAGGGGGCTGTCTTCTTACAGAACCGAATTATGCTCACAGACTGAAGGACCTCCTGAAACATGCCCCATCACCTGCCATGAACGAGATAGAACTCCTGAGGATGGGGAGGCACTTCAGGTATTCCCCTCGCTGCAAGATCATTGTGGGAAGAGATGAAGATGAAAACGCACGACTGGAAGCCCTTTCGACCAAAGCCGATTTCCTGTTAAAAGTTGAGGGATACGGCAGTCCCCTCACCCTCATCCGGGGGCATATAAACGATGAGGCGATTCTTACGGCAGCCTCGATCTGCGCCCGGTATTCTGATGCAAAAAAGATATCTTCCCTCACGGTGACAGTGTTTTATGAAGGCGGTCAGATCGGGGTAACGGCTTCACCTGCAGAAAATGAAATAATCGAGGCCCTGCGGATCGAGAAAACAAAAAAGACAGTTACAGCCTAACTGGTATTCCCTTATCTCTCAGGTACTCCTTTGCCTCTTTGACCGTATATTCCCGGTAATGGAAGATTGATGCTGCGAGGGCGGCATCCGCTTTTCCGAACGCAAACGCTGCATATAAATGTTCTAGGGTTCCGGCTCCTCCGGAAGCAATGACAGGGATAGTTACCGCCTCTGATATTGCCCGGGTCAGCTCGATATCGTATCCGTCTTTTGTCCCGTCTTTGTCCATGCTCGTGAGCATAATCTCTCCTGCCCCGAGTTCCTCCATTTTTTTTGCCCAGCGAACAGCGTTGATGCGCTTCATCTGTCTTCCGCCGTGCGTGGATAATGCCCATACCCCGTTTCTGCTCCAGTCGCTTACCAGCGGTATGCTTTCAGGTGCTTCCAGACAGACATCCTTCAATGAGGGATCATCGAACCAGGGTTCCCCTGTTGCTTTCGAGATATCCACATTCACCCTTTTTGCATCAATCGCGATGACGATGCACTGGCTGCCGAATCGTTCGGCCGCCCTGCGTATGAAATAGGGATCCTTGACAGCTGTTGTGTTAAGAGAAACTTTATCGCATCCCGCATTCAGAAGGTCCCTGATATCGTCGAGGGTCTTGATGCCTCCTCCGACGGTAAGCGGCATAAACACATCTTCAGCGGTTTTCATCACGATATCCAAAATGATCTTTCTCTTTTCATGTGACGCGGTGATATCGAGAAATATCAGTTCGTCAGCGCCCTGTGCATCATAGAATTTCGCGTTTTCAACAGGATCTCCCGCGTCGCGAAGGTTGACAAAGCTGACCCCTTTGACCACCCGGCCGTCCTTCACATCAAGACAGGGTATGATTCGTTTAGCCAGCATGGTTATCCCCCGGCAAGTTGTATCGCCTCTTTCAGATCCATAGCCCCTGAATAGATCGCTTTCCCTGTGATCGCTCCCCAGAGGTTCTGTATCTGCATGAGATTTTTGATATCATCCAAGCACGAGACGCCGCCCGATGCAATGACAGGGATTTTGACTCCTTCAACGATAGCGCGCGTGGCGTCGATGTTCGGACCTGACAGCATGCCGTCCCTGCTGATATCGGTATAGACTATCCCCGCGACGCCGAAAATTTCCAAACGACTTACCAGGTCTTTCGCGCTCAGCGAGGTCACTTCCTCCCATCCCTTAATGGCGACCATGCCGTCTTTTGCG
Source organism: uncultured Nitrospiraceae bacterium (assembly GCA_963718855.1). Taxonomy (GTDB): domain Bacteria; phylum Nitrospirota; class Thermodesulfovibrionia; order Thermodesulfovibrionales; family SM23-35; genus CAVRAA01. The sequence goes on along the minus strand of CAVRAA010000009.1, from coordinate 533,109 downwards.
TCAATTCCGATTAAGACCTTCCCGGGATAATTCTTGCATGCATAGGTTAAAAATTCAGGGTCTTCTATTGCCGCGGTCCCGATGATGACCCTGTCGATTCCGGCTGAAAAAAGATTCATGATATTCCCGATATTCCGTATCCCGCCGCCGACCTGGAGAGGTATTTTTACCGATTGCCTGATTTTGATAATTGCATTGAGATTTGTCTGTTTCCCGGTGAATGCTCCGTCAAGATCAACGATATGGATGAGCCTGGCCCCGTATGATTCCCACCGCTTTGCCGTTTTTGCAGGTTCATTCGAATACGCAGTTACCGCGTCTTTTCTTCCCTGAAGGAGTCTCACGCACTGTCCGTCCTTCAAATCGATGGCTGGAATAACAAGCATCACTTAATATAACATAAAGAAAAACAGATGCAAATGAACAGTGATAACACCGTAAGAAAAATTCCGCGCCGCATTCCTTTTCTGAAAAGGAGACGGACAGATTCATCGGGCATTCGATTAAAGCTCCGGATGTTGAGTGGTATCCTTTTTCTGTTTCTGTTCGTTTTTTCGATTGCGCATGCAGAATCTTTTAAGGTCCCGGAAAAATTCATCTACGACCTTACCTGGGGGGGGATAAAAGCAGGGACCGCATCCCTTGAATTAACGAACGACGGCGACAGGGTTAAAATCGTATCTACCGCGCAATCCGCAGGATGGGTATCTGTTTTTTATACGGTGGATGACAGAATCGAGAGCATCCTTTCACATAATCCGTCTTTTTCTTCAATCGGACAGCCTGTCCGGTACAGGATAAAAATACGCGAGGGAAAACACAGGAGGGATAAAGAGGTTGTCTTTGACCGCAGCAATAATAAAGCGAACTATAGAGACTACCTTAAAAATGAAAAAAAGGAGTTTGACGTGCCCCCCTCTGTCTTTGACCCGATATCAAGTTTTTATTATTTGAGAACCCTCAAGCTTACCGTCGGCGAGCCTGTGTATGTGACTATCTTTGACAGCAAGAAAGTCTGGAACGTCGAAGTACAGGTGTTGCGCAGGGAGAGAGTAACCCTTCCGACAGGCACCTTTAATACTATTGTAGTGAAACCGAATATGAAATCAGAGGGCATATTTTACCGGAAAGGTGAGATATTCATATGGCTCACCGATGACGCAAAACGTATCCCCGTTCAACTGCAGACAAAGGTGGCAGTCGGCCATATTACCGCAACCCTCGTACAAGGCATTTACTAGCCCCGCTCATTTGTCGCGTCACTTTTTTATTGTCGTGTTATTGTTTATACTAAAACCCATAAATTCTAAAGATCGGACAGGTATTTATTAAGGAAGATATGTCTATTGTGAAAAAAATACTGCTACTGACCAAACCATACTGGACAAGGATATTTTTTCGGCATCGTCCTGAGCCTTATTGTCTCGGGTATCACCGGCGCAATCGCATGGGCCGTTAAACCGGCAATAGATGAGATTGTGGTCGGAAAAAAATACGAATACTTTGTTATATTCCCTGTTGGCGTCTTTCTTCTATTTTCCGTAAAAGGGCTTTTCAGCTTCGGCCAGTTGTATCTGATGAAATCTTCAGGGATGAAGTTAGTCAGGGATACCAGAAATAAGCTCTATACCCATATCCTGTATCTGCCCACCAGCCATTTTCACAAAGAATCATCCGGGGCGCTCATATCAAGGGTCATGTATGATGTCGAGACGCTTCACGGGTTGATTTCCGAGGTTATCAAGACCTTTATCCTGGAAGTGCCTACCGTTCTCTTTCTCCTGGGGGTGGCGTTATACCGGAAATGGGACCTTACCCTTTTAAGTCTGATCCTGCTCCCCCTCCTTGCATACAGCACGAGAAAATTCGGGAAAGGGGTGAAGAAAAAGAGAAAGGAAGCCCAGAGGAAACTTTCCTTTCTGACGCAGAGGATAAGCGAAAGTATTCACGGCGCAAGGATCATAAAAGTCTTCAACCGCGAAGAGATGATGGCCGAAAAATTCAGGAATAATAACCAGAGATTTTACAGGGAAATGCTGCGGGTTATCAGACTGAAGGAATTTACCAAGCTTGTGATTGATATCGTCACCGGTGCGGGGATTGCGGTGGCTCTGGGATACGGACTTTATATGATCATGAAGGACATCATCACAGTAGGGGTGTTTGGATCGATCCTTGCTGCGATTTATTTTATGTTTTCTCCGATTAAAAAGCTGGGGGAAGCCTATAGCGTTCTTCAGGAGTCGAGGGCGTCTCTTGAAAGGATTGACACCGTTCTGAATACTGAACATGAAAAAGAAGGCAGCATGAAAATTGACGGATTCAGGAAATCAATATGTTTTGACAATGTTTCCTTTGTGTATCCGGGGAATTCCGCGCCGGTGTTGTCAGAGATAAGTTTCGAAATAACGCAGGGAGAAGTGATTGCTATTGTGGGGCGCAGCGGCGTCGGGAAATCCACACTTGTTGATCTTATCCCCCGGTTCCACATTCCTACAGCCGGCCAGATTACCGTCGACGGTATTGCGATGAATTCTATCGAACTTCATTCGCTGAGGGAACAGATCGGTATTGTGAGCCAGGATATTATTCTTTTCAACGACACGGTAAGGGAAAATATTGCGTTCGGGAAACCGGGAGCGAGCGACGCGGATATTATTGAAGCGGCGAGGAAGGCGTATGCCGCTGAGTTTATCCAGGGGTTGCCGGATACCTATCAGACTATTATCGGTGAAAGGGGATTGAAACTGTCCGGAGGGCAGCGGCAGAGAATCGCAATCGCACGTGCCATTCTCAAGAACCCGCCGGTCCTTATCCTCGATGAGGCAACGTCCTCTCTTGATTCGGTGTCAGAAGCTATTGTGCAGCAGGCGCTCGATCTTCTGATGAAAGGCCGCACGACGATTGTAATTGCGCACAGACTGTCAACGATCAGAAATGCGGACAGGATACTGGTGTTAGACAAGGGCAGGATCGCGGACATCGGGAAACATGAAGAGCTTATCGAACGGAACGGTACCTATCAGGAATTATATCAGGCATTGTCGTAGTCGAAAGAATAATTAACTTGGCAAATAAATTTTGGCTCATCGCGTGAGAGTGTGGGTAATCTGATGAGCTTTGAGCAGTATAGCATGCCTTCAAATAAGGAGAAAAGAGCTTTCAAGGGGATGAAGAAATCCGTATGATTTGTGGATGGGCAAAAAGAGACGATTACTGGACGAATATCAATTTCCCGGATTTCGGCCAATGTCTAAAATACAGGGGATATTTGGAGACCCGAAAGCTCGTGTCATCCGACTTAAGAGGACTCAAAAAAAACAGCATGCGGGTGCTGCGGCACCATACATCGCAGTTATTACGACAAAACAGTTCGACGGATACGGGATCTATCTTGTGGAGATGCCCGGATCTATCTGGAAGTGGAAGTCCGACGGGTCCAGTGCAAGAGGTGTGGGAAAGTGAAACGGGAAAAACTGTCTTGGCTGGCAAACAATCCATTTTATACGGATCGTTTTTCCTCCTATGTGGGCCGGAAGTGCCGAACCATGACCATCAAGGATGTGGCAAAAGAGTTGAAACTGGACTGGCATGCGGTCAAGGCGCTGGACAAGGAATACATGCAGGCACAGCTTCGAAGGAATCCGATAGCAGCGCCACGGGCAATTGGGATAGACGAGATATCCCTGAGGAAGGGACATATCTATCGCATAGTAGTAAGCGATTTGGAACGAGGCCGACCGATCTGGTTTGGCGGGGAAGACCGGTCTGAGGAGAGTATGAATATGTTCTACGAATGGCTTGGCCCGAAGAAGACGAAGAAGATACAATTGGCGGTTATGGATATGTGGAAGGCATTTGAAAAATCGACAAAGGAGAATGCCCCTGACGCAGCAATCCTCTATGATAAGTTTCATGTGATCAGACATCTGGGAGATGCGCTGGATAAAGTACGCAAGATGGAATATTCTCGGCTATCAGGGAAAGATCGTTCGTATATCAAAGGGCAGAAGTACACCCTTTTGTCAAACCGCGAGAATCTTACGCTCGATGGGAAAAAGGCGCTTAAGAAATTGCTCAATGCAAATAAACGGCTCAATGCTGCTTATCTCTTAAAAGAATCCTTTGGTCAGTTATGGAGTTATCAAACAGAGGGATGGGCACGCCGGTTCTTCGATAACTGGAAGAATGCGCTGAAATGGCAGCGGTTGGCACCCTATGAGAAGTTTGCCAAAATGATCGAGCGGCATTGGGACGGCATCGCCGCCTATAGCAAACCAGAAAACAAAGTTCCATTGGGATTCGTAGAAGGAATGAACAACAAAATTAGGGTCATTCAGAGAAGGGCTTACGGCTTAAGAGATGAGGAATATCTTCAACTAAAAATCCTTACCTGTATGCTCAAAGAGATATAAATGACCCACACTCAGACGCAAAGATCCTAAATATATGAACTCTGTCATTCCCCGACTTGATCGGGGAATCCAATCTTTTCAATAGGTTCTGGATTGTCCGGTCAAGCCGGACAATGACGATTTTTTAAAGTATTTACTTGCCGGGTTAATAAATCAGGGGATGACTCCCTTGTTTTTGAGATAGCCGACTATTCTCTCTACGCTTTCGTCAATACTCATCCTGTCTGTTGCCAGAACAATTTCAGGATGTTCCGGTGGTTCATAGGGATCGGAAATTCCGGTAAAGTTCTTAATTTCACCGCACCGCGCTTTTCTGTATAGTCCTTTCGGGTCTCTTGCCTCGCAGACCGTTACATCGCATCTCAGATAGACTTCAATGAAATCACCCGGTGCAAACAACTGTCTGACCATGCGCCTGTCTGTCCTGTATGGTGAGGCAAAGGCGCCGATGGTCAATATGCCGGCGTCGACAAACAGAAGTGCTACTTCTCCAACCCTTCTCAGGTTCTCTCTTCTGTCATGAGCTGAAAAGCCCAGATCCTTGCATAATCCCTGTCTCACGTTATCGCCGTCCAGCACATAAATCTTGATGTTCTGGTGGAAAAGACGGTACTCCAGTTCATGAGAGAGAGTCGACTTTCCTGATCCAGGCAGTCCTGTAAACCAAACGAGAACGGATTTGTGATTGTTTAATTCCCACCGTTGGGGTTTTTTTACCTTTCCTTCATGTCGTGTCGTATTGTTATTCATATAATTAGGTCAAAATCCATTCTCGGGACAAAACCTTTTTTCCGAAATAGTGTGAATTCCTGTTGCTCCCCGTTGTGGGGGGATTTTTTTCAACATGCAAACAGGCAATCTCCTATAGTATAATTAAAAAATACCAATCAAGGGAATGTTGTATTTTCCGCCTTTAGATTCAACCTATGCAGAGAAGACGCTATAAACCCTTATTCCAAAAAATAAAAAAAACGTATGCCAGGCAATATACGGCACCCGACTTTGATTGAGGAGAGGTTTTGAGCGAGAACAAACTAAGAGTCTGCCATTTTACATACTCCTTCTTTCCGCTCGTGGGCGGGATGGAGGAAGTGATTCATAATCTTTCTCTCTCGCTGCTCACTGAAGGATGCGAACCTTATATATTTGCTCCTCGGGTGAGGGGCAGAGATAATACATTGGATGTCCCGTACAGGGTTTTTCGGTATTCCCGACCTTCATCCAGGAGATTCGGGCTAAGACAACTGCTCGTTCCGCTATTATGGTATCACTGGAAATACAAATTCGACGTACTCCATTGTCACGGCGTATATCCTACAGGGTATGTGGGCAGTTCGTTTCAAAAGATTACAGGAGTTCCGGTTGTAATTACTCCTCATGGCGGAGATATCAAAAAGAATCAAGAGGGGTATATTATCAACCGGAAAATTACGTTGCGCATAAAAAAAACCTTTTCAGAGGCACAGGCGGTTACTGCTATTTCCTCTTATGTTAAGGGACAAGTTATTAATTTAAACGCAAATCCTGACAGGGTTTATCTAATACCGAACGGAATCTGGCTTAACAAATTCAGATCTTTTGCCAATGAGCAGAAAATACATGAAAAGCCGTATATTGTATACCTTGGCAGGCTTGTGCGATTAAAGGGCGTCGACATATTGATGCGGGCATTTTCCCGCATCAATATGCAATATCCGGACATAAGGCTTAAGATAGCAGGAGACGGCAGGGAAAAAGATAATTTAATAAGGCTTGGCGATGCGTTAGGCATCGCCGGGAATATAGATTTTTTAGGGGTAGTAAGAGGGCCTGAAAAGGCACAACTGCTTGCCGGAGCGTTATTCCTTGTATTGCCTTCGCAGAGGGAGGGGTTGCCTGTAGTGGTGCTCGAAGCCTTTGCAAGTGGAATCCCGGTTGTTGCAAGTTCTGTTGGAGGAACATCTGATATTATAAAAGATGACGAGAACGGTTTCTTGGTGCCCTATGGAGATATCGAAGGGTTTGCAAATAAAATTTTATTATTACTGGAAAATGACCTTTTAAGAGGGAAGTTGGCCGTGAATGCGTCAGCAGCGGCATCGTCTTATGATTGGAGTAAGATAGCAAAACAATATGCCGATGTGTATCGGTTGTTTAACTGAAACGACTTCAAGGTGGCATAAAGAATAATCATACATTTTGATTGTGGAAGTGACTAAATGAATCAGGGAATAACGTTTAAAATCGGAGTTCTTGTTATAAGGATTGAAGGTGAGCATCTTGTTACTCAATGGGCGCAGGATGTATTCTCCATTTTGAAATGTTCTGAAGAACCAGAGCTTGTATTTCGCTTTGTTGATCAACCGGTTCTCCTTTGCGGAGAAAAGGCTGTGGGAGACGGCCACACCTTCGTGGGAGATCGAATTTTGAGTTATCGGGAACGACACTACGATGTGCGCATACAAGGAGGCAGACCGGCTATTGTTGAAATTTTCCAAAGAGATCGACGCAATGTATATGTGAAGAGTTTGATAGATTTGGATGAAATGTGGAAAATGTGGCTGTCACATGGAACTTCGCTCGATATGAAATTGCTTAAAGATTTTGCGTATTCGATTTTTCTTTCTTTTCTGCAATGCTCCCTTTTGGATCGCAATGCCGCATTGATTCACGCAAGCGGTTTTTCGGTAGACGGGAAAGGGGTGTTGTTGCCGGCATGGGGCGGTGTAGGCAAGTCAACCATAATGAGCCGGGCAGTTCTTCATGGAAAAGCCAAATTCCTGACCGACGATCACGCCGTGATCAATGCCGACGGGCAGATGTATTTGCACACGTTGCCGATTCATGCGTATGTGTATCATCTTGAACAGGATAAGGAATTAAAAAAACGAATTTTGTCAGGATTTTCAGTGCTTAACCGTCTGCAATGGCACATTGGGAAGGCGATAAGACCCAAGAAAACAGTCAGATGGGTTAATCCGGAAATAATCTTTGGAGATAGCAAAATGGCGGCTTCGGCGAAGATTGCATGTGTTATTGTCTTATTCCGGGGGAAAACGCATGAATTTATTTGGGAGTCCTGCTCTCCTGAGGATGCTGCAATTCCCTGCGCCGGGATAATCATGTCGGAGATTAAGACCTTTTCAGAACGAATCGCCAGGGCGGATGCAGGGTGGCATAAAAGCCTTTTTCCTTCTTTAGGCGATATGCACAGGTTGCTTCTCACTATTTATAGTCATGCTTTCTCGCAGGCCGACTGTGCTCGTCTCATGATTCCTCTGGAAGCTGATGGTAATGCATTAGTTGATTTTCTTCGTACAAAATGTCCGCTGATAGAATCGGCTTTTTCAATATAGCAATGCCTGCTTCAAAGAATATGAATCAAAAGAATCGCTAACTGAATATGGGTTCTGTTAGACTAAAAAATGGCTGCAGGCTGATCTGGATTAAAAAAAATGGATCAGACGGCCTTTATCTGGATACGCTTGTTTCTCTTATAAATAATGAAAAAACCGTTAACGCAGTGGAAATTCAGAGTTCAAATAACTCAATGGCTTGGAAGGCGTCAATATCAGGCGGGCCGATATTTATTAAATTTTTCAATATTAGAGGTATTAGGGATAAGCTGTTTTTTAGAAAAAGTCGTGCCCGCAGAGCCATGGAGGGCAATATAATGCTTTCTGAAAAAGGTTTTCTGTCGCCGGATTTAATCGCCGCCGGTGAGATAAAAAAGGGATATTTCATAAGCGGGGGTTTCCTGATAACCGAGTGGATTGAAGGCAGCCTCGATGTGTACAAATATTTTAAAACATATTTTAAGTCTGCTACTTCTGAAGCACTTCGTAAAAAGCGCAATCTTATAAAAATGGCGGGACAGGTGATCGGGAAGATGCATAAAACGGGAATTTTCCACGGAGATCTGCGCCCGGGTAATATTCTGATCAGAGATGATGAAAATAGCCATCTTTTTTATTTTATTGACAATGAGAGAACAAAATATTTTCATAAAGGCATTCCCTCCCGCCTTCGGGAAAAAAATCTGGCCCAAATTAACACAATGGTGATGCCTCAAATTAGTTTTACTGACCGTATGATATTTTTTAAAGCCTATTTGGACGAAAATCCGGAACTGAAACCGGCGGCTGAAGCATTGGTCCGAACTATTTTCAAAAAAACCAAAAAAAAGCTGCAGAGGAAACTTCCATTTATTTGGGAAGGCTATGCGAAAAATTAAAATTCTTCAACTGGCTAAAAGATATGATGGTAATCGACCGTTGCGGAATGCGATGATCCTGGGTCTTGATCCGGAAAGGTTTCAAGCAAAGGTCTGTTATCTCGCAGGGAAGCCCGACGGCAAAAATATTCTTGACCACCGTGGATTAACAATCTATTTGGATATCGACAATCCAAGCAAACATAAAATAAAGACATTACTAATGCTCAAAAAAATATTAAAAACTGAAAAGCCTGACATACTTCACTGCCATCGCCATGCTGCAGGTATTTTTGGAGTTCTTGCCGGCATAACAGACAAAACAAGAGTAATTTCACATGTTCATGGACTTCATCGAACGAGATCGTTGAAAAGACGTTTTACCAACTGGTTAGTTTTGCGGCATATTGATAAAATCATTACCGTTTCGGATAGTGTAAGACATGACGTTATTGAAACGAACTGGGATATAGATATGTCAAAGGTTGTGACGGTAAAAAACTGTATAGATCTGAAAATGATTGACGACATCAAAATAAGTAAAATGGATGCCCGTTTAAAGCTTGGTATCTCTGATGGACTAGTATTTGGAACAGTCGGTCGGCTGGCCCCGACAAAGGGGCAGGCTTATCTTATAGAAGCATTCTCCCGGCTTCAGAAGAAAATTCCGCATTCAAGGCTTATGATCGTTGGTGACGGGCCGTTATTGAAAAAGTTGACTAAACAGGCAGAAAAGCTGGAGATATCCTCAAAGGTTCTGTTTACCGGCTACAGAGACGATGTCCTTGAAATTCTCAGAGGGGTGGATGTATTTGTCCTGCCTTCTTTAGCCGAAGGTCTTTCGATAGCCCTTCTTGAAGCCATGGCGTCAAGGCTTCCGATCATCGCATCGAATGTAGGCGGAATCCCGGAAGTGTTCAGTAACAGTCATTGCGGCAGACTCGTTCCGCCAAAGGATGTCACAGCCCTTTCTGCCGCGATGATAGAGATCGGCATGCTCGATGGTGGCCAGAAAGAGGGCCTTGGTGAAGAAGGCAGAAAAAAAATCGAGGAGGAATTTACAGCGGATGTGATGGTCAGGCAAATCCAGGAAATATATGAATCCGTATTGCAGCAATGAAAAAAGCTTATGGCATAAGTAAATAAAGATACGTGATTTCTTATCTTAGGAAAATAGAATTATTCTCACTCGCGGGCCTGTTGTTTATTCTTCCCTTTACCGGGCTTGCGACGATAAAGGACGCGCTCTTTTTTCTTCTGATCTGTTCTGTTGCCGCTGTAAGATTACTTGATCGCAAAAGGATCGGAAGGATACCGTTGCCCGACGGAACAATTCATGTCTTAATCCTGATTTCTTTTGCCTGGTCGCTTGTTACGCTCGTCACTGCAATCGACAGGGCGTACAGTTTCGATGAGATAGCGACAAAACTGTCCAAACAATACCTCCTCTACTTTCTCTCTTTTCTTGTCGTGAAGGATATGCCTTCTGAAAAGGTCAGATGGCTTTTCTTCCCTTTGGTCCTCTCTGCGGTCATAATGTCTCTCTCTGCATGTTATCAGTTTTACCAGTCACCGGAGTTTTTTGTGAACAGGGTTTATGGTTTTACCGGAGCGTTCTATCGGTTATCTACATTCCTTGTCCTTTCTGTTCCTCTCGCTATCGTTCTGGCGTTTTCATTTCAGGACCGGATGAGGGGAGCAATCCTCGTTGTCATCCCTGTTTTATTTGCTGCCCTATTTTTTACATTTACTCGGGGGGCCTGGATTGCAGTAACAGTGGAGATAGTAGTTCTTGCCGGTATTTTTTTCAAAAAATACCGGAGACTTTTTATATCCCTGTTCATAACAAGTTCACTGGTCGTGGCCGGGCTCTCCTATACATCCGTAATTCCCGGTCAGGTAATAATGCACGGAAGTGAAAAGCCGAGGTTAGAAGCCGTAAGGCTTTCTTCCGACATAATCCGCAAATATCCTTTCACCGGAATCGGCTACGGCAAGGAGACATTTTCAAAGTACTATCCCGATACATATGTAAAACACGCCCACAATATCTTTCTCAATACAGCCGTTGAGACCGGCGTGATCGGGCTCCTGATCTTTACAGCGATAATGGCCATTATTATCAGAAGTTTCCTCAGGGCGATACGTGATGAAACGGCTCTTCAGCGGAAACTTCTCATTTCGGGGATTTTCACCTCATTTATCGGTTTCCTCTCTCTGAATCTGTTTGATTATATGTATCACGGCTGGCCGGGACAGATGATGTGGGTGCTGATCGGTATTGGATATGCTATCATACATACAACCTGCGAAAAAGGACGTAATAGCTTACAATCAGGTTGATTCCGTTCTTGCTATGCCCATGGAATTAGTAAAGATAACAGATAAATTTAAGGCCTTAGAACCGTTCATCATGGATAAGCGGGTACTTGATATCGGCTGTGTGGATGCCAGACCGGACGGTAATAAAAAGTTTGCAAAAACAGGTCTCCATATTTTTCTGAAAGAGCGGGCTGCAGAGCTTGTGGGCGTAGATATTGATGAAGACGGGGCCAGGCAGATGCGGGAGGAGGGATATAATGTAGTGGCCGCAGATGCAGAGAGTATGAACCTCGGGATGCAATTCGAATGTATCGTGGCGGGCGAGATTATTGAACACCTTAGTAATCCCGGTCTCTTTCTCGAAAATATGAAAAGGCATCTTGTAAAGGACGGATGTTTGATTCTCACAACACCCAATGCGTTCGGGGTCAGGAATGTCTTACGTATCCTCCAAAATCAGGAATTAAAAATACACGAAGAGCATACGTGCTGGTTTGATCCAAAGACAATCACGCAGTTGCTCAGGCGATATTCTTTTGAAGTTGAAAAGATATTTCTCTATCACAGGCGTAAGATGTATCTTTGGAAATATTTCCACAAGATGAAGTATCAGATACCCAAGTTTCTTTCCTATGTGAGGCCGTTATTTTCCGGCAGCATGATGGTGATTGCGAAGCTGAAGAATTGATTTTTTACCTGACGACAGAATCGATTCAAGGAGATTCATAATAATAATTGTTCTCAATGTTTCAAAAAAACAGGGACGTTCTATTTGTCTGGATTCCAAAGGCTGCGGGCAGCAGCATTTATAAAGCGTTAAACGAAAGCAGATATAAATGCAGAAGGCTGCTGAACAGAGAAAAAAACGGAGCGATTGAATCTCCCTATACTGCTTTCGACAACAGAGGAGTCGTTACCTTTGGTCATGCCAGCATCGACGCACTAATAGATAACGCAATAATGAAAAAAGAGTTTTTTCAGACGGCATTTAAATTCTGTTTTGTGAGAAACCCCTGGGACAGACTTGTCTCGCTTTTCTTTTACAGGGGCCTACATGAAAAACATGAAAGTTTTCGCCATTTCTGCATGACCTTCAAGGACGAGGCAATCGAACCCATTGGGTTATATAATTCAAATCTCAATAGTCAGTTCAATGATCAGATTAACTGGATCATTGGCAATAATGGAAAACTCCTTGTTGATTTTATCGGAAGATATGAGAGATTAGAAGAAGATTTTGAAAAAATCTGCAGTATTCTCGGAATCAGAAAAAAATTGCCTCACAAAAATGTAACCAGGCATTTACATTATAAGGAATACTACGATTCGCTTACCATTGAAATAGTAAAAGAAAAATACAGAAGAGATATCGAATTTTTGGGATATGATTTTTGTGAATAACAAGGGAATTTAGAGATTTAAAATGCAGTTTAAACCCCGATCCTTTGCACAAAATTGTGAACTGCCACTGCCGCAAAATCTGAATTCAATCGTGGATAAAGGGCAATCATTCTCCCTCAAAAAGCATGATTTTTCGACCACTGTCGGCATACTGAAAGGCAGCGATTTTGGACTCTCCCGCGACCTGCTGGTGAAAAGGTTTAATTATCGCGGTTTCTTTGATTTTGTGCTTCATAAGCTTTTTCACAGCAGGGCACAGCGGCTCTGGAAAACAAGCCTCAGACTTTACCGGGAGGGGTTCTCCGTGCCGGAACCTGTTGCCTATGAAGAAGCATCGTTTAAGCAGAGAAATTCATTCTTCTTTTCTTCTGTCATCGAAGATGCCGAAAGTCTCTGGGGCTTATGCCGGAGAGGCCTCTTACGTGAAGACAGCAGGCTTTTGGAAAGACTGGCCGGGACAATAGCGGAATGGCACCTGAGAGGGGCCGTGCACGGAGATCTTAAATGGCCGAACATACTGGTTCAGGGAACGGGAGAGGAACACAGGTTATTTCTGATAGATCTCGATCAGGCCAGAATTTATTCAGCCCCATCCGTGAAGGGCATCATAAACGATCTGAAGCGCTTTTACCGCTTCGGACTTGAAGCGCAGGCGGAAGACTGGGTTGAAAAATTCTTCTTTCCGGCATACCTCTCTTTCATCCCCGAAAAGATAAAAACCAGAATCAAATTTGATGAGATTAAACAGAAAGCGACAGAGGAATGGGCCAAAAAGGGACGTAAAAGGTTATTATGAAACTGGCATTCTGTTTGTTCACGTATTTTCCCTTCGGTGGCCTCCAGCGGGATTTTTTGCATATCGCAACGGCTTGCCGGGATCGGGGGCATGAAATCCATGTGTTTACCATGAAATGGGAAGGGGCGATACCCCCCGATTTTTATCTCTCTCTGATATCAGCAGGGGGATTAACAAATCATACCCGTTGCCGGAATTTTTCGAGGAAGGTCTGTGAAAGCCTCAAGAAAGTCCACTTTGATTTTGCCGTTGGCTTCAATAAAATGCACTGTCTGGATGTCTATTATGCTGCTGATCCCTGTTACAAGGCCGGGATGGCAGAGCGGAAGAAGCATTCTCTACCGAACAGGCCCGCGATATCGCACCTACGCGGAGCTTGAAAATGCGGTATTTGAACGCTCTTCGCATACTCATATCCTGCTCATTGCTCCGCACGAGAAAGCAAAGTTTATCGCGCAGTATGGAACGCCTGCCGAACGTTTCCATAGTCTTCCCCCTGGAATGACGGGAGACAGACGATTGCCTGCTAAAGCTGCAGAGATCAGAACTACTGTTCGTAATGAATTCGGTGTTGCCGGGGATGAATTCATGCTGCTTATGGTCGGTTCAGGCTTTGCAACCAAAGGACTTGACCGTTCTCTTGCTGCGATTGCGGGTCTTCCCGAAAAGCTCAGACACAAAACAAAGCTTTTTGTGATCGGCAGGGGGAAGACCACATCATTCGAAAAGCAGGCTCAGACGTTAACCATAGCCGACCGGCTGACATTTTTAGGGGGTCGTGATGATGTTCCCCGCTTTATGGTCGGCGCCGACCTCCTTCTTCATCCCGCCCGTTCAGAAAATACCGGAACCGTGTTAATTGAAGCAATGGCTTCTGGCTTGCCTGTCCTGGCGACTGATATCTGCGGGTATGCCTTTCATGTCAGGGATGCCGGCGCCGGCCTGCTTGTACCATCACCTTTTCGACAGCAGGTATTCAACGAACATCTGCACCGGATGATAACATCTCCCGAAAGGGCGATGTGGATGCGCAAAGGCATCGAGTATGTAGAGAGAAACGATTTTTTCAGTATGCCGGAAAAGGCGGCCGAGATTATTGAATCGTTGGCCCTGAATAAGGTGGCGCTGTGATCGAGTTGTCTTCAGCCCTCCAAAATATTTTCAAGGGGAAGAACGCCTTCAACGAGATTCTCAGCGCGGAGGGCGAGGTGTTTCGTGAGCACAAAAACCGCAGAACTGTGCGTATTACACTTGACGGAAAAGGATATTTCGTAAAGGTCCACCGTACTATCGGATGGCGCGAGATCATAAAAAATCTCTTTAGCCTGCGGTTGCCTGTACTGAGCGCCGGTAATGAATTGCGTGCGATCAGAAAGCTGGATGCGCTCGGGATTGAGACCATGAAGGTTGCCGGTTTCGGCGAGCGCGGACTGCCGCCTGCCTGGCTTGAATCCTTCCTCATCACCGAGGAACTTGAGAATACAATCGACCTCGAACATTTCTCCAGGGAATGGAAAGCGCATCCGCCGGACGTTCATATCAAGTGGGCTCTCATCAGGAATATCGCCTCTATCGCCCGTCGTTTGCATGAGAGTGGGATCAACCACAGGGATTTCTATATCTGCCATTTTCTCATAGACCTCAGAGCGGCAGATGCAAAGGATGACTATAAAGGAATGCACCTTTATCTTATTGACCTGCACAGGGTGCAGATGAGGAAGCACACGCCGGAACGGTGGATCATCAAGGACATTGCAGGGCTTTTTTTCTCGGGCATGGATACTGGTTTGACCCGGAGGGACCTGTTCAGGTTTATAAAAACATATAGCGGAAAACCGTTGCGGGACGCTTTACAGGATGACCATATATTCTGGAATCGTGTATCCCATCGAGCAATAACGCTCTACAAAAGACATTTCCACCGTCCTCCTTCCATTGCATAACGAGGCCGCCTGAGCCTTTATTGATTAGTTGAGCCATAACATTCTATAATTTCATTACTTTTCAGAATCGCGCCTCTGCGAATCGCAGAGAAACAGTTATTGCAGTCCTTAACAGGAGGTGCTATGCATATCGGCATAATCGGGACCGGGTATGTAGGGCTTGTTACCGGAGCCTGTTTTGCGGAATTCGGTCTTTCTGTAACCTGCGTTGATAAGGATGAAAAAAAGATCTCCGCTCTGAAAAAAGGGATAGTTCCCTTTTATGAACCAGGGCTTGAGGAGCTCGTAAAAAGGAACTTTCAGCAGGAGAGGCTCAGATTTACCACAAAGATTGCGAAGGCGGTTGAATCGTCCCTCGTCATTTTTATTGCCGTCGGCACACCCAGAAGAGGAGACGGCTCTGCAGATATGAAGTATGTGGAAGAAGTCGCTCGGGAGATCGCAAAGCATATGGACGGATATAAGGTGATCGTCACAAAAAGTACCGTACCTGTTGGAACAGGCGAGAAGTTGCGGGAGATCATCTCAGCCAATCTGAAGGAACAGATAGACTTCGACATTGTTTCAAACCCCGAGTTTCTGCGGGAAGGGTCTGCGATAGAGGATTTCATGAGGCCGAACAGGGTTGTTATCGGGGCAAGGAGCGCCCAGGCTGTCGCAATTATGAAGGATCTCTACAAGCCGCTCTATCTTATCGAATCCCCCTTTGTGATCACCACTATCGAGACAGCAGAACTTATCAAATACGCTTCGAATTCTTTTCTTGCGACAAAGATATCGTTCATCAACGAAATGGCGATCCTCTGTGAGAAAGTCGGCGCTGATGTCCATATGGTCGCCAAAGGCATGGGACTCGATCAGAGGATCGGGTCGAAATTTCTCCACCCGGGTCCCGGGTACGGAGGTTCCTGCCTCCCGAAGGATACGAATGCCCTGTTGAAAATGGCAGAGGATCACGGTATTCCTCTCGGGATTGTCGGTGCAGCGGTAAAGGCCAATGAACAACAGAGAGAGTATATGGTCAGGAAGATCAGGGATGCGATGGGGGATTTAAAAAGCAAAACAATAGCAGTGCTTGGTCTTTCTTTCAAGCCGAATACTGATGACATCCGCGATGCTCCATCCCTTGCTATTATTCAGCGTCTTTTGAAAGAAGGGGTCCACATCAGGGTGTATGACCCGGTTTCAATGAAAGTGGCTGAAAAGATTATCCCTGATATCAAATATTGCAAGGACCCCTACGACGCTATGAAAGGGGCAGATGCCCTTGTGATCATGACCGAGTGGAACCAGTTCAGGAACCTCGACCTCGAAAAGATCAGGAAGATTCTGAGCGAGCCGTATTTCTTCGACCTGAGAAATATTTATGATCCGCAGCGGCTGCGCGACATGGGATTTCACTATTACGGCGTAGGCAGAGGGTAGAAAATGCTAAACTATAATAGTGAAGGTTGTATGCCAGAACAGGAAGGCCTACCACGATTACCATATAGAAGAGACCTTAGAAGCGGGGATAGTCCTGACAGGAACCGAAGTTAAGTCTCTGAGGGAAGGAAGGGCCAACCTGAAAGACAGTCATGTGCTGATCAAGGGCGGAGAGGCCTTTTTATTTAACTGCCATATCAGTCCGTACAGTCACGGGAATATCATGAATCATGATCCCCTGCGGACCCGGAAACTCCTTCTGCATAGGAATCAAATAGACAATTTAGCAGGCAAAGCGGATATCAAGGGATATACTCTCATTCCGTTAAAAATATATTTTAAGGACTCTTTTGTTAAAATAGAGATAGGACTTGCCAAAGGCAAGAGGCTCTTTGAAAAACGGGAATCGATAAAAGAGAGAGAGGCCAAACGAGAAATCGAACGGGCCATGAAGCAGTAGGTAGCATGTAGTAGGTAGTAGGTAGGGCCAAACGGCAGCAGTTTTTTCCCCATATTCTACCTACTATCTACTACCTACTTGCCATCGGGGGCGAAAGGACTCGACGGGGGTTATGAGGCTCAGGTTGCATGTCGTGGCTCCGTCACCACGTAAAAAGGCGGGAACAAACACAAAAGCCAACAACGAACTGGCATTAGCTGCTTAATTAACTAAGCAGCCGCTGCCCTGAAATTGTCTGTGTTTCAGGTCACAGCGTCATTCAGCAGGCTGGCTCCGGGGATTTTCCCCTGCCTCCGGAGTAAGACAAAGGGGGATGGGATTTCGGGACGCCTGCCTTCCGGCAGCCCGGGATCCGAGACTCAATAGGAAGGATAAACATGTAGAAGCCCGAGCGTAGTGCTTTCGGACGCGGGTTCAATTCCCGCCGCCTCCACCAAAAAAGGTTTTTATACTCACCGAGGGCGAGGAAGATATCTCGCCTTTTTTTGTGCGTGTGAGAAACGGTATCCTTTCTTGCATATTGATGGTATAAAATAATAGGTATTCCAAACACTTTGACAGAGGCGTCAGTGAATAAACAACGAAGAAAGGCTGTTTACTATTGAAAAGGATAGCAGCAATTGTTCTGTCGCTGGCTTTGCTCATAACGGGGTCCCTCCGGGCCGAGAAAAAGACGGACGTTGTGATGAAGTTCAGCAGGCAGGGAGACCTCATGCGCATTGTCTTCGAGGCCGAGGAGACGTTTATGAAAGACACAAAATCCGCTACGACTCCCTCCCAGATAAAGGTAGAATTCCCCGCTCCTTTTCACCTGCCGGTTGAAAACGACCTCCCCTTTGAGGTTATTGTGACCGACAGATCGGCAGTAATCAATCTAAAAGAAAAAAATGAGATCAAATTTTTTACGCTTTCCTCTCCGGCTCGTCTTGTATTCGATATCCAGAAAAAGGGGGCTCAGACGGAAAAACAGCCGGAAAAGCCTGTGGAAAAACCGGCAGAAAAACAGGCCGGGAAGCAACCGCCAACTATTGTGCCCAGGGTTTTTGTCATCGATGCAGGACACGGCGGCTATGATTTTGGAATACCGTTCGGGAATACGAGTGAAAAGGAGATCAGCCTTAAGCTCGCGAAAGAATTGAATGCGGCCCTGTCCAAAAAGGGCAAGAAAGTTTTTCTCATTCGTCAGGCTGACCAGTATCTGTCGCTCTCCGAACGGATTCATTTTGTGAATCAGAAAAATCCCGATATCTTTATCAGTCTGCATGCATCAGCCTCCGGGAATTTTGTTCTCTACAGCCCTAAATTCGAAGAACAGGCATCAAATGAACCTGTTGAGCTGTACAGCATTGCTGCGAAGCAGAGAAAATATGTCGGGAAAAGCAAAGTGTTATCAGAAAGTATCGAAAAAGCGCTGAAGAATGAGTTTAAGATGAATATTCAACGAAGGGAATTGCCCCTGCCGCTCCTCGACGCAGCCGGCGCGCCTGCGGTTTTTATGGAATGCCCTTCCCCGGAATTTCTGGCGTATGACCAACAGACAAAGACGCGGCTCGTCAACGCATTGCTCACAGGGCTTGCAGCATATGGACAATAGACGCGGCAGACAGTTTAAGGCAGCACACAAAGGGCATCATGAATAGTAAGAAAGCATCAGGAATTGTCTTGATCATACTGCTTTTCATCGGCGGAATTGCAGGGGGGTATTTCTATTTTTCAACAATGTTCCCCAAAGAGAAAGCCCCTGAAGAAGCCGTGCGGGCAACGGGAGAGCAGTTTTTTTTGAGGGTATACTATCCGGTAGACAATCAGATTCAGATCGAAGAGAGAAGGCCTCCCCGAACAGCAGGGTTGTTGGCTGCCGCAGAAGCCACCATGGAGGAGTATCTCAAAGGACCGGCGGGCGGCAAAGCGACTTCTCTGCCGAAAAATGCGAGACTGTTAGGTGTGTATAAAGGGGCTGACAGAATACTGTATATTGATCTCTCCGGTGAGTTCAGACGCAATTTTCAGGGGGACGCTTTTGCAGAATTCCTCCTGTTGAAAAGCCTCTATGAAAGCCTTGTTTCGAACGTGGAAGATATTCAGGACGTTAAAGTCCTTATCGAGGGAAAAGAAGCGGAGACGCTTGGAGGACATCTCTATCTCTTGTACCCTCTCAAAGATATCGTGACCTATGGGTATTGAAAAAAAAGACAGACCGATCGGTGTTTTCGACTCAGGAGTAGGCGGACTTACCGTGTTAAAGGAGATCTTGCGGGAATTGCCGCATGAGAATACCATCTATCTCGGAGATACTGCAAGGGTACCGTACGGTATACGTTCGCCGGAAACGGTTATACGGTATTCATTCGAAAACACTCAGTTTCTTTCCTCAAAAGATATTAAACTCCTTGTAGTCGCCTGTAATACGGCGTCGTCGGTAAGCCTTGATGCGATCAAAGAGCAGATCTCGATCCCGGTGATTGGCGTGATTGATCCCGGGGCAAAGGCCGCTGTCAAGGCAACGAAGAATAAAAAGATCGGGGTGATCGGGACGGAAGCGACCGTAAGAAGCAACTCGTATACAAAGGCAATTAAGGGGATTGACGCCGGCATAGAGGTTTTCGGATTCCCCTGCCCCTTATTCGTGCCACTGGTGGAAGAGGGATGGATAGAAGGGGAAATCGCATTATTGATTGCCAGGAAGTATCTCGATAGTCTGAAGGATAAGGGCATCGATACAATGGTGCTGGGATGCACACATTACCCGCTCCTGAAAAGAGTAATAGCCGATGTTATGGGAGAAAATGTCAGGCTTATAGACTCGGCAGTAGAGACTTCTCAGGAGATTAAGAATATCCTCGAAATGCACAGCCTCAATAATGAACAGAAAAAAACTCCCGTAAGGGAGTTCTTTGTAACCGATTCTACGGAACGGTTTCTGAAAGTCGGCGAGCATTTTCTGGGACAAAAAATAGAGCACCTCGAAAAGATAACAGTCGGCAGTTAGCACTATCGGTGGCAGCGCAGTGTGATTATAGAAACAATGGAGGATACATGAGACCTGACGGCAGAAAGAATGATCAGATGCGGGAAGTAAAAATACAACAAAATTTTGTTGACACAGCAGAAGGATCGGTGCTGATCTCCATGGGGAAAACCCGGGTGATCTGCACCGCTTCCATAGAAGAACGGGTCCCCCCCTTTTTAAAGGACCAGAAAAAGGGCTGGGTGACGGCTGAATACTCGATGCTCCCGAGGTCGACAAAGACGAGATCGGCACGGGAATCCGCCACGGGGAGGATCAGCGGCAGGACCCACGAGATACAGCGGCTTATCGGAAGGGCCCTCAGGTCTGTTGTCGATCTTACCGCAATAGGGGAAAGGACGATATGGATAGACTGTGATGTTCTCCAGGCGGATGGAGGAACGAGGACAGCTGCTATAACAGGAGCGTTCATATGTCTTGCGGATGCACTGAAATACGCACTGAGAAACGGTCTCATCGAGAAGACACCGCTGAAGGACTATCTTGCCGCTGTCAGCGTCGGCGTTGTGAAAGGCGAGCCTGTCATCGACTTGTGTTATGCGGAAGATTACGCTGCAGATGTGGATATGAACATCGTTATGACAGGGAGCGGGCAAGTATGTCGAGGTACAGGGCACTGCAGAGGGAGCTGCCTTTTCCCGGGAGACGCTCGATGTTCTCCTGAAACTTGCCGAGGAAGGGATCCATCATCTCACGGGTATTCAGAAAAAAATATTGGAAGAACAAAAGATCAATTTCTAAAAAAGACCGATTGATGTGCTAAAATAAACGATACGCTTATCACGAAGGGCTTAGCGACCACTCTCACCGTTTATTACACGGGGGATGCCCGCAAAAATATAGAAACAAGGACGGTTTTGGGAAGTGAATAAATTGAGCGCATACAGAAGCTTATTCATCTGGCTGTTAATCGGAGTAATGATGATACTCCTCTTTAACCTCCTCGGTACACAGAAAAAAGGCGAGACCGAGATCATCTTCTCCGAGTTTATGGACAGACTTAATGCAGGGGAAGTTGAAGAGGTAACGATGAAAGGGAGCGTCATAACCGGGCAGCTAAAGGATGCCAAGAAGTTTAAGACATACGCTGCGGAATATCCCGAACTGGTCAGGACGCTGCGGGAAAAGAACGTTAAGATTACGGTAAAGCCGGAAGAGCAGAACCCCTGGTACTGGAACCTTTTCTTTTCATATGGTCCGATAATCCTGCTCATTGTGCTCTGGGTTTTGTTCATGCGACAGATGCAGACAGGCGGGAACAAGGCGCTATCGTTTGGTAAGGCGAAGGCGAAGATGGTGTCTGAAAAGGCCGTTAAGGTGACATTTGCAGATGTTGCCGGCATTGAAGAGGCGAAGGCAGAGGTCCAGGAGATTATCGATTTTCTCAAGGACCCGCAGAAGTTCCAGAAACTCGGGGGGAAAATACCGAAAGGTGTTCTCCTGGTGGGGGCGCCAGGGACAGGAAAGACCCTTCTCGCGAGAGCTATAGCGGGTGAGGCCGGGGTCCCGTTCTTTTCGATATCAGGCTCTGATTTTGTAGAGATGTTCGTCGGAGTCGGTGCTTCCAGGGTCAGAGACCTTTTTGAGCAGGCAAAGAAAACTGCGCCGTGCATTATTTTTATCGATGAGATTGATGCCGTGGGCCGTCACAGGGGCGCAGGTCTCGGCGGCGGGCACGATGAGCGCGAACAGACCTTGAACCAGCTCCTCGTTGAAATGGACGGGTTTGAAGCGAATCAGGGGGTTATTATCATAGCTGCCACGAACAGGCCTGATGTCCTCGACCCTGCCCTTTTGAGGCCCGGGCGTTTTGACAGGCAGGTTGTAGTTCCGCAGCCGGATGTGAAAGGAAGGCTTGAGATTATCAAAGTCCATACGAGGAATATCCCGGTTGACGAGAACGTTAACCTTGAAGAGATCGCCCGCGGAACCCCTGGTTTTTCCGGCGCTGACCTCGAGAACCTGGTGAACGAGGCTGCCTTGCTTGCAGCGAGGAAGGGAAAAACCAAGGTAGAAAAGTCTGATTTCGAGGCGGCAAAGGATAAAGTGCTGATGGGCGTGGAGAGAAAGAGCATGATCATCAGCGAAGAGGAAAAGAAGAATACCGCTTTTCATGAAGCAGGCCATGCGCTTGTCGCAAAGCTGACGCCGGGAACCGACCCCCTGCATAAAGTCAGCATCATTCCGAGAGGCCGGGCGCTCGGCGTTACACAGCAGCTGCCCATTGATGACAAATATACCTATTCAAAAGACTATCTGATGAAGGCCCTGAAAGTCCTCCTCGGAGGAAGGGCGGCTGAGGAAATAGCGCTGAAACATACAACGACAGGAGCCGGCAATGACCTCGAGCGGGCGACTGATCTCGCACGGAAGATGGTTACCGAGTGGGGAATGTCAGAAAAACTCGGGCCGCTTACCTTCGGGAAAAAGGAAGAACAGATATTCCTCGGGAGAGAGATCGCCCGGCACAAAGACTATAGTGAAAAGACGGCGGTTGAGATAGACGAAGAAGTGAAAAGGATTGTTCTTGATGCATATGCTGCAGCAAAAACCCTCCTTTTAGAAAACAGCGAACTCCTCGATATATTCGCAAAGGCACTCCTTGAACGCGAGACCATGGATGGACCTGAGATCGAAGCGCTCATCCAGGAAGCGGAAGCAAAAAGAGCTGTTCAGGTATAAGGCGCAATCATTCCCTTCGGTTTTGTTACAGTTTGAGAGTGTTCATCATTGCCGAAACTGCCATGTGCATGGTGTGTTGAGGCCTTCGGCTGACAGGGAGGACAACAACCCTTGAAACTCACCGGAAGAAATTTCAGTTTAGACTTCTCGAACAAAACCTGCATCATGGGAATCCTGAATATCACCCCTGATTCTTTTTCCGATGGCGGGCGCTTTTTCGATCCGGATTCTGCAATTCATCGGGGCATACAGATGGCCGAAGACGGCGCCGATATTATCGATATCGGCGGAGAGTCGACAAGACCGGGGTCAGAACCCATTTCCATCGAAGAAGAGTTGCGGAGAACAATCCCTGTTATCGAAGCACTCGCAAAAAAGATCAGAATCCCAATCTCCATAGATACCTTTAAAGCGGAGGTTGCGAAAAATGCGCTCGATGCCGGAGCGGAGATAGTGAATGATATAAGCGGGCTGAGATATGATCCCCGCATGCCGAAGGTTGTTGCAGAGTATAAGGCGCCTGTTGTAATAATGCATATGAAAGGTATCCCGAAAGATATGCAGAAGGCGCCTGTTTATGAAGCGTTGATACCGGAAATTATGGATTACCTTCGGGAAGGGATACGGATAGCGATGGAAGCAGGAATTCCTGAAGACAGGATCATTGTTGATCCGGGGATCGGTTTCGGGAAGCGCTTCGAGCATAACCTTGAAATTATCCACAACCTCTGTGAATTTACTTTATTGGAAAAACCTTTGCTTGTCGGACCATCCCGAAAGGCGTTTATCGGCAGGATCCTGGGAGATGTTCCGCCCGGCGAAAGGCTTGAAGGAACAGCTGCGGCGGTTGCGATATCCATTTTCAACGGTGCTCATATCATCCGCGTGCACGATGTGAAAGAGATGACAAAGGTGGCAAAGGTTGCGGACGCAATAAAGAAAATGAAAACTGTCAAGGATAGAGAAGAATGAAACTGCTCCTTTTCTACGCCCATACCTGGTGGTTTAAAACTGCTTCGAAGAGCCTTCCGCAGGCGCCGGACATAGAGAAGGAGGATGCCATTGAGAAGACGGTCGTGGTATTTTTTCATGCAGAGGCAGAGGACGAGGAGAAAGGCAAAAGCCTGCTCGACAAAGTAGCGAAGAATATCAAGTGGCTCGCAGGAAAGTTCGGGACGAAGAGCGTTGTGATCCATTCATTCAATCATCTCTCATCAAGCAAGGCGTCCCCTGAATTTTCGGAGCAGATCATAAAGCAGGCTGCGGAAAAGCTGCAAAACGCCGGGTATACGGTCATGTGCACGCCGTTTGGCTATTTCAATGAATTTAAGATGCATGTCGGAGGCGAAAGCCTTGCGAAAGTCTTTAAGGAACTGTGAGGCACTGGCAGACAGGTTACCGTTTCACAAAGAGCAGCGCTGCAGAATTGATACAGAAGCGAAGGCCTGTCGGAGAAGGCCCGTCATTAAAGACATAACCGAGATGGGCATCGCACCGGGCGCATAAAACTTCAATCCTTTTCATGAAGAATGTTTTATCCCTCTCGGTCCTTACATTATATTTTGATACAGGCTCATAGAAACACGGCCAGCCCTTCCCTGTATCAAATTTGGCATCCGCACTAAAGAGATCCGTTCTCGCAGCAGACACAATGATAAAGGCCTTTTTCCCTATGCGCATGGTATTTCCCGGTAAACTCCCTTTCCATTCCCTTCTGCCGGGTGATCTTGAACTGCTCGGGCGTCAGGCATTTTTTCCATTCTCCGTCGGTCTTTACAATCCGATCGACTTCTTCAAGAGTCCGCTTATTTGCATCATAAATCGTCATCTTCTGAGTGACCGCTGTCTATTCTTCTTTTCCTGCGAGGACTGCACGGGTAGATTCTATCATAAAAAGAAATGTAAATTACAATGTCAGTTATTAATGAGGCCGAATTTCGAACAGCTGCAGAGGTATTCGCATGCACCCCTTTACGTTTCATGTGAAATATTTTACTCTTGTACCAGTGAAGGATGGTGAGGGATGAAACTTATTTATAGAGATTATTCCCGGGATATATTACAGAGAGATCGGAGCGGCCTTGCCCGATAAAATCGCGGGGAAGTTTGTTCAGATGCAAAAGAATTCTGCGGAGTATCTTGTTTTTTCTCCCAAAGAGTTTTCCCGCTATCATGCCGACATCGTCGGGCGGTTCTGCGATGAGCGCGGGTATCCCCGGAGTGTATAACAACGCGCTTAAATGCTTCGATATCCACGACCCTGAATGGGCTGTCACAGGCGGCGGGAAGTTCGAGCGAGACAGGATAAAGAAGCAGCTCCGGCTCTATGATGACTCGATGGCATACGGAAAATTTAACGGGCAGGGGCTGAAGAAGAAAATTCTTTCCATCTCAGCATTTTCAGGGTACAACGTTCAAATTGAATAGCACAATGATTCCGGAGCCATGAATATACTAAACTATATTTTACGATGGTTTTTTATGCTCCAAATGAGCTTGCTGTTTTCACACAGCGAGAATACCTTGCGGGATTTTCTGGCGAAGATGACCGGTCTATCCGTTTCCCTGACCCTTACGGACAATTCGACCAGCATGCTTTCAATACGAAAAAAGGATGCCTCCGTTGCTGTCAGGCTGCACCGGATGTTTCTCACTGCCGGGGAGGAGGTCATCAAAGAAATAGCCGGCTTCATCAAAAAAAGGAAAGGCCAAACACCCCTTATCAGGCAATTTATCAGGGATAACCGGGCAACGCTGAACAAAAAGGAACGAAAGGTCAGGCCTCCCAGCCTCTGCGCACAGGGGAACGTTTACCATCTGAGGGAGATTTTCGATACTATCAACAGGGAGTATTTCGAAGAGAGTATCTCCGCTTCGATAGGATGGGGAAAAGGAAACTCACGGCGTGCAGTCAGGAAGCGCACGCTGGGAACTTACTGCAGGGCTACCAACACCATAAGAATAAGCCCCGTTCTGGACAGAAGAAATGTCCCGCATTACTTTATTCGCTTTGTCGTTTACCACGAGATGCTTCATAGTGCGGTAAAAGAGGAGAGAAAAAACAACAGGAGAGCGATGCATACCCCTGAATTTCGAAGAAGGGAAAAGTTATATAAAGAGTATGCAAAGGCGCTATCATGGGAGAGAAAAGAGTGATGACCATGAGAAGAGGGAGGTTGGCAAATATTTTTATAATATATTAATATAATACTATACAAACAGGAAGGGGTACGAAAAGAATGAAACCGCTGATGATATTTCCCGTTGCGAATAAGCAAATGTGCAGGAATTGCCGCGTATCGCTGAATATGGATAAATTACTCAACAATGTGATGCATATGACTGAAGACGCCTCTGGCATCCCTGCTGTCATCGTACGATGTCCTGTCTGCAAGACCCTTATGGAATGGGAGACGCTGAACAACTGATGTGTATACGGAGGAAGGTAACTGGGAATGGAGCCTTCCTCCATGTCTGCCCGGAAAACCATTCTCCTCTGAATTATTCTTGAGTTTCAAGGAGAGAATCCGGGAAGAGCGTAACCTTCTCTCATTTCTTATCATGCCCCTGCCATTCCCGATATCGCTCCAACTCTTTCCTCATGCTGTTGAGAACAAAAAGAATAACCGTGGCGTCGTCGGTGAAGCCCACCGCGCCCAGAAAATCGGGAATGGTATCCAATGGCGAAATGAAATAGAGAAGGGCCGCAATCGCCAAGAAGAATGGTTTTTTTTGATACGTCCGTATAGATTCCCCTGTTCCAGTCTTTAATGAGACTGATGAGCGTCCGGAGGTCTCCCTGAAAGCCTTTTATCAGATGCCCTTTATTGTGAGCATACTCTTTGACCGCTGAAAGAAGGCGCAACCGAGTATGCGGGTCTTTCAGGTACACCCCGGCAAGGGTTAAGAAACGTGTGAATCCTTTCGGACCTTTCATTCGCAATCTCCGCCTAGTTATCGAGCAATTTCTGGTTCTGCAACTCACTGACAATGGCGGCGATATACGATTGAATGGTTTTCCCCGGAGCAGGATCGAGGACTGTTGCAGAGAGAGCCGACCATATCACTGTGTCATAGTGCGCATCAAATATCCTCGTTTCAATCTCCACATTATATCCGGACATCACGTTGTAGCAGCATTGCATATAGTAACCATAGAATCCGGTTGGAGCGTAAAAAGTGGGCGACTCATATGCCTCTGTTTCCTTAATATCGACCAGAGTTGTGATAAGCACCGAATCTATCCGGATCTCGCTGATTTTTGCAGTGATCATCTCCTTTTCAAGTATGGTATCTTCAGGCAGAACAGTATGGCTTGGCACAGCGTCGATCCCTTTGGTTTTTAATTGAAGGACGAATTCATTTTCGAGAAGTCTTTTCATTTCCTGATTCCTATCGACCCCTATAATGAGTACCTTTCTGAGCGGGCCTCCCTGGTATGTTTCATTTTTCCAGACTGACGTCAACTCAGTGGTTGCGCATGCATTCATAAAGAGAGCGACGCACAGAGCCATTAGGCTAAAAAGAATTCTTTGCTTTTTCATATTCTTCCTCTCTGCATTTACTCAAGTATACAAAAAACGCTGATGATATACTATCCACTTGAATTGACAATCATGCCGGACTAAAACAGATAGAAGGCGCAAAGATGCCGGAAAGGGCAGGGAGAGAATGACGCAGCAGAACTAAAAATTGTGCCGGTGCAGGAGTTCTACGGATATCAGAAGTCCGCACTTTTCTTGAAACTCATGAATCGTGTGAAAAGACCCACTTTCTCCTTTGTTTGTACAAATCCTCTCTGTTCGAATAACATCGCGGTCCTCTGCATAGACTGCTTCCCGACCTCGAACGTCGGTTCGTAAATCGATATGAGGCCGCCGTATTTTATCGCTCTGCTGATAGTATCCGCAGCTTTTTCTTTATCGCAGAATTCATGGAAACTGTAATAGAGGATGCAGACGTCGGCGAGTTCCTCATCGAGAAATATCAGGGAAATATCGCCTTTGATGATGGAAACCCTATCTCCGAACCTGGCAACGCGCCTCCTCAGCTTTCTGATCATTCCGTCCTGTAGTTCCACTGCATAGACCTTCCCTGAACGTTCTGCCAGTGCTTCTGTAAGAAATCCATTCCCTGCGCCAACCTCAAGCACAACCGAATTTCCCGTAACTCCCGATTCATTCAGAATGGCCCCTCTGCGGGTAAACGCTTTTCTGAACGGATTATAGAGGATAAAGGAAAGCCAGGATGGACAGACCACGCTTAAGGAATCCTTTTTGTATCAGCATTAGTGAGAGAGGAATTTCTCATTTGGATCCAGAAGGATTAAGGAACAGCATACAGCGAACCTCTTTCTTCTGCATTCAGTTATGTAGGTATCGTTTCATGACATACAAGGCATCCCGCACTGGATGCCTTGTATGTCATGAGTGTTTCCCGGATTGCTACGGGACTTATTTCTTGCCGAGGATAGCGTCTTTTGCAGCTTTTGCGACTCTGAATTTCACGACTTTCTTGGCGGGTATCTTGATCGCCTCGCCGGTCTGAGGGTTTCTCCCCTTGCGGGCCTTGCGTTGGACAAGCACGATCTTGCCGATACCGGGAAGTGTGAATGAGTTCTTGGCTTCCTTGTACGCAAGCTTTGCAATTTCATCAAGAATCATCACTGCCTGCACTTTCTTAAGCTCCACCTTCTTTGCAATGTGATCAGAGATTTGAGACTTCGTCATCGGTTTAGCCATACTACTTTCCTCCTTGCATTGAATTTGACAATTGTATTCTTATAGCATAAATTACGGTCTGAAGCAATACCCCATGTCACCGCCGCGAGTTTTCACCCCATCAGCGTGCGATACGTTTCAAAAAGAAGATAGATAATCCGGGATTCTTATTTTTTCATCCCACGCAATTTGCCCATTCATACCGTATCGGGTATGAAGCATCAAAAACATATGATACAATAAAGACAAATAGCATGTATCATTTCAGCTATCGCCATGGCTACTTTTAAAGAAATTGTAAATCGCATAGAAGACAAAAAAAGTGACTACCAGAGATACGAATTTTCTCAGGTTGAGCATGTCGCCATTATGACTTTTTTTGATCTTGCACAAGAATATGATAATCTTGATGATTTCTACACATTGTGTGTCGCTATCCTGAAAAGTTTTTTTAACCTCGACGCCTGTCTTTATCTCGTAGACAATAATTTGAATATGACAGGACCGGTTGCACAGACCGATGAGAGAAAACATGACACGATGGATTCCTTTCAGGACGAGAGGAGACTGCATGAGGGGTATTATTTTACAGAGGAGAACAATCTCGTCTTGCCGATCCGCGGGAAAGATACTACATCTATTCAGGAGAGTGATAATATTCTTGGTGCACTTGTTATCTATCCCATTGATACTATGAGGAAGATGAATACATTATTTTTTGAGAAATATGTCAACCGCATAGGTTTTAATATGCACAATAAGTTCATCGCGGGAAAAAACATTGAACATCTGAAGTTCATACGCTCACTTGTTGCAGACATCGAACACAATGTCATTGTCCCCAATATGATTTACAGGCTGTTCCTGAGAAGGCTCCGGGGGAAAATTGTGAAAAATAAGGAAATAGAGGCCATTCTTTCCCGGCACTTTCATGAGGGACAGGACAACCGCAGTAACGGGGCAGAGATTCTGAAGGAATTGAACGAGGTCAACAGCGGGTTATCGGAAGAACTGGAGCATATAGAAAAACATTATAAAAACATGAGTCTGTTTCTTGAAACATTATTCAGGAAAGATCATTTCGATAAGGGAAGACTTACGCTCCGTATGAAAGCATGCAATATGAAAAAAGATGTGGTGCAGCCGCAGCTGGAGCGGTATATCGAGCAGTTTCGCAAGGCAGGAATTGAGATAGCTGATCGCTTCAGCGGTATTCCCGATGAAGAAATCATCAGCGTTGTGGACGTTGGTCTCATGGCGCAGGTATATGCCAATTTCTTTTCGAATGCGCTCAAATACACACAGGAAATAACTACGGATACCGGCGAGAAGAAAAAGTATATAGCATATGGCCGTGAGCTTTGCAGAGATTGTTTTGGACCGGGCGGGGACGGGATAAAGTATAACGTGTTTAGTACCGGACCACACGTTCCGTTTGAAGAACAAAAAAATATTTTTGAAGAAGGATATCGTGCGAGCAACTCTTCAGGAAAACCGGGAACCGGGCATGGTTTGACATTTATAAAGAATGCCGTGGAAATACACGGTGGAATCATTGGCTATGAGGCGACGCAATACGGCAATAATTTTTATTTCATTCTCCAGAAAACACCTTAAAGCTGCTGCAGACGGCAATCAGTTGTTTGCGCTGAAATCTTGACTCAGGGTACTGGTAAAAAAGAATGCATCCTTTTGCTCTTATCTCACAATCGTTTCCCCTGGCTGCTGTAAATAGAATAAATACTATAAAAATAGTATTTATGGTATGCTATAACACTGCAAAAAAAGACAGGACAGGAGCTATTTCATGCGTAACAATATCTGCATTAAATATATACTGGCGATTGCTGTTGCGATGACGGTTTTTATCCTCCCCGTCTCTCACAGCCATGCGGGAGATAATCCGGAGGCGGCGAACACGCTTATCCAGAAGATCATCAGTGCCTATGGCGGAAAAGACATGCTCTCAAAAGTCCACGCACTATCCGCTGTGGGGCATATCAAAAAACTGTTCCCGTATGATGAGGGGCCGTACTTTCGTATTATGAAAAGGGAGAGAAAATTACTCTTTGATATCAAGTACAGCCGGTTTGAAGAAAAAAGAATCCTGAACAACGGAAAGGGATACAGAGAAACAGACGGCGAGACCGAAGAAGTGACAGGCCCTCCGTATGATGCCATGGTGTATCAGTATCATCAGCTTGATCTCCCTTTTGGTTTGCTTGACGGCTCATTTACGGTGGTTTCCGGACGCAGGGACCGCCTGAACGGTGAGGATGCCGAGGTGCTTCGCCTCAAAGATCACTATGGGTATGAAGTCGATGTATACATACATCCGCAGGATTTTATCATCCTGAAAGTCATCGGCTATTGTCAGATAGAACAGAATAAGCGAAGCATCGGTGCTGAATTTTCAGAGTTCAAACAGGTTGATGGAATACTTCTCCCGTATAAAATCGTCAACTATGCAAACGATTTCAAACTCAGCGAGACGGCCATCATGAAATACAAGATAAACCCCCACACCGACGACGCACAGTTTAATCCTTAACGTATCTGAGCCTCCCGTATCTTTTGAAACGTGTTTTTCTTCAGGACCCCTTCGATTTCCTTCCTCACCGCTACCCATATGGGATGGACTTTACATGTTTTGCTGAAACCGCAGCTTTTTTTGTTCACTGTACATTTATTCATCGCAACCGGACCTTCGATTGCGGTGATCACCTCGTAGAGGTTTATCTCCTGCGGCTCTTTCGCGAGATAAAAACCGCCTTTTACCCCGACATACGATTGCACTAAACCTGCCTTTGCAAGCCTCTGGAGGATCTTTGCGAGAAACGTCTTCGGTATCCGCATTTTCCGCGCGATCTCATCAACCATCACGACTTCATCTTTTTTTCCCGAAAGATAATAGAGGCACCTGATCGCATAGTCTGTCTCACGTTTAATCTGCAGCATACACTATCCCTTTTATTAAACCGGCAAGCAAACACTTGAACTTCTTGTGTTCGTCATTCACCGACTTGATCGGGGAATCCAGTGATTTCATGAGCTTCTGGATTGTCCGGTCAAGCCGGACAATGACAATAGTTAAGTATTTCTTTGCCGGGTTAATAGTTTGATTCCTTTTCCTCTGCAACATCTTCCGCAGTCACTTTATGCCTGAATATCCTGTATGTCCATATCTGATACGCAATCACCACAGGCACAAAGACCAGGGCAACGACTGTCATGATCTTCAGCGTATACGGACTCGACGATGAATTAAAGATCGTCAGGCTGTAAGCCGGGTCGATACTCGACGGAATGAGGTTGGGGTAGAGACCGACCACGCCGGTAAAGGTTACCATGAGGATTGTGACGCATGAGGCAAAGAACGCACCGGTTAACTGTCGTTTTGATAAAAATATTTTTATTGCAACCATTGAAAGTACGGCAATCAACGGTACCGTCAGCCACAGGATGTTCTGAAAATAATTCGCATAGAGGTTTGTGGCGAAATTCGTAGAGACCAGAAAGGCAACTGCTACCGCAAGAAGGATATACCATATCTTCCCTGCGAGGGCTGATGCCCGGCTGCTGAGATCGCCTTCTATTTTTAAAGAAAGCCAGAGTGCGCCGTGGACGAGAAACAAAAGCACAAAGAGCAACCCCGTAAGGATTCCGTAAGGATTCAGGAGTGAGACAAGGCTTCCGTGATATCCTTCTGCATCCATGGGTAATCCCTGAAAGATGTTCCCGAAGGCTACGCCAAACAACAACGCAGGCAGGAAACTGCCAAGGAAGAGCGCTGCATCAAAGCCATTTTTCCATCCCGCTCCTTCTCCTTTTCCCCTGAGTTCGAGCGCAACACCCCTGAAAATAAGAGCAAAAAGGATGAGGAGCAAGGCCGAGTAGAGATAGCTGAACATAAGGGCATACGTCGTCGGGAATGCAGCAAAAGTTGCACCCCCGGCGGTAATCAGCCAGACCTCATTCCCGTTCCATACGGGACCAATCGCCTGCCTGATCATGCTTTTTTCTGTCTCATTCTTTCCGAGAAAACTGTGCAGGATACCTGCTCCAAAATCGAACCCTTCGAGCATGAAAAAAACCGCCCAGAGGACTGCCCAGAGAACGAACCATGTTATCTGAAATTCCATCTTACACCTCCTGTGTTCTTGTTGCTTTTTCAGGGGCAGTGAAACTGCTGACCGGGCCCTTTTTGGCATATTTCGTCAACAGGTAGAAATCGACCATGGCGAGGACTCCGTATACAAAGGTAAATCCCGCAAGAGACATGAGCACCTGTGCCGGTGTAATAGACTTTGAAACTCCCTCGGATGTCTTGAGCAGTCCGTACACAAGCCATGGCTGTCTTCCTACCTCTGCCACGATCCAGCCTATCTGGACGCCGATGTACGGGAGTGGCAGCGAGTAAAGGATGAGACGCAAAAAGAGCGGACTCGATTCAAGCCTGTCCCTTCTCGCGAGGATCCATCCGATAAATGTGAGGAGGATAAAGAACATGCCCATGGCAACCATTGCCCTGAAACTCAGGAAAGTGGGAAGAACCGGAGGACGATCCTCAACCGGGAAATCTTTAAGGCCCTTTACTTCTGCCTCGCCGTTATGGAATGCAAGGATACTTAGTCCCTTGGGAATGCCGATCATTTCTATCGAGTTTCTCTCGTTCTCTGTATCAGGGAAGACAAGGAGATTATAGGACGCCGCCTTTTGTGTAATCCAGTGGGACTCCATAGCGGCAAATTTAGTCGGCTGTGTCTTCGCAACCTCAATGGCATGGAAGTCGCCGGTCGCAAACACCAGGAGGGAACTGACGAATCCGAAGAGTGCCGCCATCCTGAATGATCTTTTAAAAAAGGTGAGATGGCTTTTTCTCAGGATATGATATGCCGATATGCCCATAACGAAAAAAGCAGCCACAACATAGCTGGACAGCACCGTGTGAAAAAACTTTGACCATCCGTAAGAATTGGTCACCATCGCCATGAAATCGACCATCTCCGCCCTGCCGTTTCTCAAGACGTATCCGACGGGTTTCTGCATCCACCCGTTTGCAAGGAGAATCCAGAGGGCGGAAAGGTTTGTTGCGATAGCCACCAGCCAGATCGAAAGCGCATGAACCTTTTTTGATACCTTGTTCCATCCGAAGATCCAGAGTCCTATGAACGTAGATTCCAAAAAAAAGGCTACGGTTGCTTCAATCGCCAGCGGCGCGCCGAAGATGTCCCCCACGTATTTTGAATACTCTGCCCAGTTCATGCCGAACTGGAACTCCAGGGTGATGCCTGTGACTACGCCAAGGGTAAAATTGATAAGAAACAGTCTCCCCCAGAACTTCGTCATCCTCAGGTACATTTCATCATTGCTCCTGACATAGCGGGTCTCCATATAGGCTACTAATATGGATAAGCCAAGGGTCAGGGGGACAAAGATAAAGTGAAAGGCTGCGGTGACGGCGAACTGAAGCCTGCTTAATGCTACAGTATCCATACTCTCCTCCTCTTTAAAACAGTTCCATTAATTAGGACTAATTTAATCCTAATTAAGACCTTTGTCAAGTTTTTTCTGTTTGGGCTGAAAAAAATCGTTTATTGATGAGATTGCGGCCGAGGATGTCTGAGGGCGGCATGGCCGAAGTCATGGGGCCGACTGCCGGGGAAAACGTTTTTACTCCGCGTTTTCCCTACGGAGCATCAGAAAGTTCTGTGTGCCTGATCATCTTGCCCCTGCACATGTAGATGATCATCTCGGCGATATTGGTCGCGTGGTCCGCAATCCGTTCGAGATACTTCGCGATATACGTCCTCTTTATTGCCAGGGGAATAATCTTCGGGTCCTGGATCATAAAGGACAGAAGCTCTTCAAAGTTTTTTACGGTGAGGTCGTCTACTTCGTCGTCTCTCTTTATGACTTCATAGGGAAGCCGGGAACAACCGGTGACAAATGCATCAAGTGAATCTCTCACCATAGACTGTGCCAGTACAGCCATCTTGGGGATGTTCACAAAAGGCTTCAACTGCGGCTCTTCGTTCAGCTCTATTGCCCTCTCAGCAATATTGACCGCCATGTCTCCCATCCTCTCAAGGTCTGTAGTTATTTTCATGGCAGTGGTGATAAGTCTGAGGTCTCTCGCCAAAGGCTGCCTCAGGGCGATCAACCGGACACATTCCTCGTCGATTCCCACGTCGATGGCGTTAATCAGGTGGTCCCTCTTAATAACTTCCTTTGCAAGGTCGCTGTCCCTCTCAACGAGCGCCTTCACGGAATCGCGTATGGCGTTTTCGACCATGCAGCCGAGTTTCAAAACCCTTTCCCTCAGATCTTTTAGTTCGTCATCAAATATCGCCATTATCCGAATCTCCCTGTTATATATTCTTCTGTCAGTTTGTTCTGCGGGTTCACGAAGATAGAATTTGTTTCTCCAAATTCAACCATTTCTCCAATATACATAAATGCCGTATAGTTTGATATTCTCGCAGCCTGCTGCATGTTATGCGTAACAATTACTATCGTAACAGTTTTTTGCAGTTCCTGAAGCAGATTCTCAATATGTGCTGTTGATATGGGGTCCAATGCCGAGGTAGGCTCATCAAACAAAATCACTTCGGGTTCCTGGGCCAGGGACCGTGCGATGCAGAGTCTTTGCATCTGGCCTCCGGACAGACTTAACCCAGATTCATTCAGCTTATCCTTCACCTCTTTCCATAAGTCGGCCTTTACCAGTGCATTTTCAATGATTTCATCAAGCTGGTTTTTCTTTTTTATGCCTCTGATCTTAGGCCCATAGGCGACGTTTTCATACACAGAACTCGGAAAAGGGTTCGGCTTCTGAAACACCATTCCTACCCTTCTGCGCAATTCGATCACATCAGTGTCCTTGTCGTAGATGTCTACACCCTGAAAGAGCACCTCACCCGTCACATGCGATGAAATAATGAGGTCGTTCATCCTGTTCAGCGACCTGAGGAGGGTGGACTTGCCACAGCCGGAAGGACCGATAATCGCGGTAATTTTATTGGATTCAATATTGAGCATTACATTTTTCACCGCAATGAAGTCGCTGTAAAAGATGCTGAAGTCCTTTATCTCGAATATGTTTTTATTCGCTACCATGCCCTCTTCTTTCTCTGCCTTGAGCGTAAAATGATTCCCAGAAGGTTCATCCCAAGCACCAGCGCGATGAGCGTCAGGGCCGTTCCATATTGGATGCCCCTTGTCTCCTCAATGTGCGTGCCTGCGGTCGCCAGCACATAAATATGATACGGTAAAGCCATGACAGGTTCGAACAGCGATCTCGGCACCCCGGGCGTAAAGAAGGCGGCGGCAGTAAACATAATCGGAGCAGTCTCGCCGGAAACCTTTGCCGTGCCGAGGATCGCGCCTGTCAGAATACCCGGCATCGCTGTCGGTAAAACCACTTTTTTGATCGTCTGCCATTTAGTGGCGCCGCATGCGAGGGACGCCTCCCTGAAACTGTATGGCACAGCCTTAATCGCTTCTTCCGAAGTGGAAATGATATAGGGAAGCACCATAATAGCAAGCGTCAACGACCCTGCAAGAAGGCTCATGCCGAAGTTGAAGGCGACGACAAAGACCGCAAGGCCGAACAGCCCGAAGACGACCGACGGCACTCCCGCAAGGGTATATATCGACATCATAACCATATTCAGTATAAACCCCGGTTTTGCGTATTCCGACAGAAATATCGCGGTGGTAACGCCGATCGGTATTACGGCGACCATGCAGAAAACAGTCAGCAGATACGGTGCCGATGATTACAGGGAAAATGCCCCCCTTTGTCATGGCGTCCATGGGAGGTTGTGTGATGAATTCCCAGCTCAGGACATGAATTCCGTTATACGCGACAAAAAAGAGGATAATGAACAGGGTTACTGCCCCTGCAAACCCGAATGTTCTGACAAGCGAGAGGAAAAAGCCCTGCTTGAGATTATATCTTTTTTTGCGGACCAACCCGAATGGGGTATGAATGCTTTCTGTGCCCTGCGTCACACCTTCTCCCCGATTCTCACAGCCCGGTATTTTTTCGATACAAAGTCCGAGATGAGACTTAATAGAAAGGTGATGAAGAAAAAGAATAGCGCCGACACCGAAGAGGGCATGATAATGGAGGCTTCGATAAGGCGCCTCAGCCATTTCTGCCGCAATCGCCGCCGGCATCGGCCTTGCGGCGTCGAACATCCAGTGCGGTACAACCGCGGCGCCGCCTGCAACCATCAGCACGATCATGGTCTCACCGATAATGGTGCCAATCCCGAGGATTACCGCAACACTTAATCCCGAAACAGAGGAGGGGATAACCACTTTCCATATAGTCTCCCATTTGTCTGCTCCGAGGGAATAGGACGCTTCTCTATAGGTGCGGGGGACTGCAGTCAATGCGTCCTCTGCAATGCTTGCTATGACAGGGATCGCCCGTATCGTAAGCATTAAGGCCGCAGTGGTGATATTCAATCCGGATGCAATGAACAGTTTGTCGTAACAGAAATCGGCAAAGGTCGTGGAAATGAACGGGATATGTGTGCTCTTTAAAAGTTCCGGGAAGCTTTTCCGAGAGGATCGGTGAGAGCCAGTTGGAGAGTATCGGTGCTATGATGACCATGCCGAAAAAGCCGAGTACGACAGAGGGAAAACTTGCGAGCATCTCTATGAGCGGCTTCAGAAATTCCTTCACCCTGTGATGGGCAACCTCGGCAATGTATACTGCTGTTGCGAGCCCCAGAGGGATCGCCATCACCGCGGTCAATAGAGTTACGGCAAAGGTGCCCATGATGAGCGGGAACATACCGAAACTCGGGGGGTCATAGGTCGGATACCAGGCGGAGCCAAAGATGACACTGGCAACCCCGGCTTTATAGAAAATAAAAAATGCCTCTTTAAAAAGGAAAAAGCCTATTACAAGGAGAACAATGACGGAGAAAAATCCGACTGAACTGACAATGATTTCAACCGCTTTTTCTTTTCTCTGCCATTTTAACGCCAATGATTGATCCCTCTTTTATTCTGTCTGCGTAGTAGCCGCAGGCTTCAGCCTGCGGCTACTACTGTGTCAGCCATTTCATAGTATTGAGCGTGATCCGGGATTCAAGGATTTGAGGGTTCAAGTTTTATAATACAATTAATATATTTTCCCTTGAACCCTCGACCCCTTGAATCCTTGAATCCTGTTTTTATTTTATGCTCACATATTTCACTTCATTCACAATCTTCTGCCCGTCTTTTGATAGCATGAAATCGATGAATTTGGCTATGGTACCCGCTGGTTTTCCATTCGTATACATGAAGAGCGGGCGGGAAACAGGCCATGAGCCGTCACGGACAGTGGCTGCAGTAGCAGTCTTTCCGTTTACCTTGAGAACTTTGACCGATTTTTCAACATACCCGATTCCGATATACCCGATGGCGAATTTGTTCTGCGCAACGGTCTGAACTGCCTGGCCGTTGGATGCAACAAGAAGGGCATCGGGCCTTACCTTATCGCCTTTCAGTATTTTTTCCTCCCATACCTCGTAGGTCCCGGAACTGGTGTCTCTCGAAACAACGGAAACAGGCCTGTCCGGACCGCCGAGTTCTTTCCAGCTTTTTATCTTGCCGTTGTAGATATCCCTGAGCTGCTCTGTGGTGATATCATTTATCTTCATTGAGGGGTGTACTACGGGAACAATCCCGTCAAGGGCAACCTTATGTCCGGTAAGGGTGACATTTTTCTCTTTTGCAGACGCAACCTCTTTGTCCTTTGCCTCTCTTGAGCTGGTTGCAATATTGGTTGTGCCGTCCATGAGCGCTTTAATGCCTGTGCCCGAACCGCTTCCTGAAACAAATATCTTCACCGCAGGGTTCTTCTTCATGAAGACCTCCGCCCCTTTCTGGGCGATAGGCAGCACTGTTGTCGAGCCGTCAATCTTTAAATCCTCGGCATACGAAAGACCTGCCAGTGAAGCGATACAGAGAACCGACAATAAAATAAGAAACAATTTTTTCATTCTTTACCTCCTTTTGATTTTACAATACTCCTGAATTATTACAAGAATGTTACAGTTCCGTTACATTTCTGTTACATGTATCACCCCCTTCAAAAGATTTTTTCTTTCACTGAGTTGATACAGCCTTAATCGTGCAGCGAGGTATTTCTGGAGGAGATATTTTCACTCTGAGGTTTGTCAGTATGTTCATTATGATGTTTTTCCTTCGCTTCACCGAATGCTTCCTTCATGAAGTCAAGCAGATAGAGATTTGGTTTTGTTTTGATGAGAAAATATACTGCAATTGCCAGCAGTAAGAGGCTTACGATAGAAATAATCATTGTATACATCATACCTCGTGATTGTTACAGGAATATGAAGGGAATGTTAAAAGTTGGCGACAGAAGCGAACGTCTCGATCTCTTCCGTCGTTGTCCTTGCCCCGTAAAACGGGCATTTTTTGTGGGTCTTCCTTCTGCAGTACTCATGCACCTGGAAGGAACTCGGGAAATAAATATTTTCTTTCGCCTTGCATGCAAAGGTCAACCATTTGATGAGATGCGGACATTTCATTGTTTTATCCTCTGATTATATTTTTGACATCCGGATCCGACGCCATATTTTTTAAGAAGGTTAAAATATCGATATCATCCGGTTCATACCTGATAACAATGTTCCCCTTAAACGGATTGATATGGAAATCTTTGATGCCGGACGGAAGCGGAAAAGGCGGGGACTTTTTGAAGTTCCTGTAAAGATACGACCAGGAGAGCTTCCTCAGGGAAGGCACCTCCAGTCGTATATATCCTTTGGTATGGAAAATTACTTTGTACACAATTTCTGTGCTTTCCATCGGAATGCAGCTCTTCCTATTAATCATGCTATTCATTAAACCATACGTTTTTTACATGAGTATGAACGAAATGTTAAGTATTGATGACATTCCGTCCTCTTAGGAAAGTAATGAAAGAGTTTGTAGACTTTGCTGTCCGATGGTTATATCCTTAAATTGAGTACTTCCTTGACAGGCATACAATTCTGTGTTTAAGGAGTACACACAATCGGTAGCTCATATTCCATTCAACAACAAAGGGAGGATCATCTATGGGTCTTTTTAATAACGGGTTCAAAGGCAATATATTAACCGGCCTTGCGATCGGCGTAGGGGCTTCCGTGCTTGCTCCCGCAGTCATCCCGGTCCTGGCAAACATCGCTAAGCCCTTGGCGAAAGCAGCGCTGAAAAGCGGTGTCCTTCTGTATCAAAAAGGAGTAGAAACGTTTGCCGAAACCAAAGAGGTAGTTGAGGACCTTATGGCTGAAGTACAATCCGAATTGGCTGAAGCGAAAGCCCAGACGGAGGACCTTCAGGAAGAAGTAGCGGAGTCTGTTGCCCCGGAAGGAACGTAGACCGAAATGCTGCCTGATGCGTATGTAAGCCATGTCATCCCAGGCAGGCTCAGGGTCAAGATACCTTCAAAAAAAGGAGATGCGCGTTATTTTGACGATGTGCACAAGCAGATGTCCGGATATGAAGGAATCGCAAGGGTTGTGGTAAATGCTCTGACTGCGAGCGTTCTGGTGATTCATGAATTGAATTCCAGAAAGATCGCAGCATACGCTGAGCAGGGCAATCTTTTCAGGATCGAAGACGTAAAACCTTTTGAAAAACAGACATACATTTCACGAAAGGTATCGGAAACATTTAGGGATGTAAACAGCAGGGTAATTGTTTCGACCAAAGGTTTTGCAAATGTACCGGATCTTGCTTTGTTGACCCTTGTGGGACTCAGCGTTATTCAAATAAGCCGGGGCAACTTCACTGCGCCTGCGTGGTATACAGCACTCTGGTATGCACTCAACATTTTTTTAAAGGCCCAGGCCAAAGAAGTGTAAAGGACAAATATTACTCACTAGCTCATATCAACCACCGTAGAAAATTGTTTGAGAAGAAAAGGAGGGGACTCATGGCAAAGAAAGCAACCACAGGAACGACTGAAAAATCGATGGGAAAAGCGGGCTTGTCTGTCAAAGACGGCATTATAAGCAGTCTCAAAGGTATTAACGAAATAGAGGCTGAAATCGTCAGCCTTGTGAGAAACACGGTGTCGAATACCCTGAAGGCAACCGGAACGGTCGCCAGCGAAGGCGTGCATCTATCCAAAGATGTGATAAAGGGTGCTATTGCAGCAACCGAAGAGGTCGGCACAGGGCTTATTCTCAGCACAAAAAGCGTTGCGAAGGGCATTGTGATGGGTATCAGCGACGTTGGCGGAGATGTCTTGACAGTATCCGGGCAGACGGTGAAAGGCGCCGTAAAAGGCGCTGCTGAGATCGGAGCCGATGTCGGGCTGGTTGCAAGAAGAGCGGTTGACGGAGTCATCGAAGCCACAAAGGAGATCGGCGGGAACGTTGAAGATGTCGCAAAAGTTGCGGTCGGCGGAGCGATTGAAGCTGCGGGCCTGATAGGGAATACCGCGGTAAGGTCTGTGAAGGACATGCTTGTCGGCGTTGTTGAAGGAGTCAAGGAGGTTCTCAGCGCTGCAGTCCCGCAAGCGAAGCCAACTTCAGGCACTCAGAAAGCAAAGACTGCCTCCGATACTGCCAAAACGAAGTCGGAGATTTCGCGATCCAGAAAAAGAGGGGGAGAATAGATAACAGCAGCGATTGCCTGCGGAGTTAATGCCTGTGGTCAAGACAATGCACGTCTCTGTCAAAGGGAGAGCGCGCTATAATATACAGGGGCTCTTCCGTTCGGAGCTGCTTAAACAGCGGATCGAATCCGGCCTTTCCGGCAGGGATGGCATACAGCACTTTTCCATCAATACCCTGACAGGCAACATTCTTGTTTTTTTTAATTCAGATAAAACCCATTCTGATATTGCTGTCATTCTTTATGAGATAGCATCCAAATACGCATTGCACTGTGAAAAACCGCACGTGCCTTTCCAGCCGGAGAGGCTTAAGGTGCACACTGGCGCCTCTCAACGAAAAGGCGTCAAGGGGTTTTCCGCTGCAAAGCAGTCGAGAAGAAAATTCCGGCAAAGTATCATTAAGGCTGCACCGCAAAGAGTCGCACAATGGCACCAGATGAATCCCGCCTCTGTCATGGAGGTCCTTTGCACCGACAAAGAGACAGGGTTGTCAGCCGGAGTCGCGAGGGAAAACCTGAAACACTATGGACCCAATATTCTTCCTGAATCAGTCCCGCGTTCCGGGTTCAGTATTTTTATCAGCCAGCTGAAGTCCATCCCTGTAGGTCTTCTCGGTGTTGCAGCTGTCATTTCCCTTGCTACCGGAGGGCTTGCCGATGCACTCGTGATTGTAGCTGTCATAGGGGTTAATGCCTTCATTGGTTATGCCTCTGAAAGCGGGACGGAAAAGACCATCCATTCATTAAAAACCCTTGTAAGACCTTCTGCTTTGGTCCTCAGGGAAGGGAAAGTACATGCTGTGAGCTCAGGGGATATCGTCCCCGGCGACCTCCTTATCCTCAGACCCGGGACCTATGTAGCTGCCGATGCGAGACTCCTGGAGGCTGAACACCTGAGCGTTGATGAATCGGCCCTGACAGGTGAAAGCATGCCGGTCAAAAAAACCATACCACCGATTTTGCAGGACCATGTTCCATTGGCAGAAAAAACAAATATGGTTTTTATGGGGACGCTTGTCACAGGAGGGCAGGGAGTTGCTGTTGTGGTGGCCACAGGCAGATTTACGGAAATGGGCAATATACAGACGATCCTCGGAAAGGCAAAACCTCCTGAGACTCCGATGGAAAGAAAACTTGACCAGATGGGCGGCCAGCTTGTCCTCATCAGCGGGGTTGTCTGCGGGGTTGTTTTCTGTATTGGAATTCTCTACGGATATGGATTTCTGGAGATGCTGAAGACGTCCATAGCCCTTGCTGTCGCAGCAGTTCCCGAAGGTCTTCCCGCAGTCGCGACCACAACACTCGCTCTCGGCATCAGAAACATGCGGAGGCACAATGTCCTGATACGTCATCTCGAAGCTGTCGAGACCCTCGGATCTGTTCAGACAATATGCCTGGACAAGACAGGAACGTTGACGATGAACAGGATGTCCGTGCGGGAGATCTTCATTGGCACGAAACTCTTCCAGGTTTCTGACGGGAAATTCATTTCTGATCATACAGGTGTCAGCCCGTATGCCTGTAATGAACTCCTGATGCTTATCCATGTATCTGTCCTCTGCAATGAGAGTGAAATAATTCATCAGAACGGGGACTATGTCATTACCGGCAGCCCGACAGAAAACGCTTTCATGCACATGGCGATAGAAGCCGGGGTAGATATTGGACAGGTGCGAAAAAACGCTCCATTATTAAAGGTCGTCCACCGCTCTGAAAACAGGAATGTCATGCTGACTTCCCACAGCATACAAGAAATGTCGCTTCATGAATATGCGTCAGCGGTTGCAGACAGCGCTGGGGAGGAACCTATAATCGAAGACTTTAGGAACCGGAAAATTATCGCTGTCAAAGGGAGCCCGAGGGAGGTGCTTGCTCTCTGCGACTGGTATATGAAAGACGGCGATCGGATCCCTTTGTCGGAGGAGGACAAGCTCTTTTTTGAACTGGAAAATGAACATATGGCAGGGAAGGCGTTCCGGGTGCTGGGCCTGGCCTATGCTCACAGGGAGAACACTACGCCTGAAAACGGAGAAGAGATGTTTTTCTCTGGACTCACATGGCTTGGTATTGTCGGCCTGGCAGACCCTGTCAGGAAAGGGGTAAAGAAGCTGATTGGCGATTTCCATCATGCGGGCATAGACACGATTATGATCACCGGAGATCAGAGTCCGACAGCCTATGCAATAGCAAGAGAACTGAATTTGAGCA
Organism: uncultured Nitrospiraceae bacterium; assembly: GCA_963718855.1. Classification (GTDB taxonomy): domain Bacteria; phylum Nitrospirota; class Thermodesulfovibrionia; order Thermodesulfovibrionales; family SM23-35; genus CAVRAA01. Next base: position 489,881 of record CAVRAA010000009.1, on the reverse strand, counting down.
AAGGTGAGCAGCTGGAAATACTGGACTCGCGGCATCTTGCCGATATCCCCCCGGAGATACTCAAGGCCCTTTGCGAGAGGGCGCACGTCTTTGCACGGGTCAGTCCTTCCCACAAGTTGCAGATAGTACAGTCACTGCAGAGCGCTGGAAAGATCGTGGCGATGACAGGTGACGGCATCAACGACGGTCCTGCATTGAAAGCCGCTGATATTGGCATCGCCATGGGGCATACCGGCACGGATGTTGCCCGCGAGGTTGCGGATGTAATTCTGGAAGATGATAATCTCCAGACGATGATTATCGCAGTCAGCCATGGAAGGACAATTTACAACAATATCCGCAAATCAGTGCATTTTCTACTCGCTACAAACATGAGCGAAATCATGGTCATGTTTGCCGCCATTACCCTTGGACTCGGCCAGCCGCTGAATACCATGCAGCTGCTCTGGATCAACCTGTTATCCGATATCTTCCCGGGACTTGCCCTTGCGCTTGAACCGCCGGAGCCCGATGTATTAAGCAGGCCGCCCCGTGATCCCAACGAAGCGATCATGCAGACGGCGGATTTTAAGCGGATAGCCTTTGAGTCGGCAGTAATCAGCGCCGGGAGCCTCAGCGCATACGGCTATGGGATAGCGCGGTATGGCATTGGTCCGCAGGCAGGGACCCTTGCCTTTTCGAGTCTCACCGTGGGGCAGCTCCTCCACGCGATCAGCTGCCGTGCTGATAGAGCGGTGATATTTGGCAAAGAGAAATTGCCTTCGAATACATACCTGAATTGGGCGCTCGGGGGTTCGTTTGCCCTGCAGATAGCGGCGATGACTTTCCCCGGGCTCAGAAGCCTTCTCGGTCTTACGCCCATAGGTCTCATCGACGGTTTGGTGATTGGAGTAAGCGCTTTTCTTCCTCTTATGATAAACGAAGCAACAAAAAGCAGCGAGCGGGCCCCCGCAATGCATGATATACAGGCAGAATTTCTTCCGATGAGGAGCAACCAATGAAAAAAGATTTCATGTTCACATCCGAATCTGTAACAGAAGGACATCCTGATAAACTCTGCGATCAGATCAGTGACGGCATTGTAGACCAGTTTCTTGAACATGACCCTTTTTCCCGGGTAATCGCGGAGTGCGCGGTCGCAACCGCTATTATTTTTATAGCAGCACGGTTCGCATCTGACGCAACCATAGATTTCCCCGCTGTTGCAAGAAAAGTGATCAGCCAAATAGGCTATGACAGCAGCTCTTTCAGCGGCAAGACCTGCAGCATTGTAACCAGCCTTAAGGAACTGCCTTCAGAGGAGTACCGCACGTTTGATGAAAAGAATCTTACTGATGAGGAAATCGGGCGTATACCGGTTAAGAACCAGGTTACGGCATTTGGCTTTGCCTGCAACCAGACGTCTGCCTTTATGCCGTTGCCGATCTGGCTTGCGCATAAAATTGCCAGAAGACTTACTTCTGTGAGACTCCAGAAGATTTTGCCTTACATCGCCCCTGACGGAAAAACCCAGGTTGGGATCGAATTCAGGAACCGAAGGCCATTCAGGATCCACACCATTACTGTTATAGCCAGCCAGAATGACTCTGCAGAGCCCGGACTGAAAAGACTCCGGGACGATATTATGGAGTACGTTATTCGCCCGGTCTTCCGCGACGAGGCGATAACCCCTGATGAGAAAAGCAGGATATTTGTGAACCCTGATGGTCCCTTCATTACCGGAGGGCCTTCCGTGCATTCAGGCCTGACCGGCAGAAAAAACGCAATCGATACCTACGGCGAGTATTCAAGGCATAGCGGCGCGGCCCTGAGCGGAAAAGACCCCTTGCGTATTGACAGGGTTGGGGCATATGCTGCCCGGTATGCAGCAAAGAATATTGTCGCTGCCGGCATCGCCGATGAGTGTGAAATCCAGCTCAGCTATTCCATTGGCATCGCGGGCCCTGTGAGTATTCAGGTAGAGACCTTTGGTACCGGGAAAATCTCTGATGAAGAAATTGCATTGCTGGTCGAATGGACTTTTGACTTCCGCATTGCCGCAATAGTAAGGCAGTTTAATTTGAGGTATCTGCCCTCAACAATCAAAGGCGGCTTTTATAGAAAACTTGCCTCATATGGACATGTGGGACGCATGGATATCGGCCTCCCTTGGGAGATAACCGATAAAGTTTCGCTTCTGCAGGACGCTGCAGCCCGGACCGAACGGTAATATTTCATGCGTATGGGGGAATGATAGTGACAACAACAATCTTATATGACACAGAATTCGAAAGACGACAGCACCTGTCAGCAATTCATTATCTTGCAACAGACCTCGGCATGCGTGAGGATTTCCTCAGACAGCTGTATGAAAATGAACTGATGTCCTTAAAGGAACATGCACGTATAAAGGATTTCCTGTCTGTCCTCGTAATCAAGAGGATGAAGGAACAATGTAATGTCCATTCAGCGGAAAATGAATTCAAAGATACATAGGTTGCCCACTGAAAATGCATGCTGCTCCGAGACTGCGGGAACGCAGTCCAAGGTGGCTGCCAAAATACATATCTGCGGATGAACGAATACGAACAGAGAATAGAAGGGGCACGAATATGGATATTCTGAATGCAATCGACAAAGTTGGTATGATCCCCGGACAGGGCAGCACATTAGAGCAAATAGACAAACTATTGCGCAAGCAGCAGAGGCGTAACTTGTTCGATATGCTCGAACAGATAGACGAAACGACGGTCGGGAAATTTCCGGTGTTGCTTTATAAAAGCCTCCCGCAAAACGGGAAGACAAACCCGGCATTACTTCGCTTCTTTCTGCCGAAATGGCAGGGATATGATGAAGTCTTCTGGCAGGCGCTGGGCGACTACATCGTCCTCGCGGTCCATCGGGTAACAGACGTGGATTATGACAGGATACGCGGGAAGATGAAGGTGCTCTATTTTGCCAAGTCGAAAGGAAGAGTAAAGTCTCCGGAGCACATAAGGAGAATTATCCAAAGGATCGCGTTTTTGGTAGATAGCGAGGACTTGCCCACAGATTTTACCCGGTTTCGGCGAATGACGGAGAGGCGCGGGCAGATCGGAGAGATCAGTAAAGAGCAGGCGGCGCTGATCGGCGCAGCGATTAAGCTGCTGTCGAAAGTGTGAAGCGCTGCCTGAACTGAAAGGCACCCTGCCGGTACTATTCTACGGGCCTTAGTCGTTGGGCATGTAATATTCCTGTAACATTTCTCTGGTATTCTTGAAGAATGGGGGAAAATACAATTAAGGTATTATTCGTGTGTGTTCATAATTCAGCAAGAAGTCAGATGGCTGAAGCGTTCCTCAATTACTACGGAGAAGACCGCTTCGAGGCGGAAAGTGCAGGATTTGAGGCAAGAGAATTAAATCCCCTTGCGGTTGAAGCCATGAAAGAAGAAGGGATTGATATCTCAGCCAAGCAGGCGAGCACGGTGTTTGATTTGGTGAAGGCCGGTAAATTGTACCACTATGTAATCAGTGTCTGTGATGAGGCAACTGCTCAACGATGTCCGGTTTTCCCGGGTGTAACGAAGAGACTCCACTGGTCATTTGAAGATCCTTCATCGTTTGTCGGAAGCCATGAGGAAAAAATGGCGAAGACGCGTGTTATCCGAGAGAATATCAAATCCATGGTGCAGGAATTTATCAAGCAGTCTTCTTAATGCCCCGGCAAATACCTACCTTCACATTGTCATTATTCGGGGATGTTTTGTATTGCACGTTTCTTTAAGTATTGTGCAAAAGCAAAAAAAGAAGCGGCGTGCCGTTGCCGGGGCCTGCCGCTTCTTTATCATCATCGTTTAGCGCGGTATTATTACATTGAACGGCACCGGCACCTTCGATGCATCAATCATTTTTCCGGTCATGGCTTCGTTCCCAGCGGAGTAAGAGGTTTCGTCGTCACTGATATCCAAGTAATATCCGCCGAATGTTTTAAGAGTTGCGCCTTGTAACGCTCCCTTTTTTATCTTACCTTCAATCTCCCCGTTAAAAGCGGTTACCTGATTGTTATGGGATCTATGGTAAAGGAACAAAAATTTCATATCCGTTCCTGCAAAAAACTGTAGAGTATCGGTGTAGGTATCCCATGTGCCTTTATCTTCGATAAAGGTATAGTAATCGAAATGCAGTGCCCTGGTGCCGGGGTCCCAGTTCCAGATGTGCATATATCCATTTCCGCTCCCGCTGTTTTTCTCTTTCCCGAACTTGGCGTCAGGCACACTAAAGGTAATCCCCTGCTGACCCGACCGACCGGCAGTCTGAGACCCCCGTTCCTTGATGCTGAACCATTTTCCGGTCCATTGACTCATATCAGCCGGTTGAATCAAACATCCGGAATCAGATGCATCGGTTGAGCCGTCGCAGTCGTTGTCAGCGGAATCCGAGCAGGTGGGGTTGCCCAACGGCCCTTCTGTCTGGGGAGCGCCCGGAGTGCAGGTGTCAACCATTTGGCCGGACTGGCAGACCATCTGGCCGGTAGAAGCACAGGCGCCTATCCCGCAGGTCGTCGGAGTCGATGCGACGCCGTTATCGACCGTGCCGTCGCAATTGTCATCGATAGTGTTACATATTTCCGGTGACGGAGTGCCCGGAATGCAACTGTTAACCATTTGTCCGGCCTGACAGGTGCTCTGGCCATTTGCAGTGCAAGCGCCTACCCCACAGGTTGTCGGCACAACAGCAATATCCTCGTCAATCTGACCGTCACAGTTGTTATCTACCCCATCGCAAACCTCTGTGGAAGGAGTGCACTGCTGAACGCATCCTGAATCAGATGCGTCGGTCGAGCCGTCACAGTCATTATCTGATGAATCCGAACAGGTCGGATTACCAAACGGACCTTCAGTCTGAGGGTTACCCGGTGTGCAGGTATTGACCATCTGGGCACCCTGGCAGATTGATTGGCCTGTAGAAGCACAAGCGCCTACGCCGCAGGTAGTCGGCGCGGCAGCGATGTCTTCATCAATCTGACTGTCACAGTCATTGTCTATCCCATCGCAGATCTCTGTGGAAGGAGTGCACTGCTGACCGCATCCTGAATCAGATGCATCGCTTGAGCCATCACAGTCATTATCTGATGAATCCGAGCAGGTCGGATTGCCGAACGGACCCTCGGTCTGAGGAGTCCCCGGAATGCAACTGTTAACCATTTGTCCGGCCTGACAGGTGCTCTGGCCATTTGCAGCACAGATGCCCACTCCACAGGTGGTCGGTACGGCAGCGATGTCGTCATCAACTTGGCCATCACAGTCATTATCCAGACCGTCACAGACTTCGGTGGAAGGAGCGCAGACCTCTACACATCCAGAATCAGCCGTGTCAACTGCACCATCGCAGTCGTTGTCGGATAAGTCCGAACAGGTCGGATTACCAAACGGACCTTCAGTCTGAGGGTCACCCGGGGTGCAGGTATTGACCATCTGGCCCCCTTGGCAGATTGATTGGCCTGCAGAAGCACAAGCGCCTGCGCCGCAGGTCGTCGGTACAGAAGCGATGTCTTCATCAATCTGACCGTCACAGTCGTTGTCTACGCCATCACATACTTCAGTAGAAGGAGTGCAGACCTCAACACATCCTGAATCAGATGCATCGGTTGTGCCGTCACAGTCGTTATCCGAGGAGTCTGCACAGGTCGGATTGCCAAACGGCCCTTCAGTCTGAGGGTTACTTGGTGTGCAGGTATTGATCATCTGACCACCCTGGCAGACTGACTGGCCTGTAGAAGCACATGCGCCTACGCCGCAGGTGGTCGGTACAGCAGCGATGTCTTCATCAATCTGACCGTCACAGTCGTTATCTGCCCCATCGCAGACCTCTGTGGAAGGAGTGCACTGCTGAACGCATCCTGAATCGGCAGTGTCAGTTGAGCCATCACAGTCATTATCTGATGAATCCGAGCAGGTAGCATTGCTGAACGGACCCTCGGCCTGAGGAGTCCCCGGAATGCAACTGTTAACCATTTGTCCGGCCTGACAGGTGCTCTGGCCATTTGCAGCACAAGCGCCTACGCCGCAGGTAGTCGGCACAGCAGCGATGTCCTCATCAATCTGACTGTCACAGTCGTTGTCTACGCCATCACATACTTCAGTAGAAGGAGTACACTGTTGAGCGCACCCTGAATCAGATGCATCGGTCGAGCCGTCACAGTCGTTATCCGTTGAGTCCGAACAGGTCGCATTCCCAAAGGGCCCTTCAGTCTGAGGGTTCCCTGATTTGCAGGTATCGACCATCTGGCCACCCTGGCAGATTGACTGGCCTGCAGAAGCACATGCGCCTACGCCGCAGGTGGTCGGTACAGAAGCGATGCCGTTGTCTGTCTGGCCATCGCAATTATTGTCTACGCTGTCACAGGTTTCTATTGCACCGGGTTTTACCGCAGGGTTGCTGTCATTGCAGTCGGTGTTATTGGAAACATAGCCCTGCGGAAGGGTACATGCCTGCGTTGTATCATTAGGGTTTCCAAAGGTGTCATTATCAGCGTCGCGGTAATAAGTGTTTTTTACCCCTTCATCTACTTGATCATCACAGTCATTATCCACACCGTCACAGACTTCGGTGGAAGGAGTGCAGACCTCCACACATCCTGAATCAGCCGCATCAGTTGTGCCGTCACAGTCGTTATCCGAGGAGTCCGAACAGGTGGCATTCCCAAAGGGCCCTTCAGTCTGAGGGTTACCCGATGTGCAGGTATTGATTATCTGGCCACCCTGGCAGATTGACTGGCCGGTTGAGGCACAAGCGCCTGTTCCACAGGAGGTCGGTGTTGACGCGATCCCGTTATCAGTCTGGCCATCGCAATTGTCATCGATATTGTTACAGGTTTCTGTCGCACCGGGCTTTACTGCAGGGTTGCTGTCATTGCAGTCGGTATTGTTGGAGACATAGCCCTGGGGCAGAGTGCAAGCCTGTGTTGTATTATTGAGGTTTCCAAAAGTGTCATTATCAGCGTCGCGGTAATAGGTGTTTTTTACCCCATCATCAACTGTTCCGTCACAATCGTCGTCAATACCATTGCAGGTTTCTGATGACAAGGTGCCCGGGGTACAACTGTCAACCATCTCGCCGGACTGGCAGGTGCTCTGTCCTAACCTCTGACAAGCGCCTATTCCGCAGGTAGTCGGCACAGCAGCGATGCCTTCATCCGTCTGCTGGTCGCAGTCATTGTCCACACCGTCGCATACTTCGGTCGAGGGCACGCACTGCTGTATGCATCCTGAATCAGCCGCATCGGTTGCACCGTCACAGTCGTTGTCTGATGAGTCCGAGCAGGTAGCGTTGCCGAAGGGTCCTTCTGTCTGCGGAGTCCCCGGAGTGCAGGTATCCACCATCTGGCCTCCTTGGCAGGCCGACTGGCCTGTTGAGGCACAAAAGCCTACACCACAGGTGGTTGGTGTTGATGCGATGCCATTGTCGATTGTGCTATCACAGTTGTCATCGATATTGTTACAGGTTTCTGTCGCACCGGGCTTTACTGCATGGTTGCTGTCATTGCAGTCGGTATTGTTGGAGACATAGCCCTGGGGAATGGTGCAAGCCTGGGTTGTATCGTTGGGGTTACCGAAGGTGTCGTTATCGACATCGCGATAATAGGTGTTCTTTACGCCCTCGTCAATCTGGCCATCGCAGTCATTGTCTACTCCATCGCATACTTCGGTTGTAGGGATGCAACCGCCATTGATCGTAAAGGTTCCCGGCGTTGTTGTAGGAATGTATTCGTTTATGTCTATGTCCACTAACACATTTACCCCGCTAAATGTTACGGGGGTGGAGGCCCCGGGATTGCTGGCAGCAGTGCAATTGAGCTTAACCAGATTACCGCTTCCTGGAGCAATACCATTTCCGGTTCCATCGTTCACAAGCACTCTCATCTCGCCTGTCAATGCATTTGTAGAAACTGTCCAACCGCCTGTTAAGTCTCCTGATACTGCACCAGTGCAATTCAGCACGGAAGGATTGTACGTGATTGTGAACTGGCACGATGTCAGCGGAAAATCAAAACTGCCGTTAATGGGAATCTGGACGGCTGCACCTGCGTCTGCAGCACTGTTGGAGATTGAGACACTTGCTCCAAATCCTTGGGCTGAACCTACCAATAAAATGAACAGAATCAATGCTATTTTAGTTATTTTCATGCTCCCTCCACACAATATATGCTTTTGTTGGATAAATTGTATTTATCGTTCATCGCGGTATTATTACGCTGAATGGCACCGGTACTTTCGACGCATCGATCATCCTTCCGTTCAGCGTCTGTTCGCCGGCGGAGTAACGGGTATAATCGTCACTGACATCGAGATACAGACCACCTAATGTCTTGATGCTGGCGCTCTGCAATTCTCCGTCTTTCACCTTTCCGTCGATCAATCCGTTTAATCCTGCTTCAGAGGTGGCATCTGCACTGTTGTACCAGAAGAGGAATTTGTCATCAGTGCCGGCAAAGAAGTGAAAAGCGTCGGTGTTCACATGCCAGATATCGTCGTATTCCATGAATTCATAGTAATCAAATCGCAATAGTTCGGCATTCAGGTCCCATCCCCAGATGTATAGATAGCCACTCCCGCTGCTTTTGTCCGTTAAAAATTTTGAATCAGTCGCGCGAAAAGCGCTGCCCTTCATTGTCCTTTTAATGCTGAACCATTTCCCGACCCAGCGGTCCATTCCTGTTGGCTGCACGAGGCAGCCGGGATCGGAAGAATCAATGGAACCATCGCAGTCATTGTCCCTGGCTGTCACTGCACGTTCTGCTTCCGGAAGGTCCTTCAGCCTGCGGCATGCCCGGGGTGCAGGTATCAATCATCTGTCCCCCGTCGCAGATTAACTGGCCTCCTGAGGAGCACACACCAACGCCGCAGGTGGTCGGCACAGGGGCAATCTCCTCATCCACCTGACCGTCGCAGTCATTGTCCAGCCCGTCGCATAGTTCTTCGGAGGGGACACATTCAATGCAGTTCGGATCGTTACTATCGGTAAATCCGTTGCAGTCATTATCCGCCAGATCGTCGCATGTCGGATCGCCAAAAGGCCCCTCAGCAGGAGGTCGGCAGCTGTCAACCAGCTGACCATTTTGACAGGTTGCTTGGCCGGTAGTTGAGCATGCACCAATGCCGCAGGTGGTCGGCACAGGGGCAATCTCCTCATCCACCTGCCCATCGCAGTCATTGTCCAGCCTGTCGCATCGTTCTTCCGAGGGTACGCATGCGCCAATTGTGAGTATTCCCGCAGTGGTTGCAGGCACATACTCGTTTATATCAGTATCAACCAATACGTTTGTGCCCGTGAATTGAAGGGATGTGCTGTCGCCCTCGTTCCCGACAACGGTGCACTGAAGTTTTACGAGATTTCCACTACCTGGTGAGATGCCGATTCCATTTGCATCATTCCCTAATACGCCTATCTGACCTGAAAGGGTATTCACACTGACAGACCATCCTCCGGCTGCCGATAATACATCTCCTAATGATGCTCCGGTGCAAGTGAGCACCGACGGGTTGTAAGTAATGGTAAATTGAAATGCGGTCAGCGCGAAATCCCACTGTGCATTAATTGGGAGTTGCACAGGCGCACTTGCATCTGCATATGTACCCGGAATAGAAACGGTTGCTGCAAACGCATTCGCTGACATGAGCAGCAGGGCGAAAATTATCAAAAATGTCCTCACTGTTTTCATCATTTCCTCCGTATTTGAAGTTAAGGCTTTGGGGCATTCTCTGCTAGTCTAAAGGCAATTTATTGCAGGATTGTGAAATGAATATTACAATTGTGTAAATTTATTGCAGCGTATTCTGCGATTCATCGTCTTTTTGAGAGGGCTGACCACGATCAAAGAAATATCCGATGCCACGGAATGTCTTAATATATTCAGGATGCGAAGGGCTTTGCTCCAGTTTTTCTCTCAATTTTCTTATATGCACGTCAATCGTTCTCAATCCGACGAAGGTGGTCCGGTTCCAGACCTCATCCCGGAGCTGTTCACGGCTGAATACCTTCCCCTGGCTTTCTGCAAGGAAGCATAATAGTTTGTAGGCCTGAGCAGTTAATACAATTTTCCTGCCGTTTTTTCGCACTGCGCATTTTTCCGTGTCTATGACAATTTCTCCTCTCTGCAGAATCTTCATATCAGTCACCTTTGTCCGTGTTCTTCTCATTACTGCGTTTATCCTTGCTGCCAGTTCCTTGATATTCACCGGTTCGGTCATATAATCATCGGCGCCGATTTCGAGACTGAGCACTGTGTCGACTTCATCTTTGGTGACAGCGATGACGATAATCGGTATTTTTGCTGTTTGCGTGTCATTTTTCAGGGTGCGGCAGAGGTCCAGGCCCTTCATCCCGAGCGACACCGGATTCAGCACTATCAGATCATACGTCCTCTTTTTTATGCTTGAGAGGACGTTTTCAGCATCGGCAACTGTATCAACAATAAAACCCTCCCTGGCCAATGTACCGGTGAGGTTTTTTGCCGTATGCGGGTTATCACTCAGAAGCAGGATATAGGTTGCTTTAGCCATAGAAAAAAACGCTTCCCCTATCACTACAGGATGTATGAATCCCAGCGCACAATAAGCCGTTTTCTTTCAAAGATTCTGACAGCATGCCGGATAACTTACATTATTTTTGTTACGTGGTTATGAAGATCGGGTTAATATTTTGTTAACTCTCTTTTCTTGTGTGCGGGGCGGAAAGCTTTTTCCAGCCTTCAAAGCAAGCTCTGGCTTACTGTTCTCTCACCATTCCACCGTTACGATGATCGAATCATTATAGATATCTGCCTTGACATTCTGTCGTCCGGAAATGCGGCCGTAGAGATTGAACTGGGCTGGTATTCCGGTACCGACGCCTGCCTGGATGAAGGTGCTGCCGGTGCCGTCCCCCCAGACTTCTGTGCGGGCAGAATCTCTGAAGAGGTTGTAATCGAGCGAGAAATCACCTGCCGAAGAGCGCATCTGTCTGTCAAACCCTCCAGTCGAATTCTGCCCTGAATCCAATTTTATGGTGAACGGGGTGCCGGAATCACAGGTTACGCTGATATTCCCAACCGTATCGAGAGGCGCGGATGCCGTCGGATCATAATTCCCGAAATGGGCAGGTGAGGTTGTAATAGAGCATGCTTCGCCCTGTGCCGCTGCGGCCACAATTAACGCAAACACTATAACGAGAACACTAATGCATTTCACAGCTGACCTCCCCCATGTCTACCATGGCCTCGTCGCTTGACGGTATTGTTATGGTAAAAATACATTCCTTTTCTCCTGCGAAAAGCCGTGCAGGGTATCTGCCTGCAGCGATATTTTCCATGTAAAACTCACCTTTCTTGCCTACGACAGCTTCCACCGCGCGGTCATCGGCCTGGATATCCAATCCCCAGTATTCAGCTTCAATTTTTGCATCTTTCTCCACGATGTACAGCCGGCCTGTAAAGGCCTGCAGTTTTCGGATGTCGAATGTGACTACGCCGCCGCCCCTGAACGGAATGGTGACGAGTTTTTCGATTGCCGGGATTGTGTAGTTGACCGGGAAATCCGTATCATTAATGGAGATGCTGTTGGGATAGTATGATATGAGATTGGGGATAATGATCTCACCGTTTCTGTCGGTTGTCCCTGCTTCCTGGTTATTGTAGTAGACATGGGCATTTTCGAAGTCTCCTACCTTGACAAGTGCAAAGCCGTCGGTGACGGGTCTTGTGAAATGGAGAGAGTTCTTGATAAAAACAAGGCCGCCGGATGTGCCGACTGTATAACTATTCTCTCCAGCGGCTCTCCTGTATTCCGCTGAATAGACACCGTATGGACCCCGGTACTGCAGGAAGCCATCTGCATCGGTTTCAATGTTGTCCTGATAGGTGTCCTCGTCGTTGTCTCTCCTGTCAACGGTTACCCTGTAGCCGAAGCCTCTGTCAAGGGGCGGGTTCTGCTGAAGTCTTGCAGTCATGATCGAAGCGTCATCCTGCGCTCTGTAGCCCAGATTCCCTGAGGTGTCTTTGCCGAGGATAAACGTCAGTCCGGCAAAAACCTCGTAGGTACGGTCCTCCGCGTCTGTCCTGCTGGCTATAACGTCCAATGATACATTCCTGACGACCCTTCTGTGGTAAAAGAGTGAAGCCCTCTCGATATCTGTCCCTTTGTAACGATCTGCGGCAGAGTAGGCAACAGATACTGAACCGAACCTGTTGTGATTGAAACCGAGGCTGGCCCAGCTTTCGAAGCGCGGTTTGTCATCAGAGTGGGATACCACAAGATTCGCGTAATCCCTGCTGAGACCCTTCATGAAGATTCGTCCGCTGAAATGTCTGCCCGCATAGGAATAGTTTGCAGAAAATCCGTATCCGAATCGTCCATCGGCATTGCTCAGGGCAAGGGAGGTGTCGAGTTCTCCGAGGTCCCCGAGCAGAAACCCTGCAGTGGGTCCCGCGTTCACGCAGTTTTTGTCGAACTCTGCCCTGACTCCTCCGGTAAACGTTCGCGAAAAACCGACCCTGTGGAACCCGAGAAAGGCTGGTTCATCATACTCAAAACTTTCGCGGCCGAACTCCTTTCGTTTGAACCCGAGATTATAGCTGTAATCATGCAGGCCGGGTTTCAGGAGCGCGGTCGATATATAGTAAGGTATTGGAAGCGTTTCTTCCCGCCCAAAGGCGTCCCTGACAACAAACGAGATTTCCCCTGCTCCATGGATGTTGGGAATGTTCAGAAATTCGAATTCCCCGGGCGTTAGCTTCGTGTCCTTCACGAGCATGTCATTTGCGTATATCCGGACATCCGAGGTCGTATTCAACATGCCGGTGATGTCCAGACCGGGATGCCTGATAAAGAAAGGACTCATCGAGAAATTTCTGGCTACGCTGAGTCCGCCTAAAATCGCCCCACTCCCCAGCTGGCCGGAAAAGGCATAGAAATCTCCGATCGTGTATCGTCTGAGCCTGTCCGTATCATCCCGTATGACACTGGTCAAAAGCCTTACAAACTTCTCGTCGTAGTCGCTTTTGTCGTACATGAAGTTGGAGATGCCGAGATAGCCGTCAGTACGAATGCCTAATTCCATCGGGATGGTCATGGAGGTGAAATCAAAATCGCTGCCGGCTGTGTAAGCAAGGCCGTAATTGAAAAATACTGAAGCGTCTGTTGCGTGAAACACCCTTTCCTCTCTTTTATAGGAGAGATCGACCGTGTTCTTTTTGAGCAAACGAGGCTCTGCAATAATGTAAATAGCAGATGCATTCTTGTCCAGTTCGAATGTTACCCCAGGAGAAAGGGAATCGAGATACACATGTCCATCCTCTCCGGTTTCAGCCCCTTCGGGTATCTTTGTAAACCTATTGCGAGCATATCTCCCGGTGAAAAGAGCAGTCTGCCTCCATCAGCCATGATGCAAAAGAAGTCCCCTTTTTCCTGATTATTAAGGAACACCCTCATAACGGCCCGTTCCGACCCGTATGAATATGAATGAAAACAGAGAAGGATCAGGAGCGCGATAAGTCGCCTGGACATGATGTGTCTTTTTTTCTGGCATAGCAATTCGGAATCATGACCTTTGCTAATGCGATGCCTTCTCCTTTATTCTGTTTTTTTCACTCTCCGGTTTCCGGGTGCACATCTCTTGACCCACATCCAGGGTGAAGGTCCTGCTGTCTTTCTCCAGATCGGTTTTCACCTTGATCGTTGTCACCTTCAGGCATTCTTCATACGGTATCGGGACGGCATATATTCTTGACGTACGCGCGAGGGTATACCATCCGGCCGCATCTTTTGAGAATACCTCCCTGCCGGCTTCATCGAGCCCGACCGCCGTGATCTTGCTGACCACGATGTGCCTGTTGCCGCTGTTTCTGACCTTTATCCTGAGTGTCTCCTCTGAGAATTCTGCGGTCTCCGCGGTCCAGCCCGCCTTCTCTTCTTTTTCCGGCTCTACAAAAATGGGAATTGTTATCGTCAAGGCCAGCTGGAGCGCCATCCCGCCTGGTTTGGTGACAGGCAGTTCCTGCATGAATAACCGGTATGTTTTTTCGACAGATCCCTGTTTTCCTTTGTATCCTATGCGAATTATCCGCTCCTCGTTTTTTTCAATATGCGCGATCTTGGGAAAGAAGATGATGTCTCCGGTGTCCTCATACATGTCCTGCCCGGTTTCATCCTGCCGCCAACTCCTGGCGTCAAGCTGCACCGTTACCCTGTCATCCCCCTGATTGATAATCTTGAGGACAGCAGTATTGGATTTCACATCCACGAAGAGCCTCACCGGTACAGCCTTAAACGAGCCTGCAACGGCATGGGAATGCATCAGAAAGAATAATATGGTGAACGTTACAAGCATAAAATTTCGATACACGGTACACCTCCGTTGAGATATTAATAAATATTACGCCCTGCGGTCTCTGCCGCAGGGTTCTTCACGAGTTCCCCTTAATCCCCTCCCCTCATTCTTACGTTCCCTCTCCCTTGAGGGGAGAGGGCAAGGGTGAGGGTAATGTCTGCAGATTCAGCGGGCAGCATAGAGATGTGCCCAATGAGCTGAATTGCCATGACGCCATAAAATAACAGAGTCATGTTACAGGGATGTTACAGTCGTGTTAAATTCGATGACATCTGCTTCCTTCCTGATAAATCTGCTTTCGTAAAATTACAGGCAATCCTTGTCCCGCCTTATCTGAAGCCGCTTCACGCGCCTCTGAGGTATGGTAATGAATCGATAACCTGATTGTCACAATAGTGTCATCGTCATGTAAAGACATCCGGGTATCATGTTCCTTAAAGACTTCGTGCGCGGTGTCTCAATCAGTTTGCCGCACGATGAAGCAGGCTGCGTCCGGTCTATCCATATATAAATGAAGATGCTTTGAAGGGGGGTGATGTGTTTCCTGGTCTGCTTATCAGAAAGGAGGGGTGATGCGTATCGATGTTTCCTGGGGATGGTCTTTCGATGTATGAACCTTTAAAAAAAGAAGGAGAGGAAAAAATGCGAAAGGGATGGACATTATTTTTAATTGCATTGTCGTTAATCCTTATGTCGTTGAACACCGCGTCGGCGATTACCACAATCGGCGGCGACATCACAACGAATACGACATTGGGACCGACCGGCACCCCGGCGGATACCGAGTATCTTCTGAGCGGCACGGTTTTTGTTAAGGCGCCTGCTGAACTTACGATTCAGCCGGGAGTAAAGATTTACGGCGACGAGTCAACTATCGGCACCCTGGTTGTTGAAAGAGGGGCAAAGATCCATGCAATCGGCACTTCATCACAGCCGATTGTTTTTACCACATCGAGAGTAAAATTCGGCGGGCTCCTGGACAGAGGTCTCTGGGGCGGAGTTATTATCGGCGGGTATGCCCCGATTAATGTTCCGGGCGGTGAAGCCGGTATCGAAGGAACCACCGGGTTATATGGTGGATCAGACCCTGCAGACAACTCAGGGCATCTCCAGTATGTGCGCATTGAGTATGCCGGCCATCTGTTCACCGAAACCAGCGAGCTGAACGGCATCGCCTTCCATGGCGTCGGCAATGGCACGACGGTTGACCACGTTCAGGTGCTTATGAATAAGGATGACTGCATCGAGATGTTCGGCGGCACGGTCAATATGAAGTACATGATCGGCACCTGGTGTCGTGACGACTCTTTTGACTGGACAGAGGGATGGCAGGGTAAAGCCCAGTTTGTTATCGTTTCGCAGAGAGCAGACGAGGCAGACGCCGGCATAGAGGCTGACAACTATGAGTTCGGACACACTAATACGCCGCGCTCAAACCCCACGATCTACAATTTGACCTTTGTCGGGGATCCGAACACGACCTATGGAACGGAAAGCACCTTTGGCATGAGACTGAGACGCGGCACCGCAGGCACGATCAAGAATTTTGTTATTACCGGCTTCAAAGACTTCGGCGTAAGAGTCGACGATACGGAAACAATCAACCAGATCAATGCCGGAAACTTAGTATTAAGCAACGGCTGCGTCTACGGAAACAAAGGCGGCGCTGCACAATACAATACCGCTGCCCAGAATGCGATTACCGCCGGATTATGGACAAATCTTCAGACGGTTGATTGCCAGCTCTGCAATCCACTGCCGATTGACATTTACGGTGCTGTTGCTACAACACAAAAATATATGCCCAACTTTGCGCCTGCGCCCAGTTCACCGCTTGCAAACGGCACAATCCCGGTTGCAACTCCTCCGGCAGACGGTTTCTTTGAAGCAGTTGACTTTATCGGCGCGGTTGACCCGGACAATGACTGGACATATGGCTGGACCTCTTTCGGCGCAGCAAAGCAGCTCGTAGGAGATCTTAACTATAATGCTGCGGTTACTGCCGCTGACGTAGCCAAAGCAACAAGAATAGCTTTGGGCAAGGATGCCGTGCAGTCATGTGCGGATACAAACAATAGTGGAGTCGTAAACGCCACAGATGTTGCGAAGATAACACGTTACGCATTGGGCAAAGACGCAACAATAACATGCTGTCTGGAATAACCAGAACGATAGAACAATAATGGAGGACGTTATGAAAAATTACGGAAAAAGGAGGGAGCATGAAAAGGGCTAAAATACTCTTGATACTGTTTGCCCTGCTTCTTGTATTCTCAGCGAATGCGTATGCGGCGAACGAGCTGTGGATAAACGGCTGCCCGCCCAATGCAGACCCGGGCGCGACAGTCCAATTCCCTGTTTACGGGGAATGGGATTTTGACGGCGAGCCGGACACGCTGACCGGTCTTCAGCTCGGTTTGAATTTTAATCAGGCAGTGCTGGATTGTACCGCAGCGACAAGGGGGGGCCTGTTCACTGGATTTGGCATATCTACCAGTGACCTGGCAGGCGACTTCAGAATTCTGCTGAACGATGGAACCGGTGTCGGCATCGCACCGGGCAGCGGACTCATCGCAACATTTACCTGTACTGTCATGGGAACCGCTGGAAGCAGCACCCCAGTGGGCATGGCAGGCGGGTATCCGGAGGGTTTTGTCTTCCTGGTAGACCCGGACGGAACACCGGACACCGGCGATGAGTACATAGACGAAGCAATTCCTGCAATAACCGGTGGGTGCACATTTACTGTCAATGGTTCCGCATGTACCGATGCTGATAATGACACGTATGCCATCGAAGGCGGCGCTTGCGGTGAAGTTGACTGCAATGATAACAACAATGCAGTTTATCCGGGCGCAACAGAGATATGCAATAACATTGATGACGACTGCGACGGCACGGTGGATGACGGAATCGCTGCAGTCCCGACCAATTGCGGTCAGGGTGCATGTGCTGCAACAGGCGAATCAACCTGTCAGGGCGGCGTGATGGTGGACAACTGCACACCGGGTACCCCATCGACAGAAACATGCAACAATATCGACGATGACTGCGACGGCACAGCCGATGACGGTATCGCACCTGTTCCGACCACCTGCGGCGCAGGTGTTTGCGCCAGAACAGGACAGTCAACCTGCCAGGGCGGAGTGATGGTGGACAACTGCACACCGGGCGCCACGACAGGGACCGACAACGACTGTGACGACGTAGACGAAAACTGCAACGGCACATCCGATGAAAACTATGTGCCGACTCCGACAACCTGCGGAGTAGGCGCATGTGCATCAACCGGTGAAATGGCCTGCGTACTGCCGAACCATGCACTTGCCGACACCTGCAGGCCGAACCTTCCTCAGACAGAAGGGCCGTTTGGTGATGCAACCTGCGGTGACTCGACCGACAACGATTGCGACGGCGCAGCAGACGGCGCAGACGTCAACTGCGTTCAGCCTCGGGCAGTTGATATCCCTGAGATATCTGCTGACAGAGGCGCGGCAGTCAACATTCCGATCACTGTTGACGATGCAACCGGCATAGCGGCATTCCAGTTCACCGTTACCTACGATCCTGCGGTGCTCAACTGTACAGCAGCAGGCACCGGGGCTTTAACAGCGGGATGGACTTTTGACGATAATCCGATTGCCGGTCAGATAGCTGTTTTAGGGAGCGACCCGTCAAATAATGGAATCGCTTCAGGCAGCGGAAGCCTGGTTGTGCTTGTATGTTCCGCTATCGGTACATATGGAAGCAGCACACCCATGAATATCACATTCAGTGAACTTGTAGACGTCAATGCACAGGTGATTCCCGGTGCAGCAACTGCCGGAAGTGTTACGATCAACAGCTGTACGCCGACAGGCGTTGAAGTTTGCGACGGTATCGACAATAATTGCAATGGAACAGTAGATGATGGAATCGCAACTGTCCCCACAAATTGCGGCGTCGGTGTTTGTGCCAGAACAGGTCAGTCAACCTGCCAGAATGGCGTGATGGTGGATAACTGCACACCGGGGGCCACGACAGGGACCGACAACGACTGTGACGACGTAGACGAAAACTGCAACGGCACCTCTGATGAAAACTATGTGCCGACGCCGACAACCTGCGGTGTAGGTGCATGTGCTTCAACGGGAGAGATGGTATGCGTGCTTCCGAACCATGCGCTTGCCAGCACCTGTGTGCCGAACGCGCCGCAGACAGAAGGGCCATTCGGAAACGCGACCTGCAGTGACTCAATCGACAACGACTGCGACGGCGCAGCAGACGGTTCTGACATCGACTGTGTAGAACCAAGGTTGATTTCAACGCCCACTGTGAGCTATGTTCCGGGTATCCCGGTCGAAATCCCGATTAGCATTAGTGATGCAGCAGGCGTTGCTGCATTCCAGTTTACCGTAAGCTACAATCCTGCCATGCTCAACTGTACAGCATCCGCCGCTGGTTCGTTAAACGCAGGGTGGTCTTTTGATGACAACCCGTCTGCAGGACAGATAAGCGTTATAGGGTATGACCCGGCGAATAGCGGCCTCGGAGCGGGCAGCGGCAGCATAGTAAAGCTTGTATGTACAACCGGAACAAACCTGGGCAGCACTCTGCTGGATATTACCTTCAGCGAACTTGTTGATGTCAATGCCAATGAGATTCCCGGCACATCGGTAGACGGCAGCCTCACTATCGTGTCCTGTATTCCTACAGGAGAAGAAGTCTGCGACGGCGCTGACAATGACTGTGACGGACAGACAGACGAAGGCATCGCGCCGGTTATGCTCCGCACAACCTGCGGTGAAGGCGCATGCAAGAGAGCTGCTTACAATGAATGTATCGGCGGAGCGATGGCCCAGACCTGTACACCGGGCGCCTCGGCAGCCGAGACATGCAATAACATTGACGACGACTGCGACGGACAGGTAGACGATGGCGTGACTCGCCAGACAAGCTGTGGTATCGGCGGCTGCGCAAGGACCGGAACCGAAACCTGCACGGCAGGCCTATGGGGAGGCAATACCTGCACACCGGCTTCACCGTCAGCGGAAGTCTGCGACGGTCAGGACAATGACTGCGACGGCTCGACAGACGAGAGCATCGCGGCGGTAAGGACAACCTGCGGTTTAGGCGCATGTGTAGCGCGCGGCACGGCAACCTGTGCAGGCGGGCAGATGGTCGACAGTTGCACCCCGAAACCAGCAGGCACAGAAACCTGTAACCGCATCGACGACGACTGTGACGGCACGGTTGACGATGGCCTCACCACAGCGACAACCTGCGGCGTAGGCGCATGCGTAAGATCAGGACAGTCAACCTGCACAAACGGACAGATGGTCAACAGCTGTACCCCTGGCACGCCGTCAGCGGAAGTCTGCGACAGCCAGGATAACGACTGTGACGGCTCGACAGACGAGAGCATCGCGGCAGTAAGGACAACCTGCGGTGTAGGAGTATGCAAGAGGGCGGGTCTTATCACCTGCTCTAACGGCGCTCCATCCAATAACTGTGTGGCAGGTACGCCTGGCGTAGAAGGCCCTGTCGGCAATGCAACATGCGCTGACACATTGGACAATGACTGCGACGGCGCAGCAGACGCTGGAGATGCAAACTGTCAGTAACAAAACAATGACACATTCTTTGGCCCTCTCCATAGGGGAGGGTCAAAGGAGATTCTAACAAACTGAAACAGATGAAAAAAGGAGAAAGACGATGAAAGTGAAGAAACTATTACTTACGACAGCAATGATGCTGTCACTCGGTCTTGCAGGTTTTGGTTCAGCGCATGCAGCAACAGCCACCGGAACGCTCGATGTGAGCGCCACTGTAGGTGCAGTATGCTCGGTGACAACTACTGCAGTAGCCTTTGGCCCCTACTCAGGGGCTGAAATCAATATGACAGGAGGGGTTTCTGTTACCTGTACGAATTTGACGCCCTATAATATTACCCTTGATGCAGGACAGCACTATGCTGCCGGGTACAGAACGATTGCGCAGGGCCTAGAGAGCATGCCATATGTGCTTTTTACGCCTAATGGCGATCCGGAAGAATGGGGTGATATGGGATATGGCGGAACTTATGCATTCGGCATTCCGGTTGCTGATACCGGCAACGGCGCAGCCCAGCCGCATACCGTGAACGCCCGCTTACTGGCAGGCGCTTCCGTATCTTCCGGAACTTACAACGACGTAGTCGGTGTGACCGTACACTACTAAAATTACAGCCTGAACTATCCGCAGGGCTTCGGCCCTGCGGATACATATCTATCAGTAAATTCTGCAGACCATTAACTCTCCTGTGGCACGATGATATTCAATCTCTATCCCAAAGCCGGAGATACTATTACTCTGGCAAGTAAACATATGAATCTCCTGTGCTTGTCATTCCCCGACTTGATCGGGGAATCCAGGTTTTTCAATCCCGAAAGCTTTCGGTTCTGGATTGTCCGGTCAAGCCGGACAATGACGATTTTTTAAAGTATTTAGTTGCCGGGTTAATATGACTGGCCGTTTCTTTCAAAGGGATTTCGTTGGGCAACAGGCGAAGCACTATCTTTAACATAACTTAACACGCCCGTAATATCCCTGTAACATCGATCGGATAAAGTATTCGTGTAGCTCGTTTTGTGGCTGCAAAAATCGTGAGAGAAGACCCAAGTCATCTCACCGGAAAAAGAGGGAACGCATGATACGAAGAAAATTGTTTGTGTTGGCACGACTGAGAAAGTATTTGTTATTGGAACAGAAAGGCAGAAGCATTTCTGTTGCCGGGCTCCTTGTATTGCTCCTGATCTCCTTCCTGGCTTTTCCCGCCCTTTCGGGCGCTGAGTTGGAGTGGAAGGAGAAAAAACAGTTCACGCTGGAGGGATCTCCCCTTGACGTTGTCCAGTCCGACGATGGCAGATGGGCCTTTATTCTCTCCTCAGGAGCGGTATCGGTATATTCGGCTGCAGAGGACAGGGTGACCCAGACCATTCCCATTGGAACGGAGTTTGACAGGCTGAGTTTTTCCGGCAAGAGCAACAGGTTGATTCTCACAAGCAGCTCTCAGAACCTTGCGAAAATCATCCAGCTCGATCTGGTACACAGAATCGATGTTTCGGGCTTGCCCTTCAAAGGGGCTGAAAACGCACCGGTAACAATCGCTGTCTTCAGCGATTACCAATGACCCTACTGCGCGCGGCTTGAGCCGCTCCTCCAGCAGGTGCTGGAGAAATATCCGAAAGAAGTGAAGCTCGTTTTCAAGAACTTTCCGCTCGAAATGCATCCGTTAGCCCGCAAGGCTTCATCTGCGGTCCTTGCCGCACACCGGCAGGCGAAGTTCTGGGAATATCACCACGAGCTTTTTGAAAATATGAGTTCCCTGAGCGATCAGAAGTTCCTTGATATTGCCAGGGAACTGAACCTCAACCTCGATAGATTTAAGAAAGATATGAATGATCAATCTGTTCAGGCAGTAGTCCAGAATGACGTTCAGAACGGGAGCGCTGCCGGGGTGACCGGTACTCCAACGATCTTTGTGAACGGCAAACGTCTCGCTAACCGGAGCATCGAGGGTTTCCAGCAGATGATCGATGCAGAGTTGAAGAAATGAGATGGTTGGCGAGTCTCGCAAGAAGGAATGTTTTAGGGAACATATGAATTGTTTATTGATATTTCATCGTTCTGTAACATTGCTGTAATAAAAGAACTGTTAACATGAAGTGTTTCAACAAGCACTTCCGATGGTGATGCGGTATGATCCAGGTCCAAAAAAATCAGCAACGATCTAACAATAGAGTGGCAACGTATGGCATGAAAGGAGTTTTCTGTGTTGGCAAGGCAAAACGGTAATCAGTTATCCCGCAGGAACGTCAAACATCTTTCCCTGGCGGGACTCCTTTTTTTTCTTTTAACTTCGTGTATGGCCGGGGTAGACAAACCTTTGACTCCTGTTGCACCGCAGGACATGCAAGAGGAACAGGGCCTTGTCAATGCAAGACCTTCCATTGATGAATTATGCAAAGAGGTTCTGGAAAAGGTGGCGCACAAAGACGTGAAAACATTGGAGGCACTGGCGCTGAGCGCAGATGAATTTAAACGATATTATTGGCCGTATTCCAGGTGGAGCAGGCCTGAAGTCAGAATGCCCTTTGAATTTTTCTGGGGCGATCTGCATCAAAAGTCTTCTTTTGCGCTTGCAGGGCTGCTGGTGAAGTACGGCGGGAAGCCGCTTGAGTTTGTCAACGTTCGTTTTTCGGAGGAGCCCGTAGCATATCAGGATGCCAGAGTACATGGCGAGCCTGTTCTTACTGTGCGGGATGAAGAAGGAAAGGAAGGAGAAGTGAAGATGTTCGGGGCTGTTTTTGAATTGAACGGCGCCTATAAGGTCTTCAGCTATAAATAATATGTTCGACGACGTATATCAGGAAGGTCAAGGCTTTTCCTTTAGGAGATGGGGTGTCTCTGTTCTTCTGGCGGTAGTCTGTTATTTGCTGCTTTTTTATGCTGTTTCGATACTGAGGGGCAATGTTTCGGTTTTGCCGGAAGAAAGCCAGAAGCAGGTGGATGTGGATTTTGTTGAGGAAGTGGTCAAACCGGAGGAACCGAAACCGGCCCCTGTTGTTCCGAAAGACATGAAAGTGGTCGAGGTCAGCCAACCCGTTGTTCAGGAAATTCTCGCCCCAACCGTGGTGCCTGATGCTCCTCCAAAGGAAGCCGACCCCGGCAAGGACAAGGGAGTGGCTGTCTACGGGAAATATGATCCCAATAAGTTTGACCCTTTGGGAGCAGAGGGGGGAAAGGTCGAAACGCCTCAGGCTCCTGAGCCTATCCGGTTGCCTGAAGAAGCAATACCTCCGCAACCCCTTGAGAATAATCCGATACCAAAATATCCGTCTGAGGCAAGGAACAAAGGACTGATGGGAATGGTAGTTCTAAAAATAATAATTGATACACAGGGGAATGTTGGAAAGGTCGAAGTGATGAAGGGAGAAGAGCCATTCATCAGCGCAGCAACGGATGCGGTGAAAAAATGGAAATTTAAACCTGCATATTACAACAACAAACCCATAACTATATATCACATTGTCAAGATTCCGTTTAAGGTGGCGGCATAGGCTGTTCGTCGTAAGAATGAAGGAAGAGAAACGTACTAAGGAGGAACGTCATGGAATTTAACTGGATTCAGATGTGGAGCGCAATGAGTCCCCTCGCAAAAGGGGTGGCTGTAGTTTTGATTATCATGGGACTGCTGTCGCTTGCTGTTTTTATCGAAAGGTTTATTGTGCTATCCCGGCACCGCAAGACCTCACGGGAATTCATTAAACAGGCTGAGGTGCTTCTCAGCAACCCCAAATATCAGGCAACGTTTGATTTAAGCCTGCAGTTCCCCTCAAGTTATGCTGCGAAAGTGGTCGGAAAGGGGATAGGGGATTTCCTGAAAGACAAAGATCCGAAGAAGGTGAGCAACAAACTTGAGCGGTATTTTGAAGCGCTCACGCAGGAGATGAGGCGGGGGCTCACCGTCCTCTCAACAGTAGGCTCAACCGCTCCTTTTATCGGACTGCTCGGCACGGTTATCGGTATCGTTTCCGCGTTCAGGGGAATAGCCGCATCAGGAACCGGTGGCCTGACGGCGGTTTCTGCCGGAATTTCCGAAGCGCTTGTCGAGACAGCCCTCGGTCTTTTTGTCGCGATCCCCGCAGTTATGATTTTTTATTTTCTCGCTTCGCAGTTCGACAGGGAAGAGAGGATTCTCAAGACAATAGCAGGAGAACTCATAGAGAAGATGGAGGAGAGCGTTGCAAAGGAGAGAAATTAGTCCGAACATAAACGTTACACCGCTCGTGGACGTTTGCCTGGTGCTCCTGATTATCTTTATGGTTGTGATACCGAGGATGCTCGAACAGATTCCCGTGACCCTGCCCGGGGTGTTTAATCCTGATCCGAAAGTGAAGTATAAACAGGAGCCGATGAAAATCAGCATAACGGCTGACGGGCAGTACTTCATGGATGACCAGCAGCAAGACGGCATTGATGCCCTTGGCAATGCGCTCGCCCTCCTGCACAACGAGAACCCTGAAAGGCGGCTTCTCATCAATGCCGATGCTTCACTGGAGTTTGTCAAGATACGTCCTGTCCTCGATAAGGCACAGGACCTTGGATTTCAGGGAACAGGCTTTATGGTAGGAGCAAAGCACAGACAGGAGGCGGAGTCACTCCATGGCATTTAATATTGCTTCAGGAAAAAGAAAAGCTCCGGAAATGAACGTCACACCGCTTGTGGATGTTGTACTTGTCCTGCTCATCATATTCATGGTGGTTACTCCACTGCTGATGAGGGAATTCTGGACACACCTGCCAAAGCAGGAAAAAAAGGAAGTGCAGTCCTCAAGCAAACAGGAGCCTTTGGTGTTGCAGGTTCTGTCGAAAGACAGGGTGTTCGTGAATAAAACCGAGGTCCCGATAGATCAGCTTCCTGAAAGACTGAAAAGGATGTTCGCGGCAAAAAATGACCACACCCTGTTTGTTGATATCAAAGACGATGCACGCTACGGGTTCGCAGTGCAGGCGATGGACCGCGCCAGAGAGGGTCGGGCCGTCACTATTTCATTGCTGACCAAACAACTGAAGCAGAACTGATACAGCGCGTCACTGGAAAATCGTTCCAGGAGACGAATGGTGTTGCCCGACGTGAAGGCTGTGTCACGATGGTTGCCGCAGGCTTTCGCCTGTGTATATGCTGCGCAAACTAAAGTTCGCGGCTACAACATATTCCGACGGTCTTTTTCCTGTGCATTGAGGCCCTGCGCTTTTGACTCAGGGTTTTCATTAAATATCGATACTATTGCGGAGGTCCACGTGAAGAAACTGCTTTTTTTAATCGTAGTATGTCTGTTCCTTCCTTCTTTTGTTTTTGCAGAGTCAACAGGGGTCATCAGCGGAGTCATCATAGACAGCAAAACAGGCGAGCCCCTGATCGATGCCGGCATAGAGGTTTTGGAGTCGGGCAAGAAGGCCTTTACCGATGTTGACGGGAAATACGGTGTTTCCTTGCCGCCAGGGAAATACGAAATCAGGGTCTTCTATCCGCAGTATCAGGGACAGCGTGTGAAAGACATTACCGTAACGCCGGGCAAACCAACGCGCATTGATCTTTCGCTGAATCCCAAAGAAGCCGATGTGACCGTGGTAGAGGTTGTGGTGGAAGCGGTGAAAGCGACTGAGGCCACCCAGCTTCTTATCAGAAAGAAAGCTCCGGCGGTTACAGACAGTGTGAGCGCTGAAACGATTGCGAAGCAGCCGGATTCGGACGTGGCCTCGGTTATTGAAAGAGCGCCCGGCATTACCATTGTAGACGATAAATTTGTTTATATACGTGGACTTGGTGAGCGGTATACCTCGGCGTCGCTCAATGACACCGCGCTGCCGTCAACCCAGACAGAAAAGAAAGTGGTGCCTCTGGACCTCTTCTCTGCCGATGTGGTCGAATCGGTGAATGTTGTTAAATCCTATACTCCAGACCTGCCGGGGGAGTTTACCGCCGGGGTTGTACAGATAACCACGAAAGATTATCCTGATACCTTTGAGGTGAAGATTTCTGCTTCAACAGAGTATAACGCCGAGACAACGGGGAAGGATTTCAAAACCTATAAAGGTGGAGACCTCGATTGGCTTGGTTTTGACGATGGAGCGCGTGAACTGCCTGACAGTATACCGGATAAGAAGGTTATCGGCGGGAATTATACCCCGCAGGAACTGGAGAATTTCGGCGAATCATTCCCCAACATATGGAATACAAATACCAAAACAGCTCCGCCCGCGTATGGAGCGAATTTTCATATCGGCAATAAATTCGATAAATTCGGTTTTGTTTTCGATCTCACGTACGACGCAGATTATCAGACAAGGGATGAGGAACTCTTCAGCTATACTCCGCAGGACACCGGCCTGGAAATACAGAAAAATCAGGATTTTACCTATTGGGAAGAGACCTATAACTGGAGCGGCATACTGAATATGGGCTATGAATTTACCCCTGAACACAAAGTATCATTCAAGAATCTTTATACGAGAAAGGCTAAAGACCAGGTAAGGTCGTCAGCGGGCTTTGTCGATGAAAATAAATATGGCGATCCTGCACCTACAGATGAACTGAATACAAAGACAGAACGTCTTTACTGGAGCGAGGAGGGGATCTATTCGGGCCAGCTTTCCGGCAGCCATTACTTTGCAGGGCTTCCTTTTGCCACCCCGATTAAGGGGCTCGACAGCACCATAAAATGGAGGCTGGGCTACGGCAATTCGACCCTTGATGAGCCGGATTTGAGGGAGGTGATCTATACGGTTAACAGGACTCCTCCTTATGAATTTATGTTCTATCCGTCCGGGAAGAGCGGGTCCCGATCGTATACAGAGCTCGAAGAAGACAGTTATGAGGCCGGGTTTGACTGGGAATTGGATTTTGGGGGATTAATCGGTCATCCCTTGAAAGCAAAGTTCGGTCCCGCTGTATCCTATCGTGACAGGACATTCGACTACCGGAGTTTCCAGTTTGCGGGCAGTTATGCAGGTATTGACCTTACCCAGGACCCTGAGAGTATTTTTATCCCAAGAAATATCTATCAGAATGGCATACAGATTCAGGAGAATACCCACCCCTCAGACCATTATGAGGCGGACCACCAAATTACCGCCGGGTATCTTATGGCAGATACTTCCAAGTTCTTTTTGGAAAATCTGCGTTTCGTCGGCGGTCTCAGAATCGAAAAATCAGACCAGACGCTTGATGGATTTGATCACGAGGATACCTCTCCGCCTTTTACCCCGGTAAATGTGAGCAATAAGGATACGGATTATTTTCCTTCTGTCAACCTTATTTACAGTCTGACCAAAGATATGAATCTGCGCCTTGGCTTTGCCCGCACTGTCAACCGGCCTGAGTTCAGGGAGATCGCGCCATTTCTATTCAGGGACTCTGCTACCGGCATTGAAACAATCGGGAACCCGGACCTGCAACGCGCCCTTATCACCAGTTACGACTTTAGATGGGAATGGTTCCTGAGTCCGGAAGATCTTCTTGCCGTAAGCCTTTTCTACAAGGATATCGATGATCCGATCGAGAGGACAAGGGAGATCAGCAGCAGTACCGTGTTCAGAAGCACCTACCAAAATTCGTTACAGGCGGAAAATTACGGTATTGAGCTTGAGGTGAGAAAGAATTTGGGGTTTGTCCATTCTTTTCTGACTCCTTTCAGCATCTTTGCCAACTATTCCTATATCGATTCCAGTGTCGATATAAAGCCTGCGGGAATTCACACAGTAAATATGACCTCACAGTCGCGGTCCCTTCAGGGACAGTCGGACCACATAGCCAATCTTGTTTTGGAATACACCCTCAAGAACTGGGACCTCACCACCCGTCTCCTCTATAATTACGTGGGTGAAAGGATAAGCGATGTCGGCGTTCTTGGTCTGCCTGACATCATTGAGGAGCCGACGAATTGGCTTGATCTTATCATGATCAAGCGCTTTGGCAACTGGGGAATGAAACTTGCAGCCAAGAACCTGCTTGATGAAGAAGTCCTGTTTACCCAGGGAGGAAAAACCTATCAGCGGTATAAGGAAGGCATGAGCGTTGCTTTCAGCATATCGTACGGCATATAACCGCGGAAACTACACAGCAGCCGAACCGCATGAGCGGTTCGGACCCGGGCGAGGTAGTGTAGGGACGTTCTGCCGGAGCCGCATCCGCCGACGTATCTTCTGGAATCTCCTTGGAATGCGGCCTATCCGTGCAGTCCTGTTTTTTAGCCCGATCATCAATGATATCGCAGCGGTGTCCAGACATTCGCAAGACAGAAAACTGCTGGCCCTCCAAGCCCTCGAATGCATCAAAGACGGTCTGGCAAAAGCAGCCTCTCTCATCTCACAGGAGCTCGGCGGACCGCTCTGCAAGGGCAGATCGGGCGCTTTTCCTGAGATTCAGGTAACAGAAAAAACGTTCGTTAATGAATTTGCTGATTAGGTAGGCAAGCCCATTGCTGTAGGTATCAAGATAGGGTGTGTCGATCTGATGGAGGTCGCCGGTAAGCACTACTTTTGTCCCTTCTCCGGCCCGGGTAAGGATCGTTTTTACGTCGAGGGGCCTCAGGTTCTGAGCTTCATCGATAATAAGGAATTTCCCGGGCAAGCTCCTCCCGCGTATGTACATGAGCGGTTCAATATGCACGATCCCCGATTCGATAAGGTAGTCAAGACTGCGGTATTTTGAGACATTGGTATCGTCCTTTCTTTCAAAAGGCGTCTTTACGATGACATCAAGGTTGTCAAAGATGGGCTGCATCCATGGACGGAGTATATCCTCAATTTCTCCAAGGCACTGCCTGACGACGCTGCAAAGAATAAATTAAGAATAAAAAGATAACTAGGCGGGCTAAGGGGTGATTGCCTAAATAAGCAGGCCGAGGAGTGCGAGTGGAGAACCCTGAAGGGTCTGCTCCACGATTGTACCCAGAAAAGCCTTATAGACAATATTGCCGGCCTTGGAAGCAGTATTGTGTATGTACTGTTCGTTCGTTACGGCCTTCGAGGGATCAAATATGCCTCTTGTCTGAAGAATCTTCAGCAACTCGCCGACAGTGATCCTGTTCTGGTCGTAATTGATAACAACACTTCCGGTAACGGTGTTTGTAGAGATCGAAAATACTCCCCGTATCTGCCGCAGAAATACTTCTACATGCTGCGCGGACTTTTCCCTGCCTTTGATAAAGGGAGTCTTAATTCTCAGCCTTCCGGGAACATTATGCATGTAATAGCTCACGAGGGACCTCCTGTATTTCCATTTTCTTGAAATATGTTCTGCATTTCGGATAGCATGCACACCTGAATCTCACTGTATCGCCTTCTCTTTTGTAAAGATGCATTAATCCGCCGCATTCCGGGCAGACAGGTCTGTTTTTCACGATGCATCTCCGGCTTGAAGGAGTGAACTGTTTCCCGCACATGATACACAGATAACGCTGCTTGCCTGTCCTGATTTTTCCATATTTGTAGAGGGCTTCGGAGTTGCAGAATGGGCATTGAATGTTCTGCCCATGGTTATCGTTAAGAGTTACCATGCTACTATCATACGAGGGCAGTGTTACAGCGTTATGACGGGAATGTTACATTTCGGTTAAAGGAATCTGTCCGCACCCGGTCTCGGTGAAAGCCGGAAATGCGTTCATCTCCCCAAGCTTGGAGATATAGATATGGCAGAGTTCGAAATGCCTGGTGATACACATGTCAGGGTCGATATCGCTGATGTTTCTTACCAATGTCAGAGCGGCGTTGCATACAATGCCTTCAAGACTGCCTGAGAGATAGGGACATAATGTGAAAATACGGCTAAAATGCATCGGTACCTCCTTTCTTTTAACAATAACACATTGTCTGTTACAGGACTGTTACAAACGGATGAAGTTTTTGTTACCGGAACCGGGTTGCAAAGGCATGTTCAGAGTTTTCTCAACACCTTTGCAAGGAAAATAGGGCAGTTGTCAAAGTTGTCGGTGCTGCAGCAGATATTTTGCCGATACGCATCGATTGCCATTGCCGACAAAGAAGCGGTGCAGACCGTGATCCCGTTATAGGGGCATGCTGTTTCGTGTCTGTGTAACTTTGTGAGCTCCTGGTTTGCAGTTGACATATTCATTCTCAATCTCCTTTCTGATTTCATCTTAGCAGACGCATATTACAGGAATATGAAAGAGATGTTACATTTCAGGTCTTATGCAAATCTCGTTCTTATCGAATCCACAAGCCTGTATCGCCATGACCACAAGCCTGTTTCAGGGCATGGGGACAATTTCGAATCCCTGCCTATGATATATTTGTTTCCTCTCCATACTACCGTGTTGCTGAGAAGGGGGATAAACCAGATGACCCCTATGACGAGATCTTTCATCGGGGAGAATACATAGAGGAGGCGGTTCATTTCCGTTTTGATCTGCCTGCCCACATAGACATCTCCCGCTATTTTCATCGTGCTGACAAAGGCCGCCAGAGCTATCGTTCTTGCCGACAATTCCCACAGGATCATCGGCAGAAAGGACATGAAGACTGCGTTGCCGAGCAGTTCAGAAAGGTATTTTATCCCGCCTATTTTCCACCGAAGCTTTCCCCATCTCGTATGCCTGTTGATGAACTTCCGCAGGCCCCAATAATGATTCACGTTTTTTATCATGTGGCTTGACAGGACAACTTTTTTACCGGTCTCCTGTATCCTTCTTGCCGATGATATAATCTTCGGCAAGGACGTCTTTCACCGCCCTGAAGCCTCCGATCTCCTCAAGGTCTTTTTTCCGCATAAGCATTGATTTGCCCACGACACACGGCATTTTAAGGAACGAATCGAGGAAGCAGACGCTGCCCATAATAAAGGAGTTCAAATGAATATTTTCGAGTATAGATCCGACCGATCTTCCGCCGACGCCCTTTATCAGGTTGCTGACAAGCCCTACCTGCGGATCTGCCATATGTTTCATTATCTCTGTTATGTAACCCTTTTCAGGCATCACGTTGCTGTCGCTGATCAGGATGTGCTCATATTTTGCAGCGGTATATGCCGGAATAAGATTATTCACCTTCGGATTCAGCCCTGCATTACACTGTTCAATAATGATCGAGATATCTTTCTCCGGATATTTCTCCTTCACCTTCCTGGCGACTTTGTAGGCAGGGTCATTATAATCCTGCAATGAAAAAATGATTTCATATGCAGGGTACTCCTGCAGACAGATGCTCTCGATATTGTCGAACAAATTATCATCGAGCCCTTTCAGGGGCTTGAGAACTGAAACGCCGGGTTGAGCTGAAGGCAAAGATGCCTTGTCTGTGTCCGGCCCTTTGCCGTTCGCTTTCATTGCCGACCGGATTGCCCATATCTGGAATCCGTACGCCACTAATCCTATCATTGACAGCCCCGCAAAAAAATAAAATATCTCCATCGTTTCTCCTTTCAGTTCCGGAACAGCGTTATAGCCACTCCCTTGTTATGCCGTATGCACTGCTTTATGGATTCCGCATTCTTTTCACAGTTCAGGAGCGTCTTCCATGAGTAGAGATGCCGGACCCTGTGGAAATCGCTGTTCGCGATATACGGGTATTTTTTCAGGCTTATCACATTGAAGACATCGTCCCTGTTCGCAACCTCCCAGGCGTCGATATATTTGGCGTACTTCTCCCTGTTGTTCCAGAGGAAGAGCGTATCCCTTGTCGCCATCTCTGAACTGTGATGCGGATGGCAGGCGATAATGAGAGCCTTCTGCGCCTTTGCCTCGAGAAATATCTTTTCGTAACTCCAGCAGGCAGGGATGAACTCCTTAATGTCGAGGATAAGGAAATGCGCTGACTTATCAGAAGAAATATAGTTTTTGCTGATCTCTACGCCGGGGATGATGAGCATACCGTACTTGTCCCATGCCCGTTCGGCCTCCTGCCTGACGTGAGAGGCGTATGCCTCAAAGTTATCTTCGTTTACCGTGAAGCGGAAGCGGTGGGCCAGCTTTCCGAACGAGCTGTCGCCGTTGACCACATGGTCTGTAATGGCAATGGCGTCGAACCCGGCCTGTCCGAAGAGGTCAACAGTTTTTCTCAACTCCACTGCGCCGTCAGAGTACGTCGTGTGAATATGAAAATCACACAATAACATTAATACTATGATAAGTTTTATTAATTACAGGAGTATGAAGGAAGTGTGAAATTATTGTTACAACTGGGCTCTGCTTTTGATGAGATATGAATAGTATAAAGCTGCTTTGGTGGGTTTGCGCTCAAGGGTATTGAAATCCACCTGATAGAGGCCGAACCGGGCATCAAGTCCCTGCAGCCATTCGTAGTTGTCGATCAATGACCAGTAGAAATAGCCTCTCACATCGATTCCGTTCTGAATGCACTGTTCAATGGTGTCGATATGCCTCTTTATGAATTTTATTTTTTTCCGGTCATTGTGCGTCGCGATGCCGTTCTCGGTGATGAGCAGGGGAACGTTCAGCTTCGAAGCATATCTCAGGACCTTTGCGAGGCCGCGCGGGTGTATTTCCCATCCCATGTCGGTGAGGCCGTATCCGTCGATGTCCCTGTGCCTCAGTTCGACCCCCATCTTTTTGAACGGGTTAAATCGCATGTGCACCCTCGTGTAGTAATTCACCCCGAAAAAGTCGAGTTTGTCTTTAATCGGCACAGTGAGCTCGATCGGTTTTCTGAAAGGGAATTTGACGTATAATCTGCCGGTCAAAAAGGCGTCGAGGAGCGAATGGTTGTAAAAATATTTTGCGATATCAGCAATCAGCCTGTCGAAAGGGTTCCATCTGTCCCATGGTGCAAGGGCCGCCATGTTGTGCGCAACACTCACCATGGCGCCGGGCACTTTGGCATGGATCATGTCGAACGCCTTTCCATGGCATATGAGAATGTTCTCCAGCGCTTTGAGTGCCAGCGAAGGATTGCTGATGCCGGGTGGCATGCACCCTTCGAGGTATCCGCCTAAAAGGAGAACATACGGCTCATTGAATGTAATCCAGTACCGGACCCCTTTGATCGCGGATACTATTTTCTCCGTATATTCGAGGAACTTGTCGACAGATGCATCGCTATGCCAGGGATATTTTTTGATGAACCATAGCGGATGGGTAAAATGGTGCAGCGTAACCATAGGCTCAATATGGTTTTCATTGAGGATATTGATGATCTCCTGATAATGCTCGATTGCCTTCTCGTCCCACACATTCTCCCTTGGCTGTATCCTGCTCCATTCTATCGAGAACCGGTATGCGTTGACGCCGAGCTCTTTCAGGAGCTCAAGGTCTTCTCTGTAGAGGACGTAATGATTGGTTACATTCGGAGTCGTATCCAGAATGGCGTCCCAGGACGTCCAGTCAGCATGCGGTGATCCTTCAAGCTGGAAGGCGGAAGTTGCGACTCCCCAGAGGAAA
Organism: uncultured Nitrospiraceae bacterium; assembly: GCA_963718855.1. Classification (GTDB taxonomy): domain Bacteria; phylum Nitrospirota; class Thermodesulfovibrionia; order Thermodesulfovibrionales; family SM23-35; genus CAVRAA01. The sequence goes on along the minus strand of CAVRAA010000009.1, from coordinate 456,619 downwards.
TTATTTTTCGGTTGCATTGGATATTCTATTTCACTTTCCTTGGAAAATATCTTCTACAGGAACCGGGCTCAATTTCTGAAGCCGGATAAACTACCTTTGTCCATTGTATGTGCCTTCTTTCCGATTATACTGTTTTTACTTACTAAGGAGTGCATAAGTAAGGCCTCATTATTGAAAAATCTCCCCATCCCCTCTTTGCCAAAGAGGGGCGTATTTCCTCCCTTTGGCAAAGGGAGGTTAGGAGGGATTTCATAATCAATGTCTTCATACTTATGAACGCCTTGATAATTCGGAGGCGAGGCTTCCGCTTCGTCTGCAGCCTCGTCGGGATTATCCGTGATCCGGCTTCAGAAATTGAGACCCCACCTTTTCTTAATGCTCATGAAAAAAAAACCCTCCCGGGGGGCGGGAGGGCAGAGGGGTAGCAAGCTCTTTATTTGGCTTAAAGAGCTACCTGTAATGTCAGCTGTATTCTTTTATCGTCGGTTTTATCTTTCTGCTCATAATCGACGGTATCATAATCAAGAATGACCATATTCTTGTGCCGTTTGTCTATGTGGTATGCGGCGCCGATGATATAACGCGTGTTCTCATCGTCGTCGGCATCGTCGTTCGGATCAAATTGGTCATAACGGCCGATGATGCTGAATTTATTGAGCGGTTTAATTTCCGCGAAGATCGAATATCCGTCTTTGTCGAATTCGTCGTCGCCCTTCTGATTGCCTTTGCCCTCGTAATACTGTCCGGCCACTGCAACATATTCATGCTCAAAGCTCACCATTCCGTTATTCACAGTCCAGTCCGGATCGGTATCTTTATTGCCTTTCCCCCAGAGACCGAAATAAGAGAGCTGGAGACCGGGAACGATGTCAGGTAGGGGCCTTACTGTCAGCCGCGCCTCAACAGGCTTGTTCTGATTCTTTTCCGATGCATGATATCCTGCGCCGTTGTAAATTCCAACGGACATGCTTCCATAACGTCCCGGATAATAACTGCTCACCTTCTCCTGATATTCCTTGGGCATTTCTCCGCCGAAGAGAGAGACGAAGGTAACGCCGAGGTCTGCGGAATTGAAGAGGCTGTTTCTTTCCATAAACATCGTATCCTGGGCCCGGTACATGTTGATATGCTCTTCGAAGTCGAGCCATGGCATATGGACCACGCCGACTTCGACGAACGGCTTGGTGAAGAAAGCGAAGTCGGGAAGCTTGATTTTGCCGTATGCATATTTGATCCTCACGGCGATAGACCCGTCGTAATTGTTCGCGGGATCACCTACATCTTCCGGATCCTTGATTGTAGTCACATCGAACGTTACGTGCGCATCGAACCAGGGAAGAATTTCCTTTGTTACCCTGAAATATCCTCTTTTGATGGTGAACTGGCTGTAGCCTGTGCCGTTATCCAGGTCCCCCGTCTCCCCATTCTGGTACGACAGATAATATAACATTCCGAATTTGAACCCTTTCAACGCCTTGACAACCTTATCGATATCTGTCTGCTCCACTGCCTTTTCCTCTGCGGCCGACACTATTGATGAACTTATCAACAACGTCATGCAGCACAGGATTACTGCGAATACTGAAAACTTTCTCTTCATCCTCTTTCCTCCTTCTGAATAAGTTATTAATGCCATTGCATTAACTTTTACGCTCAATGATGTATCTTTGGATGTCGTAATTGGTTTATCGTTTTCCGCAATGAGCACCAAAAATGCATTGAATTAATTTACTGTAGGAATGTTACAGGAATATTAAGGGAAGATTAAATTTCGGTTACACTGCATTATGGAAAGAATGAGACAATCAGGTGACTTATGCTGTTTCCTTGATGGGACAGAGAATATGTACTGCTGTGCCTTTCCCCTCTTCACTTTCGATTTTCATTTCCCAGCCATGCGCCTTTACGAGATGCTTGACGATCGCGAGTCCGAGGCCTGTTCCCCCGAGCTCTCTTGAGCGCGCCCGGTCGACTCTATAGAAACGCTCCCCGAGACGGGAGAGGTGTTTTTGGGGGATGCCGGTTCCGGTATCGTTCACAGTCAGTTGAATGAAGTCTTTTTCTCCTTCACTTTCAACTTTCAACTTTTCACTTTTCACTCCTATTGTTATCCCACCTTTTTCCGTAAACTTGATGCCGTTATCAGCCAGGTTCAGCAGTATCTGTATCAATCTGTCCCTGTCCGCTCTCATGACGCTGATCTCCGCTGCAATCTGTTTTTTGAGATACAATCCCTTGCTCCGCGCCTTTTCTCCGAGGGTGGTAAAAACAGAATCGATCACTTCCTCAATATTGACGTCCTGTTTCGCTATCTGGATGTCCCCGAGTTCTATGCCTGAGAGGGTCAGAAGATCGCTCACGAGAGAATTCAAACGTTCGCTGTGGTTCTTGATCGTTTCAAGAAACTTCTTCGCGTTTTCTTTATCGTCGAGCGCGCCCTCGATGAGTGTTTCGGCAAAGCCTTTTATCGCAGTGATGGGGGTCTTTATCTCATGGGAGACATTCGCGACAAAATCCTTTCTCACCTCTTCGAGTTTCTTGAGCCTCGTAATATCATGAAATGTCAGAACGATTCCGGATAAATCCCCTCCAAAGTCCTGAGAGTAGAATGGGGCGGCGGTCATCAGGAGATAGAGATCTCTCGGGGTGGCTATCTCTATTCCGCGCGATATTCTTTCCCTGCTTATTGCGACTTCCTCGATGACTTCCATCAGTTCTCCTTTTCGCAGGGCTTCCATGACTGTTTTGCCTTCAATGGCGTGCGGGATGCCGAAGAGATTCTTCAAGGCGTCATTCACGAGGATAATCTTCCCTTTTGTGTCGGCCAGAATGAGCCCGTCCGACATATTTTTGAGGATCGCTTCGAACCTGCGTTTTTCTTCTTCGCTCAGGGTGAGCCTTTCGTGTAATTCCCTGGCCATATTACTGATGTTCTTCCCCAGTTCACCAAGTTCGTCTTTTCCCGCAAGCAATAATCTTCTTTTGAAATTGCCGGCAGCAACCTCTTTCGAAAAGTCGGTGATTTCCTCGATCGATTTTGTGATCCTTCTCACCTGAATGAGCCCAAATACGATGACCACGAACGAGACTGCCAGGGAAGCGATGATTATCCTGAACCGTATCGTATTCATGGCATTCTCTACGTCATGCAGGGGGATAGACAGGCGCAGGAACCTTTCCCGTGAATCCTGTGTGGTCGAGACAGCGAGATAGAAGAGGTCCTTCTGCAGGGTCTTGCTTCGCCTGATGGAGGTCCCCACGCCGCTGATGGCGGCTTCCTTAATTTCAGGCCGGTCGGAGTGGTTCTCCATCATTACGGATGGTTCGTCGGAGTCTCCCAGAACACGGCCTGAATCGTCGATGATGGTAATCCGTGCGTCTGTTTTTTCTTTGAATCGTTTGCAGAAATCGTCAAGGTCAGCCGGAGAGGCAGTCGGTATCTGGTCGGCGATCAGGCTTGCCTGTATTATAAGCCCCGATCTGAGGTTTGCTATGTAGTTGTCTTTTATAGAGCTTGAGAGATACAGCTCAAGAAACAGAAGAAGGAGGGGGGCTGTGATGAGATAGGCGAGAAAAATCCTCCTGAAAAGGACATGTTTCATTATTTTTCACTGAATGAGTAGCCGATGCCGCGCATTGTTTTAACGTATCTGGGGTGCGCAGGGTCATCTTCGATCTGGGACCGTAACCTCCTGACGTGCACATCGACTGTCCTCGGCTCGACAAAGGCCTCATCCCGCCATACTGCGTCAAGAAGCTGATCCCTGCTGAAGACTTTACCTTTTCGTTCAGCGAGAAAAAGGAGCAGCTTGAATTCTGTTGCGCTCAGTTTTACCGGCTCTCCTTTGAGGGAAACAGTATACCGTTCCCTGTCGATTTCAAGTTCGCCGACCTTCAGGATCTTTTCTGAAAATGGTTTTTCGACTGACCTCCGCAGGACTGCTTTTACCCGTGCGATCAGTTCCCTCGGGCTGAAGGGTTTTGACATATAATCGTCGGCCCCCATCTCAAGACCCAATACCCTGTCGACTTCCTCGCCTTTTGCGGTCAGCATGATAATAGGCAGGCGGGCAGTTTTCGGATCATTTCTCACGATGCGGCAGAGTTCCATGCCCTGAATTCCCGGGAGCATAAGGTCGAGGATCAATAAGGCAAAGGCGCCTTTCTTTATCTGACTGAGAGCTTTCTCCCCGTCAGCGGCGGTATCAACAATGAAGCCCTCTTTCCTGAGGTTATACGATACCAGTTCTAAAAGGTCGGCCTCATCATCGACAACAAGGATATGTATCGGTGCATCCATATACTACTTATAGCATTATTTTTTATTCTAATGCAACGATAAGAGTTCATTTATTGACTTTAAAATCAATTTTTATATATTCTAAGGTACTTAAATAGGCAAGTAATGAAAATATTTCCGAAAGAAACAGATTTTTTTGTGATTTTTGAGAATGCTGCGGCAAATGTGACCCATGCGGCAACCCTCCTGGTCGGCATTATGGAGCATTTCACTACGCTGGATGCCTGGGCAAGAGAGATACATGAACTGGAGCAGGACGGCGACGTTCTTACCCATGATATCATCAAAAAACTGAATAAGACATTCGTAACCCCCATAGACAGGGAAGACATTCATTCCCTTGCCTCATCAATAGACGATATCCTTGACCTTATCTGGGGCGCAGCCGACAGGCTCACGGTATTTAAATTGAAGGAATCAACGAAATGGGCGATTACCATGTCGAAGGACCTCCTTACAACCGTTGAGTTTGTTGAAAAGGCGATAAAGAAACTGAGAGAAAAGAATTACTCCCATATCCAGGAATACTGCATCGAGATCAATAAGCTCGAAAACAGGATAGACAGAGGGTTCAGAGACGCCCTCGGACATTTGTTTGAAGAAATAAAAGACCCAATCCTCATTATTAAATGGAAAGAGATTTATGAACACCTCGAAGACGCATCAGACAAATGTGAGGATGTTGCCAACATACTGGAAGCGATAGTCCTCAAAAATGCCTGAAACATTTTTCTTACTCCTCTGCGTTATCGTCCTTGCCCTTATTTTCGATTTTATCAATGGCTTTCACGATACCGCGAATGCGATTGCCACATCAGTATCCACGAGGGTTCTAACGCCTAAGGTTGCCGTCTTAATGGCAGCTGGATTAAATATGGTGGGTGCGCTGTCAGGCACAGCAGTTGCAAAAACCGTAGGATCCGGTCTTGTTCAGGCTGTTTCTATTACACAGGTCACCATTATTGCCGCCTTGATAGCTGCCATTGTCTGGGATTTAATCACATGGTATCTCGGGCTTCCCACCTCTTCAAGCCATGCGATCCTGTCGGGTGTGGTTGGCGCGGCAATTGCCACATCAGGATTCAGCGTTATTATTTCGAAAGGGGTGTATAAGGTCCTCATAGGGCTGTTCCTCTCTCCTCTCATCGGGTTTGCCTTGAGTATTTTATTGATGTACTTTCTCATGTGGCTTTTCAAAAAATCCACACCGACATTAGTCAGTAATATTTTTGGAAGGCTTCAGATCGTGTCTGCAGCCTATATGGCATTCAGCCACGGCAGCAACGATGCCCAGAAAACAATGGGTATCATAACAATGGCGCTGGTCAGTTATTACCACCTCCCTGATTTTCATGTCCCGATCTGGGTCATCGTACTCTGCGCGACAGCGATGGCGTTCGGTACCGCAGCAGGAGGGTGGAGAATCATCAAGACCCTCGGGGTAAAGCTTGTGCAACTCAGGCCGATTCATGGGTTTGCTGCAGAGACTGCCGCCGCTACAGTAATAGAAGTTGCATCAAGAATAGGGCTTCCTTTGTCAACCACCCATGTTATTTCATCCACGATAATGGGGGTTGGTGCGTCGAAGAGGTTTTCTGCAGTAAGGTGGGGGATAGGCAAGAGTATCGTATTAGCCTGGTTTCTTACACTTCCCGCATGCCTTATCCTTGCATGGATCATCTGCAAGCTGCTGCATCTGATTCTCGATTAGCAGGGTTCCCCATAATGTAGCCGCAAACTTTAGTTTGCGTTGTATTTGCGCAGGCTGAAGCCTGCGGCTACCATTGACGGACAGTCTGCACGCTGCAGGTAATTCATTGATATTGTTCGACGAGCGTTCTTCAGGATAGCAATGATTCTCTTATAGCCTTTTCACTTATTCCCCTGTGTATGCGGACAGCTCCTATTTTCTCGGGGAGGATGAATTTCAACTGACCTGCAACCGTTTTTTTATCGAGCTGCATCGAGGCAAGCAAACTGTCGACGCCGACCTCCGGGGGCATTTCCGAGGGGAGGCCGAATGCGTCTATCACCGTTTTAATTCTCACAACCTGCTCTTTCCCGACAAACCCGAGCAGGTGAGAGAGCACAGCCTCACGGTACATCCCGATTGCGACGGCCTCTCCGTGGAGAAAGTGTGTATAGCCGGTAACTGTCTCTATTGCATGTCCTATGGTATGTCCGTAATTCAGTATCGCCCGTAAACCCGACTCTCTCTCATCCTTTGCTACGACTTCTGCCTTTATTTTGCATGAGCGTTTGATGATGTGAGTCAGCGCATTATGGTCGAGGTTGAGAATCATGTCCCTGTTGGTCTCGATAAAATCGAACAACCCTTTGTCATAAATAATGCCGTATTTGATCACCTCGGCAAGGCCGGCCAGGACTTCTCTTTTCGGCAAGGTTTGCAGAGTTTCCACATCAATCCATACGAGCCCCGGCTGCCAGAACGTCCCTATCATGTTCTTCCCGAGACTATGGTTTACCCCTGTTTTGCCGCCGACGGAACTGTCTACCTGGGCAAGCAGCGTGGTAGGAACCTGGATGTAGGAAATCCCTCTCATATAGGTGGATGCAGCAAAACCGGTCATGTCGCCGATTACCCCTCCACCCAATGCGATCAGCGCTGAAGACCTGTCGAGTTTGTGTGCAAGGAGGTTATCATATATTTGCTGTATCCGGAGGAGGTCTTTATATTCCTCACCGTCCGGGACAGTAACCGTTACAACATTGAACCCCGACTTTCTGACAGCTTCTGCTACACGTTCCCCATAGAGCGAAAATACAGTCGGGTTGCTTACAATGGCTGCTCTGGGGCTTAGGTTTAATGCCTTGAGGTTCTCTCCGAGGTTATCGAGGATATTGCTCCCTATGATAATGTCGTAACTTCTTTCCCCAAGTTCAACCCTTATTTTTTCCATGGTGTATATCCCTTAATGTCTGGATTCCCCGATCAGGTTGGTCTGCCGCGATTATTAACCCTAATATATTGTAGCCGCAAACTTTAGTTTGCGCAGGGTCTACGCAGGCTAAAGCCTGCGGCTACGATCATCCCGCAGTTGTCTCCCGGATTTTCCCAATGATTTCCTCTGCAATCTGCAGGGGAGTTTTATTCTCTGTATCAATCATGATATCCGCTTTTTCGTAAAACGGCTTTCTGAAGGTCAGAAGCTGGTTGATTTTCTCTAAAGGGTTTTCTACCTTCAGCAGAGGCCTGTCATTGCTCGTGCTGGTCCTCTTAAGTATCGTTTCGGGTGAAGCCATGAGACATACAATGACTCCGTTTTCACGCAGTGTATCCATATTTTCCTGCTTCAGGACAGCACCGCCTCCGGTAGAGATGATGAGATTTTTCCCGGCGGCAAGCTGTCTTTATCATCATCGTTTCAATTTCCCTGAACCTCGGCTCTCCGAACTCACTGAAAATCTCGTTAATCGTTATCTGTTCAGATTTCTCTATCTCCGTGTCAACATCGATGAGCTTTATGCCGAGGATATGAGCAAGCTCTTTTCCGACAGCTGTTTTGCCGGCTCCCATAAAGCCGGTGAGGACAATATTTTTCATGGCTGAAGAGTATTGTAATAATTACAGGGTAGCAGGTCAATCTGTTATATTGTTACTATGGCTAAGGTTGTTGTTGGAATGAGCGGAGGGGTGGATTCTTCTGTAGCAGCATATCTCCTGAAAAAACAGGGATATGAAGTTGAGGGGGTTTCGTTTTTGATGCGGAACGCAAGCGGGGAAACTTCATGCAGACTGTGCTGTTCCCTCGATTCAATCGAATCTGCGGCGAGAAACGCACGGGCACTGGGCATACCACACAGTACCATTGATGTAAGGGATGCTTTTCACACAAAAGTGATCGAACCGTTTATCGATGCATACATGAAAGGTCTGACCCCGAATCCATGCATACTCTGCAACCGCTTCATCAAGTTCCCATACCTTATAGCAAAGGCAGACGAGCAGGGAGCTGAATTCATTGCAACCGGACATTATGCGAGAGTGGAAGCAGAGACCACAACAACCCATCAATTAACCCGTTCAGCCCCCCCTTTAGAAAAGGGGGGTAAGGGGGGATTTGAACGCCTTGCTCATTATTTCATTCTTAAGAAAGGGATTGATCCGAAGAAGGACCAGTCCTATTTCCTGTATGCCTTGCAACAGGAAGAATTGAAAAGGCTGTTATTGCCTCTGGGGTTCTATAAAAAAGAAGAGGTCCGGCAACTGGCACAACAACTTAGGCTGCCTGCAGCAGACAGTACTGAAAGCCAGGAAATATGTTTTATAGAAGACAACAACTACCTTGCGTTTATTGAGAAACATGCTTCTGCTGCCGGAAAACCGGGGCCGATTGTCGATATGAATGGCAAAGTGATAGGGACTCATAAAGGAATATTCGGGTATACCATCGGCCAGAGAAAGGGGATGGGTATCGCGTCTCCAGAGCCGCTCTATGTTGCCGATATCGATGTCCCGTCAAACACCCTATACGTAGGTCCCCGCGATACTGCAATGAAGAAAGAGTTTTCCGTTGGCGATCTCAACTGGATTAACCCCCTCGTGCCATCCTTAGGAAGTTCGGATGAAATAGGCTTGGCATTCAGAGCATCGGTAAAGGTTCGCTCAACGATGAAGGAAGAACCGGCGACATTATTCTTAGAGGCAAATCCTCTCTCACCCCACTTTACTTTCGCCTCTGCGAATCCGCCGGGGTGCGGAAAGGGGGGATGGGGGGATTACCAATCGATGTTGTTCGAGTCATGTTTGATGCTTCTCAGTGGGCGCCTGCACCGGGCCAGAGCGCTGTCTTCTATGACGGGGAGACCGTAATCGGCGGCGGAGTGATTAAAAAATGAGTCTGAGGGCGTTGGGGACAATCGATATCTCTGCAGGCGTCATGCCAAAGTAATCGCCGTCGATCTGAATATGAGCGTGGCCTTTTATTGCAATGTGTCTGGCCTTGAGATATTCCACATCGCCAAACTTCAGATGGCTTCCCGTTACGATGCCAAGTATATAACGGAACGTGTCAACACGTTTTTTCCCCTTAAACAGGCAGACATCAAAGGTGGGTTCGGTAAGCCGGGCGTCGGGAGTAACTTTGAAATTCCCGCCATATTTGGACGCGTTCCCCACAATAACGGAAAAAGCGGTATATGTTTTCCCATCGACGGTCACCGCAAGATTATCGGGATCGAACCGCAAGAGCGTCTTTATTCCGCTATAAAGATAGGTGCCCTTCCCGGAAATTTTTTTGAATGTTTCATTTATCCCGTAGACCGCCTCTCCGTCAAACCCGATCCCAGCCATTAAAATGAAATAACGCGCGACCGGAGTCGCATCACGAACGATAACGATTCTGCCGAGCGAAACGCTTTTCGGTTTGTTGTTCAGCGCCGCTTCAAGGGCGCCTTCGACGGTGTCCGGTATGCCGAGCTCTTTTGCAAGAACATTGGTGGTCCCCATCGGAAGGATCGCCATAGGTATTTCAGAGCCTGCAATACCGTTCGCAACCTCATTGAATGTACCGTCGCCGCCTGCTGCAATGATCATATGGGGCGCACTTTTCGTTGCATCTTTTGCCAGCTGTTCGGCCTCTCCGCGCTGTTTCGTAAGAAGCAGTTCTACGCGATAATCCTTTTGTTCGAGAAGGCGGCGGGCCCGCTCGATTTTAGATTCGGACATGCTTTTTGCAGCAGGGTTACAGATGAGTATGATCGAGGATTTCATCAATCGATAGAATACCTTTGCATGCTGCAGCATTTACCACCATGACAGGAGTCTCTTCAAGGTAATGGATAATATCTCCGGCATCAGCCGATTTCTGTATAAAAAAAGCCCTTCCTCCGTGTCTGCTTCCCTTCTTTTTTATATGCGGTATCCGGACATACCCGTATTTTTTTGAAGCCACATACCCGGTGGTATACCCGGGGTCATCGGAGATGCACAATTCCGCAACGATGTATCTGTGTGCCATGACCTTTGATGCAAGAATCAATGCCTCTTTCACCACATCGGTATTAATACCATGCCGCGAAAGTCGCAGCGAGAGGCTTGTTGATGCTGTTTTCGTAACCCCAAGTCTCGATGCCCGCACGCCTCTTTTTTTGTCGGGTTCAAGCTGTATGCCCTTTTGAGAGGTTATGATTGTCGCGCCCCGCATCCCTCCATTTTTAATCGCCGTGAAAGCTGCATTAACCGCCTTTTTTGAAATCCCCAGAGAAAGAAGGATATGCAGTATCTGATGTTCTGCTTCGGTCGGTGTATCACAATCGAGCGTTGCAACAGGCAGCGATGATATTTCGAGCGGTTTCCGCTTTATTTCTTCAATCGTGACGGTGATTTTATCTGCCTTGCCTTTCGGATGGGTGAGCGCCCTTTCGATTGAGCGCGTTACTGCCTTTTGAATATTCGATGCTTCATAAAGCCCCTCTGCGCCGGAGATATGGATTTCTTTTCCCCTACCTGCTTCATGCTTACTACTCTCTACTCTTTTGGATGCTCTCATCCGTATGCTCCAGAGGTTTTTCATGATGGAGTGATTATATCCATGCAAGACGGTAAGGTTCAAGGCAATAAATACGAAATCCGACGATAACTCTCTTGCAGGTTTGATACACGTGTCATTGCGAGGTCGATGCGACCGTGGCAATCTCAACCCTGAGATGCGAGATTGCTTCACTTCGTTCGCAAGGACAGGGGTTTACCGTTGGATTTGAGAAATATTAGGCGTCTATGAAAAAATAAAAATTTTCTCAGAGCAATTTTATCGGCAAATATATTTTGTAATTTTCGAAGTCTTTATCGGTGGTAAAAATAATTAGGTTTTGAATGGTTGCTACAGCGCAGATCAGAAAATCAATCGTTGAACCCTGAATGCCATTTTTTCGGCATATATTGCTGAATTCAGCAGCCTTCACAAAGTGTTTGCTTTCAAGCGGAATATCCTGAAATGCAGAAAGCACCTCTTTCAATTTGTTGAATTGTGAGAGATTGGATATTCCGGAGAGAAGTTCCTGTCGGATCGGCCCAATCATGACTACTGTGCCGTTCTTTATGAGTTCCTTGATTCTCTCTGCTGTCTCCAGGTCTGAAGCTTTATATCTGAGGACCTTAGACCAAACGCACGTATCAACGAGGACTTTCATCTCGTTCTTGCTTTTTTATAGTCATAGGTTTTGTCGAAATCGATTTTGCCGAACAAGCCGATTACTTCAATCTGTTTTTTCCTCGCAACGTATTCTTTCAATGCAGTTGTTACCGCGTCTTTTTTTGTTTTATGATGCCCGACCTTTTGGGCCTCAGCAATCAGTCCATCGTCTAATGCGAGATTCGTAGCCATATCACACCTCCATTTACACATAATTATAACACAATATTATGTGTAAATAATCTTATTGCCTACGTCATATGTCAAGCCCTGGTACGATTTGCTTTAGATTCTGGTTTCTTTATGAAAGCAACAGGGGGAAACATTTGTATATAGGTGCGAACAACACCTGCGAAGAGTGAAAATCGGTAATATTCAAAAACCAATAGTTACCGTAGGTAATAGACAGTACCAGTTCTTGGGATTTCGGTCGTCATTGAGAGCGAAGCGCGGCAATCTCTCCTTATATACATAGTCACTCTTGTTCAAAATAAATTTCTTGGACAGCATTTGAGAGAAGTGAAACCCGTAAATTTTTGGTGTCATTCCGGGCTCGACCCGGAATCCAGCGACTTTTAGCCTTATTGAATTGCTAACGTCACTGGATACCGGCTTTCGCCGGTATGACAATATCCAGCGTTTTTTGGACAGCATAGGGAGCCTGATTTCAAAGCGACAGCAAAACCGTTCCAAAACACTACGATTTCAATAGGTTAACCCATTTTCCGCAGTTTGAAATTCAAAGTTTTTACAAATCAATAAGTTAGCTCGATCACCCGGCCAAAGTCGGCACTACATTTTCAACGATCTTTGGTCTGCTAGGCAGCGGCAGCTTCAAATGCTGAAGCAAAATTTTCAGACCAGGAGGCGCAGTGCTCACAACTCGCAGCCGGATTGTTTTGTTTTCACGTGAAGGCAAAAGCACATCGAGAGACTTTACCTCACGCAGTTCCTCAAGGAGTTTCCTCGGAGCAGTGCCCAGCCCTGAACACTCCATCCACTGCTGAAGTGTCCGCCACAGCACCAGTGCCAGAAAGCACACGAGGATATGAGCCTGTGTGCGATCCGCTTTATGATGATAGATCGGCCTCATCCCCAGCTCGCTCTTGGCGGTCCGGAAGGCATCTTCTACCTGAGTAAGCTGAATATATGTTTTCCATATCTCCCTGGGATATTTCTCTGTCCAGTTAGTGCGAAGAAGGTAGCTGCCGCTGGTGGAAAGGAGCCACTCATAGCGGTCTTCGTGTTTTTTGATGATTACCTTCAGGCGTTTCTCAATGCCCGTTCCCTGTTCTTCTACCGTGATGTCAAAGAGAGATGCGGCCCGGCTGTTTCTCTCCAGAAGACGCCCGATCCTGCGGTCTGCCTTCTGCCGGTCCCGGAGTCTTCCCTGATCAGCCTGCTGCTTAAGTTTATCAAGCCCCGCTTCCAATCGTGTAATGAACCGGTTCAGAATGGCTGTTTCTTTATCTTTTCTCCCTTCCGAGCGGCACACAACAAAACTTTCCGCCGTGCCATCGGGGGCAGAACAAAGTTTGACCTCTACCCCTGGCTGAACCTCCTGCCAGTCTTTATCAATAAGCTCATGCTCGAATTTTCTGAGCATGGATTTAGGTGTGCCAACAAGGTAGCGGGCGCCACAGCTCTGTAAGGACTCTATGTTTTCTTCGCTTACCATCCCCCTGTCCATTACCCATATTCGCTCCGCTTTCCCGTATTTGTTCTGCATAAGCTCAACCATCTCTTCGACCGTGGTTACATCAGTACGGTTTCCGTCAAAAACTTCAAAGGCAAGGGGTAACCCCTCGACGCTGGCCACCAGTCCGATGCAGACCTGCACGCAGTCAGGCCGGCCGTCTCTGCTGTAACCTCTCTTTGCCTGGATGTTGGCTTTCCCAGATCCCTCAAAATATGTGGAAGTAATGTCATAAATAAGAAAATCGAATTTGACGCCGAACAGCTCCCCATATCTTTTCTGTAAATGCTTGCACAATGCGTCCTTGTGAGGAAGAAGCGCATCCAGTGCACGATATAACCGATCATCGTTAATCTTCTCGGCAGGCACCCCAAGAAGATCATCAAGTGCCGTCTTGCCGTACCATGAATCTGCTATCTGCAGTTCTGACGACGGGACGCAGAATCTGGCGAGACCAAGAACAGCTGCCATTACCGACCAGGGAATATCTTCTCTGCCGGAAGGTATATGTTGTTCGCAGAACTTTTCAAGACCCAGCCTCTTCCAAAGAGCAAGGCCGAGGTAGACATCTCCAAAATGTCGAAGCCGCTCTACTTGTATGCCCTTGATATTGACTGTAGCCCAGGAAGGGATATCGGGCTCTTGCCTAAACAGAGTCGCTGTTGGCGCCGGCTTGCCATCAAGCACACGGCCTATCTCTTCCCAGCCAATCTTCTCCTCTTCATCCAGGCCGGGAAGTTTACCGACTGTTACCACTGTCCTTTGACGTGGCCCTCGCGCCGTCCGCACGGATTCTACCAGTGCCCATGATTCATACTTTACCCCGTCCTTGATGCGGCAACGTCTTCGTAAATACATCGTGCGAAATTATTGCAGTTCAACGCAAGGTTTTCAAGGGGGTAGTCGGCACTACATGCGCTTTTACTTCTCACTCCTTTCGGACATCAAACAGTGACGCGACATAGACACTGATCACCTTCCCTTTTTTATCAAAATCAGGGGCAACCTGCGGAGGATGGGTTAATTGTCTCGAATGAAGCTGTCCTGAATATCTTGGACAGCTATGATACATAGTAAAGAATAGAAGATGAGATTGCTTCGCCTTCGGCTCGCAATGACAGCAACGGCTGACATCAAGTACAGAATTATCTGTTCTGATTATGGTTTGTACTCTGTACCATTATGTCAGCTTTGAAAAAGGAGGAGGAAGATATTGATTCATTAATACCTTTTCCCGAAATCCTGCCTGGTCAACAACCTAACAACGGTAACAGTATTCCTTTGCCATTCAAAGACTGCCCTGTAATCCCCTATCCTGAGGCGATACAGATCCTTGTATCCTTTGAGTTTCTTGATATGCTTACCGTCTGGATGAGGATTTCTTTCGAGTCTCAAACAAGATGAAAGGATTTGGTCTATCTCGTGTTCAGGTAAATCAGATAAGTCCTTCTGTGCTTTTACAGTAAAGACGACCCTGAATTCAGGCACGCTTTCTTGCCTTTATGATATCTCTCAGGGGTATAATTTTCCCCTCTCTGCTGTCTTTCAGCCCTTCTTCAATCTTTTTTCGGATGCTGGGGCTATGCTGAATCATATAATCCTCAATCGTATCTTCACTGAGCGGATATATAACGGCAGCAGGTTTGCCTCGTTTGGTGATGATAACATCCTCTCCCTTTTCAACAAGACTGATAATGCGAGATGCATCTTTCTGGAGTTCTTTCACATTTGCAAATTTCATAAATTACCTCGTATGTAGTTTTGTATATACATTAATATATTTATGGGAAGCTGTCAATAGAAGAACAATAAGGAGTTATTTGGAATTTTCTGGCTGAACCATCTGCCTTTAGAGGCATCTTTCAGATACGGAGGAAGAACGAGACGTGTAGATTCCTTCAACGAATAATTGGACAAATTATGAAAGTGACCTGATAAATTCGAGTACGCTGGACTTTATCTTATCCCGCACGTCGCGGGTTTTTGACATCTTTTCCTGATATGTTCCCGCAAACGAAGACGGATCTTCAAACGACCAGTGGAGACGTTTGGTTATCCCGGGAAATACCGGACACTTTTGGGCAGTTGCCTGATCGCAGACGGTAATCACATAATGAAACGTCTTTCCCGATTTCACAAAATCAAATACGCGTTTTGTTTTATTGGCTGAAATATCGAACCCTTCTTCTTTCATCACGTTTACTACCGCTGGATTCAGCTCGCCGGGTGACAACCCCGCGCTTTCTGCTTCAAATACATTTCCGCCGTAATGGTTTAGAAATGCTTCGGCCATTTGACTTCTTGCTGAATTATGAACACAGACAAAAAGGACCTTTATTTTGTCGCTTGCCATGGAGGTACTATAGCAAAGAAATATTACAGGAATATTACAAAAATGCTTTTTTTGAGGGTTACAACTGTCTTATCGGGACCGGCGAAGGCGGGAAATATCTGAGTCTAATCAAACAGCGAGGCCAGTCGTTCCGCTTTTTCTTCGATGGTTTTCGTCATCACTTCCTGTTCGCTCCTGAGTTTGAAGAGTTCGTCTGCGATGTCGAGGGCGGCCAGAATTGACGCCTTCACAGGCGTGATATTCGGTATGGAGTTATGCACTTCTTTCAGCTTTTTATCGACAAAGGAAGCGATTTCCCTGATATACTCCTCAGGCGCGTCTCCCTTTATCGTATATTTCTGACCTAAGATGTAGACCTCGGTGCTTCCCATGTCCGTATGCTTTACGCTAATTCGAGCGTTTCGATCTCGTGAAGGAGGGATTCGAGCTGGCTTTTGATCGAATTCTTTTCTCCCTTCAGCTGTTCCACCTCCTCATTCTTCTCGTTGAGCAGCTGTTCGAGTTCTTTTATCCTTCTGTCGGTGACTGCTTTTTCTTCCTTAAGGGTCTTGACCCGCTCAATCGCTGAGGTGATTTTATCTTCCAAAGTCTTCAATTTTTCCAACGGCATAGCCTCCTTTTTCCCATTTTGTGGTTGATCTATAACCTGGTCGTCATCAAAGAGGGTCCTGTTAAAAACCATCGTACCTAAAATACCAAAACGGCAAAACGAAAGTCTATAGCTTTTCGATCGAGATCTCTATCGCGTCGTCTCCGGCTGATGAGATGCGTTTATATTCAAACAGGGAGGTCAGTACCCGTTTTACATAGTTCCGGGTTTCCTCATACGGGATATCCTCAATGAATTCGTCCGCAGAACGGTATCTCCTCTGTTTGCGCCATTTTTTCACTATTTCCTCCCCGGCGTTATAGGCTGCAATTGCATACGTGTACGAGCCGAATTCCTTTACCAGGGAACTCAGGTAGTAGGTGCCGAGATGGAGGTTATTCTTTGTATTCAATATCTCGTAGGAATTGTCTATCCCCAGCCCAAGATGGTTGTCCAGCCGGTATGCGGTCTTTGGCATGAGCTGCATGAGACCCAATGCCCCTGCAACCGAGCGCGCGTCAGCATCGAACCTGCTTTCTTCCCTGACAATCGCAAGGACCAGGAGCGGATCGATGTCGTGCCGTTGAGCAAGTCCCTCGACTGTGGTCCAGTATGCGCGGGGGTAGAGAAACTGATGCAGGCTTTCCGTAGGGGGTAGTTTTTTTGCGAGCCTGACAGAATAGTCATAACTTCCGAGTTCCTGGAATTTCGAACAGGCATAGACGATGTCTTCCATCGAATTGATATTCCTGGACAGCGCAATCAGCTCGGATAATGCCTCCCGGGAGAAACCGAGATCCAGGAGGGCCTCTATTCTGTCGTTCTTTTTCTGCTTTCCGGAAATGGTTCCGGCAGTCATGACGGATTTGAACATCTTCTGCGACTGGCTTTTCACCAATTTTCCGCCGCCGCCTTTAAGTTTTTTATAGGTCATGAGGCTGTAGAAATCCCGTTCATTGTTCAGGAGAGCCGAATATATATCTGTTGCATCCTCACCGCCGGCTTCCAGACTGCGGGCTTTCCAGTAAAGGTATTTCCGGTTTTCGTAGGAGGAATAAAGCCTTGCAAAAACCTCGTGCGCTTCCTTGTAATCTCCATTCATAAAGTACGTCCATCCTATGCCCCAGAGCGCATCTTCTTTGTCCGAAGGATAGCGGTCGATAATCTTCCGGTAGAGACGGACAGCGTCGTCGGTGTCCCCCTCCCTCCTCTTATCAGCGGCGACTGCAGTGAGAACAGAGCCAATCCGTTTGTCTTTGCTTTTGAGGAGGTCATCCATTGCATCATTGATGACGTCTTTTTGCCCGGCACGATACAGGGAACGCACCTCCCAGTATCTGTCGTTCACCTTTTTATAGATCTCTGCTGCTTCCTGATATCTCTTCTGCCTGAAGAGTGTCAGGCCGAGGTTCCGGAAGATTTCTTTCTCCAATGTCCCGTCATCTTCAGTCAGCGCACCCCTTAAGGCGGACTCAGCGGTTTTATAATTCATCCTGTCGATAAGATTCGAGGCCCGCCTGACCATGTCGTTGGCACTGATATCTGAAGCAGACAATTCATCGTACGCGGATTTGGCGAAAGGCCCTGCAGCGATATAGATATCTTTAAATAGTTTTTTAGCCTTTTCTTCCTGTCCATTTTTCTTCAGCCATTGGGCAAACAGATATTTCATATCGGCATCGTCAGGGTAATCTTTCAGATATGCTTCGAACAATCGAAGGACGTCTTCTTCAAGCTCTTGTCCTTCTGTAATCTCCCTGATGCGCGCTTTTTGGACTAGCGGGGAGCGGGGATATTCTTTCAGCAAAGCCCGGACTGTGTTCAATGCCTCTCCGTGATTGTTCGTTTCATGATAGGCATCTGAGAGCCATAACAGGGCATAATCCCCGAGTAAAGGAAACTCCCGCTCAGCAGCGGATAAATGGCCAATAGCGCTCTGGAACTGTTTCTGGTCGAGTTCGTGTTTGCCTCTCTTCAGCAGCGACTTGCCGTCAGTCTCGCTGCTATGGACGGACATGCAGGAAGCAACAAAGAAGATACAAATAAAAAGCTTTCTCATAACCCTATCATAGCCAAAATGGCTCTTTTCGGCAATATGAGCAGGGAAAGTGTATCCCTCTCCCCTGGCGGGAGAGGGCAAGGGTGAGGGGGTTATGATAATATACAAAATAGATGAACGCGGAGGTATTTCTTGATTACCGCCCTGCTGATTGATTTCGTATTTCGCTTCGGCATCCCGTCTGTCGGGCAACCAGCCTTCAATGAGCCTTTGCCCGAAGGGGCGAGCAAAGGGCTTTTTGCCCTGTCTCTCATCATCATTGTTCCTGTCCTCGTCGCTTTATTTTTTCTGATCAGATTCATCTACAAACAGACCATTGCAAAGAAGCTGAAGACCACTGTGATTGAGGATTACCGGAAAGAAGCTGAAGGGCTCGAAAAAACGGGTAGTTTTGTCTCGGCAGCGCGTGTCTATGAAAAAAAGCTGAAAGACTATCGGAAGGCTTCAGCGCTTTATGAGAAGGGCGGAGATTACCGTCAGGCTGCCCTGCTTTATGATGCGTTAGGGATGACCGATAAGTCCAAGGAGATGTATGCAAAGGCGGGCAGTTTCGATGACGCTGCGGAAGTGGCGATGCTGGAAGGTGAGTTCGATGAGGCGGCAACCCTCTATGATAAGGCGGGGAAGAAAATCGATGTGGCAAAAGTGATGGAGCAGGCAGGGAAAACAATGTATGCAGTGAAGGCTTACAGGGAAGCCGGTGAATATAAAAAAGCTGCCATGCTTCTCAAACAGGAAGGCATGTTCAGCGAAGCCGCTGAAATGCTGCAGATTCATCTCTTCGAAAAGAAACCGGACCGTGCTACGCTTGAAGACTTCTATTTATATGCCATGCTCCTTGAAGAAACAGGGCAGCCGCAAAAAGCGATGGATGTTTTCAGGGAGATAGAGTCTGTTTCCCCCGTTTATAAGGATGTAAACAAGAGACTGCAGTCTCTGGCGCTTTCTCTGCAACCTCAATTTGAGGAGGAAGAAATGCCGGCAGGGAAAACAGCGCTGAGGGGTTTTATCCGGAATGGAAAAATAGAGGCGAGACTTGGCCTGAAGCTCTGGGTACAGATACTGAGGGGTCTTCAGGAGGCATACAAGAACGGCCTGCAATACGGGCTTTTAAGCCCTGACAATATCGCTGTCGATGCGCGGAACAATATCTCATTTCTCAAAAGGCGTCAGTCTCCTCCCTACGCCCCGCCCGAAATTGTCAGAGGGATTGCCCCGGACGAGAGTGCGGATATCTATTCAGCAGGAGTAATTCTTTATGAAATGCTCACCGGAAGCCTTGAGGGCATTGGATCAGTCAGTGTTGCCGATCTCGTGGAAGACGTTCCTGACTGGCTCGATGAAATTGTTATCAGGTGTCTCAGAAAAGTGAGAGAAGACCGGTATCAGGGCATTAAGGATATCTTCGCAGACCTGAAGACGCTCTCAAAAGGCCGGACCGATTCCGTCAACCCGCCTGAATCGGATAGCGAGCGCATTCCTCGCAGCTAGCTGCGGGTTTAGCGAGCGAATATGAAAATAGTAACTCCTTACGATAAGATACCTCGCAGCTCTGCTGCGGGGTTCTTCATTAACCCTGCTCCTGTTGCCTGACGTTCGTTCATCTCATAGCATATTCCCCCGATCCTGTGATATATTTTGTTCATGATCAGCGATGTGAGACTGCATGGAAATATCGGCCCGGTAGAATATTTCGCCTTCCTCGGCGGTGAAGGGGCCTATAAAACCTATTTTTATGAAGAGAGCCCGCAAGGGGTAAGGTTCTTCTCCAGGGGGAACGAATTCACCATTACGGAAGAAGGGCTCCATTACAAAGGGATCGGCGGAAGTTTCTGCGAATACATGTTCGGCGTGGAAAAACCGTTCAAGGACCTGATGAAGAGGGAAATAGCCAACAGGCTTATCATGTTCGGGGCGTTCCTCGATGCGGGCGAACGGGTGGTTTTCACGAACGATGTCGAAGGACGGGAGTCTTTTTACCGTCTTTTTCTGCAGGGGCATGCGGTCAAGAATTACTATTTCTTCGTTTCATCGGATTTCAGCGGTGAGTACAAAAAGAGGCAGCAGGACATCCTCGGGGCCGTCGGGAAGTTCCTCAAGCGGACGTATTTTATCACCGAAAATATGGACACCTCTCTCCTCGCACATTTTTTATCCGAATTGGACGAAAAGCACTCGCAGGTGCTGATCTTCAAGCTTATCCATGCAGGAAACCAGGAGTTCTACAAGGCGTATTCCGGACTCTACGCAGGGGAAAGGTCCCTCTCTTCGAATGAGGAACTCTATATGGAGGAGATCGTTGCACGCTGCCGCATTGACCGTTACCAACAGGAACGTATGAAGATCGACATCATGTACCGACACCCTGAGAACAAGCGTGTGGTCGATGAGTACCGCGATATCCTGCTCAGCGGAATTTTGAAGGATACCCTTCCGCAGTCAGAATATGCGAAGCTCGGGAGGCTGAAAACTCTCGGCATAAGAAATAATATCCCCAGTGTACTGTTCGAAACCCTCGATGATCTTCTTCTAAAAGGGCGAAAGATTCAGGAGATCGAAGAGCCCGATTACCTCAAGGAAACGCGGGCAATACTCCAGAGCCTTTTTTTTAAGGACCCCAGCCTGAAAAGACACATCATCAATGAAGATATTGTCCGGTTGATCAAGGCGAAACAGATAGCGGATTCAAAGGGGGACAAAGGTTTTGAGCAGATCCTTCTCGATACTGTCAGGGCATGCGACGAGATTGTCCGTGAAACAAACGATTTCAACCTCTTTGAGGAATTTACATCCATCGCGACCTACTTCGACAGGTATGACAATGTCTCCACCTTATTGAGCCAGATAGCCTTTA
Source organism: uncultured Nitrospiraceae bacterium (assembly GCA_963718855.1). Lineage (GTDB taxonomy): Bacteria > Nitrospirota > Thermodesulfovibrionia > Thermodesulfovibrionales > SM23-35 > CAVRAA01. The sequence goes on along the minus strand of CAVRAA010000009.1, from coordinate 435,614 downwards.
TGGAAAATATCGAATTTACGGAAGACGCCCTGAGGAGCCTCATGGGGAATAAAAAGGAATTCGATGCATTTGATGCAAAACTCTTTGACGATCTCTTTATCAAAGAACTGCTCCGCAATAAATACGTTACGAGCTACGGCAAAAGAAAGATCAGCGCACTGTCGAAGGGAATGAAAAAGATTTCTGCGGGCGATGCATCCCTGCGGGACGTCATTTCAGAGATCAAGGCCATCGCGGATGAAGAAAAGATTTATCGGTATGTGTATGCTGCCCTTAAAGAAAGGATGCGGAGTTTCTTCCCGGGGCTGGATACTGCCAAAGGACGTGAAAAGACACGGGAGGACATATCACGGGAACTTGCAGAGAAAGGGGTTGCCGGCGGTGTGACGAAAAAACTGTTCGATAAGGTGTTTATTGATCTGAGAAAAGAATCGCTGTATCTCAATCATCTGTTACCCCTGATCCTTGAAAACAAAGACGGCTCATTGAGGGAGGACTTTCTCAACAACAGCGGGCTCGACAGATTCTATATAGAAACGCTCGAGAAGGAATATTTTCAGCGCAGGAAAATTGATCCGGCACTGCTTGAATCGTTGCTGATTGGAGGCGGCGAGCGGATTTGAACCGCTGCATAAAGGTTTTGCAGACCTCCCCCTTAGCCACTTGGGTACGCCGCCCTTGAGAAAGTAGACAGTAAACAGTAGGTAGTAGGTAGTAGATAGAATGTAGGGAACTACCTACTACCTACTACCTACTACCTACTACCTACTACTACTACCTACTTACTACTCTTATGTTTAGAAAGATGGAGCGGGAAACGGGACTCGAACCCGCGACCCCAACCTTGGCAAGGTTGTGCTCTACCAGCTGAGCTATTCCCGCACGGTAAGTGAAAAGTTAAAAGTTAAGAGTTAGAAGTGTGAGGCAAGGAATTGTAAACTTTTAACTTTTAACTTTCAACTCTTAACTTGTAAGAAAGCAATAGGCTATAATAAACGTCACCTTTAAAAATACTAAGAAAGGACAGATTTTGTCAATATGCTGATCCCGGACCTGAAGAATTTTATATCCCTCTCTTCCCGGGGGAACCTTGTCCCTGTCTACCGGGAGATACTTGCCGATACTGATACCCCTGTATCAGCTGCCATGAAACTCGGCGGTTCACCTTCATTCCTGCTCGAGAGCGTTGAGGGAGGCGAAAAGTGGGCGCGCTATTCTTTTCTGGGGTCGAAACCATCGCGGGTGATCCGGAGTTGGGGGAAAAAAGTCGAGATAAAAGACCGCGTTGCAGGGTCCCGGATATTTGAGTCGGAGAATCCTTTTGAAGTGATAAAAAAGGAAATCAAGGCGTACCGCCCGGTTGATGTCCCGGGCCTGCCGAGGTTCTTCGGCGGCCTCGTCGGCTATATCGGCTATGACACGGTGAGATTTTTTGAGAACATCCCCGCTGACAAAAAGAAGGGACTCAGACTTCCCGATATATTCCTTATGAGCACTGATACGGTTGTTATATTCGACAACCTGAAAGGAAAAATAAAGGTCGTCTCGAATGCTGACCTCAGCAACAGGTCTCCTGAGGAGGCATATCAGGAAGCTGAAGAAAAAATAGATGCCATTATCGAGAAACTGAGAAGTTCAAGACCTTCTCTCCGAAAAACAAGGGGCAAAGGAAAAGAGTCGCCCGATTTGTCATCCGTTCACTCAGGCAGCGCTGAGGCGCTTTCCGCATATGCGTCATCCTTCACCACCCGGGATGCGTTTGAACAGGCGGTCGTCAAGGGGAAGGAGTATGTCATGTCCGGAGATGTGGTCCAGGTGGTTTTGTCACAGCGATTCGACCGTCCATTTGCTATCCCTCCGTTCAACATTTACAGGGCGCTTCGGGTCATCAACCCCTCCCCCTATATGTATTACATCGACACCGGAGATGCAAAGCTTGTGGGGTCGTCTCCTGAAATTCTGGTCCGCCTTGAAGGGAATAAAATTATTCTGCGGCCGATTGCAGGCACCCGGAAACGTGGTGAAACCGAAGAAGAGGACAGGTCCCTTGAGGAGGAACTCAAGAGAGATCCCAAAGAAATGGCGGAGCATATCATGCTGGTAGACCTTGGCAGAAACGATGTCGGAAGGGTTGCAGAGACCGGATCGGTGAAGGTTACGGAACTGATGAATGTCGAGCGGTACAGTCATGTTATGCATCTTGTCTCGAATGTGGAAGGGACGCTCGGCAAGGGGCTCGATGCTTTCGATGTATTGGGGGCATGTTTCCCGGCGGGAACAGTGACAGGCGCTCCGAAGGTGAGGGCGATGGAGATTATACAGGAGCTTGAACCAACGAAACGAGGGCCATATGCCGGAGCTGTCGGATATTTCAGCTATTCGGGGAATATGGACACCTGCATAACGATAAGAACGCTCATTATAAAGGGCAACCGGGTATATGTTCAGGCCGGCGCCGGCATTGTCGCGGATTCTGTCCCGGAGAAAGAATATGAAGAGACGGTCAATAAAGCGATGGGGATGATGCGGGCAGTCGAAATGGCAGAAACGGAGTTAGGGTAAGAGTTAAAAGTTGAAAGTTAAAAGTTAAGACTTATGAAAGATGATAAGAAAATAAAAGAAAGGGCTTACGAATTCTCAATCAATATAATAAAACTGACAATAAAATTGCCCAAAGATACTGCGGGGTTTGTTCTTGGGCGTCAATTAATGAAGTCCGGAACGTCGATTGGTGCAAATGTTGAAGAGGCAACTGGTGCCTTCAGTAAAGATGATTTCATATTTAAGATGAACATTGCTTTAAAAGAAGCCAGGGAGTCAAATTACTGGTTGAGATTAATAAGAGATGCCGGTCTCCTGAAAGATATAAATATCGAGGAAATCCTAGAGGAGTCTGAAAATCTGAAAAATATCTTATCAGCCATTGTGAAAACATCAAAAGAGAGGAGAACTGTCGATGTTAAGAGGTAATAACTTTTCACTCTTAACTTTTCACTTTTAACTTCTATCATGTTATTGATGATCGACAATTACGATTCCTTTACCTATAACCTCGTGCAGTATTTTGGCGAGCTGGGAGAGGAGATACGGGTTTTCAGGAATGACAAAATCACCATTCAGGAAATAGAGAAGCTGGACCCTGAAAGAATTGTTATCTCACCAGGGCCCTGCACGCCGAAAGAGGCCGGGATCTCGATAGCGGTGGTGAGGCATTTTGCAGGAGCGATTCCGATTCTGGGGGTATGCCTTGGCCATCAATCCATAGGCGCCGCATACGGAGGGGATATCATACGGGCCCCAAGGCTTATGCACGGAAAGACTTCATCGATTCACCACGACGGCAAAACGCTCTACAAGGGGCTGCCGAATCCGTTCGAAGCAACGCGGTATCATTCCCTCCTCATAAAAAGGGAGACCCTCCCTGATTGTCTCGACATTACCGCATGGACGGATGCCGGAGAAATCATGGGGGTCCGTCATAAACAGTTTGTGCTCGAGGGAGTGCAGTTCCACCCCGAGTCCATTCTCACAACGTCCGGCAAAGACCTTCTGAAAAATTTCCTCGGTTTGAGAGTGTCATAGAACGCGATGATCAAAGAAGCGATCCATATGTTTGTGAACAACATCAACCTTTCCGAAAGCGAGATGGCGGAATGCATGCGGGAAATCATGGAGGGGAAGGCTACGGATGCCCAGATTGGAGCGTTTCTTTCCGCACTCAGGGTGAAGGGAGAAACCGTCGAGGAGATAACAGGGGCGGCGAAGATCATGAGGGAGAAGGCGACCACTATCAGGGCACCTGAAGGCGTTCTCGATACCTGCGGGACAGGCGGTGATATGTCTCATACCTTCAATATCTCTACTACGGTTGCTTTTGTGGTTGCAGGTACAGGATTGCCGGTTGCGAAGCACGGCAACCGCTCCGTATCGAGCCGCTCGGGAAGCGCTGATGTTCTTGAGGCTTTGGGTGTGAAAATAGATTTGCCTCCGGGGAAGGTTGAACAATGCCTTTTCGATACCAGATTCGGTTTTCTCTTTGCTCCGTTATTCCATCCGGCGATGAAGTACGCTATCGGACCGCGCCGCGAGATGGGAATACGGACGATCTTCAACATCCTCGGTCCCCTTACAAATCCCGCAGGCGCGAAAAGGCAGATTCTCGGAGTGTTTGCTGATAAGCTTACGGAGACGCTTGCCATGGTCCTCGGTAATCTCGGAGCCATTCATGCAATGGTTGTCCATGGCGAGGACGGTCTCGATGAGGTGAGCGTTACCGATAAAACAAAAGTTTCACGTTGGAAAGATTCGGAAGTTGACAACTTCGTAATAGCACCCGAGGATTTCGGGATATGGAGGACAACGATCGAGCATATCCGCGGAGGCGACAAAAATGATAATGCAGCTATTACCCTCTCGATTCTCAAGGGTGAAAAAAGCCCGAAGCGCGATATCGTCCTCATGAATTCCGCTGTCGCTCTTGTGGTTGGAGGAAAGACAGAAGATTTCAAGGATGCCTTCAGCATTGCGGCGGAGTCGATTGATTCGGGCATGGCGCTGAAAAAACTGGAAGAGATAAAAAAGGTGAGTAATTCCCTATGATGCCGAAAAAAAGAACTGACAGGATGGAACTGTCTTTTCGCTCATTCTCGGTCCCGATATTCATCGGGACCTCCGAGGTCCCCCGATTGCATCGGGCTAAATCCGCGAAAATACAATTCCATCCCGTCATCCGTAGCGAACATGTTCGAATGGGGAATGACAAAGATCCAGAAGCAGTTCATAACAGGAGGACGGTTGGCTGTTAGGGTAGGGGTTATCGGGGTCGGGTATCTGGGGCAGCACCACGCGCGGATTTATTCCGATCTTGAGGGCGCTGTGCTTGTCGGCGTTGCCGACAGTGATACGGCAAGGGCTGATGAAATCGCGGCGAAATACGGCTGCAAGGCGTTCTCCCTTTATAAAGACCTTATTGATAGCACCGACGCCCTCAGCATTGTTACCCCTACGACAACCCATTATGCTGTCGCCCGCGACTGCCTGAAGGCAGGGAAGGATATTCTTATAGAGAAGCCGATAACAACGACGGTCAAAGAAGCAGATACGCTGATAAGAGATGCAAAAAAATCAGGCTGTCTTATTCAGGTAGGTCACCTTGAGCGATATAACCCCGCAATAATAGCGGCTTCCGACTTGATCCACGCGCCGGTGTTTATCGAGTCCGAGCGGCTCTCGCCTTTTCTTGGAAGAGGGACCGACGTTGACGTTACCCTCGATCTCATGATTCATGACATCGACATCATGCTGAGCCTTGTTGCCCAGCCGATCAAAAGGATATGGGCGACGGGCGCGAAGGTCCTCACCGACAAGATCGATGTTGCAAAGGCATGGCTTGAGTTTCAGAACGGCTGTGCGGCGCTTGCTACGGTGAGCCGTTTATCTCCCCAAAAACAGCGGAAGCTCAAGGTGTTTCAAAAGGACTCCCATATCGTCATTGATTACCAGAGCTCTGAAATACAGTGTTATACCCGGAGCGGGCACGGGGTTTCGTCCGAGGTGAAAAAACCCGAAAAGAAAGAGCCGTTGCGGGAGGAACTGAAAGATTTCATCCGCTGTGTGCAGGAGCGCGGGCAGCCGAAGGTCTCGGCTGTTGAAGGAAGGAATGCACTGAAAGTGGTCATGGAGATAACGAAAAAAATACATATGCAGGCATAGAGGAGATACTACAATGATTCCGATGGTCGATCTGAAAACGCAGTTCCGCGAGCTTAAAAAAGAACTTTTCGCTGTTCTCACCGAGACACTCGAAAGCAGCCATTATATTCTCGGCCCGAAGGTTTCCGGGCTGGAAAAGAAGATAGCGGATTATTGCGGAGTTGAAGAGGCAGTCGCCGTAGCATCAGGGACCGACGCGCTTCATCTGGCAATCGATGCATTGGATATCGGCGAAGGCGATGAAGTGATCACCACGCCGTTTACCTTCTTTGCTACGGTCGAAGCGATTCTCTATACCGGAGCCGTCCCCGTCTTTGTCGACATCGAACCGGATACGTTTAATATCGATGTGAGTCAGATCGAGGAGCACATCACTGCCAGGACAAAAGCTATCCTCCCTGTCCACCTGTTCGGACATCCTGCTGATATGGAGAAGATAGGAAGAATAGCCAGGAAGCACAGGCTGAAAGTTATCGAGGATTGCGCCCAGTCCTTCGGCGCAACTATTGACGGGAAGAAGACCGGAAGCTTCGGAGATGCCGGCTGTTTCAGTTTTTATCCGAGCAAGAACCTCGGCGCCTATGGCGACGGCGGGATGATCGTCCTCAATAATCACAGGGTATCGGAAACAATAAGGGAATTGCGGAACCACGGATCAAGCGGGGCGTACCGGCACACGAGGGTCGGCTTCAATAGCAGGCTTGACGAGATACAGGCAGCCATCCTTCTCGTCAAATTCAGGCATATCGACGAATATAACAGAAAGCGAAGACAGAATGCGGCGTTGTACAGCGATCTTCTTGCAAATGCAGTGAAGTGTCCTCTTGAAAAAGACGGCGTATATCACGTCTATCATCAGTACACCATCACGAGCAGGCAAAGAGATACATTGCAGCAGAAACTGAAGGAGAACGGCATCTCTTCGGTTGTGTATTATCCTGTCCCGCTCCATCTCCAGAAAGCCCTAAGGTTCCTCGGATATCATAAAGGCGATTTCCCTGTTGCCGAAAAGGCCGCCAGGGAAGTCCTTTCCCTCCCGATGTACCCCGAACTCGAAAAAGCTGCAATTAGGAAGATAGCGAAGACAATCAGGAAAAACATCTAATCTCATTCATCTGCGGCTTGCCTATTAACCCGGCAATGAAATACTTTACTATTGTCATTGTCCGGCTTGACCGGACAATCCAGAACCTCATGAAAAAACTGGATCCCCCGATCAAGTCGGGGAATGACGAACACAAGAAGAATATACCCAAGCTGAAGCCTGCGGCTACCCATCTTTGACACGCGGTCCTTTTTGTGTTACAATGTCTTACATCTATGTAAGGAAGGAGTGCACAAACAACATGACTGATACGATTACGATACGACTGCCCGAGAAATTGCAGAAGGAATTGGAAAGCGTAGTGAAGGCAGAGAGAACATCCAAAAGCGAGATTATCAGGGATGCGGTAGCGCGCTATCTTGCCGTAAAGAGATTTCAGCAATTGAGAAACCAGGTTCTGCCGTTTGCCGAAGCGCGGGGATTATTGACGGACGAGGATATTTTCAAAACCGTCTCATGAGGATCGTTTTAGACACGAATGTCATTCTGGCTGCTTTTGCCTCAAGAGGTTTGTGCGCCGAGCTTTTTGAAGTATGTCTTGCAGGCCACACTGTTGTTCTGAGTGAACATATCCTTTCGGAGATGCGAAAAGCGCTGATGAATAAGATTAAACTTCCGCCGGACGCTGTCGAGGCTATTATCGGATATTTGAAAGACACCGCAGAGATAGTTGTGCCGGAGCCCCTCGATGTTTCTATCTGTCGCGATAAAAGCGACATTGCAATAATCGGAACTGCTGTGCGAGGCAACGCCGGGTTTATCATCACGGGTGATGAAGACCTGTTGACTTTGAAAAAATACAGAGGGATAAAAATTATTAATCCAAGGGAATACTGGAATATTTTAAAACGAAAAACACGTTCGACAACCAACCGTCATGCTCCGACTTGATCGGGGCAGCCAGGTGCCTCAAGTCTGGATTCCCTCGCCTCAGGCGAGTCGCCAAGGAGATTGGTCAAGCCGTGGAATGAAAAACAGAAGGCTCTGGTTAAGACTGGCTTGGAATAAGCGTTTAAATTAGCGCCATTCGGGTTTAAGGGGGATTACTTAAGCGATGCTGTTTTACAATAACGGAGAGAATAACAAAGGACGATACTCATAACATGAACACTGTCATGATCATAGCGGGGGAGAGTTCGGGTGAACTATATGGTTCACTCCTCGCAAAAGAACTGAAGCGGCAATGGCCTGACCTGCATATGCTCGGAATTGGAGGCAGCAGGATGAGCGAAGCAGGCGTGGAACTCGTCGCCCGGACATCTGACGCCTTCGGTCTCATGGAAGCAGTTTCTTCTTTGAGGAGAGTTCGGGCTGCATTCCGCAGCGCTGTGAGCGCACTGAAAACCTATAAACCCCGTGTCCTTGTCCTTATCGATTACCCCGATTTCAATTTCAGGGTCGGGAAGATAGCAAAATCGCTCGGTATTAAGATCCTCTACTATGTCAGTCCCCAGGTGTGGGCATGGCGGAAGGGAAGAGTAAAAAAGATCGCGGGTTTCGTGGATAGAATGGCCGTGATCCTTCCGTTTGAAGAAGAGCTTTACAGGGCAGCAGGAGTGCCGTGCGAATTTGTGGGGCACCCGATCCTCGAAGAGATCGGGGACGTTCTCGAAAAGGCAGGGAATAAGCGGCTTACAGACGCTGAGCTTCGAACTTCTTTTAAAGCTGCCCTTGGCCTCGATCCGAACAAACCGGTTCTCTCCCTCCTGCCTGGAAGCAGGCCGAGCGAACTCACAAGGCATATGCCGTTGATGGTGGAAGTGGTCAGGGCGGTTAAGTCTGATCCCGAACTCCAGTCCCTGAAGGATTATCAGTTCTGCATGCCGTTGGCTCCAAATACCGACGAGATGAAATATGGCCGCTTTCTGGAGGTTCTCAAACAGGAAGGTGTTGTTATTAATAAAGGCGAATCAGTCAGGACTCTCGCCTCGTCCGATATGGCAGTGGTTGCCTCGGGAACGGCAACCCTTCAGACAGCTCTCCTGGAAGTGCCGATGGTGGTGATATACAAACTTTCAGCGCTCAGCTATCACCTTGGAAAACGTATCCTCGATGTAAAATATATTTCGCTGGTCAACATTCTCTCAGACCGCGAGGTAGTGAAGGAACTTATTCAGGACAGGGCGAATCCCCGGGAAATCATGGGAGAACTCAGGAGAATTGCCTTTGATCCGTCGTATCGTGACAATATGATTTTCCACTATAAAAAAATGAAGGAACCGTTTTCAGGAAAGAGCACGTCAAAAAGGGTCGCGGAGATGGTGATGGAATTGGCGGGAAGCAATTCCCCACTTTTCTAAAGGGGGGTAAGGGGGGATTACTACTAACCGGCAAACAAATATATGAAACTCTTAAATTTGTCATTCCCCGACTTGATCGGGGAATCCAGTCTTTTCAATTGGGCCTGGATTGTCCGGTCAAGCCGGACAATGACGATTTTCAAAGTATTTGCCTGCCATGTAATAAAACAATGCCGTTTTACAACATAATAGAGAAATTTAAGGGGCTTTGTCGAAACTATGTTTTTCTTGTATAGCATTCTCTATACCATCGCCATCATTTTTCTGCTGCCTTTCGAGTATTTCAAAAGACCGAAGGAGATACGGAAGAGATGGATGAGGGAGAAATTCGGTCTTTTTAGTTCATCCTTCATCGCTTATCCTTCATCCCTCGTCTGGGTCCATGCGGTGTCTGTCGGAGAGGTGATGGCAGCGCTGCCTCTCATAAAAAGACTCAGGGAACAGTATCCTTCGAAACAGATTATCCTTTCCACGATCACCGACACAGGACAAAAGGTTGCACGGGAACAGGTATCCTCGGGCACCGCTGTTGTGTACCTTCCCTTTGATATCCCCTTTATACTGAAGAACGTTCTGATGAAGAGAAAACCGGATGTCCTGCTGATTATCGAGACCGAATTATGGCCGAACCTCTGCAGGGTTTTTAAAGAAAACCATGTACCGGTCGTGCTGATGAACGGAAGAATTTCCGAAAACTCTTTCAGCGGATATAAAAAGCTTTCCTTCTTCATGAGGGATGTCCTCTCATATATTGATATGTTCTGTATGCAGTCTGCGGAATACGCGGAGAGGATAAGGCTGCTTGGAGTGGAAAGCAGCAGGATAACAATAGCAGGCAACTTTAAATTTGATACAAGGCCGCCCGCAGAGATGCCTGCCTGGACGAAAAAAATCAGGGGACCGGTCATTGTTGCCGGCAGCACCCATGACGGTGAGGAGGAAATGCTGGCCTCGGTCTATGTACGCCTTCAGAAAGACATCCCTGATCTCAACCTTGTTATTGCGCCGAGGCATCCTGAGCGTTTCCGGCATGTCGCCGACCTGCTGACGTCAAAAGCCTATCCGTTCATCAGGCGCTCCGGCATGGAGACGCTTCCGGGAGAAGAGACCCTGCAGGGGACGATAATCCTTCTTGATACCGTAGGCGAACTCTCTGCCGTCTACGGCATCGGCGATATCGCTGTGATCGGCAAGAGCTTCAGGGGCTACGGAGGACAGAACCCCCTCGAACCCGCACATTGGGGAAAGCCGATCATCTGTGGACCGCACATGGAGAATTTCCCTGTCACAAAGGATTTTCAAAACGCAGGCGCAGTCCTTATCGTGGCGGAAGAAAATTTGTATGCACAGCTGAACTCTCTGCTCCGGTCTCCGGAGAGGGCAAAAGAAATCGGAGCAAAAGCCCTGGCACTCTGCAGGAAAAACGCGGGCGCAGTTGAGAGGGCGCTTGAGAGCGTTGCGCCGTATCTCAATAAACAGGAATAGTAAGGAGTTCATAAGTGAGGGCTATTATTGAAAAATCTCCCCTAACCCCTCTTTGCCAAAGAGGGGTGTGTTTCCTCCCTTTGGCAAAGGGAGGTCAGGAGGGATTTAATAATTCTCAAATCCAGCGGTAAGAATTGTCATTGCGAGTGAAATGAAGCAATCTCGCCTTTACTGAGGAAATTGCCGCGCACCTTTCAGGTGCTCGCAATGACCTGTGCATCAAATGTTTGTGATGCTTATAGCTGGATCTGGGTAATTAATGTCTTCATACGTATGACCAAATTAGCAACTTACTAAAGAGTTCATACGTACGGACACATTTAAACACCCTCCCCTCAATCCCCTCCCGTCGAGGGAGGGGAGATATGATTGATTCCCTCTCCCCTCCCTCGACGGGAGAGGGTAAGGGTGAGGGGCTGTGGCTTTATTTGTGAACTCCCTAGTATCATAAGGCAATGAAATATCTGTCTAAACTGAAAGAATATATCGTCAGATTCAGCAAGAAGGGGCTGACACCGCACGAGATTGCTCTTGGCGTTGCCATCGGTATCTTTGTTGCCTTTATCCCGCTGTTCGGAACGCATACGGTTACGGCAATCGCACTTGCTTCGCTTTTACGGGTCAACACGCTGGTCGTTCTGCTCGGCACACAGATATCAAACCCCATCACGTTTCCGTTCCAGCTTTTTGCCAGCGCTGAGATAGGCAGCCTGATCCTGTATGGAAAATTTCTCGAAATAAAATTCTCATATGAGATAAGCGCTCTCCTCAGCCATTACCTGCTGCCGATCATTATCGGCGGCCTTGTCCTCGGCATCGTCGGGTCGGGCGCATCGTATCTCCTGGTGAAGGGGTTCTTCCTGAGAAGGCGCCATGACACCGCTTGAGCTTCTCTACTATCTGGGATATACCGTCCACAGGGGGTATGGAACAAAGAAGCAGAAAAGGCTTCCCGCACGGGTCATCAGTATCGGCAACATAACCCTTGGCGGCACCGGTAAAACGCCCGCAACAATAGCACTGACACATGAAGCGAAACAGAGGGGTTTTATGCCGTGCATTCTCACGAGAGGGTACGGTGGGAAAGCAAAGGGACCCTGTTTGGTCAGCAGAGGTGAGGGGCCGCTGATGAATGCATACGATGCAGGAGACGAGGCATTCCTTATGGCCGAGAAATTAAAAGGGATCCCGGTTGTGAAGGGGCCTAACAGATATGAAGCAGGCATGTTTGCGCTCAGGAATCTTCGGGTTCAGACTGCACAGTCCCAACCAGAATGGATTTTTATCCTCGATGACGGTTTTCAGCATTGGGGTCTGTTCAGGGACATGGATATTCTGTTAGTCGACGGCATGAACCCATTCGGCAACAGGAAGTTATTGCCGCTCGGATATCTGAGAGAACCGGTCACCGAGATAAGCAGGGCTGATATCATTGTGATTACCAATACCCCACCGCTCTATCCCTCTCCCTTGAGGGGGGAGGGTAAGGGTGGGGGTGAAAGAACTCCGAGTTCGGAAATCGCGGAACTCATGAAAGAAGTCAAGCAACATAATCCGACCGCCCCTGTATTCTTTTCAGAACACAGGCCGGCAGGCTTCACAACCGTTGCCGGTGATTCATATCCTCTGGAATGGTCGAAAGGCAGGGAGTTTTATGCGTTCTGCGGAATCGGCAGTCCTCAGTCGTTCAGCAAGACACTGGCATCAACCGGTGCGAACATAAAAGGCCTGAGAACATTCAGAGACCATTACCGGTTCAGTGAGGACGACGTGAAGACTATTGCAGCAGATGCAGAGAAGGCCGGTGCAGGCTGGATTGTGACGACGGAAAAAGATATAATGAGACTCAGGGGGTTTGATCTGCCGAAGAACCTTGTCACACTGGCGATTGAATTCAGCGTTGAGAAGAAGCTGTTTGACAGAGTTTTTCAGTTTTTTCATTCATAGGCTATGCTTATTACGATAACTCATTTTTCAGTGTGATTTGAGGCTGTTATTAAGGGACTTACAATTGAGTTTACATCGATAAAAAATCTCCCCTTGCCCCTCTTTGCCAAAGAGGGGTATAAAATCCTCCCTTTGGAAAAGGGAGGTTAGGAGGGATTTTCTAAATAATGTCGGCATTATTATGAGACCGCTAATGACGTGTAATTGTTCACCGGAGGGCCTATGGTCAGGTATATAAACATCAGAAGCAAATCAAGGACCGAGTTTATCGATATTACTGAAACGGTTCAGGGAGTTGTCAAAGAGGCAGGAGTGACAAAAGGAGTCTGCTTTCTCTACGTTCCTCACACCACCGCAGGCATTACCATAAACGAAGGGGCAGACCCGAGCGTGCAGCGCGATATACAGACTGCGCTGAGCAGGCTCATTCCACACGAAATGAATTACTCTCACCGGGAGGGCAATGCCGATGCGCATATCAAGTCTACTCTCGTCGGCACGTCGGTAAGCGTTATTGTCGATGAGGGGAAATTGCTCCTCGGGACCTGGCAGGCGATTTTCTTCTGCGAGTTCGACGGCCCCCGGCACAGAAGGATAGCGGTAACGTTTATTTAGGTGTATGATGTAGCCGCGACCTTTAGGTTGCGCACAATACACGCAGGCTTAAGCCTGCGGCTACCAGAACCGCCGGAATAATACTACCATGACAACCAGCGACAATCCCTCCGATGAAACTGAAGCTCTCCGTGACGAAGTACAGAGGCTCCGGAAATCCCTTTCAGAGCTCACCCCGTCAATCGATGTAATCCTGAAGCGGAGGGGGTTCAGAATCTATAGAAGAGAGCCTGCTGACGATCTGCTCATCCCTGAAGAGAAATTCATCCCCGGCTTTTATGCAATGATGAAAAGGTATTCGTTCCGTCTCTTCCTGCGCGAGGTGATCAAGCATCAAACATTTTTCAGCCTTGAGAATGTTACACGATATGCAACCGCAGAGGTTACGAAGGAGTATGTCGGGTACATGACGACTGTCGGCCTTATCGAAGACGTGCCCGGAGGTTTCCGGCTTTCCCGCAGGCCGGTCAAAAGTTTCGGTGAGACGCTTGAATGGTTCGCGGCTGAAATTTTCAAAAGGGAGTTTTCCACAGAGGCGATCTGGGGAATTCGTTTCAAACGACCGAAAGTGGGGGGCGATTATGACCTCATCGCCAAGGTGGACGGGTCGATACTCTATATGGAAGTCAAATCATCTCCCCCCAAACAGATCTATCAGAATGAAATAGCCGCTTTTTTTGACAGAGTCAGCGACCTTTCCCCTGAAATAAGCATTTTCTTTGTCGATACGGAACTCAGGATGAAAGATAAAATCGTCCTCATGTTCGAGGAGGAGCTGAAGCGGCGGCATGAAAGTCCGCCGAAGGTGGTGAGGATGGAAAAAGAGCTTTTTCAGACAGGGGACAGAATATTTATCATAAACGCCAAAGACAGTATCGCCGCGAATATCGAAAAGGTGATGAGCTGGTATTTCAGGAGGAACCGGTGAGGTGAAGCTATTTACTTGCCAAGCTAATAGTATCTTTCCTTTCCGAGACCATCCACCAATATCTCAAGATTAACTGGCAGAATGTCATCACGGTGAAAGAGAGGATTCCTGATATCAGGGAATTCATCGGGAAAACAAAAGAAGTAATAATAGATCCATAAGTAAAGCCACACCCCCTCACCCTTACCCTCTCCCGCCAGGGGAGAGGGGCTCCATTATCTCCCCTCCCTCGACGCGAGGGTGTTTAAATGTGTTCTTCCTTATGAACTCCTTAGTAACTATGTAATCCGTTACATAATCCTGTAGCTGTTTGCCCACCTTTTTAACATAATCTTGCTATTGAGGTTCTTGCAAGAGTCTTGCGCATTATGTGGCCGCAAAATGTAGCCGCACACTTTAGTTTGCGTTTATTCTTTATTTTCAATGTATTACAAGCGCAGGCGAAAGTCTGTGGTTGCCAGAACAACACTTTTGAAAAGCCGCTATTATCAATATGTTATAAATCGGCACAGGAATTGCTTACTTTTCTACAGATGTTAGTCCATAGAGGAACAATCCATCTAAGGGCAGCCGGCTTAAAGGGGGAATTATGAAAAAAGCTATTTTCTTTGTCTTAATACTATGTTTTGTCTGGATTGGTACTGCGGCGGCTTTTAGCGAGCCTTCCCGGTCCGGTACAGTGAATGGCGTTTCAAGTGATTTTATTGTCATTGACAGCCATAAATATGCCATCTCCCCCACATGCAAGGTGACTATTCAGTACAGCGAAGGTAATGCCATGTATCAAAAGCCCGGCAGGATTTCTGATGTACAGCACGGCGATGAGCTGATGTTTTATAAAATAGCAAACACGCTAACCGAGTTAACCATTGTGAGGTGAAATCAATGAAACCCTTTCGAAAAAACAGGTTTATTTTAGCAGTTTCTCTGCTTTTACTTGCCTTTTCCGTATTCCTGCCTTTCCAGAAGAATGCTGATGCAGCCACGATGAAGGATTACTGCGTAATGCCGCCTTATATCACACAGATTGTGCCGCCTCTGGTTATGCTCGAAACCGGCAGGGACCATAAATTTTATTACGAAGCCTACAACGATGCCTTTGACCTTGATGATGACGGCAGGCTGGATCGGACGTACAAACATACTATTGATTATTATGGATATTTTGATCCTTATAAATGTTATACCTACGGATCAGGCCAGTTTGCCCCGGTTTCTGAGACAACTGATAAATTCTGTTCTGCCGGCCGATGGAGCGGGAATGTCATGAACTGGCTTACCATGCTGCGAATGGACGTTCTGAAAAAGGTTCTCTATGGCGGTGACCGTATCACTGATACTACCACCCAGACCGTGCTCCAGAGGGCGATAATTCCCGGAGATGCTCACAGCGTAGGCAAGGAACTCACAGGCAGGCTCTGCTATAACGGCTCTGACTATACCTATGGCTGCACGAGAGACAGTGACTGCGAAAGCGGTGAGACGTGTGTAGATAAATCGAACCAACTTATCGGCATTGCTGCGGCAACCGAGCCTTTTGACTGTTCTTTTACCGGCGCCATAACATGGACAACACATAATTCTCCTAACGGAAAGGTGAGGATTTCACGTTACTATCACAGCTCTGCCCTTTCTTCCGATGTGGAGTGCGCTGATGATACAGTCATACCAACGGGTGAGCCTGTTGAGAAACATAACAATCTCATAAGCTCATTCGAGCCGGAAACCTCCACGAATTTCATAGATACTCAGCTTGTTGATACCTTCAGTGACGATAGCCCTAATATTCTGAATCCTAATAGTAACCATTACGATAACTACAATATTCTCGCTGTTGCAGACTTTAATGTTGCCAGCGGAGACAGAAATAAGACTTGGCAATTTCTGGTTGACAGCGACGACCCTGCCGAGGTGGAAATAGGTGTGGCACCCTCTACCGCCACTGGCCCCTATTCCGGCGGTTCATTGGTAGCAACCTTCTACGGACCCTGTCATTCCAATTGTCCTGCTTTTGATGTTACGACTCCAGGAGCCAGCACCCCGGCACTTTGTGATACCAACCAACTCGGTAATTACGTGCCCGGTTCATCAGGATGGCACAGGCTTATTGTGAGACAGTCGGAGAGTGCCGGCGTTGATGGGGTCAGAGTATGGTACAGGAAAAGCTCTTCAGACAATTGGAAGCCTTTTCCACAAGACCTTACAACAAGAACTCCTAATGTCCCCTCCGGCGCTGAATGTACTATTCAGAGCAATCAATATGTTCAATATGGTATGCCTCAGGTAGGGATTCCCGCCAGACAGCATCTTTTCTGCAATACGCAACTTTCAGCGGCAGGGGTGCCGACTCTCAGAATGGCAACAAACAGCCAGTACAGGAAATGGCAGTGGGCGTCTAAGGAAAACCCGGTCTGCCAGGGGACTGTCCAGCAGGGAACATCTGATGTGGCTATGGATGTCCCGATCGTTGACAGGACAGTCAGTGTTGAAGTCTGCAAGGCATCGCCAGGCTATGAGTCAAACTGCAGGGCGTATAAGGACAATGCCTCAACCACACTATACAAACCCGCAGGCCTTTTGCAGAAATATGGCGAGGGCGACGGCTCAAAGGTATGTTCAAAGTTATTTACAAAACCCTGCGCCAGCAACAGTGACTGTAACAGTGCGACTGAAGGGTTTTGCATCGATAAGGCGCCGATGTATTATGGGCTTATGTCCACTTCATATGCAAAGAACACGAGCGGAGGAATTCTCAGAAAAAATTTCGGCAGCCTTTCAGATGAAATCAATAAATTCGGAAGTACAAACCTGCTCAACGGGATATTTAGCACCACGGTCACAAACGGAATTATCAAGACATTCGAAGCGTTTTCAGGCACTGTGGGCTACCGCTTTAGCGATTGGACATATCAGGATGCCACAGGCGGCACGTGCGGATGGATAACAAACGCTCCTATTGCTGAGGGGCAGTGCCGGGAGTGGGGCAACCCCATCGGGGAAATGATGTATGAAAGCCTTCGCTATTTTGCAGGCGCGGGGTCGGCTACTTCGGCTTTTGATACCGCTTCCCCTGATTCAGGCATTTCGCTTCCGCATCCTTCATGGGGCTACTCAGCAGGATGCGCTTCTCCTCCCTGTAAACCCTACGAAGTGATGCCTTCCTGTGCGCGGCCTTTTATGCTGGTGTTGAGCGATGAGTACACGAGTTTTGATGACGACCAACTGCCGGGAAGCGGGATTGCGGTAGGTTCCCCATTCCCTCAGTTGAATGTCAAGACTCTGGCAGATGCTATCGGTACGGCTGAAGGCATCGCGGGCCATAACTGGTTTATAGGGGAAAGCGGTACAACCAATGATTTTATCTGCTCGTCCAAGTCTGTGAGCAATCTGAGCAACATCAAGGGTCTCTGCCCAATGGAACCGACGAAGCGCGGGAGTTACTATTCTTCAGCAGTGGCCTACTACGGCAAAACAAAAATGAAGGATGATACAACGAAGCCGAATGCTGATACCTTTGTGGTCGCCCTCACATCGCCACTTGCAGATTTAAGAGTAAAAGCAGGCAGTAATACGATCAGCATAGTGCCCCTCGGCAAGTCCATAAGCGGCTCTGCGAGTGTTCGTACCAATTGCTATAACAAATGTTCGACAGGCGCAACGTGGGATAATACCAATGGCCTGCGTCTCGGCACCTGCACAGGCGGCGCTTTCTGCCCAACCAATCAGATCGTAGACCTGTATGTTGATGATATTCGCTATGATGCCGGCAACAATGTGGTCTATGCTTCCTACCGGATCAATTTCGAGGATGTTGAGCAGGGGGCTGACCATGATATGGATACAGTTGTCCAGTATGAAGTATGTACCGCTGATGCGGTTACGAACAACTATGGTACGTGCGGCACGGAAAGTCTTGGCGCCAACGAGGTAGAGGTGAAGGTTTCCAACGTGTACGGCAAGGGCGGCATTGATCAAATTCTCGGTTTTGTCATCTCCGGCACAACAGCGGACGGCGCGTACCTTGTGATAAAAGACGGAGATGTTAGTGCTGCAGACACTGATACCCCAGCCCTTGTTGCGGGAATGCCATTGTCCTGGAGCAGGACATTTACTGCTTCAGGGTCGCCGGCCGGAATTCTGAAGAGCCCGCTTTGGTATGCTGCCAAATGGGGCGGGTTTGAAGATATAGATGGAGACGGCATACCCTTTACCAATTCCACCTGCGGGACTGCATCTCCCAACGTAAAGTGTCTTGAGTGGGATAAAGATAGTGACGGTGTCCCTGATAATTATTTCCTTGTCGTCAATCCGTTAAAGCTTGAGGACCAGCTTGAAAAGGCCTTATTGAGCATTCTGCGGCGCGCGTCTTCCGGAACAGCGGCTTCGGTGCTTGCATCCGGTGAGGGCAGCGGCGCAAACCTCGTGCAGGCGATTTTTTATCCGAAGAGGCTGTTCAATAAAGAAATCGATTGGACAGGCTCCCTGCAGAACCTGTGGTACTACGTTGACCAGCGATTGACATATAACTCCATCAGGGAAGACACGGCGGATGACAACAGCCTGAAAATAAATGAGGATTACATCATCAATTTCTTCTTTGATGAAGAGGAACAGAAGACAAAGGCGCATCGTTTTGCGGGCAATGCAGACGGCACAAAAGGAGCACCGCAGGATGACGCCTATCTCGAGGGGCTCGGTTACCTGTGGGAGGCCGGCGGCCTTCTGCACAAGAGAACTACATCGAGAACGATCAAAACCCAACTGGACGGAAGTACGCTTATAGATTTCAATACCGGCAACGCAGGTTCATTACGGCCATCTTTGCAGGCAGCTGATCTTACCGAAGCCCAGAACATCATACGGTATGTGAGGGGTGAAAGCGATATCGATTCAGAGCTCTACAGGAACAGGACTGTTACGTATAATTCAACAGCCGGGATATGGAAGCTCGGGGATATTGTGAGTTCCACACCACGAGTCGTCTCATGGATTCCACTAAACAGTTATCATACTGCCTTCAAAGATCCTACCTATAAAGATTTCGTAAACTCTAGTGCGTATATAAACAGAGGCAAAGTGATAAGCAACACGGCGCACGGGAGCGGGTATGTTTTTACCGGCGCCAATGACGGCATGCTCCATGCCTTTAAACTCGGCGCGCTCGAAATAGTGAATGATAATACGACTGAAAAGGCCTCTCTCAAGAATGCTGATATGGGCGAGGAAGCATGGACGTATATCCCGAAGAATTCACTACCGTATCTCAAATACCTTATGGATAAGGATTACTGTCACCTCTACTATGTCGATGCGACGCCGGTTATTTTTGACGCGAGCATAGGGGATTCTTCGGTTACAGGCAGTTACTGGGATGAAACAAAAACGGTCGATTCGTGGAGGACGATCCTTATCGGCGGAATGCGGCTGGGCGGCGCGTGTAAGGCTGCTGCAAGCACGTATGGAGTACAGGCGCCTTTGGCGAACGAAGGATATTCTTCCTATTTTGCGCTTGATGTCACGGACCCTGCGAATCCGATCCTTCTCTGGGAATTCTCGCGTCCTGTGGATAACGATCTCGGTTTCACGACAACCGGTCCGACGATCATTAAGATAAACGGGAGGGATACCGGCACAGGCGAAAGTTCTGTCAACAAGAACAAAAACGGCAGGTGGTTTGCCGTATTCTCCTCAGGTCCTACAGGGCCAATCACTACGTCGGACGCTCAGTTTAAAGGATTTTCAGATCAGAACCTGAAGCTATTTGTCGTTGACCTGAAAACCGGAGCGGTAGCGAGGGTCATCGATACAGGGAAACAGAACGCTTTTGGCGGTTCATTGAACAATGCGAACATCGATTATGATATGGACTACCAGGACGACGCGGCGTATATCGGCTATACACAGGCTGAGACGAATCCGCCGGTTGTGGCCACGAAATGGACGCAAGGCGGAGTTATCCGCCTTGTTACCAAGGAAGACTTGAACGGGGCCGATGTAACCGCTACCGGGAATACGGCCCTTAATCCCGGCAACTGGGAATGGAGCAATGTTATGACCGGCATCGGACCGGTTACTTCCTCCATCGGCCATCTTGCGCACTATGCATCGAGCAGTAAAACGCCGGATAAGGCATGGCTGTTTTATGGTTCGGGAAGGTATTTCTACCGGGATGATAATATCGGCCCTACGCGGGCGCTCTATGGTGTAAAGGAAAAATGTTTAACAGAAATGATGGCCCCGACCCCCGCCACGCCTGTTTGCGACAACTCGCACGTTGTGACCGTGGGAGAACTCGATAACGTTTCTACCAGCTTCTCGACAACGGAATCGGAGAACGGCTGGTTCATAACCATGGACGCCTCTGAGAGGGTCGTCACCGACCCTCTGGCTGCGACGACAGGCGGCGTATTTTTCACCTCATTTATTCCGAGCGCGGACATCTGCGAGTACGGCGGCTCAAGCTACCTGTGGGCCTTAAAATACGACACAGGGGGTGAAATTGCGAGTTCTCTGAAAGGGACGATCATCTTACAGGTATCAACAGGCGTTATTGAAGAGGTGAGCCTGAAGACCGGATTTACCGAAAAATTGAAAAGGAGAACACCCGGCATGCCGGGTATGCCGCCTACCGGACCCGGTTTTGCGCTTATATCACAGCCTCCGCCTGTGAAAAGGGTGCTCCATATGAGAGAAAGGTAATCCAGAATACAGAATGTCGAAGCTGAAGATATTAAATGACAACGGGGTG
The DNA here is from genome assembly GCA_963718855.1 of uncultured Nitrospiraceae bacterium. Classification (GTDB taxonomy): domain Bacteria; phylum Nitrospirota; class Thermodesulfovibrionia; order Thermodesulfovibrionales; family SM23-35; genus CAVRAA01. Next base: position 414,774 of record CAVRAA010000009.1, on the reverse strand, counting down.
ACGCTGGTGGAATTGGTGGTCACCTTTGCTGTGTTGGTTATTCTCGTTGCCGGCCTTGCCTTTTCCTATGAGGGCTGGATAGGAAGATACAGGGGCGAAAGCCAGATAAAGGAAATGTATATCGATCTCATGAACGCGCGGTCGAGGTCTTTGGAGAGAAACAGGGTGCATTTTGCATCGATACCGTCAGGAGGCGCCTCATATTCGATATATGAGGATACCAATCCTGGCCCTGACGGGAACGGAACGCTGGCAATGGGGGTGCTGCATCCTCCCGCCTGTGAGGGTTCGGGATCGGACTGTTTGCTTCATACTTATCCTAAAACAGTGCAATATCCAATAACGTGGACCGGCGGGGGAACGCAAATTACATTCAGCAGAAACGGCATGATATCGCCGACCGGAGACATGGTTCTTACTACACCTGTGGACGCCGATTATGACTGCATAACGATAACAGCGATTAAAATCTATATGGGGAAAATGAATGGTTCGGTTTGTGAAGCTAAATAACAAAGGCATGGGCCTTGTCGAGGTAATGATCGCCCTTACGGTAATGCTCCTGGTCTTTTTGGCCCTTATGCAGACAGCGCTCGTCAGCATTGACGCAAACATGCTGAATACCATGAGGAGCGAAGCAGTGAACGTAGGGGAGTTACGGATGAATGAGGACGTAAGGAACAAACCCTTTACGGCTATAGACAACGATACGGGTTCTTTGAGCGGTTGTGCCTGCCCTGGTGCTGGAGTATTTCCTCCTACCACTGGCCGATGTATTACACGGGCTGTCAGAAGTATTGAGAATTTTGAATTTTGCTCGAACGTGACGTGTACGGAATTAGGGGGAGATAACGTCTGCGCCACCAATGATGCGGACAATAAGCAGATTACCGTAATGGTCGGTTGGCAATGGAAGGGGCAGGACTATGTCCACAGCATTACCACAATCAGGAAGAGATAATAATGATGAGTAAGCGGGAAGACGGATTTACCTTAGTAGAGCTCATGGTCACCATGGTCGTCTTTGTGTTCTTCATAGCTGCTGCCTCGAATGTGTTTACCGGGCTGCTGACGCAGTTTAAGCAGCAGAGCAGGCTCGCAGAGACGAATATCGAAGGGATCGTGGGGCTCGAGATATTGCGGCAGGATATCGAGGGCGCGGGATACGGCCTGCCATGGGGTGGGATGGTCAGCTATGAAGAGACTTCGGCCAACCCCTACAGCCTCGACGATGCCACTACCGGTGTGCCGAGGGCTATTATAAGCGAGAATGCCGCGACCTTTTCCGGTTCGAATAACATATTTGACGGTTCAGACTACCTGGTGATCAAATCGATGGGCGTTGCGAGAACCAGCGCGTCGGAAAAGTGGACTACGCTCGGCTCTGTATCGCCGTACGTCAGGACATGGACGACTGAGCATGAGGCTGCTCCTGTGAGTGAAAATCTGCAGGCCAATGACCGCGTGATTGTCATCTCAGGCGCCCAGAGACTTCTCGTGGTCGACGGCACCGACTATTTTACCGTCTTCAGCGGGGTAACCGCGCTCCCATGGCGGCCGACCGATCCTGTTGAGACGCGCATTGTCTACGGCGTTGATCCTGCCAGCAATCTGCTGATGCCGTTTAACCGGGCGGATTATTTTATCCGGCGGTTTGATGGAGGGGGCGACAACATTGCTCCGAAGAGGTGCGCTCCAAATACCGGCGTGCTGGTCAAAGCCACTGTCAGCCACAGCGACGGATCATACATTGACCTCCCACTCCTTGACTGCGTTGCCGACATGCAGGTCATATACGGTTTGGACAATGATGCCGATGGGGATTTTGAGCCGGGCTCCGGCACCCCCCCCGATGGCTACAGTGATGACCTTACGGCCATGACCGCTCAAACAATAAGAGAACAGGTGAAGCAGGTCAGGGTATATATCCTCGCCCATGAAGGACAGCGGGATTCGAATGATATATATTGTCCTTTATCTTCTGCTTCTTGCAGTACGGCGGTCCCTGTTGGAGAATTTGGGTTAGGCGAGACGCTTGATCTGAAAGCGAAAATCGGAGACACTGAATACAAACATTATCGTTGGAAATTATATACGATTGTTGTAACGCCGAATAATCTGGAGTGAAGAGGGAGATAGTAGGTAGTAGATAGTAGGTAGTAGGTAGGAGAGAAGGGGAGAAGGGAAAGAACTAATGAAAATAAAAGCAGGGAGATTTGGTCTTGTTTCTCAGACGTATAGGAAATCTGTAGTAGGTAGTAGAGAGGGAGAAGAGAAAACACCCCGACCTACTACATGCTACCTACTATCTACTAAGAAAGGCCTGCTATCTTCTGAAAAAGGTATCGCGCTTGTGATGGTATTGATACTGGCGGCCATAGCCCTTATGATTATGGCAGGCCTGATTTTCATGGTCACCTCGAGCACACAGATCTCAGGCATGCAGAAGAGATATAAAACAGCCCTCGAAGCAGGAAAGGGCGGCGCGGAAATTACCTATCAGTTCATTGCACTCAGGGGAGAAGATGCGGAAAATGACGCACTGATACTTGATCTGACTTCCATCAACCCTGACATTTCAACACCGGTTGGGTGTACCGGAACGGATATATCGGGTACGACATATACAGGGGCAGGCGTAACCCCAGGCGGATTTGCGGCAAAACTGAATACCCCCACCACTTCCTGGTCAGCGACCTGTAATAGCACCATGTCAATTAATCCCAGCATCGCAACTTCTTACGATTTAAAGTATGAACTCGGCAGTGTCGGCAATCCGACCTATACCGTGTATGCGAAGATTGTCGATACGGTTGAGGGAAACTCTGCCCCTGATAAAGGTTTGGGAGGAAAAGGCGTGGTAGTCTCAGGTTCAGGAGAAGTTACCGTTGCGAGTATGCCGTACCTCTACACAGTGGAGGTGGATGCGCAGAATGCGGATAATCCCTTAGAGAGGTCGAAATTATCCATACTGTATCAGTATTAATAGAATCAAAATTGAAAAATAAAAATCGAAAGAGCTTTATGCGAAAGTCTCGCAAGCATGATGTAGCCGCAAACTTTAGGTTGCGTGGTTTTTTTGCCTTACAAACGCAGGCTGAAGCCTGCGGCTACCAGAATAGGACTTTTGCAAGGGCCTCATATGTATAAATACTTATCGCTATTCCTTCTGTTGTTTGTTCTTGCCTGCTCGTCAGAAAAACCTTCTGACACAGGAGGACAAAGTCCTGCCGGAACCGATGGAGCTGCCTATTCGCTCACTATTACCCCGCTAAACGCGACCCGCAGCGCAATCATTTATGCGGTACCGCATGGGTTTGAACTGTCGAATGCGACGATAGAGTGGCGTGTCAACAATGTGACGACAGAAAGCACTGCCCCGGGGCAATTTGCTGCTTCTGCAGCAGGAAAAAATGATACCGTGCAGGCAAGGGCCATGGTCCAGGGCCAGGAGGTTCTCTCCAATGTCATACAAATACAGAACTCCCCTCCTGAAGTCAGCCATGCGAAAATCCTTCAGCCGGCAGGGAAGCCGGGAGAGACTCTCGGCGTTGAAGCAACAGGCAGCGATATCGACGACGACAGCGTAGCCATCTCGTATGAGTGGATGAGGAACGGCGCGCCTGCCGGGAACAGCTCACAAATGGAGGGGTCGCTGAAGAAAGGCGACAAGATCTCGGTGAAGATAACCCCGTTCGATGGAGAATTATATGGCCGCCCCATTATTGTGCAGCGGGATGTCCTGAATACGAAACCGGTCATATTTGATAACAGGAAATTCGGGTTCGACGCGAATGTATACACCTACCAGATAAAGGCTGTTGATTCCGATGAGGATGCATTGACCTATTCGCTCAAATCAGGCCCCCCGGGCATGACCATCGATTCATCGTCCGGCCTGATTAAATGGAATGTGCCTCCTGAATTTATAGGAAAGACCTCATTCACCGTCTCTGTTTCCGATGGCCGGGGCGGAGAAGCTGTCCAGACCTTCCCGTTTGAAATGCGGCTCGAACAGACAAGATAAAAACCTTCCGTAACCAAGTGGGCTCTTCTCTCCATTTCCCCTCTTTGGCAAAGAGGGGTTAGGGGAGATTTTATAAATCATAGCCTGCTCCATATTTTTTCTAAAACCGCATCCATCTGACCTAATACCTCTCTATCTGAAAATCTTAGAACAGTTATCCCTGCTCTCATCATGTAATCATCTCTCTTCTGGTCCTTTTCTCTTCCTTCAGTGCCATAATGTTGTCCTCCATCAACTTCGATAACCAGCTTTGATTTTGGACAATAGAAATCAGCAATGTAGTTACCTATAATCTTTTGCCTGTAAAACTGTAAGCCCTTTAATTGTTTCCCCCTAAGTTTGGACCATAGCAACATCTCCGCATCTGTCATGTTTCTTCTTAAGTTTCCCGCTATTTGTTTCAGACTTTTATTGTACGAAAGCATACCACTGCCAGAGTTTTCAAATCCCCCCATCCCCCCTTTTCTAAAGGGGGGGATTATCAATAACTATACATTTTGAAGCAGATTTTATCTGTTCACTTCAACTCTACCCATTGTCGCAATAAAATAGCAATTGCTTTATTATATGAAATATTATACAATTGCTAACTATGGCTGGTTATGCTCCCGAATGGCAATCAAAGGGCGTGACGCTGATTGAACTTGTTGTAGTCCTTGCGATTGCTGCTATCCTTGCGGCGCTTGCTATTGGTCCGGGCTTTATAAGCACAGAAAAAATCCGCAGCACTACGAAAGAACTCCTTGCCGACTTTCAACTTATGAGGCACTATGCAATGATGCAGGGACCTGATGCTGCGGCTTCTGATCTCCGGGGCTACGGCATACGGTTCGAGTCAAAGAACAGATACCGGCTTTTTCGCTTCAACGACAGCAATCAGAATTTTTCGTATGACGGTGCAGCAGAAGAATCTCCGCTGACATCAGGAGAAGCCGCAGTAAGGCAGCGGAATATCCCTGCTCCGCTTGATCTGCAGGTGAAAAGCGGAGGAAGTCTCGCCGATCCTGAGAACGCTATTGTGATCTTTGATCATCTCGGCATGCCGAGACAGGCGAATCTGGGGGTACAGCAGATGAGCATCGTGATTCATAATCCGGCTTTGGGCGACGTTGCGAAACAATGCGTAACCGTGAGCTACAACAGAATACGGGAAGGAGAGTGGGATGGAAGCGCCTGCCGGCAACAGTAAGGGTTTTTCGCTGATCGAAATGCTCGTCGCGGTTGTGATCATTGCCTTTACGTTGCTCGCCCTGTGCTCGGCAATGGTGAATGCGATCAGCGCCAATCTCGGAAATGAATTAAGAAACACGGCCGTGCGCCTAACAAACCAGACTGCCGAGGTACTCCTTGCCCTCCCTATCGACAGCATTCAGTCCTGCGGGGCTACCGCCGATCCGCTCGCACGCAATTACAATGCTTCCTATACGTATGACAGCAGCAACGCATGCCTCGGCATTGACACCGACTATCAGAAATATTCCGGACCGGTGCAATCCGTGAAGGGATTTCAACAGAGCTTCAATATTATCTGGGATGTAACAGCGTTAAGTGACAACCTCAGACAGGTCACCATCACGGTTGCCTACAGACACCGGGACGAGCATTTTGAAAATAGCGCAGTGATCTATAAACATAGGACACTGTAAAAAGATAGGGTTCAAGGATTCGAGGATTCAAGGGGTCCAGTAAATGTTGAAGAATTACAAAGAACTTAAGGTTTGGCAGAGAGGATATAGACTTTGTTTTGAGATATATCAGCTTACGGGGAATTTTCCTCAAGAGGAAAAATATGGGCTGACCTCTCAGATAAGGCGGGCTGCTATATCTGTGCCTTCGAATATAGCAGAAGGCTATGGAAGGAAGACAACAAAGGAATATCTGCAGGCATTGTATATTGCCTATGGCTCTCTCTGCGAATTGGAAACACAAATTATGTTAGCAGGCGACTTGAAGTACCTGAGGACAGAAAAAAGCGATGTGTTTCAAAAGGAGATAGGAGACATTGAAAGGATGCTTAAGGCGCTCATTAGATCTTTAGAAAATAAACACTCGGACCCTCGAATCCTCGAATCCTTGGACCCTATTAAAGGAGTTACTCTCGTTGAGCTTCTCATTGCGCTCACGATTTTTTCTGTTGTCATGGCAATCGTGTATTCGCTCTATACAAATCAGGTGAAGCATTCGACGAGGGAATATAAACTTGCCGAACACGAAATGGAGTTCGGGATCGCAGAAAACATTCTCGAACGGGATATCATGCTGGCAGGGTATGGCATTGCGGACAGGTACGATTCCTTCCTGTACGATCCCGTTCCGATAGCCGCGTCCGACGCGTCTTCACAGACGACGTTTGATTCCATACGTCTGCGCGGGACTGCTGTCGGGATATTCTCAAGGACTTCACAGGGGTGGTCGTATATAAAGGATAGTGGTTCCCCTGTCACCTTTCAGACGTGGAGCGACAGCAGGGAGAATATCAGAGAAGGCGACAGGGTTATTTATATGCATCCAGCAACGAGAGAACTCATAACAGACGGAACAACGGCAATATTCACCTTCCCGGCGTCACCTTCAGAGGCAGAAAAAAACACCCTTGTGTATGGCATTCACTCTGACAGCGCCGCGCTCCCTTACATAACAGCAGAATATGTCATCGGCGGAACCCCTCCGCCTGTGTGTGCTTCAGGGTCAAAAAACCTTTTGAGGGCTGAAAGCAGAAACAGCGATCCGCCTCCCTCCGCAAACCGTGAGCCGATCCTGAACTGCGTTCTGGATTTCCAGGTTGCCTTTGGGCTGGATTCCGGGTTTGAAGAAGACGGCCTGATCGATCTGTGGGACAACGGCGGAACACAGGCGGCCGCATACGATAGAAGAGCACTGAAGAAGCGGCTGAAACAAGTGCGGATTTATGTCCTTGTTCAGGCGGGCAACCGTGATCCGGGGTATACCTATTCCAACCCGGATAACCTGGCAAATCCTAACACGGTCCGCGTCGGTGACAGCGCTCTCGGTACAGGCAGGGATGTTGTATTAACACCAGAACAGAGGAAATACCCATGGAAGGTCATCGCTGTGAATGTAACCCCCAGGAATCTGAGATGAGAGGAGAAAACAGTAGGTAGGAGAAGAGAGAAAATTACCTATTTTGTTCAGGTAAAGGACGATTATGGCAACGAAAATAGAAACATTTGAAGACTTGGTGGTATGGAAAAAAACACATACACTCGTATTGGAAATTTATCGGATGACACGTGATTATCCGAATGATGAAAAATTTAGCCTTGTTTCACAGATGCGCAGGGCGGCAGTATCAATTGCAGCAAATATCGCCGAGGGTTTTAAAAAAAGAACTCTGAGAGATAAATCACATTTCTATAACATTAGCCAGGGTTCATTGGAAGAACTGAGATATTACCTCATTTTATCGGCAGATCTTGGATATTTGAAAAACAATAAAGAGCTAAAAGTTCTTTTTGATGAAATCGGGAGGATGCTGAATGGTCTCATTAAAAGCATGCAGGAGAGAAGACAGTAGGGAGCATGTAGTAGGTAGTAGGAAGGGAGGGGAAGACAGTAGGGAGCATGTAGTAGGTAGTAGGAAGGGAGGGGAAGATAGTAGGGAGCATGTAGTAGGTAGTAGGCAGGGAGAAGAAGACAATAGGAAGCATGTAGTAGATAATAGAAAGGGAGAGGAGAAAAAACCCCTACCTACTACCTACTATCTACTACCTACCAAGAAAAAACAGGCAGCCGAGAGCCTCCCCCTACCTACTACCTACTATCTACTACCTACTAACAAGGGCATCGCCCTTGTTAGTGCCCTTATGATAAGCCTCGCCGTAATGATCCTCATTATAAGTACGCTCTATTTTGTTACACAGTCTGCCAGCATGTCAGGGGCGGGCAAGCGTTATGCGACTGCCTCGGAAGCTGCAGACGGCGCGGTTGAAGTCATGAAGGACGCGGTGAATCTCATTTTGGCGGGGGAACCTGTGGATGCTCTGCCGATAGAAGACAACGACCCGCCATGCCTGCTCGATGCTGTTTTTTCCGATGACCAGAGTTGTACCACAACCCTGACACTGCCCGGTACCGTAGGTGATTTCAATGCTTCCATAGTGATTATGAGGCTCTATTCATCTCCTATCCCCGGAGGGAGGATTGAATTTGCAAGGGCCGGAGGAGGAGCGCCGACCACTGCCATTTACTACCGGATCAACACCATTGTCACAGGCAAGGGCGGAACAAGAGCGGAAACATCCGCACTCTACCGGTATACGGGATGATGAGAGCGGCTGCGGGTTAATCCTGGACTTACTAATGAGTTCATAAGTAAAGACACATTTAAACACCCTCCCCTTAATCCCCTCCCGTCAAGGGAGGGGCGATTCTTAAGTCCCCTCTCCCTTGACGGGAGAGGGCAAGGGTGAGGGTGTGTGGCTTTACTTATGAATTCCTTGGTAATAAGAGCGGTAGGTGAAAAAAAGTGTTCTCACTAACGGTCTTATTAATACTACAGCGTCACTTTTCCGATAACGTGGCAATGCCTGAAATTCCCCCTTAATAAAGGGGGCGCAGGGGGTTGTAAAAGGTTGAAAAATGCACAACCCCCTTAATCCCCCTTTTTTAAGGGGGAATGAAACTCGAAAAATACGCTGTAGTATTGATAAATGAAGAAACAAGGAGGAATGCAGGGGATGCAATTGAGCAGATTGAAAATCAATATCATGGCGCTATTCATATGCGGGATGACTGTATGCATATTGGCTGGCAATGCCATGGCAGGGGCAAAGGTAAAAGCAGAAGGGGTACTCACCTCAAGAGAAGGGAAGACAGTAAACAGGAGCGTCATCATTAATGATAAGGGCTATCTGGTTTCTCCTTCGGCGAGAATACTGGATGCAAACGGGAGAACGATTTCGTTGGACCGTATGCCCCTTCCTGCAAGAGTTTACTTTCATTACGAATATACAAAGACCGGCCCTGTAATAACGTTCATGAAGGGATACCCGAAGGTGATGCCGCAATAAACGAAAAGCAGAGAGGGAGGCATATGAAAACAGGAAAAGGAATAAAAGCAGTTTTCCTTCTGTGGCTGCTCGGCATAGGAATGATCATGACCATGGCGCGACCAGCCAGCGTAACGAGCAGCATGACTGATTATTGTTCTACCCCGCCTTTCTTAAGCAATGCAATTCCCCCCAATGTCCTTATTGTGTTAGACAACTCGGGCAGCATGCACGATCAGGCATACGCTTCATCCTATGACCCTGCCCAGTTTGACCGGCAGCAGTATTACGGATACTTTGATCCTGCAAAAATGTATCTTTACAGCAACAATGGCCGGTGGGAAGTTACGACTGCAGCATCTTACACCGCAACAGCGGCCCACCCGATAGCAAGCGGCGATTTTCTCAACTGGGCGAGCATGCGCAAAATAGACCTTGCCAAAAAACTCCTAATTGGCGGAAAGGCGTCGCCACGGTCTCCTGAGAGTTCGGTTACCGTCAAGCTTTATGGAGAAGACTCCCCAACAGGAAACCAGCCGAATGGATGGGATTTCACCAAAGATTATGATAATTCCTCTGCGCCAGGACTTCTCTATCCTTTTTCAGGGAACCATCATTACCGGATGACCGGCGACCGGTTGTACATAAGCCCGTTCAATCCGGGGACCGATTCGTTTACTGCCCGCCCGAACGGAGGCGTTGCCGTACATTCCTCCTGGAACGTGACTGGCGCATCAAGCGCCTGGGAAGCGGTCGATGAAGCGGCCACTGGCGGCGACGGTAATACTTCCTATATTCAGAATACTGCAAGCAGGGAGCCTGCACTGTTTGATTATCTCTATTCAGGGGGAAACTCCGGCGTGATTTCAAGCATAAAGGTTTATGCTGTTGCGAGGAAGAGCAGCAGTGCGACCATGAGAGTACAGGGTGTGCTGAGAGCGAACGGCACGGATTACCCCGAAAGTTTCAGCGGCCTTTCCACTTCATACCGTGAGTACTCCTGGACCTGGGACGTGAATCCGGTTACCGGTTTTGCATGGCAGTGGTCGGATCTCAAATCCGGAGGCGCCTTCAACCTGGAGGGGTTCGGCATTAAAGCGTATACCCAACCGACATCTTCTCATTACCCGCGTATCACGCAGGTCTATATGGTTATTTCGACGAGCACTCCGTCCGGCGGACCGTACAGCATTATTGTGGACCAGGGAATGACCAGGGCCGAGGGGATCATCGACCGTCTCAGCAGTCGTGTCAGGTTTGGGCTGGCGTTTTACCGGAAGGGGAACGGGATTGAATCCGGAGAGGGAAACGGACGGCGGGACGGCGGATATGTCGCGAACTATGTTGATTTCGGTGCGCCCGCCAACATGATCACCAGCATTCACAATATGAGTCCTGATACATGGACACCGTTGTCAGAGACTCTTTATGAGATGGTGAGGTATTTCCGGCAGGATCAGCCTTACTATGACAACTCGCCGGCGGATTATCTGACAGGCCAAAATTACGATCCGTACTATTATCGGTATTCGAATGTGGGCGGATCGAATCTGCCGAATCAGTATGTGCCGTGCGCAAAAACATTCATCCTGATGCTGACGGACGGCGAATCAACGATGGACCAGAACATACCGACAGCCCTTCGGGATTATGACAATGACGGCCGGGACCCGGGCTCGTATAATGACCGCGGCACCGATTATCTGGATGATGTTGCGCTCTGGGCAAGGACTACGGACCACAGGGCTGACCTGACCGGAAAACAGAATATTTATGTCTACACTGTCTTTATGTTCGGCCGGGGATCACAACTTTTGAAAGACGCCTCGGTAAACGGAGGATTTAATGACCTGAACGGAGATGGAAAATCAGGCCCGGCTCCGGGGGAATATCTCCGAGATTCCAATGAAGACGGGAGCCTGACAGCCGGAGATCTCCCGATCACCTATTATGAAGGGGATGACGGGTATGCGCTCCAGGACGCCATTACTGGGGCGATAGCGGATATCCTGAAACGCGCTGCCTCCGGAACAGCAGTCTCTGTTCTCACCACATCATCAAAGGGCGTCGGCTCACTCGTTCAGGCGTACTTCCTTCCTGTCATGCAGCAGGGATTGCGGGAGGTCACATGGACAGGGTTTTTGCAGAACATGTGGCTGGATCGTCAGGATAACCTGAGAGAGGATACCACGAATGACTCCCGGCTGGTCCTGAATGAAGATGAGGTGATCAGACTCTTTTTTGATCCCGCGGACAATGAGACGAAAGCAGCTACTTTTACCACGGATGTCAGCGGGCAGGGCGGAACATCGTCAACATGCTCCCCGCAGATCAAAAAATTGTCTGATGTGCGGTATCTTTGGGAGGCAGGGCAAAACCTGGCACGAACGGGGCCTTCGGAGCGGACCATCTTTACTTCAACGAAGGTGATAAGGGGAAATATCACAACGCATGCCTTTGCCAACACACCCTACCCGGAATTCACCCCGGATGCCATATTGGCCAATAGTGCTCTCAGGGACGCGCTTGATCCGGATGCAACCTATTCCGCCGGGAATATCGTCCGATACATACGGGGGGAATGTCTGGAAACAGGGGTTGATGGAGATACGGATTGCGGCAGCACGCCTGTCACCACCTACAGAGACCGCCGCGCAGCAATCAACGGCGGCGGGCTAAACGGCACTGTCTGGAAACTCGGCGATATTATGAACTCGACGCCAAAGGTATTTGCAGGCGCCCCGCTGAACACGTATCATATTGATTACAGCGACAGGACATATTACGACTACCTGCTTACCGACGCGTATAAGCACAAGTCATCCGTGGCCTTTGTCGGAGCAAATGACGGCATGCTCCATGCCTTCAGGATCGGCTACCTCAAGGACACCGGACTGGTGGCAACCATAAAGGCATTGTTCAAGAATTTCTTCGGTGCAGGAGACGGCGAACATGATAGCCTCGGGAAAGAGATGTGGGCGTACATCCCGTTCAATGCCTTCCCTTACCTGAAATATCTTGCAGACCCGAACTACTGCCATATCTATTATAACGACCTTTCCGTACGGCTTGTGGACGCGAGCATCGGAGGCTCGCCCGGAGCCGTAAGGACAAAGAATGACTGGCGTACGGTCCTGATCGGCGGGATGCGGCTGGGAGGCGCATGCTCCGGTCCGGATGCACAGCCGTCAGGCCCCCCTGCGGTGAATGCCGGGTTCTCATCGTATTTCGCCATAGATGTTACAGACCCTGAAAATCCGATGCCGCTCTGGGAATTCTCAGATGCGGATATGGGATATGCCACCACATTCCCGTCGGTCATAAGGACCGGCGACGGAGAAGATAACGGCAATTGGTATGTGGCGTTCGGGTCGGGGACAAAAGCGCTCCCCAAAAACGGCACGGATATCGCGAGGAGCACGCAGGGATATATTTACCTGCTTAATCTTGAAACAGGGGAACTGGTGAAAAAGATTGGTCTCGGGTCCAACGCTATTGTTGGGGATATCCTCGCCAGAGATGCCGATAAGGATTACCATGCAGAAAAAATCTATTTCGGAACAGCGTATCACAGCGCCGGATGGAGCGGAGACCTTATGAGCATCAGCATACCGAATCAGGACCTTTCCGGGTGGACTCCCCTGCCTTCTGAAATAAAAACGCTCTTTACAGGCGGATATCCGTTCACTTCATCTCCCGATGCGGCGAAAGATACGTCAGGGGATGTTTGGGTCTATGCGGGCTCCGGGAAATACTATAGCGACCTGGACAAAATCGATACAGCGCAGCAGATATTCTTCGGCCTGAAAGACAGCGATGCAACGGTTGCCGAGAACGCGCTGTACAATGCAACGAATGTGCAGACAACCGGCACTATCACGCAGACCGCGAAGGTATGCGCGTACGATTCATCGGCGGGAAGCTTCGGGTTGCAGGATGTTGTTACCGCGATAAACCCGGCCTCTCCGTCACCAAACGAGGCTGCTTCGGGCTGGAAGATTTATCTTGCCAACGGAGAGCGGGTCTTGTCACGCCCTCTTGCGGCAGGCGGCATTGTTGATTTTCTCACCTATAAACCAGATGCGGATATCTGCAGGTTCGGCGGCAATTCCTACCTCTACGCGGTAGGGTATACCACAGGTGTTGCGCCTTCGGGGGTGGCGATTCTTGCTCCGGAGGCTGTTACCACAACCGGCGGTGGCAGTGGAGGAGGCGGTGACGGCACGGTTACCGTCGAGAAAAGAATCCTCCTCGGCCCTGGTGCGCCGCCGACCGGAGAAGCGATTATCATTCCGCCGCCTGATCCCGATGAAGACGGGGACAAATTAAAAAAGAAGATCCAGGTTTCAACCGGTGTCATCGTGGAAGCCGAGAACCAGCCGGTATTCTCGGTCGTCTCGAAGATTATTCACTGGCTGAAGAAATAGGCATCTTCGGGTGCACTCCTTTTCAGGCCCTTGCCGGTATGTATATCCATAGGATATACTATCGATAAAAGAAGCCGCAAAAAAAAGGAGGTGCTCCATGATTGCGAAGACAGCCCAATGGGGTAACAGTATCGGCGTGAGGATACCAAAAGACTTGGCAAAGAAGGCAGGGATTGGTGTTGACTCCACTGTCGAGATCGACGAAGCGGGAGATGGGCTTATCATAAAACCTGTGGGGAAGAAGGAGTATTCATTGCGGGAACTTGTAAGCAAAATTACTCCTCAAAACCGGCACAGTGAGATTAATTTCGGACGTCCTCGTGGAAAGGAGCTTTTGTGATGAGAGCAATTCCTGATCGCGGGGATGTAATTCTTTTGAGTTTCGACCCAACATCAGGGCATGAGCAGGCAGGCTTCAGGCCGGCGGTTGTTCTCTCGCCGGAATACTATAATAAGGCCTCTGGTCTTTGTCTTGTCTGTCCCATCACCACGAATATCAAAGGATACCCTTTCGAGGTGATTCTCGATGGTACAAAAAAGACCACAGGTGTTGCCCTTGCCGATCAAGTCCGCTCCATTGACTGGCAGGCCCGAAAAATAAAGATTGTCGACCGTATTTCGACGACATCTCTTGCAACAATCCTCGCCAAATTCAAGCCGCTTCTGTTCTGAACTATCTCGGCCGGTAACAAAAAACGCAGGATTCTGGTCAACACCCTTTTTTATCAGCCAGGGACAGACAACTCAGCCTACCTTCATTTTTCCCCGTGTCGTTCCTTTCATATAGTATCCTCCTGAATTTTCTTGCTTCTCATAACGCTCATCCAAAATATACAGGCAGCCAGCACCAGAACCAAGGACGCTCCTATAAAGGATTTTGCGATACCAGAGTAGGTAGCGATAATACCAGAGACTAAAGGACCTGTGGTGTGGCCTATATCCATAATGGAACCGAGTACACCCATTGCTGAACCCCGGCCTTCAACCCTGCTTAAGTCTGCAATAAACGCTGATGTGGCAGATGTTACCACCGACAGACTGAATCCCAAAAGGATGCTTAATGCAAGCAAGGGAATAAACGATCTGAACAATGAAAAACCGCCGATACAAAATGCGCCCATTACTGCCCCCAGAAAAATCTGTGGTTGTCTCCCATGCCTGTCGGAGAACTTCCCCATGAGGGGTTTCATAAGTGCAAGGGTAATTACCTGAGAGGATAGCAATATCCCGACTTGATATGCACTCAGTCCGTTCCCGATGGCATACAGGGGGATGAATGTCTCAAATGTTCCATAGGCAAACAGAATCGATGCTTCTACCGCGCTTGTAATGATAATTCCCTTACTGGTAATTACTGTTTTGAATATTCTTATTGTCTCTTGCCACGATTGTGTCTTCTTTTGCCTCTCCTCTGTAACAGGCATTTTGAACGTCAAAAACAGCGTTATTATGCCCGCAGCGCCACAGACAAGGTAAACAATCTTGTAGCTCAACGCCGGATTAAAAACGAATGCCCCTATGATACTGCCGCCTGCTATTGGAGCAATGAATCTGCCGATAAGAGTAGATGTGGAGAACCACCCCATTTTTTCGCCGCGCTCTTTATGGAAAAGTTCTGAAACCAGTGCCATTGCAACGGGAAGAAATATGGCTGTTGCTAAACCATGATAGAGCCTGATGAGAGCAAGCTGCCAGATGTTGGTTACGAAAAGATAGAGAAAAGGAGCGGTTGAGAATACGATCGCTGAAAAAACAAGCATCCTTCTTTTACCAACTCTGTCAGCGAAAATACCTGCGGGGATGCTCATAACAACCCCTGTAAAAGCGGATACAGAGGCAATGAACCCGATACCGGACGGATCAGCGCCTAAATGAGCGGTAAAGATCGGGAGCACCGGGCTCTTCGATATCGTTGAGCTGAAAATGGCGAAAAGCCCTGCACTGCACAATAACAGGAAAGGGGTGATATTCATTTCAACCTGTTCCGGAGTCTGCCTAACCTTATTTTGCTTTTTTTATCAATGTCTGAATCTCCCGATGATATCCAAGATACCGCTGAAGGGTTTTAAAGTTTTTGCCATATTTCGGATAATCTTTCAGGATTTCTTCGAACCTCTGCTCTGCCTGTGTTTCATTACCTTTGATATCAACAATTCCATCAGTGATAATGTCTACGAGCCTGTCAGCATAAATCACAATCCTTTCCTCAAGACTCTTTAAGGCATAATCTTTTACCGGCAGACCAAGCTCCCTTGCTTCTTCCTCTGTAAGCCCTCCTCTGATATGTTTTTCCATAATGGCAGTGATCGTTTCAGGCAGCCCGAGATCTTTTCCCATCGCAGCCCCGATTTGTCCGTGTTCAATGGCATGGGTTACTGCTTTCCCGAGATCATGGAATAAAGCTCCTCTGCCGACAAGTTCCATGTCGAGTTTCTGACCTGTTCTTTGGGCAATTTCAATCGCCTTTTCCGCAACCTTAGTGCAATGTTTAATATCATCTTCCGGCACCCCTGCTTTTCTCAGGAGCTCTATATCTGAATGCTGAATCTTATAGTTCATTTCTTCCCCTCCTTTACACCGAAATAAGCGAGTGTCTCTTTCATGGCCTTTTCGAAATCATGCGGCATAGTGTCCTCCTTTGAACCTGATGTTATGTATGCCTTTGAGATATAGAGCATATCAGAAATGGCCATTCCTTACTAAATCTCAAAATTAAAATCGGTTATCATAATGCATGAAGTTGAGCGATGCGCAGTGGGAAATGATACGGGAGCACTTTCCGGAGGAAAACATTCCGGATGGTCGTGCTGGCCGCAAACCCATTGCAACTCGTGCAGTGCTTGAAGGGGTATTGTGGATACTGAACACAGGCGCTCAGTGGCATATGCTGCCTCAATGTTATCCGAACTACAAGACGGTGCATCGTCGATTTCAGCAGTGGTGCAGAAGCGATGTGCTTCGCAACATTCTGACCGATCTTGCCAATGCTCTTCGCGAACAGGGAGACATAGATGAGCGAGAGAGTTTCATTGATGCTATGTTCTGTGCAGCCAAGGGTGGTGGCCGTGGGATCGGCAAGACGAAGCGTGGCAAAGGCTTGAAAATAATGGGAATTGTCGACCGAAACGGCCTGCCTATCGCTGTTACCACACATGCAGCGAACCATCATGAGGTAACCCTTGTACAGCTGACCTTTGACTTTTATATGATCGAGGCAAAGCCCGAGAAATTGATTGGAGACAAGGCATACGACAGTGATCCTCTTGATGAAGAACTCGCCAAAGAAGGCATCGAGATGATAGCTCCGCATCGGGAGAATCGCCTTGAGAAAAACAAGACGCAGGATGGAAGAAAGCTTCGTCGCTATAGCAGGAGATGGCTGGTAGAGAGGTTCTTTGCATGGCTTGGATGGCAACGCAGACTCCTTACTCGCTGGGAGTATCATGCTGAGAACTTCCTCGGTTTTGTGAGACTCGCTTCCATTAAAATACTCCTAAATCGATTTTGAGATAGGTTCTAGAAAAATCTGAAAGCCGGGCCGAACAGTTTCATCTCGTCAATTCATGCGTTTTACATTTTTTTCCTGTTTGTGCTAAGTTGTATAGTCTGAAGGGGAACCCCCGGTTTTCCTTGATATGAAATAGTGAGAGCGGAGGATTTTTATGCTGAAAAAGATTGTTCTGGCATATTCCGGAGGCCTTGATACCTCTGTAGCGATCAAATGGCTGAAGGAGACATATAAGGCTAATATTATTGCGTTTTGTGCCGACCTCGGCCAGGGCGAGGATCTCGAAGCGGTGAGAGTAAAAGCGCTCAAAACCGGCGCATCCAAGGTATATGTTGAAGATTTAAGAGAAGCATTTGTCAAAGACTATATCTTCCCCATGCTCAGGGCAAATGCTGTATATGAAGGTTCTTACCTGCTCGGCACCTCGATCGCCCGGCCTCTCATTGCAAAGAAACAGATCGAGATCGCAGGGAAGGAAAACGCCGAGGCGGTTGCGCACGGCGCGACCGGCAAAGGGAATGACCAGGTCAGGTTCGAATTGACGTACTATGCGCTCAAACCTGATGTCAAGGTGATAGCGCCGTGGAGAGAGTGGCCGTTTGATTCACGCGAATCCCTTATCGAATATTCGGAGAAACACCGCATCCCTGTGACTGCGACAAGGCAAAAACCGTACAGTATCGACAGGAACCTTTTCCATATCAGTTACGAAGGAGGCGTGCTCGAAGATCCATGGAACGAGCCGCCGTCAGACATGTACACGATGATTACGCCGCCTGAAAAAGCTCCCGACAGGCCGATCTCGATTGACACTGTCATATGAGAAGGGAAATCCTGTTGCGATGAACGGAAAGCGCATGTCACCGGCGAACCTTCTCGGCAGATTGAATACTCTTGCAGGCGAACACGGGATCGGCAGGGTGGATATTGTCGAAAACCGGTATGTCGGCATAAAATCCAGAGGGGTATATGAGACTCCCGGGGGTACGGTTCTCCATATGGCCCACAGGGCGATAGAGTCCCTTGTTCTCGACAGGGAGATTATGCATCTCAAAGACTCTCTGATGACGCGCTATGCAGAACTCGTCTATTACGGCTACTGGTTTTCCCCCGAACGGCTTGCCCTGCAGAACCTCATCGACGATGCGCAAAAAAGCGTTACCGGCACCGTCAGGCTGAAGTTGTATAAAGGAAGCTGTTACATCCTCGGCAGGAAATCTCCCCATTCACTGTATCACCCTGAACTTGCGACATTCGAAGCAGAGGATATTTACAACCAGAAGGATGCCGAAGGGTTTATTAAAATCAATGCCCTGAGGTTAAAATTGGGCAAACTGAAAAGAAAGAAAAAATAAAAGGATGAAAGGGGAAAATGCAGGCTTATCTTCATTGTCATTTCATAAGTTAATCCATGTCTGATTTAAAATACTGGATCGCCCTTTCAATGCTGCCTGATGTCGGACCGATAAGGGCACGGAACCTTCTCGATGTCTTCAACTCACCCGAACAGATATTCAATGCACGGGAGAAAGAGCTTGTTTCAGTGGAAGGGATAGGAGCGAACCGGGCAAAGAATATCCGCGCATTTAAGGCATGGGACGATGGTCGGGAAACAAATGGAGATTATGGAGTCGGCAAAAATGAGGGCTGTTCATATCGGAGAAAGCGTATACCCGGAAATGCTCAAAGAAACAGCCGATCCCCCTGTTGTGCTCTATGTGAAAGGGGATCCCCAGCCCCAGGACAGATACGCAGTCGGGATTGTCGGCTCACGGAGGCCTTCACCCTATGGCATATCCGTCGCAGAAAGGCTGTCAAAGGACCTCGCATCTATGGGGTTTACTGTGGTGAGCGGAATGGCAAGGGGCATCGACTCCCTCTCGCATAACGGGGCGCTGAAGACCGGCGGAAGGACTATAGCGGTGCTCGGGTCGGGGATCGATGTCCCCTATCCGCCGGAAAATAAGGGCTTGATGGAGAAGATCGCGGCATCCGGATGTGTCGTAAGCGAATTCCCTCCCGGAACGCCCCCCGACAAAGAAAATTTTCCGAGGAGGAATCGTTTGATCAGCGGCCTTTCACTGGGGGTGCTGGTGATCGAGGCAACCGCTGACAGCGGTTCTCTGATAACAGCCCGGTATGCTATTGAGCAGGGGAGAGAGGTGTTCTCGGTCCCCGGGAACGTAACGTCTCCTGCTTCAGAGGGAACGAATGACCTCATAAAGAAGGGTGCGGTGCTCACGCGCAACGCGGAAGATATCGTCGCCGAACTCGCCCCTGTTCTGAAGGGTTTTATAAAGGTTAAGGATAAGGTTAAGATAGAAGTGACTGATGAAGAGAAGCAACTCTGCGATCTGCTCTCGGGTGATCCGAAGCAGATCGATCTCATTTCGAGAGAAAGCGGGTTGCCGACATCGAAGGTGCTCGGACTCCTGCTCGGACTGGAGCTGAAGGGCGCCGTGAAACAACTAACAGGAAAGAGGTTCTATCTGGCATGAATACGTTAGTTATCGTTGAATCGCCTGCAAAGGCGAAAACTATTAATAAGATACTTGGCAGTGAATTTACCGTGAAGGCGTCTGTCGGCCATGTAAAAGACCTTCCCGCAAAAGAACTTGGCGTCGACGTCGAGAAAAACTTTACGCCGCAGTACGTTGTCATCCCCGGGAAGGAAAAGATCATCAGAGAACTCAAGAAGGCGGCGAAAGAGGCCGACATGGTATTCCTCGCGCCTGACCCTGACAGGGAGGGAGAGGCGATTGCCTGGCATATCGCCTCTGAAATTGCGGATAAAAAAACAAAAAACCGCAATGAAAAGATCTACAGGATTGTCTTCAATGAAATAACACAGCGGGCAGTGCGGGAAGCAATACAGCATCCCGAGAAGATTGATATGGACAAGGTGGACGCCCAGCAGGCGAGGAGAATACTCGACAGGCTTGTCGGGTATGGCCTCAGTCCATTGCTCTGGAGAAAGGTGCGCCGGGGACTGAGCGCCGGCAGGGTGCAGTCTGTAGCCGTCCGGCTCGTCGTGGACAGGGAGCGGGAGATAGACGCCTTTCAATCCGAAGAGTACTGGAGCATTACTGCGGAATTCGAAGGCTCGCAGCCTCCCCGGTTCCGGGCGCGCCTGTCAAAGATAAACAGGGCAGGAGAAAAGGTCCAGGAGACGGAGAACAAGTTCCTTATCCGGACCGAAGAAGCTGCGGGGACAATCGTCGCCGATGTGAAGGACAAAGGGTTTGTTCTTCAAAAAGTGGAGCGGAAACAGAGAAAGAGAATGCCGTTTCCCCCGTTTATTACGAGCACGATCCAGCAGGAGGCAGTAAGAAAATTGCGGTTCCCCGCAAAAAAGACGATGATGATAGCGCAGCAGCTCTATGAAGGGATCGAACTCGGCGAGGAAGGCGCGGTGGGACTTATCACGTATATGAGGACCGATTCCCACAGGATTGCGCCTGAGGCGCAGGAGTGGGCGAGGATATTTATCGAGAAGCAATACGGAAAGGATTATGTGCCGGAAAAACCTCCTTTCTATAAAAGCAAGGCCTCTGCACAGGAAGCGCATGAAGCGATACGGCCTACCTATCCGGAGAAAAAACCGGAAGCGATAAAACACTATCTCTCGAAAGATCAGTACGCGCTTTATGTTTTGATATGGAACCGGTTTATATCGAGCCAGATGGCGCCTGCCCAGCTTGATCAGACAACCTTTATCATCGTCAACAGCGATGCCCCGCGAGCGGGCGGGAAAGAGCAGCCTGAATCAATTGACGCAGCCTCCGTTACCTATGAATTCAGGGCATCGGGGACCATAGTCCGTTTCGACGGCTTCATGGCCTTATATACGGAAGGCAAGGATGAGATCGAAGAGGAGAATGGTTTCACATTGCCTGCCCTGAAGGAAGATGAACCGCTGCGGCTTTTCGACGTGCTGCCGAAGCAGCACTTTACGCAGCCTCCTCCACGATATACGGAAGCAACGCTGGTCAAAACACTGGAAGAAAAAGGCATCGGCAGGCCGAGCACCTATGCTGCTATCCTCTCGACCGTCCAGGACAGAAAATATGTCGACAAGACTGAAGGGAGATTCTCTCCGACTGAACTCGGCGTTGTTGTCAATGATTATCTTGTGGAAACGTTTCCCGAACTCATTGACGTTGGGTTTACCGCAAAAATGGAAGACGAGCTTGACCATATTGAAGACGGCAAGATGAAATGGGTAAAAGTCGTGAAGGATTTTTACAAGCCATTCCATACCGACCTTGCAGAAGCGATAAAAACAACGGGGAAGATCAAACCACAGGACATTCCGACCGAGGATGTATGCGAGAAATGCGGACTTCCCATGGTTATCAGGTGGGGCAGACACGGGAGGTTCTTTGCATGTACCGGATTCCCGAAATGCAAGAATACAAAACCGCTGCCGACTGAAGGAGGGGAGCAAACAACCCCTGCACCTGAAGCGCTCTCACAACCGACGGATGAGCGATGCGAGAAATGCGGTTCCCCCATGGTGATAAAATCCGGCCGGTTCGGGAAATTCCTCGCGTGTTCGCAGTATCCCGAATGCAAGAATACAAAGCCACTGGCGACCGGCATCAAGTGTCCTGACGATGGAGGCGATATTGTTGAGAGGCGCTCGAAAAGGGGAAAGCAATTCTGGAGCTGCAGCAACTATCCAAAATGCACGTTTGCCTCATGGTATAGACCCGTCGCGCAGCCCGTGCCCGAAGTGCGGCGCCGAATTCATCCTTGAAAAACGCGGCAAGGGAGGCGAGAGAACATTTTTTTGCCATAAGAAAGAGTGCGGGTACAAGGAAGTTGAGAAGGCAGAAGAAGAGATGCCTGCCGGGGCGAATTAATCCTTAATTCTTCAGATTGGGATGAACCATTCTGTAATTATAAAATCCCTCCTACCCTCCCTTTGCCAAAGGGAGGAATAATTCCCCTCTTTGGTAAAGAGGGGGATAGGGGAGATTTTTTGCTTATGCTGCCTTCTTATGCACTCCTTAGTACCTTACCCAAAAAGGAAGCGCAAACGCAGGCTGAAGCCTGCGGCTACCAGACATCTCATACAGAATCCTCGATGCAGATAAGATAACAATGAAACCCATCATTATCGGAATCGGCGGAGGCCACAGCGGTGCCGGGAAGACGACGATCGCCTGCGAAATTCTGAAAAAAGTAGAAGGGTGGGGGGCGATAAAATTCACCAAAACCTCTCTCTACAGCTCCATAATAGACGATCAGGAAGTCCTCTCTGAAAAGGGAAAAGACACCGGACGTCTGCTGGAGGCCGGGGCTGAGAAGGTGCTTTGGGTGCAGTCATCCGGGGATGAACTGACCGAGACTGCTTTTATGGCTGTGCACATGCTCTCAAACCTCCCGGGAATCGTGGTCGAAGGCAACAGCATGATCGAAGTATTGACCCCTGATATTGTCGTATTTGTTGGAGGGTCAAGAGAGCGATTCAAGCCCGGGGCGGAGAGGGTTCTTCGCATGGCAGATATCGTAGTAACGGATGAGGAATTGCCCGAGGGGTTACCCGAACAGGCTGAAAGATTTCATACGGCTGATGTCGAAAGATGCGTAGAGCATATAGTAGGCCGCATTAAAAAAATAAGATATGACGGAATAGCCTTAGGCGTATCAGATCCTTTGCCATCTCTCACTCGAAGCTCACAAACCGTTTCGGGTCGATCTTTCGCGCTGCGTTGGAGGGAAGAAATCCTGCACAAACGGTGGTGAGGAAGAGGAGTGCCATTACGATGGAGAGATAAAAAAATGAGATGGTGAACGGGATTGCCCATCCGAAGGAAATTTTATTTACGATCAAAATAAGGATCATGCTGATGAGGGTCCCCATAAGCATTCCCAACAGAATTCCGGTCGCCCCGATAATTCCCGCTGAAAGGAGCAATATCTCCTGTATCTGTTTCCAGCTTGCCCCGAGATACCGCATGATACTGATCTCTCTTCGCCGTTCAAATACAAGGGCCATCAGGGTATTGATAATCCCGATAAGAGAAACGGCAATCGAAATGAATTCAATGGCGTATGTGATGGCAAAACTCTTATTGAAAATATTGAATATCTTCTCTCTCAGTTCCCGGTTATTCATGATCATCAGGGAATATTCCGGCAGCAGCCGTTCCCGCATTTTTTGAATGAACTGATCGGCGTCTGCATCTTTCTTCAGATAGAGGCTTATCTGCGTCGCATCGTCAAGGCCCCAGTATTCCTTCAGCCATTTCCTGTCGAGATAGATAAAACCGGCTGTTGTCGCATAGCTCGAAAAGACGTCATTAATCCGGAATGTCTGTCTGCCGCCCGGGGTCCGGAGTGCAATCGTGTCTCCTTTCTCAAGACCGTATTTCAGGCTGAGAAATTCGGAGATTCCGGCTACTCTTTCATCCCCTTCCATCTCCTGTAAGATTTGTTGGTATTCGCTGTCGATGTGCCTTCTCTGCAGGAATGTGCGCTTCACCCTCATATCGCCGAAACCTGCCGTGACCTTGCTGCCGAAGAGATCGATATTCAGGACCCTGAATTTATTGATCCCTTCGACCTCAGGAAAGGTTTTAACAATATCGATTACTTTTTCCGATAACGGATAAAAACAGTAGTTTGATGTACAGGAGGCCGGTTTTATATAGACGTCTGCGGTTATGTTTTTGCTGATCCATACGGTGAGGGAATTCCTCAGTGAGAAAATGATCGTCAGCAACGCTACAATTAATGCGCTGCTTATTGCGACGCTCATGAGGGCAACGGAAAAACGGTAGGTGCTTCCTTTCATATCCCCCAGCGTGATTCTGCCGGTTGCGCCGAATATTTTTTGCAGAGGGGTCCTCAGAGTTCTCAGAACCAGGGTGAGATAGAAAGGGGAGACGAAGGTGAAACCGGTAATGATCAGGAGAAGCCCCGCATATGCAAGAAACGGAAAAGCAAAAGGGGTATAACGATAATCCAGATAGGACACAATGCCGCCTGAAACGATGCACAATGCCCCCGCAAGAGAAACGCCCTTCTGGTATCTCCGGTACCTGCCTTCGAATGATCCCTCCCGTATACTTTCATTTGGTCTGATCTTCGATGCCTCATAGGAAGGGATGATGGAGGCGGCAAGTGATACCATGAGCCCCAACAGCAAAGCAGAGAGCGCATCGTGCCACGTCAGAAGATAATCGGATACGGATATGGCGCTGTACATCGTGGATATTGTTTTTTCTACAGCAAGGACTGAAAAATATGCCACAAACTGTCCGAGGAGAAGCCCGACAACAGATCCGATGAGTCCCAAGGCGAGGCCCTGGACGGCAAAGAGCAGAATCACGGTTTTTTTATCCATCCCGAGCCCCCTCAAAATGCCTATCTCGGTCCGCCGTTTTATGACTGAAATAAACACGGTATTATAGAGGAGAAAAATCCCGGCAAGAATTGCGACGAGGCTCCCAAACTGGAGGTTGTATTGAAAAGAAGCGATGAGCGCCTTCTGGTTGTTAAAAAGCTCTTCCTTTTTCTCGATGCAAAGATGAGATGGAAGAACAGTCCGTATCCGTTCAGCGGTTTTTTCGTCCGAGAAGAGATCGATGCGCGTGAGGTAGCCTGTCTTACCGAAATATTCCTGAAAGTTTCCGATATCCATCAGCACCGTATTGGTGATGAGTGATTCGGAATGCAGAATACCGACGATCTCGAGAGGAAATTCTTTATCGTAGATCATGGCCCGGATCGTATCCCCGTTCTTCAGGGAATACCGTTCAGAGAATTTTTTCGTTATCAGGATGCCGTGGGTCGTTTTATAAAAATGTTCAAGGTCGGTTTGCCGCCGGAACAATCCATCATTCCTCCTTTGGTGCAGGCCTTCGTGATCAAGGAAGTAAGCAGCCTTTACTGTATGGATTCCGGTGATATCAATGGTGTCTTTGAATGATTTAATATAACCGAATGTTTTCAATACCGGGTAACTGTTTGTTTCGATGGTCCGGACGTCGCGATAGGCCTTCTCGTTGAAATCGACGCCGGATATGTCGAGGATTTCATAATTTGCATGCGGCGTTATCCCTCTGATATCTGCCGCGAAAGAGGCGATTGCACGGTCGGAGGCAACCTTAACCCCGGTAAAAAGCCCGATGCCGAGCGCAATGCCGATAACCGACAGAAAGGTGAGGAATTTTTCTTCTCTGAAATTCCTCAGAATGAGCATTCTTGCGAGCGCAGGGAACTTCATTCCAAGAGCCGACCGTCTCTTATCTTCACTATTCTCTGCGCGTAATGCGCTATGTAGGCCTCATGAGTGACGAGCAGGACCGTTTTCTTCGTCTCGTCAGTGCATTGCTGAATGAGGTCCATGATGCGCCTGCCTGTTTCGCTGTCAAGACTGCCTGTCGGCTCATCTGCAAGTATGATGTCAGGGTCGTGAACGAGCGCCCTCGCAATCGCAACGCGCTGCTGCTCTCCGCCGGAGAGTTGATACGGATACTTATTCCCCTTGCCTTCCAGGCCGATGCGCTCAATCAGCGCAGTCACTTTTTGTTCATCTTCGGTCCCATTTAACAGTAACGGCATTGAGATATTTTCGAAAACAGTAATGTTCGGCAGCAGGTTGAAGAACTGAAAAATAAAGCCGACCTTTGTTCTTCGGTAGAGGGTAAGCTGTTCATCGGAGTAGGACGAGATCGCTGCGTTGTTGACGATGACCTGCCCTGTTTCCGGCCTGTCCATGCCTCCGATGAGGTTCAAAAGAGTTGATTTCCCCGAGCCCGACCTGCCGATAATCGAGATAAATTCACCCTTGTGCACTTCAAGATCTATCCCATTCAGGACTTTCTGATCTCCGTAATATTTTCCGACGTTTTTAAGTGTTATCACCTCAGTATCCCGTCATCTCTACATATGCCCTTCCCGTTGCTGATCCGTGCACCTTGCAGGTCCCTTCCCAATAGTAATTGCCTGTTGAACGGTACGCCAACACCTCCTGATCTTCCAAAAGAGGGGTGAGCGTCAATGTCAGGTTTTCAGAGGGAACCGTTATCCCCCATTTTGAAGGATACCTTGCCCCCGTCTTTTTCGATTTATAGTGAGCTAAAACAGTTACGGAGAAATCATCCCTTGAGACATGCCGGTATTTGCCGTCGGGATAGATAACGGTCCCCGAAGAATAACGGTCTGTCGTACCGTCCTTATTTCTGAGCAGATAGAGCATTATCTCTCTGTTGTCATCGAGCCGGATGGAAAACCAGTCCCATCCCGCCTGTTTCCTGCTCAGTTCTCTTGATGACATTTCCCTGTCAAACCAGCTTTCCCCTTTTACTCTGAAGACACGGGCCCCTATCCTTATGTTTCCTTCTGTTGTTAATCGCGGACAGGAGAAATAGAGGGAGGAGATGAGAGGGGATTCTTCCGACTTCCTCGAATATCCATTTTCACCGTTCAGGATGAACGGTTTGGCAGGCACCAGGACTAAATCAATGGATTTATATTCATCCGAGGCTTTCACGTGCATTTTGCCGATCGTACCCTCAAGCACATTGTTATCTATCCATACGTTGAGGCGGTCGTCCTTTGCCCCTGCAAAACCATATGCCCCGGGATCAGCGTTATCAGAGAAGTGAAAAGTTTTTCCTGATGTATCTGTCAGTGCAAAGTGCGAAATATACACAGTATTTACACCGAACTGTGATACATATTCCTTTTTCTGGACATTGACGATAAAAAAAGTCAGTTCATATCCGAATTCTCTCCCTGTCTGATCGAAAAGATGTCCCGTGAAATACCACCATTGGATCCTGAAGTCCTTTTTATAGTAAAGAGCATCGGGGAATGTCAGCGGGTAATCCTTCGAGACGTCGGAATAATCCTGAGCAAAAGCCAGGGAACAGACAGCAAGAAACAATGAGGCAAAGAGTTTCTTCATTGAGGGGGTGTGGCGATGGTTTCAAGTGTCCTGGCGGAATTGATATACGCCTCTACGGCGCGTTTCGCAATAGGTGCTGCGGCGCCCCCTCCATGTCCGCCATGCTCCACGAATACCGACATGGCAATCTGCGGATTTTCCAAAGGCGCAAACGCTACAAACCATGCGTGGTCCCTGAATCTTTCCGCCGACGAGAGGGCCCCTTTTTTCAACGCGATAACCTGGGCTGTGCCGGTCTTGCCGCCGACTGTTGTCAGCGACGATTGCGCAGCCCAGCCGGTCCCCCCGTGTTCGCTGACAACCCCGAGAAGGCTTTGCTTGATCAACTGAAGATGAACAGGACTGATATTCAACCTCCCGGAAATCGTCGGGGGTTCATCTTTCAGTAATATCGGTTTATAGAGGGTCCCGCCGTTTGCTACGGTACCGGTCATGAGTGCAAGCTGGAGCGGGGTAACGGCAATATACCCCTGGCCGATCGCGGCGTTGAAGGTTTCTCCGAGAAACCACTGCTGCTTCCTGTTTTCGAGTTTCCAACGGGTGTCGGGTATTATACCGGAGCGTTCTGTCCCGAGCGCTATCCCCGTCTTCTTTCCCAGGCCGAGATTGACAGCATAATCGTGAATTTTGTCGATGCCGAGTCGTTTCCCGACCTCGTAGAAATAGACATCGCACGACTCGACGATTGCCCTGTGAAGAGAAACGACCCCGTGTCCCTCCTGTTGCCAGCAGCCGAAACGCCATTTCCCGTAACGAATTGAGCCTCTGCATTCAACCTTGGTATCGGGAGTGATAACCCCCTCTCCAAGTCCTGCGAGCGCAGTAACGATTTTAAACGTTGAGCCTGGAGGATATTGACTCTGAATCGCCCTGTTCAGCATCGGGTTTTTCCTGTCTTTTATCAGGGCGGTCCATTCGGAATAACTCATCCCCTTCGTAAAGAGATTCGGATCAAAGGAGGGTTTGCTCACCATGGCGAGAATTTCTCCGTTGTCCGGCTTCACGGCAACGAAAGCGCCGGCTTTGTCTCCAAATGCCTTCTCGGTCTCTTTTTGGAGATTGATATCGAGGCTGAGCGTGATATCTTTTCCTTTTACCGGCGGTTTTTCCTGGAGCAGACGTATTTCTCTGCCGAGGGCGTTGACCTCGATAATCCTCTTCCCCGGCATTCCCCTTAGTGAAGCATCGAAGAGTTTTTCGATACCCCACTGCCCGATGAACATATCAGGCGGCACATCTTTAAAAGTCTCGTCTTTCATCTGAACCGGATTCGGTTTCCCGAGATAGCCGATAAGGTGGGAACCGACATCGCCATGAATGTATTCTCTGCTGACCTCTACCTCGATAATGAGACCGGGGAAATCGGACTTCCTTGCTTCAATGTACGCGATCTCGGCAGAGGATAACCCCTGCTTCAGCCGTATCGGGACAAAGGGGCTGAGCCCCGGTTTATTGATCTTTTCGAGTATTTCTTCTTCCGGAACAGCGAGAGTTTGTGCGAGCTGATCAACTTTGCCCCTGTCGAATTCATCCGGAATAACGGCTGCATAGAAAAACGGAGAATTTTTTACGAGCGGAATGCCGTTTCTGTCAAAAATGATTCCGCGCGGCGCCGGGATACTGATAATTCTCAATCTGTTTGCCTCAGAAAGTTTTCTGTATTCGCCCCCTTGCAGAAGCTGCAACTGCCAGAGTCTCAACACAAGCATGAGGAAGGCGGCAATGACGATATAACTAATTACAACGATTTTGTCAGACTCTCCATTTATCTTCATTCGTTATTGCCTGTCAATCCTTCACTGTTCGGTCTTCGGCCTCAGGATGAATCCGAATGGCGCGTTCAGAAGTGACTGTATTACAATCATAAACAAAGCGACCAGAAAGCCGGCCGGCATTCTGTCGAAGATGCTTCGTGAAGCAAAAATGATGAGGCCGTCGATGCACGTGAGAACAAACATCGTGATACTGCCCAGCAGCGGTGTCCATATGAAAAATCTGCTGTACGTTAGAGAGGAAAGGTAGCCGATAAGTCCTTTGCTCAGGAGATGCGGACCAAGAAACGCCCCTGAAAGGCTGTCTTCTATCATGCCGATCACCGAGCCGATGAGCATCCCTTTGACCTCTTTTTTT
Source organism: uncultured Nitrospiraceae bacterium (assembly GCA_963718855.1). GTDB lineage: Bacteria > Nitrospirota > Thermodesulfovibrionia > Thermodesulfovibrionales > SM23-35 > CAVRAA01. Next base: position 385,751 of record CAVRAA010000009.1, on the reverse strand, counting down.
CTTATGCCGGCGTAGCATGCCAGAATTACGGTAAGGTTTGGAGAGATATCGAAAAATGATATGCTCCCCTGGAGAACGAAGGCAAAAAGGAGAATGGCTGCCCAAAGGACGTAGATCATTCTTTGGCTATGATTGCGACGATCTCAAGTTTTATATTGTCGACATACGGAAGAACTTCAATATCCTGGAAAATGCCGGCGTTTTTCTTGTTCACGTCCGAAACATAGCCTATAGGAATCCCTGCCGGAAAAAGCGAATCCAGCCCGGATGTTATTACCCTGGCGCCTTTTTTTACTTCTTCCTCAGCAGGGACATATTTCATGTGGCATTTTCTGAAACCGGTGCCAGAAATGATGCCTTCAACCCTGCTTTCTTCCAGTCTCGCTGCCACGGAAAAATTGATATCGGTCAGAAGGAGTATATGCGAAAAAGAATGGGAGACATCGGATATTTTTCCTGCCAATCCGCTGTCAGTTACCACGATCATTTCTCTTGCTACACCATCTGAGATGCCTTTATCGATAATTACGGTATTCGACCACTGGTCCGTGCTTTTTGCGATGACGCGGGCGGCAGTTACATAACGATAATCACGCTCCTTAAGAGAAAGAATGTCCTTTAGTTTCCGGTTTTCAAGGATGGTCTCCCGGCAGCGCCGCTGCTCTTGCAGAAGCTTCGAAAGCTCTGCTTTCAGTCTGATATTTTCTTCTTCCCTGAGGAACATCCTGTGGAACGGCGAGGTGATGGCGTCTTTCACCGAAATTTTTATTTCGTGAACACGATTGAGCGCGGAATTGAGGAATTGGAAGGGCAGCCAGTATCGCCTGTTGCTCTGATACATCATGATACTGAGGACAAGAATCACAAAAAGGGAAAGCAGAAGCCACTTCTTAGGCATTACACGGTAATCGCAACTCTTCTCAGTAAATCGAGTTCATCGAGCATCTTGCCGACACCGCGAACAACTGCCGTCAGCGGGTCCTCGGCAACCAAAACCGGCAGGCCGGTTTCGTCCCTGATCAGCAGGTCAAGCCCCCTGAGGAGTGCGCCGCCGCCGGCCAGAATTATGCCTTTATCAACAATATCCGATGCAAGCTCCGGCGGTGTATTTTCAAGGATAACCTTAATCGTTTCGAGGATGATGTTGACCGGTTCGGCGAGGGCCTCCCGTATCTCCGTTTCATTGATCGTCAGGGTCTTCGGGATCCCGGAAATAAGGTCCCTCCCTTTCACTTCCATGACACGCTTATCGCTGCCGTCCGTGCTGTATGCAGAGCCGATTTTGATCTTTATCTGTTCCGAGGTCATGTCGCCTATCATAAGGTTGTACCTTCTCTTGATGAAGGCCATAATCGCCTCATCCATTTTGTCGCCGCCGACCCTCACGGCCTTGCTGTACACCACTCCATCAAGGGAGATGACGGCAACGTCAGTTGTCCCGCCGCCTATGTCCACAATCATATTGCCGGAAGGCTCGCCAACGGGAAGTCCTACGCCAATGGCCGCTGCCATCGGTTCTCCGATAAGATATACTTCTCGTGCCCCTGAAACCTGGGCCGCGTCTTTCACGGCTCTCTGCTCGACCTGGGTGATGCCGGAAGGAACTCCGATAATGACCCTCGGCGAGACGAAACTCCTTCTGTTGTGCACTTTCGTGATAAAGTATTTCAGCATCTCGCCGGTAGCGTCAAAATCGGCGATTACCCCGTCTTTCATCGGTCTGATCGCAGTAATATTCGAGGGGGTTTTCCCGAGCATCCGCTTTGCTTCGACCCCGACCGCAATCGGTTTCTTGTCGTCTTTTCTTATAACTACCACAGAAGGTTCGTCGCATACGATGCCTTTCCCCCTTACAAAGACGAGCGTGTTGGCGGTGCCGAGATCGATAGCGAGATCATTCGAAAAAAAACCGAGTATTTTATGAAAAAACATTATACCTCCTGCTTGACCTGAGAGACGTCGATAACAATCGTTTTTGCGATTTCATCGCCTATACGCATGCGTTCCCTGCTCCCCAGCATAACGAGAAATTCCAATAACGCGATAATGACTATTGCTATCCATCCGAACCACAATACCTGATGGAACAGATATCCGACACCGAACGTACAATTCCTCAGTATCGAGTCCCTGAATGTACAGGGGGTATGGGTATCCAGCGAAACGACCTTAATCCCGATCAGCTTTTTGCTTAAACTTTGTCCGTTAAAAAGGCCATCCCCTATCAGCAAATAGGCGAGTCCTGCGAAAAAACCGGCCTTCGGTACTATCTCTGCGACTGCTGCTATGAGAATGAAGTCGAGGATTCGGGCGACAGTCCTGACGAGCAATCCTGCCCTTTTCACCTCCTCAGACATTAAAAATCTTACCAGAGAATTCCTTCATTTTTCAAGCTGCGTTGGTTGTGGATGATTTTTTGTCGATTCCGACGGGTGTTTTATGGTATAAAAAAACGCACCGGACTGTGAAGGGACCATTATGGAAATAGTTCTCGCAACAAGAAACAAGAAGAAAGTTGAGGAGATTAAAAGGATAACTGAGGGGATGGCTGTCAGGATTTTTACTCTGGATGACTTTCCGGGGTGCCCCGAGGTTGAGGAGGATGGGGCCACATTTGAGGAAAATGCTGTTAAGAAGGCCATTGACAGTTGCCCGGTTTTCCGGAAAACCAGCCCTGGCAGATGATTCGGGACTTGAAGTGTATGCCTTGAATGGAGCCCCCGGCACTCGCTCGGCAAGATATTCAGGTGCTGATGCAGATGACAGCAAGAATACCGAAAAACTGCTTTCAGAGATGCGTTCGCTTGTCAAAAAAGGACAGAAAAGCGCGATTTGTCTGTAGTTTAGCCCTTGCAATGTCTGATGGAAATGTCCGTACATTTAACGGCTATAGCGAAGGAAGCATCGGCACCGAGCCAAGGGGAGCCAATGGATTTGGATACGACCCGGTGTTTTGGCCTGAAGGTTATGACAGGACATTCGCAGAAATGAGCTCGGAAGAAAAGGACTGCCTCAGCCACAGGGGGAATGCCATCAGGCAACTGCAACGTTACCTGACGGAAAGCCCGGATTCCGAGTCGGTGCAATAATCTAATCTTCATTGATAAGTATATCTTATCTATTTATCAAAAATATGAATTTGACTTAAAACAGGCGGAAGAATATATTTATATGTCTCTTTGTTTGTTGTGCTTTTTGGCTCTACCACTTTTTTAATAATTTTGTAACAAAACGCTTTTATTCTCTGAGAGCGTATTGTTGTTTCTCACTACTGCTTACAGCAGTCGTTTGTATATAAATTTTCATCAAAAAATACTTTGGGGGTAGGACTATGAGAATTGTGTTGCTTGGCGCACCAGGCGCTGGAAAAGGTACTCAGGCGAAGATATTAATCGAGAAATACGGCATGCCTCAGATTTCCACAGGAGATCTCTTAAGGGCTGCTGTCGGCTGCAGGCACTGCCTTTGGGTAAGGAAGCAAAATCGTATATGGATAAAGGCGAACTTGTCCCTGACAGTGTTGTACTGGGTATGGTTGAAGAAAGGCTGAAGCAGGATGACTGCAAAAAGGGATATATCCTTGATGGGTTTCCAAGGAATACCGCCCAGGCAGAGGCGCTGGATAAAATGCTCGCCACACTGAATATGTCACTTACTGCGGCGCTCAGTGTCGATGTGCCTTTTGAGGACCTCATGAAAAGGCTCACCGGCAGAAGGACATGCAAGGCCTGCGGCCAGATGTATAATGTTTATTTTAAAGCTCCGGCAAAAGAAGGTGTCTGCGACAAATGCAGCGGCGAATTGTTCCAGAGGGATGACGACAAGGAAGCAACGATCAAGAAGAGGCTGGAAGTTTACACCGCACAGACCGAACCCTTGATCGGTTATTACAAGAGCAAGGGGATCCTGAAATCCGTATCCGGAACCGGCAGCATCGATGAGATATTCAAGAAAGTGACTGCGGCCCTGGGCCTTTAATAATGAATTCAAGGTTTGCCTTGAAAATATAAAAAACCAATTAAACAGGAGGAAGCAAAATGTCATTGATTAAGCCACACGGTTCAGACGAACTGAACCCACTATTTGTGTATGACGCGGCTGAAAACGAAGCCCTTCAGAAGAAAGCTGAGAAAATGGCTTCTGTTGTCGTAAGCTCAGCTGCCGCAGCCAATGCGGTCATGTTGGGTGGAGGTTATTTTAACCCGTTGACGGGCTATATGAATAAAGCTGATGCCCTGTCAGTTGCTAATGACATGAAGACGACATCCGGTCTGTTCTGGCCTGTGCCTATTTTAAACCTGCTCCAGGATGCCAAGGGCATCAAAGCCGGGCGATACCATAGCTCTCAAGGACCCAAATAGGGAAGGGAATCCTATACTTGCTGTAATGGATGTCAAGGCTGTTGAAGAGTTCTCCGACGCAGAAATTGAGCTGATCTCTGAAAAAATCTTATCGTCCGAACCATAAGGAAGCGCATCCCGGCGTTGATGCATTCAAGGCCCAGGGCAAAATCATTCTTTCAGGTCCGATCAAGGTGTTAAACTTCTCATACTTCCAGGAGGAATTCCCTGACACCTTCCGTACGGCAGTCGAAATCCGTAACGAAATCGCTGAGCGCGGCTGGAAGAAGGTCGTTGCTTTCCAGACTCGTAACCCGATGCATCTGGCCCACGAAGAACTTTGTCATATGGCAATGGAGCGTTTAGGTTGTGATGGCCTGGTTATCCATATGCTGCTTGGCAAACTGAAAAAAGGAGATATCCCCGCGCCTGTTCGCGATGCGGCGATCCGTAAAATGGTCGAGCTGTACTTCCCCAAGAACAGTGCAATGGTTACCGGTTATGGTTTTGATATGCTTTATGCCGGCCCGAAAGAGGCTGTGCTGCATGCCGTATTCCGTCAGAACATGGGCGCAAGCCACTTCATTGTCGGTCGCGACCATGCTGGTGTCGGAGACCACTACGGCGCATTTGATGCTCAAACCATCTTTGATAATGAAGTTCCGGCTGGCGCGCTTAAAATTGAGATCTTCAAGGCAGACCATACCGCATACTCGAAGAAACTGAAGAAGGTTGTAATGATGTGTGAAGCTCCTGATCATGTAAAAGAGGATTTTGTCCTGCTTTCAGGCACAAAGGTCCGTGAAATGTTAGGTCAGGGTATTGAACCGCCTAAGGAATTCTCACGCCCTGAAGTGGCCCAGATTCTGATTCAGTATTATCAGAGTCTTGAAAAATAAATTAAGGTTGAGACGAAGACCCGTAAAATACATAAGGTTAGATGTATAAAATAGTATCCAGCCAATCAGGAGCGGCCAATGCCGATCCCTGCGATCTAACGAAAGGAGGTGTGAAGCTAGTTCAGTAAGGTTGCGGAGTAAAGGCAGTTAGTTTCAGCATTAAATCTCATAAAAACATAGAGGAGGTTCATTCAATGCCAAGTTTTGTAATTACTGAAAAATGTGACGGCTGCAAGGCGCGGGGACAAGACTGCATGTCAGTATATCTGCCCTCACGATCTCATGATCCTCAACAGAGAGACGATGAAAGCTTACAATCAGGAGCCGGAGCAGTGCTGGGAGTGCTTTAACTGCGTAAAGATCTGCCCTCAGCAGGCAGTTGAGGTCAGGGGTTATTCAGACTTTGTTCCCCTCGGATCACAGACCATTCCTTTGAGAGGTTCCGATAATATCATGTGGACGATCAAATTCAGAAGCGGTCTGACCAAGAGATTTAAATTCCCGATCAGGACCACCGCGGAAGGTACCGTTGATCCTTATGCAGGCAAACCAGAGCCTGATTTTGCAACTCTGAAAAAGCCTGGCTTCTTTACAACAGTCCAGCAAGAACTGAATAATCGAGGAGGTGAATATAAATGGAAAAAGAAACTTGTACATTTTCATATTGTCAGAAACCAGAAGTAACTGAAATTGAATGTGATCTCCTGATCATGGGCGGTGGTATGGCCGGCTGCGGAGCAGCTTTTGAGGCATGCCGCTGGGCAAATGCGAAAGGACTGAAGGTAGTCATGGTCGACAAGGCTGCAACAGACAGAAGCGGCGCAGTCGCAATGGGTCTGTCCGCTATCAATACCTATGTCGGCGAAAATAAAGTCGCTGATTATGTCAAGTATGTAAGAAACGACCTTATGGGCATCATCAGGGAAGACCTCGTATTCGACCTCGGAAGACACGTTGACGATTCAGTCGAGTGTTTCGAAGAGTGGGGCCTCCCGATCTGGAAAAAAGGCGATGACGGATTCTCCATGGACGGTCATCAGGCAATCGCAGCCGGCAAGAAATCCCTGAAGGAAGGCGGCACACCGGTCAGGACCGGTAAATGGCAGATCATGATCAACGGTGAGTCCTATAAGGTTATCGTTGCCGAGGCTGCAAAGAAGGCCCTTGAGACGAACAAGCTGCAACCGGCATGGCGCAGAACCATTTATGAAAGAGTATTCATCGTGAAGGCTGTCATGGATACAAACGGCAAGAACGTTGCCGCAGCCATCGGATTCAGCACAAGAGAGAACAAGATCTATTCCTTCAAAGCAAAGGCGATGCTCTGCGCAACTGCCGGAGCAGTTAACTGCTTCAGACCGAGGTCGGTCGGTGAAGGTTTGGGCAGAACCTGGTACCCGGTATTCTGCGCTGGTTCAGGCTATGCGTTCGGCATGCAGGCAGGTGCTGAGCTGACCCTTATGGAGAACAGGTTCGTGCCTGCAAGGTTTAAGGACGGTTATGGACCGGTCGGCGCATGGTTCCTGTTCTTCAAGGCAAAAGCAACTGACAGCTATGGTGAAGACTATTGCACCAATAAAGAGTACTTTGACGATGCAGTCGCAAGATACGGCGACTATGCAAAGAATATGGGTACCGCCATCAGAAACCACCTCATGATGAGGGCGATGAAAGACGGTAAGGGGCCGATCCTTATGGGCACCCATACCGCTATGGAAATACTCGCCAAGAACATGAAAGAGAAGCTCGGTGAAAAAGAAGGCGCCAAGCAGATCAAGCACCTTGAAGCAGAGGCATGGGAAGACTTTTTAGACATGGCTATCGGACAGGCGTCACTCTGGGCGGCAAAGAATGTCGAGCCGGATAAGGTCCCTTCCGAGATCATGCCGACAGAGCCGTATCTCCTCGGTTCACACGCAGGCTGCGCAGGATTCTGGGTAAGCGGCCCTGGCGATCTTCCGGGCACACCGGAGCACTACACCTGGGGATATAACAGAATGTCTACCGTACCAGGTCTCTTCATGGCAGGCGACGTTGTAGGTGCATCAGGCCATAAGTTCTCCTCAGGTTCCCATGCTGAAGGCAAGAATGGCAGCCAAGGCTGCAATAGCATACATCCTCGACCATGCAGACTACAAGCCATCTCCAAAATTGTCCCTTGATGAGATTGCGGCTGAGCTCTATCTGCCGTTCGAGGTCTATGAGAAATATAAAACCTACACAACCGATCCTGCAATCAACCCGAATTACATCGGCCCGAAAGCACTCCAGACGAGGCTTATGAAAATCGCTGATGAGTACTTCGGTGGTTGTGCAACATGGTATATGACCTCAAAGACCATGATCGAAGAAGGGCTCAGGCTGCTTGAGATGCTCAAAGAGGATTGCAACAAGATGGCAGCAGCCAACCTCCATGAGCTCCTGAGGTGCTTCGAAAACTACCACAGAATTCTGTCGGTGGAGGCACATGCACGGCACATCCTCTTCAGGGAAGAATCCAGATATCCTGGCTACTACTACAGAGGCGACTTCAACAAGATTGATGACGCCAACTGGAAATGCTTCACAAATTCCGTGTACCATGCTGATACCAACACCTGGGACTTTAAGAAAGTACCGTACGTTCAGATGTATCCATAGTTTTTAGCGATGGGGGAGGGCAAAACCCTCCCCATTTTTTTGAGTAGTTATCAGCAACATTTTTATTGACGTGTATGCTATAATTTCCCCGTTTATTAGTAGGTTATAAAAAGATGGTTATGGGAGAATGACCATCTCTTTGTGACTTACTGCCTTGAAGGAGGATTAATATGGCAGAGAATAAAAAAGTTCTTGTAATTGGAGGCGGTATAAGCGGGCTTACAGCTGCAGTTGAAGCTGCTGAGGCAGGCTTGAGGCTTATATCGTGGAGAAAAACCCGTATCTTGGCGGCAGAGTTGCACAGATAAATAAATACTTCTGGAAGCTCTGTCCACCGAACTGTGGCCTTGAGATACAGTTCAAGAGGATCAAAAACAGCCCGCGACGTCAACATTTATACACTTGCAGAAGTGGAGAAGATCAACGGCGAGGAAGGCAATTTCGATGTCACGGTGAAATTGACATCCACGGTATGTGAATGACAAATGTGTCGGTTGCGATGCCTGCGCCCAGGCCTGCCCGGCGTACCGGAGTAATGATTTTAATTTTGGCATGAATAAGACAAAAGCCGCATATCTACCGCATCCGCAGGCTTTTCCTTTTCAGTATGTCATTGACGACAAAGGCCTGTCCAAAAGACTGCATGAAACCATGTCTTGAGGCATGCAAGTATAATGCGATCGATCTCGATATGAAGCCTGAGACGATCGACTCTGAATGTCGGGGCCGTTGTTTTTGCCACCGGCTGGGATCCCTATGACATCGAAGAAGCTTGATATTCTTGGCGGAGGCAAAGTTGCAGAATGTTATAACAAATATGATGATGGAGAGGCTCGCATCACCGGATGGTCCGACAGACGGCAAAATCGTCAGGCCTTCTGACGGGAAAGAAGTGAAGAACATAGCTTTTGTCCAGTGCGCAGGCTCGAGAGATGAGAACCACCTTCACTATTGTTCCTATATTTGCTGCCTGGCATCGCTTAAAGCATGCCATGTATATGAGAGAACAATATCCTGACTCAAAGGTCACGATCTTCTATATCGATATCAGGACCCCGGGACTTTACGAGAACAGTTTTACTGGAAGGTCAAGGATGATCCGAATGTTATCTTTACAAAAGGAAAAGTCGCGAGGATTACTGAAGAGCCTATCAAAGGATGTGACCGTGGAGGTCGAAGATATCTATGGAGGCGGCAAGAGTACAAGGCGACATTCGATATGGTCGTCCTTGCAACCGGGATGGATCTTGCTACAAAGGGCTCAAAGGTCGGAACGAGCATCTCTTATACGCCTGATGGACTTGTTGATGATGCAGCTTTGAAGAAAGGGATTTATGCGGTGGGAACTATCAAGAGCCCTGCTGATGTTGCGAGATCAGTTCAGGATGCAACGAGTGCAGTCATCAAGTGCATCCAGAGCGTGAATAGGAGGTAGGGAATGGAAAAAAAATACGGTGTATATATCTGTAAAGGTTGTGGAATTGGAGATTCCATTAATATAGAGAAGCTCGCAAAGGCTTCGACAGTCAGCGACCGATCAAGGAAGAGAATATAAAAGTCCACGATGTCCTCTGCAGTCCTGAAGGTCTTGCAACTCATAAAAAGCGACATCAAAAAGGACGGGATTAATGCGATCGTGATTGGCAGCATGCTCCCCCCGTGTTAAATTTGAGGAGTTCGATTTCCCCGGGTGCCTGACAGAGAGGGTAAACATCCGTGAATTTGTTGCCTGGACGCAGGAGCCGAATACCGACGAAACCCAGGCTGCTGCAGAAGATTATATGATCATGGGTGCTGTGAAAGTACAGAAGTCCGACTTCCCGACACCGGCTATTCTTGAGAATCTGAGCAATGCCATCCTGGTGGTCGGCGGCGGGATTACCGGCATGACCGCAGCGCTTGAAGCAGCAAAGGCAGGATATAAAGTGTGCTGGTCGAAAAAGAGCCCCAGCTTGGCGGTTTTGCACATAAGTTATATAAAAAGATCCCTACAAGAGATTATAAGGAACCGCTTTTTGTTGATACAGAGATAGAAAAAGTTATCAGGGAAGTGGAAAGCTCATCCCGAATATCACGGTCTATAAGTCAGCAAAAGTCGAAAAGACAGAAGGACAGCCCGGCTTGTTTGATGTCACGATAGCCTCAGGCAGCGGAACAGTGACCGAAAAGGTTGGGGCAATTGTTCATGGCTACAGGCTGGATGCCGTATGATGCAACAAAGCTCGGTCATCTCGGATATGGCAAATACAAGAATGTGGTGACGAACATTGAATTTGAGGCAATGGCAAAGAAGGGTGCAATCACAAGGCCATCGGATGGAAAAGATGCTAACAAAAGTAGCATTTATTCAGTGCGCGGGAAGCAGGGACCCGAATCATCTTCCCTATTGTTCTTCCATGTGCTGTGCGACATCGTTAAAGCAGGCGAGGTATGTGAGGCAGAATCCCGAGGCATTGGCAATGATTCTTTATAAAGATATCAGAACTCCCGGCAGACTGGAGGCCTTCTATAAAGAGGCCCAGAATGACCCTGGCGTTATGCTGACAAAGGGGGATGTAACAGGGGTTTCAGATGATGGAAATGGCAATCTCTATGTCGATATGGAGAATTCACTTCTTGGCGAAAAGGTGAAGGTCGAGGCTGACCTTGTTGTGCTTGCAACAGGAATGGTCCCCACCACAAGGGCTCCGCAGGAGTATCTCGATGGACTTACCCAGGCAGGTACAAAGGGAGACGAAGCCAAAAAAGCATATATTGAATCAACACCGAAGCCGGAATTTATATTAAATCTTAAGTACAGGCAGGGGCCGGAACTGCCGTCCCTTGAGGGAGCATATGGCTTTGCAGATTCGAACTTTATCTGCTTCCAGTATGAAACGAGAAGAACAGGCATCTATGCTGCCGGTCCTGTCAGACAGCCTATGAATATGACAGAAGCACAGGAGGATGCAGCAGGTGCGGCGTTTAAGGCGATACAGTGTATTGACCATGTCTCCAAAGGGATAGCAGTCCATCCACGGGCATGGGATTTAACATACCCTGACCCTCAGCTTATCAGGTGTACGGCCTGCAAGAGATGCACGGAAGAGTGCCCGTTCGGAGCGATTGAAGAAGACGCAAAGGGTATCCCTACCTATATGCTCAACAGATGCAGACGATGCGGTACCTGTATGGGCGCCTGTCCTGAAAGAATTGTTTCCTTTAAGGACTACAGCATAGATATTATAGGATCAACGATCAAATCGATTGATGTGCCGGAAGAAGAGTTCAGAATTCTCTGCCTTGTTTGTGAAAATGATGCATATCCGGCTCTCGACACCATGGCCCTGCAACGCAAATCCATTGATCCAAGTATCCGCTTCATCCCGTTGCGGTGTCTTGGAGGAATGCACCTCGTTTGGATAGCAGACTCGTTTTCAAAGGGTATTGACGGGGTCCTCCTTTTAGGGTGCAAATTTGGAGAAAACTATCAATGTCATTTCGTCAAGGGAAGCGAGCTTGCAAGCGTCAGGTTCGAAAAGGTCGGTGAAACGCTGAATAAATTGCAGCTTGAAGCAGAACGGGTCAAGCTGCTGCAGGTAGGAATCGACGAATACCATAAACTGCCTGATATGATCAATGAGTTTGTGACGAAGGTGAAAGAAATAGGGCATAATCCGTTCAAGGAATTTTAGGTAGGATTGGAGGATATACATGGAACAAGAGAAAGTCGAAACTCCAGAGACAACGGTGGAAGCGGCAGCCAGCCAACCCCCCGAACCCCCAAAGGATGATTCCATAACAGCATCCCCGGATTTAGCGTTTGTGAACGCAGTAATGAAGGGAGGAGGGGAGTCCCTCAAGAAATGCTACCAGTGCGCTACCTGTTCAGTGGTATGCAATTTGACCCCCGCTGATAACCCGTTTCCCAGAAAAGAGATGATGTATGCGCAATGGGGCTTAAAGGACAAGCTCATCGGCAACCCCGATGTATGGCTCTGCCATCAGTGCAGTGATTGCACCGCGTATTGTCCGAGAGGGGCTAAACCCGGTGAAGTGTTGAATGCGATACGAAAACTGTCGATCGAAAACTACTCTTTCCCTGCTTTTTTGGGCAAAATGGTCGGCAATCCCGGCGCCCTTGTCCTCCTTCTCGCAGTTCCTGCCGTAATCTTTTTTATCGTCCTTGCAGGATTAGGCCACCTGAATCTTGAGAGTATCAGGAATGATGCAGGAAAAATCGCTTACTCTTCGCTGATAAAGTCGTATTTTATCGATGGTGTTTTTGTGCCGATTTTCTTTTTTGCCGTCGTTTCTCTGGCCATAGGCGTCAGACGGTACTGGAAAGACATGATAAAGGCGACGGGTGTCAAACCCAAAGGGAGTATTGTAGGTGCGGTGACTGAAACCATCGGGGAGATACTGGCACACAGACGGTTCGAACAGTGCAATGTGACCAAGGACAGGAAACTCGCGCATATGCTCGTATTTTTCAGTTTTATAGGCCTTGCAATAACAACCTCCTGGGCAGTCCTCTATTTGTATGGATATGAGATAATGCATGCGTTGGGAAAAACACCCTACCCATGGTTGCTCGGACCATCGCCCTATCCATTGTCGGATCCTGTCAAGTGGCTTGGAAATGCAAGCGCGATAATGCTGTTGGTGGGCATTGTCATGGTGATTAACAACAGAAAGAAAAACCAGGAAAAGGCTGGAAAAGGCGGCTATTACGACTGGCTCTTTATCTACATCGTATTTGCCGTTATGGCTACCGGCATACTTTCCGAAGTCGTAAGATTAGCTGATCTGGCGGCCCTGGCATATATAATTTATTTCTCTCACCTTGTTGTTGTCTTTTTCCTCTTCGCATACGCCCCATTTTCGAAAATGGCACATATGGTCTACAGGGCGACGGCAATGGTGTTTGCAAGAACCATAGAAAGGAATGTAGAGGTTAAATAGCTATTTAAAAAAATTTAATAGGAGGGAGGTGAAAGGTAAAAGAATTTTGATTGTTCCACTTTTCACTTAACGAAGAAAGTTTAAAAAGGAGGGATTGTATGAGTGCAACAATACTTTTTGCATTAGGTTGCGGAGCGTTAGGAGTTTTATACTCTGTGATGACCGCAATATGGGTGTCAAAGCAGGACGCAGGAAATGCGAAGATGCAGGGGATTTCGAATGCGGTTAAAGAGGGCGCAATGGCGTTCCTCGCACGCGAGTACAAAACAGTCGCTGTTGTTGCGGTAATTTTGACGGTGCTTCTGTCTTTCCTCGGAATATGGACAGCAGTAGGGTTTGTCATCGGCACGGTCGGTTCCGCGCTCGCCGGATACATCGGCATGATGGTATCAGTGCGGGCCAACGTGCGCACGGCGCAGGCAGCCCACAAGGGCCTCCAGGCTGCACTCGGCCTTGCTTTTAAGGGCGGCTCGGTTACCGGCGTTATGGTTGTTGGTCTTGGAATTATAGGACTTGCGGGTTTTTATTTTATAGCAAAGTCGGCAGCTCCTGAGCAGGCATTCCATGCACTGGTTGGTCTCGGATTCGGATGTTCACTTATGAGCGTGTTTGCCCGTATCGCAGGCGGTATTTATACAAAGGCTGCTGACGTAGGCGCTGACCTTGTTGGAAAAGTTGAGGCAGGAATTCCTGAAGATGATCCCAGAAACCCTGCAGTTATCGCAGATAACGTTGGTGATAACGTTGGTGACTGCGCAGGTATGGCAGCTGACCTTTATGAGACATACACAGTTACGCTCGTTGCAGCAATGCTTCTTGCAAAGACGGTTTTTGGCGCTGAGAGCCCATGGGTGGAATTCCCGTTGCTCCTCGGCGGAATATCGATCATCGCTTCCATTATAGGAACATTTGCAGTAAGAATGGGCAAAGGCGGATATATCATGGGCGCCCTCTATAAGGGGCTGGCTGTTGCCGGTGTTCTTGCAGCAGTAACATTTTATTTCGTGACAGGTAAATTTCTGGAAGGCGTAGATCCGGCTTCAATGGCCTCTCACCCTTCATTTACACAGATGAACGTTTTCCTTATGGCGCTTATCGGCCTTGCATTGACCGGAATTATCGTGGTTATAACTGAGTACTTCACTGCTTCGCAGTATCCCCCGGTGAAACACATTGCACAAGCCAGTTTGACCGGTCACGGCACAAACGTAATCGCGGGCCTCGCGGTCAGCATGAAGTCAACCGCAGCGCCTGTTATCGTTATCGTTGCCTCAATTCTCGGCGCCTATTCATTTGGGTGGCGGATTTGATGGTGATGCATCCGGCGGTCTTTTTGCTATTGCATTATCAGCGGTTTCGATGCTTTCGATGACAGGCATCGTGGTGGCCATTGACACCTACGGCCCGATCACGGACAACGCAGGCGGTATCGCAGAAATGGCAGGAATGCCTGAAGAGATCCGTAATATCACAGACCCGTTGGATGCAGTCGGCAACACCACAAAGGCTGTTACCAAGGGTTATGCTATTGGTTCGGCAGCCCTCGCGGCACTGGTCCTTTTTGCAGAGTATTCAAGATCGTTCAGCGAGACCCTTTATTTTGACCTTTCAAACCCATTGGTTCTGGCAGGTCTTTTTATCGGCGGTCTGCTTCCTTATTATTACGGCTCGCTCCTGATGGAGGCCGTTGCTAAGGCTGCCGGCGGCATTGTTGTTGAAGTGCGCAGGCAGTTCCGTGAGATCCCCGGCATTATGGAAGGCACGGGAAAGCCGGAGTACGGCAAGTGCGTTGACATAGTGACCAAGGGCGCCATCCAGCAGATGATGGTCCCTGCGCTTATCCCGGTTGTTGTTCCTGTTGTTGTAGGTTTTCTGCTTGGCAAAGAGGCACTCGGAGGCGTACTCATGGGAAGTATCCTTACCGGACTCTTCCAGGCGATCGCCATGACAAGTGGCGGCGGCGCATGGGACAACGCCAAGAAATCCTTTGAAGACGGCGTTACTGATTCCAAAGGTGTCGTTCATAAGAAGGGGAGCGATGGACATAAAGCCTCTGTTACAGGCGACACTGTCGGCGACCCGTATAAGGATACAGCAGGACCGGCAATCAACCCGATGATCAAGGTCATCAATATCGTTGCATTGCTGATCGTCCCGCTTATCTAAGTATAGTCAGAACTTACAAGGCCGGCAGAGACTTCTGCCGGCCTTTTTTTCTTTTTTTGTCATTCCGGCTTGTCCGGAATCTTTGTTATTTCAAAGTATTATTGTGTAGTGTATGCTTCCGGAAGGATTCCCGACAAGCGGGAATGAAAAAATAGGCAATAATAGACAATAGAATAAATCCGATGCAGAGCATCGGGCCACATTTAGAGTAAAGACAGAAAGGACGTAAGAAAATGCCATTACCGAGCATGAAAGATATTGAGAAAACAAAACTTACCCTGCAATCAGGGTTTAAGTTCAGATGTCATAAAGGGGTGAAATGCTTTACGCAATGCTGCAGGAAGATTGATATAATGCTGACACCGTTTGATATAGTCAGACTAAAGAAGCGACTGAACATGACCTCGTCGGAATTCCTCGACAAGTATACAAAAATGGATCTGGATCCGAAAACATCGCATCCGTTCGCGATTCTGAAGATGAAAGATGACGAAGAGAAGACGTGTCCTTTCGTCACCGCTGAAGGATGCACCATCTATGCAGACCGTCCTGCGAACTGCCGTTATTATCCTATAGGACAGGGTACAGTGAGAAAAGGGACAGAACAGGGGCCGGTGAACGAAGAGTTCTATTTCTTTATCAGGGAGCCCTATTGCCTCGGGTATCAGGGGGACAAGCAATGGACGGTAGAGACCTGGAGGGCCGACCAGGGGGTTGACCTCTGTGACGAAATGAACAGGGAGTGGAAGGAGATTCAGCTGCGGAACGACCCGACCGGAAAACCTCTGGATCCTGCGAAACAGTCACAGATGTATATGGCAAGTTATGATCTGGACACGTTCAGAAAATATGTCTTTGAGAGCCGTTTCCTTGATGTTTTTGATATCAGCGAGTCAGAACTGGAACAGATCAGGACTGACGATGTTGCGCTCATGAAACTCGGCATTAAATACATCAAATTCCTGCTGATGCTGGAAGAGACACTGAAGGTAAAGGAAAAATATAAGAAGAAATAACGGCAGGGTTCAAGGAGTCAAGGGTTCAAGGATTCCAGGATTTTCGATGATTTTGCTTTTTAACACTTGAACCCTCGAATCCTTGACCCCTTGAATCCTTATCCCATGGAGGAGGTCCATTATGACGGACATAAAGAAGATGTACCGTACCATTATGGCTGACCATTTTCCCGGTGAGATGATCATTCAATTCGGAGACCAGACACTCGTTTACAAAAAGAGGACGTGGAAGATACCGGATGATAAAACAGGCGAGCTTATCGAAAAGGGGCTCCGCTATGGTGAAAATCCTGAACAGGAGGCAGCACTCTATGAACTCGTGAACGGTAATCTCACGCTCGGAGGCTGCCAATTCATAACACCCGGAAACGGCCTTGTCAGCAGCATTACCGAAGAAGATATGATCCAGGCAGGCAAACATCCCGGCAAGACAAACCTGACCGACCTCGACAATGGATTGAATATCATGAAATATCTTATGGACAGGCCCGCAGCAGCTATTTTAAAACATAATAACCCCTGCGGCGCTGCATTGGGAAAAACACTGGCTGATGCGTACGAGAAGGCCAATATGGCAGACCGCATCGCGGCTTTCGGCGGGTGCCTTGTGGTAAACAGAGCAATGGATAAAGAGACCGCTGAGATGGTTGGTACAAATTACCTCGAGGTTGTCGCTGCTCCCGAGTTTGAAGAAGGGATAGTAAGCATCCTTGCAAAGAGGAAGAATCTGAGGATCATCAGGGTGAGCAGGATACATCAACTGGACAAATTCAGAATCCTTCGGTTTGTCGATTTCAAATCACTGATGGACGGAGGAATTATCGTACAGCAGTCTCCCGTCAATAAGATCAGGGCAAAGGAAGATTTTCTGCCTGCAAAAACAACGTACCAGGGCAGGGAATACGCGATTGAAAGAGCACCGACCGAAAAAGAATACGACGACATGCTCTTCGGATGGAATGTGGAGCAGGGGATCACCTCCAATTCTGTCATTTATGTGAAAGATGGCGTGACTGTGGGCATCGGGACAGGTGAGCAGGACAGGGTAGGAGTGGCTGAGATTGCAGTATACAAGGCATATACGAAGTATGCTGACGCACTCTGTTTCAAGAAATACGGCATTCCCTACAAAACATTCGAACTCGACGCGGAGAATGGTAAGAGGAGCAGGGCCGATCTTGCTGCAATCAATGAGGAGACAAAAGAGAAGAAAGGTGGACTCATCGGTTCAGCGATGATATCTGATGCCTTTTTCCCCTTCAGGGACGGTGTTGACGCAGGGATCAAGCAGGGTGTCAGCGCCATAGTCCACGCCGGGGGGTCCGAGAGAGATTTTGAATCAATAATCGCCTGTAACGAAGCGAATCCGAAAGTGACCATGGTCTTTACAGGACAGCGGGCATTTAAACACTAGACCTCTATGACAGCATAGTCAGGACCCCGCTTTTCCCGGCAGCCGCAGGCTTTCCGCCCCGGCGGATCGCTGAGGTGATAGCCTGGGTTTGTAAGCGCTGAAAACAAAGATAACACGCAAACTAAAGTTTGCGGCTACATCAGGATTTCAGGACTATTTCAAGATTCACTATTGACAATTTTTTTAAAAATTGATTATATTAATGAGTTTTGTAAATTTCCCTGACGTGCGCTGAGCACGTGTCCGCTGTACCAATCCAGTACAGATAAGAGAGAGGGAAGCTGCGTGACTGATGAACGTAGAAGGGAAATCTGTTGCGTTTTGTGTTTGATAATTTTATACACTGAAAGGAGGAATCAGCATGGCAGAGAAAGGAAAATCAAAGACCGACGTTTCTGCAAGAGCAGAAGCAAAAGGCAGGATTCAGCGTTGCAGCATCTGTGGCAATAAGGTCGAGGTTGTGTTGGCCGTTTCCGCGTCAGGGAAGAAGAGAATGAAGCGCTTGTGCTGCGGAGAATAACTACTACTGTCTCCTGTGGCGATGCACAGCCATCGCCGCAGGAGACTATCGCTGCCGTTCCCGTTATCCCTCGTGTAAGATAGCACCCTGCTTTCTCCTTGCAACTTGTCTCCATCATCCGGCATTATAAAAGAAAAAAGGAGTTTTCATGCCAAGAATAGTTTTGTCCGTGATGATGGTTATCCTCTTTGCGGCATCGGCGTATGCCGAAGAGGTTGTTGCAACGGTAAACGGTACGTCCCTGACACAAAAGGACCTTGACGCCGAGTTGGACAGGCTTATTCCCAAGATTACGTTTCACCGCAGTGTGTCGAATGAAAAGCGTAAATTTTACTATGAGCAGGCATTGCAGGAACTCATCAACCGGGAATTGCAGTATCAGGATGCTTCGGCAAGAAAAATGAAGCCTGAGAAAGAGAAGTTGGACGCTCAAATGGAAAAGATCAGGAACAAGTTCAGGACGCCGCAAGAGTACAAGGCGGCAGCGGAAAAAGAAGGGTTGAGCGAAGAGAACGTGCGTACCCGGGTTGAAAAGGACATGATGATACAAGCCGCATTTTCGGATACCGTGACTGCAAAGGCGAAGGTGAGCGATGAAGAGATAAAAAAATATTATGAGAAAAACGCCACACGCTTTAAACAACCCGAAGGCGTAAAATTAAGGCTCATTTCGATAAAGGATGAAAAGAAGGCGCGGGATGTCCTTGAAATGCTTAAGTCCGGCGACGATTTCAGCGAGATAGCATACAACATGTCGGAAGACAGCTACCGTGAAAAAAGCGGGGATATTGGATATATGCATAAAGGGAGAATGGTCCCTGAGATTGAAGACGCTGCATTCAAGCTGAAAATCGGCGAGACGAGCGATGTGATCAAAGCGGAAAATACCTGGTTTATCATTAAACTCGAAGACAAGAAACCGGAGCATCAGATGTCTTTTGAAGAAGTCCGGGATAAGCTTAAAAAAGATTTGGAAAAGGAACGGACCAAGGAACTCACGGACAAGTGGATCGCTGATCTGAGGGCCAAGGCAAAGATAGAGGTTCTGTTAAAAACCGAAGAACAGAAAGGCGAGACGAAATAGCACTGAAAATTGTGTTGATCAATCCAAGGGAAAAAGGCAGACTTTTGTAATCCCGGATACACAGATCCGGGGATTATTTTCCCTATGAGAAAAGGGATTGTGCTCACCCCATTTACGGCATAAAACTGTTTACGAGCTTCATCAGTTCCTGCGTCTGAATAGGCTTTGTGAGATAGGCGTTTGCACCGATGGCCAATGCCTTGTTTTTATCCTCTTCCGCACCTTCTGTCGTGATCATGATGATGGGTATATCCTTATAGGCGGGATTTCCTCTCACCAGACTCACCAGTTTCAGTCCGTCCATGATCGGCATATTGATATCGGCGAGGATGATGTCCACCTTTTCAGCAGACAATTTCTTCAGTGCGTCAACACCGTCTGTCGCCTCGATAACTCTTGCAGCAGCAATTCTCTTGATCGCGAACCCGATCAATTGTCTCATCGTCGGTGAATCTTCAACAACGAGGATGTTCGGCATGTAGTCCTCCTTTATGTCCCCTATTTCCTCGGCTTTTCCTTCAGAAGATCAAGGAAACTCTGAATAGTGGTGAGCTTTCTCTCCGATTGCGTATAAAGCCTGGAAGAAAAGATCGCAGTGGCCGCATGCCCCGCGAGGAGACTGAAGAGCTCATAATCGATACTCGAAAAAGTGTTTTTCTGAACAAAAAGGGAATAAATAGAGATCACCCCTATGGTATGTTCCTTGATCTTCATCGGTATGCAGGAGATGGGCTGTAACGGATCGATATTCGTGGCCGAATCCGCGGAGATATTTTTGAGCAGATACGACTCTCCGTCCTTGGCGGTTCCACCGATGGTCCCTTCTCCGATGCACACCTTCGGCATATCCCCGAGCTGCAAGCCCTCTGCCGCTACAGGGACCAGTTCATTCGTTTTGTCATCCATGAGGAAAATCGCAAATTTTTCCGCACCGACAAGATTAATGATGATCTCCATGACGATTCGCAGCACTTCATTAAAATCCAGAGTAGAATGGAGCTGATAGCTTGCCACATAGAGATTCGCAAGCATGTTGTTCTCGGTCTCTACTTCAACGTATTTTGAAGCGAAATCCTTGTTCTCCTGTTCGGCCTGCCTGAACCGCTCCGTCAGAGAGCCGATATTGCCTTCGAGAAGCTTTATTCTGTCTTCATAGAGTCGTATCTGTGCTTCATTCCCTGCCTTTTCGACCGTTTCCTCAAGCTGCGCGATCTTAAAACGGAGCCGCTCATTCTCTTTGATGAGATCTTTTGTGAATTCCTCCCCTCTTTTAAAGATCTGCAGGAATTCGTCAGCTTTTTTGGAAATCCCGGAGTCGCGTTCCATTAATCCTCCATGCTATATGGCATCGGTCTGTCTCTTTTCTCTCACCAATCGTATGATCTCGACAGGGATTTGCGAGAGGGGCAACACCTTCCCGGCAGCGCCTGCTTTTATCACCTCAAAGGGCATGCCAAAAACAACTGCCGTCTCTTCAGATTCTACTATAGTATAGCCTCCCCTCTTTTGAATTTCCAGCATCCCTGTTTTTCCGTCGTTTCCCATCCCGGTCACGACAACCCCCATGGACCTGGGGCCGAAGATCTCGGCAAGGGAGGCCATCATGATATCCACAGAAGGGACGTATTTGTCCGTGCTCTTTGGCTCTTTGATAACCGCCGTTGTTCTCTCCCCTATTTTTCTGAACGACATATGGTAGCCACCGGGGCAGATAAGCACTTTGCCGCTTTCGAGTTCATCACCCTCCTGGGCTTCTTTAACCGATACCTTCGAAATCCCGTTCAGCCTTTCAGCGAATGATGCGGTAAACCCCTTCGGCATATGCTGGCTTACTACAATTGCAGCAGGGAAATTGGCTGGAAGCTTTGTCAGAATAATTTTCAGGGCAGCGGGGCCTCCTGTCGATGATCCTATTGCGACTGCGGCGATATTGGATGCAGTATTTTCGAGAGAGGGTCGTTGTACCTCCACCGCTTCAAGGAGCTCGAGATTTCTGCTCATCTTATCAAGACGGACATCTTTTACCCCTTTTACCTTTCTCGCCAATTCTTTTTCCAGTTTTTCAAACTCTGCGGAAGGCATTCTCGGCGGCTTTGCGATGAAATCAGCGGCCCCGAATTCGAGCGCCCTGAAAACCGTCTTTGAATCGGAATACGAGCTGACGATAATGACCGGCGTTGGTCTGTTCTTCATCAGCCACCGGAGGAAACTGAAACCGTCCATTTCCGGCATTTCGATGTCCAGAGTAATGACATCAGGCTTCAACCTCAGTGTCTTTGCCATGGCATCGATGCCGTCTGCGGCGACCCCCGCTACCTCGACATGGGAATCTGATTCAAGCATTTTCTTGATCGTTTGCCTGCTGTATGCAGAGTCGTCGACAATGAGCACCCTGATCTTAGACATGTATAACGGCTCCTTTTTTGAAAGGTTTCTGATACACCATGTCGTATTTAAGATGTTTCAGCGTAAAGGCAGTGGAGATGTTAATCAACGATTCAGCATGCCCCAGCAGGAGATATCCGCCTTCTACAAGCCTCTCATAAAACATCTCTATCACTTTTTTCCGTGACGGATGGTCGAAATAAATTAACACGTTTCTGCAGAAAATAACATCCACTGTTCCGACGAGTTTCACCTTGAACGGGTCGAGGAGGTTAAGATGGCTGAAATTGACGAACTGTTTGACGTTATCCGAAATCCGGGAGAGGTTGTTTTCCTCCCTGAAGTATTTATGATGCAAATATGGCTCCGTCGTTCTGAACGAATTTTTCCGGTATAAGCCGCCCCGTGCAACCTGGAGGACTCTCTGGTTGATGTCACTTCCAAAGATTTCGACATTCCAGTTGTGAAACCCTCCCTTTTCGAGAACGAGCATGGCGATCGTATAGGGCTCCTCGCCGGTCGAGCACCCTGCAGACCATATCCTCAGCCTCTTCTTGTCTTTATTGATGTCCCTCAATTCAAGGAGTATCTCTTCACTGAATGCCTTGAGCTGGTTCTGCTCCCTGAAGAAATAGGTTTCGTTTACCGTGAGGATGTCGATGATTGAAGAGAGTTCCTCGTCCCGGTTTTTATGATACAGCAGATAGCGGTAATATTCCCTGAAGGTATTGAAATGAAGGGTTCGCACCCTTCGTGAAAGCCTTTTTTCGAGGAGATACCGTGAATCGTCATCAAAAAAGATCCCGCAGTAATCCCGTACGAAATCCCGGATCAGCCTGAACACATCGACTTCAAGCGGTATTATCTCTTCTTTTTCAAATAGCGACATTCTTATGCACCAGCCTCTTGTCTGGATTGTTTCTTCAGGCTTTCTTCTGCCGCTTTTTTCACAATCGGGTCTTCTTCTTCGTCAATCAGTCTTTCGATCTCGCGCCGCACAACGCCTTTCGCCTTCCGGCCCAATACCTCAACAGCAGCCATTCTCGTTGCCCAGTCACTGTCCCTCAAAAAAGGCACCAATGCATCCTCGATCTTCGAAAAAGACGCCAGTGCTGTAATCGCAGTCCTTACAACCTCCTTATCTTCTGATGAGAGCATCTGCAGCAAAGAAGATCGCGCTTTGTCACCACCTATAACGCTGAGAGACTCTATTGTTGTTGTGACAACAAATCCGTTTTTGTCGGATAGAAGACCGATGAGAAACTTCACCGCCCTTTTGTCTTTCAGCATCCCAAAAGCCTTTGATACTGCTGCTCTCACCGAATCATCGGCGTCGGAAAGGAGAAGCGAAAGGGCATCGAAAACACCTTTCCCTCCGATGCGACCAAGGCTGGCCGCAGATGCTACACGTATATAAGGGGCTTCATCGGTGAGGGCATGGATAAGGAATTTAACGGAATCTTCTGTTTTTAAAAGCGATAAGGCCTCAACACAAGCCATCCGCACTTCAACGTTTCCGTCTTTCAGAGCGAATCCCAGTGCGGGAACCGTTTCTTTGGCCCCTATTTTCCCGAGTATCATTGCGGCATTTTTTCTGAGCACATGTTTTTCATTTTTGAGCATCTCTGTCAGTTCTTCGACGGAGAGCCATTGACTGAGGTGCGACAGCGACTCAACTGCGGCTTCCTGCACATCTATATAGGGATCGTCCAGAAGTCTTTTGACCGGCCCTACTGCCTTTGGATCGCCGATTTTCGAAAGCGAGATTGCGGCAATCGAGCGTATATGTCCATCCGCATGGTTCAGGAGCTGCTCGAACGGGGCGTAATAGACGGGAGAGGCGATTCTGCCGGCCACCTCACAGATAAACCGTTTCTGATAGAGGCTCTCGGTATCAAAGAGCTTCAGTATCGATTCCGGCCTGTCTTTTCCAATGAAGACTAATGCTCTCTTGACATCCTCCGCAAACTCCTCTTCCTGGGAAATCTCGAGGAGAGAAGAGTAGGCCCGATCGTCCTTCATCAAACCGAGGATAAGTATGGCGGATATTCTTACCTCAGGTTTATTCGACCAGGCATGTGAGATGAGGATGTCCAGCGATTTCTCGCCGACGAGGCGTCTCATTTCTCCGGTAATGAATTCTTCGCTTACCCCCTTGCGGTAGAACCGTTCTACAGCACGGAGCGTCTCTTCCTGTATCGTCCTGGAAGGGTCTTCCAGAAACGGAATGGTATGTTTCAGGGTATCCGGGTCAGCGATTAAACTTAACGCCTTTATCGCCGGAGCTCTGAGCGTCTTTTTGCCGAGCGCCTTTATCAGGGCAGGGATGGCCTTCGTGTCCCCAATTCTGCCGAGCGCATCGGCAGCAGGATAGGCGGTCCAAATATCGTCGCTTCCGATGATCTCTATTAACGCGTCTATCATCGACGCTTCCCTCACCTTGCCGATATGCTCTATGGCTGTTGCGCGGACATTTTCGTCGTCATCTTTCAGTGCGGAAAGCATGAGCGGAAGGGTTCTGCGGTCTTTTTGCTCCCCTAAAACGTCGATAATAAATTTTCTTACATCTCTGTTTTGTGTGTTGAAGGCCTCGATCAGGAAGGGGGTCGCCTTTTTCCGGAGCCTGCCCAGCGCATCGATCGACGAGTTGCGCGCGCCTGCATTGTCTTCAAGATAGAGGAGGTTGATCAGCCCGTGAATATAGCTCTCAACCTCGTACTCTTCTATCAGGATGTCTGTAGCGGTGTTTCTGACCCTCCAGCTCGGGTCTTCCATGGCCTTCAGAAGAAGAGCGATCCGCGGCTTGGCAGGCTTTCCCCTGAGCCTTTCGACCGCCTCCCGCCGGACCTCTACATCGCTATCGTTGAGGAGGCGTTCCAGTTCCTGCATTTTCCTCCAGCATTTCTTCTGTTTCTTTCAGTATGATTTTTTCCTCTGACGTAAGGAGGTAATCGATATTGAGAAGAATGAATATCCGGTCGTCTTTTTTGCCGATGCCCGAAAGATAGTTCTTTTTTAACCCTTTAAACAGCGTTGGAGGAGTCATGATCTCGTTGCTGGTAAGAGAGATAATCTCTTGTATCTCATCCACGAGGAGGCCAATTTTTTCGACGTCATAGCGAACTATTATGATGAGCTCTTTCCCTTCAGCTGCCGCGATACCGAATCGTCTCCTGAGATCGAGGAGCGGAACGACTTCACCTCTCACGGTGATGACGCCGGAGAGAAAATCCGGGAGTTCCGGTAATGTATAGACCTTCTGCGTATTGAGAATCTCGACCACTTTTTCGATCTCTATGCCAAAATCTTCCTGCCCGATCTTGAATATGGCGAACTTCATACGTTCTCCCATCGTTTTTTTATGCCCGGATGCACACTTCTCCCTAAGCCATGCCCAGGCGGGACATCATGCTCCGGACATACGAAAAGTCGGCATCGGAAGTGCTTTCAAAGCCATTATGCCGCTGATAAATTGTGCGGAGGACTGCTGACCCTTCAGGTGACGTATCCTTAAGCGCTGTGAGCGCTGATTCGATGGCGTCCCTGATGTTCTGCGGCAATGCTTTTGTGACACAGATGCTGAATCCCGGGAGGTCCTCAGAAAATTGAATCACCCGGATCCCTTTATCCTTATATTGCAGCGCGGTGCTTTCGTTTACCCCGCCTGCATCGAATGAGCCGTCAAGAATCCCCTTAACCACTGCTTCATGAGATCCGAGATATTCGTAATGGAGGAGATTCTTCAGATCCATCCCGGCGTTCAGGAGCATTATTCTCGGTGCTATGTAACCGGACAGGGAATGCTGGTTTCCGAAGGCGAACTTATGCCCACGTATGTTTTCGGTCGAGGTTATCCCGCTTGTGCTCTTCACGATGATGACAGAACGATATGTTGGTTTTCCGTCTGATAGCGCCCGCACAAGGACTTCTGCGCCGTATTGTTTTTTTGCCATGATATAGGTAAGGGGGCTGAGAAAACAGAGGTGGGTTATGCCTTTTCCCAAATCCCGCAGAGCGCCCTCGTGGTCGGATACCACCCGCACCTCGATTTTTCGGCCGAGCTTTTTTCCCAGATAGCGGGCAAGGGGTTCAAATTTTGCGGACAGATCAATTGCTGAAGCGCCCTTCGGCTCAACCCCTAACCGCAGTGAGCTGATATCGGCGCCGGCAGCAGAGTCTTCGTCGAGAGAACGTATCCTCTTTAGTTCATTTGTCAGCAATTCTGTATTTTTGAACAGGCCTTTTAACGACTGGTTGATCGCGTATACCCTGTCCATATTCTCTTTTGGAACATCCTTAATCTTTTCAATTGAATCAAAAATCTGTTTTGAGCCGGACCGTTGCTCATTTACTGCTTTTGCGATGTGCAGGCTTTTCTCAGAGACAAGCTCTATTGCTTCCGAAATCTGTTTCGAACTGATAAGCTGTTCGCCGGTGGCGTTCATTACATGGTTCGCGACATCTCTCATTTTCTCTGTCGCCTGTGTGATAAGCATGGCGCCTTTGCTCTGTTCCATCGTTGTCTTTGCTACCTGGGACACCATATTTTTTACTTTTTCCATGGATTCTGAAACAAGCCGGGTAGTCCGTGCCTGTTCCCCGGTCGAACGCTCTATGGAATCGGCCATCTCTGCAGATTGGATCGAACTGCTGACGATTTTGCCGAGGGCGTCACCCGCATCCTTTGCAACCTTTAATCCCACATCAACCGATCTGATGCCATCATCCATGGCGAGGATGGCATCTCTGACCTCCTGCTGAACAGACTGGATGAGCCCGGCTATTTCATGCGTTGAGAAGGAAGTCCGGTCCGCCAGGTCTTTTATCTCATCGGCGACAACAGAAAACCCTTTGCCGTGCTCGCCGGCTTGTGCAGCGAGAATTGCCGCATTCAGGGCAAGGAGGGTTGTTTGATCCGTTATCTCGTCGATTACATTCAGGATCTTGCCGATTTCATCAGACCTGACGCCAAGTTTTTGAATGACCCCGGCTGTCTTGTCGAATGAGAGTTTGATATTCTGGATTCCGTCGATAGTCTTCTGGATCGATTCCATGCCGAAGGTGGAGGCGTCATTCTTCACTTTTTCGGAAAGTTTCGCCGATTCTTTTGCGCTCTGTTCCACTTCCTTTATCGATGAGGCAAGCTGTTCCGCTGCCGCAAGAGTTTCTTCAGACGATGCGGCAAGCTCTTCCGCTTTGTAGGAGACTTCTTTTATTGTCGATGACATTTCTTCAATGGAAACCGATGTTGAATCGACCGCGTGAGAAAGCTCCTGCGCGTTGTTGGCGACGTGACTGATGCTCATGACCATCTCTTCCATTGCAGCGGACTTTTCCTCTGTCGTGACCGCGAGACCTTCCGCGCTGTCCGAAATCTCGGCTGCCGCCGTATTCATCTCCTCCAGCGAGCTTGCAATATTCGCGATCGCTTCAGATTCGAGCCTGGTGCTCTCCGATACGTTTTTGAATTCTCTCTCGACTTTCTCTACGACCGATACGACACGCTGTGAGCCGTTTCTCACCCGCTGAAAGATACCGCCGAGGGAGGAGAGGGATTCATTGATGGCCGTACTCATCCTTCCTATTTCGTCGTTCGAGATGATATCCAGACGGCGCGAAAGGTCTCCGTCTGCCAGTGCCCTGGCCGCTTTTTCAATCGACCGGATTGGATTTATCACCAGTTTTCTGGCAATAATCCAGAATAACAAGGCGGCTATGGAGATGCCGATGACCGCGATGAGAGTCGTCCCCATGATGAAAAAAAGGCCTTTCCCATACGCTTTTTCGAGAGAAACAGCGCTGAACGATATAAAAACAGACCACAGAATCCCTCCGATCAATAGTGCTATAAAAAATATCAGATACTTGGATGCGAGGCTTTCTCTTTCAATCTCTCTCATAAGGCCCCCTTGCCCGGCTGCGAATTAGATAACAGTTCATTTTATATGGAGGGCGACCGCCTCTTCCATGTTAATGATGGAAACGAAACGTTTTCCAACGACGGCTACCCCTTCGATAAATTTCAGTTCCGCCTCAGACAGATGGGAAGGAGGCGGCAAGATTTCAGATTCTCCTATGCGGACTACTCCAATGACCCTGTCCACAGTCACCCCGATCGGTCCCTTGGGACCCTTGACGATCAGCATTTTGCCTTTCCTATTTTCCGGAGAATGTTCTGTAAGGGAAAGTTTGAGCTTGAGGTCAATGATAGGGATGACTTTGCCCCGGAGAGAAGTGACGCCAATGACATACGCGGGTGTGTGTGGAATTCTTGTAGTCCATTGGTGTCTGAGAATTTCATCGAGTTGTGATACCCGGAAGGCAAATTCCTGTTGCATGAGGGTGAACGTGAGTATTTCGATAACTTCTTCTGCTTCTTCTCCTTTTTGTTCTGCAGGATGTTCCGGCGGGACCTGTTTTTTTTCAGGCTTTTTCTGTTCTTCCTGCCGCTGGAGGTCTGTATCCTGCGCAGATTCTTCTTTCTCCCTCAGCCCGGGTATTATTTCGGCAGGGACCGGTTCGGGGATCTTTTCATCCGGAGGCATACGGTTTTCAGGCGATGGTATCATCTGACCGTTTGCTCCGGGCGGCTGTTTTTCGGTCTCCGACTCCCTGAGCTTTTTTCTAATTTTCGCGATGTCCATTCAATTCCAGTTCCATTGCAGCTTCATTAATAACAAACTCATCGATAAGGCGCGTTTCTTTGCCGAATCCTGACAGGAGGGCAGAGGTTGCGAGGCTATTGATTACCCTTGGTATTCCCCCCGAGTAACGGTAAAGCTGTTTCAGCGCCCTGTCGGTAAACAGGGGGGCCTCAAGGCCGGATATCCTCAGCCGGTGCTCCACATACCCCTGCATTTCGTCTTCAGCCAAAGGGCCGAGATGGAAAAAGAGCCCTATCCGTTGCCGTAACGGGAGATAGGTCTTGTGTTTCAGCCTTTTCCTCAACTCGGTCTGACCGACAAGGATGAGGCTGAGGAGATTCGTATGATCGAGCTGAAAGTTCGTCAGAAGCCGTATCTCCTCAAAGGTTTTTTTGTTTGGAATGAGCTGGGCCTCATCAATAATGATCACCGGCGTTATTCCGGTCTCGTAATCGTGGTATACCTTTTCATAGATCGCATCGAGGAGGTTGTCTTTATAATTGTAAGGGACATTAATGTCGAAGCGTTTTGCAACAGTCCTCAGAAACTGAACCGGGGTCAACTGGGGGTTGATGATAGCAATGACCCGGTATTGTTCGCCGAGTGAGTCCATTAAGGCGCGTGTCAGCGTGGTCTTGCCGCTGCCGACGTCGCCGGTAAGGAGAATGAGGTCCTTCTCCTCAACAGCATACTGCAAACGGGCTAACGCCTCTTCATGGTTCCTGCTTAAAAAGAGAAAATGAGGATCGGGTGTTTTGCTGAAAGGTCTCTGTTTAAGCCCATAAAATTCCTCATACATAGGGCACCCCCTCCTGCTTAAGGAGCGATTTTTCCATGAGGGATTCGATGTCGAGCACAAGGATCACCTCATGCCTGCCGATTTCCGCAGCTCCCGCAAAGCCGTCCAGTCCCTTAAAATATTCCCCCAGAGACTTTATGACGATCTCGTGCTGCCCGATGATTTCATCGACGAGAAGCCCCAATTTTCTCTTGCCGAAGCCGACAACAATCGCAAATAACATCTCGCGCGGGTCTGTTGCTATATCGAACACCTTCCCCAGACTGATGATAGGAAGCATTTCCCCTCTTATGTAGTAGACGTCCTTCCACTCGATGGTCTGAATGTCCTTGCCTTCCAGTGCAACGGTCTCGGATATCGTCGTTATAGGAATGGCGAACCGTTCGCTGCCGACTTTTACCAGCAGCGCCTTAATGATCGCAAGGGTAATCGGGAGCGTCAGGGTAAAGGTTGTCCCCTTATCCTTTTTTGTAGAGATTTCGATAAAGCCGCCGAGAGAAGCCATTTTTTCCTTTGCTACATCCATTCCGACCCCCCTGCCGGAAATCTCGCTGACCTGCTCTTTTGTACTGAAGCCGGGGGCGAAGATGAAATCAACGATGTCGTGTTCTTCAAGCCTGTCTTCGGCGGTGAGCATCCCTTTTTCTACCGCTTTTTTTCTGACCTTTTCAATGTCGATGCCCTTACCGTCATCCGTCACCTCTATTACAACATGATTTCCTCTCTGGAAAGCCTTCAAAACAATGGAACCGTGTGCGCTCTTTCCTTTCTTCTTTCTCTCTTCCACAGGCTCAATCCCGTGATCGATCGAATTTCTCACAAGGTGCATGAGCGGATCAATCACTTCTTCTGCCAGCGATTTATCAAGCTCAGTATCTTCACCGTACAGTGTGAGATCGATCTCCTTTCCGATCTCCCGCGAGTAACGCCTGATGACCTGGGCGAGCCGGGAAAAAATCTGGCCAACCGGGACCATCCGTATTTCGAGCACTTCGTCCTGGAGGTCAGAAAGCTGCCTCTCGAGGGACTGGGATATCTTGAATACGTCACGAACGAGCGGTGCATGATTATGCAGTTCGGAGAGTTCCATCCCGATCCTTTTCACCGCGTCTTTTGCAAGAGTCAGTTCTCCGATGGTATTCAGTATTCTGTCGAGTTTGTCGATGTCTACCCTTACCGTTGTTGTCGTGCTTTTTATGGACTGTTCCTGTTTCTTTTGAAACCGGGGCGCATGTTGTTTCGGGTGCACAAGAACATCGATATCCCCTTCCAGTTGTTTCTGTAGCTCATCCAGGAGGACGGCTGAGGAAAACATGAGGTTGAAGCCGATGGAACCGTCAGGAATATCCGCAGAGGTGGGGAGGGTTGAGATGAGTTCCCCCGTTGATTTTATCTTTTTTGACATCTCCTCAAGGGTTGTGTCGAAGGTGGAAAGGTCAAAGATCGTCTTGAGAAGATAGATGCCATTACCGGTTTTTATGTTTGCCTTCAGTCTGTGTTCCTCATATTCCGAGAGGACCTTCAGGATTGAGTTATCGATGAGCCCTTCGAGGCCGGGGCCGCTTTCGCCCTCCTGCAATGATGCCCTGAAGGTCTTTATTTCCAGTATGAATGAGTTGAGGTCAGTTTCCCTGTCTTCCTTGACTGTTTCTACGGCGGATACGAGGATATCGATGCTCCTGAAAAGGAAATCCACCACTTCCCCTGTGATACTTACCTTTCCGAGCCTTACTTCATCCAGAAGCGATTCGAGGCCGTGGCTGACATCTGTGATGGATCGATTGCCGAAAAGTCCGGAAAGCCCCTTCATGGTATGAATAGCGCGAAAGAAAGCGTTGACGGTATCGGGATTTACGGCTGTCTGGTAGGTGTCCTGCAGCTCGAGCACCAGTTGCCGGCACTCGAAGAGTATTTCTTCTGTTTCTGCAATGAATTCTATTTTAGAGGCTTTCATGTGCGAGAGCCTGATTTATGACTTCCTGCAGTTCATGTGCCTTGAACGGTTTTGTGAGATATGCCTTTGCACCGAGTGCAATTCCCCTTTTCTTGTCCTCCTCGCTCCTCTCGGTACTGACAATGATGAGAGGAATATGGCTATACCGCTGGTTGGTTTTGATGAAACTGATGAGTTCAAGCCCGTTAATGTCAGGCATATTGATATCCGTGATGACGAGATGAAAATCCTGCGTGGGAAGAAGCTTTAACGCTTCGAATCCCGAAGACGCTTCGACGGTATTGAAATCCCCCATCTCATCGATGACTGCCCGTATGAGGGCTCTTGTGGTCGCCGAATCTTCGACAATAAGAATTGAATTGGCCGTATTTTCGTGCATTTTCTCAATTCTAACAGATTGAAATAAAAAAAACAGTACGCTTAGGCGTTTCTCTCCATCTCCTGGATCCTTCTCTGGAGCAGGGATTTTTCAAGGGCGAGCCCTGCCTGGTCTATGAATATTTCAAGCCCTTCGCTTTCCCCGCTCTTTTCTCCTGTTGTCAGGTTATCGCAGTACAAAAGTGCGACAACCCTGTCCTCGGCCACGAGGGGGAATAAGGCAAATTCGTTCGGCCACTGTCCCCCGATTTCCTGCAGCAAGATTTCAAGCACCGGATCTTTCTCCGCAGGACCTTTATAAGGGCGTTTTTCGGTGGCGATCTTCAGAAGAAAAGGGCTCTGTTGGTAGGGCAATGCGATTGCCCGTATCTTTTCATCCGGGTTTTCGATATCGAGTCCGAACTGGCCGAGTCCGATGATCTCAGTGTCGCCGACCATAAAGAGGATCCCCCTCTGGAATATATCGCTTGCAAATCTGAGAATGAGCAGAGTAATCTCAGAGGCAGAATTCGGAAACCTCAACTCCTGTGTCAACGCCCTCAATGACAGGATATCTTTTCGCGCGGGAAGAGGTCTGACATCCCAGTCCTCTTCCCATGCCTCTTCCCCCTCTCTGGATCCCATGAGTTCTTCTGTAGAGACTGTCGGCATCTGTGAAGATTCGTCATGCGCCCTGGCCCCCTCCATTAAAAGGTATTCCGGACTCATCCCTTTCGAAAGCTCCCAGCCGAAATCCGGCACGTCAGCCTTCCCCGACGGGGTGGTGTCTTCGGGTTCGAACTGGAAATCTCCGCTCTGCCAGAAGAGGAGCCGATAGACGACCTTTTCTATTCTTTTTCGTGTCATCTTCTCCAGGGTTTCTTTGTTGACCGAGCCGAGTTCGTAGAGTATCTCAGGGTAGGACTTTGCAGGCAGCTTTTTCTTTACTTCAGAGGCGAGGTGGTAAAGGGTATCTTTTATGACCCCTGCATTGAGGAGGTCCTGGCCGGGAGTCGTATCTATATCGTCGGTCTCAGCCCGCACGACAAGGCCGTTCCTGAACGTGATCAATGCGCTTCCGCTGCTGCCTTTGAGAATGAGTGTCCCTGTTTTTTTGCCGATGCTCAGGATCTGAAAAATATCGGAGAGGGCAAGGTCTTCAATACGTCCTACAAGACTCATGTCGTTACACACCCTGCATGGATCATTGCGGTTTCCGCTCCTCTTTTCCGGCCTTTAGCTCCGACATTTGCCCCTACAATATTTTATAGCAATCAATATGCCATCTACCCGTCAATAAATGATAATCGAGTATATCAAGGAAAATTAAGGGGTGTCAATGAAATGGAGGCAGCAAAAGCCGGCTGATATTCTCATGGTGACTATTCCATGCTAAACTATTCTCAATGAGTGGCGTAATACTATGATCGGGTTTTTAAAGAAAAGGTTAATCCTCGTTTTTTTGTCTGTTATTGTGGGGGCCAATGTGTTTAGCATGGGAGTTCTTCTCGGGTACCTCCATTTCCGCATTCTCTCGGTATGCAAGAAACATCTCATCCTCGATATCACAAGGGTATTTATCCCCAACTATCAGGAAGGCGGGTTGGAAAGAATCTCTCAATTGCACGAAGAAGATTATCTGCATGTGATAAGCAGAAGCGGCGCCATCGTCGGCGCGGCGAAATCATCTCAGCAGTTTCAGCTCGACGCTGACTTTGCGCTGGTGCGCAGGGCTATTGCGGGGGAGACCATTTTTACCACTGTTCGAAAAGTAGACGACCACTACATCGTGTCCTATTTTCCTCTGGACGGCAATCACGCCGGGAGGGTTGTCCAGTCGCTGTCGATAACAAGGGACTATGAAAAGAGCTTTTTAAAACTGGTACTGCTGAGCATCCCCCTCATGCTCCTGTTTTCCTATGGTTTGAGCAGGTTTCTGGTAAACCGGGCCCTGAAACCCGCCATGGAGGCATGCCAGTTTCAGGAAAACTTCCTGTCGAATGTCCCCCATGAGTTGCACACTCCTCTGACATCATTGCGGGGAAACCTCGAGGTTGCTCTGAGAAAAGAACGCTCCGCGGGTGAATACAGAGAGGCGATAGAAACGGGGCTCACGGAGACTGACCGGATTATCGATTTACTGAAAAACCTCAGCCTTCTCGCCTCCTCGAAACAGAAGCCGCTCGACCTTGCCGCCGAAAAGCTCGACCTGAAACCAATAGTGAAGGATTTGCTGGGATCATACGCGGCGTCCCTCCGCTCCAAAAAAATCACCGTAGAGAGTGCCGGTATCCCGGACAGTGTCTGCACATGCGATGGAAGCCTTATGAAGCGGGCTGTAGCAAATATCATTGACAACGCGGTGAAATATACGCCGGCAGAGGGCATGATACGGATAAGCGGCTCGCGGGATGACCATACCATATATATAAAGATAGAAAATACCGCGCCGCGTCTGAAAAAAGATGAAATGCCGTACCTTTCTGAACCATTCTACCGGAGCAGGGATGTGCTGGAGACAGATATCAGAGGCAAGGGCCTGGGATTGTATATAGCCCGTTATATCATTCAGTCCCATAACGGAGAGATGATTCTGCACTTAAGTGATGATCATATCTTTTCCGTCACGATTTCCCTGCCTGTTTAGTGGATGAGTCTTCTTTTTCAATAAGCACCTGCCGGCCGTGATATAATTAGCCGAATTCAATCGGTAATGGCGCAGGAGCCGTGAGGGTCCTGCTGGCTGAATAATCTTAAACGAAAAATGAACGGTATGAGAATGGTGACATCAAATGGTTCGATGCGCAATCCTTCGGCGATATGGTGGATAGTCCCGATTGCCGCCTTGCTGCTCTTCTGGGTCCTCAATCTTGTTATGCCCCTCAATGCAGATGATTTCAGCCGCCGCGTTTTTTTTGAAGACGGCAAACCCAAAATCATTACATCCTTTACTCATTTGATAACGCAGAAGGATTTCTTCTCTCATTATGCTCCATTGGTAAATATCTATTACAGTTTCTCTCTTAATTTTCTGCCCGAATGGCTCAATGATTTCATTGTAACTCTTTGGGTTGGTATATTAATTTTCTTGCTGCTGCGTATAGCATTGCGGCGAAAGGTTCAACCCACTGGTTTTGATATGACACTCTGGCTGGGAATCCTGTCCGTGATATTTTTACCCCTCCAGGCAGTAGAGAATTTCATTTCCTATACCTGCGGACTTTACGCTTATATGCCGGGAGGGGTAGGAACCCTGCTCGTCCTTGATAAAATCAGCCGCTGGTTTATCGAAGGAGAAGATGACGCTCCGGCGTGGTGGCTTTATCCGGTAAGTTTTATGTCAGGCGCATCGAACGGGGTTTATGGATTCTTTATGGTCCCCCTGTTTGGATTGCTTGTTTTTTGGCTTGTTGCTATAGAAAAAAAGCCTTTTCGTACTCTTCCATCCTGGGTATTTTATCTGATGTTCAGTTTTACGGCAGGATTTGGATTTCTGGTATTCGCTCCCGGGACCCATGCGCGTATTTCAGTCCAGGATGACTATGGTTCTTTTTACACCTTGTTCATTATGTCAGCGTTCCTGTACGCAAGTTTTGCATTGTTGACCGCACCTTTTTGCGTGGGAGTTGTGCTCATGCTTCTATTATTCATGCGCAAAGAGGATTTGATTTCCGGGAGGGAAAAGGTTTTTTTCCCGCTGCTGCTTCTCTCAACAGCGGGAATTGTTCCTGCTGCCGCATTTGCAGGATTTCTGCCTTACGGGCGGGCGCTATGGGCCACCCATCTTGTCCTCGGTATAATCCTGGTCTGGGCCGCCTCCCGCCTTATGACCGCCAGGGTATGGCTTGTGACCTTCCCTGTGACAGTGGGCGCTTTCGTCTTGTTCGGGACATTGATCTGGAACACCTATATTGTTCGCGCTGAATTCGAACGTGTTGAACAGGCTTTTCTCGAAGCGGGACAAAGAGGAGACCAAGTACTGCTGGTAGACTACCCCGCACTACGGAATGAACCGCATTCTACCATCATGCGCCTCATCAATCGGGTTGTACTGGTGCAAAGAGATCCAAACCATTGGCTGAATAGAGGGCTTGTCAAATACTACAACGCACGTTATGGTGGGAAAGAAGGGTTTCAGGGTCCTTCGTATATTGTCCTGGACAACCTTGTGTCTCCGCACCTTAACAGATATGCATTTGATACAAAGAACGATCCGCTCAACCAGTATCCGGAAATTCGATCTCTTATCGAGCAGCAAAAGACAAGAAACGTTCGTGAAGGCGGTCAATAACCTCAGCTTTTTTGAGGTTATTGTTAGTGACGATTCTCCTTCAGGCGGATGACGACCAACTTTGGGCAGGTCGGTGATTTACCATTTACAAAGTAATCAGCCAACAACTCAGTTTGTTTAAGCCCCGTATCGACAGCCTTCTGCTGCATATCCGGGGGATAGCCATATTTAGTGTCCGCTTTACCAGAACCATCAGTTTCGCCCTTGCGCTTTCCCGAATCGTCCAGTCAATCGTCGCATTGGCCTTGACCTTCTCGGCAACTTCGACTGCAATAATCCGCAGCTTTTCGTCGCCCAGAATGTCCACAGCGGACTTGTTTTCAGTAAGTGCGTCATAGAAGGCAGGTTCCTCCTTTGAAAGGTTCAGCTTCTTTTCTCTTTCATCGTTTTCCCTGATCTTCTTTGCAACCTCATCAACGAGAAACTGGATGATTTCTTATGAACTCCTTAGTATGTTTGTCATTCCACGGCTTGACCGGGGAATCCAGTCCTGAGGCCCGTGGATGCCCGGATCAAGTCGGAGCATGACGTTTGATTCGGTGTCACCAGATTCCGGGTGTTGCTTTTTGATAGCCTCGGCGCAGAGCCTTTGGATGCGGCTCTGTTGTATAATATAGCCATGATAGCGATTGTTGATTACGGGATGGGAAATCTGAGGAGTGTTGAAAAGGGGTTTCTCAAGGTCGGCGTAGATGCTAAGGTCGTGAGAGACGCCAAGGCGATTGATGATGCGAAAGGCGTTGTGCTTCCCGGTGTCGGCGCGTTTAAAGACTGCATGCGGAACCTCGAAGAGTTCTCTCTGACGGATGCAATCGTGAGGTCAATTCAGAAAGGTAAACCGTATCTTGGCCTCTGCCTCGGACTCCAGGTGCTGTTCACGGAGTCGGAGGAATTCGGCGTTAACCGCGGGCTCAATATCCTGCCGGGGAAGGTCGTACGCTTCCGTATCAACCTGAAAGTTCCGCACATGGGGTGGAATACCGTTCAGGTCCTGAAAAGACCCCCGATTTTCAACGGGATCGATGACGCCTCCTATTTCTATTTCGTTCACTCGTATTATGTGGTCCCTGATAACGCAGAGGTTACTGCCGGAACAACAGAATACGGGGTTCCCTTTACTTCGATGGTCTGGAAGGAGAATATTTTTGCAACGCAGTTTCATCCGGAAAAAAGTCAGGAGACCGGGCTCAGGATACTGAAGAACTTCGGAGAGTTTGTGAAAAAGGGCTGATCCCTATGCTTCCCACGGGATCGTCTTGTCTTTCCCTTCCATTTTTGCCCTGTACAGGGCTTTGTCTGCGTGCCGGATAAGCTCCTTCCGCTCCTTCCCGTCATACGGGAACGTTGAAATCCCGATGCTTACGGTAACGAAATCCCTTGGGAATGCGGTCCGCGCACAGGGGAACTGCCCCTTAACGGTATCGCGTATCCGTTCTGCAACGAGATAGGCTTCGTCTTTTTCCGTCTGCGGCATGATGACGGCAAATTCCTCCCCACCGAAACGCGCTATGACGTCGCTGACGCGAAGACACTCCTTTGCGCTGTTGGCGATGTATTTCAGGAGCTCATCTCCTGCAAGATGTCCCTCGGAATCATTGAAGAGCTTGAAATCGTCGATATCGATCATCGCCAGAGAGAATGAGAGGTTATGCCGGCCTGAACGATGGAGTTCCTCAATAAACCTTTCCTCGAAATACCGCCTGTTGAAAAGGCCTGTCAGGGAATCGGTGATCGAAAGTTCTTTCAACTGACCGGCAAGGCTGTAGTACGTGGACCGTTCGAGCGCAATAGAAGCATAGGATGCGAAGGAACGGAGCAGGGAGAGATCGTCTACCGAGAATACCTCTCCGGTGATCTTGTCGGAAATATTCAATACGCCGATCGTCTCTTCCCCTATCTTGAGCGGGATACTGATGCATGACCCCGTCCGGTATTTCGGCCTCCGGTTAAATCCGTTATCGTTTCTTTCGATGTCATCGATGCAGAGCGGGGCACCTTCCTTCAATACCCATCCCGCTATCCCCTCGCCCGATTGTATCCTGATATCGCTCACAAGTCTTTTATTTATCCCCTTCGCAGCTTTTATGGTGAGTGAGGATGTATCGTCGACAAGCATGAGAGATCCCTTCTCCGCCCCTGTGAGACGGATGGAGGTGTCGAGTATGGCTTCATACAGCATATCCGGCTCTTTTACCGTGATCAGCCGGATTGCCGCTGCGTTCAGAACGTCGATCTCTCCAAGACACTTCCTGCAGACATTTTTCAGCTCGATGAATCCGAGCAGCGAACCCGTGAGCCTGCACAGATCAGAGATGATGTCAGTCTCTTCTCTGTCGAGAACCGCATTGAACATAGTGACCAGGCCGGCGACCTTTCCCTCCTGAAGGACGGGAAATACATGGAGAGAGGTGACCTCGTCCGGCAGCCCCAGCCGCAGGATATCCATGCTTTCTTCGGAATAGGAAGGTTTCCGGTCTTCAACAACCCTCGCTATGAAGCCGACTATCTGAAACGGCAGCGTCTGCAGATGATCTTTAAACCTTCCCGCTGCCTTGAGCGGCCTGAATGTATCTTCATCTTTTGCCATTACCGAAAGGCTCTCGGCGTTGAAG
The DNA here is from genome assembly GCA_963718855.1 of uncultured Nitrospiraceae bacterium. Lineage (GTDB taxonomy): Bacteria > Nitrospirota > Thermodesulfovibrionia > Thermodesulfovibrionales > SM23-35 > CAVRAA01. The sequence goes on along the minus strand of CAVRAA010000009.1, from coordinate 347,686 downwards.
AAAAAGAGGAGGATATCCGCCAGCATCCCGTAGATTTCATCCGTAGTTTTATCCGGTGTTATTTCCGGTATCATCGCTACAATGGTCTTCAGGAGCCGGTATCTTTTTTCATTCATCGCAGCCTTGTAACTGTTTTTTAAGCATAGCGTGAATACCGAACGGATATGCCGCGCTGTTTCCTGAATATCCGCATAACTCTTTGCCCTGATGGCCTGAGAAGCTGATTTGATAGCATCAGAGGTGCGTTCGTACGACCGTCCCTCTCTTTTAAAAGAATAGTCGAAATCTTCCCTTGCAAGATCGAATCCTTCCCCTACCACAGTGAGAAGAGTGTCTCCTTCACGCAGGGGGGCAAAAAAATGCAACTGTCCCGCAGGTCCGGTTATCCATGAAATTTCTGTCCTGAGAACGGCCTTTTCGATGTTTGTTTTGAGGAAATCCTTATATTCTTCTCTCCCCAAAGAAGAAGCCCTGATCACTGACATGGGGGTATCCGACTGTGCCGGAGGAAGGAGCATCTCCCCTTTTTCGCTGTACAGGGAAAGGGAAACCCCTGTGAGGTTCGAGAGCAATGATTGCAGAGAAGAAAGATTGGCGATGTCAGGAGGTTCCACAGTTGTTTTTCCCATTTCGCTCAAGCTGCAGCATAAGCTCCCGGATGCTCTTGTGCAGTACAGGGTGTTCTGCATCAGGCGCGATTTCAGATAGCGGTTTTAATACGAAAGCTCTCTCAAGCATGAGAGGGTGAGGAATGCGCAGATGATCTTCATCCACAACACTGGCATTAAACAGCAGGATATCGAGATCGATGATGCGGGGCCCCCACCGGGATGTCGGTTCCCTGCCGGTTTCTTTTTCAATCTCTTTGAGGATTTTCAGGAGTTCGCGCGGGCTTAAGACTGTTTCGATCTCGATAGCCATATTGAGGAATAACGGCTGGTTTTTCACCCCCCACGGCTTCGTCTCATGGAGGGCAGATTTTCGTTTGACGGAGATTCCTCTGTGTTCAAGAAGCTCTACGGCGCGGATGCAGTTTTCCTCCCTGTCTCCGAGATTAGAACCGATGCCGATGAATACGGTAGACATTTATACCACTGATCGTTTCACGTCAATAACGCTCATTGAAAACCATCATTTGCCGGTACACTATAGTACCAAAAAAAACATTTTTTCACAACAACTGCAGGGCTTTCCAATAACCTGTCCCAAAATATCTATACAGTTATTGTCACCCTGAACTTGTTTCAGGGTCTCTTCCCCCTAAAAGCGAGATTCCGAACCGGGTTCGGAATGACAGGGTTATAAATGGGGCAGCACACTAGAGAATTCTGCCGATTCTCTCGACCGCCTCCTGAATCCTTTTGTCCGGAGCGGTCAGCGCGAACCTGACATATCCTTCTCCGGCATCTCCAAATCCGTTCCCGGGAGTTGAGAGCACACCTGCCTGATCAAGCAGATGCGTTACAAATCCCATTGAATCAAAACGGCGTGGAACTTTCACCCAGAGATAAAACGTTGCGTCCGGTTTCACGAGATGCATCCCGAGTTTTTTCAATCCTTTGTAAAGGGTATCCCGCCGTTGCCTGTAGGTGTTCCGAATGGGCAGCAACATGTTCTGGTCTAAACCGAGACCTGCAACGGCCGCCTCCTGAATAGCCTGAAAAACGCCGGAATCAAGGTTCGTCTTTACCTTGCCGAGCCCGGCCAGTACCTGGCTGTTGCCGACAGCGAACCCTATCCTCCACCCCGTCATGTTGTAAGTCTTCGAGAGGGAATGGAACTCGATGCCGACCTCTTTTGCTCCGTCAAACTGCATGAAGCTGAGGGGTTTTTTATCATAGTAGATTTCGGTATAAGAGGCGTCATGGCAGACGATAATGTTATTTTTGGACGCAAATTTGATGACCTCTTCAAAGAATCCGCGGGGCGCGACAGTCGATGTGGGATTATTCGGATAATTGATAAACATGAGTTTTGCTTTCTTCAACATTCCCTTTGGTATCCGGTTTAGATCAGGGAGGAAGTTATTTTCTTCTCTCAACGGCATCATGCAACTCTCTCCTCCGGCAAACAGGGTCCCGATCGGGTACACGGGGTAGCCGGGAGATGGCACAAGGACCACATCTCCGGGGTTGACGAATGCCAGCGGGATATGCCCGATGCCCTCTTTCGAGCCGATGAGGGAGAGCACCTCTGTTTTGGGATCGAGCTTCGCGTTGAACCGTTTCTTATACCAGTGCGCAACAGCCTCCCTGTATGAGAGCATTCCTTCATATGACGGATAACGGTGATGGACAGGATTTTCAACGGCTTTTTTCATCGCCCTGACGATCGGACCCGGGGTAGGGATATCCGGATCACCGATACTCAGATCAATGATATCCATGCCTTTTTTGACCGCCTCCTGTTTCATCCTGTCGATGGATGCAAACAGATAGGGCGGAAGATGTTTGATTCTTGCCGCGGGTTCAAAGAGAATCTTTTTCTTCAAGAAAACCTCCTGGTGATGGGTTGCTCTATTATATATTCAGTCATCTCAAAATTGAAGTCTTTTTCTGAGGGTACAGGGCAAAAAAATAGGGCACTAATTGCTTAGTGCCCTATTGCTGAAAAGAAGATTATTTTTTCTCTGCCGGTTTTGCTGCGGGCTCCATCTTCTTCTCCATCATCTTCTCTGCCGGTTTGATGGCGATGCTCTTTGCCGTCATCTTGCCGTCGGCTTCTGAATACTTAACAGCCACCTTATCGCCTGCTTTCACATCGGCGAGGGTCTTCACGTCTTTGCCCATCATGATCTTTGTTTTATCATCGATCATTACGGTGACGTCGCCCTTCTTTCCCTTTACGGTAACGGTTTTGGCCTTTGCATCAACTGCTGCAACCGCGCCGGTAACCTGTTTTACCTTTACAGGGGCTTTCTTCTCCTCCATCGTAGCCGGAGCTGCCTTCTTCTCTGCCGGGGCAGGAGCTGCTTTTTTCTCCTCTGCTGCGAAAGACAGAGTGGTTACTGCAAATACAAAGAGGACTGAAATGATAAGCGCTAATGCTTTCTTCACTGAAATCACCTCCTTTCACTTTCTATTTTTGGACGAAAACAATTTTCCGGAAGTAGTATCTATACAATAAACGTGCCATTGATAAAATTCTTTATTAACGTGGCAAGTAAATATATGAACGCTGTCATTCCCCGACTTGATCGGGGAATCCAGTCTTTTCAATAGGTTCTGGATTGTCCGGTCAAGCCGGACAATGACGTTTTTTTTAAAGTATTTACTTGCCGGGTTAATAAAATACAGCAGGTTCTGTTATTGCGGGGTATCCTTATTTCGGGAAGGTATCCTTTTTTGGGGAATCAATATTCAGCTTTTCCCACCGGTACCAGAACGTCTTATAGCTCATCCCCAGCAGTTTAGCCGCCTTTGAGGCAACGCCGTTTGCCTTTTGCATGGCTTTCTTTAACAGGTCTTTTTCGAGTTCCTCGACATTGATCCCCTCATCGGGAAGTTCGAAGTCGAGGAGGTCCCTTCCATGGAAGAGGCGCAATTCGCTTTTAATGTCTTTCATGCCTATGCGGGATGTTTCACACATGAGAACGGCGCGCTCAATCGCCGACTGAAGCTGTCGTATGTTGCCCGGCCAGTGATACTCCTTGATTGCGTTCAATGCGTTTTCTTCGATTCCCTTTGTCCTTTTGCCGAATTCGAGGTTGTACTTGTTCATAAAGAAACCTACCAAATCGGGGATGTCTTCTTTTCTCGACCGCAGGGGAGGGAGGTCGATAGTGACGACCTTGAGCCTGTAATAGAGGTCTTCCCTGAAGGTCCTGTTAAGAATTTCCTTTTCGAGGTCCTTGTTGGTCGCAGCGATGATTCTGACATTGACCTTAATGTTTTCACGGCTGCCGATTCTTCGTATCTCTTTGTCCTGTAATACCCTGAGGAGCTTGGATTGAGTCAGGAGGGGAAGGTCGCCGACTTCGTCGAGAAAGATCGTCCCGTTGTTCGAGGCCTCAAAAAGGCCTGTGCTCCTTGAAACAGCGCCGGTAAACGCCCCTGGTTCGTATCCGAAAAGCTCGCTTTCAATCAGGTTTTCCGGGATGGCGGCGCAGTTTATGGCGATAAAAGGTTTTGTTCTCCGCGGGCTGTTATAGTGAATCGCCCTCGCGGCCAGCTCTTTGCCGGTGCCGCTTTCGCCGAGCAACAGGACAGTGACATTGCTTGCAGAGACTTTTTTCATGATTTCGACTGCTTCGATCATTTTTGGGGAGTGCCCTACAATACCCTCTATTTTAAATCTGTCGAACAATGCCTTCTGGAGATGCAGGTTTTCCTTCAGTAAATCGGCTTTCTCAACAGCCCGTCTCACGGTAATGAGAAGCACTTCCTTATCCAGCGGCTTCGTCAGGTAATCAAACGCGCCCTTTTTTATCGCCTCGACTGCAGAGGCGATCGTTCCATAGGCGGTCATGATGATCACCGGTGGGTCGAACGGCTCCTTTGGCAGCGACTCAATGAATTCGAGCCCGTCCATCCCTTCCATTTTGAGGTCCGTCATCACCACATCAGGTTTGATCTCATTGAAGATTTTCAGCCCTTCCTCGGCTGATGAGGCTGCATGTGTTTCATATCCTTCATCATCGAGAATCGTCTTAAGGATTTCCCTCTGCAACTGTTCATCGTCCACTACAAGAATAACAGCCAATGATACCTCCAATTACAACAGGGTCCAAGGAGCCCAGGAGTCGGGGATTCACGTGAGTTTTTCACTCGACCCCTTGAATCCTTGGCCCCTTGAATCCTACATAGTATTGTACTGGCAGGGAAATCGTTATCGTACTTCCTTTCCCCTCCAGGCTCTGGAAATCCACTTTGCCGCCGTGTTCTTCGACGACCCTCCTTGTCATGGCAAGACCAAGGCCAAGTCCGGCGCTCTTTGTCGAGAAGAAGGGTTCGAAGAGTCTCGACAGATTTTCCTTCGGAACCCCGATTCCCGTGTCCTGAATGATAATAGAGGCCTTGCCGTTCGACACGTTTGTACTGACCGTCAGGTCTCCTCCTTCGGGCATCGCCTGAAATGCATTGAGGATACTATTGAATATACATGTCTTGATCAGTTCAGGGTCTATGAAGAGTTTCGGAAGAGAGCCATTCTGATAGTGTACCTTCACCCGGTCTTTTTCCGCTTTTGCACTGATCAATGCGAGTACCTCACGGATGAGTTCGCCGACATCTGCCTCCCTGATGCTGAGCTTCAACGGCCTTCCGTAATCAAGGAAATCTCCGACGAGTTTATTCAGCCGCTGAATCTCATGTTTTATGCTCGTGATGAGCGAATCAAAACTTTCTTTCTCTTTCCCTTCCTGGGGAGGATATTTTGATTTCAGGTGGTCTATCGAAAGACTGATAAAGTTCAGGGGGTTTCTGATTTCATGGGCGATGCTCTTTGCCAGTTGAGCTACTCCCGAAAGGTGTTCTGCCTCGCGTAATTTTTCTTCAAGCGCCCGTTCTTCTCTGAGCTTCTGCACCATGAAATTGAAACTCTGCGTCAGCTCGCCGATTTCGTCCTTTCTGTCGGAGGTCAGGTTCAGTGTCAGATCGCCTGCCGCAACGCGCCGTGCGGCGTTGACCACAGTATATATCGGCTTTGTGTACATCCAGGAGAGAAACACGGCGAGCAGGATACCGAGTCCGAAGACGAGGGATGTGGCGACGATTCTCTTTATCGCGTTACTTTCCAGTATCGCAGAAAAATCCTCGATATTGATCTTAAGATGGATATAGCCGTAGTGCTCATTACCCGCTACGACAGGCAGAATGACGTTATAGACCTTGCCTTCCTTGGATACCGGCTCCCCAAGCTCTGCTTTGATAATCCGTTCCTTTTTCGAAGCGGCGACCTCTTCTCCCACGCTCATCGGGTTCGTGCTCGCAACGATTTCATCTGTATTGCTGATGATAGAGATCTCTTTGAGCCCTTTGGCATTGAGTTTCTTCAGGTATGTCTGAAGTCTTATTTCGTCTGTATATCCCTGGCTTGTCACCTCCTCAACGCCGATTTGAATTGCCTTGGAGAGTTCAGCCGTCTGCTTTTCAATCTCCTCAAATAACGCTTTTTCGGATTGCGAATACATAAACGTGAGCGCTGACAAAAGGATAAAACTGAGGACCAGCATCATGCCGATGAGCTTTCTGTTAAGGGAGAGATTGAGGAAATATGTTTTAATGGACATCACGTTATTTTATATGCGGAACGCAGATATAAGTCAATGTGGGGCACGGCATGTGGGGCACGCATGGCCTATATGAACCCGATTATGGTACCGGTCATCCTGAACCCTTTGTCACCCTGAATGAAACGAAGGGTCTCGTCGTTTAGCTCAGGAAAAGGAGAGATTCTTCGCATCGCTCAGAATGACATCATTCGAGTATGCGCTCCACGGATGACCTTTTGCCCTGTTTCCTTTCTTTCTGGTACAATTGCTCATGTTTTTGCAGCAGTTGATCAATGGGATCACCCTCGGAAGCGTGTATGCACTGATTGCCCTCGGTTATTCCATGGTCTATGGCATCCTCGAACTCATCAATTTCGCCCACGGTGAAATCTATATGCTCGGCGCATATCTCGGCATCATATTTCTCGCCTTCTTTACCGCCATCGGCCTGACCGCATACAGCCTTCCGCTTGCACTATTGCTTACACTGGTTTTGTCGATACTCTTCTGTTCTTCTTACGGTTTTACCATAGAAAAAATTGCCTACAAACCTCTGCGGAACGCTCCGCGGCTGAGCCCGCTCATCAGTGCGATCGGGGTGTCGATATTTCTTCAGAACTATGTGATGCTTACACAGGGCGCAACGGACAAGGTGTTCCCGAACCTCTTCGGCACTGCGGGTTTCGAGTTCCAATCGGTGAGGATGACCTATCTTCAGCTCGCTATCATCCTGACGTCGGTTGTGCTGATGGTCGCGCTCCGTCTGTTTGTGAGGAAGACCCGGATGGGCAAGGCGATGAGGGCGGTCGCGCAGGATAAGACCATGGCATCGCTCGTGGGGATCAATATCGATACTGTCATCTCTGTAACGTTCATCATCGGCTCCGGGCTTGCTGCTGTTGCAGGGCTCATGGTCGCCATGTACTACGGGCTCGTCAATTACTCCATAGGATATGTAGCGGGGATAAAGGCGTTTACCGCCGCAGTCCTCGGAGGCATCGGGAGCATACGCGGCGCCATGTTCGGCGGTATTCTCCTCGGGCTTGTGGAAAGCCTCGGGGGGAGTTACATATCAGGCGAATATAAAGACGCCTATGCCTTTATCATCCTGATCATAGTGCTCCTTGTGAAACCGGGAGGTCTCTTCGGAAAAGCTGAAATAGAGAAGGTATAAAAAAGTTAAAAGTGAAGAGTGTAACAGTGAAAAGTTACAAAAAACTTTATGAAACGGCAAGGCCGTTCATTATTGCCTTATGGTTGTCGCTGCTCTTTCTTCCGTTCAAGGGCATTTCCGCAGCGCTTCTATTTTTCATAGTCATTTCAATTCTCCTTGTCTCGTCAAAATATCTTCTGAAATACAAAAACAGCCTTGCAGAGGGGAAAACGTTTGCAGGGTATCGGTTGAAGGCAGCGGGATTGTTCTCAGGCCGGGTTGCAGTCGCAGCCCGTTACCTCATGATGTGCCTTCTGCTCGTCGTACCTTTTCTCTTCAGGGATTATTTCATCGATGTCGCGATTTTGGCGGGTATCTATATTATCCTTGCGCTCGGTCTGAATGTAGTGGTCGGTTTCACCGGCCTTTTGAACCTCGGGTTTGTTGCCTTCTATGCCATCGGCGCTTACAGCTATGCCCTTCTCAATACACGGTTCGGCCTTGATTTCTGGTCCGCGCTGCCTTTTTCGGTCGTACTGACGTCTGTGGCGGGTTTTCTCCTTGCCGTCCCGGCCCTCCGGTTGAGGGGGGATTATCTCGCGATCGTTACGCTGGGTTTTGGAGAAATCACGCGTCTCATATTGAATAACTGGGACAGTGTGACACGCGGACCAAACGGGATATCAGGGATTGCTCCGCCTGCGATCATGTCGGTATCGCTCGGGAAGCTCTCCTATTATTACTATCTTGTCCTGTTTTTCGTGATAGTCACTGTTTTTATCACCAGAAGGGTCTATTCATCACGCATAGGCAGGGCATGGGTAGCCATACGGGAAGATGAGATCGCGTCTTCCGTGACAGGGATCAACACTACCCTCTACAAGCTGTATGCCTGCGCGTTCGGCGCTTTCTGGGCCGGGCTTGCCGGGGCTGTTTTTGCCGGGAAGATGCAATTCGTATCCCCTGAGAGTTTCACGTTCATGGAATCAGTCCTTATCCTCTGCATGGTCATCCTCGGCGGACTCGGCAGCATCGCGGGAGTTATCGTCGGGGCTTTCCTGTTAGTGCTGCTGCCGGAAGTCCTGCGCGAAGTGCAGCTCTATCGCATGCTCGCCCTGGGGATCGGGCTTGTGCTTTTAATGGTATACAGACCCCAGGGATTACTCGGAGGGAAGGGTGTATTTATTAGAAGTTAGCAATATATCCATGCGCTTCGGCGGGGTAAAGGCGGTTGAGGAACTTGCCTTCAGGGTCAAAGAAGGCATCATCATGAGCATCATAGGACCGAACGGCGCGGGAAAGACTACGATCTTCAATTGCCTCACCGGCCTTGCAAAACCCGAAAAGGGGACGATACGTTTCTCATCGAAAGACATCACCGGCCTTGCCCCGCACAAGATTGTCCGGCTGGGCATTGCGAGGACGTTCCAGAATATCAGGCTCTTCAGGGAAATGTCTGTGGCGGAAAACGTCATGGTTGCCCAGCATCACAGGACACGGTCGGGTCTTATCGGCGCGATCACGAGATGGAAAGGATTTCAGAATGAGGAGCGGACAGTCAGGGAAAAGGCCATGGAATATCTTGTCATTCGTCGGGTTGTCGGATTACGCGGAAACCATTGCGGGAAATCTCCCGTATGGAGACCAGAGAAGACTGGAGATTGCCCGTGCACTGGCAACCGAGCCATCGATGCTCCTGCTCGACGAACCGACGGCTGGAATGAATCCGCAGGAGACAGCTGAGGTAATGCAACTCATCAGGAATGTGAAGGAACTCGGCAAGACCGTGTTGCTGATAGAGCACGATATGAAAGTGGTTATGGGCATATCCGACCGTATTGCGGTGATCAATCACGGGGTAAAAATAGCCGAGGGGCTTCCTTCAGAGATAAAGCAAGACCCACTCGTGATCGAGGCGTATCTTGGAAAGGAACACTAAGGAAGGATTCAAGTGGTTGAGGATCCAGGGATTCCAGTGGGATGGTAAACACTCGAATCCTGGAATCCTTGTATCCTTGAACCCTATAAGTTCATGCTTGAACTGATCGACATCCACACGTTCTACGGCCCGGTTGAGGCGCTGAAAGGTGTCACCATGGAAGTCAGGCAGGGTGAAATCGTCTGCCTGATCGGCAACAACGGGGCAGGCAAATCAACTGCCTTAATGACGATCTCAGGGATTCTGAGACCGCGCTCCGGGGATGTCTTATTTGAAGGGAAGAGCATTAAAGAGCTTCCCCCCCATGCGATTGTCCGGATGGGCATCAGCCAGGTGCCGGAGGGCAGGAGGATATTCCCCAAGCTTACCGTCAGAGAGAATCTCGAGATGGGAGCGTATATAGCAGATAGCAGACAGGCGTCGGCGTTTATGAAATCAAAAAAGGTTCAATTTGAAAAAATCTTCGAGCTATTTCCTGTTCTGAAAGAACGGCACGACCAGCCGGGCGGCACTCTGAGCGGCGGGGAACAGCAGATGCTCGCAATCGGCAGGGCATTGATGTCCGGCCCCAAACTTCTCCTGCTTGATGAGCCCTCCCTCGGCCTTGCCCCCATCATAACGAGCAAGATTTTCAAGACCATACGTGAGATCAACAAGGAAGGGGTTACCGTCCTCCTTGTCGAGCAGAATGCACGTGCAGCGCTCAGATTATCGCACAGGGGATATGTACTTGAAAACGGAACTGTCGCGCTCGAAGGGGAGGGAGAAAATCTCTTGAACAACGAACAGGTGAGAAAGGCGTACCTCGGGGAGTGAAAGACGATATGTGCTATAATTTCTCCATATGGAAAATGCGCGGGCGCACCTGTTTATCGAGGGCAGGGTGCAGGGTGTTTTCTACCGTGCATTTACGCGGGAAATTGCCCATCACCTTCGTCTGTACGGCTGGGCGAAAAACCTCGGGGACGGCAGGGTTGAGGTGGTTTTTGAGGGTGAAAAACGGGCCATCGAAGAGGCAATCAGGGAATGCAATGCCGGCCCTCCCGGCGCCCGGGTAACCAACATTGATATCCAATGGGAGCCCTATAGCGGGAATGAAACCGGGTTTAGCGTACGGTATTGATAGAAAAACAAGTAAAAAAAGGCAGCTATCTTCAACATTTTCAAAAATGAAATTATGACACAGACTGGATGCTGAAAGAGCTCCGCATCAAGAACCTCGCCATCATCGATGATCTGCACGTCAGGTTCGACAAAGGACTGAATGTTATTACGGGCGAGACCGGCGCGGGGAAATCCATACTGGTCGATTCCCTCGGCCTTGTACTCGGGAGCAGGGCCCAGTCGGACCTCGTCAGGTCAGGGGAAAAAGAAGCAGTTATCCAGGCGTATTTCGATGTAGATACAACTCATCAGTTCCCCGATATCGGCGCTGAAATCTCCGATGAACTCATTATCAGACGGTCCATTTCCGCGTCAGGGAAAAGCAGGGCGTATATCAACGATACTATGGTAGGCCTCCAGAGCCTTGCGGAAATCGGCAGGGCACTCGTCGATATCCACGGACAACATGAACACCAGAGTCTCCTGTCTGTCGAACGACACAGGGACTTCCTCGATTTGTTCGGAAAACTTCAGGAAGACAAGTCACAGGTTGGGGCTCTTTATGCAGAGGTTGAGGCCTTGAAAAGAGAAGCGGCCGATTTGCGGCAAAAGGTGAGAGAGCGTGCCCAAAGGATCGATCTGCTGAGGTTTCAGGTTCAGGAGATTGACGCGGCTTCTCTGAAGCCGGGTGAGGCAGAGGAGTTGACCGAAAGGAAGAAAATCCTGTCGAATCTCAGCAGGCTGAATGAACTCGCGGAAACATCGTACGCAATGATTTACGGTTCCGAAGGCGCATGCATCGAAAAACTCTCGGCAGTGCTCTCGAAGCTGAAGGAGATGGCATCAATAGATCATACGGTATCTGATATAATATCTATTCTGGAATCAGCCAGGCCGCTCGTCGAGGATGCCTCGGTTTCCCTGAGAAACTACAGAGACCGGTACGACCTCGATCCGGCAACGCTTACTGAAGTCGAAGACAGGCTGGAACTGATCAGGAGGCTCGAAAAGAAATACGGCGATACGGTTGAACGCATCGTGCAATACGGAAATGAGGCGGGAAGTGAATTGGAGGGCCTTGAGCTTGCCGATGAAAGGCTCGATACAGTGGAAGCCGGGCTGAAAGCGAAAGAAGGCATGCTTTTGGATGCAGCGGCAGCGCTGTCCCGGAAAAGAAAGACCATCGCGAAGAGGATGGAAGGACTCATAGAAAAGGAATTAAAGGAGCTTGCCTTCGCAAACGCAGCGTTTGTAATCGACATAAAGCAGGAGGTCGTCTCTGCCTCCGGTTTCGATAAGGTGGAGTTCCTTTTCTCTGCAAACCCCGGAGAGCCGCCGAAGCCTTTGGCAAAAGTCGCGTCGGGAGGCGAGCTTTCACGTGTCATGCTCGCGCTGAAGAGCATACTTGCGGGATTTGACCGTGTACCGGTGATGGTCTTCGATGAAGTCGATGCAGGCATCGGGGGGAAGACAGCGGAAAGCGTCGGGACAAAACTCAGGACGATAGCGAAGAGCCACCAGGTGCTCTGCACGACACATCTTCCCCAGATTGCATCGAAAGGCGATTTTCATCTGAAGACAGAGAAAGGGCAGAGACAGGAAAGGACGTTTGTGGAGATACGGGAGCTTGCAGGAAACGAAAGACTTCAGGAAATAGCGCGGATGCTGAGCGGGAAAATAACCGAGGTTTCCCTGAAGCACGCGAAAGAATTGCTCGAAGAGAACAAATGAAGGGGCTGATCGTCATAGACAAGGAATTATGCAAAGGCTGCATGTATTGCGTGGATGCGTGTCCGCTCGGCCTCATCAGCATCGAAAAGAAGTTCAACAAGAAGGGGTTTGCCCCCGCGTCGTTTACCCAAAAGGAGAAATGCACCGGCTGCTGTATGTGCGCCCAGATGTGTCCTGAGGTGGCGATAGCGGTTTACCGGGAAGGTTAACTATGCAGAAGAAATACGGAATCGGGATTGATCTCGGCGGCACGAACATGAGGGTTGCCCTGGTATCGCGGGAGGGAACTGTTGTTAAAAAAGTGAAGGAGCCGGTTTCCGGAGACCTGCCCGGTTCTCTTCTGAACGCCATTGCCGGTCTTTTTTCCGACGAGGTTGCCGGGATAGGGATTGGAGTGGCAGGCCTCATCGGGAAGCACAACAGGAGAGTGCTGCTCTCCCCGAACCTCCCTGCCGTTGAAAAGATCGACCTTGCCGGCGAGATCGGAAAGGAGTTCCCTGTCCCTGTCAACATCGAAAACGATGCAAACGCAGCAGCGTTCGGCGAGATGTGGGCCGGCGCCGGCAGGACACTATCAAGCTTTGTCCTCTTCACCCTCGGCACAGGCATCGGCGGCGGAATAGTATATGACAGAAAATTGCTCAATGTGGCGGCGGAGATAGGACATATAAGCATAAACGCCGACGGTGAGAAATGTCCGTGCGGCAATACCGGATGTCTTGAATCGTATGCCTCTGCAAGGGCGATGCTGTCTCATGCTGTCTCCGCTCTCGAAAAGGGGAGAGCAGAGCGTTTTGAGCGAATATTGCGGAGGTAACTTCTATAAACTCACGCCCGAGGATATACTGAAGGCGGCGCTCGATGGGGACATCCTCTCACGGGAGATATGGAAGAATGCCGGAAAATATCTCGGCATAGGGATTGCCAATATGATCAACCTGATGGCTCCCGATGCGGTCATCCTTGCCGGAGGCCTCATCGGTGCATGGGATATCTATATTCAGGAGGCAATAAAAGAGGCGTCGAGGAGAGCGTTCAAAGAATTGTTCGACCGGGTGAAGATCATTCCAGCCGCTCTTGCAGATGACGCCGGCGTCATAGGTTCTGCAGGACTTGTGCTTGCGCCATTGTGTGTGGATGAAAAAAGCAGTATGAGGAGGATCACTGAGTGAAAAGTAAAAAATCGCTGTTATGGGAATATACAGAAGCTATCATTACTGCACTGATTCTTGCGCTTATCATAAGGACCTTTGTTGTACAGGCATTCAAGATACCATCCGGGTCTATGATTCCGACCCTTGTTATTGGCGATCATATTCTGGTGAACAAATTTTTATACGGCACTCAAATCCCTTTTACGGACAGAAAGATTCTGGCTTTCAGAGAACCCGAAAAGGGGGACGTCATAGTTTTTAAATATCCCGAAAATCCGACAAAGGACTTTATCAAGAGAGTGATTGCGACCGAAGGAGATACGATAGAGCAGAAGAACAAGGTTGTTTACGTCAACGGAGAGCCTGTGGTGGAAACGTACGCGTATCATTATGATCCCACAATGCGGTCGGACAGCGACAGGAGAGACACCTTCGGACGGATACAGGTGCCGAAGGACAAGATCTTTGTAATGGGAGACAACCGCGACCATAGTTACGACAGCAGATTTTGGGGCTTTGTCGACGAGAAAGAGGTGAAAGGCAAGGCGTTTATTATCTATTGGTCCTGGGACCCGGACAAATGGGCCAGATTCAACAGGATAGGGAGGTTGATAGAATGAAAGAGAGAATAGGGGAAAAGGGTCTTGTTAAGGGTATTTTTATCATCCTGGTGCTCGTTGCCGCAGCCTTTCTTTTAATGTCCTATGGAATGCCTTATTATCGTTATTTCGTGCTCGGCTCTCATACGAGGGATATCCTGCAACTGGAAATCGGAGACGTAGATACGATAAAAACAAAAATCATGGCGGAAGCACAGGAACTGAATGTGCCCCTCGACGAGGAAAACCTTGAGGTTGTCCGCGATTTAAAGATCGTCAAGGTCAATGCGTCGTGGACTGATACGGTGGATTTCTGGGGGTATTATCAGACAAAGATGAATTTCTCGATGTATGAGGAACTCTGAGTGTTTACAGGACTGGTTGTCGGGATGGGAGACATAACCTCCGTACAGAAGCGAAGCGGAGGCGCGATACTTTCTCTCAGGTCCGATATGCTGTCACCCGATGCAGGGATTGGGGACAGCATAGCAGTCAACGGAGTATGTCTGACGGTCGTGAAAAAAAATATACCCGAACTCTCCTTCGACCTTTCCGGAGAGACGCTGCGGAGCACAAATCTCGGAGACCTGAAGAAAGGCGACCGTGTAAATATCGAGCCCTCCCTCAGCACAGGCTCCAGGATCGGCGGCCATTTCGTGACCGGCCATGTTGATGCTGCGGGCAGAATACGGAGAAAAGCGCAGAACGGCGATATGCTTACCTTTGAGATAGAGGCCCCCCCGGGTGTGATCGGCTTCCTCGTTGAAAAGGGATCGGTTGCAGTAGATGGAATAAGCCTTACTGTTGTTGATATACTTAAAGATGCCTTTACGCTGGTGATCATACCCCATACGGCAAAACTTACGACGCTTGGATTCAAGGGGCCCGGCGACACGGTGAATATAGAGGCTGATATTTTGGGAAAATATGTTGCGCGGTTTTTGCAAAAGGGAACGGCAAAGGATGAAAGATTTGCGAAGACCCTGAGGGAAGAGGGATATATCTGAAGTGTTGAATTGCTCAAAAGGGAAGCGTAGTGCCTTGGTTCGGGGCATTCCCGCTTGTCGGGTCACCTCGGCGACTCGCCGGGGCGAGAATCGGTCCGAACGAAGGATTGCGGACAAGCCGCAATGACATCAATAGTCTCATAAAGCATACTAAAGAGGGGTAGATGAAGAATGGAAAAGTATAAGTTCAATACGATTGATGAAGCCATAGATGATATCGAAAAAGGCAGAATGGTCATCCTTGTTGATGACGAGGACAGGGAGAATGAGGGCGACCTCTGCATGGCGGCGGAAAAGGTGACCCCTGAGGCGGTCAATTTTATGGCCAGATACGGGAGGGGACTTATCTGCCTTTCGCTCACCCCTGAAAGGGTTGAGGAACTGAAGCTTCCCATGATGACGGATGATAATACATCTATCTTTTGGCACTGCATTTACCGTGTCCATCGAAGCGAAGAAAGGAGTCACCACAGGGATTTCCGCTGCGGACAGGGCGAGGACGATATTGACAGCCATTGATCCGAAGACAACCTATGAAGACCTCGCGCGGCCGGGCCATATCTTTCCATTGCGGGCGAGACGGGGTGGCGTGCTTCAGAGAGCGGGACAGACAGAGGGGTCTGTCGATCTGGCGAAAATGGCGCATCTCTACCCGGCAGGTGTTATCTGCGAAATCATGAGCGATGACGGGACCATGGCAAGGGTCCCTGAACTGATGGAATTTGCAAAAAAGCACAGTCTGAAAATAGTCACCATTAAGGACCTCATCAAATATAGAATGAGGACGGAACTATTCGTCAAGAGACTTGCAGCGGTGAAAATGCCGACTGCATATGGCGGGGAATTTACCGCCATCGCCTATGGGAACATCGTCGATGACAACGTGCATATAGCCCTTCTGAAGGGAGATATAAAACCGGGAGACGATGTGCTCGTGAGGGTCCATTCACAATGTTTCACCGGAGATGTGTTCGGATCGAAAAGGTGTGATTGCGGCGACCAGCTCCATAAGGCGATGGAGATGATCAAAAAAGAGGGCAAGGGAGTCATCCTCTATATGAAACAGGAGGGCAGGGGTATCGGTCTGCTGAACAAATTAAAGGCCTATGAACTTCAGGATAGCGGGCTCGATACCGTAGAAGCAAATATCAAACTCGGCTTCAAGCCGGATCTTCGTGATTATGGCATCGGCGCGCAGATACTCGTCGATCTCGGAGTGCGAAAGATGAAACTCATGACCAATAATCCCAAAAAGATCATTGGTCTGGAAGGGTACGGGCTGAAGGTTGTCGAAAGAGTCCCGATGGAGATAAATCCCAATGAAAGGAATATTGTTTATTTAAAGACAAAAAAGAAAAAAATGGGGCATATGCTTGAGAATGTGTAAACGACAGGATTCAAGGGGTCCAGGGGCCAAGGGTGCAAGTAGGTTTTTTACTCGAATCCTTGAACCCTCGTACCCTGGAATCCTAGAATTTTTATAGAACAGGAGGACAGTATGAAGATCATAGAAGGCGAGCTGCAGGCAAAAGGGTTAAAGTTTGGAATCGTCATTAGCAGGTTCAACGAATTCATAACGAGCAAGCTGCTTGACGGCGCAAAGGATGCGCTGGTGCGGCACGGCGCAAAGGAAGACGATATCGATGTGGCAAGGGTGCCCGGTTCCTTTGAAATACCGATGATCGCCAAAAAAATGGCGGCCAAAGGCGTCTACAATGCGATTATTTGCCTCGGGACAGTTATCAGGGGTGCTACCCCGCATTTTGAATATATCTCCGCAGAGGTTTCAAAGGGAATTGCATCGGCGTCCATGGAGACCGGGGTGCCGATCGCGTTTGGAATCATAACATGCGATACTATTGAACAGGCGGTTGAAAGGGCGGGCACCAAGAGCGGAAACAAAGGGTGGGATGCTGCGATGACCGCCATCGAAATGGCCCAGCTCCTGAAAAAAGTGTGAGACCGCCATCGCTCCCTCATAGAATTACTCCATGAAACGACGACAGGCGCGTGAATATGCGCTTCAGATATTGTTTCAGATCGACTTCACGGAGAAAATGGTAGGCCGGAGAGAACTCGATGAATTCTGGTCTGATAAGAAAGAGAACAGGGAGATCAGGAAATTCGCGGAAGAGCTGGTAAAAGGCACCCTCGAAAAGCTTGAGGATATAGACGCGTTGATCGAAAAGCTGGCAGAGAACTGGATACTGGGGAGGATGGCTGCGGTTGACCGGAATATTCTGAGGCTTGCGGCATTTGAGATACTCTACAGAAAGGATATCCCTTCTGCGGTTACCATAAACGAGGCGCTCGAAATTGCGAAAAAATACTCTTCATCGGAGTCCGCGCCTTTTCTGAACGGAGTGCTTGACCGGCTTGCGAAAGAGGCGGGAACGGTCTGATGCAGTATGCTGTGCTCTCCGGTTATTGGTGTGCAGAGCGCAAAATGAGGGAAGAACATCTCCCGGATATCCTTATCGAAAGGTTGTCGGCAGGAAAATGCACCAGAGGATAAAAAGAGAGACAAGAGACAAGAGGCAAGGGGGTAAGGGTGATTCTGCGAGCCCCGCGCTCTGCGCGTTGTTCTATGCTTTCTGCTCCATGCTCGCTATCCTGTGCTTTGTTCCCTCTGCGCAGGCCGGGGAGAATCCCCTGGACAGGATGACGGATGACGTGCTTTCGTATTTCAAGCCTGTGAATGGTGTTATCACAAAAGTTGAAGGGAAGACGGGTTTTGTGAACATCGGGGGGAAGGATGCTGTCAGGAAAGGCATGAGAGTTTCGATTGTGAGAGAGGAAGCCCCGTTCCGGCACCCCGTAACGAAAGAGCTTTTAGGAAACATGGAATCGTTTATCGGACGACTTGAAATCAGAGAGGTCGCTGCTGATTCCGCAGTCGGGGAGATTGTAGAAGGTGCTCCGAGAGAAGGAGATAAGGTCAGGATTTCAGAGATACCGGTCAATATCCTCTTCTGTCAGTCGAAGGGAGTCGACTGGCAGATTGCGGATTCCTATTACAGAAGACTGAAAGATACCGGAAGGTTCAACATCATAGACACTGCTGTTGAAACAGAGGATCCGGCAGAGGTCATTCGCGAAGCAAAAAGTCTGAAAGCCGATGTCGCCCTCCTTTTGACGGCCAAAAAGACCGATAAGGGAGTATTTCTTTCACGAAAACTCTTCTGGGCAGCCGACGGATCGAAGTTTGACGAGGCGGATACTGCTGTCGATGCCGCTTTTGCAAAAGAGATGACGTACGGTGAGCAGTTTATCACATTGCCTTCACAGGAAGCCTTTCTCCAGATCGATGCTCCAGGCGGAGCAAAACTCCTGACCATCTGCGATATCAACGGAGACGGCAAACAGGAACTCATTTTGAGTTCCGGGAAGGATATTGCCGCCTATACCTATGATGCGGAGCTCCACCCGGCCTTCGGCGGTGCCGGAATAAAAGGTTCCGCTGATGATGATTACCTGTGGCTTGACTCAATTGATCTGAATAAAAACGGCAGGGACGAGATAATCGTTACATCGATGAAGGGGGATACCGTCGTTTCTTCCATTTATGAATACAACGGTAATGAATTTATTCTTCTCTTCAAAACCGATATGTTCCTGAGGAAAATAGATGACAGCCTCATGGCGCAGCCTTATTCAAGGAATTACGGATTCGATGGGGAGATATTCAACATCCGGTGGGAAGGCGAATATAAGAAGGGCGCAGCGGTTGCATTTCCCGCAGGCGTGGCTCTCTACGATTTCATCTTCTTTAAGGACCCGAAGACAGGCACGCTCCTGCTTTCCTGTGATGAGGGAGGATTTTTCAGCGCGTATGACGAAAACAGGCAAAAACTCTGGAGGAGTAAGAACAGCACGGGGAATTTTCTGAGGACGTTCAAGAAGTTCCGGACGTCAACGCTAACAAAAAATGACCCTGTACAAGGCGATGCGCCGCTGATTGACAGGGGCTCATGGTCGATAAAAGACAGACTTTTTCGCGAAAAGAGAGATATTCTGTACGTCAAGAGGATTCCTTTGCTTGATATGTTACAGGGCATCGGGTATAAAAAATCTCAGATACGAATCCTCCGGTGGAACGGGCTTTCGATGGAGGATGACGTGCTTGTCGATAACATCGGCGGCTCCCTGCTTGATTACGCGGTTGATCATGATAAAATCGTTGTTCTGGCAAGCCCTCTGTTTGGCATCAAACCCGGAAATATTCTAAAAGGGGAAAACCCGGGGGGCACGGAACTTTTGATTTACCCCCTGAAAGGTCTTTAAGGAGAAAGATTGGTGGCATCCGGACGCATACCGAAGCATATAGGGATTATCATGGATGGAAACGGCAGATGGGCCGAGGTGCGCGGGCTGCCGAGGATTGAGGGTCACAGACGCGGATTAGAAAGAACGAAAGAGGTCATTGAGGCAGCTGTTGACCTCGGACTCAGGGCGCTAACCCTTTATGCCTTTTCAACGGAGAACTGGCGGAGGCCTTTAGCCGAGGTAACAACCCTCATGAAACTCCTTGAGATCTATTTAACGAAAGAACTCGAAGTCCTCATCAAAAATGACATCGTATTCAGGGCGATCGGTGAAATCCAAAGACTGCCCGAACACATCCAGCGCATCATACGGATTGCCGAAGAAAAAACCTCGCAGAATAAAGGGATGATTCTCGCAATCGCCCTCAGCTACAGCGGAAGGGATGAGATTCTCAGGGCGGCGAAAAAAGTATTGGTCGCGGGCGTCAAACCTGAAGAACTGACTGAAGAAGTTTTTCAGTCATATCTCGATACTGCCGGCATTCTCCCGCCGGACCTTATCATACGGACCAGCGGGGAGATGAGGATCAGTAATTTCCTGCTCTGGCAGGCTGCATACTCCGAGTTCTATTTTGCCGATACGCTTTGGCCGGATTTCTCGAAAGATGAATTTTTGCTTGCGATACAGGATTATCAACGGAGGGACCGGAGGTTCGGCGGCGTTTCACTGAGGGCTGATGCATCGTAAGCGGCTGATTGTTGCGGCAGCGCTTCTGCCGCTCCTGTTTCTTTATGTCATGTACCTGCCGCAGGGGTATTTTTTCATTCTTCTCTGCGCTGTGTCGTTTCTTGGAACGCTCGAATTCTATTCCATGTATCGTGTGCAGGGCGCGGTGCGATATGCCAGCCTTTTTTTGGGTGTCTTTATCCTCGCTGTCTCCTTTTTCTCACGGGAGCATCTCCCCGAAGCCTTTGTCTTTTCGGCAATGGCGATCATGATGATACGGCTTCTGACAAAGAGAGATCCGCAATCATCTCTCCACGATATTGCTGCTCCTGTCGTAGGCTTGATCTATATCCCCGGATTCCTCTCATCCCAGACTCAAATCAGAAATATCGGGCCTGAATGGATCATATTCCTCTACGCGACGGTATGGGCATCGGATTCAGCGGCATATTATATCGGCAAGGGGATCGGGAAGAAAAAACTGTACCAGGAGATGAGTCCGAACAAGACCGTTGCCGGCGCCGTGGGCTCAGTTGCCGGGGGCGCGGCCGGAGCGCTCATGTTGAAAGGTCTGATCGTCCCTCAGCTCACTCTGCCATCGGCTGCGCTCATCGGCTGCCTGATAGGCATTATCTCGATTGCAGGAGATCTTGTGGAATCGATGTTTAAAAGGGATGCGGGGGTCAAGGATTCGGGCGTCATTATTCCGGGGCATGGCGGCATACTGGACAAAATCGATGGGACACTGTTTGCAGGGCCGCTCCTCTACTGGATATTAACGTTCAAAGGGTTATTGAGGTAATACCGCATGAAACGTCTTGCGATTCTTGGGTCGACCGGTTCCATCGGCAGGAACGCTCTCGATTTTATCGGGCGGCACAGGGACGCCTTCCGTGTTACTGTTCTCACTGCCGGGAAAAATATAGCCCTGCTCGAAAAACAGATACATTCATTTTTACCGGAGATTGTCGCTGTTGCAGACCGGTCTGCTGCCGGAGAACTGCAGAAGAGAATAGGGAAGAAAATGGCTTCTACCCTTACCATTCTCTCCGGCCAGGACGGCGTTGCCGGGGCAGCGGCGTATAAACGTTCGGACGTTGTCCTCTCGGCTATTGTCGGAGCTGCAGGGTTAATGCCGACATTGGCGGCGATACGGGCAGGGAAAACCATCGGACTTGCAAATAAAGAGGCCCTTGTGATGGCGGGAAGGATTGTTATGCGCGAGGCAAAAAAGTACGGCTCGAAAATTCTCCCTGTCGACAGCGAGCACAGTGCAGTATTCCAGTGCATCGAGGGGCACAGGAAGTCAGATGTGCGACGCATTATCCTGACTGCGTCGGGCGGTCCGTTTGCAGGCAGGCGGAAAGGTGAATTAAACGATATCACCCCGGAGGATGCGCTCAGGCATCCGAGCTGGAAGATGGGGAAGAAAATAACCATAGACTCGGCAACCCTTATGAACAAGGGATTTGAGGTGATCGAAGCCCACCATCTTTTCGGACTTCCGTCTCATGGGATCGATGTGATCGTCCATCCGCAGAGCATTGTGCATTCCATTGTCGAATTCAATGACAGGAGTTGCATCGCACAGATGTCGATGCCTGACATGAAAGGACCGATCTCGTACGCTCTCACCTATCCCGGGAGGTTCGGGGATGTCGTCAGCGGTCTGTCACTCCATGAGGTTGGTTCTCTTACGTTTAAGAAGCCGCAGCACCGGTGCTTTCCGTGTCTGTCATACGCCTATAAGGCATTGGAGGCCGGAGGGACAATGCCGTCTGTGCTGAATGCGGCAAATGAGATTGCGGTGGAAGCGTTTCTCAACAGGGAAATAGCATTTACGGAGATTCCCGTTGTCATACGGAAAACGATGTCCCTTCATACGGTGAAAACCGATAAAAACCTCAATGCCATACTGGAAGCGGACCGATGGGCGCGGGAGAAGGCGAAAGGGATTGTGCATTCACTGAGAAATTCCAAAAAATTAAAAAAACGGGAGACCCAAGCATGACGTTTCTATCTGCGATTATTTTGCTCGGCATCATCATCTTTGTCCATGAACTCGGACATTTTCTGTTCGCAAAGCTCATGGGTGTCAGGGTCCTGAAATTCTCGCTCGGTTTCGGACCGAAACTCATCGGCAAAAAATACGGTGATACCGAATATCTTATCTCCGCTATTCCGCTCGGCGGGTATGTCAAGATGCTCGGCGAAACAGAAGAGGATGAGCTGAAGGAAGAGGAAAAACCGTTTGCGTATAATTTTCAGCCGGTCTGGAAACGGTTCTTTATTGTTTTTTCCGGGCCCCTCTTTAATATTTTATTTGCGATTGTCATTTTTTTCTTCAGTTTCGTATACGGGCTTCCCGTATTAGTCTCCGAGATCGGCGATATAATGCCCGATACGCCGGCGGCGAGGGCAGGGCTGATGAAACAGGACAGGATTATGGAGATCAACGGAGTTCATATTGATCAATGGGATGAGATGACGGAGATTATCCATCAGAATCCGGGCAAACTGCTTCAACTAACCCTGCAGAGAGACGGCCAGACCATCAGGCTCTCGATCACTCCCGAACGAAAAAAGGTGCAGGATATCTTCGGAGAAGGAAAAGAGGTCGGGCTGATCGGGATAAAACCGTCAGGGGATACCTTCGTCAGGCAGAAGGATGTCTTCAGTGCATTGACAGACAGTATTGCAAGGACGTGGGACATATCGGTTTTAACCATAGTGTCTCTTGTGAAGCTCGCACAGAGGGTGATTCCCATTGATACCATGGGCGGGCCGATCCTCATCGTACAGATGGCAGGCGAGCAGGCGTCGAAGGGGTTCATGAATTTTTTCATCTTCATGGCGCTTATCAATATCAACCTTGGAGTGCTGAACCTGCTTCCGATTCCGGTGCTCGATGGCGGACACATTGTATTTTTGACCATCGAGGCGATACGGAGGAAGCCGCTCAGCGAGAAGGTCATCTCTGTGAGCCAGAAGATCGGGCTAGCCTTTCTCCTCACGTTGATGGTCTTTGTGATGTATAACGATGTCCTGAGATTGATTACCGGCAAGCAGTTCCCGTAATGGGTGCGGTGAAAGAGAAGTAGGGGAGAAAGAGTTGACAGGTGGGTACAACAGTTAATTGGAATGAGCTAAAACAGCACGTCGAAAAACTGAAGACGGAAGGCAAAAAGCTCGTCTTCACCAACGGCTGCTTCGACATCCTCCATGCGGGACACGTACGGTATCTTAAGGAAGCAAAAGCGCTTGGCGATGTCCTCATTGTTGGATTAAACTCTGACAAATCGGTGACCGCCATAAAGCCCGGCCGCCCGGTCAATCCGCAGGACCAGAGGGCAGAGGTCCTCTCATCGCTCGAAATGGTCGATTACGTGACCCTGTTCGATGAACAAACTCCCTATGCATTAATCAAACTCCTCCAGCCGGATATCCTCGTCAAGGGCGGGGATTGGAAAAAGGCGGACATCGTCGGCTCCGACATCGCAAAGGAGACTTTTAGCCTCCCGTACATCCAGGGCATTTCAACAACAGAGATTATCGAAAGAATCAAGAAGCTTTAGCGGTGAACGTTTTATGCAATTTGATCTGAGAAACAGTGAATAACAGGGGACAGCCTTCTTCTCGTTTCGTTAGGAAACAAACGCTTCTTTCTCACATCATCAGATATTACTACCCTACAATGCCGCAAAACTAATAAGACATAAAAAATGAAGAATTGCAGTTGAAATATTCGTAACGACAGCGGTCCGCCGCGACTATCGAGAAATTCAATCATTGCCTTTCTGAAGGCAAGTCTTTCAGTCAGAGGTTTAATTAACCAAGCAAGGCTTGGTATGTTCTGAAAAGCTGATTCCCGTAAATTACGGGACGATTAAACGTGAGACGAGTCAAACAACAGCAACTTTTTATAGGGTTACCCTTTAAGGGGGCATAAAAAAGGTTCAAACAGGCTAAATAAGAGGCATGCCAAAGTCTATATCTATTTTTCGGTATAATTGGTTATGTAGCTTTTATCGCTGGATTTGGGTAAAGATATACTCCGAAGAATATATATATAAGGAAGCAGCATGAAATTATTTGAAGAGAAATATAAATATGCTGAAAGAAAACACAAAGATTTCATCGAGATTTCTAAACTAATCAGCTATAACTTTGACACAGAAGTCATTGTTGCAAAAAGTCTCTCTTTTATAGCTGAAAGGTTAAGGAAAAGGGTAAGGATCTATCTTCTTGACGAGCGGGGAGACTTGGTCATTAAACAATGGAGCGGGAATTATAGGCATGATTTAAAAAAAGGAATGACTGTAAATAAAAAGAGTATTGTCTGGGATACGTTTGTAAAAGGGATATCTCTTAATCTTATTCGTAAAGAAATGTTCAGCGGCTTTAAACATTCATTAAAAAATGCGGTAACCCTCAAGGCTGTTATTACCATTAAGCATATGGATGACAGCAGTATTGAAAAAAAGAATTTTGGTGTTATGGTTATAGATTCGGGTATAGATAAGACACCTATCAGTCAAGAAGATTTTATATATTCAAAGGAAATTGGCATGTTGATTGGGCAGGCTATAGCTCGGGCGAATTTCTTTAACGAATATAAGAGGATGAAGGATAGGTTAAGCCTTATACAGGAGGAAAGGATAAAGGTATTAAATGCCATGGTCCATAATCTTAGAAATCCCCTGACTGTTATCGGTGGTTTTACAAAAAGATTTCCTAAGATTATTCATGACCTCTTTCAGTCCGTAGACGAAGAAAAGAAAAGGGAGTATCTTGATAAGCTCCTTGAATATTCAAAGATTGTTGCAAGGGAAGAGTACATGATAGAGGAAAATATAAATGATTTTGTGAATTTCTTATCAGTTACCGATTCAAAATATAAAAATGAGATATCAGTGTTCCCATTAAAGCCATTAATACAGAATATCATTTCAAATTTTACTTCCCTATCTGAAATCAAGAATATCCGATTAAGTTATCCTCAAAAGGATATAAAGATTTGCGCCAATAAAGATGGCATCTTTACCATACTTAATAATTTGCTCTACAACGCTATCAGGTTTTCTCCTGAAAACAGTACCATATGTGTCTATACCTCAGAAGATAATAAAAAAGTAGTGCTTGGTGTGAAAAGTGATACCTTCATCCCAAAAGCACATAGGAAGAACATCTTCGATTATTATTACAAAATGGGTTCAGAAAAAGAAAAAGGGACAGGCCTTGGGCTTCCTATTGTAAAACTGATCGTTGAGAAACATAACGGGACAATAAAGTTGAGAAGTGAAATGAGAAAAGATAAACCTCCCTTTACAAAATTTATTATTCAGATTCCTAAATAGTGTTTGTCCGCAATAAGAAGGGCAAGATATTTTAGATGTGCCCCTTTTATATTAGATCAATTTAATATATTCCCATCACTGCTAATTCCAAAAAACTTTTCTAAAAAGACAATGTTTGCATCTCTTAATCTCTTATAATCCATTTTTAAACGCTCGTTGGCAATATCTATTTCCCTCTGTACTGCACTTGGGAAATCCCTTTCAAATCCGAACGCATAAAATTTTGCGAATTCATGACTCTTTCCCTCAACGACAAAAAAATAATTAGCGGCAAGAATGTACGTGTCGATTTCATCTCCAGGATCTCCCATCGCGGACGGAGCAAATTTCCGCTTAAAGAGCCGTTTATCTAATACAATGGTCAGTTCAACCTCCTTTCCTTTTCTTGCAATAGTTATAAAGTCATCAAGTCTGCTAAACACACGCTGTTTTGTCATGGTATTGCTCCGTTTTTTTTAAAATAATTATCGATAACGCCTTGCTTGATTTAAATTTCTGTATTCTCGCTGCAATTATGACGCCGAGCCGTAAAATCACTACCGAATCTGTTTCAGCAAAACGATCTCAGTTACAACACCTATAACTCTGCCATCGTTCTCAGTTATAGGCATTCCACTGAAAAATCCATAATTTCAAAAGCTATATCTTTTACTATGGTATCTTTGTTTGCGGAAAGAGCCGGTCTTGTCATAATCTCTTCTAATTAGAAGTTTAAATCTTTCAATTTATCCTCCACAAAAAGAGATCTTCTCAGTCTAATTACAGTTTAACTACATTGATCGCTTTGGGACCTTTCGGTCCTTGTTCAGTATCAAAGCTGACTTTGTCACCTTCGGCAAGGCTTTTAAATCCACTGCCCTGGATGGACGTATGGTGGATAAATACTTCGCTGCCGTCTTCAGCAGTAATGAAGCCAAAACCTTTGCTGTCGTTAAACCATTTCACAGTTCCTTGTGCCATTTCATTTACCCCCTTCTTGATTATCTTAAATTTTACACAATATTATGCAGGTGTTCCCAGTAAATATTAATTACTATTTCAAACC
Source organism: uncultured Nitrospiraceae bacterium (assembly GCA_963718855.1). Classification (GTDB taxonomy): domain Bacteria; phylum Nitrospirota; class Thermodesulfovibrionia; order Thermodesulfovibrionales; family SM23-35; genus CAVRAA01. The sequence goes on along the minus strand of CAVRAA010000009.1, from coordinate 321,394 downwards.
AGCATAATTATATCAGTTTTGAGGGGTGCGGAGTCCAGGAAGGATGTTTTCTATGATAACTGCGCATGAAAGGTCTTGCTTTTAAATGAAATTAATTGGTAATCGTACAGTGTCTCTTGGGTGACGTTCTGACTTTGCCATTTCAATAAACATCGCGTGTTATCAGTGCCGGATGACCATTATGGTGTAATTGCTATTATTTCATTGCCATGGTATTTTAAAAACTGCAATGAAGACGGGAGCTATTGTTTACAGTTTCCTCCTTGCGCTCTGGGCAGGCGGAATGTTTATATTCACGTTTTTAGTAACACCCGTTATTTTTCAATCCTTTGGAAGGGATACTGCCGGGGAGATTGTCGGAAAGCTTTTCCCCTATTACTTTCCCTATACCCTTACTCTCTCTGTTCTCGCTCTGATCATTTTTCTTTTATTTTTCGGGATACGGGGAAAGATCCAGAATAAGATAACCATAATTCTCCTGGCCGCAGCTGTTTTCATGAATATATTTATCACCTTCAAACTGCATCCCGATATCACAAGCATCAAGCAGCAGATCACTACCTTTGAGAATCAAACCGAAGCATCCCCGGCAAGGGACCAGTTCAGAAAAATGCACGGAGTGAGCGCACTGTTAAATATACTGTTATTGCTGGATGGTACCGCTTTACTGATTCTCAATACCCCTTCAAAAAAGTAGCATTGTTATCAATAATTTTCTAAAAAAGACCTTGATAAATAGTAGCCAGTCCTATATAGTTAAAACTATGGATAGGCAGACAGAGAAGAACGATATGCTGGATGTCTTTTATCAGCGAGCCAAAAGAAAAGGGCTGAAAATAACCCCTCAGCGTACTGCTATTTATGAGGAACTGCTGAAAGCAAAGGACCATCCGTCTGCGGATACAATTTATAAGAGAATCTTAAAAAAGATACCGAATATATCATTTGACACGGTGAACAGGACGCTCTTGACATTCTCCCAAATTGGCATTACAAATATAGTTGAGGGCTATGGGCAGCCGAAGCGATATGATCCTGACATCGATACCCATCATCATTTCAGATGTATTCAGTGCAACAGCATAATAGACTTTCACAATAGGGAGTTTGACAACATAACTGTTCCTGATGAAATCAATAAGCAGTTTACAGTGCTGAACAAGAAGGTAGTCCTCGAGGGTCTTTGCAGTAAGTGCAGTAAAGGGTGATATTTTTTTCTTCTTTAATAGTAGTTATTCCTATATAGTAATTTTCATAATCTTGAGGAGGTGTAACAATGAGTTAAGTTAACTGTTCCCCGCCGGTGAATAATACATAACGATAAATCTACGCAATTTTAGTTTAATAATTTACAGAACGAAAGGAGGAAACTTTATGAAAAAAGACAGCAAAAGCCCGGTAATGGGATCCACAGCCGGCGGCGGCAGGTCGAACCCGGACTGGTGGCCGAAACAGTTGAACCTCAAGATTCTTCATCAGCACTCGCATATGAGCAATCCGATGGGCAAGGCGTTCAACTACGCCGAGGAATTTAAGAAACTTGACCTTCAGGCCGTAAAGAAGGACCTCTATGCGTTGATGACCGGCTCGCAGGACTGGTGGCCGGCCGATTACGGTCACTACGGGGGCCTCTTCATCCGGATGGCGTGGCACAGCGCAGGTACCTATCGTATGGGCGATGGCCGCGGGGGCGGGGGGGCCGGTAATCAGCGCCTTGCGCCTCTCAACAGCTGGCCGGACAACGTGAACCTCGACAAGGCGCGCCGTCTGCTTTGGCCGATCAAGCAGAAATACGGCAGAAAAATCTCCTGGGCCGATCTGATGATCCTCGCGGGCAACTGCGCGCTTGAGTCGATGGGGTTCAAGACCTTTGGCTTTGGCGGCGGGCGTGAGGATATATGGGAGCCGCAAGAGGACATCTACTGGGGCAGCGAGGACAAGTGGCTTGGCGACAAGCGCTACAGTGGCGACCGGAACCTCGAGAATCCCCTCGCCGCGGTGCAGATGGGCCTGATCTACGTCAATCCGGAAGGGCCGAACGGCAACCCGGACCCGGTCGCCTCGGGCCGCGATGTCCGCGAGACTTTCGCGCGCATGGCGATGAACGACGAGGAGACCGTGGCGCTTGTCGCCGGAGGACACACGTTCGGCAAATGTCACGGCGCCGGCCCTGCGTCGCATGTGGGTCCTGAACCTGAGGCCGCCGGCATCGAAGAGCAGGGGCTTGGCTGGAAAAGCAGCTTTGGCAGAGGAAAAGGCGGCGATACGATCAGCAGCGGCATCGAGGGCGCCTGGAAGCCAAACCCAACCAAATGGGACATGGGCTATTTGAAGGTACTGTTCAAATACGAGTGGGAACTGATCAAGAGCCCGGCAGGTGCGCATCAGTGGCAGGCCAAGGACGTAGCCGAAGAGGACATGGTGGTTGACGCACACGACCCGTCGAAAAAGCACCGGCCGATGATGACCACGGCAGATCTCTCGCTGCGCTTCGATCCGATCTACGAGCCGATCTCGCGGCGCTACCTGCAGAAACCGGAGGAATTCGCGGATGCCTTCGCCCGTGCGTGGTTCAAACTGACCCACCGCGACATGGGCCCGCGTTCACGCTATCTCGGTCCGGAGGTTCCTTTGGAAGAGATCCTGTGGCAAGACCCTATCCCTGCGGTGAATCACAAATTGATTGGCGAGAAGGACATCGCCGCACTCAAGGGCAAGATTCTGGCTTCGGGTTTGTCCGTATCCCAGCTGGTCTCGACCGCCTGGGCGTCGGCGTCCACCTTCCGTGGCTCCGACAAGCGCGGCGGTGCGAACGGGGCGCGCATTCGTCTTGCTCCGCAAAAGGAGTGGGAAGTCAACCAGCCGAAACAGCTGGCCAAGGTTCTAAAGACTCTCGGAGATATCCAGCGCTCGTTTAATAAGACGGCAAAAGGAGGCAAGCAGGTCTCGCTCGCTGACTTGATCGTTCTGGCCGGTTGCGCCGGCATCGAGCAAGCCGCAAAGAACGCCGGTCACAAGGTTACGGTACCCTTCACGCCGGGGCGCATGGACGCCTCGCAGAAGCAGACGGATGTGGCCTCCTTCGCCGTGCTCGAACCGGCTGCAGACGGGTTCCGTAACTACCAGAAAACTAAATACGCCGTATCGGCCGAGGAACTGCTGGTTGATCGGGCGCAACTGCTGACACTGACCGCTCCTGAGATGACGGTTCTCGTTGGCGGTATGCGCGTCCTGAATGCCAACTTTGGACAGTCCCGGCACGGCGTCTTCACCAAGAGGCCGGAGACGCTCACCAATGACTTCTTCGTGAATCTGCTCGACATGGGCACGACGTGGAAGGCGACCTCGGAAGACGAAGATGTGTTCGAGGGGCGTGATCGCGCAACAGGCGAACTCAAGTGGACCGGCACCCGTGCCGATCTCATCTTCGGTTCGAACTCCCAGCTCCGGGCTCTGGCGGAGGTCTATGGAAGTGCGGACGCGCAGAAGAAGTTTGTCCGGGACTTCGTGGTGGCCTGGACCAAAGTGATGAACCTTGATCGTTTCGAGCTAGCCCGATCGTTGGCAGGAAGTTGAAACAGGGCTGCAAAAAATCGAATGAAGGAGAGAACGCTATGACAAAGTATGTATGCACGGCGTGCGGTTATGTTTATGACGCTGCTCAAGGTGATCCTGATAATGGCATCAAATCCGGAACATCATTTGAAACCTTGCCTGATGATTGGGTTTGTCCTACGTGTGGCGCTCCGAAGTCAATGTTTGAGCAGGAGGGTGCAACGTTTAAAGAACATGGCGTTCGATAGAAAATAATGGGAAACGGAGGGCTTATGAGAAAATTGCTCTTTTATTTTTCCTTGTCTCTTTTTCTGTTCTGCATGGGATTTTTTTATGCATCTTCAGCAGATGCGGATTCCTGTGTCAACTGCCATCGGGGTGTCACGCCGGGGCTCGTGAAAGACTGGGAAGCCAGCAACCATAGCAAGAAGGAAGTAACATGTTCGACCTGCCATGGGGACAAACATACCGGACCTCAGAATGTGAACCTTGCTCAATTTCCGGATGAAAAGCTCTGTGCTCAGTGTCACCAAAAGCAGTTTGATCAATTTGCGAAAGGAAAGCATAATTTTGGCTGGACCTCGATGAATGCCCTGCCCATCACTCATGTGGAGCCTGATGAGCTTATGGAAGGCGGCAGAGGCTGCGGCGGTTGCCACAACATGGGGATCAAGACCGAAGCGCAGAAGAAGGAACAATCAGCAAAAGGATACCGGTACCAGAATAATTCCTGTGATGAATGCCATACCCGGCATACATTTTCCAAAAAAGAAGCCCTTGATCCCCGAGCCTGTCAGCAGTGCCATATGGGGTATGATCACCCCCAGTGGGAGATGTGGGAAAGTGCAAAACACGGAACAAGGTGGCACGCCAGGGATTCAGGAAATCTCCCGGCAGATGCTCCTGCCCCGAAATGTCAGGACTGCCATATGTCAGAAGGAAGCCATGAGAACAGGACGGCATGGGGGTTTCTTGGCGTGAGGCTGCCTCTGCCTGAAGACGCCCAATGGAAAGCCGACAGGATTACGATTTTAAAGGCCCTTGGCGTACTTCACCCCCAGACCGGCGAACCGACTGCACGGCTTGAAGCAGTAAAGTCGGTTGATATGGTAAGGCTTACCGAGGAGGCGTGGAAAACCGAACGTGAAAAAATGATAAAGATTTGCAGCCAATGCCATTCCTCGCGGTATGCGCGTGAGCAGCTCGCAATGGGCGATTCCATGATGCAGAAGGCGGATCGGCTCCTTGCCGAAGCCATAGAGATAGTTGCCGGTCTCTACAAAGAAGGGATTATCAAAAAACCCGATAACTACTCCTTTGCGTATCCGGACTTTTTGTATTTCATGCAAACAGGTGGCGGTGACACGAATAAGCTTTCATACATAGACCAGGTGCTGTTTCAGATGTATATGAAACACCGGATGAGGACATACCAGGCCTTCTTCCATGTAAACCCTGACTATGCCTACTGGTACGGCTGGGCGATGATGGTAAAAGACCTCGGTAATATTAAGGAACTTGCTCAAACCATGAGGGCAACGCACCATAAGTAGAACAGATTGCTGATGCACAACGGAGCATCTAAAAGGGCGGAGTAATCCTCCGCCCTTTTTAGATGGAGTTTTCCGCAATTGTTATATATACCCAAATCCAGCGATAAGCAGCGTAAATGCCTCATGAACTGTCTTTGCGAGCACCTGAAAGGTGCGCGGCAATCTCCATGAAAAGACGAGATTGCGGAGCCTGTTCCGAACGAAGTGAGGAATCTCGCTCCGGGTTTGCTTCGGCTTTGCCTCGCAACTTCACTCGCAATGACGTTTTTTATCGCTGGATTTGGGTTATAATTTGCTGAATAACAGCAGAGAAGTCTCTTTCAATCAAATGAGGTGAAAATGAATAACGCTGAAGAACTTGTTATCGCAAAAGGGAAAGAGGATATCGCAATCCTTTCTAAAATGGCCAACCGTCATGGGCTTATCACGGGAGCAACCGGAACAGGCAAGACTGTCACACTCCGGGTCATGGCTGAGCAGTTCAGCCGGATCGGGGTCCCGGTCTTTATGGCTGATGTGAAGGGAGATCTCTCGGGGATTGTGCGACCCGGGGGTGACAATCCCAAGGTACGGGAGCGCGTTCAGCAGCTGGGGCTTCAGGACCGCGCGTACGAAGGGTTTCCGGTGACATTCTGGGATGTATTCGGAGAGCAGGGGCACCCTGTCCGCACCACAGTCTCTGAAATGGGCCCCCTCCTTCTGAGCCGTATCCTCAGTCTCAACGATATACAGAGCGGGGTGCTCAGCCTGATATTCAAGATCGCTGACGATAACGGCATGCTTCTCCTTGATCTCAAAGACCTGCGGGCAATGATTCAGTTTGCAGGCGAGAATTCCCGGCAATTCACCACAGAATACGGAAATATCTCCACAGCCAGCATCGGGGCTATTCAGCGCAACCTCCTGACGCTTGAAGAGCAGGGCGGCGACAGATTTTTCGGTGAGCCGGCATTGAATCTCTACGACCTTATGCAGACGGACAGCAGCGGAAAAGGCATGATCAACATCATGACAGCCGACCGGTTGATCAACTCTCCGAAGGTCTACGCAACACTTCTCCTCTGGATGCTCTCGGAGTTGTTCGAGCAACTTCCGGAGGTGGGTGACCCACCAAAACCGAAATTGGTTTTTTTCTTTGACGAGGCCCACCTTCTCTTTGATGATGCGCCAAAGGTCCTTGAAGACAAGATCGAACAGGTGGTGCGTCTCATACGCTCAAAAGGGGTGGGAGTATATTTCGTTACTCAGAACCCGCTTGGATTTGCCCGATACGATTCTCGGTCAGATGGGCAACAGGGTGCAGCACGCGCTACGGGCTTTTACCCCGAAAGATCAGAAGGCGGTAAGGGCAGCCGCTGAAACATTCCGCCAGAATACCGCGCTTGATGTTTCAAAAGTCATCACCGAACTCGGGGTCGGGGAGGCCCTGGTATCATTTCTGGACGCTAAGGGATCACCTTCTGTTGTGGAAAGAGCTCTTATCATCCCTCCGCAAAGCCGTCTCCAGCCGCTTGATCCACAGGAGCGGACAGACATAATCCGGCAATCGCTTTTAGGCGGCCATTATGAGCGACTGGTCGACAGAGAGTCGGCGTATGAAAAGCTCAAAGAGCGGACAGAGCAGGAGAAGCTTCAGCAACAGGAGACGCAACCGCCGGCAGCGGGAAGGGAGCCAAAATCCCAGGGCAAAACATGGTTTGAAGCCGCAGCAAAAAGCGCTGCACACGCGATCGGCAGTCAGATCGGGAGGCAGATAATCAGAGGGGTGCTCGGCTCGATACTGGGGGGAAGAAAGAGATAGTGCGGCAACCAGCTATTAGCTGATGGTAAAATCGGCTTCGCTGGTATCTTTTACTGCAGTTTTTGAAATACTTGTGATCCTGATTCTGTAATCCAGTCCCGGGATTTGGGTGGAAGAGATTGTCCAGTTGTATGATCCGTTTCCGTTGTTTCCTTTGGAAACAGCGTAGGAGATGGTACGGTTGAGGCTGCCGTTTTTCAGGAGTTCAATCTTCACATACGAGCCGATATTGCCTTTATAGGTCCATCTGATTGTCTCTGTTGTCCCTGCCTCCAAAACCTCTGATCCGTTGGGAACGGTAACAGAAATCTCGGGAGGCGGCGGAGGGGCGATCGTGAAGTCGGCATTGCTGGTGCCCTTTACAGAACTGTTTGAGTAACTCGTCACCCTGATTCTGTAATCTGGTCCCGGGATTTGGGTGGACGGAATTGTCCAATTGAAGGAACCGCTTCCGTTACTTCCTTTGGATGTATAGGAGGAGATGGTGCGGTTGAAGCTGCCGTTTTTCAGGAGTTCGATCTTTACATACGAACCGATATCGTCGTTATAAGTCCATCTGATTGTCTGTGTTGTCCCCTACCTCCAAAATCTCTGATCCGTTGGGGTAGGTGACAACCAAAGGCGGGAGATATTCACCTTCATATACGAAGGCCTCCATTTGCGTTTCGGTGCGTTGTAACGGCGCCCGCAAAAATTCCGGCTCCCGGATTGTAAAGTCCTCCCTGTTCATTGATTATTTGTTCGGCGTCAGAGAGCCACTGGAGGATGCCTGGATAGTCGGGATGATGGCGGTTATCGAAATCAATCGGATGGAGGATATATTTTGCAGCCCAGTAGTCAAGAGCTACAGGGTCCTGGCTTGCCAGGAGCATATTGGCCCTGAATGTTGTATTTGCCGGGTACCCCTTTAGCGAGCGGTGGGAAACCCAAATGGCATCAATAATGTTCAGCACAGGGGTTCTGACTGATACCATCATTTTCCCGCAGGTATTTCCAAGACCTGAATAGTGGCGAAACGTGCTTTGACCGTCGGACATGGAAAGGACGCCGTAGAGATGTTTCAGCGATGCCGTAATTTCAGATCCCCCTGTGTCATGATGCTTGAGAACAGGCACATTGATGAGTTTAAGATTCTGGCCATAACCGTCTCCGAGCCAGATACCATCCTTCAGTTCTATCCGTGTTCCCTCTGGTGGTAGTAAAGCACGGATAGGACACATCCTCATATCTGCGGTATCCATCGGTATGATGGTCGTCTGCAGCGATAAATGTGCTTCTGATCGGATCAAGCAGGTAAGAGGACACGCGGGGATCTCGGATGATGGTATTTACAAGGTAGAGGAAACTGTGTCGTTCATCATTCGCATTGGCATGCACCAACGAATCGGTATAATTAGACCGCGTGTCACAGTTAAGACTTCCTCTGCCCTGACCGTTTTCAAAGATGACCACTTCTCCGTCGAAGCCATCGGGGTGATCCAGAATCCTCTGTATTAAGCCGCGTATGACATCGCTGTTGGTGTCAGCCCCGGTATTTCCACTGGCCGTTTACCTTTATCAAAACCACGTCATCAGACTGGATCATCCCGTCGGGACCGCCGAGCGCTGTCTCCTGCGGGGAGCGATAAAATTTGCGGCCATTTTCTCCCATAAGGGCAAGAAGCCACTCAATGCCCGCATGATGATTTCCTGATCCCTCAGGCAAAAAAGGCTGATTCGGAATATTTTTCACCCAGAATATACTGCTCAAAGGGTCAGGCACCGCAGCAGAAACAAGACGGCTAAAGGGTCCAAGCAACGGTATGCATAACCCACCTGCCACTGCCTTGCAAAAAGTCCTTCTGCTGACGCCTTTGTTGTATCTATGTTTTCTCATTTATATATACAAAAAATAGCATTTATTGTATATATAATCAAGTAAAAAAAATTTCAGAAGAGGGCTAACTCGTGCGTAAAGAAGGCAGGAATCAGATCTTCAGGGAAAATACACTTTAGGAGGGCGGGATGAAATCCCGCTCCTTTCTACTGCAAAGGCCCTTGTATCAGATGAATATCGTCAATCCAGACGGTGCCGGTGCCGTTGATTACCAGATTAAGCTTTACATTGTCAGGGTTCTCGCCTTTTTGCAGAAAGAAAGGCGTTTCAACAGATGTCCATTCAGTTGTGCCTGAAACAGGGCTCTGAAGTCCGCGGGAAAAGAACTCTCCTTTACCCGGGAAATGACACCACATCTCGATGAACGCCTGCCCCTGCACTCCTTCAGTGCGGACCTTTGCCTGATAGATAAGACGTGCATCCTCAATATCGATATCGCCGGTCTCGAAGAGTTGTATTACGGTTGGTTCCGTTGCCGCAATTTTCAGTGAGCCTTTGCCGTCTTTCGAAATGGCATTATCAATCTGGACGCCTGACTGGGTAATAATCCCGTCAAGTGCATCAAGGGGATAGTGCTTTATTTCAACTGCCTGTTGAGGTGGTTTGGCACAAGACCAGAGAGCAAAGATCACAACAATACAGCTCGCAAACGAGAAAAATGTTCTCTTCATGCATTTCATCTTCCGAACTCCTCCCTTACTTTGACGGTATTTTCATGGGCCTCAAGGCCTTCTGCATCAGCTATTGTTTTTACGGTCCCGGCCAGTCCCAGAAATCCCTCTCTCGTGAAGCCGATCAGGCTTGAACGTTTTATAAAGTCATAGACTCCAAGGGGAGAGGAGAAGCGGGCGGTGCCGCCGGTCGGGAGCGTATGGTTCGGCCCGGCCGCATAATCCCCCAATGCTTCAGGCGTCCACCTTCCGAGGAATATTGCGCCTGCGTTTTTGATTAAGGGGACGATCATATCCGGATGTTCTGTCATGATTTCAAGATGCTCAGGCGCCACGGCATTCGATAGTTCTGCAGCCTTTGTGAGTGTTTTTGTGAGGATTATTGCCCCATACGTATCCAATGACCTTTTTGCTATCTCTTTTCTCTTCAAGCGTCTGAGTTGTTTTTCGAGTTCCCGGGAGACGGCTTCTGCCACTGTTTTCGAATCTGTTATGAGGATTGAAGAAGCGTATTCATCGTGCTCCGCCTGACTGAGCAGGTCAGCTGCAACAAAAACAGGGTCTGCGGATTCATCCGCGAGTATCAATATTTCACTCGGGCCTGCAATCATATCGATATCAACCACTCCGAAGACCATCTTCTTTGCTGTGGCTACATAGATATTCCCCGGACCGACTATCTTATCAACCTTTTTAATCGTTTCCGTCCCGTACGCCATAGCCCCGATTGCCTGTGCGCCGCCGATCCTGTAAACCTCCTGTATCCCGAGCAATTTGATCGCGGCCATAACAACAGGGTTGATTTCTCCCTTTGGAGTCGGAACACAGAGCGCCGTCTCTTTTACTCCCGCAACCTGCGCGGGGATGACATTCATTAAAACCGTTGACGGATAGGAAGCCTTCCCGCCGGGGATGTAGATGCCTACCCTTTCCAAAGGCCGTATGACCTGCCCCAGCAACGCGCCTCCTTCAAAGAATGCCCAGGATTTTTCCGTCTGCCTTTCATGGAATGCGTATATTCTTTTTGCGGAGAGTTCAAGGGCTTTTACAATATTCCTGTCCGCTTTTGCCGCATGCCGGGCAATCTCTTTCGGCAGTATCCTCAATTGCTCTGTTTTCAACGAATCAAACGTCTTCGTGTATTTCCGAACCGCCCTGTCGCCGTGCTTCTTCACGTCATCAAGAATCGCCCTGACCCTCTGTTCGATTTCCGGATTTCCTCCTGCCGCACGGTCTCTGAGGACATTTAAAAAATCCCGAATCTCTTTCTCGTTTTTTATCAATCTCATAGTGAAATAATTCTACCCTTTCAATCCCGATTATTCAAGCAATCGAAAAGTTTCGGGACTTTTATAAAAGCTCCCCTCCTTGGTTAAGGAGGGGTAGTGGTGGTTGGATTTCTGCCCCTATGGCACTTACTCCTCAATGCTTAAAATGTATTGCAATTGTTGAGGGATACTGGTAGAAATATATGACGTTGAAAAAGGAAGGCGATAAGACAGCGAAATGATAGTAATGCACGGAACAAGACTTGACCCCGCCTCATGTTTTGATTATTGGCTTTTGAACGTCGCAGGAGCGCAGGCTGAATGCTTGCCTATCCTCAAGAGGGCAAGAGAAATTAAAACAAAAACGGTAAAGCCTCTGACAAGAGCGGAGACTTTTACATTATAATATTTCAAGGTAACTTATGAAAACTTTTGACGAACTAAAAGAATTACTCCAAATACATAAGGAAACATTCAGGGAGCAATACGGCCTGAAAGAGATTGGCATCTTCGGCTCCTATGTCAGGGGGGATCAGGGTGCAGAAAGCGACCTTGATATCCTTATAGAGCTGGAGAAACCTATAGGATTTGTGAAGTTCATGAAGCTTGAACGTGCCTTGTCTGAGCTTCTCGGAATCCGGGTTGAGATGGTAACAAAGAAGGCATTAAAACCTTACATAGGCAAGAGGATACTCCAAGAGGTAAGATATGTCTGAGGAACAGGTTTTTCTTGATTATCTGAATGATATTCTTGAAAACATCGCCGATATAAGAGAGTTTACCTCTGGTTTGACAAGAGAAAGCTTTTCTGTTGACAAAAAGACAATGAAGGCTGTTGTGAGAAGCCTTGAGGTTATCGGTGAGGCGGCAAACAAACTTCCGGAGCATGTCAGAAATAGATATCCGCAAATCTCCTGGCAGGAAATCATAGGAATGAGGAACCGCCTGATACACGAATACTTCGGAATTGATCTTGACATCGTGTGGCAGACAATAGAGGAAGATTTAAAACCCCTTGAAGATGCAGTAAAGAAAATAATGGCAGAAATCTAAACAAAGCCTTGATATGCTTCAGTCCATATCAGATCCATAGCCGATGAAAAGAATATACATTTAATTGAAGAGAGCATACCGACGATACCCAAATCCTCTCAAGAAGCAAATTTCAATAAATAACACGCTGATTGACATTCTCTCTTCTTTGCATTAAAGTTTTACCATGGCGGAAAAAGCAGATAAGGAACGAAGGCCATTTATAGCCGAAATTAAAGAGAAGATCCGGCTGCTGAACAGTATCGCTGCTTTCATCGTCATCACCCTGCTTGCCGTTATATTGAGATACCTCTTTAAACCTATCAGCGACGTTCTGGATTTTCTTCCGGATATTTCCGTAACACTGATCATTATAATTGTCGTCATCCTGACCATCATAGGGTTTTACATGTGGGCGGTTGTGTCGCGTCGGATCATAGCGAGAATTGAAAAATACAGAAACAGACTCGATCAGATGTTCGCCGTAACACAAGATTTACGGGAAGAGATTTATGGTGATATCCTCCTGAGCAAGATCATGGATCATTCGCTCTCCATAACGCAATCAGATGCGGGGGCGATTTTTCTGATCGAGAACGATACCCTTGTCTTTAAGATCGTGAAGGGCGAAAAGTCTGACGAACTGCTGGGAAGGGTCGTGCCGAAAGGAAAAGGCATCGCGGGATGGGTTGCGGCAAACAGTCAGCCTCTCATTATCGCCGATGTGAAGTCGGATGAGAGATTTGACCCTGAAGTGGATGTTTTGACCGGGCATGAAACGAAATCCGTACTCTGTGTTCCGCTCAGGACGAAAGCAGGGGTCGAAGGCGTCATTGAGCTGAATAAAAAAGATGATCACTACAGCCTCAGAGATGTGGAACTGATAACGTATCTCGGTGACCAGGCGGCTGCGTCCCTCGTGCAGGCGCGTTTCCGCGAGGACCAGAAGAATTATGAAATACACGTGACTGACATGCTCCTCGATGCCATAGATTTTCAGATTCCCGAGAAAAAGGGGCATTCGAGGCGGGTGGCAAAGTACAGCAATATCCTCGCGAAGGCGATCAATATGCCGGAGGAAAAAAGGCAGCGATTATACGTTGCCGCTTTGCTTCACGACGTCGGTTTTTTGCGGATTAAGACTGAAGATACCTACAGTCGTGAAGATTTCAAGCAACACCCGGTCATCGGAGATGAGATGATAAGGCCGATTAACTTCTATGCAGACGTTGCCCCGTTTATTCTCTATCATCATGAACGATACGACGGGTACGGGTATCCCGCAAAACTGAAAGGGGATGCCATCCCCATCGAGTCGAGAATCATAGCGGTCGCGGAAGCGTTTGATGCGATGGTGAGCGAGACCTCATATAAAGTTCCGCTCAGTTTTGATGCTGCCATTGAAGAGCTGCAACGAAATGCGGGCACTCAATTTGATTTCTGGCTTGTCGATGTCTTCGTCAGTAATATCCAGCCCGAGCATTTACAGTAGTCCGCTGAGTATCTCCCGTTCGATTATGTCGGCTACGGATTCTTTCCCCGTGCAATTTCTTTGAACTGAGAGCAGTCTTTCCACATACCCGCATGCTTTTGTATAGCCCGCTTTCCGGGCATGATCAATCAGAGACCAGTCGCCCGACACGACAAACAGTCCGAAGGCATCCTGTATTTCAGGGAAAAGGAGTTTCCTCATACCGCTGAGAAACACGAGATAAAAACCGAGTGAGCCTGCTTTCTGTTTACGGATGATGAAGCTTAACATGCCATTATCACCGGTATCTGCGAGGATATCCTTCACTGCACGGGCAAGGATTTCCACCCGGCCTGCGGGCAGGGATGCGAGAAAGGCCTTCCATTCAGCGCCAATTTTTTCTCCTTCAACCGCCTCGCCGATCTCATGGTGGATATACGTTTCCGCTTCAGCATGGGCGATCAGAGATATCCTCCGTTCGATATCTTCTGATGGCGCTTCCTCAGGCGCAATTCCATAGTTCGCAAATGCGAACACAAGAGCGCTTTTCCCCTTGCATCTCATTTCTTCGAACCGATTCCAGATGAGCAGTTTTGTCGGTGCTAACCGTGCGTAGACGACGTTTCCCTGCAGCATCGCGGGGTGGTCAGACAAGTCACGGGCATATTCTGCACCCCCCACATACACATCGAAACCGTTCATGGTTTTCTTCGAAAGCAGATCGGCAAGAAAAAAACACGGCTTCCGGTAGAGGCCGAGTCCAGCTCCGTAAATAAGATCGTGCTTTTCCAGTTCGGCATTGATTTTTTCGATCTCGAACGGGCCGAAAATGTTACCATTCATCGTAATCGGCGTTAGTTCCTTGTCCTCGACTTCCCGCCAGAGATTCTCTCTTGAGGCAATCCATCTGCCGATGTCCTCCTGCGGCATTTTTTCCCACAAGGGGATGCCCTTTTCAGAACGATACAGCTCTCTCAGTCTGAGCAGAAGGCCGCAAAGTGAGTAGTACCCCCAATGCCGGGCATCGGAGATGTTGCAGTTGTGTTTGACCTGGGAAGAAAGAGATTCGATGTCGATCATTTCTTTTATTGTATCAGATGGAAGAGCACGGGCAACAACATCGGAAGAGATGATACAGATATTCACTGGAGTTTGCCGAAAAGCAGGCGTAGTGTTAATATTTCAGAACATGAGAAAAATCAAATTACTTATCGAATATGAAGGCACCGCGTATCATGGCTGGCAGATACAGAAGGATGAAACCACTGTCCAGGGCATCATTGCAGACAGCGTGCAGAGGATAACCGGAACACCGTCAGGCGTTCTCGGCGCGAGCCGGACTGATGCGGGGGTGCATGCGCTCGGCCAGGTGGCTGTCTTCAGGACAGAATCGCGGCTTGACGAAGGAACGATAAAGAAGGCGCTGAATGCCGTATTGCCGCAGGATATCCGGATTCTCGAAGCTGTTGAGGTCGATGATTCATTCCATCCAAGAGACGCTGCGGTGAAGAAAAGTTATTTCTATATCATCGTCGAATGAGAGGGTATCGTCTGCCTTCCTCTTCAGATATACATGGACAGTGCCGCAACAACTGAATCTGGATGCGATGGCGGAGGCGTCAAAAGCCTTTATCGGAAGGCGCGATTTTGCTGCTTTCATGGGTGCCGGCAGCGATGTTCGGGATACCGTCAGGGAGATCTATTCACTGAGAATAGAGAGGCTTGATAGCGTGGATTTTATGACGGGCTGTCTGAGGGGCGATTTTATAAAGATATGGGCAGAGGCGAACGGGTTTCTGAGGCATATGGTGAGAAATATCGTCGGAACGCTCGTCGAAACAGGGAGGGGAAAGATTCCCGCAGACAGGATGCAGGAGATCCTGGAATCACATGACAGAAGGCGTGCAGGCCAGACCGCCCCAGCGAAAGGGCTTTTTCTCGAAAGAATTTTTTACTAACCCGTCTTATTTATATAGGTAGACAAGATGAGCAGCCGCAGCATTCTCGCTTATTCTCGTTTCCTGATTTCCATCGGACCCTCCGAGATACCCGCCTTCGGCGGCTAAATCCGGTCAAATGCCGCATCTGCTCTTCTCTTACCTGAAAATTTCATGAATATCGTGGGCTAATATCCGAAGATCTTTACCCATTCATCGAACCGTTCGAGCTTATCTTCTCCGAACCGGGCGATTCCCTTTCTGACTGTTTCGAGGGGCTTCTCCTTATCCAGAAAATCTGCGTCCTTTGAGTAGAATTTATCGGCAAAACAGACAATCTGTTCTTCAATCGATACAGGCATCATATCTCTCCTGGGGAGTGGCAGATTGTTTTCTTCTATGTCCTTCAGAGAGATGCCGACTCCCACATGCCTTTCACAGACAAGGGCATGCCTGGGCAATCCTTCATTTTCGAGGATTTCACGTCCCAGATACCCGTGGCAGAGATATGCCTTATCACCAAAACAACCCATTGCCGGTTCATTGGTGAAAAGAATGCCTATGTCGTGGAGCATTGCGGCCTCCTCAACAAATTGCAGGTCGGGGGTAAGGTGGCTTACCCTTCCGGCAATGCTCAGGGCCTTTGCAGCGACCATCCTGCTGTGCCGCACCAACAGCAGAAACGCCGGTGATTCAAAGGCATAATACTTTTTCAGGAGTCCGATAGTATCCATATTTCAGGCAATTATTGCAGAAAACTATTTTATGAGTAGAATTATAAATGAAAGCCGGGAAAAAAGCTTCGGAGAATATCTTTAACGGGGATTGGTAAGCGGAATATGATTGCATGGTAACGTATCACTTTACTTGACAAGCAGTTGCTCAATTGATATGATATGAAAAAATAGTGGAGGATCAATGGCTGCTGACGTGAAAGATTTCTATAAAACGCTTGACGTCAATAAGGACGCTTCTCAGGATGAAGTAAAAAAGGCCTTCAGAAAACTTGCCCGCAAATATCACCCTGACCTGAATCCCGGGGACAAGAACGCAGAGCAGAAATTTAAGGAAGCGAATGAAGCGTATGAGGTCTTGAGCGATGTTAAGAAGAGGGCGGAATATGATCAGTTCGGCAGCTCTCCATTCGGAGCGGGCAGGCAGGGATCTGAAGGATTCAGGACATACGATTACCGGGACTTCGATGCAGGCGGCTTCGGAGATATCTTTGGAGATCTTTTTGGCGCAGGGGAAAAGCCGGCCCCCATCATGCAAAAGGCGTGGACATGATCATGCATCTGACCCTCTCCCTTGAAGAGGCTTTCAACGGCATAACAAAGCCGATAACATTCAATCACGAAGTAACGTGCAAAACATGTAATGGTCAGGGAGGTGAATCATCCCAGACATGTGATGTCTGCAAGGGAGCAGGAACCATGAGAACTTCCAGGGGGTTTTTCAAGATGGCCCAGCCCTGCACTGCCTGCGGCGGTAAAGGAAGAAGGGTGACAAAGGTCTGTGCGGCCTGTGGGGGCAGGGGAGCTAGTATGCAGACAGAAACCCTGAAGGTAAAAATACCGAGAGGCGCCGACACCGGCTCAAGGGTGAGATTGAAGGCAATGGGAGGCGCCGGCGCCGGCGGCGGCCCCCCGGGAGATCTTTTCATTGAGATCACGGTAAGGCAGCACCGGGTATTCAAAAGAAAAGGGGACGACATATCCCTTGATCTTCCCGTGACCTTCGGGGAGGCGGTGCTTGGCGCGAAATTGAGGTGCCGACCATTGACGGCATCGCTGCAATGACACTTCCTGCCGGAACGCAGGGAGGGCAGAGGCTGAAGCTGTCGGGCAAGGGGTTCCCTTCGACAAAGACCGGGGTAAGGGGGAATCAGTATATTGATATTAAAATAATAGTGCCGAAGGATATTGACGGCAAAGCAGAAGATGTCATAAGAGAAGTCGATGCGCTCTACAGGGAGAACCCTCGAAAGGGCTTGTTGCAGAGATGATGGATGCGGGAGATAAAAAACAACCGGTATTCATGATTAGCGTGGTATCGAGGATGCTTAATGTGCATCCGCAGACGTTAAGGCTCTATGAACGGGAAGGTCTCGTCACTCCTTACAGGACAAAGCGCACGAGGATATACTCGCAGGAGGATGTCGAGAAATTGGCGATGATCCTCCGGCTGACGAGGGAACTCGGCGTCAACAGGTCCGGGGTAGATATTATCCTGAGGCTCAGGCACAGGATCGAGGCATTTCAGAAGGAGATGGAAGAGATGATGCATTTCCTTGAAGAGGATATCAGAAAGGATTTTATTAAAAGATTTCGAAGGATTTTTTCAGAGGAGTAATGTATTCATGGCAGACGTGCTGAAAAACTCCGGCGAACCAACACAATTTTATTATGATCCACATGGCTGCGAAATCTCACGATGGATGCATTTTAGAGCGAGGCTAATTGGCTGTATGAAATGGCTTTAAGGAGTCGGTGGCCGGCTTTTTTCAGCACGTCTGCCATATCATCAAAACACTGCAACATCTGAAGAGTATTAATTTCATATAAAGGAGGTTATATATGGATAAATTTACTATAAAAAGCCAGGAGGCGATTCAGGCGGCGCAGCGGTTCGCCGAGAAAAAGGGCAACCAGCAGCTTGACGCGGAGCATGTGCTCTGGGCGCTCCTTGAGGATGATGAAGGCGTTGCCTCACAGATCCTGAAACGGCTCGGCGTGAATACCGACACACTCAAACAGGATGTCGAAGAGGCGGTAGACAGATTCCCGAAGGTGACCGGTGCCACACCGCTGGGACAGATCTATATATCACCGAGATTAAAGGAGGTGTTCGAAAACGCCCACAAAAATGCCGAGCATCTCAAGGATGAGTATGTGAGTGTTGAACATCTGCTTGTTGCGCTCGTCTCGATAGGCGGGCCATGCACCGACCTCCTGAAAAGATATGCCGTGAATTCAGATAAAGTGCTCGCGGCAATGAGAGAGATCAGAGGCGCGCAGCGCGTGACCGATCAGAATCCGGAAGACAAGTATCAGGCACTGAAGCGCTACAGCAGCGACCTTACGGAGCTTGCAACGAAAGGAAAGCTCGATCCGGTTATCGGAAGAGACGAGGAGATAAGGAGGATCATTCAGGTCCTGTCGCGAAGGACAAAAAATAATCCTGTACTTATCGGCGATCCGGGAGTAGGGAAGACTGCTATTGCAGAAGGGCTTGCCCAGCGGGTTGTCGCAGGGGATGTCCCTGAAACATTAAAGGACAAGAAAGTGGTCGCACTCGATATAGGCGCCATTGTTGCGGGATCCAAGTTCAGGGGCGAATTCGAGGAACGGTTAAAGGCGGTGCTTAAGGATATTGAGCAGGCTGAGGGAAAGGTCATTCTGTTCATCGACGAACTCCATACCCTTGTCGGCGCCGGTGCAGCTGAAGGAGCAATCGATGCTTCAAATATGCTCAAGCCGGCGCTTGCGCGGGGAGACCTGCGCTGTGTCGGAGCGACCACTGTCGATGAATACAGAAAACATATCGAAAAAGACCCTGCGCTCGAAAGGAGGTTCCAGCCGATCTTTATTAAGGAGCCCAGCGTCGAAGATACCATTTCGATCCTGCGGGGACTCAAGGAACGGTACGAGGTGCATCACGGAGTGAAGATCAAGGATTCGGCGTTGATTTCCGCAGCTGTCCTTTCTAACAGATATATTACCGACAGATTTCTCCCGGATAAGGCGATTGATCTTATCGATGAGTCGGCGTCGAAGCTCAGGATGGAGATCGACAGCATGCCGGTTGAACTCGATGAAATAGAGAGAAAGCTTCGACAGCTTGAAATAGAAAAACAGGCTGTCATGAAGGATGGAACGGAGTCTAAAGAAAGACTCGAAAAGATCGTGAAAGAGATGGCGGAACTCCAGGAAAAGCGCGATGAGCTGAGGGCCCAGTGGATGAGAGAGAAAGAGATCATCGCTCTGATGCGGGGCTATAAAGAACAGATAGAAAAGACCAAAATGGAATCGGAAAGAGCTGAACGCGAGGGAAACCTGACAAAGGCTGCTGAACTCAGATACGGGAGACTTCATCGAGCTTCAGCGGTCCCTCGAGGAGGAAAACAAAAGGCTCCTCGCGGCCCAGAAGAAGAAAAAAATGCTGAAGGAAGAGGTTGACGAAGAAGACATTGCAGAGGTTGTCTCAAAATGGACCGGCATTCCTGTAATGAGGATGCTCGAAGGTGAAATGCAGAAGCTGATCCATATGGACGAACGGCTGAGGCAGCGGGTAGTCGGACAGGATGAAGCAATCGAAGCAGTGTCCAATGCAGTGAGAAGGGCACGGGCCGGCATCCAGGACCCGAACAGGCCGATTGGCTCTTTCATATTCCTTGGCCCGACCGGTGTCGGAAAAACCGAGCTCGCAAAGGCGCTGGCGGAATTCCTTTTTGATGATGAAAACGCTATGATCAGGATCGATATGTCAGAGTATCAGGAACGGCATACCGTATCAAGGCTTATCGGCGCGCCTCCGGGGTATATAGGATATGAGGAAGGCGGGCAGCTTACCGAAGCTGTGGGCGGAAGCCCTATTCTGTGATGCTCTTCGACGAAATCGAGAAGGCGCACCCCGAAGTCTTCAACCTCCTGCTCCAGCTTCTTGATGACGGCAGACTTACGGACAGCCATGGCAAGACCGTTGACTTCAGGAATACCGTCGTTATCATGACGTCGAATATCGGCAGCGTCCATATCCAGGAAATGCTTGAAGAACGAGAAGAAACCGGCGGCCTACTGGGCAGACAATACCGGTCAGAAGGAAAGAATGATGGCAGACCTGAGGGCATTCTTCAGGCCGGAGTTCCTGAACAGGGTCGATGAAATCATTATCTTCAACCCTCTCACAAAGGTGCTGCTCACGCAGATCGTTGACATCCAGGTGAACAGGATGAAGCAGTTTATTCAGAGAAAAATATTGACATAAGCTTACCGATAAGGCAAAGGAATACTTTGCAGGTATCGGGTTCGATCCCCTCTATGGCGCCCGTCCGCTGAAGAGGGCGCTTCAGAAGGTGATCCTGAACCCCCTGGCGAAAAAGATCCTCGACAGGACGTTCCGGGAAGGCGATACAGTTCTTGTCGATTATGAAAAAGACACATTGCACTTTACCAGAGAAACAGCTGCTGAAGTGGAAGCATAGAAAGATGGCGGCGGATTTTGGACTATAACCGCGCTTGATATACGTGCAGCCTTTATAAAGGAGCAAAAAAATGGGCAAAAAGCCAGTTGGTAGAGTAATGGTCGTTGACGATGACCGCGAACTACTGACCCCCCTATGCGATATTCTATCGGAAATCGGGTATGAGGTTGCGTGTTTTGTTTCAGCCGAAGAAGCACTGGAAGTTTTCGACGGGCAGGCGTTTGACCTCATTCTCGTTGACCTCATGATGCCGCAGATGGACGGAATCGCCTTCATGAAAGCCGCGCAGACGAAAGACCCGTTGCTCGTCTGCATCATCGTCACGGGGCACGCGACGGTTGGCACAGCCGTTGAAGCCATGAAGGAGGGAGCGTTTGATTACCTGACAAAACCTCTGAATTGGAAGACGCTCCAGCCGTCTTGTCCCGTGCGATAGAGGTAAGACGCTTGCGGAAATCGGAAGAGCAATATCGTTCTGTTGTCGAGGATCAGACGGAACTCATCTGTCGTTCTGCACTTGATGGAACGATTATCTTTGTGAATAACGCATATTGCCGCTATTTCGGGAAGACGAAGGATGAACTGATCGGTCACAGTTATCTTCCGCTTATTCCGGTTGAAGATCACGAGAGACTGATGCAGCACATTGCCGGCCTGAATAACGAAAACCCTGTTGCGGTTATTGAGAATCGTGTCATTACGCATGGCGGCGCAATCCGATGGCAGCAGTGGACGAACAGGGCGCTTTTCGACGACCAGAGTGGCATTGTTGAATTGCAATCAATAGGCCGTGACATTACTGATCGCAAATATGTAGAGGAAAAGCTCAAAGAGTCGGAAGAGAAGTATCGTTTATTGGTCGAACATGCCAATGAAGCAATTGTTGTGGCGCAGGACGGTTTGCTTAAATACGCTAATCAAAGAGCGATAATAATTACAGGCTATTCAAGCGAAGAATTAGTCTCCAGCCCATGCATAGACCTTGTCCACCCGGATGACAGAAAAATGGTTCTTGACAATTATGTTAGAAGGCTGAAAGGCGAGGTATTGCCCGACGTCTATTCATTCAGAATTGTTTCAAAGAACGGCCGCATCAAATGGGTGGAGATCAGCGCTGTGGTATTCACATGGGAAGGCCGACCTGCAACATTGAACTTCTTAAGTGATATCACCGAGCGCAAGAAAACTGAAGAAGAACTGAAGAAATCGCATGAGCAGCTCCGGAATTTTGCCAAACGCCTGGCTGAAGCGGAAGAAATCGAAAGACAGAAAATTGCCAGGGAGCTGCATGACCAGGTCGGACAGAATTTAACAGCGCTGGGGATCAATCTGGGCATATTGCGAAATCAATTGTCAGATACAATGACAAAGCAGACAGACGCACGGCTCAATGACTCGATGGGCATCCTCGAAGAGACCGCAAAGAGAATAAGGGACGTCATGTCTGATCTCCGGCCATCTGTTCTGGATGATTACGGTCTGATGGCTGCGATACAGTGGCTCAGCGAAAGGATTGCACAACGGACGGGCCTAAAAATCAGTGTGGAAGGTCAGAATACAAAGGTTGATTTGCCATCAGAGACGGAGATCACGCTTTTCCGAATTGCCCAGGAGCTGTTAACGAATATCACCAAACACGCAAAAGCGACGGAAGGGAGAATCAGGCTTGATAGCATGGACGGCAAGGTCCGGTTCGTCATAACCGACAATGGCGTAGGCTTCGATCCCATGGCATTCGATCAAACAGGGGAGTCGAGATGGGGACTGCTCAACGTGCGGGAGAGGACTGATGCCATAGACGGTATATTGACGATTGCATCCCGCCCCGGACAGGGGACACGGATTATGATTGAAGTGAAGAAGTAAGCATATGGCGATAACAGTTGTGCTCTCCGACGACCATACTGTTGTAAGGGAAGGACTTCGACTTCTGCTCGAAGCAC
Organism: uncultured Nitrospiraceae bacterium; assembly: GCA_963718855.1. GTDB lineage: Bacteria > Nitrospirota > Thermodesulfovibrionia > Thermodesulfovibrionales > SM23-35 > CAVRAA01. Next base: position 299,084 of record CAVRAA010000009.1, on the reverse strand, counting down.
AGAAAGATATCATTGTAGTCGGAGAGGCGGCAGACGGGCGCGAGACCCTACGCCTGGCAAAACAATTGCATCCGGATGTCGTCATTATGGATATCGCCATGCCGCAGTTCAACGGAATCGAGGCGACGCAGAGGATTAAAGACTGCAGCCCGTCCGTCCACGTCATTATACTGTCCATGCACGCCTCGAATGAGTATATCTTCCGGGCATTGCAGGCAGGGGCCAGCGGTTACCTTCTGAAAGAATCTGCAGGTACGGAGGTGGTGAAGGCAGTCCGCGCCGTCGCTGCAGGTCAGCGCTACCTGAGCGGGCAGATCACCGAGACGGTGATCGAATATATCCGGGAATTCGATGCCGGCGCACCGAAGAGCCCGCTGGAAAGCCTCAGTGAAAGAGAGCGTGAGGTCCTCCAACTCGTCGTTGAAGGAAAAGCGAACGCGGAGATCGCAAGCATTCTCTCACTATCCGTAAAAACAGTGGAAACCTATAAGAGTCGTCTCATGAATAAACTCGAAATTAATGACATACCCTCCCTTGTAAAATTCGCCATTACACACGGACTGACGCCGCTCAAATAGATCGTATCTCATACGGTTTTTCTACAAATCATATCAAGTTTTCCTGACAGACAAGAGGGGGAAATCCGTTTAAACTATAACTGGGATAAAAGAAGCAGACGGGACAAGAGGTTTTTTTATGGAATATGCAGGAACTGTATCAAAGAGCCAGGCGACCATCCTGATTGTTGAAGATCATGATGCGTTGCGGGATTCATTAAAAACTTGGCTAAGTTCGATTTTTCAGAACTGCATTTTGCTACAGGCAAAAACCGGAGAAGAAGCTCTGGAGCTGTCCCGTGCACATTTGCCGAAAATAGTGCTGATGGATATCATGCTGCCGGCAATGAGCGGGATCGAGACGACGCGCCACATAAAAGGGGTTGTTCCAGATGCACGGGTGGTAATGTTGAGCATCTACGAAGATTCCGCGTATAAAAACGATGCAGCCGCCGCCGGAGCTGTTGCGTATATCTCAAAGCGAAAAATGGGAACCGAAATCGTTCCCCTAATAAAAAAGCTGTTGTCGGGGAAAAGTTCCCAGCCCCTGAATGAAGAATAAAGGGATATGGACAAGGAACTGAAAATACTGATCCTCGAAGATCTCGCTGCAGATGCCGAGCTTATGGAACATGAACTGCGCAAGGGTGGCATAGCATTTACGTCAAAACGGGTGGAGACCAGAGAGGATTTCGTGAATGAACTGAAGAGTTCTCCCCCGGAACTTATCCTCGCAGATTACAAACTTCCGTCATTCGATGGTATTTCCGCATTGTCAATTGTGAGAGAAGAAAGCCCTGATACCCCTTTTATTATTGTCTCAGACATGATCAACGATGATTTCGCCATCGAAATCTTTAAGAGAGGCGCAACGGATTATGTTTTTAAAAACAGGGTATCCCGGCTTGTCCCCGCAGTGCGTCGTGCCATGCATGAATCTGAGATCAATTATGAGCGTAAACTCACTGAAAAAGCACTGAAGGAAAGCGAGTTGATGTTAAGGATCATCATCGAACACAGCAATGAATTATTCTATATTCATAACACACACCATACGTTCACGTTTATAAGCCCCCAATCATTGCCGATCCTTGGCTATGCATCAGACGAGATGATGATAGAATGGACGAAATTGCTTACCGCCAACCCGATCAACAAACTAGGAATCGAAGTTACGGACAACGCACTGAAGACGGGCGTGCGTCAGCCGCCGTATGTCCTCGAAGTATACAGGAAAGACGGCACGAAAGTATGGCTCGAAATCGATGAATCGCCGCTTAAGGACGGGCAGGGAAAGGTAATTGGGATTGTCGGTGCTGCCAGAGATATTACCGAGAGAATTAGAACAGAAGAAGCACTGGGGAAAAACCAAAAAGAACTGAAAAAGCGAATCAGTGAGCTGGAGGAGTTTTACGATATGGCTATCGGAAGGGAATTGCGAATGATAGAGTTGAAGCAGGAGATCGAAGGCCTGCGAGAGGAACTGGCAAAATATACAGGACAGCAATGAAAACAGGGCAAAAGATAAAAAAAACTATAGAGAACCAGAAGGTGAAATGCCGGAATGTTTCATCCGCCGGTCACAATGAAAGGATCGGGAACAGAGATCAGGAAACGAGCTGCCGTACCATTGCAGATAAGTCATTACAAAACTTGGAGGACCTTGAATGCTCCATCCTTCGCGCTATCCCTCATGCGGTTGTGGGGCTGCGCAATCGCATGGTTATTTTTGCAAATCAGGCGGTTGAAAAAGTATTCGGCTGGATACCGGCGGAGTTGATAGGGCAAAGCACAAGGGTGTTGTACAGAAACGATGAAGAATATGAGGAAATCGGGACGCACTTTTATCCGTTGCTTGAAAGTCAGCAGATATACGGCGAAGAGTTTCCCTGCAGGCGGAAAGACGGACGGGATATCATCTGTAAGATACATGCCGCTGTTATCGGGAAGAGATTGGAGGAGAAGGGTATCGTTGTTGTCTATGAAGATGTCACTGAGCATAAGAGAACGGAGCAAGCGCTTCAGGATAGTGAAAAGAAGTACATTGATCTCTATCAGAACGCTCCTGATGGGTATCATTCGTTAAACCTTCACGGTACTATCATCGAGGTGAACGAAACATGGCTCAGGATGTTCGGGTACGAACGTAATGAAATAGTAGGCAAAAAGAACCTCATGGAGCTGCTCACCAATGATGGCAAAATAATTTTCCAAAACACATTCCCTGAACTGAGAGAGAAGGGCGCATTAGAAAACATTGAATATATGGTAAAGAGAAAAGACGGAACACAACTTCCTGTTGTTATCAATGCCACGGCCGTCTATGATGAGAAAGGGAAGTTTTTACGATCCAGATCGATCATCAGAGATAATAGCGAAAAGCAAAAATATAATATAAAACTTATGTGTGCTGTCGAGGAATGGAGGATGACGTTTGACTCCATGCCGTACGGTGTTTTTCTGCTTGACAGGAATTTCCGCATCATACGGGTGAATAAATATATCTCAGCGCTGTATGGCATTTCCATGACAGAGGTAAAAGGAAAGGCTTATGATGAAATAATATATGCGCATGGACCGGGGGAAGTTTCACCGGCTTTAAATCTGGAGACAGTGTGTCTTGCTACTATGGAGTACTATGATACAAGACTCAATAAACACTTTATTTACCATGTGACCCCTATCCCTGATGAAACAGGGGTAACGCAGCACTTCATTCTCTCGCTCGTTGACATTTCGGATATGAAGGACAAGGAAAATAAGCTTATCGAAAACAAGAATGCATTTTTCAACATGCTCAAGGAACTTGATAGTTCGTATAAAGAGTTGAAGGAAATATATGAGGGGATGATCCACTCGTTCGTAAACGCCATCGACGCAAAAAGCCCCTGGACAAAAGGGCACTCGGAGCGTGTAACCGCGTATTCGGTTTCTGTCGCAAGAGAATTGGGGATCAAGGAGAAAGATATCGATATGCTCAGAATGGCGGCGCTCCTGCATGATGTCGGGAAAATCGGGACATACGATGTGATATTAGACAAGCCTGGGGCACTGACCGATGAGGAATTCGCGCTTATCCGGATGCATCCTGTCCGGGGGGAAGAGATACTCAAGCCGATAAAGCAGCTCCGCGCGCTGCTCCCGATTGTGAGACATCACCATGAGCGGCTGGATGGAAGCGGATATCCCGACGGCCTGAAAAATGGTGAGATACCCTTTCTTTCACAAATCATCTGCATCGCCGATTCATTCGATGCCATGACCGCCGATCGACCATATCGTGTCTCACCGTCTAGAGAGTATGCCATATCGGAACTGACACGGTGCAGAGGTACGCAGTTTGACCCTCAGGCGGTCGATGCCTTTCTGCATGTCCTTTCGGAAGACGGAAACAGATTGGGCAGTCCCGTGGCACGGGCGGGGAACAGTATCATATAGTTTGTTTTCGTTCGCGCGGGAAGATAAAAAAACAGATTGCAGTACTTAGTCGGTGCCTGTTATGTGATGCAACAGTTTTTCTTTTGCGGTTTCAAGCGGCCCCTTGATTTTGAATCCCGCTGCATTTTTGTGGCCCCCGCCTCCGAACAGTGAGGCAATCTGCGCGACATTAACATCGCCCTTTGAGCGCAGGCTTACTTTCCATTCATTGTCGGTGATCTGCCGGAAAAATGCGGATATCGCTATATTTTGCATCATCCTTGGAAATCCGGAAAAGTTTTCCGTATCCTCCGCACTCGTTCCGGTCAGTTGAAACATTTCATTTGTGACAGAGGTGAAGGCAACGTTTCCCTTTATCTCAAGGGAATTGAGGGACAGTATCAGCAGGCGGAACCGTTCTTTGGACCACGTCTCGTACAGTGCATTTGATACCACTGACGGCCTTGCTCCTGCTTCTACGAGTTCTGAAGCGACACGTAAGACATCGGCAGTTGTATTTGCGTATCTGAATGTGCCTGTATCGATCGCCAATGCGGCATAGAGGTTTATGGCGATCTCTTTTGTGATTGTTCTTCCCATGGCTTTCATCAGATAGAAAATCATCATGCCGGTTGCCGCTGCGTAGGGTTCTACCCACTTCACGTCGCCGAATTCTTTTTCTGTTTCATGGTGGTCTATTACCGCAGAAGATTTGAAGATCTTATTTTCGATGCCCGCCCTGTCAGGAGTATTGCAATCAAGAAGCAGCAGGTTGAATGCCTGCGGCTGAATATCCGCAAGTGTATTGATGAGCCTCTCACGGCCGGGCAAAAAGCCGTAAAAATCCGGCACAGGATCACGATCGTACACAACGGTTTTTTTCCCCAGCGATTCGAGCGCTATCGACAGAGCGAAGGAAGAACCGAGTGCGTCGCCTTCAGGATTGATATGGGTTGCGATGAAGAAATCGTCTTTTTGTGTTAAAAACGCGAGGAGTTCAGGAGGGATCTTCACTTTTCCTCCTGATATCATCCAAGAGTTTTTCGATCTTGCTCCCATACTCTATTGAGGCGTCGGTTTTGAAATCGATGCTCGGTATATATCTCAGCCTGACCCTCTTTGAGACTTCAGACCGGATGAAGCTCTTCGCAGCATTCAGTATGTCGAGCGTCGCCGTTTTTTCTTCTTCCTTAAGAACGCTTACGTAAACGATTGCTATTTTGAGATCGTCGGTGAGATCTACTCCGGTAACCGTGATAAAACCGATTCTCGGGTCTTTCAGTTTGTGCATAATGATATCGGCGATCTCTTCTTTCAGAAGATCGCTGACCCGTTGGGACCGTTTATAAGGAAGCATTTTTCAATAAAAAGTGTAGAGTTAAAAGTGAAAAGTTAATAGTTAACTGTAAGAGTCAAAACTGAAAGCTTCTTGCCTAAAAATGAAAAGGAACGAATGGGATCTGTTTCCCGAATAATCACTCTTAACTTTCAACTCTTAACTTTTAACTTAGTTACAGTTTTCCTGCTATTTTTTCGATGATGTAGTTTTCGAGGATATCCCCGATCTTCAGGTCATTGAAGTTTTCTATCATGATACCGCATTCGTATCCTGTCTGGGCTTCTTTTACGTCTTCCTTAAACCTTTTGAGGGTACTGATCTTGCCGTCGTAAACGACGATATTATCCCTGATTACCCTGATGCCGTCGCTCGATCTGCTCATAAACCCGTCGACTACATAACATCCTGCGACAGTTCCGATCCGTGATATCGGGAACAATTGACGGACCTCAGCCCTTCCAAGTGTTTTCTCTTTCAGTGTCGGCTCAAGGAGACCTTCGAGTGCCTTCTTGACGTCTTCGATCGCCTCGTATATGACGTTGTACAGCCTGATATCAATACCTTCCTTGTCAGCAACCTGTGAGGCTTTCAACTCTGGTCTCACGTTAAATCCGATGATGATAGCGCTGGACGCTGTGGCAAGCATCACATCCGATTCATTTATGCCGCCGACCGAAGAATGGATGACTTTTACCTTCACCTGAGGATGTGAAATATTTTCAAGTGCGTCTTTCAACGCCTCGACAGAACCCTGAACATCGCCCTTGATGATAATGTATAGTTCCCTGATCTCTCCCTCTTTTATCTTTGCATACAGTTCGTCGAGGGTAAGTTTCTTCGCCCGTGCAATCTCGGCGAGCCTTAGTTTTTGCTGCCTCGCAAGGGCGATCTGCCTCGCCCTTTTCTCATCTTCGACAACAATAAAGATATCCCCTGCTGAGGGGACATCCGAAAATCCGATTACCTCAACGGGCGTCGACGGTCCGGCTTCTACTATCCTTTTCCCGCTGTCGTCGATCAAAGCCCTGACTTTTCCCGCATGCATCCCTGCAAGGAATGCATCGCCGATTAGCAGTTTCCCGGACTGAACAAGGACGGTTGCGACAGGCCCTCTCCCTTTATCGAGTTTCGCTTCGACAATGGTGCCCCGCGCGTGTTTGTCAGGATTTGCTTTAAGCTCCATAACCTCTGCCTGGAGGAGTATCATCTCAAGCATGCGTTCGATCCCGATTCGCTTCTTGGCCGAGACCTCCACAAAGATGTTCTGTCCGCCCCATTCTTCAGATATGATGCCGAGTTCCGAGAGGTCATTTTTCACTTTCCCGGTATTCGCTTCCGGCTTGTCGATTTTGTTGATCGCAACGACAATCGGCACATTCGCAGCCTTGGCATGGTTGATGGCCTCGACTGTCTGTGGCATTACACCGTCGTCGGCTGCAACGACAAGGACAACGATATCGGTAACTTTGGCGCCCCGGGCTCTCATTGAGGTGAACGCCTCATGACCGGGGGTATCGAGAAAAACGATTTCTTTCCCCGCGAGATTAACTTTATATGCGCCTATATGCTGGGTGATGCCACCCGCTTCTGTCTCGGTAATTTTTGTTTCCCTGACTGCGTCAAGGAGGGAAGTTTTCCCGTGGTCAACATGCCCCATAATGGTTACAACAGGGGGCCGTGGCAGCAGAGTGGCAGCGTCTTCGGGCGCCTCGACCTCAAACGCATCTTCTTCGATGGCAACGAGTTCGACTTTGACCCCGAAATTTTCCGCGATGAGCAACGCGGCATCAGTGTCGACCGGCTGGTTTATCGTAGGCATATAGCCCAGTTCCATAAATTTCTTGATCACATCGGAAATCTTGACGCTGATGAGTTCGGCAAATTCTTTTACGGTCGTGCCTTCCTGAAGTTTGAGCGTCTTTTTTCTCGGCGCGACAAGCTGGACCTGTCCTTTCCGTTCTTCGTGCATGAAGGGCCTCGTCCTGCCGCCCCGCTTCACAGGTCTCTGATCACCCCATCTCTTCGGCTCTACTTTCCTGATCGTCTGGAACGCCCGCTGCATCCCCGGTTTCGCTTTGAATTTTTCTATCTTCTCCAATTCGGTTTCCTTTATGTACTTATCAGGGATCTTTAATTCATCTTCCTCTTCATGAGGAGGAGATACTATTGCTTCCTGCACATCGGGAGTTTTTTCTTCCACGGCAGTTGTTATCTCCGCTTCCGGTGCAGGAGCAGGGGGTTGAGCGGCGTCAGGTTTTTTCTCTTCAGGACTGACGGGTGCTTTCTGTTTTTTTGATACTGCTTCAGCAGGATGCTGAGCAGGTTTCTCTTTTTCTTTCTTTTTTAAAGGGGGTTGTTCCTTTGCAGGCTGGGCCGTTTTTTTAAGGACCACACTTTCAATTTTTCCGGCAAGGTCCGGTTCAATACTTGAAGCATGGGTTTTTCCCTCGATGCCGAGTTTTGCAATCTCGGCGAGAATAACCTTATTTGCCACGCCTAATTTTTTTGCCAATTCATAGATTCTTAATTTGTTCATATATATATTGCCTTTACTGTGTAATGGAGATCAGGGAAGAACTCTTGTCACAATAACTTTTACATGTTATCATAATAAACCTTTTTAATGCAATGATCGAAGGAGGATAGAGAAATGGCGTCTTGTACTGTCTGCGGTAAGCAAAGAGTCATCGGCAATAATGTAAGCCATGCCAACAATAGGACAAAGCGGCTGGTGTTGCCGAACCTTCAGCGGGTGCGCATCGTCACTGAACGCGGCGTGAGGAAGGATTATGTGTGCACCAGGTGTCTGCGCTCCGGCCTGGTGAAGAAAGTGATGTAGGGGTGAAAAGGGCGGATTCCTTACTCGCCCCTTTACTCAAGGATTCCGGCATCGGGAACGGAGTAGCCTTTGCCGGGATCAAAAAAAACTGGTTTGCCCTGTTTCAAAAACCGTTGTCTCATCATATATCGCCATGTCTCTTGACTGCCGGTGAACTCCTCATCAATGTGGATTCACCAGCCTGGCTTCAGGAACTTAAGTTTTTCAAGGAAGATATCCAAAAAAAACTTCACCCTTACGGGATTCGGTCCGTACGGTTCCGGCTCGGCAGGGTTTCAATGAATGCTGTGTCGGACAACAAAAGCCGGCCTCCGGAAGCAAGACAGCTCGACGAGGAAGAGAGATCGTTTATCGAGAATGCTGTTACGGACATAGAGGATGACAGCATGAAGCTGACGCTCAAAAAGACGATAGAAAAGGCAATCACCTCGGGCAGGACCAAAATACGTTAAGAAAGAAGTTAAAAGTTAAAAGTTGAGAGTTAGTGGAATTTTTCATTCAACTTTTCACTCTTAACTTTCAACTCTTAACTTTTTTTATGCAGTTTCCGCCTGTTTTTCATAAATGAGGATTGGTTTTTCATTTTTCTGGACGGTGTCCTCGGTAATCAGGCAATCCTTGATGCCCTTCTGTGAAGGAATTTCATACATTACGTCGAGCATGATCTCTTCGAGGATGGAACGAAGCCCGCGGGCGCCGGTCTTGCGCTGTACCGCTTTCTTTGCGATTGCGGAGAGCGCACTGTCGGTAAATTTCAGTCTGACATTATCAAGCGAGAGCAGCTTCTGATACTGCTTCATGAGTGCGTTTTTCGGTTCAGTAAGAATTTTTACCAGCACCCCCTCATCGAGTTCATCGAGCGCTGCAATGACCGGCATCCTGCCGATAAACTCCGGAATGAGTCCATATTTTATGAGGTCTTCGGGTTGGACGAGGCCTAGGATCTCACCGAGCTTCCGATCTTTTCTTGATACTGTCTTCGAGGCGAACCCCATGGTCTTTTGACCGATCCGCTGTTCAATCATCGAATCCAGACTGATAAAGGCGCCTCCGCATATAAACAGGATGTTCGTCGTGTCTACCTGGATGTATTCCTGTTGGGGATGTTTTCTTCCGCCCTGCGGGGGAATATTGGCTATAGTCCCTTCGATCAGTTTAAGGAGCGCCTGCTGCACCCCCTCACCCGAGACATCCCTCGTGATCGACGGGTTTTCGGCTTTCCTGCTGATCTTATCGATCTCATCGATGTATACAATGCCCCTCTGTGCTCTCTCCGTATCATAGTCCGCAGCCTGAAGAAGCTTTAATATTATGTTTTCGACATCTTCCCCCACATAGCCGGCTTCCGTCAGCGTCGTCGCATCAGCTATGGCAAACGGCACATCGAGAATCTTTGCAAGCGTCTGCGCGAACAGTGTCTTGCCGGTCCCTGTCGGCCCTATGAGGAGGATATTGCTCTTCTGCAGTTCGACATCCGGCTCAGCCGGGCTGTATATCCTTTTATAATGGTTATGCACGGCGACCGATAGTATTTTCTTCGCCCGCTCCTGCCCTATGACATAATCGCTGAGCGATTGATGGATCTCCTTCGGCGTCGGAAGTTTCGGGAATGAGGGGACCTTTACCTCCTCATGGAGCGTGTCGGCGATTATTTCATTGCAGAGTTCGACGCATTCATTGCATATATACACCGTCGGTCCGGCGATAAGCTTTTTGACCTCATTATGGCCCTTGCCGCAGAACGAGCACTTCAGTGCATTTTCATCCTTTTTCGCCATGGACTCTCCTGTCTTTTTCTTTATCCTTCACGCTGCTTATTACGCCATCGACGATTCCGTATTCCTTTGCTTCCTCTCCTGACATGAAGAAATCCCTGTCGGTGTCGGCCTGGATTTTTTCGAGGGACTGTCCGGTATGTTTTGAAATGATCATGTTCAGGGTATCTTTCATCCTGAGTATTTCCCTCGCGTGGATTTCGATGTCGGTTGCCTGACCCTGAAACCCTCCCATAGGCTGGTGGAGCATAATTCGGGAATGGGGAAGCGCGAACCGCTTGCCTTTTGTCCCTGCTGAAAGGAGGAGCGCGCCCATGCTTGCAGCCTGTCCGATACAGTACGTGCCTATGTCGGGCTTGACATACTGCATCGTGTCGTATATCGCAAGACCCGAGGAGACGATCCCGCCGGGAGAGTTGATATACAGGTGGATATCCTTGTCCGGATCTTCCGTCTGAAGGAACAGCAACTGGGCGATGACGATATTCGCCACCATATCATCAATCGCGGTGCCGATAAAGACAATCCGGTCCTTAAGAAGCCTCGAATAGATATCGTACGCCCGTTCCGTGCGGCCGGTTTGCTCAATAACAATCGGAATAATGCTCATTTGTTCTCCTTTGGTTCGATAACGGCTTTCGATAAAAGCCTCTCCAGTACCTTTGCTTCAAAAATAGAATGCCGTAAGTCGTCCAGCGCCCCCTCCTGATAGGAATAGTAGCTGCGGACCGATTCGGGGGTTGAATTGAGCCTCCGTGCCATGAAGGAGATCCGCTGGTTGAGTTCGTCCTCCGATACTGTAATGCCTTCTTTCTGACCTATTTCATTGACAATGATGGATGCCCGCACATTCCTCAACGCCTTCTGTTTCAGTTTATCCTCTTCCTCTTCCTTTTTCCCGAGGGCTTGATCTGCCGCTGACGGCTCGCCTCCGGCCGGTTCAATTCCCGATCCGACGGAAAGATCATCCGTTTCAGCATCGTCCGGGTCCGCCTCATCCTCCTGCCCTGCGGAGGTGCTCTTGTTCACAATGAGCGACCCCACTTCGCGACGGAGAAGGCTTTCAGGAACATCAAAAGGATGGGCTTCGATAAGCTTGCTGATTATTTCAGCCTGCTGCACCCTTTTCGCCTGCTCTGTCCTGGCGCCCACGAGTTTTTCTTTCAGTTTTTCCCTTAGCGCAGTGAGATTTTCGACGCCGAGGTCTTTCGCGAATTCATCATCGATCGCGGGCAGGGTCTTTTTCTTGACTTCACTCACCGTTACTTTCACGTGCACAGTTTTTCCCGCGAGCTTTTTTGATTTGAGTTCGTCGATTGTGGTATCGAATTCGACTCCATCACCCTTTTTCTTCCCAATCGATTTTTCGAGAATGTCGGGCGGGAATATCTCGTTCCCCATCTCCTTGATCAATTCTTTCAAGGACGTGTCCTGCTCTTCTCCAATGACTTCGCTGTCGGCATATTCAAAGGAGACGAGGTCGTCTGTTTCGACTTGATTGTCGGATACCTGGTATACGGCCTTCTGGTCCTGCAGTTTCTTCAAAAACTCATCGACATCCGATTCTTCAACTGCTACCGGTATGTCTTTGACGGTGATATTTTCGTATGCGAGGTTTTCGATCTTCGGCAGTATTTCAACAGTGACTGACAGGATAAGTGGATTCTTCCTCTTGAAATCGAACTCTTCGTCCAGTTGCGGCATCGTTGCAATCTTGATGTCCGCGTCCCGTATCGCATCGCCGAGTTGAGCGGGGATTAGTTTGTCGAGCGCTTCTGTTTCGACCTCTTTCCCGTAGCGTTTTTCGATCAGAGTGACCGGGGCCTTCCCCTGTCTGAAACCGGGGATTTTCGCCTGCTGGCGTATCTTTTCGAGCGATTCCGATATCTCTTTTTCGATGACATCGGAAGGAATTTCAATTTTGAGACGCTTTTTTGTCGTGCTGATATCTTCGACCGATTTAAGCAATTCGACCTCCTGAGGGATTTATTGTACTGTAAAATACGTATGAATCCTTTGTCAATTTAGGGCAGGGCATAACGGGCAGATACTCATCCAACAGTCTGACGCCGTCAACCGCATCGTTAAATCGTCAGCGCGAAGATATTCTGCTTCGCATTGAGTTCTTAAGCAAGTCCGAATGGCAGTAGATTTTATGAGGGTGCGACCAACACCTACACATTAACGTTTTCAAATAGACCAAGGCTTTGTCACTTTCGTTGTCAAAGGTGCATCTTGTTTCTTTTGATGTTTGTACGGGTTATTTTTTGATGATCGACAAATTGCCCTTTACCGACTCACTGGAATGGTCAACACCGGAGAAGCCTTTTGATCGACTGAAGCGGCAATGACAGTAGTCCAGAGTGTAAAAAGCGTTCTAAACAAAGACTTTGTATTCAAATCACCATCGTCAATATAAAACCAGTATCCGCGATAATTTACAGCTATCGCCGCTTGCCCTGGCTCATCATGTGACGCATAAATATGAATATTCTTACCTGGCAGACCAAGTGCCGGATAATTCAATGTCAGCCCCTCGGCTATATGCTCATGCGGAACCTCTATTGATGCTCCCAGGATTTGAATCAGGTCGAATATTGATCGCGTTGATATAGCGATGCCATCCAAATTTTCTCTCTTCACAGCGAAGTAGATAGGGATAACGATATCTTTCGATTTGTTCTTCGGCGCAGGAATTCCGAGCAACATAAGAAAGTTTCTTACCTTATCAGAGTAAACCGGAACGTGACCGGTTATCAGCACACTGAAGGGTGTATCTCTATTCAGATCCGCCACAAACATCAGAACACCGGCACGATGGAGTTCTTGGCTAAGTTCAACAAAATGTTGGAATTGATTATCAGTCCTGGCAAGATTACCATCAATAAAAACAGGGTTTCTCATATTGTTGATTCTGCTCGCCAGCAGAGTGAAAGGCGACATAGGGTATATTTCATTACGAAGCAATAATATCAGGATGTCCAAGGGGATAGGAGACAGCAATTGCCGAAGGTGACGTTCACCCTCTACGGGTGTATAGGTAATTGTGGGGTTTTCCTCATAGGTCATACTTCCGCTGAAGGGCACGAGGTTGCCTGTATAATTATCTTGAGGGCCGAAGCCAGCCTGGATACCAGCATTCGTGCTGAAACGGACGTTTGCGGCTATGCTGTTTACCGCAAGAAGAGTAGATGATTCACCGTAGCGACTTTTCACAATCGACAGTAGCATTTGTTCGTTTTCGGTTTTGTTGATAGTTTCATTATAAAGAGCTCTTCCCATGGTGATAGATTTTGGACCAGCCATGGCGCAGCCCGTCAGAGTGGCCAAGAGCAAGCTGAGGGTTGCCAAAGCTAAGGCCCGCCATGCTTTAATGGTATATCCTTGCATATAGAGCACCTCCTGTTTTCATCCGTTCTCTCTCTTTTCCCATACTATTTCCAATTATATCAAGTTCGAAGGGAATAACTGCGGGAAGGCAACTTCCCTGAAGAACTGGAGTCGGAGTGACCGTTCAATAGAGAAATCAGTCAAGCGGTTTTAAATCGACAATACTCGGTCTCGAAAAGCTTCAGCGGTGCGTATTTATATTCGAACCGTTGCCACCTGCGGCTAATCTAAGCTGCGATGATTCCAGGAAGGAGCAAGTACATATACTTATATTATGTATTTTTCTGCATTATAAAAAATTCATACCCAAAATAATCCGAATATTTTTTGTAAAGATTTATCTCATTTTGTGCATCCTCAAATATTCGTAATGCAACTTCATTGCCGGTATATTTCTTCTTTAATAGCTTAATTGCTTCTTCCATCGGTGAATAGAAATTATCTAACCATGAGGACTTCGGCAAGGTGAAGTGTGAAATGAGATTGAAATCTGCCTTTTCGATTACTGCGAGTTTACTTTGAATATCTCCAATATCAGGATATTCATTTTCAAAGAATTGCTGCAAAGAAGCAGGCGGGGCAGGCAATAGATATACCATCTCGGTCACAGCAAGATACCCATGTTTCTTTAGCAATTCTTTGCATTTCATTAATCCATTTGCAAAACCCAGGAAATATAATGCTCCCTCTGACCAAATGACATCAAAAGTATTATTGTCAAAATTCATCTCAAGCATTGACTGATTCCTGGGTGTAATTTTTTCTGCAACGCCCGCTTGCTTTGCTTTTTCCATTAACTTTTCCAAAAAAGGCTGATGATTATCAAGGGCAATGATTGTACCATTTGAAATTCTTGCCAGTTCTACAGTTTGCATACCAACACCACATCCGATATCAAGAATATATGGCTCTGAGGGTACTTCTTCCATTAGGCTGAATGCTTCCCGAGTTGATTGATTGTCTCCAGGGCCTTGACGCGGCAACATTGAAAAAAGCTCATAGAAATATTTCATTGCTTCCATGTAATCATCCATTTAGATAATGTTGATTAACAGTTATACTCAGCACAATTATATCAGGTTTCTATGGCGTGGAAGTACAAAACGGAGGCCGGAAATGTTAGAAGGCGTTGCATTCTATGCGGATTCTGGGTAGTATTTCGGTCCGCGCACGTCTGTCGAGGATTGCTTCGATTAGGCAAGTTGGAATCACCACGAGGCAGATTTCGATTGTAATTCCGCAATTGAATTGAATGCATAAAGAATAGGTATTAAGGGATATATCTTATAAGGTATAATCATCCGTGAACCTTTACCTTATCGACGGCAACTCCTACGTCTACCGCGCGTACTACGCCATTAAGCAACTCTCCAACTCCAAAGGCTTTCCGACCAATGCGGTCTATGGATTTACAACCATGCTCCTCAAAATCATCAGGGATAAAACTCCCGACGGGGTTGTGGTGGCCTTCGACTCACCTGTGCCGACTGAACGGCACAGGATGTATGAAGCATACAAAGCCCAGAGGCCTGAAACTCCGGGCGATCTCGTTACACAACTGCCGTATATAAGGAAAATGGTCTCCGCCTTTCGTATCCCGATATTCGAGATCCCGGGATACGAAGCAGATGACATCATCGCCACTATCGCGCGAAAGGCGGTTTCCGAAGGAACCGATGTATTCATTGTGAGCGGCGATAAGGATATGCTTCAGCTGGTGAATGACAAGGTAAAGATGTACGACCCGATGAAAGACAAGCTGTTCGACAGTGAATCGGTAAAGGAACGGTTTGGAGTTGAACCATCGAGGATTCCGGAGTTTATGGCGCTCACAGGAGACGCGGTTGATAATATCCCCGGAATTAAAGGAGTCGGCGAGAAGACCGCAAAAGCGCTTCTGGCCGAATTCAGAAGCATTGAAGACCTCCTCAGTAATATCCCGCGGATTAAGAAAGATAAGTTGAGGGCACTGGTATCCGAATACGCGGATAGTGTGAGATTGAGCGAAAAGCTTGCGGTACTTGATACTGCCGTGCCTATTGATGTGAATATCGGGGAATTCAGACTGCGCGAGCCGGATTGGCTTTTGTTTCTCTCTCTCCTGAAAGAGATGGAATTTGGAAGTCTTATGAAACTGATTCCTTCCCAGGCAACAAGAAAGACTGAGTGTGAGATGGTGCTTTCTTCAGAGAGGCTTAGGGAGATTACCTCTTCCGTCAGGCATGAGATTGCATTTGATACGGAAACGACAGGCAGAAATCCCGTTACCGCGCGTCTTGTCGGGCTTTCATTCTGTATCGGGAACGACCAGGCATACTACATCCCCCTGTCCCATGAATATCCCGGAGCCCCGGCACAGGCCGATAAAAGCGATGTCATCCGAACGCTGTCAGCAATTCTTGAAGATGATACGGTTGCAAAAATAGGGCATAATCTTAAATATGACATGATGATTCTTGCACATGAAGGGGTCGGAGTGAAGGGCGAACTCTATGACACCATGATCGCGTCCTATCTCCTGAACCCCAACAAGCCGAACCACAGCCTCGAAGAGGTTGCCTTTGAGAGGATTTCTTACAGGAAAAAGACGTTTATGGAGGTCCTTGGCAAGCGTAATTCCTTCGCTGAAGTACCGCTGGAGACGGCTGCCCCGTATGCGTGCGATGATGCGAGCCTGAGCTGCGAATTGAAAGGGCTGCTTTTTGACATGCTGGCAGAGCAGGGCCTTGATGCCCTCTATCGCACCGTGGAAATGCCCCTTATCCGGGTACTTGCCGACATCGAGATGACCGGGATCAAAGTCGATCCGGAAAAGCTCCAGGCAATTTCCAAAGAGCTTGAGAGGGAGCTTGAAGGCATACAGAGGAGGATCTATTTTCTTGCCGGGGAGGAATTCAACATCAATTCACCGAAACAGCTCAGCAATGTTCTCTTTCACAGCCTTGGATTCCAGCCCGGGAAAAAGACGAAAACCGGATTTTCAACAGACATGGGGGTCCTTGAGGAACTCGCCCGAACACATGAACTCCCGAGGGAGATACTGAATTACCGGAGCATGAGCAAACTGAAAAGTACGTATATCGATGTTCTCCCAATGCTAATAAACCCGCAGACAGGCCGTGTTCATACTTCCTTCAATCAGACGGTAACTGCCACAGGAAGGCTGAGCAGCAGCGAGCCGAATCTCCAGAACATTCCGATACGGGGGGAATGGGGAAGGCGTATACGGGAGACCTTTATCGCGGAAGGGGACAATTTCCTTCTTTCAGCGGATTATTCGCAGGTCGAACTCAGGGTGCTCGCTCATTTGAGCGGTGACGACGGGCTTATCGAGGCTTTCAAAAACAACCTTGACGTCCACACGCGAACAGCCTCCGAACTGTTCGGGATCGTGGCAGAACAGGTGAGCCCCGACATGAGGAGGATCGCCAAAACGGTGAATTTCGGCGTTCTCTACGGTATTTCACCGTTCGGCCTTTCGGAGACGCTCGGCATATCGAGAGAAGAAGCGAAACATTATATCGGGCAGTATTTTGCCAGGCATCCCGGCGTACAAAGGTATATCGAAGACAATCTCAGGGAGGCGAGGAAGAACGGTTATGTCACGACACTCTTCGGACGAAGACGCGCTGTCCCCGAACTCAGCAACAAGAATATAATGGTGAGACAGCAGGGGGAGCGGTTTGCGATAAATTCTCCCATTCAGGGAACCGCAGCCGATATCATTAAACGTGCGATGATCACAATAGGGAGAAAGCTGAGAGAGAGCGGGATGGCCACAAAAATGATCCTGCAGGTGCATGACGAACTGCTGTTCGAAGTCCCACCTCAGGAGTTTGAAAATGCGAGAGAGATTGTCAGGAGCGGGATGGAAGGAGTGCTGCAGCTTTCCGTGCCGCTGCGTGTCGATATCCACCACGGGAAGAACTGGGCAGAGGCGCATTGAAAAAAGTGAGAAGTTAAAAGTTGAAAGTTAAAAGTTATAATTCCGACACTCTTAACTTATAACTTTTCACTTTTCACTTTTTTAGGTACAATATGCGCAACCGGGGTGAAGGAGGGGCCATGAAGAAGAAAGCATCCGCAAAAAAGATTTCTGAAAGAACCAGGAAACAGGCGATGGAGAAGAAGATCAAAAAAGCCCTCACGACTCCTCAAAAAAGCTCTGCCAAAACAAAAAAAATAACAGCAGCCAGACCCGTGGGAAAGACGAAGAAGCCAACCGTAACAAAGAGTACTGTTGCCGCAGCAAAAAAGCCATCGGCAAAGAAGAGCACGGTTGCCGCAGCTAAAAAGCCACCGGCAAAAAAGAGTGCGGTTGCCGCAGCAAAAAAGCCACCGGCAAAAAAGAGTGCGGTTGCGGCAGCGAAGAAACCCAAAACCGTTGCGATAAAGAAGCAGGAAAAAACCGGGAAGGCGGTAAAGAAGGTTATACCAAAAGTTGCGATCAAAGCCGAACAGGTTCGCAGGAAAACCGCAGGAAAGAAAGAAGAGAAGCCTCTTCTAAAAACGAAGAAGAAAATAGCAAAAACCCCTGCTGAAAAATTCGCAAGAAAAGTCAGGGTTACGGCCGCAAAAGAGGCTCCGGTAAAGACAAAATCAAAGAAGGTTGCGGAGAAACCAGCTGCAAAAAAAATATCTCCTGCAAAGACAAGAACAGTTCCCGCCCCAAAAAGACCGGCTGAGAAACCTGAGAAGAGTGCTGTTGCCAGCGTGAAGCCTGAGAAAAAAGGGAAACAGGGGAAAGCGGCAAAAAAAATCAGGACTGAAGCTCCGCCGCCGCCGGCTGCAGAGAAGAAAGAGAAACATAAGAAAACTGCGCCTCTCCCTGAGCCGAAAATTGAAGCGAAGATAAAACCGGCAGCAGTGAAGAGAGAAACTGCATTTCCCCCTGAAAAAACAACGCTTTATCCTCCTGTGCCGTGGGAGACATTTCCCTCTGAATATGGTGAAAATGCAATCACCCTTATGGTTGTTAATCCGTTCAGCCTTTTTGTCTTCTGGGAAGTGAGGGAAAACGCCCTGAAGATGTTCAAAGGCGATCTTATCATAAGGACATACGATGTAACCGATATCGACATCGATAAGGCTGAAGCAAATAGTTTTTTTGATAGTGCCTTGAGCGACAGGATCGGCAGCTGTTATTTGAATATCAACCCCGGCAGACAATATATCGCGGATATCGGGATTCTGTACGAGGGGATTTTTGTCTCAATCGCGAGGTCGAATGCGGTTGAGACACCGCGCGCAACTCCTGCTGCCGAAGGAGCATTTCCATTGCCCGGTGACGAAACGGGTATGCGAATTGGCTATTGACCAGAGCAACAATAAGTTTCACAGCAACATTTATTTGCATCGGGTGATTATCTGCATAAAGCACATTCCCCATGTACCGTTGCATCACATGATTGCAGCGTTTTTTGGGGAGGGGATCCAATCTAATTCAATATCAATATGTTATGTAATTGGCATATGTATTGCTTACCATCTAAACATTATAAAGACATATGATAATAAGCATATAAAGATAACGGTGTGTTCTCAAATGATCGGGCGAAGCGTCCCGGCAGAAAATTTTTTACGAAGGAGGTTTGTGTATGAGAAGAGTGGGGGTAGTGTTGTTGATGTTCGTTTTTCTTTTCTGTATGTCAGCTGTGCCTGTTCTCGCAGCAGATTCTCAGGACATTGAGCAGCTGAAAGGTGAAGTGCAGAAGCTGCTTAATAAGATCCAGGATCTGGAAAAGAAACAGCAAGAAAGCGACAAGAAGTTTCAAAGTATGAAGGATGCAGCGACAAAGGTTGAGAAGGAAGAGGCCCAGTTAAAGGAAGAAAAGAAACAAAAAGCCTGGGCGTACTGGAAAGACGGATTCTTTATTGAGACACCGGATAAGCAGTTCAAGCTTCAAATAGGTGGCACACTAAATTTTGACACCCGTGTTTTTGAATCCGGGAAAAGCGCAGCCAGTTTTGATATCCGTCGCGCCCGGTACGACATGAGGGGTAGTCTTTACACGGGAGATATTGAACATATGTTCCGTCTCCAGATTGAGATGGCTGATAGTTCAGCTGCTGTCAGGAATGCTTACTGGATGTTCAAATTCATGCCTGAATTAAATGTCATGGTAGGTCAGTTCAAGATTCCGGCAGGCGGCGCTGATTTTCTGACAGAAGAGGCAAATGTAAACTTTATTGAATACGCAACAGATACGCCAGTCAGCCCGCATTTTGACCGCGGTATTAACATTATCAGCTCTTTCCTGGGGGGAAAAGTACAGACATGCGTTGGGGCGTTTAACGGTACTGGTACTGAGACCGATAATTCCCAGGGTGATTGGGACAATGAGAAAAACTATGCCTTAAGATTGATGCTTGTACCATTCAAAGACTCGGAAAGTACGTATATTAAAGGACTGCACCTGGCGGGAAGCTTTGAGGGTGGCCTCCAGTCCAATAAGACAGGAAAAGGCGAGGCAAACAACAGAACAGAAAACTTCGAGTCAAACTGGTACAGGTGGATAGCAAACAGAGTTGATCTTGATCAGCGCACAAGATATGGCGGTGAATTGCACTGGATTGTCGGTCCCTTTACGGCAAGCTATGAGTTCAATCGCGTAGAGTGGGATACCTTGACTGTGTACAATTCTGCCGGGGCAGTTGTGAACCATCTGGATGATACATACCACTCTGATGTTCATCAGGTGTGGCTCAGTTATTTCCTCACCGGTGAGCAAAAGTCAATTCAAGATATCTTTTTTAACTGGAGACAGCCAAAACCGAAGAAGAATTTCAGCCTTAAAGATGGAACATGGGGTGCATGGGAAATTGCAGCACGGTACGCCCTTCATGATACTTCCGAGGAGTTGTTTGAGGGAGGTTCCAATGCTGTCCTCGATGGGACCAACAAAGGGTATTCTGTGACAGGCGGCCTGCGCTGGACATGGAACCCCAGGACAAGGATTATGCTCGATGTCAATTACTTAAAGAGCGATGAGGGTAAGGGCATAGCCATTAACAGGAACGACGAAGGCATAAGTAACAGGGAATACAAGGATTCGGAAACTTCCATACTTATGCGTTTAATCCTGAACATATAATTTGTTCTGACAGAGTTCTCTGTCTGAGAAAGCCGCCCAAGCGGGCGGCTTTCTTTTTTGCCTCATCAGTTCTTCTGTACATAAAAATCTCGAAGATCTTCTCTTGCGTTTATTGTGCAATGAACTTGCAAGGGATTCAGGAAATGCATTAGAATCAATAACTGCTGAAATCGGATTGGAACAGCCGGATATTCGAAAAAAACGGCTATCTTATACCGCATAAAGCCGGTGTAGCTCAGAGGCAGAGCAGCTGATTCGTAATCAGCTGGTCGGGAGTTCGACTCTCCCCACCGGCTCCAGTATTTCCCCATGTGTCATTGCGAGCATAGCATTGCATTGGAGAAATCGTCGAAAGTCTGAAGGGTGATGTCTTGTCGCTTCGAAAAGAAAGAAAATATCCTGTAGCCGTCCGGAGGAAAAAATATCCTGTCGTTCTTCATCCTGATATGG
Source organism: uncultured Nitrospiraceae bacterium (assembly GCA_963718855.1). Lineage (GTDB taxonomy): Bacteria > Nitrospirota > Thermodesulfovibrionia > Thermodesulfovibrionales > SM23-35 > CAVRAA01. The sequence goes on along the minus strand of CAVRAA010000009.1, from coordinate 278,223 downwards.
AAGATGGAGGGTACTGGATAGAATGCGCTTCGCTTCCGGGATGCGCTTCACAGGGCGATACTGCGGAAGAAGCACTGGAGATGATAAAGGACGCAATAAAGGGCCATCTTGAGGTGGTGGAGGAAGATAAAAAGGGTAGAAAAGCTTCATGAGCAGCCTCCATAACCTGAAGCCCGACAGGGTTATCAAGGCCTATGAAGGGGCAGGGAACAAGGAAGTGGTTGAAAAATGAAGGTACGTGATATCATTAAACTGATAGAAGAAGATGGATGGTATATTGTTGCTATAAAGGGTAGCCACAGGCAATATAAGCATCCTGTAAAGGTGGGAAGGGTAACAATAGCTGGTCATCCTAATGATGATTTAGCTCAACAGTATTTTTAAACAGGCAAAGGTAAAGGAGGTAAATTAACATGAGCCGTTTCCTTGTTGTCATAGAGAAAGCAGAAAACAATTATTCTGCATATTCACCGGACTTGCCGGGCTGCGTGGCTACCGGTGTTACTGTTGAAGAGGTAAAAAAGCATATGCATGCGGCTATTGAAATGCACGTGAGAGGACTGAGGGAGGACAACTTGCCGATCCCGGAGTCTCATTCTCTTGCAGAATATGTTGCGGTTTAATGCAGCCGGGCTTGTAAACGAATAGAAAAGATGAAAATTGAATACGATCCTACCTGAACTTTCAGCGGCATAGGTGCGTCATCGACAAATTCCGGAGCCTGCCTTGGTTGAAGCCACGGAATGAAAAGACAGGATTTTCTAATCAGTTTTTCCCGAGGTGAAAATTGGCATTGGTGAGCTTACAGGATGTGCGTCTTGCCTTTGGCGGGCCTGAGCTGCTTGATGGGGTAACGCTGCATATCGAGCGGGGTGAGCGGGTATGCCTGGTCGGCAGAAACGGCGCGGGCAAAACGACCCTCATGAGAATGATCGCGGGCGAGATATCTCCTGATGCCGGTACGGTCATACGCGAACAGGGAGTGAGAATCGCGTCTCTTGAGCAGGAAGTCCCGCAGGATCTGTCCGGCACGGTCTTCGAGTCGGTTTCAGCAGGCCTCGGCGGCATAGCCGATCTGCTCCCGGTATATCATGAGCTGAGCAACCGGTTGAGCCGTGCGGATAAAACTGCGCAACTCGTCGCCGAGCTGGAACAAATACAGCACCGTATAGAATCCGAGGGAGGATGGCAGATTCAGCAGCGGGTTGAGACTGTTCTTTCCCGTCTTCATCTCGACCCGGACGCTGTTGCGGGCGAACTTTCGGGCGGATACAAAAGAAGGGTCCTTCTGGCCCGCGCACTCGTGAACGAGCCGGACCTTTTGCTTTTGGACGAGCCTACGAACCATCTCGATATCGATTCAATCGGATGGCTGGAAGAATTTCTTCATGAGTTTCGCGGCGCCCTGCTGTTTATAACGCACGACAGAAAATTCATCGGTAATCTGGCGACACGGATAGTCGAACTGGACCGGGGTCGTGTAACGGATTGGCCGGGCGATTACAAGACCTATGTTTCGAGGAGACAGGCCGAACTCGATTCCGATGCTGTTCACAACGCCCTTTTTGATAAGAAACTCGCACAGGAAGAGGCGTGGATACGGCAGGGGATAAAAGCGCGCCGGACCCGCAACGAAGGCAGGGTGAGGGCCCTCAGGGAGTTGAGGAACGAACGCCTCAGAAGGCGCGAAGTGGACGGCCCGGCTGCAATGAGGCTTAACGAGGCTGCACGCTCAGGCAGGCTTGTCATCGAGGCAAAAGAGGTCGGTCACAGCTATGAGGGAGTTCCTCTGATAAAAGATTTCTCTACAGTCATAATGCGGGGGGACAAGATCGGCATCATAGGCCCGAACGGCTCAGGCAAAACAACCCTTCTCCAAATCCTCCTCGGCGCGATCAAGCCCGACAGGGGATCGGTGCGCATGGGCACCCGTCTTGAGGTCGCATATTTCGATCAGCATCGGGCGCAGTTGGATGATGAAAAATCGGTCAGGGACAATGTTGGCGACGGCAGTGAGACCGTCACCGTAAATGGAACAACAAGACACATCATCGGCTATCTTCAGGATTTTCTCTTCCCCCCGGAGCGGGCGCGCTCTCCGGTAAAGGTCCTCTCGGGCGGAGAACGGAACAGGGCGTTGCTTGCAAAGCTCTTTACGAAACCCTCGAACGTTCTGGTCCTGGATGAGCCGACAAACGATCTTGATGCCGATACCCTGGAGCTGCTTGAGGAGATGCTGATGGAGTATGAAGGGACTGTCCTCCTTGTAAGCCATGACCGGGAGTTTCTCAATAATATTGTGACGAGCACGATAGTTTTTGAAGGCGAGGGAAGAATCGAGGAATATGTCGGAGGCTATGATGATTGGCTGCGACAGCGCAGGCCTGCACCCCTTGAGCCTAAGAAGATGCAGAAACCGCGGCCGCAGCGCGAGCGACCCGCGTACGTTGACTTTCAGGGAGAACAGAGAACTCGAAGCCCTGCCTGCCCTGATCGAATCGCTCGAATCGGAGCGCGACAGCCTTCATAAGACCCTCGGCGATCCGGATTTTTATAAGAGGGAGGGGCAGCGGATGCCGGAGCTGAAGACGAGAATCGGGGAAATCGAAGCGGAGATCGCCGATGCCTATGAACAATGGGAAGTCCTCGATGCAATCAGCAGGGCGCAGCTTTAAAAGAAACTAAGGAGGGTACAACTTTAAAAGTCTACCTTCACAGGAAAAGATTTTCTATCCGAAATCGGTCCAATTGAATATTTTCCTTTTAACTATTATTATAAAATTTCGAATATCCAGTTGAAGTAACCCGTATCCGTTTCCAGATTACAGAGGAGAGAAATGACTGCAAGGATTATCCGGGCGTGCGGCAGCGCATCAACCGGGAACAAGGGAAACAGCTTCCCGCTTGGTGCGATGGTCTGCCCGGAGGGTGTAAATTTCAGCGTCTTTTCAAAAAACGCCACTGGAGTGGAATTGCTTCTCTTCGATCGTGCGGACGCTCCTGCACCAATCCGGACAGTACGTCTCGATCCCAATGAAAACAGAACCTACCACTATTGGCATGTTTTTGTCCCCGGTGTCCAGGCAGGGCAGATCTATGGATATCGCGTCCACGGACCGTTTAAGCCCGAGCGCGGATTGCGGTTTGACCCGCGGAAAGTGCTCCTTGATCCCTATGGCAGGGCTGTTGCGATCCCTGAAACGTATAACCGGTTTCTGACGAGCGAACCGGGTGACAACGCCGCTTCATCGATGAAAAGCGTGGTTGCCGATACAAGCGCATATGACTGGGAGGGAGATGCACCGCTCAAAAGGCCCTTCACGCAGGCGATTATTTATGAAATGCATGTGCGTGGATTCACCGTAACTCCCGGATCGGGAGTCTCTCTTGAAAAACGGGGGACCTATGCCGGATTAATCGAAAAGATCCCGTATCTCAGGGACCTTGGCATCACGGCCGTGGAACTCCTCCCCGTCTATCAGTATGACGCGCAGGACGCGCCGGCCGGTTTTAAGAATTATTGGGGGTATGCGCCTATCTCGTTCTTTGCGCCCCATGCTGCTTACAGTTCACGGAAAGACCTCCTCGGTCCTCTCGATGAATTCCGGGACATGGTGAAGGCGCTGCACCGGGCAGGGATAGAGGTGATACTCGATGTCGTCTACAATCACACTGCCGAAGGCAATCATCTGGGACCGACCTTATGCTTCCGGGGCTTCCAGAACGATGCGTATTACCTGCTGGAACAGGACAAGAGACTCTATTCCAATTACACCGGCTGCGGCAATACCCTCAATGCAGGCAACCCCTTTGTGCGCCGTATGATCATCGACAGCCTCCACTACTGGGCTGAGGAGATGCATGTGGACGGTTTTCGGTTCGACCTTGCCTCGATCCTGTCCCGTGATGAATACGGCCGCCCGCTTGAGAACCCTCCGGTCCTGTGGGATATCGAAACCGACCCTGCCCTTGCCGGCCTCAAGCTGATTGCAGAGGCATGGGATGCATCTGGCCTCTACCAGGTAGGCAGTTTCATCGGTGACAGCTGGAAGGAGTGGAACGGAAAGTTCCGTGATGACGTGCGGAGCTTCCTGAGGGGTGACCGCGGCATGGTATCCCGCTTTACATCACGGCTGCTCGGCAGTCCTGACCTTTACGGCCATCAGGAGCGGGAGGCTGAACAGAGCATTAATTTCATCACCTGCCACGATGGATTTACGCTCAATGACCTCGTCTCTTACAATAACAAGCATAATGAAGCGAACGGAGAGGATAACAAGGACGGCACTGATAACAACCTAAGCTGGAACTGCGGGGCTGAAGGCCCGACTGAAGATCCGGAAATCGAGCGGCTCCGCAACCGACAGGTGAAAAACTTCCATACCATCACACTCCTTGCCGCCGGCGCCCCCATGCTCCTCATGGGGGATGAGGTCAGGCGGACCCAGGGAGGGAATAACAATGCATATTCCCAGGACAACGAGATAAGCTGGTTCGACTGGAATCTTCTCACAAAACACTCTGATATCTACCGGTTTGTCAAACTCCTGATAAAGGCCCGGCTCAGGCGTGATATTTCGACTGGGGCTTGGGGACTGACCCTTCATCAACTGCTCAAGCAGGCGCGAATACAGTGGCACGGGGTAAAACTCAATGAGCCTGACTGGAGCGATGAATCCCACAGCATTGCCCTGACCGCCTGGAGCCTGAGAGGCAAGTTTGTCATCCACGTAATGATGAATGCCTATCACGAGCCTCTTGAATTTGCGCTGCCGCCTGCGCCGCAACAGTTCGGACAAAGGTGGTGCCTGTGGATCGATACCTACCGTGAATCTCCCGGGGACATCTGCGCTCTGGATAAGGCGCCTCTGATCAGGGGATCATCTTATGTTGTGCAGCCGTACTCTATTGTGACAGTCCGCGCCGCCACCCCGATGAAAAAGACCTTCGCAGAAACAGATAAATAGGGACAGAGTGTCCCACGCCTGCTAGCGGAAAATACGTATACTCGCTCATTCTCGGCCCCGATGAAGCTGGTGCCTCCGAGGCTTTTGCCTCTTTATTATCATTCAAAGTGAAGCTGACTATCGGCAAAAAAATCCGCTCAAATACTTATTGCCCGCCCTCTATTCAGGATTTTGTAACTAATCCCTGCTATGCGTTTCTTAATTTCTTATACGCACTGATCAGTCCGTTTGTCGATGCGTCATGCGAAGAAACCTTGTCGTCCCCATGAAGCTCCGGGAGGATTTTTTTTGCAAGCTGTTTGCCGAGTTCAACTCCCCACTGATCGAAGCTGAAGATATTCCAGATAACGCCCTGGACGAAGATCTTATGTTCATACATGGCGATCAGGCTTCCTAAAGTCCTTGGCGTCAGCTTTCTGATGAGGATGGAATTTGTCGGCCTGTTTCCCTGGAATGTTTTAAACGGTGCGAGCATCTTTGTTTCGTCATCGCTTGCCCCTGATGCTTTCAGCTCCTGTGAAACTTCATCAAGTGTTTTCCCTTTCATCAGCGCTTCGGTCTGCGCAAAGAAGTTGGAGAGCAAAATCGCGTGATGATCACCGATTGGATTATGGCTGAGAGCCGACGCGATAAAATCGCACGGTATGAATTTCGTCCCCTGATGGATAAGCTGGAAGAACGCATGCTGGCCGTTTGTCCCCGGCTCACCCCAGACAATCGGACCGGTCTGGTAGCGGACTGCCTGTCCTGCCCTGTCAACGGATTTTCCGTTGCTTTCCATATTCCCCTGCTGGAAATAGGCAGGGAACCTGTGCAGGTACTGATCATACGGGAGGATAGCCTCTGTTTCAGCTCCGAAGAAATTAACATACCAGATGCCGATCAATGCGAGCACAACCGGAATGTTCCGTTCGAAGGGAGCAGTTCTGAAATGCATGTCCATCTCATTGGCCCCATCGAGGAGTTCGGCGAAATGATCGAAGCCGATCGTGCAGGCAATCGAAAGGCCGATTGCCGACCAGAGAGAATATCTGCCGCCTACCCAGTCCCAGAATCTGAACATGTTCACCGGATCGATGCCGAATTTTTTTACCTCCTCTGCATTAGTAGAAATTGCAATGAAATGATTCCGGATGAAAGAATCGTTGTTTGCTCTATCAAGAAACCATTTCCGTGCCGTATGTGCGTTTGTCATGGTTTCCTGCGTGGTAAACGTCTTGGAGGCGATTATGAAGAGGGTGGTCTCAGGCGACAGTCTCTTTACTGTTTCTGCAATATGGGTGCCGTCGACATTCGAGACAAAGTGGGTACGGATATGCGCTGTTTTGTATGGATGCAGCGCTTCCGTTACCATGAGGGGTCCGAGGTCCGATCCGCCGATGCCGATGTTGACGATATCGGTGATGCGTTTCCCGGTATACCCCTTCCACGTACCACTGATAAGATTCTCAGAGAACGTTTTCATCTGTTCCAGAACTGCATTAACTTCAGGCATTACATCCGCTCCGTCAACAGAGACAGGGGTGTTTGAACGGTTTCTGAGGGCAACGTGAAGGACAGCGCGGCCTTCGGTTGTATTGATCTTATCTCCGGAGAACATCTTTTCGATCGCGTCCTGCAGACGGCACTCACACGCGAGTTCCCGGAGCAGTTTCAGCGTTCTGCCGGATATGATATTTTTTGAATAATCGACAGTCATGTCGTTTAATGTCAGGGAAAATTGCGAAAATCTCTGTTGATTTTTTTGGAACATATCCCTCATCTGCCTGCTTTTCATTGTCTTAAAATGATTCTGTAATTTCTTCCATGCGGGCGTCCCGGTCGGATTGATCCTGTCAAGCATTGCGCGGCCCTCCTTTGAAAATTCATTCAATATGTGTAGAATCTAATTGTATCATCACTGTATGACCAGAGCAATTGATGTGTATTCAATCGGGAGGTGCGGTTGTACAAGGGGGATATGGAAAGAGGAATTCATGGACGATCAAAAAGACAAATACATTGAGCATTTCATAAGCGCGATTGTTCTCCTTATCCTCATTGTGGGCTGCTTCTTTGTCCTGCGCCCTTTCATATCCGCTCTTTTATGGTCAGTGATCCTTACGTTCTCCACATGGCCTGTGTACCGATGGTGGGTGCAGCTCTTCAAAGGGAGAAAGACGCTTGCTGCAACCTTCATGACACTGCTGCTCACCGCAACCTTTGTCGTTCCGATCCTTTTTATCGGCCTGAGGTTTGCAGGTGAGGCAACGGATCTCGCTGCGCGGACACGGGCAGCCTTCGAACAGGGATTGCCTCCTTTGCCCGCCTGGGTAGAGAACCTTCCGCTCATAGGGAACTCCCTTTATGAAAGCTGGGAGGAATGGACTATCGATCAGACACAGTTTGAGGCCACGCTGGAACCCTACCTGAAACAGATCAGGCAATTCATACTCAAAAGCACTCCCGGTATGGCGCTGGCCCTGTTTCAGATACTTCTGAGCATTGTTGTTTGCTTTTTCTTTTACCGTGACGGGGAGGAGACAGCGCAGAGCCTCGCGAATTTCCTGCGGAGGATTGCGGGCGAACGTTCAGAGAGGCTCCTCAAGGTAGCTGCGGATACCACAAAGAGTGTCGTATACGGCATCCTGGGGACGGCTGCCGTGCAAGGAGCGCTCGCCGCGATCGGTTTTTTTGTCGCCGGGGTGCCCGGCGCGTTTCTCCTCGGCTTTGTAACCTTCTTTTTTGCATTTATTCCCAACGGGCCCCCGCTCATCTGGATCCCGTCAGCGATCTGGCTCTTTTATGAAAAATCCACAGCCTGGGGGATTTTTATGGCGGTATGGGGCATGTTTGTTGTGAGCGGAGTTGATAATTTAGTTAAGCCATATCTCATCAGCCGGGGAGGGAACCTCCCCTTCGTCCTTATTCTTCTCGGAGTGCTCGGTGGGGTAATCGCATTCGGTTTCATCGGGGTCTTTCTGGGGCCGACGCTTCTTGCGCTCGGGTACTCTCTTATCTCTGAATGGACTTCGAGAAAGCAGAGTTCTGAGACGGGAGAGACTTCCGCGTAAGCTTTTTCCCTCGATTCTTCTTCGATCATCCTGTTGCCTCACGTAAGAATTCATGCGAAACTATTTGACATTGATGACTTTTTTTGCTACGCTTGTACATAAAAAAAGAATACTACATTTAACATGCGGCGCAGATGCCTGAGTCGAATTCATCAGGCAGACAATTTGATACCTTGAGAAAGGAGGTGGGGCTCGCGGGATTTAAGGCAGTATCCGGAAGAATAAATTTAAGTAAAATCCTAAGGAGGGTAATAGTATGAAGAAAGTATTAGCACTGTCACTCATGATTCTTTTTGTTTTTGCATCAACTACGCTTTATGCAGCGGAGAAATATGATCTGGGTATGGGCAATGTAGCGCTTAAGATTGATTACATCAACTTTACCGAAGATGCGTTTGACGAAATTGACCTGGAAAACGGTGTCTATGTGGGGCTCGAAGGATTTTATGCAATTTATCCCAATCTCTATCTGGGACTTGAAGCCGGCTGGGCAGGGACAAGCAATGACGATGACATCGATCTCGGTGGTGGGCCAATCAATGTTGATATTGATGTAACCTTCATCCCGGTAGAATTGAATCTCAAGTATGCAGTTGCGCTCTCTCCCGACTGGGTTTGGGATTTCGGAGCAGGTATTTCCTACAGTTATTTTAAGATTGAGGCAAACGATATCGATGAGGATGCGGACGACTGGTTATTTGGAGGCCAGGTATTTACAGATATCAATTACAAGCTGAGCAAAGAGTGGTTCATCGGCATCAACGCAAAGTATCAGTTTACTGACGATCTTGAGTTCGATAACGTCGATACAGAGTCAAGTGCTGACAACTTCAGAGTCGGGGCACAGGTAGGGATGATGTTCTAAATTGTTACACAGAACAGGGCCGGCGTTAAGACCGGCCCTGTTTTTTTTTGAATCCAGGAATTAACTATTTCCTCTCTATTGATAGAGTTCTTTCATCATGGAGAGGATTTTTTTTAGAGGCCACGAAGGTTACGCACCGCAATTGTTGAGATTTCCCGCGCTATTCTGTCGCTGTCTTTTCCTGCAATGTCCTCAAGGTGGGGAATGGCCTTTGGATCGCCTATGGATTCAAGGGCTTTTATCGCGCTTAGTCGCATGGCGAGGCTGGGAGACCGGAGGAGCGGGATCAGATGCGGAACTGCTTTTGTATTGCCAAGGGTACCCAGTGACCGCACAGCAGCCTCCCGCACAAGGGGTTCCTCGTTATGGATGGCCGCGATGAGGGGATCGACGACATCGCTCTGCCCGCTGAAATTTCCAAGAGCGATTGCGGTATACGATTTAATGGCAGGACATTCATATCCGCTTGTCCGGCTAGTGAAGATTTTCAGGAGCAGGTCGAGTGTTTTGGGATTCCGGATTTCTCCCATGAACTGAATCGCCCTGATCTGCACTGTCCAATGTTCTTTCCGGTCGCTGGCAATGGCCATCAGAAAATCCACTGTCTCCTCATCCCTCAGTTCTTTCAGCTTTTCCATAGCGGCCAGCCGGGCTTCCCATTCCATGTTTTTGAACTCTGCCTTCATCTTTTCGAGTGACGGCGCCGCAAAACAAGAGCAGGGTACCGCGAGGAACAGCATGATAACAAGCGGGTATTTGAAAGCCGATGCAATAATTCTCCGATACCAATCCATTGTGAAAACTCCTTGTGAGAAATTGTTTGTTATATTCTATAGCAACTTCAGGCAGACTGCGCCATTTATTCCACCGTGGCCTGCATCGGTAGATTGTTCACTGAAGGTAAATCTTTTCTCCTTCGGATAAAGCCCCGTCCATTCCGATCTCATTTCCCCATTCATCGAATACCCTTTGGGATTGCTCTGTTTCCTGGAGCAGGCCGGTCTGGGTGAGGGCATGCCGTACCGTCATCCCCGGCAGAAGATCGCATGGTATATTATTGACGTAAATCCTCATTGGCTCTCGTCTCTGTTTCCCATACTATTATTGCATTCTGACAATCCTGCCCTCAAGGACCGGCGCGATTATTTTCCTCTCTTTTATGTATTCGATAACGACGTCCCTTAGCCAGCGGCTTGAATCATTATAGAAAAGCTTTTCGCCTTTCATGACTCCGCCAACGACAGAGAAATCCGTTGACGATTTCACGGCATCTCCGAAGGCGGCATAGCCGTCACCGCCTGCAGCGAGGAAATCATTCGTAGCGACAGTGTATTCCCTTCCGGGATCGATGCCGCTCCCTGCGATGAGAATTTCACTGACCCTCGAACCGACCGTGGCTGAGGCATTATACGTAAAGGTGAGCCCCGATACCTGAGGGAACCTGCCTTCATTCTTCTCAATCGTGGAAACGCCGTGTTCAAGGGTCTCTTTTATCTCTTTGCCGGTCAGCCTGATTGCAACGATATAGTTGTTAAAGGGAAGGACGTTATAGACATTTTTCACTGATATCGAGCCCTTTTTCATTCCAGCCCTGACGCCGCCTCCGTTGATGATCGCCGCGTCGGCACCGGATGCAGATCTCATGATGTCCGCAATGAAATTGCCGAGATTTGTTTCTCCTTCCCGCACATGCTCTCCATCGAGGTCACTTTCAGTCTCTCCAATCGTTTCATTCAGGACGGCATCGACCTTCTCACGGTATTTCGTCACTAGTGTTATTATTTCCTTGTCAACTACCCCGGATGCCGGTTTAATTTCTTCAAGGCTGCCGTCGTATTTCACAATCTTCCCTTCCTCCACGGTCAGGTCCAGCACCCCGAGTGCTTTCGCATGTTCCCATGCCTGGAGAATAATAGTATCTCTTACCATTACCGGCGAGAGGACCTTTGTGTGGGAATGACCGCCGATGATCACGTCGATTCCATCGACTTCCTCAGCCAGTATCCTGTCTGCCTGATGCCCGATATGAGAGAGGACAACAACGATATCGGATTGCGCCTTTACTTCCCTGAGATAACGTTTCAGGGCATCCTCGGGAGTAATGAATTGCAATCCTGAAACGTTTTTGGGATGAGTAGTGACCGGCGTATCAGCAGTGGCAAGGCCTATGACGCCGAATCTGATCCCTGCGATTTCTTTGATAATATAAGGCTTGAGCTGGCTGAATCCTTCTACATTCGCACAGAGCACCGGGAACCTGGCTTCCGAAATTCTTTGTTTCAGGACATCCTGACCGAAATCGAATTCATGGTTTCCGGTAACCATGGCATCAAATTTCATCTCATTCATTGCCTCGATGGCCGATGCTCCCTGAAAAAAGTTTGCCCAGTTATTGCCCTGTATCATGTCTCCTGCGGCAAATAGGAGAGAAGGCTTTTCGTTCCTGAGTTCGTTCGCCCTGGCCGAAAGATAGGCGAGGCCGCCGAGCATTTCATCAGATCCGAACGGCTTATACGGTTCTGCAAAACCGTGGAAGTCGTTCAGATAAAGGATGCGTACAGACTCTGCCTGTGCAGATGAGCAGAAGAGGAGCAACAAAACAATGATCTGAAGAATGCCGATCAGTTTTTTCATGCGGTATCCTTATGCAAAGTGCCTATCCTAACATTCCGTTTATCCATCGCTTCGCTATGGGTCGTCATTCCCGCTTGTCGGGAATCCTTCTGAAAAGCAAGAAAGATTGCGGACAAGCCGCAATGACAACCTTGTCAGGAATGTGCTTCTGCTTATGCACTCCTTATCTTGATTAATGTGAGAAAAAACCCATTAAGAAGTTTTCCTATAATGCCTGCTTTTCGAGCCGGGGAATGATATTTCAAGCAGGTCTTTGTCCTTTATTTTTACGATAATAACCCCGCCTGATTTTGTATAAAGCCTTATCTCGTTGTTGGTCACCCGCCAGCTGAAAGAAGCCTCGTCATCCGAATCTCTCCATACGCCCTGTCCGTTTTCCTTCAACTCGATATAGTTATCGGCTGATTTCAGGGGTTCTTCCCCCTGTTCCCTGTAGATGCCGGCGTATCGCTCTTTCCGGTCACATGAAGCAGCGCCTATCAGCAGAAGACAGAGAAAAGCCATCAAAAAAACTTCCCCGCGTTTTATATGTCGTGACATCGGGCCCCCTTTGCCAAAGAAGAATTATCGTTCCTGTTTTTTTAAAAAAACCAGTCCTTGCCTGCTGAGCAGATTAATTTTATCAAAGAAAAAAATCTGAATGGTCAGGACAAGCCAGCCGACATCCCGCGCGATATCCTGCCAGCCTATGGGATGATCGACATTCTCAAAGCACCCGCAGCTTATCGGAGAGCCTTTTATGATATTCATCAGGATAGCGAAGGTGAAGACCACAAGAAGCGCCGCGATAATAGATGTGATGACCTTGCTTTTGAGCCCGAGGATAAGGAATAGTCCGCAGGTCAGTTCCAGCCATGGCATAAAGAGCGCGAAGAAGTTGACAGACCAATAGGGAAGAATCTGATAGGCTGCCAGAGATTCAGCAAATTCAGCAGGATAGTGAATCTTGCTCGCGCTGGCATGAATAAAAACATAGCCGATATAGAGCCTGAGCGCCAGTGAAAGATAGGGGCTTGTCATGAATCGTTTCACGAGCTGCCACACATTCCTCATGGTCCGACCGGATATCCTTTTTTCTTCCAGCCGGATAATCCTCCCTCCAGGATTCTGGTGTTCTTATGACCTCTCACAATAAGTTTTTTGGCCACTTCTTCATCATAGAGACTGCTTATTGTCCTGCCATACACATAAATTGGTTTCTCTTTGTCTGTCTCGTTCAGTTCCAGCATATACATGATATCGAAGAGGGCAAGCGGGAGGTTCACCGCGCCCTTTATATGCTCCCGCTCGAAGAAACTGGAAGGCATTGCATCAATAAACAGGGAGCTCCCGCTTATGGTAGTCTTCGATGGCTATCTGAGGAGTTATTGCGGAAAGGCTTTCTCCAGACCATGATTTCGGGACGAGTCTGATGCCGTTGGGATTTGAAAAATTGAATACGAGGCTGAAGGCCAGGCTGAGGCCGAAGATAATAAGATAATCACGCCATGCGATGTCGCGTGCCTTTTTCTGGCTTGTGTAAGCCCCTGAGGAAAAAATGGCGGTGGACGCGTGACGCCCGAGCAGATCGAACAATTCATGATCGTAATCGGTAAACGCGGATTTTTTCATGTAGAGTGAATATATCGCGATGATGCCCATGACATGTTCCTGTATCTTCAGGGGTATACATACGATAGGGGCTGAAGGATCGACCTTTGATGCCGATATATCCGTAATATTGTCTGCCACGTAACGCTCTCCTGTTTTTGCAACTTTCCCCAGAATCCCTTCGCCTATTTTTACCTTCGGAATTGCGGCCAGAGGCATCCCCTCCGCGATATGAGCCGTCAGTTCATCTGTTTTGACGTCCAGAAGAAAAAGCGCCAGGCTTTTTGCCCCAATTAAGTTGATAATCATATCAGTAATTTCACGCAAGACGTCACTGAAGTTCAGAGTCGAATGGAGCCAGGACCCCGCAACATAGAGTTTGTCGAGCTTTGCCATAACGTCTTCCACTTCCGAACACCGGCGTTCGGTTTCTCCTTCGAGTTTCCTGTTGCTCTGATAAAGCCAGCTGGATACTTTTTTGATTAACGTGGCCAATACGCGGGGATACTCCCTGAGGATACGTTCAAACATGTCCTTGCGGATAATAATGATACGGGTTTCTTCCAGCGTTTCGACATGCCCGAATCGCAGCTCGCCGGTGATGAGGGACAATTCACCGAAGCTTTCTCCGGGACCTAATTGGGCCACTTCCCTTGCCGACCCTGAGGTGCTTTTTCGGAATATTCTGACCCTTCCGTAATCGATGACAAAAAAGTTGTCACCCTGTTCCCCCTGTCGAAAAATAACGGTGCGGGCAGGAACGACAGTGCTTTCCGCAGTCTGTTCAATCTCATACAATTTCTCCGCGGGGATATCGGCAAAGAGCGGACTCTTTGAAAGCTTGAGTGTTTCTTCGTGCGGGGCGTTCATACAGGCATCAAAGGAGACAACTGGGCGCAAGGCATGTGTTCATTGATTCCCGTCTGCATGGGCTGCTTCAGTATTGTTCATGAATTTTCTTTATTTTACCGATGAATTCGTCGGTATCTTCAACAACGCCGGAGTGAATGAGGAGGACTTTTCCCTTATTTGTTGTAAAAATGGTGAATGGGGTCCTCGGTTCTCCTATCTTCTTATGGATTTTAAAATCAAGGTCGGTAAAAAGAGGAAACGGAACCCGCAGATTTGTTTTGAAGGCCTCAACTTCTCTTTGATTATTTCCTGTGCCTATTCCAAGCATTCTTATATCTTTGTTCAATGCAGGGTCCTGCCGGATAACTTTATGGATCTTGTTCGCCGCAGGGGCCTGTTTATGGCAAATGGGACAATAGAGACTGAAGAATTCGATCAGCAGAAATTTGGCAGGGATCTGAGAAAGGGTGAACGACTTGAGGTTTTTCAGCTCCAGGTATTGTTTCGTTTCAGGGTCATCAGGGGCGGAAAGGGTAAATGCGGGCAAGGTCGTTCCGGGAGAAATTTTTTTCGGCCCCATAGGCACTGTCCGCAAACAGAATGAGTCCCGCGAGGAGTGAGACAACGAATGAGGAGAAGAGTGCACCTGTGGCATGTCTCATGCTGATATTTTCTTACAGAGGAGCACTCTTTGTCAATTATCGCAGAGAAATGGTAGTGTCCCCTGCTTGACTCTTTATAGTGTTTTTCACCTTATCCCCGATGAGATGGGATAAGGCTGCGCAACCTCTTCAGTTCTGCAGTGTTACTGAAGAAGGCAGACTCCTGAGGCAGGGGCCTAAACTGAATATTCTATGTTTTCAACTTCCTCAATCTCTTGGCTATTAGTTTGTAGACTTCTGCTTTATCTCTTTTTCCGATACCGACAACCTCAATAACTTCAACATGCTCGCCTATGAGTCTATACACGATCCGATATTTCTTTTTAGCAAAATACAGCTTATAGAACCCGGTCAAGTCGATGCCGAATTTATTGCCGAGTGGTTTACCGAGAAGAGGATTTTCAGTAAGCGCATCTATCTTTTTTGCCGCCTGGTTCTTTACCGATCCTGCAAGATCATCAAAGTCTTTAGCTGCAACCGGCAGGAACTCGATCTTATAGGCCATGTCTCTTCTTTAATTTTTCCCAAGTTATGTTTTTATTGGGTTCATGGCCCCTTAGTCTTGTCTCGACCGTTTCGGATATCTCCAGATGTTCAAGAATATCTTCGGCTTGTTTAAGAAGTTCATATTCTTCTGTAGAGAGAATAACTGCCGCCATTTCGTTATTTCTCATGACAAATAGGGGCTCTCCCGTCTCATGGACTTTCCTGAGTCTTTGGGTAAGCTCCCGCTGAAGTTTTGTGACAGGTATCATCTTCTCTGTATTTACTAACATAACTTTACCTCCATATTAGGTATTATACATATAATACTATGTATGTCAAGATGTTTGGAATACTGCTGATAAACATACGCCTCAATTAAGAAATGGCTAATTGACTCGTAATGAGCATGTTATAACCCCTATCCTCACCGAGTTGCCCTCTCAATGTCTCCCTATACTCAACACCTGGCGAACCTTGCCTCAGAGGGCAGACTTCACATGGTTATGTTCACCACACAAACTTTTTCATAACGTGTATTTCTGTTTCGAATATGCCTACGTTAGTATTTCATTGCCGGTCTTGGGGACAATCGAACTGTTGCCATTTAGATGGGGAAAAGCCACGTGAGCGTGGCAAAGCGCCTCACGCAGTTTTTTTATAACGAAATATGGAATAAGTCATTGCTTTCGGCTATCATTAAGTTAAGCTCCGCATCCACAGCATCTATTGAAACAGTAAGGTACGATTGTCGCATTGGGGAAAGGGCTTTTAGAATGGATAGTTCACAGCACAAAAAAGAAAATCCTGGCGTTGATGATCTCGGCTTAAAGGCTGAAGAGAAGTCTATGGAGCGCATGCAGCCCGAGGCGGCGCTGGCCCGCGAGCGCGACCTGCTGCAATCGGTTCTGAACAGCGCCGGCAAGGCGCACCTCGTGTATCTGGATCGCGACTTCAACTTCGTGCGAGTCAACGAAACCTACGCGGCCACGTGCGGCTACCGGCCTGAGGAGATGATCGGCAAAAACCATTTCGCGCTCTACCCGCATGCCGAAAACGAGGCGATCTTCCGCCGGGTCCGCGACACCGGCGAGCCGTTCGAGGTGCGCGACAAACCGTTCGAGTTTCCCGATTACCCCGAACGCGGCATCACCTACTGGGATTGGACGCTGATCCCGGTCAAGGATGCCGGCGGCCAGGTCACCGGCCTGATCTTCTCGCTGTTCGAGACCACCCCGCGCAAGCGGGCGGAGGAGGCCCTGCGGGAGGCAAACGAGCGCTATGAACTGGTGCTTGCTGGCGCGGAGGCCGGGATTTGGGATTGGGACGTACCCGGTCATTGCATAGTGTATTCGACCCGTTGGAAGGAAATGCGCGGCTTTGCAGAGGGCGAGATCACAAACGCGGAAGCAGAATGGAGCAGCCGGATTCATCCCGACGATGCCCCGCGGGTGATGGCCGCCGTCGAGGCACATTTCCAAGGAAGAACGCCCGTTTTCGACGAGGAGTATCGCGTTCAGCACAAGGACGGCTCATGGATCTGGATTGCCGACCGCGGCATCGCGCGCCGGGATGCGAACGGTCAGGTGTTGCGCATGGCTGGCTCGGAGGCCGACATCACCGCGCGCAAACAGGCCGAGGCGTCGCTGCGCGAGAGCGAAGAGCGCTTCCGGGAACTGGTCGAGCGCTCGCCATTCGGTATTTACGTGGTGGATTCGCAATTCCGCATCGCGAACATGAACGCAAGTTCGCAGACCGGTGCGTTCCGCAACGTGCGCTCGGTCATCGGACGGCCGTTCGACGAGGCCATGCGCATACTCTGGCCCGAGCCGGTCGCGGCGGAGATCATCGGCCACTTCCGTCATACGCTCGACACCGGTGAGCCGTATTACTCGAAGGATTTCATCAATCCGCGTGCCGACGTGGACCAGACTGAAGGCTACGAGTGGGAACTGCACCGCATCACGCTGCCCGACGGCCAGCAGGGGGTTATCTGCTATTACTTCGACTCGACGAAGCTTCGCGAGGCCGAGGCGGCGGTGGCCGCGGCACACCGGCAGACCCAGAGCATCATCAACAACACCACCTTGATTGTCTATGCTTTCGATCTGGAAGAACGCTTTGTGATAGCGAATACCGCGGTCGCCGAATTGTTCGACTCGACGCCGGAACAGATGCTGGGAAAGAGGCGTGACGAGTTTATGCCCAAGGAGGACGCCGACTGGCATGAGGCCAACGATCGCCAAGTGATCGAGGCGGGGCGGGCGCTGGAGTTCGAGGAATGCAGCCAGCTTCCGGGCCGCTCGATTACCTGGCTGACAACGAAGTTTCCGCTGCGCGACGCGCAAGGGAAGATCTACGCGGTGGCCGGAATCTCCGCGGACATCACCGCGCGCAAGCAGGCCGAAGAAGAATTGCGCAATCTCACGGAAAAGTTGATGCGTTCCAATTCAGACCTCAAGCAATTTGCGTATATCGCATCTCATGATTTGCAATCTCCATTGCGGAACATAGAAGGCTTTGTGCGATTGCTGGCAAAGCGATATAAGAATAAGCTGGATGACAGGGCGGACGAGTATATTACTCATATCTCCGGCGGGGTAAAAGATATGCAAGATCTCATCCACGATCTTCTCCAAATTTCGACGCTTGATAGTGGGGATAAGTCAATCACGTCAGTGGATATGACTCTATGTGTCAATAAGGCTATATCCAGCCTCAAGGCTGCGATCGAAGAAAAGAATGCCGAAATTACCTATGATGAACGTTTGCCCGTAGTACACGGTGTTTCTCTCAGCTGACAAGTCTGCTCCAGAACCTGATAGGTAATGCAATCAAGTTCTGCCAAGAGCAGCCAAAAGTCCATATGTCATCAAAGAGAGAAAGGGACTTAGCGATCTTTACGATCCGGGACAATGGGATAGGCATAGATACTAAAGATGCCGATAGAATATTCGCTGTATTTCAGCGGCTGCATGCTAAGACCGAATACCCGGGGACGGGGATAGGTCTTGCAATATGCCGAAAGATAGTGGAACGGCACGGGGGCCGCATATGGGTAGAGTCTGAACCCGGAAAGGGTTCAACCTTCTACTTCACTTTGCCGATGAAGGAGTAAGAAGCTATGACGGAACACAACGAGAAGAGAAACTTCAAAATTCTTTTGATCGAGGATAACCCTTCTGATGCCTTTCTCACCAAGGAGATACTCTCTGGGAGTGAAACAGCCTCTTATGAAATTGCTATACTTCAAGATGGCGTCGAGGCGCTCTCATACCTATGCAGAATTCATGGTTATGAGTATGCGCCTAAGCCCGATCTGATTCTGCTCGACCTTCACCTGCCAAGGATGCACGGATTCGATTTTCTTGCTCGTATCAAGGCGAACCCGAATTTGAATCGAATACCGGTAGTCATTCTTACAACATCGGCATCAAGAGAAGACGTCCTGAAGGCCGAAGAACTGAAAGCAGATTATTACCTTGCAAAGCCACTTGATCTTGATACGTTCGAATCGATCTTAGCTCGCATTTATCCCCGTTAGGCCGGATATCAAGTCGTTCATAATTGCACATCTGCTCTTTAATGAGAGTTGGGAAGGTCAGGTATCCACACTTGACGGGGACAGAGGCTTTTCGTAAAAGGCGTCCGATGCTATCTTTCGATTGGTTGAAGTGCTTCAAGCATTCGTCCCCTCTTAAACCTGTTATAATGTTCTCATTGCAAAGGTAATCGACAACATAGGTGTAACTGTTGCCACGGAGCAAGGTGTTTTAAAATTTGAAACTAATGTGAAGGAACAACGATATCTGCAGACAGGCCAAATAACGTGTCATGATGTGTCAGGTAACGAGATTCCTTGCCGGGGAAGCGGACAGGATGCAGAGTTCAAAAAGGGCATACCGTGGCCGTCACCTCGATTTGTGCCAAAAGGCGAGACCGTTTTAGATAATCTGACAGGGTTAACATGGACACAAGATGCTAACCCTGCAGAGTTCCCCTTGACCTGGCAAGAGGCGTTAGATTATGTCTCCTCTATGAATCGTGAGAAAGCCTTTGGCTACTTTGATTGGCGCCTCCCCAACCGTCTTGAACTCCGCAGTCTCATAAGCCATCAGAACAGAAAACCTGCCCTGCCGGAGGGGCACCCTTTCAGTAATGTTCTCCTTGGATGGTATTGGACGTCCACGACGGCTGCCATAAATACTGCTTACGCCTGGTATATACATATGGAAGGTGCCCGCACATTTTATGGTGGTAAAAAGCAGTTCTTTTTATTATGGCCATGCCGTGGTGAAGGATATAAAAGATTGCGCTCTACCGGACAGACACAGTGTTATGATGCAAGTGGACATAGTATCCCTTGCACTGGCACCGGTCAAGACGGAGAGCTCCATTTCGGACGGGAGTGGCCTGAACCGCGCTTCAAAGTCTTTAATGAATTTGTTATTGATCGCCTCACTGATTTATGCTGGTTTAAAAAAGCAGCCCTTACAGGTGGGCTTGTGACATGGATTGAAGCCTTTGATGCTGTAGCAAGATTAAATCTAAGTTCAATGGAAAAGGTTTTGTGGCGGCTTCCCAATATCAACGAACTGGAATCTCTGGTGGACTGCAGTACGCATAGCCCTGCCCTGACTGCCGGGCATCCATTCAAAGATGTTCAGGAGGGCTACTGGTCATCGACAACAAGCATGTTCGAACGTGACTGGGCATGGGCTTTATACCTCACTAAGGGAGCCATAGGTGTCGGACAAAAAGGGGTGCTCATTTTTCCGTATGGGCGGTGTGCGATGCTCATGAGATTAAGGTTTAAAAATGTCCTGAGAGCAGTTGGTTAGTATGGGGGCTATGGGAGTATGTCTCATTTAACCATTCATGCCGTTTTGCCGTAATAACAAGGCATATTGCCCTTCAGATTTATCGTGTAAGTCCTTAAATATCACAAAATATCAATAAGTTGCATCTTGGCAGCTTTCTTGCTTTTTCTTAATAAAAATACAGAGCATTGAACTTCAAATCCTTTATGAAGGGGGATGTATAAATACCTTTCATGTGAAAGAAGCAAGGAACGGAATCGGTTTAAAATAAATGTTCGCTTCTTAGGAGACGATGATGGACAACAACACGTTAGGGAAACGGCGCAAAGTCGTTGTCGTTGGCGCAGGGGCGGTTGGTTCGACGTTCTGCTACGCTCTTGCTCAGAGCGGTTTGGCCGAAGAGGTTGCGGTCATAGACCAAAACGATAATCTGGCGCAGGGACAGGTTCTGGACTTGCTCCACGGGCAGGCATTCTTTCCAACTGTATCTATTCGTGTTGGAAATCCCTGCGACTATGCAGACGCGCAAGTAGTCGTAATCACAGCAGGTGTGGCACAGCGCCCCGGTGAAACACAACTTCAGCTTCTCCAGAAAAACGCAACTATCGTTCGTAGCATTGTTGATGACATCGTGGTCCAGAAGGGCACCGGGGTGATACTCGTCGTGAGCAATCCCATGGACATTCTGACTCATATGGTCCTAAAGCGTACCGGGTACGATAGGGGCCGAGTGATTGGGTCGGGAACTGTTCTCGACAGTGCTCGTTTCAGACATCTTCTCAGCGAACATTATGGAGTCGATATCCACAACGTGCATGCCAATATCCTCGGCGAACACGGTGACAGCGAATTCGCAGCATGGTCCATGACTCACGTCGCGGGTTTGCAGATTGACAAGTACTGCCCAATATGTCGTCGATGCGATGACTGGGCGGCGGAACGCCGTCAAATCGAGCAGGACGTTCGAGATTCTGCTTACCATATCATCGAATACAAAGGGGCCACCTACTTCGCCATCGGTCTTGCACTGGTTCGAATCACAGAAGCCATTTTGCGTGGGCAGCGCAGCGTATTGACAGTCTCTACCATGCTCGATGGCGAGTTTGGCCTTCACGACGTGTGTCTCAGCATCCCGTCTATAGTCTCCGAGAGCGGTGTGGTTAAGATCATCGAAAGCCAACTCCCGGAGAATGAACTTGCAGCGCTCGCAGCATCGGCTTCTCTATTGAAGAAGGCTATAGAAGAGTTTGACTTCGATGCATGAATGAAGGACTACTGCCGAACCACAGGCTGGGCGGAACGCGGAGTGCCGCGCCCGTCAGCCTGCGCGTTACTAATTCTCCCTCGAACTCAATAGCATGCAGGTTTCAGATAATGGCTCATTGAACTGGGAAGAAACGCCTCTGATCGTACCCTATTTTGTTTACTTCAAAAGGTAGCATATGTTCTCATCCGCTATGTTTCCTCCCGTATTTGTTGCTGCACCACTCACTACCATCCCGATTGTTAGTGGCTGTACCCCCCAATCCCTGATAGAATCGCAGCGCGTTTAGTTCATGAAGAATTATTTCCGGTTTGCTTCGGGAAGAATTCTTCTCACATCTCAATTGGTACTCTCAATGAAAAAACGATTGGCACAATTTGGCGGGTAGTCCAAATGGTAAAGACTGGTAAGTGCTTATTTTATTTGGTAGGCGATGCTGGTATCGAACCAGCGACCTCTTCCGTGTGAAGGAAGCGCTCTACCACTGAGCTAATCGCCCACCGAATAGGGTGATAGAAACCGGACAGCTTTTATATTAAACGAAAACGATTGTTTTTTAAATACCCATTATCATGCATGGTATAATTCTTCTCAAAAGCTTCTCATGATTTCATGAGATTGCCGCGTCGGTCGTGCCGACCTCCTCGCAATGACGCGCAGAGGACAGATCTCTTCGATGTGCTCATTGCGAGCGAAGCGTGGCAATCTCTCCTTGCCTAAGTGCTTTACTTCTTAAAACGTATAATAAATAGTACGAGAATGAAAAAAATATACACCCTTGGCACCGACCGGAGAAGTGAAGAAGATTTCGTGGAGATTCTCCACGCTTACAATGTCGAAGCGTTGATCGATGTCAGGAGTTATCCAAAAAGCAAGATCCCGATTTTCACGAAAGCGAACCTTGAACCACTCCTTCAGCGTGAGGGCATCACCTATCATTTCTTGGGAAAAGAACTTGGCGGATTCAGGAAAGGCGGGTATACCGCTTATATCATCACCGATGAATTCAGTAAGGGAATCGACCTTCTCGAATCGATTGGGATGAAGAATCTATCGGTCATCATATGCGCCGAACGGTTCCCCTGGAAATGCCACAGAAAATGGATCGCGCGGGAACTGCACAAACGGGGATGGGAAGTAGACCATATCATTGACAAGGGAAAGGTGTGGATACCGAAATGAAAAAATACAGGGTTCGAGGATGCAAGGGTTCGAGGATTCACGTGAAAATTCAGAAGAATTTCGAATCTCCGATCTTTCGAAACCTTACTCCTTATCTTCTCAGTCGTTTACTCAACCACTCGACCCCTCGAATCCATGAATCCTTGAACCCTGAAGTTATGCCATTACCGGCATGGTGAAGTAGAACGTCGTTCCCTTTCCCTGTTCTGATTCGACCCAGATATGGCCGCCGTGGCGCTCTACAATTTTTTTGCAGACCGCGAGGCCTATGCCGGTGCCTTCATATTCTTCCCTTGTGTGAAGTCGTTGAAAGACTACGAATATCCGGTCAAAAAATTTTGGATCGATGCCGATGCCGTTGTCCCGGATGGAGAAGACCCACTCATTTCCCTTCCGTTCGGCGGTAATATGAATTTTCAAACGCTCTTCGGCGCGAAACTTGATGGCGTTGCCGATCAGGTTCTGGAACAACCGGGTGAGTTGTGAAGTATCCGCTGATACTGTCGGAAGACGGTCATACGTGATTTCCGCGCCGCTTTCCTCAATAGCCGTATGCAGGTTGTAGATCGCCTGCTCAAGGGCCACCGAGCAAATGGTCGGCTTAAAGGTTTTCCCCTTTGTCCCGACCTGTGAATATGCCAGCAAGTCTTTAATGAGCACCTGCATCCTCTTGACGCCATCAATTGAATACTCGATGTACTCATGGGCCTTATCATCGAGTTTCTCTTTATACTTTTTTTCGAGCAGACTGACAAAGCCCGCGACCACGCGCAGGGGTTCCTGAAGGTCATGCGAAGCAGCATAGGCAAACTGCTCCAGGTCGGAGTTGGAGCGTTTCAGTTCTTCCATGAGTGTCTGCAAGTCTTTTTCCGCCTGCTTCATTTCTGTAATGTCCTGGGTAGTGCCGAATCCGCCTTTCAGATTGTTGTCCTCATCGAATTCCAGCCTGGCCTTCTCGCGGACCCACTTCACCTGACCATCGACGACGATCCGGTGTTCTATATCGTAGGGTTCTCCCTGCAGGGCCGCCTTCCACTGCTTGTCGACATACTCACGGTCATCGGGGTGAATGGTGGACAGGAATGTCTCATATGTCAGAGCCGTTCCTTTGGATACTCCAAATATCCGCCAGTTTTCATCAGACCAGAGAAGTTCATTTTTCGTGACATCCAGCCGCCAGCTTCCGGTATGCGCCACGGTCTGGGCACGGTTGAGATCCTCCTGGATATCGTGCAGTTCCCGGGTGCGCTCTTTCACTATCTCTTCGAGATGATTGCGATGTTGTGTTAATTCCTCCTCCGCGGAAAACCGGTAGATAGCTTCTCCGATGAGCGGGGCTGCCATGGACTCAAGAAACTGAATGGCATCCAATGGCACCATATTTTTCTTCTCATCGGCCAGATGAATGGCCCCCAGCGGCTTGTTATGGTACCGGATGGGGATGACGGCAATCGAGGCATAGCCGCTCCGTATGCAGTTGCCACGGAACCGCGACAGTTCCTTTTCGGTCAATTGGTTCGCAAACTGGAGGGAGTCTTCCAGCCTGAAAGACCCGTTTGGGGTGAGTACGGGAGCATCCTGCGGCTCGAATTTTCCGTTAATGACGCGGATGCATGCGCATGCATCGGAATCAAGCGAGATCATATTCTCCTTATGCATGAACTCATCGCTGAAACCCACAAATGCATCGTAGGGTATATAGCGCTCTTTGTTCACCACCCTGATGCCGACGCTGCGGCAGCCGGTCCAGTCATGCAGCAGCCCCACGACTGCATCGAGGTATGTCTTCCTCGACGTCTTCTTTACGAATAACGCAAGGATTTGCGTAATGAAATGATTTCGATTTTCCGCTTCTTTCCGCTCAGTGACATCATTCAGTGCGAAGACAAGCAAGTTAACCTCGCCATCCGCGTTGAACAGGGGGGTAAGGGTCCAGTCCCAGTATGTCACCCTCGATTCAGGATCGTCTGGAAAAGTAAAGGGCTTTGCGACAGCCTGATACGGGATCTTTGTTTCCACTACCCTTCTGAAAATCGCCTCGTTCACTTCATGCGGATAGAATTCAAAATGATTATGTCCATAAAACTCATCAATCTTTTTGGAACATACCCTGGCATATTCTTCATTCACTCTTATGAAATTAAAATCTCTGTCAAGCAAAACCAGAGGGGTAATGGTAGATGTAAACAATGAGTCGATGATATGGGCTTTTCCCCTGATCTCTTTTGTCCGTTCCTGAACCTCTCTTTCCAGCTCATCGCGAGACCTTCGGATTTCATCCTCCATGCGCTTGCGCTCAGTGATGTCGTAGTTTAGCCCGTCAAAACGGGTGCATCTACCATTAATATCATATGTGCCTTGGCCTTCAGAGCGAATCCAACGCACTCTGCCGGTGACAGGATCCACGGCGCGATGGTCTATGGCGTAAAGCGTACGGTGCTGAATCGAGACCTCTACGGCGAGCCTCGTAGGCTCGCGGTCCTCTGGGTGCAATCGGCTCCAAAACAACTCGATGGTCGGCTCAACGCCGGACGGAATAAAGAACAGCTCGTGCGTTTGTGCGTCCCAGTTTAACCGGTTCAAAGGCATTTCATTCATCCAGAGTCCGACACCCGTTGCTTTTAGCACCCTCCGCAACCGCTCCTCGCTTTCCAGCAGTGAGTCCTCGGCCTGCTTGCGCTCTTTTTCCCGCAAGTCCTTCTGAATATGCGCATAGAGGACCGGTGCAATATGTCCGGAGATGCTTTCCAGGGTTTCCCAGTCTGTTTCGGTGTACCCGCCCTTTTTATTGGCGAGGTTCAAAAGTCCGATCGCTTCACCCCGGAACAGGATCGGCACGGCCAGGTTGTTGTGAATAAGCGGATGTCCCCGAGGCACAGGGGACGGTTTGTTGGTGTAGAGCGAGCGTTTTTCCCTAAGTGCGCGCGCCCATAAACCCTTCCATTTCTCGGGCGGATAATGGATACACTTGCCCTCGACCTCGCACTCATCCAGCATCTTCGAGAGGCTTGGACAGATCAAATGGCCTGGCTCGGCAATGTAACCGAATACGCCGTGGCTGCTGGCTGTTTCTTTGAGAATGATATTCAAGACACTGTCGTAGAGATCGTCGCCCGCTTCTTTCACAAACACTTCCAGAATCCTGTTTGCCAGCGCAATTCCCTGATTCTCTCTATTCAGCTTCTCTTCTACCCGCTTGCGTTCGGTGATATCATCAAATACTGCAGCAAAATAGCCCTTTTGCGGACTGTAAGCGGAGACGGAAAACCACTTTTTCAATGCTTCAGAATAATTCTCAAATGCAAGCTCCTGCCCTGTCAGGGCCACTTTCCCATACATGCCAATCCAATCGGCGGGATCGTCCTTTATTCCCGGAATAATCTCTGTCGCCTTTTTCCCAACGACGTCTGCTTTCTTCAGCCCGGTCAGCTTCTCGAATGCATCATTGATTTCGAGGAAAACGTAGTCAACGGGTTTCCCTTTCTTGTTCAGCAGGATCTGGTGGTAGGCAAAACCGTTCATCATGTTGGCAAAGAGGGAATGGTATTTTGATTCGCTTACCTGAAGCTCTATCCCCGCCCGTTTGCGTTCCGTGATGTCAACGGCATAAATGCGCAGTGTGTCAAACTGTGGGACAAGATAAATGGTTTCCTCAAATACTTTACCTTTAATGATCAACTCGCGATAGAATTGTCCTTCTTTTTTTTGCTTTAAACCGGTAAGGAGTTCTTTTATGTCTTCGGGCAGAAATACGCTGGCGTCTTCACTCAGGTTGAATTTTTTCAGAACTGCGACAGCGGCATCATTATGAAAGGTAATATTCCCGGAGGAATCTACCTCTAATATAGGGTTCGGATTCAATTTCGGGAACGAAGCGAAGCGCTCGACTTCCTCCTCTGCCTTTTTGCGCTTAGCGTTGGCTGGCTGACGGAGTTTTTTGCCGGAAGAAGTTTTTCCCTTATCGGAGGGATTGAGAGGCTTAGATGACTTTTTTTTCTCCATTTTATTTCATGCGGTCTGTTTTAGTAATTTTTCTGACGGTTGTGAGGGCTCTATCCCTTACAGAATAGAATAGCTTATGTTGAGGGGTTTGTTAAGGGATCGCCGCCACATTGAACCAGAAGTTTTCGAGAGACCGAATGAGTCTCAGGAAATCTTCGAGATCGACCGGCTTGATGAGATAGCAGTTCGCATGCAGCTCATATGCTTTTTGTATGTCATGCTGTGAGCCGGAAGTGGAGAGCATGATTACCGGTATGTGTTTCAGGTCCGGATCCTGTTTGATCTCTTCCAGAACCTCAAAACCGTTCTTTTTTGGAAGATTTATATCCAGGATGATTATGTCAGGCCGCACGGCATCAGCATACTTTCCTGCGCGCTTCAGGTAAGATACTGCTTCTACCCCGTCATTCAACGCATTGAGTTCATGGGGAATTGCGCCTTCCTTGAATGCTTCTATGGTCAGAAGGATATCTGCAGGGTTGTCTTCGACCAGGAGGATATTCTGCGTTTTCAAGTGGATTTCTGAACTTTCATAAATCATAATGTCTCAGCCGCCTTTGATATTGTCTTGAAAGAATTATTCAAGATAAAAAGTTTTTTTGCAAGAGCTGCGTAGAGCAGTTGTAATAATATTTTTTCTGATGGCGGAGGGGCAGGGATTCGAACCCTGGGTGGAGTTGCCCCCACAACGATTTTCGAGACCGTCCCATTCAACCACTCTGGCACCCCTCCTAATAAAAAGCAACTGCAGACAGTACATAGTAAATACTTTCAGCAAAAAAGACAATTCTCTTATCTTCGTTCCCTGAAGAATCTTTTTAATATATCTGCGCATTCCTCTTCAAGAACCCCTGATATTACCTCAACCTGATGGTTCAGCCTTTTATCAGAAAGGATTACATAGAGGCTGTCAACCGCTCCTCCTTTATTGTCCCTGCATCCGTATACGAGTCTGCCGAGACGCGCGTTTATCATCACACCGGCGCACATAATACAGGGTTCTTTCGTCACGTAGAGCGTCGCGTCTGAAAGCCTCCAGTTCCGGCGCTTCTGGGCTGCAATTCTGAGGGCGAGGAGTTCAGCATGTCCCGTCGGATCGTTTGACGATTCACGACTGTTGTGCGCCCTCGCAATTACTGCGTCACCCTGAACGACGACTGCCCCAACAGGTACTTCATCCGCATGAAAAGCAGCCTCTGCTTCTTCGAGCGCGAGTCGCATGAACAAGGTATCATTTTCCGTAATGGACACGATCTTATTCTATCATATCAATATTCCCCCTTAATAAAGGGGGCGGAGGGGGTTGTTTATTTCTTTCCGCCATCCCTGGCATATCCGCAATCGGATGGATTCGCTGGGGCGGACAACCCCCTTAATCCCTATTTTCTTTCGCCTCGGCGAATCCGCCTGAGCGCGGAAAGGGGGAATTGACTGAAATGTATTTGTATCCTATTAACCCGCCAAGTAAATACTTTAAAAAATCGTCATTGTCCGGCTTGACCGGACAATCCAGCGCCTATTGAAAAGACTGGATTCCCCGATCAAGTCGGGGAATGACAGAGTTCATATATTTACTTGCCAAGTTAATAATTTCTGGTAGGGGCGAACCAATGTGTTCGCCTGTATTTTCGGACGGATCAGGGCAGACACGTTGGTCTGTCTTTACGATGTGCTGTACAATAAAGAAATAAAATGACGAGCAATGATTTAGCATTTTTTAAAAAATGGTTCTCCGATTATTGCAGCTCTTTCTATTCTTCCGACGCCGGGGACCAGAAGAATATTTTTCTGAAGGAAGAGCATACCTTCAGAGTGTGTCAGAACATGACTGAAATAACGGAGGCATTGTCCCTGAACGATAACCGGAAGATGCTTGCAGAAACCGTCGCGCTCTTCCATGACATAGGAAGGTTTCCCCAGTATGCGAAATATAAAACGTTCAGGGACAGCGTCTCGGTCAATCACGGCCTGCTCGGAGCGCAGACGCTCGTTGAAAAAGGTGTTCTGCGGAACCTTTCTGAGGAAGAACAGGAAATAATCGTCCAATCCGTAACATTCCATAACGCATTCTCAGTACCGAAAAAGGGAAAAGAAGAGATCGTATTCTTCACGAAGCTGATACGGGATGCCGACAAGCTGGATATATGGCGTGTCTTCCTGGAATACTATGAGGGGACTGAAGAGAGCAGGGCATCTGCTGTCGGTCTTGGGCTGCCGGATATCCCCGGATATTCAGAGGATGTTCTTTCCCGTATCTATCAGAAGAAAATAATATCTCTCTCAGACATTCGGTCGCTGAATGATTTTAAGCTCCTGCAGCTTTCATGGATATTCGATCTGAATTTCCGGCCGTCATTTGCATTGCTCGCTCAAAGGGACTATATACGGAGGGTTGCCGGCTGTCTGCCCCGGACGGAAGAGATGAACAGAGCAGCAGCGTTTCTGACAGAATACACACGGATGAAAATATCGTCGTTCTGAAAAAACGGGGGTTGCTGAAATATGACCGGAAACAACCAATAAAAAAGCCGTCCTTTCAAACGCGTGAGGACAGCTTTTTTATCCTAAGATTCTATTTCTTCTTATGGCTTGCGCAGAACTTTGATTTCCCGGATGCGGAATTCTTACATGCTTTCCCTTCTTTTGTTTTTGCAGCGCACTTTGCTTTTTTTACTGTAGCCATGTCTCTTCTTCCTCCTTTTTTAGATGAAGCATAAACCCAGTATACCAAATTACAGATACAAATGATATTGAAAAGAACGAGTATGTTCAATTTGGTAGTGACTGGTGAAATTCAGTATCCAAGGGCTTTGCAACAGTAATGGCTATGGCGATTCATACATTGTCATTCCGGCGTGTCCGGAATCTTTCTTAATGATGGACTCCCGACAAGCGGGAGTGACAGATAACGAGATAATTGCGAAGGACAGTGATTATGCATTTTGGATCAACTGCACTTAGTTGCCGTTTCTATGATAAGCTTGAAACAGAAGTAAGAAACACGAGAGGTCTTTTCACGAAAGGAAATCACAGGATGGGATTCAAAGACAGCGGCATAAAGATCCTGAAGCGGGTGATAATGACAGGAGGGGCTGTTACACGCTCCCTCATCGGCATAGGAGCAGCGGCAACATTGATCTATACAGCTTTCAGAAAGAAAAACAGGGCACGGTAATAAGAAGACGCTACCGGATGACTGTCCTCGTGTCCCAGTGACTCCATTTCAGATACTCGTCGATCGCATGTGCGGCTTTTCTTCCGGCACCCATTGCAAGGATAACCGTAGCAGAACCGGTAAGGATATCTCCGCCGGCAAAGACCCCTTTCTTCGTCGTCATCCCTGTTTCTTCGTCGGCCACGATATACCCGCGCTTATTTAAAACCAGGTCCGGCACAGACTTCGTCAGCAGGGGATTTGACCGTGTTCCCACCGCAGGGATTGCCACATCGATGGGAATCTGGAATTCGCTGCCTTTCACGGGCACCGGTTTTCTCCTCCCCGACTGGTCAGGTTCACCGAGTTCCATCTTTATACATTCCACGGCCTGTACGTTCCCTTTGCCGTCATCGATAAACTGTATCGGATTTGTCAGTAACAGGAACTCCACCCCTTCTTCATGAGCATGATGGACTTCCGCCTTTCTTGCCGGCATCTCGGCCTGGGAGCGCCGGTATATCAGGTAGACCTTTTCAGCTCCCAGCCGCAAGGCCACCCTCGCTGAATCCATGGCAACGTTTCCCCCGCCGAATACCGCGACGTTCTTTCCCCTTCTTGATCGGCGTGTCATATTCCGGGAAAAGATATGCTTTCATGAGATTGGCCCTCGTCAGAAATTCATTTGCCGAATAAATGCCGTTGAGATTTTCTCCGGGGATCCCGAGAAACATCGGCAAGCCCGCGCCGGTAGCAATAAAGCACGCATCATATCCGTGCTCATTGAAGAGTTCATCGACGGTGTGGAGTTTCCCGATGACGGCATTCACGACAACCTCGACCCCCATATTTCTTATATATGCAACCTCTTTTTCGACGATCGCCTTCGGGAGCCTGAATTCGGGAATGCCGTAAATCAATACCCCGCCCGGTTTGTGCAGGGCCTCGAACAGAGTAACCTGGTGCCCGGATTTTATGAGGTCGGCAGCGCAGCTTAACCCTGCAGGCCCGGAACCGATTATCGCCACTTTTCTTCCGGTCGGTTTCGGTTTTTCAGGAATCTGTACTTCGCCTTTGTCCCGCTCATAATCAGCAACGAATTTTTCCAGGTTGCCTATCGCGACAGGGGCGCCTTTTTTGCCGAGGATGCACATTGATTCACACTGTATCTCCTGCGGACAGACCCTCCCGCAGACCGCAGGCAGAGCGTTGTCCTCTTTTATTCTCCAGGCTGCCTCGATAAATTTTCCCTCTTTGATGAGTTTGATGAAGGAGGGGATATCAATTGCCACAGGGCAGCCGCTCCTGCATGCGGGCTTCAGACATGACAGACATCGTGATGCTTCTGCCACAGCTTCTTCAGGCGTATAACCGTACGGGACCTCCATGAAATTCTTTGCCCTTACCAGGGGGTCCTGTTCCCTCATCGGCACCCTGTTCTGGGGTTTCTTCTCTTCTTTTTTCTCTTCCATGTCTATTGAACCCCCGTTTTTTTCTTGTATAGTTCAAAAGCTATCTTCTCTTCATCGATGTACATTCTCTGCCGTGACATGAGCAGATTAAAATCCACCTTGTGTCCGTCGAATTCAGGACCGTCAACACATGCAAATTTTGTCTCTCCTCCGACTTCCACCCTGCAGGCGCCGCACATGCCTGTCGCGTCTACCATGATCGAGTTCAGACTGACGATGGTTTTCACGGCGTGTTTTTCCGTAGTTGCACAGACAAATTTCATCATGATCGCCGGACCGATCGCGTAGACGAGTTCAATGTCTTTTCCTTCCCGTATGAGTTCATCCAGCGGAACCGTCACGACTGCCTTCCTCCCGTGGGAGCCGTCATCTGTCACAATGATCAACTCGTCTGATACGCTGCGCATTTTATCTTCCCAGAAGATGAGGTCCTTCGTCCGCGCTCCGATAATAGAGATTACCGTATTCCCCGCTTCTTTCAAGGCGCGCGCTATCGGGTATACCGGAGCGATGCCCACACCGCCGCCGACACAGACGACTTTCCCGAAACGTTCAATATGGGAAGGCATGCCGAGCGGACCAATCACATCAGTGAGCGAATCGCCCTCTTTCAATGTCCCCAGATGGGATGTTGTCTTTCCCATCTTTTGAAAGACGGCGGTTATCGTTCCCCGCTCTCTGTCAAAGTCCGCGATGGTCAGAGGGATTCTCTCTCCCTGCTCATGGATTTTTATAACAAAAAAATTGCCGGCCTTCGCTTTTTTTGCAATCTGCGGCGCCTCGATTTCAAAGAGGATGACCAGGTCGGATAACTCCGTCTTCTTTACAATAGTGAACATACACAACTCCTTCCTTTATCAAGAATGCGATAACAATGAAACGATGATGTAACTACGATAAAAACAATATGTGCTGATGCCGGAGGCAGGCTTTTACACATGGTTTGAGGTGGGGAATGCATTTCTGCATGACCCGTCACGTTCGACATATGATTGAGCGACATTCGCAGCATTCAATTTTATTTCTATGCGAATAAACAGCAGTCAATTTTTTTACTTGACAAGAGTATTCGCTTTTCAGTATAACATTTCTGCTTATGCCAGGAACGTATTTACCATCAGAGTATTTGCCGGTCCTTATTTTTATCATTATCGCGGAGGCCTTCGGGTTCGGCGCCCTTCTTATTGGCATGATCTTCAGGCCGAAAAAACCATACTATGAAAAGCTCATGCCCTATGAATCAGGCATCACTCCGACAGGAGAACCCCGCTACAAATTTTCGATCAGGTTTTATATCATCGCAATGCTGTTCGTTGTGTTCGATGTGGAAGCAATTTTTCTTTATCCCTGGGCAATCGTTTTCGACAAGATCGGTATGTATGCATTTATAGAAATGGTTCTCTTCATCGCAATACTGTTAGTCGGATATATATATGCCTGGAAGAAAGAGGCTTTTGAATGGGATTAACAATGAGAGGTGGAAAATGATCGATACATCCGCCATGGGACTTATTCAGGTGGAAGAAGACGTAAAAATATTGCCCCCGAACATCATTATCACCACCTTTGACAAGATTGTTAACTGGGGAAGGTTGTCTTCAATGTGGCCGACCACGTTCGGTCTTGCCTGCTGTGCGATAGAGATGATGGCAGCAGGCGCAGCCCATAATGATTTAGATAGATTCGGCATCATTTTCAGGGGTTCGCCGAGACAGGCGGACTGCGTAATCGTGGCGGGCACCGTCACAAAGAAAATGGCCCCTGTTGTCAGAAGGGTCTATGACCAGATCCCGGAACCGAGGTACGTCATTGCGATGGGAAGCTGCGCGTGCACGGGAGGGGTTTTCAATACTTACAGCACTGTACAGGGATGCGATACATTCCTCCCGGTTGATGTGTATGTCCCCGGCTGTCCCCCGAGGCCCGAGACTTTGCTTGAAGGCCTGATAATGCTTCAGGAGAAGATCAGAAACGAAAAGGCGAGGTGGAGTCCATGGCGGTAACGGAAGTAAGAATCTCGACATTCCCCGCAGGATTGAACCCAAAAGATATCGCCGAAAAAATAAAAGAAAAATTTCCGGAACAGGTAGTCGAGGTTGCAGAATTCAGAGATCAGGTCTCTGTGATCGTCAAAAAGGAACAGATAGTCGCGGTTCTGAAATATCTTCATGATGAACCCATGTTGAGCTTTGACCATCTTCAGGACCTCACTGCGGTTGATTATTTGAAGAAAAAAGATGTCAGGTTTGAGGTTGTCTATAATCTTTATTCCATGAAATATCGTCATGCAATCCGGATCAGGGCACAGGTAGCGGAAAACGATCCGAAGATCAGTTCCGTCGTGCCGATATGGGAAGGCGCCAACTGGCATGAAAGAGAATGTTTCGACATGTTCGGGATAGATTTTGTCGGGCACCCGGACCTCAGAAGGATATCTAATGCCGGAGGACTGGGAAGGCCATCCTTTACGGAAAGATTATCCGCTGAAGGGGCCTGAGTTCGATAAAGACTGGCCGGGATTTACGGACGTCATCAAGAGATCAAAAGAACTGAGAGAATTTGAGTGGGAAGGATGATATGGAGCAGTTAGAGAAGATCTTCGAGACAAGGGAACTGAATGTCAATATGGGGCCGCAGCACCCTGCGACGCACGGTGTTCTACGGCTTGTCCTTGATATAGACGGTGAAA
The DNA here is from genome assembly GCA_963718855.1 of uncultured Nitrospiraceae bacterium. Classification (GTDB taxonomy): domain Bacteria; phylum Nitrospirota; class Thermodesulfovibrionia; order Thermodesulfovibrionales; family SM23-35; genus CAVRAA01. Next base: position 244,534 of record CAVRAA010000009.1, on the reverse strand, counting down.
CGATCGTGAAGGTCACTCCCCATGTCGGATATCTTCACCGGGGCATAGAAAAGCTCGGTGAAAGTCTGAGTTACTTCCAGGCCCTTCCCCTTACCGATAGATTGGATTATGTCTCCGCGATGTCGAATAACATCGGCTACTGCGTTGCAGTGGAAAAACTCTTTGGCATAGAAGTCCCCGAGAGGGCAAAGTTCATACGGACGATCGTCGGAGAAATGTCGAGAATATCGAACCATCTCCTCTGGCTTGCGACCCATGCCCTTGATATCGGGGCGATGACCGTATTTATCTACTGCTTCAGAGAGAGAGAGTGGATCCTCGACCTGTATGAGATGATCTGCGGCGCAAGGCTTACCGTGACGTATCCGAGGGTTGGCGGAGTAAGAAACGATGTCCCGCAGGAATTTCTCGACAGCGTATGGAAATTTACGGATGAATTCCCGTCAAGGATTCTGGAATACGAGACGCTGATCGATCAGAACCGGATATGGCTCCAGAGGACAGTGGGTATCGGAGTGATCTCGGCAGAAGAGGCGGTGAACTGGGGAATGACGGGACCGACACTCAGAGGTTCCGGTGTTCCTTATGATATAAGAAAACACATGCCGTATGACGCATATGACAAGGTTGATTTTGAAGTGCCTATCGGTACTACAGGTGATACCTATGACAGATATCGCTGCAGGATGCTGGAGATGAGACAGTCAAATAACATCCTCAGGCAGTTAATAGAAAAATTGCCCGCCTGGTCCTGTTATGGCTGAAGATCCAAAATTTATTCTTCCGCCAAAAGATAAAATGATGCCCATTACCCATCCGACAAAAGACCTTGCATATTTTATTCTTGAAAAGGCCTGCAAAGGCTGCGGGATGTGCCTGAGGGCATGTCCGGCAAAGGCAATCACCGGAGAAAAGAAGGCTGCGCACAAAATAAACCAGGCGTTATGTGTGAACTGCGCAACCTGTTTGGTGACCTGTAAATTTAAATCGATCACTGTTGTGCCCGGCGGGAAGGGATTAAGCGAAGAAAAGCTCGCAGAACTTGCAGTAGCGCCTGATCAATTACCGGAAGATATCAAACAGGCACAGCAGTATCTTGTCAGGCAGTTCGAATTTGTAAAGAAAGGGCCGAAAGTCCCCGAAGGAGAGCTTTACGTCGCAACTGAGGTACCGAAAGGCGAACTCGGTTTTTATTTTGTGAGTGACGGCTCGGCAAAACCTTTCAGGATGAGGTTGAGGTCGCCGTCATTTATTCACGCAGGCGTGTTGCCGAGACTGTGCAAGGGACACCTGGTTGCGGACGTAATCGCAAACATCGGTACGATTGATATCGTGCTGGGAGAGTGTGACAGATAATGAATACATTGACGAATATCATATCACCGGCTGCTCTCGATGCCCTGATCCAATTCGGAATCACGGTACTTATCATAATTCTCAAAATCGTAGTTGTTCTTGTGGTCGGTTTGCTCCATGTGGCTTACGCAACATGGTTTGAGCGTAAAGTCATCGGGCATATGCAGGTGAGGCTCGGACCCATGAGAGTGGGCTGGCACGGGCTTCTTCAGCCTTTTGCCGATGGTATAAAGTTGTTTTTCAAGGAAGATATTATCCCGGCGCAGGCCGATAAAACCGTATTCTACATTGGCCCGATCATCTTTATGGCAGCGGCAATGGTAAATCTTTCCTTTATCCCCTTCGCTTCTAATTTTGCAGTTGCTCCGGATGTGAATATTGGTCTCCTGATGGTATTGGCCTTTGCCGGTATCGGCGTCTACGGAATATTCATATCCGGCTGGGCATCGAATTCCAAGTACTCCTTCCTCGGAGGTCTCAGGTCATCTGCCCAGGTGATCAGCTACGAGATTGCGATGGGGCTGAGCCTCGTCGGAGTGATGATCATGGCCGGGTCCCTGAATCTCACGGAGATCGTAAAGGCGCAGGAGGAATCGGTCTTCGGCATGTACGTAATACCTCAGATCGCCGCCTTCCTCGTGTTCACTATTGCGGCGTTAGCAGAGACGAACAGGACTCCTTTTGATATGCCCGAGGCCGAGAGCGAACTCGTCGCCGGATACTTTACGGAATACAGCAGCTTCAGGTTTGCACTCTTTTTCCTTGGTGAATATATTGCGATGATTATTATGGCTTCTATGGCAGCGGTATGTTTCCTCGGCGGCTGGACGCTGCCGTGGTATATCACATCGTTCCTTCCTTTTCTGAAGCTTGTACCCGGTATTGTATGGTTTCTCATGAAGGTCTATGCATTCATATTTTTCTATTACTGGATAAGGGCGACGGTGCCGAGATACCGGTACGACCAGGTAATGAAGATCGGCTGGAAAGTACTCATTCCGGTTTCACTGGCGAATATCGTGGTAACGGCACTCGTGAAAATTTTGATGACAAAGGGAGTCTAAGGTGACTGTCAGGGAAATTATAAAAAGATTTACTTTTATAGAGATATTTCAGGGTATGGCCCTGACCTTGAAAATGATGTTCACTCACGCGGTCACCGTACAGTATCCCAAGGAAAAAAGGACGATCGCTCCCGGATTCAGGGGGCAGCACGCACTGGCAAAGAACCTGGAAGGGAAAGCAAAATGCACGGGTTGCGGTCTCTGCGCGACGATCTGTCCGTCACAGTGCATCAAGGTCACCAGAGCCGGAGGAAAGGTGTCCAATTACGAATTGGACATATTGAGATGCATCTACTGCGGCTTCTGCGTGGAGGCCTGTCCTTATGGCGCGATCGTGCTGACTGAAAGCTACGAATATTCCGTGTATAAAAGAGAGAAACTGCTTCTGACAAAAGAGAAGCTTTTACATAATTGGGATGAATTTATGCCTGGAAGCAAAGGAGAAGTGTATTTCAAAAAATTCTGGCGGCCCATGTCCGAGGATTTTGGTACACCCAAGGGTCAGGCAATGTTCAGGGGAAAACGATAATGGTTTCGATAGGATTTTTCGCATATTTTTCATTTGCGATTGTCATACTTTCATTGCTCGTCGTAACGAGAAGAAATCCGGTCCACAGTGTTCTCTGGATGCTTCTCCTGTTTTTCCATATTGCAGGCCTCTATCTGTTTCTTAACGCTGAATTTATGGCAGCCATACAGGTGATCGTTTATGCCGGCGGCATACTTGTGTTGTTCCTCTTTGTCGTCCTCCTGATGAATATCAGGGACGAAGTGAGGATAAACAAATATATCGGGGCCGCGCCGACAGGCCTTACCTTTGCCGTCGGGCTCGTGGTTGTGGTCATCATGTCGATCAGATCATTTGTCGCCGCACCTCCGGGTGCTTACTCGATCGAGGTAATTAAACAGGCAACGCATACCAAGGCGCTGGGAATGCTGCTGTATACGGAATTTCTCTATCCCTTTGAGGTGGCCTCATTGATACTTCTCGTTGCAATCATCGGCGCGATAGTCCTTGCGAAAAGGAGGCTGAAAGGGTAATGGTTCCGTTACACTGGTATATGGTCCTCAGCGTGGTCGTCTTTGCGATCGGCGTTTTCGGCTTCCTTTCGAGGAAGAATGTAATCATCATGTTCATGTCCATCGAACTGATGCTGAATGCAGTCAACATCAACCTGATATCCATGAGTCATTACCTTCAGGACTTAAGGGGACAGATCCTCGCGTTTTTTGTCATTGCGGTGGCTGCTGCCGAGGCCGCGATAGGGCTCGCGATTGTGATCGCCTTATTCAGGAACAAAGCCACGGCGCATGTGGATGAAATAAAAGAGATGCAGGGATAATGAACGTGAAAAGTGAAAAGGGAAAAGTGAATAGTTCTAAAGGATTAAAGGCATGAAATATTATCTATTGATACCGTTTCTGCCGCTCGCGGCATTTATCATCAACATACTGCTCGGGAAAGAGGTCTTACGAGACAAGGCGCACTGGCCTTCCGTCCTCGCGGTAGTCGGTTCCTGGCTGGTGACCATGACGATCCTGCCGGATATCATCGCAGGGAAGGTTATCAACGAAGACCTCTATTCGTGGATCGTCTCGGGCAAATTCAATGTCGCCGTCGGATTTCTCATCGACCCGCTGACCGCTGTCATGCTGGTTGTCGTCACCACGTGCGCATCCCTCATCCATATATATGCAATCGGCTACATGCACGGCGATACCGGCTATTACCGTTTCTTCGCTTACCTCAGCCTCTTCACCTTCTGCATGCTGATGCTCGTCATGGGGAACAATTTCCTGCAGCTCTATTTCGGATGGGAAGGGGTCGGTCTCTGCTCCTACTTCCTCATCGGATATTATTTCAATAAGAAATCAGCTGCCGACGCCGGGAAAAAGGCGTTTATCGTAAACCGTTTCGGAGACTTCGGCTTCGGCATCGGCGTATTCATGGTATTTCTGACATTTGGCACTCTGCACTACGCCCCGGTATTCGCCAATGCAGCAGGCATGGTCGGCCGAACGGTAAATTTCCTGGGATGGAATGTCGATCTTCCTACGCTTATTGCGCTTCTGCTCTTCTGCGGAGCAGTTGGAAAATCAGCCCAGCTACCTCTCCACGTATGGCTTCCGGACGCAATGGAAGGCCCGACGCCGGTCAGCGCCTTAATCCACGCTGCGACGATGGTTACAGCTGGAGTATTCCTGGTTGCGAGGTGTAATCCGATTTTCAATCTTTCCGAGGTCGCAATGAATACTGTTGCCGTTGTCGGCGCCCTCACCATGTTCTTTGCATCGACCATTGCGCTCGTTCAAAACGACATTAAAAGAGTTATAGCCTTTTCGACATGCAGCCACTTGGGATACATGTTTCTGGCTTGCGGCGTCGGAGCATACGCGGCAGGCATCTTCCATCTTTATACGCATGCGTTTTTCAAAGCCCTCCTCTTCTTGGCCGCGGGCAGCGTCATCCATGCCGTCCACACGAACGATATACAGGAGATGGGCGGGCTAAAAAAATATATGCCGATTACTTACTTTGTCTTTGTTGTCGCCGGACTTAGCGCCATGGGCTTTCCAGGGCTGTCGGGGTTTTTCAGCAAGGACGAAATTATCTGGTCGGCCTATGCCTCCCCTTCTCCCGTCGGAAAGTTTGTCTGGATACTTGCAGTATCAGGGGCGTTTTTTACACCGTTTTATACATTCAGACTCATTTTTCTGACATTTCATGGTAAAAACCGCGGCGTCCATCACAGCGATCCGCACAGCCACGGCTCTCACGGATCACATGGCGAACATCATATTCACGAATCACCCTGGGTGATGACAGTACCTTTGATGTTCCTCGCAGTCGGCGCTGTTGCAGCTGGCTGGATAGGCATTCCGCCGATACTTGGCGGCGGCGCTCACTTTGCAGAATTTCTGAAGCCGGTTGTGGGTCATCCTGAATTTCATGGGACGCATGCTGAAGAATGGGCGGTCATGGGGCTTTCGACCTTGCTTGCATTCACAGGCCTGGGCCTTGCGATGGTTATGTACTTGAGAAAGTCGGATCTGCCCGCGAAGTTGGCTTCGGCGTTCAGCGGGGTTTACAAAGTACTTTATAATAAATATTATGTCGATGAACTTTATAGCTATACCATCGTAAAGCCGACACTCTGGCTCGCGAACAAAGTCGTTCTCGCAATCACTGACGGCAAGATCATTGAAGGCGTTGTCAACGGGATTCCCGGCTCGATCGGTTGGTTCAGCGAAAAGTTGAGGAAAGTGCAGACCGGTCTGGCACAGCATTACGGCATCATGATGGCTGCCGGTGCGGTCTTTATTATCGCGCTGGTATTATTGCTACAGTAGGAGAGTTATGGAACAGGTAATGATGAATCAATTGAGTTATCCGATCTTGAGCACGGTCATATTCGCGCCTGTTTTCGGTGCCCTTCTCATTTTAGTGCTGACGAAAAGGTCATGGGAGGCCGCTGCGAAATGGATCGCCCTCGGGACCAGTATCGCTACTTTTTTCCTGTCTCTCCCGCTCTTTATAGCGTTTGACAAAACAACATACAAAATGCAGTTCGCAGAGAGACACGCATGGATACCGGACTGGAACGTCAACTACTTCCTCGGCGTGGACGGCATCAGCGTCCTCTTCGTCCTTCTGTCGACCTTAACAGCCATCCTCTGCGTGCTTATATCATGGAACTCCATAAAGACAAAGGTAAAAGAATTCTATATAGCAATACTGCTCACAACATCGTTTATGATCGGCGTTTTTTGTTCGCTGGACTTCTTCCTTTTCTATATCTTCTGGGAGGCGATGCTCATACCGATGTTCCTTATTATCGGGGTATGGGGCGGGCCGAACAGAATATACGCGGCAATCAAGTTCTTCCTCTATACACTGGTGGGAAGCGTTCTGATGCTTGTCGGCATAATCGTCCTTTACCTCTACGCCGGCAGGACGTTTGATATCCTCGAACTCATGACCAAGACGTACCCGTATACGATGCAGCTCTGGATTTTCTGGGCTTTTTTCGCGGCATTCGCCGTAAAGGTCCCCATGTGGCCGGTGCACACATGGCTTCCGGATGCGCATACCGAAGCGCCCACTGCAGGCAGCGTTATCCTTGCGGCAGTGCTTATCAAGATGGGGGCGTACGGGTTTCTGAGATTTTCATTGCCGTTTTTCCCCGAAGCTGCAAAGGCGATGACGCCTGTCATGATGACACTGTCAGTCATTGGCATTATCTACGGCGCCGTCATATGCCTTGCGCAGACGGATCTGAAGAGACTCATCGCGTACAGTTCCGTGAGCCACATGGGGTTTGTAACGCTTGGTATTTTCGCGCTCAACACCCAGGGACTGGAAGGCGGCATCCTTCAGATGCTTAACCACGGCGTTGTGACAGGAGCGCTCTTCTTGTCGGTAGGAATCGTGTATGAGCGGACCCATACGAGGAAGATTGCCGACTACGGAGGCCTCGCATCGACCATGCCGATCTATGCAGCCTTTTTCATGGTCTTTACACTTGCCTCGATAGGTCTTCCCGCAACGAACGGGTTTATCGGCGAGTTTCTCATACTCCTTGGCGGCTTCACTGCGAACAAGCTCGCAGGCGTGCTTGCCAGCACCGGCATCATCATCGGCGCTTGGTATATGCTCTGGCTCTATCAGAGGGTATTTTTTATGGATATCAATCAAAAAGTCATCGGGCTGCCCGATATGGACGTCAGGGAAAGCCTCACGCTCATCCCCATGCTCTTCCTTGTATTCTGGATAGGGGTTTATCCGAATTCTTTCCTCGGATTTATGCATGCTTCCGTGCAGCATCTTATTGAGAGGATGAACACAGGCGGTATGCAGGAGGCGAGTGTTGCAAAAACGATTATGGAGGTAGTCAGATGAATTTCCAGTTTCCCGACCTCACTCCCATGATGCCTGAACTGGTGATGACCGCACTGGCATTAGCTGTCCTCCTCCTTGACCTTGTGATAAAGAAAAAGGAAGTCCTCGCCCTGATCAGCATGGCCGGCGTAGCATTTGCGTCATTAACGCTCTTCGGACCTCCGGCTGTTACGTTCGGTACCATGTATATTGCCGACGGCTACAGTACGTTTTTCAAGATTATCTTTTTTATCAATGTCATTTTGACTGTATTAATATCGATAAAATATATCGCAATCGAACGGGTCAATTACGGAGAATATTACAGTCTTATCCTTTTTTCGACGATTGGCATGATGATTATGGCGTCTGCCGGAGACCTTATTGTCCTTTATCTCGGGCTTGAGTTGATGGCCCTGAGCACATATGTCCTTGCAGGGTTTATCAGACACGACATAAAATCCAATGAGGCAGCGCTGAAATATTTCCTGCTCGGCGCTTTTTCTTCGGGATTTCTGCTCTACGGCATATCGCTTATCTACGGCCTGACAGGCACGACCGACCTGAAGGCAATAGCAGCGTTTATCAGCGAGAGAGGGCTTACTGACAACTTCTCCCTCCTCCTTTCCGTCATATTCTTTATCGTTGCATTTGGCTTCAAGATCGCAGCGGCCCCGTTCCATATGTGGGCGCCGGATGTCTATGAGGGCGCCCCGACTTCAATCACCGCGTTCATGTCGGTTGGCCCGAAGGCAGCCGGGTTTGCGGTTCTGGGAAGGGTCTTCATGGTCGCTTTTGTATCAGTGAAGGTTGACTGGGCAATGATACTGATTCCTCTGGCGATCCTCACAATGGCCATAGGGAATATCGTCGCTCTGTCACAGACGAATATCAAGAGGATGCTTGCCTACTCATCAATCGCCCATGCAGGCTATGCCCTTCTGGGAATCATTACTGCCAACAATGACGGACTGGCTAGTATGATGAACTACCTCATGATTTATGCATTCATGAACATAGGCGCCTTTGCCGTTATTATTATGCTCCGAAGCGAAGGGTTCAAAGGTGACAACATCTCTGATTATGAAGGCCTCTCAAAGACCCATCCGCTGGCAGCATTGCTTATGCTTATCTTTATGTTCTCACTCACCGGCATTCCGCCGACTGCAGGATTTATCGGCAAGCTGTATATCTTCATGAGCGCGATCAATGCGGGCTATACCTGGCTCGTTGTCGTTGCGGTTGTCTTCAGCGCAATATCCGCATACTTCTATCTCAGAATCATCATGTATATGTATATGAGGGAACCGAAGACCACGGTTACTCTCACCACGTCTTTCTCGAACGGAGTTGCCCTTGCGATCACAGCCGTTGCCGTGCTTGTAATCGGCATTATGCCGGCACAACTCCTCGAATTCGCCAAAGCTGCAATCAAAGGGTTCTAAGCGATATCTTTTCCCATTGCCTCCGGAGTATCCTTTACAATTGAAGGATGCTATTGTATGTTTGGATTACCCATGAGCAGGATTCAAAAAATACTTAAATTCATACTGCCGGTCTCGGTCTATACGAACATTGAAGAAGAATCGAGGAAGTGGTTTATTGAATGTGATACCTGCGGATACGCCATATCATATTGGGAGGCTGGCGGATTAAGGGCTTATGCTACCAGGAAAAAGAAAATCTTCGGACGCTGTCCAAATTGCAGAAAGTTCAAATTTTTCATAGTAATAAAAAAGCTGTAGAATTTCATGATCGTCAAAGTGCCGCTTCCGGCATTGCATCGGCTGTGAAAAAGGAGTCACAAGAATGACACCTGATATGATTGTCAATGAGACCTTGCAAACCATTAAGAACCGTCATAGCATCAGGACGTTCACGGACAAGGAAGTATCCGGCGAACAGATAACGGTTTTGCTTCAGGCTGCCAACGAAGCTCCCTCTGCCCATAATCAGCAGTCATGGAGATTTATTGTCGTAAGGGACCAGAAAAAGCATGAACTGGCGAATCTGGTAACATCCAAATCCGCTGCGTTTGAGAAACCGGCCTCCGCGCTCCTGCGCATGGCTGCGCGGAGCATCATGAGCGCACCTGTTGTGATTGCTGTTGCCAATACCGGGGACCTGATCGAACACGGCACCGACCTTTTCAAGATCGAAAAAGAAATGGCGCGGGATTTTTTCCGCACGATGGAGATACAGAGTTCTGCGGCTGCAGTGGAGAACCTGCTTTTGGCAGCAACGTCTCTCGGACTTTCAACCGTCTGGCTCGGGATTCTTTTTCTGATAAAGGATGATGTGCTCCAGTTTCTGGGTGAGCCAAGGGGAGAATTCATGGCAGTAGTACCGGTCGGATATCCCGCCAAATCCGGCACCGGTCCGCAAAAACAGCCGTTCGAAGTGAAGGTCAGATATCTGGATTAAGACCTTCGTTCGCCCCGTCGCCCCCCGCTGCTATCACCTCTTCTGCTGTCTCTTTGTCCTCCTTTCGCACCAATATCTTGATTTCGCCCATTTTGCCGATATTGACGGGATAGGGAGTCACTTTTGAGGATCTGAGAACAACGGGGATTCCGCCGCTTTCCAGGAGGTCTTTGATCATCTCCGCTTCGAGAGGATCATCGGTTACAAGAAGCTCAATCCAGTCCTTTTCCATTTAGGCCTTTGAGAATACCAGTGCAATTGAAAGTTTGTCCATTTTGTCATTGTCCGGTCGGAGCGACTCCTCGCGGAGATCCGCATCGGACTTGACCGGACAATCCACCTGGATTCCCCGATCAAGTCGGGGAATGACGGCACTGTCTGCATTGCATTTCTTGAACGGACTTTATTTCGTCAGCCCGGCCACTGTCTTTGCGTCGAGTTTCATTACTACGGCAGTCACGAGCCGCACCGCATGATCGTAATCATCCCGGTGAATGATGCCGGCGTGGCTGTGGATATGCCGGGTGGGGACCCCGATTACCAGATTCGGAACACCATGCCGGTGCAGATGTATCGCGCCTGAATCTGTTCCCCCTCGTTCGAGCATGTCGAACTGGTAGGGTATTTTCAGCTCTTCCGCTGTATCGATGCAAAGGTCCCTGAGCCTCAGATTCGGGATCATCGAGCCGTCGCGGAGGATTATCGTCGGCCCTTGCCCAAGCTTCCCCTGGGCATCTTCCTTCTTGACATCAGGCACGTCTCCTGCCACGCTTATCTCCATCGTCAATCCCACGTCAGGTTCAACGATCCATGCACTCGTGCGCGCTCCCCGCAACCCTACCTCTTCCTGAACAGTGCCGGCCCCGTAAACAGTGTTCGGATGCCGTTTATTGACCAGCGTTTTAATAACGTCTATGAAGAGGGCGCAACCGACGCGGTTGTCAAAGGCCTTGCCCATATAGGTTTTGCCTGTTCCCAGAACAGTAAAAGGACAGACCGGGATGATCGGGTCACCGGGTCTGACCCCGAGCTTTTTCACTTCAGCGGCAGATGTGGCGCCGATGTCCACGTACATGTCCTTCGGTTCCTGAAGCTTCTTCCTTTCCTCATCAGAGAGGACATGGGGCGGCTTTGAACCGATAAGGCCATGCACGTCACCTTTCCTCGTTTTGAGCACCACCCTTTGCGCAAGCATCACATGTCCCCACCATCCGCCTACCGTGCTGAATTTGATAAAGCCTTCGTCGGTGATAAGTTTTACGATGAATCCGACTTCATCCATATGGCCCGCAAGCATAATCCTCGGTTTACGTGCATTGCCGTCTTTCCGGCATAGGATGCTGCCGAGGCGGTCCTGTTCAATAGTCGTAATCCCCTTGAGATGCTGCCGTATGATCTCGCGGACCTCTTCCTCATACCCTGAAATCCCCGGTGCCTCGGTAAGCTCCTTGAGCAAAGCTATTGTTTTATCTGCCATAACCCCTCTCCAAATTTATTTGATTCTTTTTGAAATCGTCCTGAACTCTTCTGTCCCTGCTGTCTTTAGAAGCTGGAATAACACTGTCTCTGTACAGGTGATGACAGCTCCCGCATCCCGCATGTATTCACAGGCGGTCTTCCAGTTTTCTTTTGTGCGCGAGCATATGGCGTCTTTTACGATATGAACATGTAAACCCGCTTTGCAGCAGCCCGATGCATGTCTGGAGAATGCAGATGTGTGTTTCCATTCCGGTGAGGATGAGCGTTTTCTTGTTCAGGGTTTTTATCGTATGCAAAAAAGAGGGTTCATCGCAGCAGCTGAAGGTCAGCTTTTCGACAGGCTGGTATGCAGGCAAGACATGCTTTATCTCCTCGACCGTGTGTCCGATCCCTTTCGGATATTGCTCGGTTACTACAATGGGGACATGAAGCATTTTGGCAAGCTCGACCAGATGGATACAGTTTTTGACAACCGGCTCTCTCTGCTTCATCACCGTCGCCAGTCTTTCCTGGATATCGATAATGAGCAGGGCGGCATCGTCTTTATCAAGAAGGAACTTTTCCATGGGATCTCCTTATCAACTATATCATCGTGATGTAGCCGCAATCCCGAAAGCTTTCGGGATTAGTTCGCGTGTTTTTATATTTGCGTGAAGACAGTATACCCCAGTTTTCTCTCCTCATTCAATACTCCCTCCCGGCGGGAATATAGTATGATAGATGCGGATGAGCGTAACAGCATATATATTGAACTTTGGATTGAGAAAAGCAGATGCAGCATTGCAGCGGATTTAGCCGCCGAAGGCGGGTACCTCGCAGGTCCGCCGAAGACGGACCGAGAATGAGCGAGAATGTTGCGTCTGCTTTTCTTCTCATGCGGAGATGAACAATGCGGGACAGCTCTGTGCAGTCGTGGAAAGACAATATCTCCTTTGTCCTTATTGAGCCCAAAGAGCCCGGCAACATCGGCGCTTCTGCAAGGGCGATGAAGAACATGGGGTTCAGGAACCTTGAACTGGTAAAGCCTGCGGACCATCTTGCTGAAGAAGCCAGGCAGATGGCGTGCCAGGGCACCGATGTTCTGGAACATGCAAAGGTATATGCAACCCTCGGCGCTGCGCTCAGGGACAAACAATTTATTATAGGCACTACAAGAAGGACCGGCAGAACACGGGGGGTGATCGTCCCCGTCAAAGAGAGTATCAGAAAGATCATCCCGGCTGCCGGAAAGAACAAGATTGCGATTCTCTTCGGAAGGGAACGAAACGGCCTTACCAATCATGAAGTCGCACAATGCGGGTTCCTGATAACGATACCCTCTGATCCTTCGTCTCCATCGTTAAACCTCGCGCAAAGTGTTCTGCTCGTGGCCTATGAGCTGGGCCAGAAAACATATAAGAAAACCTCCCCGGGATTCGTAGCGCATGAAGCACTCGAAGACCTGTACAGACATATACAGGCCACGCTCCAACTACTTGACTACGCACCGAGAGGCGACAGTGACCTCGAGAAAACCATCATGAGAAACCTGAAACATCTTATCGGAAGGGCAGGGCTGACAGAGTGGGAGCTGAAGATGATCCATGGGCTCTGCACGCAGGTGGAGAAAAGGATCAAGATGTAAAATTGATAAGTGTTTCGTCATTTGGCATGACATATGACGAAGGAGATGACAAATTCCCGATCGGAAATCTCTGAAAACCTTCGCTGAAGAAGAAAACCTGAAACAGTACATATATGTAAGCTTTGAGAAGCGTGAGCGGTTTTTCGAAGGCTTGACAGTTTTGCCGTACAGAGAATTATCTTGAGGCTCTCATCGGGCCGGAAAATTCAAAATAGGGGAAAGTACAATTTTGTTTGTCCGAAACATCAGTAAAAAGCACTTTAAGCAGGAACCTCGACCTCGCATACAGTAGAGTCTTTGGTCTCTTCTTCTATCATCTGGAGGTATGTTTTAATGGCGTCTTTGATATTTTCCATCGCTTCTTCAAAGGTATTCCCTTGACTGTGGCAGCCGGGGAGGGCAGGGACAATGCACGTCAAACCCGTATTCGCTTTTATTTATTACAACAGTTACTTCATGACTAAACTTTACCATATCCATATTTTTCCCGTCAAAAAAAATCTTCCGACAGATTTTATTTCCTTCCGCCGAACATCGCAAATATTCCGTATTTATAATAACAATCTACCTCTTTGATAGCCGGTTGCTTTCAACGCGTCTAATTGGTCCTCGAGCGTATCGGGCTTGTTGTCCTTGTTGTCTTTGTATCTGCGGATTATGTCGTCAAAATAATTTCCGGTTATCCCCAGACTCTTTTTCTTTTCATCGATCCATTCTTTCCACATGGACATATACAGCTGTTCCAGCGTCTCTGACGGGGCAAGGACACAGTCGATATTCACAAAATATCCGCCGGGACAAAGGTGCTGATATATTTTCCTGAACAGGGCCTTTTTCTCTTTCATCGTCAGATGGTGGATCGCCAGTGAAGACGCGATAAAATCATAGTTTTTATGCAGAACTTCTTTCCTCAAAAGTTCCTGGAACCCTGCCTGCACGTAAAAGACGTTCTTGAAATCCTTCAGCCGTATTTTTGCTGCTTCAAGCATGCCGGAAGACCCGTCAAGCAATGTTGCTGAAACTGGTCCTTCGGTCTTCAGCAGCTCATGCGAAACAATCCCATCGCCGCAGCCGAGGTCGAGTATGTTCTTCTTCCTTTTATTTTTCATGAAGTGCCTGTAAAGGAATTTTAAAATGTTCAGCATCCTTGCCCGTTCTATGACGTATATGTCGGCATTGTCCCTGTATTCCTGCGCAAAGCAGCCCTTTGACCATTGAGACTTTTCGAAAGATGTCATGACTTCTCCTCCTTTTCGTCAAAATAAAAAAGGCCACGGGGTTTATTCCGTGGCCTTTGAGTTTGTCGGGTTATTTTCTGGTGAAAGCTAAGAGAATCCCCCTTCGGCCACGGCATCAAAATGCCAGGCGCCTCTAAGGACCATAATTGCGTTCAACAGATTAAACATGAATCAACTATACCCAACAACCATTTTTCATGTCAAGGGAATTTTTGCAGACTTGACCTGACGACTTTCTTTCTCCCAGGCTGCATAACAGCATTTGATGCGGGACCTGAATGACATATTTCACAGGACGATCAGTCCTGCGGCTGCCTGCTCTTTCAATCTACTTACTGTACGCCTTCCTGGCAGAATATCTCATAAGTCACTTTGACGGGATTTTTCGCACCGCCGGAGAAACCCGGATGATGCTCTGCCATTTATGCGAGCGGTATTGCCTGCCGTTGCTCTCGACCATGGTGCAGGGGGTATCAGTATCATTCGAGGTGAATTTGAGTGTGGTCCCTGGTGGTATTGGAGCGGCTGCCTGCGGCACTGTCTTCGTGACTGTTGCGTACCCGCTTGCCATGTAATTATTCTCCTCACACTTGGCAGTAATCCCTCCCGCACCAGCGACTTTTTCGACTACGGTGATTACTGAATCACAGCCGGCGAGGAAAACTTCATTATCGGTATTCCCGGTATTAAGAATGAAATGACAGAAATTATCGTTTGTCTCCATCCTGGGATCGGCAGATGCGGTTACTGCAAAAATGATATGAACGGAAATGAGTAGCAATAAAACAGATACTTTTTTCATTGCACGGTTCCCTCCTTTTTTCTTATAGCGCTTTCTACAGTCATTCAGGTCCCCCATCAATATGCTGCTTTTACGCAAAGATGCTGTCCAGCCTCCTTCCTCCCCTCAAAATAAAAAAGCCTGTCTCATACTGAAGAAACAGGCTTTTCGTGCTCCGCGGGAAACGGGAGAAGAGCTGTTTCTTCGGCAGCCCGGCTGTCCTTTTTGCAGGACCCATGGCTTTGCGCCCCCCAGTTCCCCAAGGTTTACCTTTTCGGAAACGTACAACTGCATTGAACATCACAAAGAACGGACGTTTTGCTATTTCAAACAAGACAGAAAGAAGGCGGATTGTCAACAGAAAAATGCCGGCTTCATCTCGAAAACATGCCGGAGGGGACCTGACCATAAAAACTGCAGCAAAAATATGTTGATTTTCGGCTTCTATCTGCTTAGACTTTCGGTTAAGGTGTTTCCATCAGAATAATCGGAGTGACAGGGAATGAAGGAGAAGGAGAGAACGAAGTACACTGAATCCTGTGCGTTCCAGGGAAATGAGAGGGGTAGGTCGAAGAACATTATATGACAGAAGGGGAACTTTATAAAAATATTCTGGATAGCATGTATGACGGTGTCTATTTTGTAGACCGCACGAGAAAAATTACCTACTGGAACAGAGGTGCGGAAAGGATAAGCGGGTATCAAATATCTGAAGTTGTGGGAAAACGCTCTACGGATAATATTCTCATGCATGTCGATGATAAAGGTACAAGTCTCTGCGAGGGCATGTGTCCTTTGGCAAAGACTATTATCGATGGCGCAACGCGCGAGACAGAGGCATACCTCCACCATAAAAACGGACACAGACTGCCCCTCTTGATCAGAACAACTCCCCTTTACGCTTCAAACGGTTCGGTTGTCGGCGGGGTGGAGATTTTCAGCGACAATTCTTCACAGGTTGCGATGCGTCAGAGATCTGCAGAGCTTCAGAAGATGGCACTCTTCGATGCGCTTACCGGTGCTGCAAACAGGCGGTATATCGAAATGCACCTCGAAACCAGGCTGAATGAACTGCAGAGATATGGGTGGCCATTCGGTATTCTTTTCATCGATATCGACCACTTCAAAAGGGTCAATGATACGTATGGCCATGATGCCGGCGACAAGGTGTTAAAGATGGTGGCAGAAACATTAATGAGTAATATGAAGACATACGATATTCTCAGGCGCTGGGGAGGCGAAGAATTTGTCGCCATTATAGTGAATGTGGACAAAGAGCTCCCTTATTCAATTGCACACAGATTTTGCCTGCTCATTCAACGATCCGGACTGTCGCTCAATTCTGCGCTCCTGCGGGTTACTGTTTCGATTGGCGCTATCTTTGCACACGCGGGGGATACCGTCGAACAGTTGGTAAAAAGTGCTGACCGTCTCATGTATCTCAGTAAAACCTCAGGGAGAAATCGAGTCTCAATGAGACTGGAGGAATAGAGTACACTGTGTCCATTCGCACTATAGCCATAACGGAAGAAGAGGCAGGCGAACGGATTGATACCTTCCTTGCAGGGAAAACCGGCATCACCCGCTCGCAGATACAGAAGCGCATAGAGAAAGGGGATGTCCTGGTAAATGGCAAGACCCGCCAGTCAGAACTACAGAATAAAATCAAACGATAGCATTTCTGTAACGGAAATTGCGGAAAAATGACGAGGGGCTGATCCCGGAAAATATACCGATAAACATCCTCTATAAAGATGACGCTCTTATTGTTGTGGATAAACCTGCGGGCATGGTCGTATATCCGGCTGCGGGGCACAGTCAGGGGACACTGATGAACGCGCTTGCATTCCACTGCAGCAAGCTTGCAGCCACAGGAGGGCCTTTGCGACCGGGTGTTGTGCATCGGCTCGATAAAGATACATCAGGGGTGATGGTCGTAGCCCTCAATGATAAAGCATATTATCATCTTACCGAGCAATTCAAACAGCGGACAATCAACAGGAGGTATAGTGCGTTAGTATACGGGAATTTTGTTCAGGACGAAGGGGAGATTGCACTGATGATAGGCCGCTCGGCGACTGACAGAAAAAAAATGTCTACCCGCGTGAAGACCGGCAGGGAGGCGGTGACCAAATGGAAGGTGCTGAAACGGTTCCATAATGCCACCTTGATTCAGGCAAAGCTTGGAACCGGCAGGACGCATCAAATCCGGGTACACTTCGCCTCAATTGGACATCCGGTGCTGGGGGACAGAACGTACGGGAAGAAGACAGAAGTAGAGAAAAAAGGGAGCAAAACGACGATACGTTTTCCGCGACAGATGCTGCATGCAGAAGTGTTAGGGTTTATACACCCCCAACACGGCGAATATCTTGAGTTTTCAAGTCCTTTGCCGGAGGACATGAAAAAAGGCATCGCAGAGTTGGAAGCGATGCTTTAACCCGGATTATTTATGAAATTTTCGCAAGAAGAGTAGATGTGACATTGGAGCGGGTTTAATGAATTTACTCCGACGTAATGTCGGGGAAAATTCATTACCTCGGAGGGCCGCCGAAGGCGGACCGAGAATGAGCGAGAATGCTGCGTCTGCTCTTCTGCATTGTTAATCCCCGAAACTTATTCCCAGTGACCGTGCAGTACGCAATATGTCGGAGTCCATCGGTACCGATTTCATCTGACCGATTGCCTCTTCAATCGGCACAGCGACGATCTCGGTAGAGCGGAGTGCCGCCATGGTGCCGAACATCCCGGCCTCAACAAACTCTATAGCTGCGGTGCCGAATCTTAAAGCAAGTAGTCTATCAAAGGTAGTGGGTGCACCTCCCCGTTGCAAATGCCCGAGGACAATATTCCTCGTTTCTTTCCCGATTCTCTTCATGATCTCTTCAGCTGTTTTCCTTCCAATGCCTCCAAGCCTGACTTCATTCCCTGTTTTGACTCCTTCAGCGATACTGATATCACCGCCAATGGGTTTTGCTCCTTCTGCGACAACAACAATGGCATAGTTCTGATCAATCAGAGAAAGCTGTTTTATTTTATTGCAAACCTTTTCAATATCAAAGGGTATTTCCGGTATTAAAATAACATCGGCTGATCCGGAGATGCCTGAATGGAGGGCAATCCATCCCGCATATCTGCCCATCACCTCAACTACCATGACTCTGTCATGGGATTTGGCAGTGGTATGCAGTTTATCTATCGCTTCAGTAGCAGTGTTAACTGCAGTATCGAACCCAAAGGTGAAATCTGTGGAACTGATATCATTATCGATTGTTTTGGGGACCCCGATTATCGGTAGCCCCTTTTTGAAGAATTTATCCGCAATGCGCATGCTGCCGTCTCCCCCTATCGCTATAAGCGCATTAAACCCCAATGCCTTGAAATTTTCGACAATGGTATCAGAAATATCGACCTCAACAACGCTGCCGTCTCCTTTTTCTTTCGGATAGTTGAAGGGGTCTCCCTTAATGACCGTGCCGAGGATTGTCCCCCCGAAATTGGTGATATCCCATACAGATTCCGGCGTTAGACGCACAATCTGTTTCGCATCAATAAGACCACGATAGCCGTATTTTATCCCGAACACTTCCCACCCCTTCCGGGATGCGGCAAGGACAATGCCCCGTATCACTGCATTCAGTCCGGGTGCGTCTCCGCCTCCGGTGTTTACTGCTATCTTCATTCAATCACCTCCAGAGCGTTCTTGTTTGACACCCTCAAAGGAGGGTATATGAATAAGGGGCCAAGGATTCGAGGGGCCAAGGGTTCACTGGAATCCTCGAACCCTACCCGCTTGAATCCTGCCGTATATTACGGTTTCCAGTATTCCTCGAACTTCCCATTCTTTGTTATCCATACGACAAAGGGAGAAACCGTTACATCGCCTTTTTGGTCAAACCGTATTGTTCCGAGCGCAGCATTGAATTCCATGGCGTGTAATTTATCGATGATCGCCTTTCCATCGGTAGAGTTCGCTTCTTTTATCGCACTCAGCAGGATATTGGCGGCATCATATGCATAAACAGAGTAAGGCCCGATGTCGCCGAATTTTGCCCTGTATTGTTCGATGAAACCCCTGGCAGACGGGATATTCTGCGGGTCGGGGCTGAAGGTGAGGAATGTTCCCTCAGCCGCAGGCACCCCGGCAATCTCTATGAATTTAGGATCGATGGTGCCGTCACCGCTCATGAATGGCGCATTCAACCCCAACTCTTTTGCCTGTTTAACAAGGAGCCCTGCCTCGGGATAAATGCCTCCGAAAAAGATGAGTTCCGGTTTTTTGCTCTTGACCGCTGTCAATACCATCTTGAAGTCTTTATCTCCCTGGACAATCCCGCTGTAGTAAACCACATTGACTTTGCCGACGAGGAACTTCTTGAACTCATCCGCAAGCCCCTGCCCATAGGTTGTCTTGTCATGGAGCACGGCAACGTTTTTCAGTTTGAGCGAATTTACTACGAAATCTGCCCCGATTTTCCCCTGCTGGTCATCCCTGCCGCATGCCCTGAATACTCCCCTATACCCCTTTTCCGTCAGCAGGGGGTTGGTTGATCCGGGAGTGATTACGGGAATCCCCGCCCTGTTATAGACATCTGAAGCCGGGAGTGAACAGCTCGAATTAAAATGCCCGATTACCCCGGCCACGCCGTCGTTGATCATCTTGTTCGCAATGGAAACAGCCTGTTTCGGATCGTGCTGGTCATCGGTGACGACGAGTTCAATCTTCTTACCGAGGACACCACCCCTGGCATTCCATTCCTCCACGGCAAGCGTCACTCCATTTTTAAAATCCATTCCCATCTTCGCCTGGTCGCCTGTCATCGGTCCTGCGACGCCGATTTTGATGACGTCCTGCTTTTTCTCGCAGCCAATGGATAGAAGACAAAGTATCAGTAAGTACAATAACACCTTTTTCATGTCAACCTCCCCGGAATTATGTCCGTTTATGAATAATCTGAATTACTAACGAGAGCATAAGCATAATAACATTGATTCAAGTAACGCCCCCCAACCCCCTCTTAAGCTAAGAGGGGGCGAGGGGGAGTTATGTGAACTTTATCGCTTACAAATGAACCCACTAGTAAATGCATTGATAATGCCCAAAAATCGTTTCGCATTTTCCCCAATATCTCCTCTGAGTATGGCAGAGGAAACAGCAACGGCATCGGCGCCTGCCTCCAGTACCGGCCCGATATTCTCCGCAGTAATCCCTCCTATTGCAACTACGGGAATCCGCACCTGGCTCTTTATCTCGCGGAGCATTTCGATGCCCTGTGGCCTGCCCGCGTCTTTTGTCGTGGTATAAAATACCGGCCCGAATCCGATATAGTCAGCGCCATCACGCTCGGCATCTCTCGCCTGTTTAACAGTATGGGTCGATACGCCGATGATCCTGCTTTTCCCCATAATCTTTCTGGCTTCTTTCGCCGGCAGGTCATCCTGGCCGAGGTGCACTCCGTCAGCATCGGCAGCGAGCCCGATATCAGGATGGTCGTTGATGATGAGTACAGCACCAAATTTTTTTGCCATGTCCATTAGCCGTATTGACTCTTCGTAAATATCTCTTCTCGATCGTTCCTTGTCCCGGTATTGAACCCATTTCACACCGGCTTGCATGGCTTTGAGAGACATCTCTTCGAATGAAAGGCTATCAGTTTCCTGACCGGTAATGAAACAGAGGCCGCCCGTGTACATACAGTTCAGGCATTTTCGCGGTTGATGGAGTTCATCTTTTCGACAAAATTCGTAGTAAAATTTCCGCTTATAAAATCAGGATTATTGAGGACTTTTTTATGGAACGGGATGGTTGTGTTCACCCCCTCGATGATGAATTCATCGAGGGCACGCCGCATCTTCGCGATCGCTTCGGTCCTGTCTTTGCCGTGCACGATAAGCTTTGCGATCAATGAGTCATAATGTGACGGTACGACGTATCCGCAGTAGATTGCGGTATCCACCCTTACGCCGGGACCACCGGGCAGCGACAGAAACGTGATCTTTCCGGGGGAGGGGATAAACCGTTCAGGGTCTTCTGCATTGATCCTGCATTCGATCGCGTGTCCCGCCGGTTTTATCTGGTTCTGCCTGAATTCCAGCGGCAATCCCGCAGAAAGTTTTATCTGCTCCTTAACGATATCGATGCCGGTCACCGCTTCTGTCACCGGATGTTCGACCTGTATGCGGGTATTGATTTCTATGAAATAAACGTTTCCTTTCAGATCAACGATAAATTCGACGGTGCCGACATTGCGGTATTTGATCGCCCGGGCTGCCTTGACCCCTAACTCTCCGATTCTCTTCTTGAACTTTTCCGTCGACGAAAGGGGAGAAGGAGATTCCTCGATCAATTTTTGATGGCGTCGTTGTATCGAACAGTCGCGCTCACTCAGATGGATCGTATTCCCCTTGTTGTCCGCCATGATCTGGACCTCGATATGACGCATTTCAGGGATGTATTCTTCGATGTAGATTTCGCTGTTTCCGAACGCTGTCAGCGCTTCTCTCTGCGCCATATAAAATGCCTGCTCAAGATTACTTTCTTCTTTTACAATCTTCATGCCATGACCGCCGCCGCCTGCGGATGCCTTGAGCACGACCGGGAACCCGATCTTTTTTGCGATTTTCAGAGCGGTTTCTTCGTTCTGCACAGGTCCGTCGCTGCCGGAGACAACAGGTACGCCCTTTCTTTTCATGGTCTGCCGCGCCTTGGCCTTATCTCCTCCGATCCGGATATTTTCGGCGGTAGGCCCTATGAACGTGATCCCCGAGGTCGTGCATGCTTCGGCAAAATGATAATTTTCGGACAGGAAGCCATACCCGGGGTGAATGGCATCGGAATCTGTTATCTCAGCTGCGCTGAGCAATGCGGGGATGTTCAGGTAGCTTTGGGTGAGATTTGCCGGTCCGATACAGACAGATTCGTCCGCAAGCCGCACATGGAGGGACTCTTTATCCGCGTCAGAGTAGACTGCTACGGTTTTTATCCCGAGCTCCCTGCATGCACGGATAATCCTGACTGCAATCTCACTGCGGTTTGCGATAAGAATCTTTTTAAATAATTTCATTTCACCTTAATTTTTATGCGTTAGAACAGCGCCTGTTTATGAAGTCCAACTCTGTCATTGTCCGGCTTGACCGGATTCTGTTCAGCTATAAGGGATCTATAAGAAATAACGGTTCGCCGTATTCCACAGGCTGTCCGTTTTCAACCAGTATTTTCATTACTATTCCGTCGGCGTCGCTTTCAATTTCGTTCATGAGTTTCATCGCCTCGATAATGCAGAGAACCTGTCCTTTTACGACCTTTGCTCCCATTTCCACAAAAGGTGACGCTTCAGGTGTAGGCGACCTGTAGAATGTGCCCACAATCGGCGATGTTATCGTAATGAGACGCTGGGATTCTTCTTCTGTTTCCGTTGTTATTGTTTCGTGAAAAGGTGCAGGCTTATGTACAGGCACGTCGTACGGGGACAATACCTTTTCCCTCTTGATCTTCACTTTCGTGCCTTCTTTCTCGACCTGAAGTTCGGTAATGTCTGTATCCTTGAGAAGTTCGATCAGCTCTTTTAATTCCTCAAGCTCCATTATTTCACCCTTTCAATATATTCGGATGTCCTTGTATCGATCCTGATCATATCGCCCTCGTTTATATGAAAAGGGACTCTTATGGTCGCGCCTGTTTCTACTGTCGCCGGTTTCCCGCCTCCTGAGGCCGTATCTCCTTTAAACCCGGCAGGAGCGGTCTTGGTAACAGTGAGCGCGACGAATGTCGGCAGTTCCACGCTGATCGGCATATCTTTGTGATAGACAATTTTGACGGCCATGTTTTCCTTGAGGAAATTTTTTGTGTCGCCGAGCTGGGCGAGTGTGAGCGGTATCTGTTCATAGTTCTCTGTGTCCATGAAATAATAGTGCTCATCCTGGACATAGAGGTACTGCATCGTTTTCTCTTCAAGGCCGGGCCTGTCCAACTTTTCGCCTGACCTGAAGGTTTCCTCAAGGACAGAGCCTGTTTTCAGGTTCTTCATCTTTGTCCTGACAATTGCTCCGCCCCTTCCCATCTTGACGTGCTGAAAATCTATGATCTCGCAGGGTTCACCCTTGAACTCAACCTTGAGACCTTTCCTGAAATCGCTTGTAGAAATCAAAACCAACGCCCTCCTTTTTAAAGTGGCTCTATTTTAGCATTTTCTGCAATTTTTTCCATCAAATACGCCGTCCGGAACGAACCAAACGGCATGCTCGATCAGAACCGATGCAGATAAAAAGCGCATAGAATCAAGTACTTTAAATGTTATACGGATTGCTATCTTTTCTCTTGACAACGCTCGAAAAATATGTAACTCTACGGGGCAAACATTTTTTCTTCAAGGAGGGGGAAGCAGTGAAAAATCAACGTCTTGGTTGCCGGATGTATGCTGTACTCATGGTGTGCTGTATTTCTCTCATCGCTTCAGGTTCTGCCTTTGGCGCCGGGTTCGCATTGATCGAACAGAGTGTGAGCGGTCTGGGCAATGCCTATTCAGGCGGGGCGGCAAGCGCAGAGGACGCTACAACAATTTTCTATAATCCCGCCGGAATGACACGCCTCAACAATAATCAGTTCATTGTCGGCGCGCACGTTATTATCCCGACGGTAGAGTTTCATAATGAGGGATCTTCGCATGTAACCGGTGCATCGCTCACCGGCGGTGACGGCGGTGACGCGGGGGTTACCAAACTCATCCCCAATTTTTATTACAGCAGGAAACTCAGCGACCGATTTGCGATAGGATTGGGCATCAACGCGCCGTTCGGTCTCGCCACCGAATACGATGACAACTGGGTGGGCCGTTACCATGCTATTGAATCAGACCTTATGTCCATCAATATCAATCCGTCCTTCGCATATAAGGTAACCGACAAGTTGAGCATCGGCGCAGGGGTGAGCGCTCAATATATCGATGTGAAACTCACCAATGCCGTTGATTTCGGCACCATCGGCTTTTTCGCAGGTGTTCCCGGGCTGTTGCCGCAGGCCAATGACGGTTCCGTTGAACTTGAAGGGAACAGCTGGGGGTTCGGCTTCAATGCGGGGCTTCTCTATGAATTCACCAAGAATACGCGGGTCGGCGTTGCCTACCGTTCTGCTATTGACCAGGATCTCGACGGCGATGCGGATTTTAAGAACGTCCCTGCAGCGCTGCGCCCTACATTCCGCGACAATGACGTTTCAGCGGATATTACCTTCCCCGACAGCCTGTCCGTCAGTTTCTTTCATCAGTTCAATCCGCAGTGGATGGTCATGGCGGATTTCACCTGGACAGACTGGCGGCACTTCAAGGAACTGGCGGTGGACTTCGATGGAGGACTTCCTTCCAATATCACGACCGAGAATTGGCAGGACAGCTACCGCACTTCAGTCGGTGTGACCTTTGTCCCTGATAATAACTGGACCTTCAGGG
Organism: uncultured Nitrospiraceae bacterium; assembly: GCA_963718855.1. Classification (GTDB taxonomy): domain Bacteria; phylum Nitrospirota; class Thermodesulfovibrionia; order Thermodesulfovibrionales; family SM23-35; genus CAVRAA01. The sequence continues at coordinate 220,246 of CAVRAA010000009.1, read as the reverse complement.
CCGGTACCGCATACGATACATCGGCAGTGGAAGATAAGCAGCACCGCACCCCGCGTATTCCGGACAGCGACCGCATATGGGCGGCATTCGGTCTTGGATACCAGATTTCCAAGGCGATGAGCCTGGATATGGGGTATGCGCATTTGTTTATAAACGATCCTGAGATTGATAAGAGCGCCACAGGCGAAGATCAGATCAGGGGCGCATTGAAGGGCACATTCGATGCCGATATCGATATTATCAGCGCACAACTTACTATAACCTTTTAACATGCTTCTCCATCAGCATTTTGTTAAGATCGCAAAGAGGTACGGTCAGAAGGTAGCCTTCATCGACCGTACCTCTGACAAAAAACTGACGTATTCGAAAGCCCTCATTGCGTCTCTCATTTTTGCGGAGAAGATAAGGCAGCACGAGGAAGGGTTTATCGGGATTATGATCCCAACCTCTGCCGGCTGCGCCCTTGCAGTCCTCGGGACCTTAATGAGCGGCAAGACGCCGGTGATGATCAATTACTCGACCGGCGCTGCGGTCAACGCGGTATACGCCCAGAAGAAATGCAATTTCAAGACGATCATCACGTCGAAGGCGTTGCTCGAAAAAATCAACTGCCCGGTCATCGAAGGCATGGTGTTCATCGAAGATGTGATGGAGACCATTACGGTAAGCGATAAACTCAAGGCCGCCCTCATCGCAAAACTGCCGCTGCCTCTGCTCTATAGGATGATCCATGCCGGGCATGAGGATGATAACCTCGTCATACTGCTCACGAGCGGAAGCGAAAAAGACCCCAAGGCCGTACAGTTGACTCACCGGAATATTTCATCGAATATCAAAAGCTTCAGCAAGGTAATGAAGATGTATGACCACGACATCATGCTGGCGAACCTCCCGTATTTTCACGTCTTCGGCCTTACGGTAAACCTCTGGACGCCTCTGTATTTCGGCATGACGGTAGTCACGTATGCGAATCCGCTCGACTATAAGATGGTCTGCACTGTCTTGCGGGAAGAAAGACCGACGGTTATGGTCGGCACCCCGAGTTTCCTGTCCGGCTATCTCCGCAAATCAGGACCGGATGATTTCAAGAGTATGCGGTTAATTGTAAGCGGCGCCGATAAATGCCCTGACGTGCTCAGAAAAGAATTTCTCGAAAAGCACGGCATAACACTCTATGAAGGGTATGGAGCAACTGAAACCTCTCCGGTGATCTCACTGAATACGCCGGAGCATAACAAACCGGGGAGCGTCGGAAAGGCCGTGCCCGGCGTCATGGTGCGCATCGAAAACTATGAGACCGGCAAGGCGTGCAGGGTAGGCGAGGTCGGCCGGATTCTGGTAGAAGGAGATCTGGTAATGAAAGGCTACCTCGACGATTTCGAGGAGACCTCGATGCGCATACGGCACGGCTGGTACGATACAGGCGACATGGGGTATCTCGACAAGGAAGGGTTTCTCTGGCACGCGGGAAGGCTGAAGAGATTCGTCAAAATCGGCGGGGAGATGGTCTCCCTGGTAAAGGTCGAGGATGTCCTGCAGAAGCTGCTCCCCGACAGCGTTTCCTGCTCTGTCGTCGAAATCCCCGATTCTCTCAAGGGAGTAAAAATCGTTGCCGCTGTCACACAGAAGGTGGATGACAAAAAGATCCTGAAACAGATGTCGGATCAATTGCCGAATATCGCCCTTCCGAAACAATTTGTCGTGATAGAAGAGCTTCCAAAAATGGGAAGCGGGAAAATCGATTTCCGGACCGTCACCGCGATGGTGAATGAGATAATACGAGCGAAAACACCCTAAGGGAATACAGCTTTATCGGAGCAGGTTATCCGATTTATTTCTGTTTTTTGAACCCTTTTCCTATCTTCTTTTTTATCTTTGGCCACACAATAAATATGATAATTATTGCTGCGGCGATGATGATTATTTCCACTTCTTTACTCCTTTCGCAATGACAGAGTTTCCCGCTCCCGGCCTAAACGATCTCCAATTTCTTCGAAAGGGAAGTCAGGACGTGGGCCTTTTTTTCTCCGACGACAACCATATCTTCAATTCGCACTCCTCCCATGCCGGGAACATAAATGCCCGGCTCGATGGTGAAGACCATGTTCATTCGTATGGCGCCGTTCTTTATCCAGGATATACGCGGTGATTCATGCACCTGGAGGCCGACGCCGTGGCCTGTCCCGTGACCGAATAGCTCGCCATACCCTGCTTTTTTGATAAGGTTCCGGGCAGCAGAGTCGATATCCCTGGCCTTTGCTCCCGGCGCAATAGAGGAAATAGCTTCCCTGTTGGCTTTCAGTACAAGGTCGTAAATTTCCTTTTGCCTGTTTACATGACCTCCTTCCAAGAGGAGTGTCCTCGTCATGTCAGAGAAATACCCGTTAGCTTCTCCGCCCCAATCGATTATAACCAGATCACCTTTCTGCAATTTTCTCTCTGTCGGCTTTGCATGAGGCATGGCGGAGTTGGGACCCGAGGCAACGATGATGTCAAACGGGATTTGCATGCAGCCGTTTTTTTTCAGTCGTTCTTCGAGTCTCAGGGCAATGGCGCGTTCGCTTATCCCGTGCCGTATATGGGGTCTGACGTCGAGGAAGGCGGCCTCCGCACGTCTTACCGCTTCCTTTATGCTCTGAATCTCGATGTCATCTTTTGTCTCACGTATGCTCTCTATTAACCCCCCTCCGCTGATTAAGCGCACCCGTTTATATAATAATTTTGTATAAAACTCATAGGATACTGACGACTCAAAGCCGAGTTTTTTAACCCCCGTTTTTTTGCATAGATCCCGGAAAAGATCAATTCTGCTGCCTTTTTCGATGATGATATCCCAGCCCCGCGTCTCTTTCTCCGACTGTTCCTTATACCTGAAGTCGGTCACGAGGATGCACTCTTTTTTTGTGATCAGCGCAAATCCGGATGAGCCCGTAAAGCCGGTCAGATAGCGGACATTATGCGTATCAGTAACGAGAAAACCGTCAAGCCGCTTTTTTTGCAGAGACTCCCTGATTCTCGCAACTCGTGATTGATAATGGGGAACGGGCATTTGAATCATGCAGACGGAATCCGGTTATTTTTTTGAGAGGATATTCTTAGCAGCATACAGGGCGAGTAGGTAGCTATAGGAACCGAAGCCGCTTATCTGGCCGACGGCAACCCCGGCGATATAAGATTTCCGCCTGAATTCTTCACGCGTATGGATATTCGACAGATGCACCTCAATGGCCGGTTTCTCCACTCCGGCGATGGCGTCACGTATAGCGATACTTGTATGGGTAAACGCAGCAGGGTTAATAATCAGCGCGTCATAGTCTGCCTTCTGAATGATATCAAGAATATCGCCTTCACCGTTTCGTTGAACGATCTTCACATCGATAGCAAGTTTTTTCGCCAGGCCGGTTATCTCTTTATTGATTACAGCGAGCGATTGAGTCCCGTAAATGGTTTTTTCTCTTCTGCCGAGAAGATTGAGATTAGGGCCGTGAACAACCAACACCTTCATTGATGAGGGGCCGCCCGATTTGATCAGAATTCCTCTTCCAGTCTGGGGATTGCAGTTCTGAGGATGAATCTCCCTTTGCCGTAGTTCCCTTCAGGCTTTATCACGAGGGCAAGATAGTAATCGGAATTGATCTTTCTCAGAATGATCCCGCACCGGTCGGATATAATCGAAAACTCTCTGGCCTCGCCTAATCCCAGATTATCGGCGGCGAGACTGACGTCCTTTATCATTGCAGATGCTTCGGCGCTGAGACCGGTGAGATCGACCAGTTTTTCCTGCGTATATTCCTGCACGGATATCCCGTCTGTTCCGATCACCATGGCAGCGACAGCCCCGTCGACTTTATCCACTGTGTCCTTAAGCACTTCTAAAAAACTCATCCCGCCTCTTTTTAATAGCCGCAAGAAAATTGTCCAGTGTTGTTATCAACTCTTCCTTATCCTTGCCAAGGAGTTTCAAAAGGGACCTCAGTTCTTCAATACGCTGCATCACTACGTTGTCCCCGGGATTTCGGGAGAGGAGTTTTTTGTACACGTTCATCGCTTCATTGTATTTGCCCTGGGCTATGTAGTTGTCTGCATCAGTAACGCCCGGAACGGTCTCTGAGAGCCTTCCCATCGGAGGGCTGCCTGCATTTGTTTCCTTCCCGACCCCTTCAAAGGACAGAGGTTCATCATCGGGGAGTGCTTCAGCCACTGCCGTCTGCTCATCTTCACCGATGGCCTCAAGTGTTTCAGTATGAGATTTCCAAAGGGCAAGGTCTTCCTCACTGATCGAGACAGCTTCTTTCTTTGCTTCTTGCTGTATTTCCGGTGAGGCTTCCCATAGTCCTTTCGCGTCTGCCTCAACAAGGTTTTTGGAGCGTTTCTCCAGGGCTTTATCCAATTCCTCGAGCGTTTCAGACGATTGCATCCACAGGTCTTCCTCTTCTTCGCTCGTTGGAACCTGGACTTTCGCGTCCACCCCCTGCTCTTTGTCTTTTTCCTGAGATTCGTCGGGAAGAGTAACACTGTTGCCCATGAAAAAAGACTCATGTTCAGAGGAAGGCGTTTCAGAAACTGCTTGTGGCTCCGGTTCCTCGGCCGGTGGCTCCGGCCTCTGCTCAATGGCGGAAAGGCTCGCAGCCGCCCATTCATCCATAGGGTTCAGCTGCAGGACTGTTTTGAATTCTCTGATTGCATGTTGCTGTTCACCCAAGTCCCGATAAATCTCGGCAAGTTTTTTATGGGCATAGAGATTATCGGGAATTGCCGCGATTACCTGCTCAAATTCTGTCCTCGCCTCTGCGGGCATGCCTCTCTCGATGTATATTTTCCCGAGGGAGACGCGGGCGCTCAGGTAGTTCGGTTGCCGTTCAAGCCCCTGGTTGAGCGCATCGATCGCTTCATCAAACATCCCTGCCTTTTTATATTCTTCGGCCAGTGGGACAAAGAGCTTGGAATTAGGGTCTTTACTGATTTTTTCTTTTAATCTGTCGATTTCTTCAAGTGCCATAGTATGACCAAATTTTCAACGAAATAACGAAAAAAGTCAAGCTTTGATTTCGAGTATTCTGTCAAGCAGGGTGTCTGCAACTGCGTCTTTGCTCATGACCATGAGTTCTTTCTCCTCTTCCGCGTCGATAATGGTTACCTTGTTGGTATCGACATCGAAGCCGGAATCCTCAGCCGTGATATCGTTGAAGATGATCATGTCCATGTTCTTTTTTGATAATTTTTTTCTTGCGTTTTCGATCCTTCTGCCGGTCTCTGCTGCAAAACCGATAATGAACGGTCTGTTTTTCACTTTTCCGGCCTCTGCAACAATATCGGGAGTGAGCCGCAGCCGCAGGAGGAAGTTGTCGGATTTCGTGATCTTGTCCCCGGATGTTTCCGCAGGCACATAGTCAGAGACGGCAGCAGCCATGATCAGCACCGTTGCCCCATTCAGATGTTCCAGAACAGCCGCTAACATATCCTGAGCGCTATCGACGGAAATGAATGTCACTCCTTTCGGCGGCTGCAGTGAAGAATAGCCGCTTATGAGGGTCACCTCAGCGCCTCTTCGCAATGCTGCCCGTGCAATAGCATATCCCATCTTCCCGGATGATCTGTTCGAGAGAAACCTGACGGGGTCGAGATACTCCCTCGTAGGACCTGCCGTGACGACAAACCGTTCTTTTGAAAGGTCTTTGTTGGTGAGTGATGATTTCACGGCCTCAACAATGTCATGGACGTCCGCAAGCCTCCCCCATCCTTCTTCCCCGCAGGCGAGGCTGCCTTTTTCAGGCCCCACCTGTATCATTCCGCGGGACGCGAGTTTCTTCAGGTTCTCCTGAACAACAGGGTTTTCGTACATCCTCCAGTTCATGGAAGGCGCGATGATTATTTTGCCTGGAAAAGCGAGCATGCTTGTACTGAGGAGATCGTCGGCGATGCCGTTTGCAAATTTGCCGATACTGTTTGCCGTTGCAGGCGCAACGACAAGGATATCAGCCTGAGAAGGGAGCGTTATGTGGGCAAGGGGATGGCTGAAAAGATCTGTATAGACTTTGGTGCCGGAGGCGACTTCGAGAGACAACGGGGTGACAAAATGTCTGGCGGCTTCGGTTGAGATGACAGTAACCGAGGCGCCTTCTTCCCTGAGTCTTCGTATTACATCAAGTGCCTTATATGCTGCAACGCCGCCCGTAACGCCGAGGAGTACGGACTTATTCTTCAGCACCTTCCTCTCGTTTTTCAAAGAGACCTTCCAGCGCCTTCTTGTCCATTGCTTCCTTCTCATGGAGATATACCTTGAGGTCTTTCTCAAACTCGGTAAGATCTTCTCCGGTCATCTCCTTCTTCTTTTCTTCCAGGAGCTTTCTGTAGTCGAAGCGCTTGGCGTCTTCTTTTGCCTTTATGGCTTCATCGCCGATGAGGAATTCAATGGCATTCTGGATGGTCTCTTCAAGTGCTATGGTGCCGACCTTCCTTGCCTTTGTTTTGACCCTGGGTACCGCGCCTACGGCAAGTTCCTTTGCCCGCTGGGCTGCGATCGCGATGATCCTGAACCTGCCGTCTATTTTGTTCCTGTCATATTCAACGGGGAGTGAAATAATATCCATGCTATGATTCCTCCTGTTTGAAAAACCTCTCTTCGACCCAGCCCGGATTTATCGATTCCGTTCTGACACGGTACGAGAGAATAATCGCTTCGAATTCCCTGACTGCTTTTTCGAGGGTGTCGTTAATTATAACATAATCATATGCAGGATACGTTTTTATTTCCGCAACAGACCGTTTGAGCCTTTTTTCGATCTCCTGCAATGAATCGGTCATGCGACTCCTGAGTCTCTGCTGCAACACCTCCAAGGAGGGAGGCATAACAAAAACGTATGTTCCCTCCGAATGCTTTTCTTTTATCTGCATTGCCCCCTGCGTATCGATATCGAGAATAACGTCATAGCCTGAACGGATCATTTCCTGAAGCCTTTGCCGGGATGTGCCGTAGCGTTCACCGTGCACTTGCGCCCACTCGATGAACTCTCCCCTGTCGATCATCGACTGGAAATCCTCCCTGCTTATGAACGTATAGTCTGCGTCAGGGGTCTCCCCCGGCCGTGGCTGCCGCGTGGTGTATGATACGGAAAATTTCAGATGAGGCAGAGAAGCCACAACGTTCCTGCAGAGGGTTGTCTTGCCGGCCCCTGAAGGCGCAGAGACGATAAAAAGTCTGCCCCTATTCCTCTTCTCCTGCAAGGGATTCCTTTCCATCGAAGAATCTCTGGGTAATGGTCTCTGCCTGAATGGCTGACAGGATTATGTGATTGCTGTCGGTCACGATAATGGACCGGGTACGTCTTCCCTCTGTTGCATCGATGAGTCTGCCCGCCTTTTTTGCCTCCTCCCGAAGCCGCTTCATCGGTGCAGAGCCCGGCGTCACAATCGCAACTACCTTTGAGGCTGTTACCACATTTCCGAATCCGATATTGACGAGTACAGGACTAAGGTCACCTTTTTTCATCTTTTCGTTCCTTTTATTGAATGTTTTGTATCTGCTCGCGAATTTTCTCTGTTTCGGTTTTCATCTCAACAACGAGGTTCGATACGGCATAATCACTCGCCTTGCACGATACGGTATTCACTTCCCTGTTGATCTCCTGGAGGAGAAAATCGAGTTTCTTGCCTATACTGTTTCCCTGTTTGAGAATTTCCCTGAACTGTGTCAGATGGTTTTTTATTCTGCTGATTTCTTCAGAAATGTCAAGTTTATCGGCCATGAGAGCAGCCTCCTGCAACAGCCTGCTGCTATCGAGCATATCTACGTCCAGGACCGACTTCAGCCGTTCGAGTATTTTTTCCCTCCATCGGGCAGCGTGGTCTGTTGTAAGCGGCTCTATCCTGGCGGTAATGTCGTGCAATACCGTTATGCGTTCACCGATCTCCTGTATGAGAAGTGAACCTTCCCGTATCCTCATCGCTTCAAGATTGGTTGCTGCTTCACGGAATACGGCGCAAAGGGCTTCTGCATCTACGTCGGGGTCTTCTTCAGTGAGGATTTCGCGGTATCCGGAAAGCGTTTCTATCGTAATCTCGCCGGGCAGCGAAAGCTCATCTTGCAGAGACTTCAACGATTCATAGATATGTGATGCCAATTTTTTGTTGATCGTGAAGGGAGCTGCCTTATCAGTGTTCGTTGAGATGAAAACATCGAACCGACCCCTCTGAAACAACTCCTTGATGATATTTCTCAACGGGATCTCATGCCTGCTCATATATGGCGGCATCTTTAGTGATATATCGATGAACCGGTGGTTCAGCGAGCGGACCTCGACCGTGAAATCATAATTCGAAGCGCTCCCGAACCCTGTCATGCTCTGTATCATATTGTTATACAATATAAATGAGTAGGGCGATTTAGTCAAATAGATCACTGTATTGAGCTTGAAAAATAACCATAAATTGGACTACAATGAGGATGTAAAATTCCTTTGGAGGGGTAAAAATGTCTGAAATCATGGAAATAAGATGGCATGGAAGGGGTGGCCAGGGAACTGTAACAGCTGCGAAAGTGCTCGCTGATGCCTGTTTGAGCGGCGGAAGGCATGTTCAGGCGTTCCCTGAATATGGTCCTGAAAGGGCCGGAGCTCCTCTAAAAGCATATAACCGGATCAGTGCAAAAGAACTCAGGATGCACTGTCCTGTTCTCAATCCGCAGGTTGTCAGTGTGGTGGATGCAACATTGCTTGATGGAATTAACGTTGCTGAAGGTGCTACAGAGGATGCGATATTTGTTGTGAACACATCAAAGGATCCGAAGGAGATAAGGGCAAAGCTGAATGCAGGCCCGAAGCAGAAGGTATTTACCGTTGACGCGACAAAGATTGCGTAGATTGCATCGGAAGGGCTCTGCCAAATGCCCCTATGCTTGGGACCATATGTAAGGTGACAGGTATCGTAACCCTTGAGCATCTCCTTGAAGATGTCAAAAAAAGCTTTGGCAAGAAATTTGCACAGAAAATAATCGATGGCAACCTCGAAGCAACAAAGCGTGGATACGAGGAGGTAAAAGAAGGATGAAACTCAAGGGATGGAAAGAATTGAATCCGGGCGCTGTCATTACCGAGCCAGGCAGTGCAGCAAAGTTTAAAACAGGTTCATGGAGATCTTCAAAGCCGGTTTGGATAGAAGAGAATTGCATACAATGTCTTTTTTGCTGGCTGTACTGTCCTGATATGGCGGTTAAAGTAAAGGATGGCAAGAGGGCTGAATTTGACTATGAATATTGCAAGGGCTGCGGTATTATGCGCTGTTGAATGCCCGGGGAAGAAAGGCAAGAAAGCAATCGTGATGGTAGAGGAGGGCAAATAATGGGTAAAATTGTTGCCGTAACCGGGAATGAGGCGGTTGCAAATGCTCTCAGGCAGGTAAACCCTGATGTCTGTGCAATGTATCCTATTACCCCTGCGACTGAGATGGTGCAGAGATTTTCAAGTTTTGTATCAGATGGGCGGGTAAAGACAGAGCTTATTCTTGCTGAGAGCGAGCACAGTGCAATGAGTGCCTGTGTCGGTGCGTCTGCTGCCGGCGGAAGGGTTATTACTGCAACTTCAGCTCAGGGACTTGCCCTTATGTGGGAGATATTATTTATTGCCTCAGGCACAAGACTTCCTATCGTTATGCCTTTAGTGAACCGTGCCCTGTCAGCCCCATTGAATATCCATGGTGACCATTCTGATGGAATGGGCGCCAGAGATACAGGATGGATACAGCTATGGTCCGAGAATGCACAGGAGGCATATGATAATGCTATTCAGGCTTTCCGTATTGCTGAACATATGGATATACGGCTTCCCATAATGGTCTGTATGGATGGTTTTATCATAAGTCATTCTATAGAGAGGATACAGTATCTGGAGGATGAGGAGGTCAAGAATTTTGTCGGTGAATTCAGGCAGCTGAATCCTTTGCTGGACATAGAGCATCCGGTCAGTTACGGACCTCTGATACTTACTGACTATTACATGGAATACAGAAAAGCACAGGATGAGGTTGCTTCAAAGGTTTCCGGGATCGTGCTGGATGTTGCCCGGGAATTTGAGAAACTATCAGGAAGAAAATATGATTTATTCGAGACATACAGGCTCGACGATGCAGAAATAGGGCTTGTCATCCTCAACTCTGCAGCCGGCACCTCAAAGGATGTGGTTGATGAATTCAGAAACAGGGGGATTAAGGCAGGTCTCTTAAAGCCCAGGTTATACCGGCCGTTCCCGTATAAAGAAACAGGAGAAGCTCTGAAACACCTGAAGGCTCTCTGTGTGCTGGACAGGGCTGATGCCTTTGGCGGTTCCTTTGGCCCGGTAATGTTAGACATCGCTGCAAGCCTCTCCCCTTACAAGGAAAAGCCGGTACTGATAAATAAAATATATGGACTCGGGGGAAGGGATTATATGCCTGAGCACGCAGAACTTGTTCTCAACGAACTTGTCGGGATAGCAAAGACAGGTACAGTCAAGAGCTATAAGGAATACATAGGAGTGAGGGAATAACATGGGAAAACTTACGTTAAAAGAACTTACCAAGAAGGAGATTCGGATATCATCCGGGCACAGATTATGCGCTGGCTGCGGCGCTCCTACAGTCGTAAAAATGGTCCTCCTTGCGATTGATTATCCTGTGATCGCAGCAAATGCAACCGGGTGTCTCGAGGTTTCAAGCTGCATATCCGACTACACAGCATGGAAGATTCCATGGATCCACAATGCATTTGAAAATGCTGCTGCCACCCTCTCCGGCGTTGAGACAATGTACAGGTCTTTGAAAAAGCAGGGCAAGATAGACAAGGAAATAAAGTTCATTGCCTTTGGCGGTGACGGCGGAACATATGATATAGGTCTGCAGAGTCTTTCCGGTGCGATGGAGCGGGGTCATGACATGCTCTATATCTGTTATGACAACGGCGCATATATGAATACCGGCATCCAGCGTTCAAGTGCAACCCCTTTTGGCGCTGATACCACAACCAGGCCTGCGGGCAGCGTCGTGCAGGGCAAGTCCGAACAGAGGAAGAATCTGACAAAGATCATGGCAGCTCATAACATACCCTACGCAGCCCAGGCTTCTCCAAGCCACTGGATGGACCTCATGAAAAAGGTGCAGAAGGCAATGGAGATTACTGGTCCGAAGTTTATGAATATCATCGCACCCTGTAACCGGGGATGGAGGTCGAGGACCGATGATGCGATACTGTTAAGCAGACTTGCTGTTGAGACATGCTACTGGCCGCTCTATGAGATAGAGAATGGGATTACCAAGATAACATTCAGTCCGAAAGAGAAAAAACCTATTGTCGATTTTCTGAAACCACAAGGGAGATTCAAGCATCTTTTCAAGCCTGAAAATGAGGCGTTGCTGGTAAAAATCCAGGCAGATATCGACAGGGAATGGGCTAAGACTGCAAAAAGAGGAATCCTGTTTTGCCTCTTGATATCCGGGATATTAGTTGTGATAGGGTTATGGCCATGAGCGGTTCTGACCTTATTATGTATGAAGAAGAGTTCAGCAGGATCGATGCGGAACTCCGGAAACTGCATCAGCAGGCGAACGCATCAGTTGTTTTTCTCGTCGACAAAAATGGCCAGCTTATCGCCTCAGCCGGAGAAACGCACGGCATAGATACAACCTCCCTGGCTTCTCTGACCGCAGGGAACATTGCGGCAACAGGCGGCATCGCCAGGCTTTTGGGTGAAAAGGAGTTCACGATCCTCTTTCACGAGGGCGAGAAAGACAATATCCACATTTCGCTGATAGGCCAGAGAGTCATCCTGGTCGTCATATTCGACCGCAGGTCGTCGCTGGGACTTGTCAGGCTGCGCGTGAAAAAGGCGGCTGAAGCGCTCGTCAAGATTTTCGAAGACATCGCCCAGAAGGTTGAGAAAGAGAAGGGAGAGGGAAAATTGGAAGAATCCCTTTTTGCTGAAATCAGTGACGAAGACATCGATAACCTTTTCAAGTAGGTGCATGGTACGTGTCCTTTATTAATTACTCTTCCCGTGAAATCAACTGTAAAATTGTCTACTATGGTCCTGGGCTTTGCGGGAAAACCACAAACCTCCAGTATATCCACAGGAGGACGAATCCCGAACAGAAAGGGAAACTTATTTCCCTTGCCACGGAAACGGAGCGGACGCTTTTTTTTGATTTCCTTCCTATAGCATTGGGTGATATCAAGGGGTTTAAAATCCGGTTCCATCTCTATACTGTTCCGGGGCAGGTATTCTACGCTGCCAGCAGAAAGCTCATCCTCAAAGGCGTTGACGGTGTTGTGTTTGTTGCAGACAGCCAGATTGAAAGGATGGAGTCGAATATGGAGAGCATTGAAGATCTTGCGATCAACCTTGCGGAACAGGGCTATGACCTCGAGAAGCTTCCCTACACCATACAGTACAACAAGAGAGACCTCCCGAATATCGTTCCTGCAGAGGATATGGATAAGCTCCTCAATCCGCGCAGGGTCCCGTGGTTTGAGGGAGTTGCCGTAACCGGGAAGGGAGTTTTTGAGACGCTTAAATCAGTCGCCAAGCAGGTCCTCTTCGAGCTGAAGAAGAACTACTAAAATACCCGGTTTGCCAGTAGAATATTGTAATTCCCTGCCTCCAGTTCCTTTTCAACGATCAGATCGAACTCTTCCTGTGTAACGAGCCGTGCAGGTTTGTATCCCGGGCGCATTTTTGTATAAGGACAACCCTCTGGAAGAAGGTAATCTTTCGCTATCATCTCCTCCCGGTTAAAGCAGAGGACTGCATCGCCTTTAAACCTGTTGCCGTAAATACTGCACAGATTATCCAGGGTAAGGTATTTGCAGGTCGCTGTCGGATGCAGGACATACGTTCCATCTGACAGGCCCACTTTTATATGACAGCATAACCCGCATTTCCTGCAGAGAGATTCCTCTTTCCGGGTCATTGCCGCCTTTTTCAGTTCAGCAAAGGTTTTCTTCTTTTTTGCCATGAGGATCTTTCATTCTTAAGAGTTTTTATTATATCGTATATTCCAAAACCGTTAGCAATGCAACTCGGCATTTGATTTTTGTTACAGATTGTGCGTTGGATTATGACCGGAATTTCTTAACCGATCGCATGATTGTGACTGAAAACTTTATAATAGATACATGAATGTTAATAAAAAAATCCGTTTAGCTGTTAAATATTATCAAACTGGGAACTTGCAACAAGCAGAAAATCTGTATAAAGAAATATTGGAAAACCAGCCTGACAATATTGATGCCTTGTATTTCTTAGGCGTAATTGCGCAGCAAAAAAAAGATTATGATTCCGCAATATCGTTTTACAGAAAAGCACTTCATATTAATCCTCATAATGCAGATGTATATTATAATTTGGGGCTTATCTTTCAGGATCAGTCAGAATTTGACGAAGCAATAGAATGGTAATCAACAGGCTATAAAACTAAACCCGGATTTTGCAGATGCATATTATAATTTGGGACTTATCTTTCAGGATCAAGCAGAAGCCAACAGCGCAATAGCAAACTATCAGATCTTTCTGCAATTCAATCTCAAAGATGCTGATGCATATCTTAATTTGGGCCATGCCTATCAAATGAAAGGACAACGTGAAGAAGCAATAACGTGCTTTCAAAAAAGCTATACAAATTAACACTAACCTCCCTGATGCCTATTACAATTTAGGCAATGCTTTTAAAGATAAAGGGCAGCTTGAAGTGGCTATCCCTTATTATCAAAAAGCGATACAACGTGCACCTGATTTTGTTGATGCTCACTGGAATATGGCGTTGTGCTCTCTTGTTATCTGGTGATTTTAATCAGGGTTTGGAAAAATATGAATGGCGATGGAAATTAGAAAACAGACACCTCCTGCATTTGCTCAACCTTTGTGGAATGGTTCCAGTATTAATGGACTCACAATTCTTATCCATGGGGAAACAAGGCTTTGGAGACATTATCCAGTTTGTCCGCTTATGTTCCTTTAGTCGCAGAACGTGGAGCAAAGGTTCTTCTTCGGTGTGGAGGGCGAGCTAGTATCATTATTACAAAACATCAGAGGGATAGACAAGGTTTTATCATATAGCGAACAACTGCCTGATTTTGATATGTATTGTCCTCATTTCAACCCTTCCTCTCCTTTTTGGAATAACACTCGATGCTATTCCGGCTCAAATACCCTATGTCGGGGTACTCTCCATCAATAATTGAAAAATGGGAAAATAGGATTCAGAAAGATACCTCTACGTTAAGAATAGGCTTAATATGGTCAGGAAACCCTGAAAAATATTATTCTTAAGAACAAGTCCTTCCCACTTGAGACTTTCATGCCCCTTGGAGAATTACACAAGGTTGCTTTTTATAGTCTGCAGATAAGGGGATGCCTCAGAGCAAGCCAAGAATCCACCTGAAGGTATTACGCTACTCCGATTATACAGATGAGATTAATGACTTTTCAGACATTGCAGCTCTGATAGCAAATCTTGATTTAGTCATTTCTGTAGATACAGCTGTGGCCCATTTAACTGGTGCACTTGGTAAACCTATCTGGACATTATTGCCGTTCTCGCCAGCCTGGCGATGGATGCTATATCGTGATGATAGTCCTTGGTATTCATACAATGAGACTTTTTCGCCAACCTTCACCTGGGGATTGGAAATCAGTAATAGAACAAGTCAAGGGCGAACTTTTGAAATTGATAGGCAATAATTGAAGTACTTCTCTTTTCCCAATATCAACGAGCTATTGACAAGAAGATAACTGTAATGCATAATATTTTGATAATCATTATATTTGCCTGGTTAATAAGTATAAATTCAATAGGGAAAGTGCAAATAATGGCCCCAAAGAGTAATAACATACTATGAACAATATTTTAACTGCGAAGATTAGATGTATTTTCGTTATGGTTGTTTTAGCTATCCTCATCCCAAGTTATGTGAAAGCAGGCAATCTTAGGGTGGAAGCCTTCATTTGACGGAAGAAGTCAGCTAAAAATTCGAGGCAACACTGCGCAGTGGCATCATATTAATTGGGATGCACCTGGTCGTTGGAGTGGCGCTAATTACGCAACGGTCATTAATGGAGATAATTGGTTCCCGACATGGCCAGACGTGCCGGATGCAAAGAATACAAGTTGCAATTGTGATTCAGATATCTACTCAGGGGTTAATCCTCCCTTAAGTTTATTCAGCCCAAACAGTAATGGTAAACCATATTCAGGCACGTAATGCAATTAGTATTATTCAAGAGCCTGCTGCCGCTAATAACTATGAATTGATTGTTGATTTCAATGACAATCCTGTTGGTGGTCCAGTTTGGTACATTATTGAATTACAGTTTATCGCTCCAGGCAGCGTACAATTTAGTGCTCCGACGTATAGTGTGAATGAAAATGGTAGCAGTGCCACGATTACGGTGACCCGCACAGGTGGCAGCAATGGTGCTGTAGGAGTGAGCTATACGACGAGCAACGGCACAGCTGATGCTGGTTCTGACTTCACAGCCGCAAGCGGGACATTGAGCTGGGCTGATGGGGACATTTCGGACAAGACGTTCAGCGTACCGATTGCTGACGATAGCGTATACGAAGTCAATGAGACCGTAAATCTGACTCTCAGCAGCCCTACAGGTGGGGCAAGCCTGGGCAGCGCCTAACGCAGCGGTGCTGACCATTATAGAAAATGAGCAACCTCCGGTAGGTACCTTACAATTTAGCGCTGCTACGTATAGTGTCAATGAAAATGGTAGCAGTGCCATTATCACAGTTACCCGCACAGGTGGCAGCAACGGTGCTGTAGGCGTAAGCTATACGACGAGCAATGGGACTGCTAAGTGCTGGTTCTGACTACGCAGCCGCGAGCGGGACCTTAAGCTGGGCGGATGGGGATACTTCGGACAAGACCTTCAGCATACCGATTACTGACGATAGTGTATATGAGGGCAATGAGACCGTAAATCTGACCCTCAGCAGCCCTACGGGTGGGGCAACCCTGGGCAGCTCCAAACCCAGCGGTGCTGACTATTATAGAAAATGAGCAACCTCCGGTAGGCACCTTACAATTTAGCGCTGCTACGTATAGTGTCAACGAAAATGGCGGCAGTGCCACGATCACGGTTACCCGCACAGGTGGCAGTAACGGTGCTGTAGGCGTAGGCTATACGACGAGCAATGGGACTGCTAAGTGCTGGTTCTGACTACGCAGCCGCGAGCGGGGCCTTAAGCTGGGCGGATGGGGATACTTCGGAGAAGACCTTCAGCGTACCTATTACTAACGATAGTGTATACGAGGGCAATGAGACCGTAAATCTGACTCTCAGCAGCCCTACGGGTGGGGCAAGCCTGGGCACTCCTAACACAGCGGTGCTGACCATTGTAGATAATGCACCCCGGTAGGCACCCTGCAATTTAGCGCTGCGACGTATAATGTGAATGAAAATGGTGGCAGTGCCACGATTACGGTTATCCGCACAGGTGGCAGCAATGGTGCTGTAGGGGTGAGCTATACGACGAGTAATGGGACTGCGAATGCTGGTTCTGACTACACAACCACGAGCGGGACATTAAGCTGGGCGAATGGGGACACTTCGAACAAGACGTTCAGCGTACCTATTACTAACGGTAGTGTATACGAGGGCAATGAGACCGTAAATCTGACCCTCAGCAGCCCTACGGGTGGGGCAACCCTGGGCACTCCAAACACAGCGGTGCTTACCATTATAGAAAATGAGCAACCTTCGATAGGCACCTTGCAATTTAGCGCTGCCGCGTATAGCGTCAATAAAAATGGTGGCAGTGCCACGATCACGGTTACCCGCACAGGTGGCAGTTACGGTGTTGTAAGAGTGAGCTATACGACAAGCAATGGGACCGCTCGTGCTGGTTCTGACTACACAACCACGAGCGGGACGTTAAGCTGGGCTGATGGGGACACTTCTGACAAGACGTTCAGCGTACCGATTACTGACCAGAAGTGTTACAAGGTTAAAGAGACCGTAAATCTGACTCTCAACAGCCCTACAGGTGGGGCAACCCTGGGCAACCCAAACGCAGCAGTCCTGATTATTATAGTCCATGAGAAAGCTCCGGTAGGCGCCTTACAATTTAGCGCTGCCACGTATAATGTCAGTGAAAATGGTGGCAGTGCCGTGATTACGGTTACCCGCGCAGGTGGCAGCAACGGTCTTGTAAGAGTAAGCTATACCACGAAAAAAGGAACTGCTCGTGCCGGTTCTGACTACCCAACCACGAGCGGGACGTTGAGCTGGGCTGATGGCGATACTTCGGACAAAACTTTCAGTGTGCCGATTACTGACGACAATGTATATGAGGGCAATGAGACCGTGAAGCTGACACTCAAAAGCCCTAAAGGTGGTGCAATCCTGGGCAGTCAAAAAACAGCCGTAATAACCATTTTAGATAATGAACAAAGTTCGGCCGGCTTTTTGGTCCTCAGTCAGGATACCGTGATTCCTATAGAAGATGTTATAAAAGGTGAAACCAGCCCATTTTTAACCGGATGGTGGGGTCAGGACGAGTACAAGCAAAATGTCTCAAGATTTTTGATTGTGAATCCCACGCCTTTGCTACTTACTGTTGAAGTTGGCTTTTTTGACACAGACAGTGCTTTGTGCGGTTGTGATATATTTACGATCTCTGATAATGGTTTTTACCAGTTTGATATTCTTCATGATGAAGATGATGCCGGAAAACCGATAGACGCTCCAAAAATTTGTGAAAATGCCGATAGAGGACAGATCAAAGTAATCGCCTATGCATCGACGAAGCTGTGTAACAAAAAAGACAAAAAGCTGTGCCCTCCAATCCCTGCGATTGTAGTTGGTGATGCAAAGATAGCCGGTTTTCAAGCGCTATCCGATTGGCCTGAGCACGAATTTGAGTCCCCTTTGTTTCGATTGTTGTCCATTATGGAGATGGAAGCGGTAACCATTAATAAAGCTACACTTAAGGATATGCAGAACATGCACAAACAATGCTACACGTTTAACCCTACCAGAACCCATCCATAGTCCAAAAAATAAGCGTTGGCTTATTAGTACTTTGGTATAATTTAAAGGAAGGAGGTAGGGTACTTTTGTAGGACGGAGAAGGTCTTTTTCGGTTAATAAAATATAAAAATGAGGAAAGATTATGAGGAAAACTTTATTATTGTCACTCATGCTTATTTTTGTTTTCGCATCAACATCGCTTTATGCAGCAGACAAATACGCACTTGGGAATACCAATATAGCGTTGAAGGTTGATTACATCAGTTTTACCGAAGATATTTTTGATTCAGTGGATTTAGAGGATGGGATATATATTGGACTTGAGGGATATTACGGAATCACATCCAATCTCTACGTCGGGTTGGAGGCTGGATGGGCAGAGACCGAAAATGATACAACAGTCAAACTTCTTGGGGATAGCTTTGATGTGGAAACCGACGTAACCTATGTGCCGGTTGAACTTAATATGAAATATGTGATCGAAGCATCTCCTCAATGGCGTATAGCCCTCGGCGCCGGGGTTTCGTATAACTGGTTTGATGTCGAACAAGATGTGTGCAGTGAATGTTCAGAATCAGACTGGGTATTCGGCGGACAGGTATTTGCGGATATCGCTTATAAAATGAACAATCAATGGTTCATTGGAATCAACGGCAAATATCAGTTCACAGACGACATCGAGTTCGACGTACAGGGGCTAGATATCGAGACTGAGACAAATGCTAACAACTGGAGAGTCGGTGCTCAAATAGGTTTGATGTTTTAAATAACGCTCTCAATTGTCTGGATTGGTCGGGGCGAGAGGATTCGAACCTCCGACTCCCTGCTCCCAAAGCAGGTGCGCTACCAGGCTGCGCCACGCCCCGAATGTTATGTGCGGCTGTGAGGATACATAATCTAATAATTCATGATATCGAGATAATCGGCCATGTCTTTCTCCTGATCGCCTCTTGCCCTCAATTTCTTGTCCTTGAAGTCTTCAAGCGCCTTCTCTTTATCCCCTTTATAGGCAGGGTCGAGTTGGACGGCACGCGACAGGGCAAATGCGGCATCTCCGTACTGGCCCTTCGCATTATAGGTGAGCGCCAGCCCGTAATAAGGCAACGGAAAATCCGAGAACCTCTTCATTGATTCTTTAAAGGCGTCCGAGGCCTCGTCGTATCTCGAAAGCCTGTAGTATACCATGCCCAGATTATTGAAGGCCATTGCCGCGTTCTTGTACTGTGGATTTGATAACGCCAGCCTGAATGATTCAATCGCTTTGGCGTAATCCGCGAGATTCGCATAGGCATTGCCGAGATTATTCGCCGCTTCAGGAAAATCCTTATCGATCTTTAATGCTTCCTGAAAATGATGGATGGCCTTTGAATAGTCTTCCAGCTTCACGAGGTATATGACGCCGATGGCATTATGGATTTCTTTGTCATGAGGATTCAGTTCGAGCGCTTTTTGCAGTTCGACAAATGCAGGCTGAATATTACCGTCATTGAAGTACGAAACCCCTAACTGATAATGGGCGGTCGCCTGCTGGGTGTCTTTCTCCGATACCGAGGCGCAGGAGCATAGAATGAAGGCAAGCAATACGGCAAGGGCTCTCTTTATTATTGTATCCTCCGTGTGTCTCTTGATCTGTCTCATTAAAGTATCAGAAACGGTCAGACATGTAAAGGGCTTGTTTTCCCAAGATCGTCCAGTATATACGATATTTTTTTGTACACTGCGTCCCACGGGAGTCCCGCAAGATCCAGCTCAATCCCGTCGGGTAAAAAACGCATTGACCTGCCGATCTTTTCCCTGAGCGCAAATACATCTTTTGGCTCGATATGCGCATCCGGTGAAAACAGCAGCCTAACTTTTCCACTCGCATCCTGTATTTTTATGATGCGAAGCATCCGCGCCGTGATCTTCAGGTGCATTATGTTTATGAGATTTTCGACTTCCTCCGGCATTCCGCCGAATCGTTCCGCCAATTCAGACTTAACGGCCTCCAGCCCCTCATGTGCGCCGGAAGAGGCTATTTTTCTGTACATGCTCAGTCTCAGAGAAACGTCTTCAATATAGTCCTCAGGGATGAACGCATTTACCCTCAGGCTTATGGAGGGTTCAAATTCCTTTTCGATGGCAACTCCCTTGAGGTCTGCAACTGCTTTTTCGAGCATTTCCATATAGAGGTCGAACCCAACCGCGTGGATATGTCCGGACTGCTCGGCGCCGAGGAGGTTACCCGCCCCCCTGATCTCAAGGTCTTTCAATGCAAGCCTGAAGCCGGCCCCGAGGTAGCTCATATCCTCAATCGCCTGCAGTCGTTTTTTCGCCTCTTCTGTGATGAGATCGTGCCCCGGGATAAGGAAGTAGGCATAGGCCTTTACGTTCCCCCTTCCAACTCGCCCCTTGAGTTGATAGAGGTCGGCAAGCCCCATCGTATCGGCCCTGTTGATGATGATCGTGTTGGCAGTCGGTATGTCGAGGCCTGAACCGATGATCGCCGTTGATACGAGCATATCCACGCTCCCTTCATAAAATTTCAGCATGGCGTTTTCGAGGTCTTTTTCGCTCATCTGACCGTGCGCAACCGCAACCCGTATCGAAGGGATAAGCCCTGTCAGATAGTCGGCCATTTTGTATATGTCCTTAATCCTGTTATGAACAAAAAAGACCTGGCCGTTCCTTTCACGTTCGCGTGCGACCGCATCTTTGATGAGGTCTTCACGGAATACGGAGACGCTGCTCCTGACGGCAAGCCTTTCCTCCGGCGGCGTTTCGATAATACTCATCTCCCTGATATCGGACAGCGCCATATGGAGCGTCCGGGGGATGGGAGTGGCGGTAAGGGTCATAACGTCAACCCCCTTCTTGAGTTCTTTCAGTTTTTCCTTCTGCCTGACGCCGAACCTGTGCTCTTCATCGATGACCATCAGGCCGAGTTTGTGAAACCGGACGTTGCTGCCCAGAAGGCTATGTGTGCCGATGATGATGTCGATATCGCCGTTTGATAGAGCCTTCATCGTTTCCTTCTGTTCCTTTTTGGACTTGAACCGGCTGAGCGAATCGATCGTGACGGGGAACGCTGAAAACCGTATCCTGAATGTCCTGAAGTGCTGTTCGCAGAGAATTGTCGTAGGGACCAATACTGCAACCTGCATGCCGTCGTAAACAGCCTTGAACGCAGCCTGCATCGCCACTTCGGTCTTTCCGTATCCGACATCACCACAGATGAGCCTGTCCATCGGCCTTTCAGATTCCATATCCCGCTTAATATCCAGTATTGCCTTCACCTGATCAGGGGTCTCTTCATACGGGAAAAAGTCATCAAATTCCGCATGAAGTTCTGTGTCCGGACTATAGGAAAAACCCTTCGACACTTCCCGCTCGGCATAGAGGGCGACAAGTTTTTCCGCCATCTCCTGTATCTTCTTCCTTACTTTTTCCTTTGTTTTTTGCCATGTCTTGCCCCCGATCCGGTCGATTTTCGGGATAACGCCTTCTTCAGAGTGGTACTTGTTGATCCTGGTGATGTTGTGAAGAGGGAGATAGAGTTTTCCTCCCTCATATTCCACAAGAATCAGGTCTTCCTTCATGCCTTCTACGGTTTGCGGTACAAGGCCGTGAAATTTTCCGATCCCATGGTCTTTATGGACGACAAAGTCGCCGGGTCGCAGGTCGTCAAGCGATGTGAGAAGCCCCGAAACCTTTGATTTCCTGATCGGCCTGTATCCGGTACCGCCCCCGAAAAGTTCTTGTTCAGTCAGAACAATGAATCCGGGAACATAGAGACCTGCCGAAAGATTGCCTAAGGTGATTGAAGCGGATCCCTCATAGGTGAGTAGTTCATCCATACCGATGATTGGTGCAACAACTCCCCCGGCGTGCAGAATCTCTTTCAGCCTGTTCGCCTGTCCCTTTGATGAGGAGACCAGCACGATCCTGTTCTCCTTCATGAGGGGTCTGATACGGTCCGGAAGCTGTCCGACATGTTTTCTCTCTTCAGGCAATATGCCGAGCCCCGTAAAGGGGAGAACGCCTGCATCGTATCCATGGCCTTGTATCGCATAGGAAGAGAAGATTACGGCATCCGGTGGAACATCCCGCGCCTCTATCGCATCAGAACAAAAGAATCGTCGCTGCCCTTTGAGCTGAAAAAGCGTGTCGCCGTCTTGAGGGTCCTCTGCAGGGAAAATCGTGCACTCCGGGATATCCTGTCCTGATCTCTGGGTATCGACGTCGAAAACCTTTATGCTCTCAATCTCGTCTCCGAAGAATTCGATGCGCAGAGGGTTTTCCGAGGTCGAAGGAAAAACGTCCATAAGCCATCCCCGCCTGCTGAATTCCCCCTTTTCCGAGACGAGGGAGACGCTCTTATACCCTATGTCCCGGATCTTCTGTTCGATCCCCTGCCGTTGAACTTCCATCCCCTTTGCCAGGTGCAGTACGTTCTTCTCTATTGTTTCCCGTGTCCACAGCGCCGACCTGAGGTTCCTGCAGGAACTGACGAGAGAGTCCTCCTTTGTCAGGGAATAGATTACCTTTGCCCGCTCGCCGGAAAGACCGGGCCCGTTGGGATCAGGAAGGAAGAAGACAGGGGCTTTCTTTAACGCATTTCTGAAAAAATTGATATCCCTGTGCAGTTTCTGCCCCCGTTCTTCATTTAATTCAAGGGCGAGGAACGGCTCATCGGAGAGGGCAAAGAAAAGGGCGGCGGATGATCCCTTCAGATTGAAAATGCGGGACTCATCGATATGGGTTTTTATGCTGTTGTGGAAAAATGTTAGATCCATTAAGATCCATTAAGCCATAGTAATTACGAAAAGGGCAGATACGGCATTTCCGCTCATTCTCGGTCCGCTTTCTGCGGCCCTCCGAGGTACCCACCTTCGGCGGCTAAATCCGCTCCAATGCCGCATCTGCCCTTTTCGTACGAAATGTTCATGAATAACGAAGGTTATTCTGGCGGTGGGCGTCAAGTTGTAACAAAGCCGCTGATATGCTAAAGTAATTAACTCTATTATATCACAGGCTTTATAGTACATATCTGAGGAAGGTGGAAATATGAGCAAGGGATTAAGACTCGGTCTTCCGAAAGGAAGCCTTCAGGAATCGACATTAAAACTCTTCAGAAAGGCGGGGTACCATATAGCGATATCAAGCCGCTCCTATTATCCGTCATTCGATGACACGGAGATCGAGGCAATGCTGATCAGGGCCCAGGAGATGGCCAGATACGTTGAGGACGGCATACTTGATTGCGGTCTTACCGGGAAGGACTGGATTATGGAACAGAATGCCGCGGTGCATGAAGTCGCCGAGCTCATTTATGCCAAGGAAGGCCTGAGGCCGGTACGGTGGGTCATCGCGGTTCCGAATGACTCTAAAATCAAGAGCGTAAGAGACCTCAACGGGAAGCGTATTGCAACGGAACTTGTCGGGTTCACAAAGAGATACCTGAAGTCAAAAGGGGTAAAGGCCGAGGTTGATTTCTCGTGGGGCGCTACTGAAGTCAAACCGCCGCATCTCGCAGATGCAATTGTGGAACTCACCGAGACGGGAAATTCCCTCAGGGCGAATAACCTCAGGATTATCGATACGATCCTGGAGTCGAGCACGCGGTTCATTGCGAACAAGAAGGCATGGCAGGATAAATGGAAACGGCAGAAGATGGAGAATATCGTCCTCCTTTTAAAGGGGGCGCTCGCAGCTGAAGAGAAGGTCGGTCTGAAGATGAACGTTCCGTCGAGATCACTGAAGCGGGTGATGAGCCTTCTGTCGGCAATGCATTCACCGACGATATCGGCATTGTCGGATGAGGGATGGTATGCCCTTGAGGTCATGATCAACGAAAAGACGGTGCGCGATCTGATCCCGAAGCTCAAAATGGCGGGAGCTTCAGGGTTGGTCGAATATCCGCTCAATAAAGTTATCCCCTAAGCCCCTTCCCGACGATGGCGATTGACAAATAATGCCTTTTATGTTATAAATAAACAATAAAATAAAGAAAGGCAAGATGAAAAAGCGAATTATTCCATCTGTTCTGATACTAACCTTTTTTGCGGTTTCCCTGCTGATAAATGATCTGGCTTTTGCTCAGCCGAAGGAAACCACGAAGGAAGCGCTTGCGAAAATCCTCAATGAAGAAAAAGACATTTGCAAAGCGGTCAAAAATGCCATTCAGCAGAAATTAAGCGTAAAAGATATCGTTAAGCTTTACATCCAGATGGGGCACGACGCCTGTCTGGTTGTAAGATGCGCTATCCAGGCGAAAGGAGATCTTGAGCAGGTCATTACCGGAGCGCTTGAAGGTGGGGCTACCGCCGATGTATGTTCTCGCTGTGCGATAGAGGAGGGAGCCGAACCGGATGCAATCGCCAGGATCATCGAAGGGTATTCTCCGATAGAACAGGTGCTTGAGCCAATTGCTCCTGGCCTTCCTGGTACAGAACCGGGTGGCGGTCCTCTCAGTCCGTCCTCTCCTGCTCCTTAATGATTTTTTACCCCCTCTATTTGCTGATACAGTCATCCATCCTGATTCTATCCCAATGGATTTGCAAATAGTGTGACACTTTGTTTAGTGGAGTGAAAATAGTATGAAAAGAAAAGGATTTTATGAATAGAGTGTGCTTGCAGGGTTGCTGTCAGTGAAGCGAATTTTCTGTTTCCAGCCGGTTTGATCAACTTCTTCTTGTTACTAATGGTCCGGCGAAGGAGGCAAAAGGATTCTTTTTGCTTGACAATTAAATGAATTTTGTTTAATCTTTACTTTAAAAATAATGAGTTAATTAATTGAAAATGTTACATTATATGGTAAAAATATGAAGAGACATACGAGTTCTTTTATCATAGTAATGCTGTTCCTCTGCCCATTGCTGTTTCCATCGGTACTGTATTCCTATCAACGAAATGTGATTTCTGCTAACACTATCGGTGACAAACAAACAATCGGCTCCGAAAAGGATATGCAGCAAATAGGCGCTTTTCAGCAAAAAAAGAATGCTGAGAGACTCGCGAAAAAATTGCAAACTCAACAAGTTAAGGCTTATATTGCAGAAGGAAAAACAACTGATAACCGGAAGATATACCGGGTATTTATAGCAAAAGTAGAAAAACCGTCGGAGAGCCTTTTGTCCCTGAACGAACCAAGCCAGAGACGATGGCGAAGAAAACGGTTATGGGAGATGTCCCGGTAAGTTTGCCTGACAAACGCGCTGGAGATGTGAGCGTTCAGGAAGAAGAAACCACATTTCCCAATGAGGCCGTGGCCCTTGCATCTCTCCGGTATTTTACCAGCAAACAGGAAGCCGAAGAGCATGCTGCTGAATCGATAGGGAAGGGTTTTAATGCTGTTGTTAAGCAAGAGACTGTACAAGACGATAAAACGGTCTATACCGTTTTTTCTGAAAAGCCGGTTGAGGCGATTGCCTCACAACCAGTCGCTGAGACCATTTCTGACAGCAGTGAAAGGCCTGCGGGATCACTGCTGGTGCCTGAAAAAAGGTCGCTTTTAGCGCCCGAACCAACACCTCCTGCACCTGAACCATCAGCAATGGGGAAACCATCAGTCAGCGAGAGCCCAGCTGCGATAGCAGGCGAACACGTCGGCTGTTCCTCCTACCGGTGAAATAAAGCAGGTGACTGATGTACAACAGCACGCAGAACAGACAGCCACCGATGAGACGGGCATAACTGCAAAGAAGGCATTCGGCGGTGAAGGAGGGTATATCCATCCCTATGTCGGATTCCATACCTATTCGACTGATAATCTTTATAATAGCGAGGACGACGAGGAAAGGGATTATATGCTCCGTGTTACGCCTGGAGTCTGGTTGACGGTTCCGCGCGTCAACCAGAAACTGCTCAAGATCGATTCGGCAAATATCGCTCCCGGCGGATTTATCTTCAGCAGGGGTAATCCCTCGTTCTTCAGGCGATATCAAACATATCTCCATTATGGTGCGGATATCGAACTGTTTGCAAACAATTCCTCAGAGAATACGGTAAGCCACGTAGTTGAGGGGATGATTCATTACAATCTCAAAGGAGGACTTGCCCTTCAGGTGATGGACAAATTTCTGATATCACATGATGTAAGGGGGACGGGCGTATCGGATAGGCTGGATAAATTTTCGACGAATCTTGGCGGAATCGTCCTCTTTTATGATACAAGAAGCAAAATGAAGTTCAGATTTGATTACACCAATTTTTATGTAAATTATCATGCATCGAGGAACCAGTTCAGAGATCGTGTTGATAATGCTTTTGCCGGGTATTCATTTTATGAAGTCTCGCCGAAGACAGACCTGTTTGTCCAATATGAATTCATTGACATTAGCTATGAAGACGATTTCCTGTCAAACAGTAAGGAGCACCATTTTTGGGGCGGTATTGACTGGGATATCACGGCAAAATCAGCAGGCAGGATTAAAGCCGGATACGGAATAAAGGACTTTTCACGTTCTTCATCAGATGACTCGGGGGATTTTATCTTTGAAGCCCAGATTGACCATAAATTCACTCCCAAGACTTCCATTGTTCTGAAGGCTTTCAGAAAAACCCAGGAAACAAATATCGACACAACCGATTATATGATTGCAACCGGGGCAGGAATCGATTACCTGCAGCGGATAACCGGGAAACTCTTTCTTTCCGCGAGACTCGCCTACTGGAATGAGCTATACCAGGAGGACTTGACGTACCAGGATGAAACAAAGGAACGGGAAGACGATATCTGGGAAGCCGGGATTGCGCTCAGATATGACATAAAGGAATGGCTGAAATTTGATCTCGGATATCTCTATACAAACAGGGACTCCAATTTCTCCGAATTTGACTATGTGACTAACTCAGTTTTTTTTGGCCTGAAGGGTGATTTCTCTCCTTAAGCGTTTACTGATAAGCCGCTATTTTTGATGGTTCTTCTTCAATGTTTTTTTCTCGCGACGTCAGCTGCTGTCTGTTTCATTTAGATTGTTTTGTTATATAATAAACAGAGAAAGGGATACATGAAATACCGTATATTATTTATGGTTGCTGTTATGCTCTGTTGCGGTATCACACAGAATGCTTCCGCACAAGACTATATGGTAGGTGAGGGAGATGTCCTGAAAATCAATGTGTTTGGCCACGATGAACTGACGACTGTTACCCGGGTAAGCGGTGACGGCAGCATTAAATTTCCCTTAATAGGGCAAATTGATGTCGGCAGGCTTACCTTATTACAGATTTCCGACAAAATATCAAAATTGCTTTCCGATGGATATGTTGTCGACCCTCAAGTCAGCATCTTTGTCCAGGAATTCAGAAGTAAGAAGGCATTTATCATGGGAGAGGTGAATAAGCCCGGGTTTCATGTGCTCAGCGGAAATACCACTTTTCTTGAACTCCTGTCGGTAGCGGGGGGGGTTACAAAGGACGCTGCAGACAAGGCGACCATTAAAAGGAAGTCTAACTCACCTGACAACGAAGAGATTGTCATAACGGTTGACCTGAGGAGCCTCCTTGAAAAAGGGGATACGTCACGGGATGTTCCTATAATGGACGGCGACAGCATCTATATCCCGAAAACAGGTGTTTTTTACGCCACGGGAGAAGTAATGAAACCCGGTGAATACAAGTACATAGAGGGGATGACGGTCATTAAGGCTATAACAGTGGCAGGGGGGTTCACCGGCATCGCTTCAAAAGGAAGGGTAAAAATCATGAGGAAAGTAAACGGCCAGGAAGATGTCCTCGAAAAGGTAAAAATGGACGATCCCGTTTTTCCCGATGACGTCATCGTAGTGCCGGAGAGTTTTTTTTAAATGGTAGAAGAAAGAGAGATCCATTTAAGGGATTATTTGAGGACGCTGTACAAGAGAAGGCTCACTGTCCTGACCTTTTTTGTTATTGTATTTATTGTTGTACTCATCGGCGCCCTTTCCGCGACGCCGATTTACGAAGCCACAACAAAGGTGCTCATCGAGAAGGTAGAGCTTCAAAGTATGTCTATGATGAACCCGTATTACAGTTCCTATGACCCCGAATTTTCTGATACCCAACTCCAGCTTATCAAAAGCACTGCAGTTGCGCAAAAAGTAGTGAAAAAACTTAATCTCGATAGCGCCTATGAAACGTACTTCCCTGAGAGCAAGAATACGTTCCCCAAGGACAAGCCAAAGACTGATATGCTTGCTGATATTATTCGAAATGGTATCATGGTGGCGCCCGTAAAGAACACGAAGATCGTGAATATCAGCTATATGTCTCCTAACCCGGATTTTGCGTTGTTGGTCGCAAATTCAGTGGCAGAGGCGTATATCGAAGAGATGCTCGAGATGAGGATGAGTTTCTCCCGGTATTCGATTGCCTGGATGACCGAAAAGGCGGAGGAAGAGAAACGGAAGCTCGAAAATTCGGAAAATGCACTGCAGAACTATATGAGGTCGCACGATATCCTCACTCTTCAGGACAGAATCACTATAGCTCCGGAGAAACTGACTGAATTCAATTCACAGATGATCAAGGCGGAGACGCGGAGAAAGGAATTGGAAGCGCTCTATAACCAGATTATGAAGACTGGCGTAAAAAATGCGGAGACAATCCCGGCCATTACATCCGATCCGATCTTCCAATCGATGCGAACCCAGATTATGACTGCGGAACAGAATATCGAGGACCTTTCAAAAAAGTACGGGAAGAAACATCCCGCGATGATTAAGGCTGAAGAAGAGCTGAAGCTTTTGCATCAAAAGAAGAACCAGGAAATCAACAGGATTATTGCATCGCTTAAAAATGAATATGAACTCGCGAGGGCCAATGAGTCGAGCCTCCGCAGTGCGGTTTCGAGCACGAGATCTGAGGCGATCAATCTGAATGAAAAGTATGTTCAGTATGGAGTATTGGCCAGAGAAGCCGAGACGAATAAACAACTCTATGATGCACTAATGAAAGGGGTGAAAGAGCAGAGTGTCACCGGGGAATTGCAGAATGTCAGGATATGGGTCGTTGAAAAAGCGAAAAAACCGGGGGCCCCTGTAAAACCGAAGAAACTGATGAACGTTCTTCTCGGGCTTGTCGTCGGCTTGTTCGGCGGTGTCGGCCTCGCGTTCTTTTTTGAATATCTCGACAATACCATCAAATCTCCGGAAGAAATTGAAGCAAAGCTTGGACTGCCTGTACTTGGCATAGTTCCTGTCATGGAGTCAACGGAAGAGAATATCGAAGAGATTATTATGAAGGACCCGCAGAATGTCGTTTCCGAAAGCTATAAAACCCTCAGAACAGCTATTATGCTTTCGTCCGCGAATCGTCCGCCGAAGAATATCCTCATCACAAGCATGGGGCCTGAAGAAGGAAAGACCGTCACATCCGTCAACCTTTCGCTTACGATTGCGCGGTCCGGCTATTCCGTCCTCCTCATCGACGCGGATCTCCGGAAACCAAGGGTCCATACGATATTCGGCCTGAATAACCTCAGCGGGTTAAGTACGTTTCTCGCAGGCGCCACGAACGATATCGAGACGGTATTCAAACAACCGGCAACGAATCTCACGGTGATTCCCTCGGGGCCTCCCCCGCCGAACCCGTCAGAACTTCTCGGGTCAGCCAGGATGAATGAATTGATGAGAATCCTCAACGATCAGTTTGATGTTATCATCTGGGATTCGCCTCCGCTGATGACCGTTACCGACAGCCTCATTCTCAGTAAAATCCTTGACGGGACGATCATTGTGACGAGGGCCGGCAAAACTACCTATGAAGTGGTACGGAGGGGCATACGAAGCATGAAGGGCACGAGAACGGGGGACATGGAATCTCATGTGCTTGGTATTGTGATCAATGCCCTCGACATCAAAAAGAGCGATTATTATTACAACTATTATAATTACTACTCATCTCCCGGACCGGCATCCAAACCGTAGCGTTTTTGACGGTGATCGATATTCATTGCCATATTCTTCCCGGAATTGACGACGGTCCACAGCATATCGACGAATCGCTTGAAATGGCGAAGATCGCTTCTCTTGATGGAATAACAACAATCGTTGCGACACCGCATATCAAAGAGCCGCCGTATCCGTCTGAAGACATCGAAACAAAGGTGGCGGCTTTGAATGACCGTCTGACGGAAAAAGGGATACCGGTAACTGTTCTGCAGGGTGCGGATGTGAGTTCCACGGTCGATGTCTCATTGCTGCACGGCTATACGATCAACAAAACCCGGTATATCCTTATAGAATTTCCTCACCTGTATCTGCCCGGCAATGCAAAGGAGATCATCTTCAGGCTCATGATGCATGGGTACCGGCCTATCATAACCCACCCGGAGCGTAACCTATCCATTCTCGGAAACCCCAAACTGTTTTTTGAATTGCTGGATACGGGGCTGCTGGTACAGATTACTGCGGACAGTCTCACAGGGGCTTTCGGGCTGGACATCCGGGAATGCGCATCGTATTTTCTCAAAAAAGGGGTTGTGAACGTTATCGCGACTGACGCCCACTCGAGCCGCGAACGGCGTCCTGAATTGTCCGGGGCAGTGAAGATCGCAGCCAGAATCCTTGGGAAAGAACAGGCGGATCGTCTCGTTACGCTCAATCCCGGCAATGTAGTGCAGGGGAAAGCAATCGGTGCATAATCTTATCTTCATCCTGTTCATTTTTGTTCTGCTTTTTTCACCTCTCGCCTTTGGAAGCGTGGAGCCATGGTCATTAGCCATTATGGAGACCCTGTCGCTGTTGCTCCTCTTCCTGATGCTCATGGGTGGTGCCCGGAGCAAACAGGTTTTTTATCATATCCCCGGTATCGTCCCTTTAATGCTTTTTTTAACCTATGTGTTCATACAGATAATCCCTTTGCCACCGTGGATCGTAAAAGTCATTTCACCTGCAACGTATGCCATCTATTCGGAAACGGTCCTCGTCAGCGACCCTGCTGCATGGGTTTCCCTTTCGATAAACAAAAGGGCAACCCTTATGGAGTTTTTCCGGTTCGTCTCATATGGGGCTTTCTATGCCGTGACAGTACAATTGCTGTCGCGTAAAGAAGCTCTCAAAAATACCATTGCGATTATCATTATCTTTGCTTCCGCGCTGTCTTTTTTCAGCATCCTTCAGCATCTCCTTTCGAACGGGAAACTCTATTGGTTCAGGGAACTGTTGCTGGGCGGGGTGCCATTTGGCCCGTATGTTAACCGTAACCACTATGCCGGCCTCATGGCGATGCTCTTTCCGCTGGTGGTTGGACTTTTCCTCGTGTATAAACCGCACGTGTCTTATATCTCTTTCCGCGAGAAAATTGCGGAGATGTTCAATCTGCAGAGGACAAACCTCTACATGCTCCTCGGTTTTTCGGCTGTCCTGATCGGGACATCGATATTTCTGTCGCTTTCAAGGAGCGGCATCATATCCCTGTGTCTTTCGATGATCGTCTTCGGTCTTTTGGTCGTTGGAAAACAGGCGGACAGGAAGCGGGGGTTGATCATCATTGTCATCTGTATCCTGATTGTTCTTGCCGTAGGCTGGTTCGGGTGGGGTCCCATCATAGAACGGTTTAAAGCGATCAGCCCGATGAAGGAGGAGATTACAGAAATCAGACCTATGCTATGGAAGGACAGCAGTAATATAGTGAACGATTTTCCCGTAACCGGAACAGGATTCGGAAGCTTCATCACCATCTATCCCTTCTACCGCACTCTGCCGACCAGGAGTCTCGTTGACCATGCGCATAATGATTACATCGAGCTTCTTACGGATGGAGGAATTATAGGTTTTCTCATTGTTATGTGGTTTGTTTTCATTGTTTTTTATACATCTTTCAGGATTTTTCTGAAAAGACGCGAGCTTTACTCCGTCTATCTCTTCATCGGCAGCATTGCGGGTCTCATCTCAATCCTGCTGCACAGTGTTACCGACTTTAATCTTCACATCGGGGCAAACGGACTTTATTTCTTTTTTCTTTCAGGGCTGGTTGTATCCACAGCGAATACGAGACTGCGGGAGGGACTCAACAGGACATATTTACGGGAGATTCATCTGCCGTCACGAACGTTGACTGTTGTCACAGGGGTAGTATTGCTGATATGCGCCGGTTTCAATGGAGGAGTTGTCGCCGGACGGGTATCTTTTTCTTTTTTGCAGGAAAAGAACCTGAGCCGTGACATCCCGGCGAAAGATCTGTTGTCCGCCAGGGATTGTGCATATGCAGCGTCTCATTTTGACCCGCTCGAATCCCGGTATCACTATTCTGTTGCGTACGTCGAACGATTGCTTGCGAACCATGGGGCCGCCATTGATCATTATAAAAAAGCAGTTCATCTCAATCCGCTCAATGGTGAATACCTTCAGAGGTTCGGACTTCTCCTGTCGGAAACAAAGAACTACCATGCCGCTGAACAGCTGCTCCGGTCCGGCATGGCATATGACCCCAACAATCATGTACGATACAGGACGTTTGCTCTCTGGCTTCTGTCTCAGAGCAGGAAGCAGGATGCAGCAGGCGTTATTACAACGGCAATTTCTCTGCAACCGGAAAAAACGAGGGACTACATCACCCTTTTGGTGCTGAATGGCTTCAGCGATGATGAGATAGTGAATAGCCTGCCTGCGCGGGTCGAGCCGTTTCTCTATTTCGCGCAGTACCTGTCAAAAACCGGCAGGGCTTCCATGGTAGAAAATGCCTATCTGAGCGCGCTTCAGAATGTCAAAAACGAAGCGACCGTCAAGCCGTCATTTTTTTCAGCAATCTTCGGGTACTACATGGGCAAAGGACGTTATGACGACGCGCTCCAAATTATGAGAAGCGCAACAGAGTATCTCCCAAATGATGCTGGATTAAGAATTATGAAAGGGGGGGTGTATGAAAAGATGGACATTCCCTATCGTGCAATAGAGGAGTACAGAAAAGCCCTGATAATCGACCCCAAAAGGCAGGAGGTAAAAAAACGGCTCGATGCCCTCCTGGCAAAGAATAAATAATTGTAAAAAGGAGTGAACAGATTATGGTGGAATTAGGACAGATCGACAGGCCGGGTGCCGGAGAATTTACAGGCAAAAGAAAACTCTATTGCGTGGCGAATATCTACCCTGTTAAAGATGCGCCTGATGACTATAATGCATTGGTCAATAAGTACTGGGATGAGGTCATGCAGCAGATCGAAAAACTTGAGGCTGCGGGGAAGGTAAAAAAGATTTTCTGTGAGATCGTTTCCGGAGAAGGCGAAGACGCGCTCGATCTATTTTCGAAGATGAATGAACGGGCTGCCGGGATCATAAAGAAGAAGATGGAGGAGGGCGGCACCATAGTACCTGTTGAGAAAGAGGAGATTCTGGGGCCTTACACCGACTGGGGCAATTGCCTGAGGGTGGTGTTTACCCATGAGGTGTTCTCAAGGATCCTTGGATTTTTTACCGATGTATCAGGGAAAAGGCTTGAACATATCATGAACGTCATAGACACCGGACTTTCCGGGTCAGAGGCAGGGTTGCTCATTATGAAAGACGAAGACAGAGCGAAGCTCCAGTTCCCTGCGGACATCGAGGTGTTCCTTGTAACCCCGCCGTCCTATGACGACATCATGCGGTGGTTTAGGGAGAAGGGGAGGAAAACCTCAAAGGAACAGGATTAAGACAGGTTGTTAAACATTTCAAAATAGGAAAAGGCAGAGAATAAGGTTATTCTTCCTTTATTTCTTCGGGAAGTTTCTCGAGTTTTACCTTTGCGATTCTCTGGGCGACCATCTCGGAGATGGTGATTTTTTTACCGTCAATTTCAACGACGTCGCCGACTTTGGGAATCTTTTGCAGGGTGATCAATAAAAAACCGCTCAGGGTTTCGTACTCAGAAGATTCGGGGATCTCTATTGTGTAATCCTCCCTCAGGTCCCTTATGCTGATCGAAGCATCTACAAGGAATGTCCCGTCGCTTAACTGTATGACAGGGCTCTCAATATCGTATTCATCCCGAATTTCGCCTACGATCTCCTCCAGCAGGTCCTCCATGGTCACCAGTCCGGAAACCCCGCCGTATTCGTCGATCACCAGGGCCATGTGGATTCTTTTTCTCTGCATCTCTTTCAGGAGATTACTGATCTTCATGGTCTCCGGGATAAAGTAGGGTGGCTTGATGAGTTTGCGGATATCCACGACACCCTTTGTGAGGGCATTCAGGAAGTCTTTCACATAGAGTATCCCTCTGATGTCATTTATGTCCTTGCCGATGACAGGAAAACGGGAGAACTGTTCCTCGTTGATAAACGTCTTGATGTCCTCGACAGGGAGATGAATACTGATGGTGACCATCCGTGTAGACGGGACCATCACCTCTTTCGCCGACATGTCGGTAAATTCGAAGACGCTGTGGATGAGGGCCTCTTCGGCCGGCTCGAATATTCCCTGCTCACCGCCTTCCTTGATGAGCATCCTCACCTCTTCTTCAGTAATAGCCCTTCCTGCATGGGTCTTTTTGCCGAACGGTCTCAGCAGAACGTTTGTGCTGAAGGTAAGAGCCTGCACAAATATGAATGCAGCCTTTGAGAAGACCTGAACAGTGCGCGCGGTTTTTAAGCCAATGCGCTCGGGGTTGGTCAGGGCAATGGATTTCGGGATCAGTTCTCCGAAGATAAGGAGAAAATAGGTGATAACGAGGGTTACGATTCCGATTGAGACGCCTTCCGCCGAAACAGCGAGCGCTTTTATGGGAAGCTCCTGGATAGCGGGCTTGATAATCTTAACTGCGGTTGCACCTCCGATGGCTGCGGCAAAAACTCCGGCAAAGGTGATGCCGATCTGAATTGTCGCGAGAAAGCGGTCCGGGTCTTCTTTGAATTTCTGGAGTATAAGGGCGTTTTTGTTGCCTTCCTCGACGAGCTGCCGGATCCTGATCCTCCGCGTGGCAACGACCGCAATTTCGGCGGCTGCAAAAAAGCCGTTGATAATGATGAAAATAATGATGAGTATGACGTCAGACCACATGGTTCAAATATCTCTGCCGTGCACGTCATTGCGCGCCGAGGGAGAAGCAAGCTTCACTGCAGCGGAGAGCTTCGTCATCCCGGGTGCTCGCCGGAGGAATTTATCAAGGGGTGTAAGAGGAGGTTCGATGAGTGAACTGTCACTTTCCATAGGAAGGAATTATTTCATTCTCCCGATGATGGCGTCTGCCATATGCGACGTTGTTGCCGCTGTCGGATCATCAGGAAAAGGCTTCAGGTCATAGGTCACATCTTTGCCCTCTTCTATGACCGATGCGACTGCCTTTTCCAGTTTTTCCGCCGCCGTAAGTTCACCGAGATGTCTCAGCATCATTACTCCTGAAAGTATCATAGCAAGCGGGTTTACTTTGTTCAAGCCTTTGTATTTCGGGGCGCTGCCGTGTACAGGTTCGAATACCGCGTATTCTTCCCCAAGGTTCGCGCCCGGCGCAACCCCGAGCCCTCCGATAAGTCCTGCTGCGAGATCGGAAACGATATCTCCATAGAGGTTAGGAAGGACGAGTACATCATACAGTTCGGGTTTTTGTACAAGCTGCATACACATATTGTCAACGATCCTGTCTTCAAACTCGATGTCAGGGTAATCCTTTGCCACGGTTCTCGCAGTCTCAAGGAAAAGCCCGTCTGAAAACTTCATGATATTTGCTTTATGTACAGCGGTAACTTTTTTACGCTTGTTCTTCCTCGCATACTCAAATGCGAAACGCACGATCCGTTCTGTTCCAAAAACGGAAATCGGCTTAATGCTTATGCCCGAGTCGGGTCTGATGGCCTTCCCGGTTAATCCGTGAATCAGCTCAATGACCTTATGTGCGCCTTCAGAGCCTTTCTCGAATTCGATACCTGCATATAAATCTTCCGTATTTTCCCTGATGATCACAAGGTCAATGGCATCAAACCGTGTCCTGACACCCTTGAATGTTCTTGACGGCCTGAGACAGCAATAGAGGTCGAGCACCTGCCTGAGGGTCACATTTACGCTCCTGAACCCTGTTCCCACAGGGGTAGTTACCGGACCCTTTATGGCGACCTTGTTCTTCCTGATGGAATCGATTACCCTTTGAGGTAATGGCGTGCCTTCCTTTTCGAAAACATCGACTCCGGCGTCCTGTACATCCCATTGAATCGGCACGCCGGTGGCTTCGATTACTCTTCTTGTTGCCTCGGAGATTTCAGGTCCTGTCCCGTCCCCGGGGATAAGTGTAATGGTATACATTACGGGTTTACCATTAATATCTGCCGCACTATCTCGGGATACATTGCGATTAATTTTAATTCATCGTCCGTGAGAGGTTTTTGCGTATGAAGATTCGCGTACTGGACGAGTTCAAGCACCTTCCGTGCCTCATTGTCATCATGGAAATGGATGCCGAGTTTGTCGTACACGTGCCGAAAGCCTTTTATTCCGCCGTATTCACCGGTTGTTATGATCCTGCCGGTTTCGGCCAGTTCCGGCTCTCCCCTTCCCACGTCTTCGGGGTCATAGAGTTCGTAGTTGCGCCTGTCTTTCAGGGCTCCATCAGCGTGAATCCCTGATTCGTGCGCAAAGGCGTTCGAACCAATTCCGGGCTGATTTATCGGAATAGGGATATTGAAGGCATAGGATGCATATCTGCCGATCTTCCACGCTTTTTTAAGGTCTACGGTATCGTCGAGCGGCAGCTTGTTTTTCAGTCCATGCGAGAAATTCAGGGCGAGTATGGTCGAGACAAGGTCGCAATTGCCGCACCGCTCGCCGTACCCGTTGATTGTAGTATTGATATAGCAGTCGATGCCGGCCTCCACAGCTCCCTGCGCGCCCGCGATAGAGACCGCTTCTCCCATTCCGAGGTCATTATGACAGTGCATTTCGAGCGGAAATTTTGTCGCAAGTGCCAGCGCCTTTGCACGCTCGTAAATCGTGATGGGATCGTCTGTCCCAAGCGTATCGCAGTATCTGAAGCGGTCTGCTCCTGCCTCCTTTGCTGCAACAACAAATTCGATCAGCCTGTCGAGTTCCGTTCTTGATGCATCTTCAGCGTTTACCCCTATTGTTACAACGCCGAGTTCCCGTGCGGTATTCACCGCCTCAATCATGGACTTTATGATGTCCTTGAATGACTTCTTCCCCTGGAATTTGCCTTTAATCATGATCTCGGATGTCGAGATCGAAATGTTGAGGTGTTTCAGCTCGGGACAGTTCTTGAAGCTGAGCTTTACATCCTCGGGTATTGCCCTGCACCAGCCTTCGAGGTGTATCTTTTTGAAGGCCCCGAGCTTCACGAGTTCCAGGTTTGCATTGATATAGCCCAACTCGTGTTTCAAAGTGGGGAATCCTATTTCACTCTGAAAAATCCCCATCTCATCAAGATAGAGGTTCAGCATCGTCTTCGAGAGCTTCGGCAGGAGTATTCTTGACGTCTGGACACCGTCCCTGTTGGTAACATCGATTAAATAAACTTTTGCTTTCATATCCCTTCTTTCTCGCTCCTGGAAAAATTTATACCCCTGACAGCAGATTTCAAATACAGGGGAAAGACAGACATAACTGTACGGTATGGCAATAATTGCTTGACCTTAGTCTTACTATTATTAGCATAAATTTACCAATATTACAATAACTTTTGCATTTCCTTCTCCGTATTACATAATAAAGACTGGAAAAGAGAAGCACTCTTTGTTAAAATGAGAAACCAGTTTTCAGGAGATATCTATGGATATTCAGGGACAGAACGCACTTGTTACCGGCGGAACGCGCGGGATAGGAAAAGCGATCGCTGAAGGCCTCGCGAGAAGGGGAGTGAATGTTGCCGTTGCCGGAAGGAACATTGACGCGGCGATGGAAGTCGCTGCGGCGCTTTCCGCGCTGGGTGTTCGGTCCCGCGGGTTCAGGCTCGATGTATCGAACGGAAGGGAGGTTGAACAGGTCTTTGAGGAGTTTCGCAATGAATTCAGCCGGATGGACATATTGATAAATAATGCGGGAATAACGAAAGACGGCCTTTTAATGAGAATGAGAGAGGAAGCGTGGGATGCGGTGATCGATGTCAACCTGAAGGGTGTTTTCCTGTGTTCGAGAGAGGCCATAAAGGATATGGCCAAACAACGGTACGGCCGGATTGTGAACATTACTTCCGTGGCGGCCTTTATGGGGAATCCCGGCCAGGCGAACTATAGCGCGTCAAAAGCAGGGATCGTTGGATTTACCAAAACGGTCGCCAGAGAATATGCAGGGAGGGGGATTACGGTCAATGCGGTTGCGCCCGGTTTTATTGAAACAGCGATGACGGATGTGCTGCCCGACAATGTGAAAGAAGAGATGAAGAAGCTTATCCCCCTTGGACGGTTCGGCAAAGGAGAAGACATTGCACACGCAGCGGTCTTTCTTGTTTCCCCTGAATCAGGATACATAACAGGCCAGGTGATACATGTCAACGGCGGCATGTACATGTAAGAAAACACTATTAGAGCGTATGTCTCAAGTCTCACACGATAGAATGTAAAGCTGAAAATTCAAAAAAATTAATTTAAGTACGGAGGTGTATGAATGGTTGAAGAAAAGGTAAAGGAAATCATAGCAAAGCAACTCGGGGTGAATGCAGCCGAGGTTGTGCCTGAGGCATCTTTTGTCGAAGACCTCGGTGCGGATTCGCTCGATACCGTCGAGCTTGTAATGGCATTCGAAGAAGCTTTTGGCATTGAGATTCCTGATGAGGATGCAGAGAAGATTATGAAGGTAAAAGATGCCATCGCATATATCAATCAGAAAAAATCAGCCTGATATTTCGGGGTAACCGGATGGAGAAAAAAAGGGTCGTTGTTACCGGTCTCGGTCTTATCACTCCCCTCGGGATAGGTGTTGATGCGAGCTGGCACGGACTTATTGAAGGCAGGTCGGGCATCAGGCGTATTACGCAATTTGATGCTTCACAGTTCCCGACGAAGATAGCGGGGGAAGTAGAGGGATTCAACCCCGAAGACTTCATCGAGACGAAAGAAGTAAAGAAGATGGACCGCTTTATCCATTTTGCGTTTGCTGCCGCAACAATGGCAATGAGCGATTCCGGCCTGAAGATCACTGAGGCGAATGCTGAGAGAACCGGGGTCTTCGTCGGGTCCGGGATGGGCGGGCTGCATACCATTGAACACTACCATTCCGTGTTCCTTGAGAAAGGGCCGAGGAGAATTTCCCCTTTTTTTATCCCCATGCTGGTGGTGAACCTCGCCTCCGGGCAGATATCGATCAGATTCGGTGCCAAAGGACCGAACTCGGCAGTAGCAACCGCCTGTGCTACCGGCAGTCACGCCATTGGCGATGCCTATAAAATTATCCAGCGGGGCGATGCGGATGCCATGATCGCAGGAGGGACTGAAGCGGTCATAACGCCGTTGGGAATAGGCGGATTCAATGCCATGAAGGCCCTGTCAACGCGGAATGATGAGCCGGAAAAGGCAAGCAGGCCCTTTGATACCGATAGGGATGGCTTTATTATGGGGGAAGGCGCCGGCATTGTAATACTCGAAAGCCTTCAGAGTGCTGTGGAAAGGGAAGCCCGGATATATGCAGAGGTTGCCGGATATGGTATGACTGCGGATGCATACCACATTACGGCCCCGGCTCCCGGTGGTGAGGGAGCTGCCCGCTGCATGGCAATAGCACTGAAAGATGCCGAAATCCAGCCTGCAGAGGTAAATTACATTAACGCGCATGGTACTTCCACAAAATACGGAGATGAACTCGAAACGCAGGCAATAAAAAAGGTGTTCGGAGAAGATGCATACAAGATCGCGGTGAGTTCGACAAAATCCATGACCGGGCATCTGCTCGGTGCGGCGGGCGGTGTTGAAGCAGTGATCTCTGCCCTCACCATTTATTACGATACTATAGCGCCGACGATAAACCTTGATAATCCTGATCCGGAATGCGATCTCGACTATGTACCCCACAAAGCGAGAAAGACGACAGTGAATTATACCCTAACGAATTCATTCGGTTTTGGCGGTACCAACGCCTGCCTCGTATTCAAGAAATTCAGCCCGTGAGGTTGTCCTTACATCAGACAGCCCGCTATTCTTAAGAAATGTCCGAAAACGGCGGGCACAACATTTCCGGCTTAGAGCATTCGCTTGGTTATCACTTTCTTGATACGAAAATCCTGACGGAAGCCATTACCCACAGGTCGTTCTATCATGAAAATCCGGGCAAGGCGGACGCATATAATGAACGGCTCGAATTCCTCGGAGACTCCGTGCTCGGATTTGTTGTGGTCGAGTACCTCTTCCTCTCGGACAGACAGCTCACGGAATCCGTGATGGCCAAGACGAAATCCTATCTCGTGAAAGAATCCGTGCTTTCGGAGGTCGCGCTTTCCCTATCGTTGGGGAACTACATGCGGCTCGGTAAAGGCGAAGCCTCAACAGGCGGCAGGACAAAAAGATCACTGCTTGCAGATGCGGTCGAAGCGGTGTTCGGAGCGGTTTACATCGATGGCGGGTACATGAAGGCGAGGGAAGTGATTTTGCGGCTGTTGAAAGAGAAGATCGACGCTACCCTGAGTTCCGGCGAGTTCCATGATTTCAAAACTGACCTTCAGGAAAAAACCCAATTGCTTTTCGGCACCATACCGGAATATATGATCATTAAACAGGAAGGTGAAGAACACAGAAAGGTCTTCACAGCAGAAGTTTATATAAAGGGCGAGCGGTTCGGCACCGGATTTGGCAAAAGCAAAAAAGAGGCTGAGATCCTGGCTGCGAAAGAGGCCATCGGTAAGCTGCAGAAGGGGTAGAT
The DNA here is from genome assembly GCA_963718855.1 of uncultured Nitrospiraceae bacterium. Taxonomy (GTDB): domain Bacteria; phylum Nitrospirota; class Thermodesulfovibrionia; order Thermodesulfovibrionales; family SM23-35; genus CAVRAA01. Next base: position 179,517 of record CAVRAA010000009.1, on the reverse strand, counting down.
AATCCTGCGGCGTTTTGGCTCAGTCAATAAATTTTCATAATATCTGCACCATCTAAAATCTATAAAAGCGATTAAATTGACGACCCGCGGTTTTTCTGCTAACCTTTTTAATATGTGCTGAAGATTTAAAAGGAGGTGAGCGGAGTGGCGAAAGACCCCGTGTGCAGCATGAATGTGGATGAAAAAAAGGCGGCGGCCACGAGCGTCTATAAAGGTGAGATGTACTATTTTTGCGCGAAGGTGTGCAAGGAAAGATTTGATAACGATCCTGAGAAGTATGTAAAAAAGGAAAAGATCTAAAGGAGGAAAGATGAAAAGAGTAATAATTGCGCTGGCAGTTTTATTTTTGTTTGGTATTTCGGCGTATGCAGAGACTGATATGCCGGCTGCGGCGGGAAGTCAGATGGGTCAGGGGCAACAGATGAAGTGCCCCAAAATGCAGCAGATGGAGGGGCAGGGAGCTGGCGGAGAGCACCAGATGAAGTGTCCCATGATGCAGCATGGCCAGGGAATGGCACCGGGCGGACAGCAGATGTCCATGATGGGTCCCAGGATGGGGCAGATGATGGGGCATGGGATGATGGCCCGGGACATGATGCAGATGATGACGGATATGCTGAAGATGCAGCAGAAGATGCTTAGAGGATTAAGTCCGGTTGAGAAAAAAGAGATGACGGCTGAAATCGATAAGATGATGGAGAAGATGGAAAAAATGATGTCTGATACAAGAGGCATGATGATGCACGGCATGGGCGGCGGCATGATGAGTGGCGGTATGGCAGCCCAACCGGAACCGGAGAAGGAAGCAATGGAGCCGGCAAAAGAACCTGCGCCAAAAACCGAACACCAGCATCATTAATTATTCATAAAATCAAATGTATGGAATCCGGGGCTTCTTATGGATATGAAGCCCCGTTTATTTTCTGGAGGGCGCTGAGGAAAAATGCAAGTTATCGACCCTGTCTGCAAGATGACCATAGACAACGCAGCTGCTGTAGCTACATCCGAGTATAAAGGCACTACGTATTATTTCTGCGCATTCCAGTGCAAAGAATCCTTTGACAAGAACCCGGACGCTTATATACGGAAGAAGACTGCTGGTCCTCGATTGACGATGCTTTCTCCAAAGAAGGCAGCGCAAGGAGAAACAGCAGCAATAAAGGTGAATGATCCGGTCTGCGGGATGAAGGTTGATCCTGGGAAATCCGCTTACAAATATGTGTATAAAGGCACTCCCTATTTTTTCTGCCGCAAACAGTGCCTGGATACATTCGAAAAAGATCCGGAGAGATATCTTGGCAAGCGACAGGATGTGACTGAAATGCCTTCACCGATACTGAGGCCGCATCTCTCCTCAGGGTATACGTGTCCGATGCATCCTGATGTGAAACAGGATGGTCCCGGTGCGTGTCCCCAGTGCGGTATGGCTCTGGAACCGGTATCACCAATGCCGGAGGTCAAGACCGAATGGATATGCCCGATGGATCCTGAGGTCATCAGTGATAAGCCGGGGAGTTGTCCGAAATGCGGTATGGCGCTTGAGCCGCGTACAATTACCCTGGATGAGGGGGAGAACCCTGAATTGACTGACATGAAACGGCGCTTCATCGTGAGCGCTGCGCTCTCTGTTCCTGTTGTGTTCATCGCAATGCATCATATGCTCCCGGGATTCTCGATCGAGCGCTTCATCAGTCATCACATATTGAGATGGGCGGAGTTCCTCTTTGCAACCCCTGTGGTTTTCTGGTGTGGTTGGCCTTTTTTTGTGCGCGGTTGGCAGTCGATCGTCAACCGCAGTCCCAATATGTTCACTCTGATAGGGCTTGGTGTTATGGTCGCATACGGTTATAGTCTCGTCGCCACATTTATCCCTGATATCTTCCCTGAATCGTTCCGGGGTGAGGGGGGGCGGATCGGGGTTTATTTCGAGGCGGCTGCGGTTATTACGACGCTGGTGTTGCTTGGTCAAGTGCTCGAACTGAAAGCGAGAGGACAGACCGGTGCGGCGATAAAAGCTCTCCTGCGAATGTCGCCCAAGACTGCACGGAGAGTGAAAGCGGACGGTACGGAGGATGATATACCGCTTGAGCAGGTGAGGCCCGGGGATGTGCTCAGAGTGAGGCCGGGGGAAAAGATACCAATTGATAGTCTGGTCATTGAAGGGGCAAGTGCTGTCGATGAGTCGATGATTACCGGGGAACCGATCCCGGTGGAGAAAAAGCCGGGAGACCGTGTGATTGGCGCCACTGTGAATGGGACGGGCATGCTCATCATCAGAGCCGAGCGGGTAGGGGCTGAAACCCTGCTCTCACGCATTGTACAGATGGTGGCAGAGGCCCAGCGGAGCCGGGCCCCCATCCAGAAGCTTGTCGATATCGTCGCAGGATATTTTGTTCAGGCCGTTGTTTCTGCCGCGGTAATTACATTTATCGTCTGGGCGTGGTGGGGGCCCGAACCCCGCTTCGCTTATGCGCTTATCAATGCAGTAGCTGTGCTCATCATTGCATGCCCTTGTGCACTCGGGCTGGCAACCCCAATGTCGATCATGGTGGCAACAGGCAAGGGAGCAACATTTGGCGTGCTGTTCAGGAATGCGGAAGCGATAGAAGTTATGAAAAAAATAAATACCCTTGTAGTGGATAAAACCGGGACCCTGACTGTGGGGAAACCAAAACTTTTAGACATTGTGCCGCTCGGCGGTAAGGACGAAAAAACGGTCCTTTATTTTGCCGCGAGTATCGAACGGGGAAGCGAACATCCGCTCGCCGCTGCAATCGTTTCTGCAGCAGAGGCAAAACAGATCGGACTGACAAAGGCGGAGTCTTTTCAATCAGTGACGGGAAAAGGTGTTACCGGTCAGATTGATGGTCATGCCGTAGCCCTCGGCAATCTGCAACTCATCCGGGATATGGGAATAGATTCCGGAAAGACGCCCGGAGAAGCTGAACGCATGCGCGGTGAAGGCCGGACAGTCATGTTTGTTGTCCTTGACGGCACAATTATAGGTCTTCTCGGCGTTGCAGATCCTATTAAGGAGACAACCCCTGAGGCGATACAACGGCTGCATGAAGAAGGTGTCAGGATCGTAATGTTGACAGGCGACAGCCGGACCACTGCCGAAGTTGTCGGGAGAGAACTGCAGATTGATGAGGTGATCGCTGAGGTGCTGCCGGATCAGAAGGCAGAGACAATTAAGCGGTTGCAGGAAGAGGGCTACATTGTGGCTATGGCAGGCGATGGCATCAATGATGCACCTGCTTTGGCGCAGGCACATGTTGGTATTGCGATGGGTACGGGGACCGATGTTGCCATGGAAAGTGCGGGAGTGACCCTGGTGAAGGGAGATCTGAGGGGAATTGTCAGAGCAAGGCTTTTGAGCCGGGCAACAATGCGCAACATCAAACAGAACCTGTTCTGGGCCTTTGTATACAATTCCGTCGGTGTCCCGATAGCAGCGGGCATCCTCTATCCTTTTTTCGGCATTTTGCTGAGTCCCATGATTGCTGCTGCAGCAATGAGCTTCAGCTCGGTTTCAGTTATCGGCAACGCCCTGCGGTTAAGAAGAGTCAGGCTGTGAAGAAGTATTAAAAAAAGCAGTCTGCTGGGGCAGTTATATTATGGTCACAATTGTTGACATAATTTTCATTAGCCGGTATAATTCAGTGAAGGAGTAATATATGAAGGTAGCAACAGTGAGAGAATTCAGAGACAAGGCCACCAGTTATTTTAAAGAGGAAGAACCTGTTCTTGTTACCAGGCATGGCAAAGTAACAGGTCTTTATCTGCCGATAGACCATCCCGAAAGTTTTCCCCTTGAACTCCGGAAAGACCTGCTTGTTCGTCTTGGCGAATCGATAAGCCGTTCTTTGACCAGGAAGGGGATAAGCGAGGAAAGACTTCTTGCAGACTTCAATTCCTTTAAGAAAACTCGCCGCAGACGCTAACGTTATCCTGTCCGCCGTAGCCGGTAAAGCCGCACTGAGAGTTTTTCTTGTGGAAGGGATTGAAATCGTGACAACCGAGTTTAATATCAGTGAAGTCAGGAATATATCGGCGATATCGCAGACAAGTACGGACTTAGCGAAGAAATCCTTGAATCACAGTTAAAACTGCTTCCTCTCCGGATATATCAGCAGGAATTCTATGCGGCGTTCCTCAATATCGCGTCGAAAAAACTCGCAGAAAGTGATGAAGACGATGTGGAACTGCTCGCCCTGTCACTGAAATTGGAAGTGCCCGTTTGGAGCAATGATCGGCATTTCCAGCAAACGGGTGCTGAGGTGTATTCTACCGCAAAGCTGCTTAAGATTTTAAAGGCATAAAGCCCGGGACTGATTTCTGCAGGTTCAGTGTCTCCGACCTGAACCTGTTCATTTGCGGTTCCAGTTCCATCAAAGAAATATGGGTTCAAGTTACAAACTTGAACCCGCAGGAATGAAGAATTATTTACTGAAATCTAGACCATTGGCTACTTATGATCAAAGAGGTTTTTTACTTCGTTCATCAGTTCGTTGATGTCCTTGAACTGACGGTATACGGAGGCAAATCTTACATATGCAACCTTATCGAGGTCCCTCAGGGATGACATCACTTCTTCCCCGACCCAGGTGCTCTGAATCTCTTTCACACCGAGGCCGATAAGTTTCTTCTCTATCGAATCAGTGATGCCTTCGAGGGTTTCCATACCGATCGGCCTTTTTTCACAGGCTTTTTTGAGTCCGGTCAGTACTTTTTCTCTCTCGAACGATTCCCGCCTGCCGTCTTTTTTGACAACCATCGGGATGATGTCTTCTACGCGTTCATAGGAGGTGAAGCGCTTGGAACATTTGAGGCATTCGCGTCTCCGGCGGATGGCATTGCCTTCCCTGCTCGTCCGTGAGTCGATGACCTTATCTTCTAAATTTCCGCAAAAAGGACATTTCATAAGTCAGTTTATTAGTGTGTCATTCCCGCTTGTCGGGAATCTTTCCGAAATAAATGGTTGTATTCCATATGCCAAGGGAGAATCAAGAAGGATTCCGGACGAGCCGGAATGACAAAAATTAATACAAAAATCGGTTTTACCTGCACCTTCTATGAGTCAATCGCAGGCTATCACCTCAGCGATCCGCCAGGGCGGAAAGCCTGCGGCTACAACTACAAAATGAATTTGTTCTTCAATAAATGGGAAACTTTTCGCACAGGGCATCCACTCTCTGAGTCAGGGCATTCATTGTCCCTGTGTCCTTATTATTCTGAATTACTGAGGACAGGATGTCGGCGATTTCGACCATCTCGGGCTCACCCATTCCCCGTGTGGTGACGCAGGGAGTTCCGAGGCGTATCCCGCTTGTCACGGTAGGAGGTCTTTCATCAAAGGGGATCACGTTTTTATTCACGGTTATTCGTGCTCTGCCGAGGGCCTCTTCCGTCTCTTTCCCGGTGATATTTTTGCTCGTGAGATCGACAAGCATCATATGATTATCTGTTCCGCCTGAGATAATCTTAAACCCTCTGCCCGTGAGTTCAGCAGCGAGTTTTTGCGCATTTTTTATCACCATTCTTTGGTATTCTTTGAATTGAGGGCTTAAGGCTTCATTCAGCGCTACGGCTTTTGCAGCGATAACATGGACCAGCGGCCCTCCCTGAATACCGGGGAAGATCATCTTATCGACTGCTTTTGCGTATTCGGCTTTGCACATGATCATGCCGCCTCTTGGTCCCCTGAGAGTCTTATGGGTTGTGGTTGTTACGAAATCCGCATGGGGGAAAGGCGACGGGTGTACGCCCTGCAGCAACAAGCCCTGCAATATGCGCGATATCCGCCATGAGATATGCGCCGGCTTCTTTTGCGATATCGGAAAAAACGCTGAAATCCAAAGAACGGGAATATGCGCTCGCGCCGACAAGGATGAGTTTCGGTTTATGTTCAAGTGCGAGGCGTCTTACTTCTGCATAATCTATGTATCCTGTCTCCCTGTTGACGCCGTAAGCGATGGGCTTGTAAAAGGTGCCGGAAAAGTTCACCGTGGCGCCGTGCGAAAGGTGCCCGCCGTGGCTCAGGCTCATGCTCAGGATTTTATCTCCTGGTTTCAGGACAGAGAAGAAGACCGCCATATTTGCCTGGGAGCCGGAGTGCGGCTGGACATTCACATGCTCTGCGCCAAAGACCTGCTTAGCTCTCTGGGTTGCAAGGTTTTCTATGATATCTGCGTACTCGCATCCCCCGTAGTATCGTCTGCCGGGGTATCCTTCGGCGTATTTATTCGTAAAAACTGAGCCCTGCACTTCGAGTACAGACCGGCTCGCATAATTTTCAGATGCGATGAGGACAATATTCTTTCGTTCCCTTGCTATTTCGCTCTGAATCGCTTCGTAAACTTCGGGGTCTGTTGTTTTAAGATTTTCAAGATACATGTTTGTTCAGACGATCCTCTATTAATGTTATTTTTTTGAGTCTTTTCGAATGCCGTTCCCCCTCAAAAGGGGTAGTTACCCACGTTCTGACGATTTCTTTCGCCAGGTCTCTGCCGACGACCCTTCCGCCGAGCACGAGGATATTCGCATCGTTATGGAGCCTGCTCATCTTTGCGGTAAAAAGCTCGTTGCATAGGGAAGCCCTGACGCCCGGGAATTTATTGGCGACTATGGACATTCCAATCCCTGTGCCGCATATGAGTATCCCCTTTTCTATCGTTCCGGAGGAAACGGCAGCAGATACTTTTTCGCCGAAATCAGGGTAGTCTACCGATTCAGACGTGTTCGTACCGTAGTCGGAACATTCGATACGGAGATCGCGCAACAGGGCTATTATCTCCTTTTTTAGTTCAACACCTGCATGGTCACAGCCGATTGCGATTGTCATTTTGATCGTAGTAAGAACGTTGAATCCATTAATATTATCCGAGAGATTCAAGGGAAGTCAAGAAAACCCTTCGGTCCCTATTTTTTCTCGATTCTCGGGAAAAGGGCAGGCCCTTTGATTATCTTCGTGCCGGGGCTTGTTCTGCCCCACGAGGCCTCGGCTTCGTAGTTTATCCCGGATATCGTTCCGCCGAGATTAAGCTGAGCCCAGATCTTTTCTGCAGTCGAGGGCATAAAAGGATAGACTGAAACAGCGATCAGCCGCAGCGCCTCGGAAAGCGTATAGAGAATGTTCGATAGGGTGTCCTGGTCTGTTTCCTTCCACGGAACAGCCCGCTGAATATATTCATTTACCTCGCCGATAAACCCCCATAAGTGTGTTAACGCGTGGTGGAATTCCACTTTCCCCAGCAATTCCCCCATGCGGTTGAGGAGCCCTTTGTCTGGTTCAAACCAATCTTTTATCTTCTGCTCCAAATCCCTGTCCTTGTTCTCATGAGGCGACGGGATCTCTCCGTTCCGGTATTTTTCGATCATGGTCAGGGAACGGCTTAACAGGTTGCCGAGATCATTCGCGAGGTCTGTGTTGTAACGCTGTATGATCGCCTGTCTGGAGAAATCTCCGTCGAGGCCAAAGGGGACTTCCCTGAAGAGAAAGTACCTGAACGCGTCTGTCCCGAATTCGTCTGCGACTTCGTTCGGATCAACTACGTTCCCGAGCGATTTGGACATCTTCTTCCCTTCGACGGTCCACCAGCCGTGGGCGAAAATATTTTTCGGCAACGGCATTTCCATGGCCATCAGCATGGCAGACCAATAGATCGCATGTGTTGTAAGGATATCCTTGCCGATGAGGTGGTGATCAGCAGGCCACCAGTAATCAGCCTTGAGATCAGAGCCCCCAGTCCGGGGGGCAAGATACTGTGTTGCCGAATAGTAGTTCGCGAGTGCATCGAACCAGACGTAGGTGACGAAATTGTCATCGAATGGCAGCGGTATCCCCCAGGAGAGTCGCTGCTTCGGCCTCGAGATACAAAGGTCGCCGAGAGGATTATTCTTTAAAAACCCCAGCACTTCGTTTCTTCTCGTTTCGGGCAATATATAGCGAGGGTTCTCTTCAATATAGCGCGTTAGCCTGTCCTGATATTTCGACATGAGGAAAAAATAGTTCTCTTCGGAAATCTGCTCGACAGGCCTTTTACAGTCAGGGCATCTGTTATCTATTACTTCTTTCTCTGTCCAGAACCGTTCATCCGGGACGCAATACCAGCCAATGTATTGCCGCTTTTCTATTTCCCCTTTTTTCAGCAGATCCTGAAGGATGGTCTGAACAATTTCTCTATGTTGTTCGTCGGTAGTTCTGATAAAAGCACCATACGAAATATCAAGTTTCCGCCAGAGGTTTTTGTAGTTTACGACCATTGTATCGGCATGTTCCTTGGGCGAGAGGCCTTTGTCGCGGGAAGCCTTTTCCACTTTTTGTCCGTGCTCGTCGGTGCCGGTCAGGAAAAAAACGTCGTTGCCTCTTAATCTGTTGTATCGGGAGAGGATATCGGCCGCAATGGTTGTGTACGCATGGCCGATGTGCGGCACGTCATTGACGTAATAGATCGGAGTTGTGATATAGAAAGTAGATTTCATTTAGTGAACGGTTTTTTCCTGCGTTTTTTCGGGTGCCATCTCCTCCGTTTTTCCTTCTGCTCCTGATTTTCAGGCTGCCGGGATGGCTGAGACGAGTCACGGGCTGGTTCACTTCCGGCTGACTGCAGCGGCTCCGGAGTCCCCGCTGTATCTCCCGGCACATCACTTGAAGCGACAACCAATTCAACCGACTCTCCCTCTTCGGGAGCAGGTATTTCGGCCTCGCTGAATGCAGTTTCCTCCGGAATTGAGTCGGAATATTCATAGCCGAGACAGCACATCAACCGTCCGCATGATCCGGACAGCTTGCCGGTATTCAATACCAGTTCCTGCTTTTTTGCCATCTTGATCGATATGGGTTCAAAGGAAGTAAGGAATTTTTTACAGCATACTTCCAGACCGCAGATGCCCAGATTGCCGATTATCCTTGCCCCGTCCCTTACTCCTATCTGCCGCATCTCGATCCTTGTTTTGAATTTCGAGGCGAGGTCTTTAACGAGTTCCCTGAAATCGATCCTTTTTTCCGCGGTAAAGTAGAAGATGATGCGCTTTTTGTCCAGAGTTGCTTCAGTGCTGATAAGCTTCATCGGAAGACCGCGTGCCATGATCCGCTCGACACAGTTGTCCCTCGCTTCTTTCTCAAGGCTCTTATTCGCTTCCTTCTGGAGGCAGTCCTCTTCGTTTGCTTTGCGTATGATTTTTTTCAGTCTCTTATCATTGTCTTCCATTGCACGGCGGCCGACAACGACGCCGCCGATGTTTAACCCAAGTTCCGACTCCACTACTACAAGGTCTCCCTTTTTGACATCGATTCCGTTTGCTTCGAAGTCATAAATCTTTCCGCACGGTTTAAAGCGCACTCCTACAACATCAGGCATTGGTCACGTCCATTATTTTCCTCAGCAGGGAACCTGTATAATTCCAGGTGAGGGATTTATTGAGATGAACGCCGAAATAACCTTTCAGGGTATTCATCCTTTGATAACTTTCTATTATAACTTTTATGTCCGTTGTGCTGCTCATATCCCCTATGTATTCCATAAGGTCGGCATTGAAGAGGCGGGATTCATTGCCGGTTATCCTGAAAACAGCCATATCCCTGAGGAGGATCAGGATAAGGTCGAACCACCTCGCCATCTCTTCCTTTGAGGTCCATCCATCTTTTTCCGCATTCAACATGTCCTTCAGGAGCTGCAAACTCCAGGTCCGGTCTGCAATAAGATTCTGAGTAATCACGTTGCCGGGGCTCCCCATTGAAAGCCGAATGAGAAGTGACAACGTAAGGGGGTCGGGCAGCGAAGAGGTTTTGGCTGATTCTTCTTTTTTCTTTTTCAGGGGGCTTTTGCCTCCCCGTCCGGAGGCGGACGATTCGCCCGAGGCATCAGGCGTCTGACGTAAGACGTTGAGTATTACTTTTTCGCAGGCAGTTGAAGAGAGCGGGGTAAAGTTTATCCGGGCACACCTTGACCGTATCGTGTCAGGCAGTCGCTCGGGATTCGATGAGACAAGGATTATCAGGCTCTCCTCCGGCGGTTCCTCGAGTGTTTTGAGGAAGGCGTTGGCGGCGTACTGGTTCATGGTGTCCGCTTCGTCAACAATGACAACCTTGTATCTGCCTTCGAATGCTTTTAAGGACAGCATTTCGTCGATTGCACGGATCTCCTCGACTCTGATCTGCCCGCTTTCAGGAGAAATGAGCAAAAAATCAGGGTGAATGCCGGAATCGATCTTCTTGCATGAGGGGCATTCGTCACATGCATCGCCTGGCGATGTAAGACAGTTTAATGCCTTTGCAAGGGTAACCGCTGTGTATTTCTTCCCGATGCCCGGTTCGCCGGCAAAAAGGTATGACGAGGCTATCCTACCCCGCTGGATGGTTCTCACGAGGATATTTATCGCCTTGTCCTGCCCTATGATGTCACGGAATGCCATACGGCGTCCTGGTTTAATTTCCCCTTATCAGCTTAAGTTCATTCAGAACGGTGTCCGCTCTGTCATCTAACGATGTCATGGTGCGGTGGAGATATAGAAAAGTTCCTTTGACGCGATCGTCATTGCAAAGACCAAGGATCACATAATTGAGGTGTTCGAGATACCCTTCATTCAACGCAGCCTTGCCCTCTTCATGCATCAATGGAATTCCCGGCTGCACTAACACCAGCAAGGCGAAGAACGTATTTGTCACATCAATACACCGGGCAAGGTATCCCTCCAGTTCAACGAAATTGACTTCCGTTGTCCCCTGAATGTCCGCAAGAGTATACGCCATCATATCCAAAGGGGTCCTGTCAGTGATAAATTGTTCCTCCTTCGTCTGCCAGATTTTTTCAGCAGCGTCCAGTATCTTATGCTGAATCCAGAGTCTTTTTTTAAAGTCCAATGGTTGGGAAGGATCCAATCCGCATTGCTGAAAGACCTCTGAAGTGACGGTTTTCAGAAAGGGCATTCCGGTCCTTTGGGAAATCGCTTCTGCCAGTGTCGTTTTCCCGGTCCTGTGACTCCCGCATAACCCAATGTTCATGGGTGTTAGTATAACAAATAACGTTTGCCGTCATGTAGTGAAATGACTGTTCAACCTATACTGCAGGACAGACACTCCCGGTCTATTTCGCGGTATAGCTATCTTTTATTGATACCCTTGCAGTAAAATAGAAACAATTCTTGTTAGCTCTGTCCCACCGCAGACATTGCCGAGGTAATCAAACCGTGGAAATACCATAACGTGATTTATCTGCACTGGGTGTGTTCAGTGAGCGATCAGGATATTGATTTTGGAAAAGAGGGTGAAGTATGAAACATGAAGAATTAAGGAATATCGCCATTATTGCCCATGTCGACCATGGCAAAACAACGCTCGTTGACGGGATGATGAAACAGGCCGGTATCTTCCGCTCGAATGAAAAAGTGCAGGAACGAATCATGGACAACATTGATCTGGAGCGGGAACGCGGAATAACGATCATGGCAAAAAACGCCGCAGTACGATACAACGGTGTGAAAATTAACATTGTGGATACCCCCGGGCACGCGGACTTCGGCGGGGAGGTTGAGAGGACCCTGAAGATGGTGGACGGAGTATTATTGCTCGTCGACGCTTCTGAAGGACCTCTCCCGCAGACGAGGTTTGTGCTCCAGAAGGCGCTCGAACGCAAACTCCCGCCGATCCTTGTCATCAACAAGATAGACAGGCCTGATGCGAGGATACAGGCTGTCCTGAATGAGGTATATGATCTTTTTATCGACCTTGACGCAACAGAAGAACAACTCGATTTCCCGGTTCTGTATACCAATGCCAAACTGGGCTCTGCCAAGCTGAGGATGGAGGAGGAATCGGATAATCTAAAACCGCTCTTCGACACGATAGTGAATACCATACCGCCTCCCGCAGGAGAAAGCAGCGGGGTATTGCAGATACTCGTTACCAATATCGATTATGACAATTACGTCGGCAGGCTCGCCATAGGGCGCATATTCTCCGGTACCGTGAAGGTTGGGAATCAGGTCGCTATGGTTAAAGGAGAGGGGGAGACGCAGAAGACAAAGGTCTCATCGCTCTATTCATTTCAGGGTCTCGACAGGCTTGCGGTTGAAGAAGCATCTGCCGGAGAAATCATCGCCCTCGCCGGCATTGAGGGAATAAACATAGGAGACACCATTACCGACGCAGAAAATCCCAAACCATTGCCGAGGATCAAGGTTGATGAGCCGACCATATCGATGGTATTTTCCGTGAACACTTCTCCTACTTCCGGAATAGAAGGCACCCATGTTACATCCAGAAAATTACGGGAGCGGCTCGAAAAAGAACTCCTCTATAATGTAGCGATCAAAGTGGATTTTAGCGAAACTGATTCCTTCAGGGTAATGGGACGCGGTGAGCTTCAACTCGCGATATTGATCGAGATGATGCGGCGCGAGGGGTATGAGCTTTCTGTTGCCATGCCTGAAACAATCACGAAAACAATTAAGGATGTGCTTCATGAACCCATGGAACTGCTTGTCATCGACGTCCCCGAAGAATACATAGGCGTCGTTACCCAGCAGATCGGCATGAGAAAAGGAAAAATGCAGAAGATGCAGAATAACGGCTACGGCAGGGTAAGGCTTGAGTTCAGGCTCCCGGCAAGGGGACTGATCGGGTTCAGGTCGCAGTTCCTCACCGACACAAGGGGCACCGGGCTTTTAAACCATCTCTTTGACGGGTATGAGCCATGGCATGGCCCTATTTCCAAGAGGCAGACAGGGGCTCTTGTATCTGACAGACAGGGCACTTCAACCACCTATGCCCTGTTCCATCTGCAGCCGAGGGGAACACTTTTTATCAGAGAAAACACCACGGTATATGAGGGCATGATCATAGGCGAGAATTCAAGAGATAATGACCTTGATGTGAATGTCATCAAGGAAAAGAAGCAGACAAACATGCGCGCTTCCAATGCTGATGAAGCGCTGCAGCTCGTGCCTCCGAGGATTATGAGTCTTGAGCAGGCGATTGAATTTATCAAGGAAGATGAACTTGTTGAGGTAACGCCTGTATCCATCAGGCTGAGGAAGAAGATACTCGAAGCGGGCAAAAGGCACGCTTCAAAAAAGACTTAACTCCCAAGATGCTATTGGATCGGATGACAGGCAGGCATCTGGGCATCAAAACCCTGCTAATGCAGAATATGACTTCTGCTCATATTTTCTTTGAATTGCATGATATTTTATGAGCCCATGTGATAGTATTCCGCCCACAAAGGTGCTGCTACCAGATTTTTGATGCCCGTATGCCTGCCTGAATATGAGTAAGTGGTCCTAAAAGCTTATTGATGCTTCAATTCAGTCAGGATCTTAAATATTTTTGTCGTCTCTTCGATACTCCTCGACCCCGTGCCGCATGAAGGCGTCAATAATAATTGTGATAATAGCAGATCCTGTGGCAATAATTTCGACAACTCTATAAGGCTGGTGGTAAAACGTTTCTTTATCGAGACCGTATTTTCAACCCCGATGACTTCCGTTGTCGGAACAATACCCCAGGCAAGGTAACCGCCTTTTTTCAGAAAGCCGGAGAATTCGGCAGGATAGAGAGCAATTGTTCCCACATAGTCGTAGGCATCAAAACTGATAATATCAGCCCCGCTGTTGATTACGAGCGGCCAGTCGGCCTTTCCGCAACAGTGGATCCCGGAAATCCCTCCAGCGAGTTTAACGGATTCCACGGTTTCTTGTAACAGCCTCAAGGCTTCTGTTGTGTCTACTCCGATATACGCCGTGCTGCCCAATGCCGAAAGGATAGGTTCATCGATGAAGATGACCACCCGGTCGGCAAAAGGCTGCAATACCTTTATCTGCCATCTGATTTTCGCCTTCAGTAACAGAAGGGAGATTTCCCGGAGTTCTTCATCGTAGTAGACGCATTTGCCTTTTTCGTCCCTGAGGCCGAGGGTAAACGTCAGCGGTCCGGTGACATGTCCTTTTAAAAAAGGGAAACGGCTGTTTTCAATTTTTTTCAGAAATGTATAGAGCCCTTTTGCAGAACGTTCGGAAACAGGCGATTCCCAGTCATCCGAACAGGTCTCATAGAATTTTGCAAGGACATCGCCGCCATCCCTTTCAACCCATATCTTTTCTCTCTCTTCGTCAAGTTTTAAATACGGCATGTCTTCACAATACTGAGGTATCATTGATTCACGGAATGAAAGCGCCGGTAACTGCGGCCAGAAAGGGATGTCAAATGTCTGCAGTATAATCCTGCAGGCCTCTACAGGATCTGTATGCGGAAGGCTCCCGATGCCTGTTGTGGCGAATGGTTTAAACATTTCTTATTGCTGTGTCCTCATAAAAACAAACAGGGCGAGTATACGGTACTTGCCCTGTTCTATGACGTCGTATATGAAATAAATTCCTATTTGCTCTTTCTTCTCTGGAATTTAGTCTTTTTCCTGAGCTTGTCATGTTTGTGTTTGCTCATCTTTTTTTTGCGCCACTTTTTGACGTTCCCCACTCATCCACCTCCTTGTTTCATTTAAAAGTAAAAAGTGAAAAGTTAACGAATAACATTTTAACTCTTAACTTTCAACTCTGATTTATATTCTTTTGCCTGATCCATGAAAGCCTCAAGCTGTATCTCGGTTGTCGGGGATTCGGTCCCGTCATACGGGATGCTGATGCATGGAGCACCGAAATCTCTGCTGACGCCCCTCAAAAGGGCGGTTACGATTGTGCCGGGCATGCAGCCGAACGGCATAGCGTTCACAAGTCCGGATGCTCCCTTCTCCAGGAGATCTATCGATTTCCCTACGCTCAAAATTGCTTCGCCCTCAAAGGAACTGCTGATGTAAGGTGAAGCCTTCTCAAAGATCTCCTGTGTCTCCGGTTCCCTCAATGTTTTCAAAAATCCCTCAAAATATTTCGCGAACCGATGCTCTATCCTCTTTTGGACGAATTTCTTCAAGAGGAAATTAATAATAACAGACTTTTCCTTTTTTAACAATGCCTTCCTCAACCCCATAGCGTTTATGTAGTATATCCACTCCTCAACCGGGGCCAGCCACACCTCGCCGCCAAGGGCTTCAACCTTTCGTATAAGGTCCTCGTTCGAGAATTTATGAGACCTGACGAATATCTCGCCGACAATTCCGATGAGGGGTTTTTTACCGTTTCCCTTCGGAAGGTGTTCAAAAGCATCCCGGATTTCTCTAAGGGTTTCCTTCATATTGGTGTTGTTGTGCCTCAGGTCGCGATAGAGTTTTTGTTGATAATGCCCGTACAGCCCGTCGGAAGCGCCCTTCTCTTTTTCATAGGGCCTGGTTGCATGAAGACATTTTGTCAGAAATTCATAGGCGAGAATGCCTTGCCATGAGCGGACAGTGAAATCCCTGCCGACGATTCCGAGGTCAGAGTAAAATGTGGTGTCCTGGACAGGAGAAAATATCGGCACGTCCTTATATCCGGCATTGTCGAGAACAAGCCTGTGAAATACATTGTATTGTCCGAATCTGCAGGGACCAGTGCCTGAAGGCATGAAAAAAGCGCTCTTTTCAGGGATAAATCCCGGTTCCATCACCTTTTTCATCATATCTCCGGTAGTAACCGTACAGGGATAGCATTCTTTCCCGGAAACATGCTTGCGTCCGATGTCTGCGGTCTTCTTATCGGATTCGGGGAGGACCTCTGCTTTTGTTCCGCAGCGTTCGAACGCGGCTGCAATAGCGAAGGCGTGGTCGGACATGCGGGGGATGTAAACGGTGCGGGACGAAGGCTGCCGGGTGCGGGATGAAGGACGGGTGACGAAGGATGACTGATGAGGGATGAAGGTTGAAGGTTGGACAGTCTTCACTTCTGCATCTTTATTTCCTATGCTGTCGATAAATGCCTCGCAGCGCGTTATGGCTCCAGCGTCCGCGCTGTGCTCGTCGATCTCTATGAAGAGGAAAGGTTTTTCTCCCATCTCCTTCTTGAAGTACTTCAGTATGAAGGAGTCAGGTCCGCATAAAAAATTGCCGATATAGATGGCATGCAGGCTTCTGTTTTCCCGAACGGCCTTTGCAGCCTTTAGTATTCTCTGCCCCGACCTCCAGTACATATTCGGCCATTCGTTCCCTATGTCATGCTGTTCGATGGGGAGGAAATCAAAAGGGATCGATACAACGCCGATGTCCGCAAGTTTTTTTGGAATTTCCAGATTGACCCCGCTGTCGAACGCATTATAGGCCCTCCCGACAATCACAACAGCCTTTTGTGATAAATCGGATAAGACTTCGGCTCCCTTTGCTTTGATAGCAGAAGCAAATTTTGTTTGCGCCTCATGTGCAATGAGGAGGGACTTTGCTATCTGCGATTTTCCTATGCCGAACGGTTTAAGGGCCTTCCGGAGTTCAGAGATGAGAAATTTATCGTCTCTCCTCATGTCAACGACCGGCGAAATAGTTTTAACGCCTCCAAACGCTATGTTCGTGACATAGGGGATGGTCTGTGTATAGGGACAGGACAGTCCTTTCTCAAAGGGGTCATCCGGTGTATTGAGGTTTATGAAACTCGGCACGAACACTGCGTCAACATCGCGGTCAAGAAGATATCTGATATGGCCATACGCAACCTTTACAGGAAAACATGCCTCTGAAAGCACCCGCTCCAGGCCGAGGGTTACGATCTGCCGGTTGGTTTTCGGGGATACTTCCACATCAAACCCGAGTTCCCAGAGGAGCGTTGTCCAGAAGGGGAGATAATCGTGGAAGAAGAATATATAAGGGATACCTATTTTTATTCGACGCGGAGACGCGGTGACGGGGAGACGCGGTGAAGAAGTCTCCGTATCTCCGTATCTCCGTCTCATTCTCTCAGCATGTTCTTTCCACAGCATTTCCTCCCGGAACGAAAAAAGGTCGGGCAGGGGTGATGTCTTTTTCTTCAGCACATCGTACTTCTCGCATCGCCCGCCGTAGAAAAGCAGGCCTTTTTCCCCAGAGATTTTTACCCTGTTTATCTTGCATATGTTCGGACACCCTTTGCATTCAAAGGAGGATATTTCATAAGGACGCTTTGACAGTTCAAAACCCTTGAACGTGCTGACACGGCGACGCGGCGACGCGGCGACACGGTGATCGTTCTTTTTTTCTGTGGCATCGCTTTTCATATGCTTCATGGCAATTAATCCCATGCCGATTGCACCGGTTACATCATGATGAGGGGGGATGGTAATACGTTTGCCGAGGTATTTTTCAAATGCCGATGCAACGGCTTTGTTGAAGGCCACCCCGCCCTGGAAGAATATGTTCGTTCCGATCCTTTTGCCGGCCACGACCCTGTTGATATAATTCTGGACGATGGAATAGGCAAGACCGGCAAGGAGATCATTCCTGTCAGCGCCTCTCTGAAGGTTTGACATCAGGGAATTTTCCATGAAGACAGTGCACCGTTCACCGAGCCTGCAGGGATTTTTCGAGGAAAGAGCGCATTGTGCGAATTTCTCCTTTATTGAAATGTTCAATTTTTCCGCCTGCTCCTCGAGGAAAGAGCCCGTTCCTGCTGCGCAAGCCTTGTTCATCTCAAAATCCACAATGATCCCGTTTTCGAGGGAGATATATTTGGAGTCCTGCCCTCCTATTTCAAATATCGTATCGACATCCTTGTTAATAAAAGCCGCGGCAGTGGCCTGGGCTGTGATTTCGTTTTTTACGATATCCGCACCGACAAAGTCCGCGATCATATATCTCCCCGACCCTGTTGTGCCGACTCCCATGATTTCGACTCCATCGCCGATTTCATCCCCTATTTCCGCCAGGCCCTGTTGAACAGCCTCTATCGGTCTTCCGGCGGTCATAAGATATCGTTTTGCCAAAAGTCTGCCATCTGCATCTATGACGGCAAGGTTGGTGCTGATGGAACCGATGTCTATGCCGAGATAAGCCCTTATTGGTGATGACGGTGACGATGAAGGATTCTGAGACAAGGATGAAGGATGAAGGATGAAGGATGAAAAAGAGGCAGTTTTGCTGTCCTCATTCTTCCTGGCTTCTCCATCGTTCAAAGGAGGATGTCCTTCCCCGTCAGATCTGTATTCTTTCAGGAATTCATCGAGACGCGACAAATCAAAACGCCGGATGGTGTGTTCCTGGATATTTTTTAATGAAGCCCCGATGGCCCCCATGAAGGCAAAATGTTCGGGAACATAGAGCTCTTCGAGGGCAAAAATTTCCTTCAGTGCCCTTACCATCCCTTTGTTTGCAGCGACCCCTCCCTGGAATGATACAGGCGGTTTGATGGGTCTCCCCCTTGCAATAGAACCTTTAAAATTTCGCGCAACCGCAAAACAGAGCCCGGCGATAATGTCCTCAACCCGGGTAGCGATCTGCTGGAGGTGAATCATGTCGGATTTCGCAAAAACGCTGCACCGCCCCGCGATCCTTGGCGGTTTTTGCGATATGAGCGCAAGCTCACTGAATTCTTCAATCGAGATCCTGAGCCGTTCTGCCTGCTGGTCGAGAAACGAACCGGTGCCTGCCGCGCAGACAGAATTCATCGAGAAATCTTTTACTGAACGCCCATCTTCCCCTAAAAGTATCAGTTTTGAATCTTCTCCACCCATCTCGAAGATCGTTTTTATGTGCGGGCAGAGTCTCTGTGAGGAATATGCCTGAGAGATGATTTCATTGAATGGTTCTATTCCGAAGACTGATGCGATGAGTCTGCCGGCGGACCCGGTGATGGAGAGTGAAAAATCAGCGCCTGCCCTGATTTTCTGATCGTATCCATTCGTGGTTATCTCCTTCAGGATATCGAGGGTTACGCTGAGGGGATGTCCTTTATGACGGCGGTAAATCTTGTAAAGCAAGTTGCCATTTTCATCAAGGATAACAAGCTTTACACTGACTGACCCTGCATCTAATCCGATGAAATTCATCCTTGCTCCGATATCCATTATATCACAGCCTTCTTTCTTCGTGAGATAGCCGATTTATTTTCTGCGAAACCAAGGGAAAAATTGTGAAGGAACCGTTTTTTTATACGATGCGTATTTTTCTCCGAAGCGGTCCACAAGCTCTTTTTCCTCAAGGGGAATAATAATGCTGTTGACAACAATGCAATCCAGTACAGCAATAATCCCGACAGCAAAGACCCCGGTAATGAGAAAAACACCGGAAATCATGAGAGTATGTGCCAGATACGTCGGATGCCTGACAATCGAAAAGGGCCCCTTTGCTACAAGAGATCCTTCAACTCTGCCGGATAACTCGGGAACGCCGATAATACCCCAGATACCCAAAAGCCGGGCGGTCCAGATATGGAGGAGAGTGCCTGAAATGAGCAGAACCCACCCGATGATCGAACTCAGGAACGGAATGATTGTAAACTGGAGGAGAAAGGCTCTGTACCTGTAAATCAAAAAAGCGAGAGGCAACCAGGTAAATACGGGAAGCAGGTAGGCTGCCAGCCCCGGCTTTCGGAAAAAATAAACGGCAACGTGAACGGGAATCCAGAAAAGCGGAATAACCGGCCAGAACATAAGCGTCATTATTGCGAGAAAATCATTCATAGTAAGTGATACCACAGAGAGATTTGATCTTGCAATAGGCTCTCTTAGACCGGGAATTAACCACTTGAATGACGGCATTCTGAGCAACACGAAGAATCTCGTATGTTTAGGCTGTTACGAGATCCTTCACTCCGTTCAGGATGACCCTGATAATTGCCGGGTTAAGAATATGACTGATAGAATATGCAATGCCGGCTTAAGCCGGCATTGGTCAGGCTCAGATGCGGTATCAGTTCTTCACCGTAACTTCCACGACATTTTGTCGGGCGATTCCTTTTTCCTCACTGCCCTTTTTCACAAAGACATGCATTAAGCCCATCACCTCATATTGCCCGTTTTCTAATGCAGTTGTGTCCCATGTTACGGGGAAATTCTCATCGATATCATCAGATTCTCCGATCTTGATCCAGGTGTCCGTATCTTTGCTGCGATAATACCAGGGATTGGTAACACGCAGCACGGGTCCGGATATGCCCAGGTTTTCCAATTCCTTATGCAACAGGTCTTCGTCGAATTCCTCCCGGAGCAAAACAGTGCCGGAATAGTTTTCAAAAACCTCCGAAGGAACAATAAAATGCGGCCCCCAATTGTGTGACATAATGCACCTCCTTCGCTTTTTCTATGGTACTGTTGACCTCATACTCAAAAATTAGCATATTGACGAATAAAGTCAAGTTTTGCACGGAACACTATATGTTTGGCAGTAGATTTGATAACATATTTTCAGCGGTTTCGAGAAGGCGAGCGTAAGATGGAAAGTTCATCGACTGAACTGGCAAGGTTGATAAAAATAGTGAAGGAGGGTTTGTATGAAAACAAAATTTATTTTCTCTTTCTTTGCTGTCCTATGTATTCTGATGTTTGGTTATTGTGCTCAGGCAACTGCTGAAAACAGGGACACATCGAATGCCATTATCACAGGACTGGAAGATCAGACGGCAGTTGCGATAACCATCTATAATGTCAATCTCGGCCTTGTGAAAGACCAGCGGCAGATTAATCTGCAGAAGGGCGAGGGCGAGGTGCGCTTTATGGATGTTGCATCTCAGATAATCCCTGCCAGTGTTTATATAAAATCAATAATCGATTCCAACAGCCTGCTGGTGCTTGAACAAAACTATGAATACGACCTGCTGAATCCGCAGAAGCTTCTCGATAAATATGTGGGAAAGGATGTGAAACTGTATTACAAAAACCCCTACACCGAGAGGGAGGAGATCGCAACCGCGACGCTCCTGTCGAATAACGGAGGTCCTATTTTTAAAATCGGCAATGAAATAACCTTCGGACATCCGGGGCGGGTCATATTCCCTGGCGTGCCTGAAAACCTGATTTCGAAACCAACCCTTGTATGGCTCCTTGACAATTCGCTTTCATCAGCGCAAAAGGTCGAGGCGTCGTATCTGACGAACGGCATCAACTGGCGCGCTGATTATGTTCTGACATTGAACGAGAAAGACGACAGGGCAGACCTCTCAGGCTGGGTGACCATCGATAATAAAAGCGGAACCACCTATCAGAACGCGAGACTTAAACTCGTTGCAGGAGACGTCAACAGGGTGAGAGATGAATATGAATACAAAGACAAAATGTTCCGGGTGGCGGAGGCAGCTGCAAAAGCAGCGCCACAGTTCAAGGAGGAAGAATTTTTTGAATACCATATCTATACTCTGCAGAGACCTTCGACGATTAAAGACAATCAGACGAAACAGATAAGCCTCATCACTGCCGCAGATATTCCGGTAAAGAAAGAACTTGTGTATTACGGGGCGAAGTACTATTACTACAGCCAGTACGGAGAAGCTGTATCGAACCAAAAGGTCGGCGTGTTTGTGGAGATGGAGAATAGGAAGGAACATAACCTCGGCATCCCATTGCCCAAAGGAATTGTGAGGGTCTACAAGCACGATACCGAGGGGAGTCTGCAGTTTGTCGGAGAGGACAGGATCGACCATACACCGAAGGACGAAAAGGTCAGGGTAAAGCTCGGAGACGCCTTCGATGTAGTCGGGAGCAGAAAGCAGACTGACTGGAAAAAGATCGCGTCAGATACCTATGAGGCGGCGTTCGAACTGTCACTGAGGAATCACAAAAAGGAAGATGTTATGGTCAAGGTTATCGAACCGATACCCGGCGACTGGACCATGCTCAGTGCATCGCACGAATATAAGAAAACCGAAGCGTTTACTGCGGAGTTTGCAATCCCTGTTCCGAAAGACAAAGAGGTCAAGCTGACGTACAGGGTGAGGATGAGGTTTTAGGGAAGGTGCTGCTATCATGCTTTTGTTGCCCATATGCCTGTTATTTACTCAACGTAGTGCCGATTCCGGGTAAGGATGTGGTTCGATTTTCGAAGCAAAATTACGGGTAACCTGAATGAGACCGAAGACGAAGCGAAGGTCTCAGCCTTGAATTGGGCAATAGCATTCAGATTGGACAACGGTTTGAACATAAAATAGAGGTAGTTTATGTTGCTTCGGGAATCGAGCTACATCCTTGCCATAGAATATTCCGGATTTTGATGAACGTTAAGAGTTGTTCGTGAGCAGCGGAAATTCCATTTCTTCACGCTGTTTGTAGAAAGCCCTGGCGGAGAGCCTCGCGAGGTTCCTCACGCGTGCAATGTACCCGGTCCGTTCGGTGACGGAAATCGCTCCTCTCGCGTCAAGCAGATTGAAGGTATGTGAACATTTCAGGCAGAACTCATAGGAGGGCAGTACGAGGCCGAGTTTGTTCAGTCTGATGGACTCCTTCTCGTAGGCGTCGAACTGTTTTGAGAGGAGTTCGGTATCCGCATAGTCGAAATTGAACTTTGAAAATTCCACCTCATCGGTATGATGGATCTCTCCATATTTAATGCCTTTGGCCCACTGGAGGCTGTATACGTTGTCCACTTCCTGCAGATACATGGCGATTCTCTCAAGTCCATAGGTTAATTCAAGAGAAATCGGCTTCAGGTCGATGCCTCCCACCTGCTGAAAGTAGGTAAACTGTGTGATCTCCATTCCGTCAAGCCAGACTTCCCAACCGAGTCCCCATGCACCGAGGGTCGGCGATTCCCAGTCGTCTTCCACAAATCTGATATCGTGCCTGAGGGGATCTATCCCCAGATACGCAAGACTTTCCAGATAAACCTCCTGACTGTCCTGAGGAGAGGGCTTCAGAATGACCTGATACTGATAGTAATGCTGGAGTCTGTTCGGGTTCTCTCCGTACCTCCCGTCAGTCGGCCTTCTTGACGGTTCGACATAGGCGACTTTCCAGGGCTCGGGTCCTAACACCCGGAAAAAAGTTGCCGGATGAAACGTACCGGCACCCACCTCAATATCATATGGCTGAAGAAGGATGCACCCTTTCCCCGACCAGAACTGCTGGAGTTTTATTATCAGATCCTGAAAGTACATGATACCTCCTGAGAAGTTGATCCCGCCGGAACTGTACCCCGAAATTCGAACTCTGTGCACAAACGGAAGATTGACTCATCATTCCCGTGTGAAGCCATATGGTATTTCAATGGGGTAAAAAATCATAAAAGAAGGGGGGATCGTTTGTCAATCTGAACGAGCCGACCAAATCCGGCTCTTTATGCTATAATTTTTTCAATCGTGAACAAAAGAATCCTCATGAAGGGCAATGAAGCAATTGCCGAAGCGGCGGTGCAGGCCTGCTGTCGTTTCTATGCAGGATACCCGATAACTCCCCAGAATGAAATTCCGGAATATATGTCCCGCAGGATGCCGGAAGTCGGCGGGGTTTTCATACAGGCCGAGAGTGAACTTGCTGCCATCAATATGGTATACGGCGCTTCTGCTGCCGGGATGAGGGCCATGACCTCATCCAGCAGTCCGGGGATAAGCCTGAAACAGGAGACGATATCATACCTTGCAGGGGCGGAACTCCCGGCTGTTATCGTGAACATACAGAGGGGCGGCCCGGGGCTCGGAAATATTTCCGCAAGCCAATCGGATTATTTCCAGGCGGTCAAAGGCGGAGGACACGGCGATTACCGAATGCTTGTCTACGCGCCCTGCAGCCTTCAGGAAATATGGGACCTGACGATGCTTGCTTTTGACAAGGCGGACGAATACAGGAATCCTGTCATGCTGCTCGGAGACGGCATCATCGGCCAGATGGTCGAGCCGTTCCACCCGAATCCTTATCAAAGGCCAAAGCTGCCTGAAAAAAATTGGATCCTCAACGGATGCAGCAACAGAGAGCCGCGCGTCATCAAATCCCTGTATATGGGAGACGGTGAGCTTGAAATGCGAAACAACCTGCTGCAGAAAAAATATAACCTGATGAAGAACAGAGAAGTCAGGTCAGAGAGCTATTTTGTCGATGATGCCGAGGTGGTAATTGTCGCATTCGGTATTGTTGCACGCATCGCCCTTTCCTCTGTCATAAAACTAAGGCGTGAAGGATTCAGGGTCGGACTTTTCAGGCCTGTTACGCTTTTCCCGTTCCCGGAAACAGAACTCTTTATGCTTGCTGAAGAAAACAGAAGGTTTATTGTAATAGAGATGAATGCCGGGCAGATGGTGGAAGATGTCAGGCTGTCAATCAACGGGAGATCGGAGGTATTGTTTTACGGCAGGCCGGGCGGCGCAATTCTTACCCCTGAAGAGGTGCGTGAGAACGTGCTTCAAGCACTGCGGTATCATCCTCAAGGTGTAAGATCAGGACTCAATCTCCGGGAAGGATAAGGTGTGCGATTGACTGAATATACTATACGCACCACCTTCCGGTTCTGTCTCCTGAGGCTATAACGATACATCATCAGTTTTTTCCTGCGGCTGCTCCTGGCTTCCACCTTCCGGTTCTGTCAGTCCAGCGCTCTCATCCTGCGGGTGTCCCGCATCTTTATTCAATCGTCTCTGTCTTTTTTCCTGCTGTTTCTTCAGGCGCGACAATTCTTTTTTTCTCTTTTCACTCTTGTATGCTCCGGGTCTTGCCAATGTAACCTCCTTGGTTTTTTGCAGCCATTCTATCGCGTTTTTTTGCCACAGCCATTATATCACGACAGCAAAGCAGAATGCGAACATCAGGGGTTGCAGGTGCGGCATTCTTCTTCCCTCATCATCATTGCATGCGAAGTTTGTATGTATCGTGATCAATGCTATTTACTTTTTCGTATGAAGCATGGTAACTTAATAGTGAAGTTTCAGAAGTTTTTGTATCTGACAAAACCACAAAGACTTTTAGCTTTGTGGTTTTTTTATTTGGGGTGAGTTTTTCTGAGACTTTAGTTTTTGAGTAAGGAGGAAAAAAGATGGCAAAAGGAACAGTTAAGTGGTTCAACGAATCCAAAGGTTTCGGCTTTATCACCAGCGAAGATAATGTAGACGTTTTCGTGCACTATTCTTCCATCTCCGGCAACGGCTTCAAATCCCTTGCTGAGGGTGATGCAGTCAGCTTTGAGATGGAATCCGGCCCAAAAGGTCCCAAGGCAATCAACGTGGTAAAACTCACGTAATGGGAAAAAGTCCCCCTGAAGATTCAGGGGGACTTTTTTTTTCAAAAAGGAACGATGGCACACAAACAAAATTATATGGAAAGAATGGAACTGGTCAAGCAGCGCAGGGTCGAGTCAGGCCTGGTTTCCGACCGTTATCCGAAAGTTTCGGGGATGGTAATTCTCATGACATATTATCAGAGGGGAAAAAATCCGGTGCTCATGAAGCGTACCGTGAATGTCTTCCCTACCAGTTTTGCGTATTTTCATATGGAATGCATGATTAAAGGGTGCGTAGACGGTGGTTTTGATCTGACCGCAACGATCAATGATTTGATTAAGAATCATAAGAAACTGAGCAAGGGGAAACTTACGTGTAAGGGAAAGTTGAATGCTGTCGATTGTGATCATGCAAGTATCGATTACGAAATTCAGATTCAATACCAGAAAAACTCTCAACATTCCGGCTGATGGTGGTCTTCCGGCTGTTTTTTCTGATAAAGAATTATTCCCCTGCCAAATCCCTTGACAAAAAAAACCATCTCTGGTAATATTTTCACTTGCTGTAGAATCCAGCAGTCGCAATCAAAACTTTTTGTGGAGGAACATTGCCTACAATAGCACAGTTGGTCAAGAACGGTCGTGATAAGGTCAGGGTGAAGACGAAAAGCCCCGCGTTAAAGGGATGCCCTCAAAAGAGAGGAGTCTGCGTGAGGGTTTATACCACCACCCCTAAGAAACCGAACTCTGCTTTGAGGAAAGTTGCAAGGGTGCGACTTATGAATGCAATGGAGGTCACAGCGTATATTCCCGGAGTAGGCCACAATCTCCAGGAACATTCCATTGTTATGATCAGAGGAGGGAGAGTAAAGGATCTTCCCGGTGTCCGTTATCATATTATAAGAGGGACCCTCGATTCGATGGGAGTGGCGGACAGAAGACGGGGAAGATCAAAATACGGCGCAAAGAAGCCGAAATAAGAGAGAGATAAATGCCAAGAAGAAGAGTTGCAGACAAAAGAGACATATTACCCGATCCGAAGTTCAACAGCAAAGTAGTGAGCAAATTTGTCAATGCGCTGATGGAAAGCGGAAAGAAATCCACTGCGGAGAGAAGTTGCTACGGCGCGTTCGATATATTACAACAGAAGACGGGCAATGACCCGCTGAAAGTATTTAAGACGGCACTTGAAAATGTGAAACCGGTACTGGAGGTCAAGCCGAGAAGGGTCGGTGGCGCAACCTATCAGGTGCCGGTGGAGATAAGGCCTCATAGACGTAATGCATTGGCTTTCCGCTGGCTTATCAATTATTCGAGAGCGAGAAGCGAAAAGACGATGCCGGAAAAACTGGCCGGAGAATTGCTGGACGCATTTAACAATACGGGCTCTTCCATCAAGAAAAAGGAAGATACCCACAAAATGGCTGAAGCTAATAAGGCTTTCGCCCATTATAGATGGTAGGAAGAAGAGAGGAAAAAAGTGTCAAGGTCTTCGTTACAAAAAACACGCAATATTGGTATCATGGCTCATATCGACGCAGGGAAGACTACCACTACGGAAAGAATCCTCTATTATACGGGCGTTACCTACAAGATTGGAACGGTCGATGAAGGCACCGCTGTTATGGACTGGATGGTTCAGGAACAGGAGCGTGGCATTACCATCACCTCTGCTGCTACTACATGTGTCTGGAACGATCATACAATCAATATTATCGATACCCCGGGCCATGTTGATTTCACGGTCGAAGTAGAAAGGTCTCTCAGAGTGCTGGACGGAGCTGTTGCCGCTTTTGACTCCGTTGCAGGGGTTGAACCCCAGTCAGAGACTGTTTGGAGGCAGGCTGACAAGTACGGTGTGCCCCGCATAGCTTTTATGAATAAAATGGACAGGGTAGGTGCCGATTTCTTTATGAGTGTCAACAGTATGATAGAGCGTCTCGATGCGCATCCCGTTGCGGTGCAAATACCACATCGGGGCTGAGGATGAATTCAAGGGCGTTGTTGACCTTGTCCGGATGAAGGCGATGTATTTATGATGATGAAACATTAGGCGCAGATTATACTGAAAGAGACATCCCTGAACACGTATTGCCGAAAGCAAACGAGTACAGGGATAAAATGCTTGAAGCAGCAGCTGATTTAGACGACACCATTATGGAAAAATACCTTGGGAAAGAGGACATAAGCGCCGACGAGATCAAATCGGCATTGCGCAAAGGCACCCTGGAGCTGAAGCTCACCCCTGTTTTATGCGGGTCGGCATTCAGGAACAAGGGGGTTCAGCTTTTGCTCGATGGCATTGTCGATTATCTTCCTTCCCCGCTTGATATCCCGCCTGTCTCCGGAAAATTACCCAATAGTGAATCCATCATTGTGCGGCATCCGAATGACAGTGAGCCGTTCTCATCTCTCGCGTTTAAGGTAATGACAGATCCGTTTGTGGGGCAACTTACGTTTATCCGGGCTTATTCCGGCGTGCTCAGCGCAGGTTCTTATGTCTATAATTCGACAAAAGACACAAAGGAACGGGTCGGGCGGCTGCTGAAAATGCATGCAAATAAAAGGGAAGAGGTAAAGGAAGTTTCTGCGGGAGACATCGCAGCAGTAGTCGGTCTGAAAAATACCCTGACAGGTGATACTCTGTGCGATGAAAAGAATCCGATCATCCTTGAGTCCATGGAATTCCCCGAGCCGGTCATGTCTGTTGCGATTGAACCGAAGACAAAGGCTGACCAGGACAAGCTTTCCCAGTCGCTGGCCAAGCTCGCTCAGGAAGATCCATCCTTTAGAGTATCATTCAACGAAGAGACCGGACAGACAATTATCTCCGGAATGGGAGAACTTCATCTTGAAATTATCGTCGACAGGCTGCTGAGGGAATTCAAGGTAGGCGCAAATGTAGGCAAACCGCAGGTCGCGTATAAAGAAACAATAAAGGTAGGAGCAAAGGCCGAAGGAAAGTTTGTCAGGCAGACCGGTGGAAGAGGACAGTACGGCCATGTTTACATCGAGATCGAACCGCTGGAACCTGGGAAAGGCTTCGAGTTTTTGAATAAAATCGTCGGCGGCAGTATCCCGAGGGAGTACGTCCCGGCAGTTGAAAAGGGAATAAAAGAGGCAGCAGATCGCGGAGTCCTTGCAGGATATCCTGTGGTTGACATCCAGGCAAAGCTGTATGATGGTTCCTATCACGAGGTTGATTCTTCCGAGATGGCATTCAAGATTGCAGGTTCCATGGCATTCAAAGAGGCGATTAAAAAAGCAAAGCCCATTCTGCTTGAACCTATCATGAGCCTCGAAGTTGTGACTCCCGAAGAGTACATGGGGGATGTCATCGGAGACCTCAATTCCCGCAGGGGAAGGGTGCAGAATATAGAGAGGCGGGGAAATGCGCAGGTAATAAAGGCGCAGGCGCCGCTGGCGGAGATGTTCGGGTATGCCACTGATCTGCGGTCAAAAACCCAGGGGCGGGCAACGTATACGATGCAGTTTTCGCATTACAACGAGGTCCCAAAGGGAGTCTCTGAGGGAATCATCGCTGTAGTGAAAGGTGAATAACATTTTTTTAGTTTTTAGTTGTCAGTTATCGGTCCTGAACTGAAAACTAAACGCTAAAAAGTATTGAAGAGGAGGGAATATGGCGAAGGCGAAATTCGAGAGGGTAAAACCTCATGCGAACATAGGGACGATAGGGCACGTAGACCACGGGAAGACGACGCTGACAGCGGCGATCACGAAGGTACTTGCGATGAAGGGGATGGCGCAGTTCCGGTCATTTGACAGCATCGACAACGCACCGGAGGAGAAGGCCAGGGGCATCACAATCGCGACAGCGCATGTAGAGTACGAGACAGACAAGAGGCATTATGCGCATGTAGACTGTCCGGGGCATGCCGACTACATAAAGAACATGATCACGGGTGCGGCACAGATGGACGGGGCGGTTTTGGTAGTAAGCGCCGCAGACGGGCCGATGCCGCAGACGAGGGAGCACATATTGTTGGCAAGGCAGGTAGGGGTACCCTATATAGTGGTATTCATGAACAAAATAGATATGGTAGATGACCCCGAGCTGTTGGATTTAGTAGAGCTTGAAATGAGAGAGTTATTGACGAAATATCAATTTCCCGGTGACGCGATACCGGTGGTGAGGGGCAGTGCACTGAAGGCGATGGAAAGCACGAGCACCGATACCGGGGTAGAGGAATACAAATGCATCTGGGAGCTTATGGATGCAGTGGACAGCTATATACCGACGCCAGACAGGCCGATCGACAAGCCGTTTTTAATGCCGATAGAGGATGTATTTACGATATCGGGCAGGGGGACGGTGGTAACGGGGAGAGTAGAGCGCGGCATTGTCAAGGTAGGTGAAGAGGTAGAGATAGTAGGATTGGGCGAGACGCGGAAGACAGTGGCCACGGGGGTAGAGATGTTCCGGAAGCTGCTTGATGAAGGCAGGGCCGGGGACAACGTCGGGGTGCTGTTACGCGGCATAGGGAAGGAAGAAGTAGAGAGAGGGCAGGTGTTGGCGAAGCCCGGCAGCATCACGCCTCACACGAAGTTCAAGGCAGAGGTGTATATCCTGACGAAAGAAGAAGGCGGCAGGCACACCCCGTTTTTCAAGGGGTACCGTCCGCAGTTTTATTTCAGGACGACGGATGTCACCGGAGTGGCGCAGCTTCCTGAGGGGGTAGAGATGGTAATGCCGGGGGACAATGTAACCCTGGAAGTGGAGCTTATCACTGTCATTGCGATGGAAGAAGGGTTACGGTTCGCTATACGAGAGGGCGGCAGAACGGTCGGTGCAGGCGTTGTGACCGCTGTTATAGCATAAGGTCAAGTTGAAAGGGTAAAGGTAAGAGAGATAAACGTGAACCAGAAGATCAGGATAAAACTCAGGGCATATGATCACAGGGTACTCGACAGGTCCGTAAAGGAGATCGTGGATACGGTGCAAAGAACCGGGGCAAGAATAGCAGGTCCTGTGCCGTTACCGACCAGGATAAGCAGGGTGACGGTGCTCAGGTCGCCTCATGTGGACAAGAAATCAAGGGAGCAATTTGAGATCAGGACCCATAAGCGGCTGTTGGATATTGTCGATCCGACTCCTCAGACTGTCGACGCTCTTATGAAACTTGAACTGGCAGCAGGAGTTGATGTAGAGATAAAGCTGTGAAACAGGGTATCCTGACAATTACGTCGTCAATTCAATAAGAGATAGTTATTTGGAGATAAAGGAATGGTTGGAATATTAGGTAAAAAACTTGGTATGACTCAGGTGTTTGCCGAGGACGGACGGGCATATCCGGTCACTGTCGTAGAAGCAGGGCCATGCTGTGTCGTTCAGGTAAAAAACAATGATAAAGACGGATATGAAGCCGTAAAAGTCGGGTTTTTAGAGGTCAAGGAAAAGAAGATGAACAAGCCGATGACCGGGGTATGCAAGAAGGCAGGAGTCAAGCTATACAAGATATTGAAGGAATATCCCATGGGCGGGTTGAAGGTGGGCGAACTCCTTACCGTAGAACAGTTTGCAAAAGGAGACAAGGTCTCTGTTTCCGGGATCTCCAAAGGAAAAGGTTTTCAGGGTGTTATGAAAAGACACAACTATTCAGGCGGCCCAGGCTCTCACGGATCAATGTTCAATCGTGCGCCGGGTTCCATCGGTGCCAGTTCATATCCCTCGCGGGTTTGGAAAAATCAGGGAATGCCAGGACATATGGGCTCTGAACGGGTTACGGTGAAAAATCTTGAGATCGTTGATGTGAAAGCAGGCCAGAACCTCCTCCTTATAAAAGGAGCAGTGCCCGGTGCAAACGGCACCATTATAGAGATTAAGAAGGAAGGCTGATATGCCAGAGTTAGATATAAAGGATAAAAACAATACAGTGGTAGAAAAGATTGCCTTGTCCGATGATATTTTCGGCGTCAGCGCGAAGCAGGGTGTTCTCCATGAAGCGGTCGTTAATTTTCTTGCAAACCAGCGGCAGGGGACCCACGCAACGAAGACAAAAGGGCTTATCAGCGGCGGCGGCAAAAAACCATGGAAACAAAAGGGTACCGGAAGGGCACGTTCGGGAAGCACGCGTTCCCCTCTCTGGAGAGGCGGAGGAACGATATTCGGTCCGCAACCGAGGGATTATTCCTACAAACTGCCCAAAAAGGTGAAAAGACTTGCATTAATGAATGCCTTTCACGAAAAGCTTTCGAGCGGCGAAGTAATCATCCTTGATGGCTTTTCGATAGAGAAGCCGAGAACAAAGGATGTTGTTGCGATTCTTAAGAATCTTGATCTTCAGAATAAAAGCGTTCTCATCATACTTCCCGAAAAGGACGATGCAGTAGTGCTTTCCGCCAGAAACATTCCGGGTGTCAAAGTTGTACGGGCGGCGGATGTCAATGTTTATGACGTTATTACCCATGCGATGCTTCTTATGACAAAAGACGCAGCTTTAAAGTTAGGGGAAATCAAAGGATCATGAAAAATATATATTCCATTATCAAAAAACCCCTTTTTACTGAAAAGGGCGGCAGCCTGAAAGAGGGGCAGAACAAGGTGCTGGTCGAGGTTGCCAGGGATGCGAATAAGATCGAAATAAAAAAGGCTGTAGAGGAGATTTTTAAAGTGAAAGTGGCAAAGGTCGCCACGATCAACGAACAAGGGAAGATGAAAAGATACGGAAAGTCACTCGGCAAGACATCTGATCGGAAAAAGGCAATCATCACCCTGAAACAGGGTGAAAAACTTGATTTTATTGAAGGTGCATAATGGGTATAAAAAAATTTAAGCCAACATCGCCCGGCAGAAGATTTCAGTCAGTATCGGATTTTATGGAAATCACGACCGATACTCCTCATAAGCCATTGTTGAAACCATTGAGAAAGACGGGCGGCCGAAACAGCAGCGGGCGCGTAACCATATGGCACAGAGGTGGCGGTAACAGGAGAGCCCTCAGAATTATCGATTTCAAGCGGGACAAGGCAGGGATACCAGCGAAGGTTGGAACTATAGAGTACGATCCGAACAGGACGGCAAGGATTGCGCTCCTCCATTATCATGATGGAGAAAAGAGGTATATTATCGCTCCCGTCGGTCTTGGGGTGGGCGATGAGATTGTATCGGGTAAGGGAGCAGAGATTAAGAATGGCAATGCGCTGCCTCTGAGTGACATGCCTCTGGGAACCTTTATCCACAACATTGAACTGCGGCCAAGGGAAGGAGCAAAACTGGCGCGGAGTGCCGGTTCCTCTGCACAGCTCATTGCGAAGGAAGATAAATATGTTCAGGTGAAGCTCTCGTCCGGCGTGGTGCGCATCATCCCCTCAGACTGTATGGCAACTATCGGCCAGGTGAGTAATGCCGAGCACGAAAACATCTCATACGGCAAGGCGGGCAGGATACGGTGGCTTGGCAAGAAACCTCACGTAAGAGGTGTTGCAATGAACCCGATAGATCATCCGCTGGGAGGCGGCGAGGGGAAGGCCTCAGGCGGCCGGCCCGCATGCACTCCCTGGGGAAAACCGGAAGGCGTGAAAACGAGACAGAACAAGAGAACCGACAGATTTATTGTGAAGAGGAGGAAGTAACTTGGCGAGATCGTTAAAAAAGGGTCCTTTTGTCGATGTAAAGCTTATGAAAAAGGTAAATGTGATGATTGAAAGCGGTGAAAAGAAACTCATCAAGACATGGTCGAGGCGTTCTACGATTGTCCCTGAGTTCATTGGGTTTACTTTTGCTGTTCATAATGGAAAGAAATTTATTCCCGTCTATGTTACGGAGAATATGGTCGGTCATAAGCTCGGTGAGTTTTCACCGACGAGAACATTCAGAAGCCATTCGGGAGCCGAGAAGTCCGCTCCTGCAAAGGGATAGAAGAGTTTATTATGGAATCAAAAGCGATAATTAGATATGCGCGAATTACTCCGAGAAAGGCACGGAGGGTGGTGAATCTGATCCGGAACAAAAATGCCGGGGATGCGGTACTTTATTTGCGGTTTATGCCGTACAGAGCTGCTAAAACCGTCGAAAAACTTCTCAAATCCGCGATGGCGAATGCGGAGCAGAAAAAAGCCGTCAATCCGGAAGAGATGAAGATAATAAGGGCATATGTAGATCAGGGCCCTGTGATGAAGAGAGTCGAACCGAGAGCTCAGGGAAGGGCGAACGTTATACGCAAAAGAACGAGCCACATAACTCTTGTGCTGTCAGAAGAAGGAGGGAAATAGATTTTGGGCCAGAAGACGCATCCGATAGGGTTCCGGCTGGGAATAGTCAAGACTTGGGATTCAAGATGGTATGCAAAAAAAGGTTACAGCGAACAGTTGCTGGAGGATATAACGATACGGAGAATGCTGAAAGAGAAGCTCTTTCATGCTGGGGTGCCCAAGATAGAGATTGAGCGTGCAGGTCAGAATTTCAGGGTAATTATCCACACCGCGCGGCCCGGAATCATTATCGGGAAAAAAGGCTCCGAAGTCGAAAAACTCAGGAAAGAGCTGAAGGAAATAACAGGCAAAGAGGTATCGGTAGATATCAAGGAAGTAAGAAAGCCTGAAGTGGACGCTCAGCTTGTTGCAGAAAATGTCGCCCTTCAGCTCGAAAAGAGGGTTGCCTTTAGGCGTGCGATGAAAAAGTCCGTCGCCTCGGCGCTCAGATTCGGCACGCTGGGGGTAAAAATATCATGCTCCGGAAGGCTTGCCGGTGCCGAGATAGCGCGTTCGGAATGGTACAGAGAAGGAAGGGTTCCGCTCCATACCTTCAGGGCTGATATTGATTATGGATACGCACGGGCGAAGACAACCTATGGAGTCATCGGGGTAAAGGTCTGGATGTTTCATGGGGATATTCTGCCTGAAAGCAGAGTGAAGGAAGCTTAGGTGACAGCATGTTAATGCCCAAAAAAGTTAAGTTCAGGAAAATGCAGAAAGGCAATATGAACGGCAAGGCTTACCTCGGTGCCGAGGTTTCTTTCGGTGAGTTCGGTCTCAAGGCGCTTGAGCCGGGATGGATTTCGAGCCAGCAGATTGAGTCCGCCAGAATAGCGATTACCCGTCATGCCAAAAGAGGATGCAAGGTCTGGATACGGGTCTTCCCCGACAAGCCGATTACAAAGAAACCTGCTGAGACCAGGATGGGAAAGGGAAAGGGCGCGCCGGAATACTGGGTAGCTGTGGTAAAGCCGGGGCGAATTATCTACGAAATGTCGGGTGTGACTGAGGCAACGGCAAAAGAGGCGATGCGCCTTGCGTCACATAAGCTGCCGATAGCGACAAAGTTTGTCAAGAGGGATGAGGAGGTTCTGTGAAATCGTCTGAACTGAGGGCAATGACAGTCGAGGAGATGAGCCAGAAGGAGGCCGACCTCAGAAGAGAACTTTTTAACCTGAGGTTCCAGCAGGCGACGGGTGAGATTGAGAATCCCATGAGGATACGTGCCGTGAGAAAAGATATTGCAAAGGTACTAACCGTAAAAAGTGAAAAGGTGAAAAGGGAAGAAAAAGGTGTCTAAAAAGATCTATTCAGGCAAGGTGATCAGCAACAAGATGGAAAAGACGGTGGTTGTCGCCGTGACGAGGCTTTTTCAGCATCCCGTATATAAAAAGACGATGAAACGGGTCACAAAATTCAAGGCGCACGATGAGAAGAATACATGCAATATCGGCGATATGGTAAAAATAGTAGAAACAAGACCTCTCAGCAAAGAAAAACGATGGGTGGTAATAGAATAACGGCTGACTGGAGTGATGGAAGATGATTCAGTTGCGGAGTATGTGCGAAGTAGCAGACAATTCAGGCGCAAAAAAAGTGCAGTGCATTAAGGTGCTTGGCGGTTTTCACAGGCGGTATGCGAGACTCGGCGACATTGTTGTGGTAAGCGTGAAGGAAGCGTTGCCGGAAAGCAATGTCAAAAAAGGCTCTGTTGCGAAGGCAGTAGTGGTCCGCACCAGGAAAGAACATCGGAGGCCTGACGGAACATATATCCGTTTCGACCAGAACGCCGTCGTGCTCATCAACCCGCAGAATGAACCGGTGGGAACGAGAATTTTCGGCCCTGTGGCGAGGGAACTCAGATGGAAGGAGTTCACAAAGATCATCTCTTTGGCTCCTGAGGTTTTATAGGGGAATATATGGGGTTAACGATAAAAAAGAACGATACTGTTGTAGTCATGACGGGCAAAGAAAAAGGGAAAAAGGGAAGAGTCCTCACTGTGACTCCGTCCAAGGACAGTCTTTTGATCGAGAAGATAAATATGATCAAAAAACATATGAAACCGACGAGGAAGTATACGCAGGGAGGGATCATCGAAAAAGAGGCGCCGATTAAGATTTCGAATGTAATGCTGGTATGTCCCAAATGCGCCAAACCGACAAAAATCGGCAACTCAGTATTGCAGGACGGCAGGAAGCTTCGCATGTGTAAAAAATGCAGGGAGGTTATAGATTAAGAATGATGCCGCGGCTTAGAGAGAAATACCTGAAAGAAGTCGTGCCGAACATGATAAAGGAATTTTCGTATGGTAATATCATGGAGGTTCCCAAGATCCAGAAGGTCGTCCTCAATGTCGGACTCGGAGAGGCGATCCAGAATGTAAAACTTATCGATGCAGTGCAGAAAGAGCTTTCCTCGATAACCGGGCAGAAATCGGTTGTCACAAAAGCGAAAAAATCAATTGCGGCTTTTAAGCTGAGGCAAGGAGCTCCGATCGGATGCAAGGTCACCCTGAGGGGCGACATGATGTACGAGTTCCTTGACAGGTTTATCAGTGTCGCATTGCCAAGGATCAGAGATTTCAAAGGCATACCCGGCAAATCATTTGACGGAAGGGGGAATTACGCCCTGGGGCTCAAGGAACAGTTTATCTTTCCCGAGATCGATTATGATAAGGTCGAAATGGTCCACGGACTCGACATCATCTTCTGCACTTCTGCGAAGACGGACAAGGAAAGTAAAGCGCTCTTGCGGTATATGGGGATGCCGTTTAAGAACTAATTGTTATTGATTATTCGTTATACGTTATCCGTTAACGAACAGAATGACAATTAACGAATAATCAATAACGAAAACGAAAATGGAGTGACGAATGGCAAAGACTTGTTTGATCGAAAAGAATAAAAGACCGCCAAAATTCAAGGTGAGGGCATATAACAGGTGCAAGCTCTGCGGAAGGCCGCGGGCGTATCTGCGCAAATTCGGTATGTGCAGAATTTGTTTCAGGACACTTGCACTTGAGGGACAGATACCCGGCGTAGTAAAGGCAAGTTGGTAGCCTATGAATGTGTGGAGGGAATAAATGCTTACTGATCCAATTGCAGATATGCTGACAAGAATACGCAATGCTATGCAGATTAAGGCTGAGAAGGTTGATATCCCGATTTCAAAAATGAAATTGGAAATTGCCAAGATATTGAAAGAAGAGGGGTTTATAAGGGCATATAAGATACTGAAGGACCGAAAGCAGGGTATCCTGAGAGTTATCCCGAAGTATATGGAGAACGAAAGCGTTATAACGGGGTTAAAGAGAATCAGCAAACCCGGAAGAAGAGTATATGCCGGCAGCGATGAAATACCCAGCGTAATGGGCGGGTTGGGAGTTGCAATCCTGACGACGTCGAGCGGGATTTTAAGCGACAGGACCTGTCGGCAAAAAGGCATTGGCGGAGAAGTCCTCTGTCATGTGTGGTAAAGGAGACAATCGGAATGTCACGCATTGGTAAAAAACCTGTAGCAATACCCGAGAAGGTTAACGTAGAAATAAAAGGCCAGTCAATATATGTGAAAGGCCCTAAAGGGGAACTGAACTGGGACTGCCCGGACAAGATGAAGGTTTCGGTGAATGAAGGGATTGTGTCCGTTGAACGATCGGGAGATACGAAGAATGAGAGGGCGCTCCATGGCCTGACGAGAAGCCTTATTGCCAATATGGTTTTTGGTGTTTCACAGGGATATCAGAAAGTCCTCAGTATCACCGGAGTCGGCTATAAAGCACAGGTTGCGGGTGACAAGATTGTTTTGGTCCTCGGTTACTCGCATTCCATCGAGTTTCAGCTCCCCGAAGGGATTCAGGCGTCTGTTGATCCCAAGCAGGTACAGATTACTCTTACCGGCATAGACAGGCAAAAGATCGGGCAGGTCGCAGCGAGTCTGAGAACTCTGAGGCCGCCGGATGCATATAAAGGGAAAGGGATCAGGTTCGCCGGTGAAAGGCTGAAGTTGAAAGTCGGTAAGGCGGGCAAGAAATAGTCGTTTGTTTTCAGAAAATGATTTTAGGAGGTTGGGTTGGCTGAGCGCAAGAGAGAAGCGATACGAAGACGCCACACGCGTATAAGAAAAAAGGTCCTCGGGACACCTGAGCGGTTACGGCTGTCGGTCTACCGGAGTCTTAACAATATTTATGCCCAGATTATCGATGATACGAAGGGACATACAGTTGTGACAGCGTCAAGCCTGGATAAGGACTTGAGCGGTGAAAAATCCCATAAAGGAAACATAAAAACGGCAAAACTCGTCGGGGCGCTGATAGCGAAAAAGGCAATTGACAAGGGGATAAAAAAGATTGTTTTTGACAGGAGCGGCTATCGCTATCACGGCAGTGTTAAAGCTCTGGCGGAGGCATCCAGGGAGGCAGGGCTTGAATTCTGATTTGTTCCCGGTTGTCTGCGGTTTGTTGCTGATTGCTGAAAACGCTACGTGTTATATGGAGGTCATGTGGAGAAGATAGATCCGGAA
The DNA here is from genome assembly GCA_963718855.1 of uncultured Nitrospiraceae bacterium. Lineage (GTDB taxonomy): Bacteria > Nitrospirota > Thermodesulfovibrionia > Thermodesulfovibrionales > SM23-35 > CAVRAA01. The sequence goes on along the minus strand of CAVRAA010000009.1, from coordinate 141,828 downwards.
GGGCTGAACTTAAAAGATAAGGTTGTATATATCAATCGGGTGGCAAAAGTAGTGAAAGGCGGCAGGCGTTTTTCCTTTACCGCACTCGTTGTCGTCGGCGATGGAGAGGGAACGGTCGGGATAGGAAAAGGAAAGGCTGCTGAAGTTCCCGAAGCGATACGGAAGGCCGTGGAACAGGCAAAGAAAACGCTTCTGAAATTCCCGCTGAAGGACGGCACGATACCACACAGGATCATAGGAAGGTTCGGCTCCGGTACCGTTGTGATAAACCCTGCCGTGAAAGGTACAGGGATCATTGCAGGAGGCGGTGTCAGGGCGGTACTGGAAGTGGGCGGCATCCAGAATATTGTTGCTAAATCAATACGCAGTCATAATCCCTTTAATTCGGTAAAGGCAGCATTGAACGGACTGGCGAACCTGAAGGACCCCGTTAGGGTGTTAAAACTGAGGGGAAAGGCTGAAGAAGAGTCTCAGGAGGGGGCATGAAGGTAGAGGAGTTAAAACCCGCTGATGGAAGCAGGAAGAAATGCAAGCGCGTGGGGCGGGGCATCGGCTCCGGGCACGGAAAAACCTCCTGCAAAGGACATAAAGGACAAAAGGCCCGCTCGGGCGGCACGAAAGGCGCCGGATTTGAAGGAGGGCAGATGCCCTTGCAGAGAAGAATCCCGAAACGCGGGTTCAAGAATAACTTCAGCATTGAGTATGTTGTTGTAAATCTGAAAGATATTGACCGGGTGGAAGGGATTGACACGATAACAGCCGCGGTGCTCTTCGAACAGGGAATCATAAAGAAATTACAGGACGGGCTGAAGATCCTCGGCGAAGGCGAGCTTCGCAGACCCTTGACAATTCAGGCTGATGCTTTCAGTACTTCTGCGTTGGCAAAGATTTCTGCTGCCGGCGGCAAAGCAGAGGTAATATAAGAAGTTGGGCATTCTCTCAAGTTTCCAGAATATCTTCAAGATACCCGAGCTGAAAACCAGGGTATTGTTTACACTCGCACTTCTCGCTGTTTACAGAATAGGCGCCCATATACCGACTCCGGGAATAAACGGAGAGGAATTGAGCAAGTTCCTGATGGAAAAAGGCGGGGCGCTCATGGGCTTTTTTGATATGTTTTCAGGGGGGGCCTTATCCAAGGTCACTATTTTTGCTCTCGGGATCATGCCGTACATCAGCGCATCGATCATTCTCCAACTCCTCACCGTCGTTATTCCCGCTATCGGAAAGCTCGCAAAAGAGGGCGAGTCCGGCAGGAAAAAGATTGTGCGGTATACACGATACGGAACTGTCGTCATAGCCGCGATTCAGTCTTTTGGCATTGCGGCAGGTCTCGAAGGGATGGGAGGAGGGGTGTTCGTCCAGAACCCCGGATGGTCATTTAAAATAATAACAATGATTACGCTGACATCGGGCACGGCATTCATCATGTGGCTGGGGGAACAGATCACGGAAAGGGGTATCGGAAACGGAATCTCGCTGATCATTTTTGCAGGCATTGTCGCCCGGTTTCCCGCTGCGGTCATCAGTACGATCAGATTAGTCCAGGCCGGTGAACTTTCGATATTTTTTGTGATCTTCCTCGTTGTCATGATGGTTGCCATCATCGCCGCGATTATTTATATGGAAAGGGGACAACGGAAGATACCTGTTCAGTATGCAAAGAGGGTAGTCGGCCGGAAAGTCTACGGGGGACAGGCTACACATTTGCCGCTCAAGATTAATACCTCAGGCGTTATTCCTCCGATATTCGCGTCATCCATTATCATGTTCCCTGCAACGGTTGCAGGTTTTATCGCAATGCCATGGGTGCAGGCGATTTCGAGACAGCTCTCTCCGGGGACGGTACTTTATACGACGCTTTATGTGGGAATGATCTTCTTCTTCGCCTATTTTTATACTGCGATTATCTTTAATCCTGTTGATATTGCCGATAATCTCAAAAAATACGGGGGGTACATTCCGGGAATACGGCCAGGGCAGAAGACATCTGAATATATTTACAAGGTGCTTTCACGACTGACATTCGTCGGCGCTCTTTATCTCGGCATTGTTTGTGTAATACCTGAAATTCTTATCGGGAGATTTAACGTTCCGTTTTATTTCGGAGGGACTTCACTGCTGATTGCGGTCGGTGTCGCACTGGATACTGTTTCGCAGATTGAATCCCATTTAATCACCCGTTCGTATGAGGGTTTTCTCAAAAAGGGAAGAATTCGGGGAAGAAAATAAAGGTAATCGTTGAAGAAATGTATGGCATACAGAATTCAGCTTTCTACAGATGATAATCCTGAAATCTCCGGAAGAAACAGAAAAAATTGCGGAATCGTGCCTTATTGTGGCGAAAACGCTTGATTATTTGAAGAATATGATTAAACCAGGTGTTACCACAAAAATGATTGAACGCCAGGCTGACCAGTATATCCGGTCGCATAACGCGTTGCCGGCCTTTAACGGATACAGAGGATATCCTGCGAGTATCTGCGCCTCTGTCAATAATGAGATCATTCACGGCATTCCTTCAGGCAGGGAACTGGAGGAAGGGGACATTCTGGGAATCGACGTCGGTGTTTACAAAGACGGTTTTTACGGAGACGGCGCCTATACGTTCCCTGTTGGCAAAGTAAGCCCGGAGACGGAACGGTTGCTCAGGGTGGCCGAGGAGTCCATGTACAAGGGAATAGAGAATGCAAGGCCTGATAACAGGGTGTCTGACATCTCGCATTCAGTTCAGGCCCATGTTGAGTCAAACGGGTTTTCGGTTGTGCGTGCCTTTGTCGGCCACGGCATCGGCCGCGATCTGCATGAAGACCCGCAAATCCCGAATTTTGGAAGACCGGGTCGCGGCCCGAGACTCCAACCCGGCATGACATTAGCGATAGAGCCAATGGTGAATGAGGGCGGACATGAGGCAGCTATTCTGGAGGACGGATGGACAGCGGTTACCCTCGACGGAAAACTGTCAGCCCATTTTGAGCATACCATCCTTGTGACATCGGATGAACCGAAGATATTGACTAAAATTTATTAAAAAGTTATAGTATTCAGCTAATGCCAAAAGAGGATAATATTGAAGTAGAAGGGAAGATTATTGAAACGCTTCCCAACGCAATGTTTAAAGTCGAGCTTGAAAACGGGCAGGTAATACTTGCATACGTTTCGGGCAAAATGAGAATGCATTTTATCAAGATACTTCCCGGCGACAAGGTCACCGTCGAGCTTTCACCGTATGACCTCACGAAGGGGAGAATAACATATCGTTTCAAGTAGCATGTAAAAAGGGGATATTATGAAAGTCCGTTCTTCAGTCAGACCTATATGTGCAAAATGCAAGATTATCAAAAGGAAAGGCGTTGTCAGGGTTATATGCGAAAACCTGAGGCATAAACAGAGGCAGGGGTAAAACCGTCAGCGGTTTATCATGATGAGTAACAGCATGAGAAATACAACACTCCAGTCCAGGTGAAGGGGGTATACAGTGGCGAGAATTGCCGGAGTTGATTTACCAAAAAATGAGCGGGTTGAGATTGGGTTGACAAGGATCTTCGGTATCGGGAGAACATTGTCACAGAAGATATTGACTGAAACACAGATAAACCCCAATACAAGGGTGAAGGATCTTTCGAATGAAGAGATCGTAAAAATCAGGGGGGTGCTCGAGAGAGACTACCGGGTCGAGGGCGATCTCAGGCGCGACATTTCTCTGAGTGTCAAGAGACTCGTCGATATCGGCAGTTACAGAGGGCTGAGACACCGTCTGGGACTCCCGTTGAGAGGGCAGAGAACGAAAACGAATGCGCGGACCAGGAAGGGTCCGAGAAAAGCGGTCATGGGGAAAAAGAAAGAGGCATAACATATGGCACAAAGGAAAAAAGGCGTTAAGAAAGACAAAAGAAATATTGCTTACGGGGCTGCCCACATCCAGGCGACGTTCAATAATACGATTGTGACCATTACCGATCCGAACGGGGACGTCATTACCTGGGCCAGTTCAGGCAACCTTGGATTTAAGGGGTCCCGGAAGGGAACACCGTACGCTGCGCAGATAGCGGCTACGACGGCGGCGAAGAAGGCGATGGATTTCGGCATGAAACAGGTCGATATCTTCGTAAAAGGACCGGGTTCAGGTCGGGAGTCTGCGATACGCGCACTTCAGGCCGCCGGACTGGAGATCAACCTGATCAAGGATGTGACTCCCGTCCCCCACAACGGTTGCAGGCCGCCAAAGAGGAGGAGGGTGTAACGTGGCGAGATATATCGGAGCATTATGCAGGATTTGCCGGAGGGAGGGGGAGAAACTCTTTCTTAAAGGTGACAGATGCTATACGGAGAAATGTGCCATTGAACGGAGAAAATACCCACCCGGACAACACGGGCAGGGGTTCAAGAAATTGTCCGACTACGGGATACAACTCAGGGAAAAGCAGAAGGTGCGCAAGATGTTCGGACTCCTGGAACGGCAATTCAGAAAATATTTTCACGAGGCTGAAAGGAAGAAGGGTATTACGGGCGAGGTTCTCCTGCAACTTATAGAGAGCCGTCTTGATAGTATGGTATTTCGCATGGGCTTTGCGCCCAACCGGCGGAGAGCGAGACAACTGATTAAGCACGGTCATGTCATTGTAAACGCCAGGGAAGTCAACCTTCCCTCCTTTGCAACGAAGGCCGGCGACCTTGTCGAAATCAGAGTAGCCAGCAGGGAGATGCCTGAAATAGGAGAAAGTCTTTCAAAGAGCGAACACAGGGGCATTCCGGGATGGGTCGAGATTGACAGCGCGAATTATAAGGGGAAGGTTTCGCATATTCCCTCTCGCGACGAAATGCAGCTTCCTGTTCAGGAACAGCTGATAGTAGAACTCTATTCCAAGTAAAACGAATTTTTTCGCTTGTGAAAAACAGAATATATACAAAAACGAAAATGATAGCCGGATTCCGGGCGCAGACATACGCACGTACATGCGTTTTTTGTGATTCGCTGTCCAGCTATTGGAATGAATGTGAGGAGGCCTTATGGACCTAAAGAAAACAGGCTTTCAGCTCCCTGAAATGATACGGTTTGATGAAGAAACCATAACAGATACATACGGAAAGCTGATCGCTGAACCCCTGGAGCGTGGTTATGGCACCACTTTGGGAAATGCCCTGAGAAGGGTGCTGCTTTCCTCTATTGAGGGAGCGGCGGTGACCGCTGTTAAGATACCGGGAGCGCTCCACGAGTTCTCGACGATCAAGGGCGTTAAGGAAGACGTTGTTGATATCGTTCTCAATATTAAGAAGCTCAGATTTAAACTCTATGCGAGCGGAAGGAAGACGGCAACAATAAAGGTAAAGGGGCCGAAGACCGTCACAGGCGGAGGATATACAAAAGGATTCGGCATTTGAGATCCTTAACCCCGATCAGATTATTGCCACTCTGGACAAAGACTCCTCCTTTGAAGTCGAGATGTATCTGAGAAAAGGGAAAGGATACGTAGCAGCCGAGCTTAATAAGGAAGAAGATCTCCCATTGAACATGATAGCGGTGGATTCTGTTTTTACTCCTGTCGTGCGGGTAAATTTTATTGTTGAAAAAGCAAGGGTCGGGAGAGCGACAGATTACGACAGGCTTGTCATGGAGATATGGACTGACGGCAGCCTAACCCCTGAAAGGGCCGTTTCGCAGGCCGCATCGGTCGTTATCGAACATATGAAACTCTTCGTCCTGGAAGAGGAAGACGATGACGAAGAGAATATATCCTGGGAACAGGGCGATTCAAACGATTCAATAAATGAGGAGCCGATCTTCAACAGCAATCTTCTGAAAAGTGTCGAAGAGCTCGAACTTTCAGTACGGTCGTACAATTGCCTGAAGAATGCAAACATCAAGACTATTGGCGATCTTGTGCAGAAGAGCGAACAGGAGATGCTGAGGACAAAGAATTTCGGGCGCAAGTCCCTCAACGAGATAAAGGAAATATTGCACGGCATGGGGCTTCGTCTCGGCATGAGAGTCGATCTCGAGGCTCTCAACAAGGAAACGGTGCTGCAGAGCGGAGGTATGGTACAAGATGCGACACAGAGTTGACGGAAGATTATTCGGAAGACCCGCCAATCAGAGGAAGGCGCTTTTAAAGGTTCTCGTAACGTCTCTCCTCGAGCACGAACGGATTGAAACGACCGTTGCAAAGGCGAAAGAGACAAAGAAGCTTGCCGAAAAAATTATAACGCTCGGCATTAGGGGAGATCTGCATTCCAAACGGCTTGCCTTATCATACATTTCCAACAGGATGGCGGTAGCCAGGCTTTTTGGTGAAATAGCTCCCCGGTTTTCGGGCAGGAACGGTGGCTATCTGAGAATCGTGCATACGCGGAACAGGATCAACGATTCAGCCCCGATGGCGGTGCTGGAGTTTGTCGATTATGAGGATTTGAGGAAAGTCAGAGTGAAAAAGGCAGAGAAAAAAGAAGCTGAAACTGCAAGCTAATTCCGGATCGTCGGAAAAGAAATGAGAAGTGTAAATAGATTGCTTCTCATTTTTTATTTTGTCAAAGGGGTCCATTATTATTTCGTAGCCGCAGGCTTCCCGCCCCGGCGGGTCGCCGAGGAGACAGCCTGCGAATGAAAATCTCAGGGGTTGGAATTTTTACAATGCGCACCCTTAAGGGTGCGGCTACCCCAGGCATGTGAAATAGCGGATTCAGTATGGAAATGCATTCAACCATGAAGGTACTCGTTACAGGTGGCGCGGGCTATATCGGAAGCCATATCGTTAAGACCCTCGGTGAGAATGGGCACGATATTGTTGTATACGACAACCTCTCATACGGTCATGATTGGGCGCTCCTCTCCGGCAGACTTGTTAAGGGAGATCTCGGCGATAAAGAATACCTCGATGCTGTTTTTGCCGAAGAGAAATTTGATGCCGTCATCCATATGGCAGCCTTTATTGTTGTTGACGAATCGATACGCGAGCCGCTGAAATACTACCAGAATAATTTTATCAATGCCATGACGCTGATCAGGACGTGTCTGAAATACGGCGTGAAAAAATTCCTTTTCTCTTCAACAGCAGCGGTCTATGGTATTCCCGAAAGAATCCCTGTTACCGAGGAAAGTCCTTTACTTCCGATCAATCCATACGGGACTTCAAAGGTAATGGTTGAGCAGGTGTTACATGATGTCAGTGCCTCCGATGATTTGCGTTATATCGCGCTCAGATACTTTAACGTAGCAGGGGCTGATCCGATGTCGAGGATCGGGCAGGCCCGAAAAGACGCCACACATCTTATTACAGTGTCGTTAAGAACAGCTCTCGGGAAAAGAGACCATCTTGACATTTACGGGACTGACTATTCCACCCCTGACGGCACCTGCATCAGAGATTATATCCATGTTGATGACCTTTCGAATGCCCACGTGCTTGCCCTCGAATATCTGGTGTCAGGCGGCGAGAGCAGGATCTATAACTGCGGCTACGGACACGGCTACTCTGTGAAAGAAGTGGTCGATGCGGTAAAGCATGTATCCGGTGTTCATTTCCCTGTGATAGCGACAGACAGGAGGCCCGGGGACCCGCCGGCGCTTATTGCGGATTCATCAAAACTCAGGCAAGAACTTCAATGGAAACCGCAGCACGATAACCTTGAGTATATTATCAGAACTGCATGGGACTGGGAGAAAAAATACAATCAGTAGCAGGTGATCTCCGGTTGTGATTCCCTTCGCTGTACGATTATCCTGAGATTAACGAAGAGCAGACGCAGCATTATCGCCCATTCTCTGTCCGACTTAAGCGGCCCTCCGAGGTACCCCGATTTCATCGGGCTAAATCCGCTCCAATGCTACATCTGCTCTTCTTGTGCGAAAAGGTAATGAATAATGTGGGTTAGTCTTCTTTTTCTCTGATGAGGGCAACTCTTTCCATAGGGATAACGATCCAGCCCATTTCTGTTTCAAGGTGCACATCATCTTCTCCTATCTCAATGAGTTTGCCTGTATACGTCGTCTCCTGGGTTTCAACAACAACGAGTTTGCCGATGAGATTATCCACGCTGCTCCCTCCTGCTCACTTTTCTCTCCTTCATCATAGCATAATAACGGCTGCGAGACTATTGTGAGGGGCCTTCAACAAAAAAAGGAGCAGGCGTTAAGCCCGCTCCTTTTTTTGTTGAAGTATTTGTTCAGACTAAATGTCGTAATACAGGAAGAACTCGTACGGATGGGGTCTGAGCCTCAGCGCGTCGACTTCTTTGACTCTCTTGTAATTGATCCAGGTTTCGATAACATCCTCAGTAAAGACATCGCCCTTCATCATGAAATCATGGTCTTTTTCAAGGCAGTCGAGGGCATCTGAGAGTGAACCCGGAAGACTCGGAACCTTGGCAAGCTCCTCGGGGCCGAGATCATAAATGTCCTTGTCGAGCGGCTCGCCGGGATCGATCTTGTTCTCGATACCGTCAAGTCCTGCCATGAGCATGGCCGCGAAAGCGAGATAGGGGTTGCATGAGGGATCGGGGAATCTCACTTCCACCCTCTTGGCCTTGGGGCTCGGTGAATACATCGGAATACGGATTGCCGCTGATCTGTTTCTGCTGGAGTATGCAAGGTTAATTGGGGCTTCATATCCGGGAACAAGCCGTTTGTATGAGTTTGTTGTGGGAGCAACTAAAGCTGCCAGCGCTGCGGCGTGCTTCAGTATGCCACCTATGTAATAGAGGGCCATTTCGGATAATCCCGCGTATGCGTTTCCGGCAAAGAGCGGCTTGCCGCCTTTCCAGAGGCTCTGATGTGTGTGCATTCCTGAGCCGTTATCGCCGAACAACGGCTTCGGCATCATCGTCACGGTCTTCCCGTTCCGTACCGCGACGTTTTTAATGATATATTTGTACATCATCAACTTGTCCGCCATATTCACCATAGGGGAGAAGCGCATATCAATCTCCGCCTGGCCTCCGGTTGCAACTTCATGGTGCTGGGCTTCAATCTCTATGCCCGCCTTCTGCAGTTCGAGGACCATCTCTGTTCGGAGATCCTGCTGCTTGTCCATTGGCGCGACAGGGAAGTATCCCTCTTTGTGTCTTGGCTTATAACCGAGGTTCGGACCTTCGTCTCTCCCGGAATTCCATATGCCTTCGTCTGAGTCCAGAAAGTGATACCCGCTGTTTGCGGTGTAGTCAAAACGCACATCATCGAATATGAAAAATTCCGCTTCAGGGCCGAAGTATGCGGTATCGGCAATCTTTGTTGACTTCAGGTATGCCTCCGCCTTCTGTGCGACATAGCGGGGGTCTCTTGAATACTGTTCCTTTGTGATCGGATCAACAATACTGCAGATCATGCTAACGGTAGGGTGCTGGGTAACGGGGTCCATTATCGCAGTGGTCGGATCAGGGATGACCAGCATGTCGCTCATATGGATAGCCTTCCATCCCCTTATGGATGAACCGTCAAATCCCAGCCCGTTTTCGAACATATCCTCTGTGAGTTCCTTGATGGGGACCGAGAAGTGCTGCCAGAGTCCCGGGAAATCCATGAACTTTAGATCAACCATTACTGCCTTGTTCTTTTTTGCTAAATCAAGTACTTCCTTTGGTGTCATATGTGACTACCTCCTTTAATTAAATATATCTGTCTCACCAACAAACTTTGATAATGCCCTGGTATCCCTCCTGTCCTAAAAAGTATAGCCGCTTTCACCGTGCTGCGATATATCGAGACCGTTCACTTCCGATTCTTCATCGACCCTCAGTCCGATAAGTTTGTCGATGACTTTCAGAAGGATCGCAGTCACAATAAACGAATATACTCCCGTTACCAGGATAGCAATCATCTGCGTGCTGAACAACTGACTACTGCCAAAAAACAGGCCGTTGGCGCCTGCCGGATTAATCAGGGTCTGGGCGAAAAGACCTGTGGCTACCGTTCCTATGATGCCTCCGATACCGTGCACACCGAATGCGTCGAGCGAATCATCATAACCGATTTTTCCTTTCATATTCAAGGACAGATAGCATAATGAACCCGCTGCGAGCCCTATCAGTAAAGAAGACATGGGACTGACGAACCCTGACGCAGGAGTGATCGTTGCAAGCCCGGCAATGGATCCAGTTGCAGCGCCGAACATGGTCGGTTTCCCCCTGTGCACCCATTCGATAAGCACCCATATCAGTGTTGCAGAAACTGCGGACGTATGCGTTGCCACAAAAGCTACGGTACTTAATGTGCCTGCTGAGAGGGCGCTTCCTGCATTGAAGCCGAACCAGCCGAACCATAAGAGTCCGGTGCCGAGCACGGTCATGGGGAGATTATGGGGATACATGGCATCCTGTAAATACCCTTTTCTTCTGCCGATAATCAATGCGGCAGCAAGCGCTGAAATTCCGGAAATCAGGTGTACGACGATGCCTCCCGCAAAATCCAGTGCCCCCATTTGCTTAAGCCAGCCGCCGGTACCCCATACCCAGTGGGCGACAGGGTCGTAGACGATGGTTGACCAGAGCAGGATAAACACAAAATATGCCGAAAATTTCATCCGCTCTGCAAACGCTCCGGTAATAAGTGCAGGAGTAATTACCGCGAACATCGCCTGATATATCATGAACGTCATATGGGGGATGGTCGGAGCATAATCGGGATTCGGCTCAAGCCCGACTCCGTTTAGCCCAACCCAATCGAGATTTCCGATTATCCCGTTCACGTCCGGGCCAAAGGAAAGGCTGTATCCGATAAGTATCCATTGCACGCTTATGATTGAAAGGGCGATAAAGCTCTGCATGAGTGTCCCGAGTACATTCTTCCCTCTCACCATACCGCCATAGAAAAGCGCAAGCCCCGGAGTCATAAGCATGACAAGGGCGGTAGAGATCAGCATCCAGGCAGTGTCCCCGGTGTCGATTTTTGAGGCAGCAATGGCCGCTGGTACCGGTCCCCCAGCTGGATTCAATGCTTCTTCTCCAGAGGCAATCCCCGCCATGCAAAGCAGACTGACGAACAATAACACTGCCAGTAGTTTTCCCATACATCCTCCCTTTAGATATCGAACGATCATCATCCTATATCTAAAAGCGTGCCAAAACGTAACTCATTCGAAAATAAATAACATTTCGTTATACGAAAATCCACCGCAAAAAGTATCCTACAAATTTGTAGGAATGTCAGCTTCGCTTATATCTGCAAATACCATTTTATGCAGATTTATCAACATGGAAAGCTGCATTCAGAGCTCAATAACAGAAAGCTACAAATTTGTAGCCAATACAATTTTGTAGGAAACCAAGGCGTCTGTCCCAAATTCTCCCTGCCCTCACCAAAATTCTCCCATATGCAGGCTGTGGCGCAATATATTTTATCTTGACGCCCCTCTATTGTAGCCGCAAACTTTAGTTTGCACAGGATATGCGCCGGCTAAAGCCTGCGGCTACTATTTTGACACAGCCTCATGCATGGGGAATGAATGTTATTGTCAGATCGCGGCTTCTCCCCTGTCGCCGGTCCTTATGCGTATGACATCCTCAAGAGAGGAAAGGAAAAGCTTCCCGTCTCCAATATTGCCTGTCTTTGCCTTCTCGACAATGGTCGAAACCACCTTATCTATCAGCGAATCAGGAATAACCACTTCGATCTTTATTTTGGGGATAAAATTCACTTCATACTCTGTTCCCCGGTAGACCTCTACATGACCCTTTTGCCTTCCAAATCCCTTCACCTCTGTGATGGTCATTCCATGAATCCCGATTGCGTTGAGGGCTTCTTTCACCTCATCGAGTTTAAAGGGCTTTATAATCGCTTCTATCTTTTTCATTTCGCCTCCTTTTTTTGTTCAAACATTGATCCGGAGACACGGCGAAGCGGTGTCACGGTGATGTAATTGCTCCGTTTCTCCGTGTCTCCTCGTCTCCTTTTCATCATTAAAGACTATATGCCTTTTCACCGTGCTGGCTTTCGTCGAGCCCGGTTATTTCATGTTCAGTTTCAACCCTGACGCCAGTAATTGCCTTCACAATCATGAAGATAATGAGGGTCGCTACGCCGCTGTATACTATCGTTACAACTACGGCGATCAGTTGTGTCAGGAGCTGGCCCGGATTCCCGTATAAAAGCCCTTTGCCGAGCTCATTGACCGAAGGGTCAGCAAATACACCTGTAAGGATCGCACCCAGTATCCCGCCTACCCCGTGGATGCCGAACGCATCCAGGGAATCATCATATCCGAGTTTCGGCTTGATGATCGCAACAGCGAAATAGGGAACGATACCCGCGAGTAGTCCGATAATGAGAGCGCCCGAAATATTCACAAACCCGGCGGCGGGTGTTATCGCAACAAGCCCCGCAACCGCACCGGATGCAAGACCGAGGACGGTCGGCTTCTTTGTATGCATCCATTCAGTAAACATCCATGATATTGCAGCCATCGCAGTTGCGGTATTCGTATTGATGAATGCTGCTCCGGCAAGCCCGTTTGCCGCCAGTGCAGAACCGGCATTAAACCCGAACCAGCCGAACCAGAGCAACCCTGCGCCGGTAATAACGAGGGTCAGATTGCTGGGTTTCAGTGACGCCTCTTTCCTCTTGCCGAGGACCAGCGCCCCTACCAGCGCTGCAATACCGGCATTAATATGAACGACTGTTCCGCCGGCAAAATCCAGTGCGCCCAGTTTAGCCAGGAAACCGCCGCCCCATACCCAGTGGGCCACAGGGACATACACGAGAGTCATCCAGAGGATCGAAAACAGCACCCATGCAGAAAACTTCATCCTCTCGATGTAGGCGCCGCTTGCAAGCGCTACGGTTATGGCTGCAAAGGTGAGCTGGTAGATGACAAATATATACTCGGGTATTGTCTTTGCAAGATCATTAATGCTGTTTACGCCGACCCCTGAAAGGAACAGCTTTTCAGGGCTTCCTATAAAACCGCCGACATCTGTCCCGAACGTAAACGTGAATCCGTAGAGTAACCCAAAGCAGACTTACTATGCAGTACGTTACAAAAGACATTGCCATTGTATTCAGGGTGTCCTTCCGTTTCGCCAACCCGCCGTAAAAGAGCGCCAGCCCCGGGAGTGTCATGAGCATGACGAGGGCTGTTGCAACGATCATCCATGCAGTATCCCCTGAATCAATCGTGGGAGGCGCCGGAGCTGCCTCAACCGCAGGAGCAGCAGGAGCAGGCGAAGCCTGCTCCGCTGTTGGAGGGGGAGGGTTAGTTCCACCCTGTTCTTCAGCGAGAGCGATCCCGCTGGTGAACATCAGTAGTAATAGTGTTAATGCAAAAAACCTTTTCATGGTATTCCTCCTTTAAAAGCTCAGGGTTATATTCACGCCGCCGTAAAATATGTCTGAGTCGCCATCATCGCTTATTGCCTCGATTGCATCCTCTGAGTCGTCGCTCAGAGGGAACGAGTAGGCGATTTTCGGCGTTACGGTAATGGCCTTCCATACCGGTATATTCAACGATGAAGAAAGTTCGGCATTATAGAAATTGCTGAAGTCGTCGCCGTCTTCGTCAAATCCCATCACTTTGTTGTTGATGTTATAGCTTGCTGAGGCCCCGAGGTTGAGGTTCAGGCCGCTCCCGACATCGAACGAATGACCTATTGACGCAACGAGAAACGCGCCATTGCCTTCATCAAAATCGTAATACACTGCCAGGGATGGTTTCAGCAGTACGTCATAAGCTGCTGACAGATAGAGCTCCTGGGTATCATTGGCATTGTTCAATGCGTAATATATGTACCCTGCGCCAAAAGTCCATTTGTCGAGGGATCGGGTGTAACTCAGGGTAAGATCAGTTTCATTAAATTCACCATGACCGTCTCCTTCGTCAATCTTTGAATCGGAATCATAGTTGGCCCAGATATTAGCGCCGAACACTCCATAGGTTATGCCCACCGAAGGCTGGATCACCCAGGTGTTGCTCAGTTTCTGGCCTCTCCATACATAATTGCTCATTATGTCAGCCGATGCATACCCTGCTGTCTTGATGTCCTCTGCATGCACAAAGCCGATCGAAACAAAAAGCGTGAATACTATCATCAGACCTAAAGCTCTTACCCCTTTCATTGTGAAACCTCCTTCATTTTTTTTATTTAATTCGCATGCTATCGCCCCAGGCGATCCGCCGAGGCGGAAAGCCTGCGGCTACTTGTTCGTTTCCCTACCTGCTATCTACTACCTACTATCTACTGTTTTACCACCACCTCCTTGCTGATATTGTATTTTTTGATCTTGTACCCGATCATTCTTTCGGTTATGCCGAGCTTTCTCGCGGCCCTCGACATGACCCATTTGCACTCCTGCATTGCATTGATAATCTCTTCTTTTTCTATCTCTCTGACTTTCTCTCTTAAGGAGTCCATTCTTGCCTCCTGCCCATGTATATATCGAAAATCGTGCCAACTTGTAACATTTTGATTTATAATGATAACTATATTTTCATAATGCTACATAATTGTAGAATGCTACAAATATGTATGAATTTTAGTTTGTCTGTCGTCACCGTAGGCCGGGAAGTCAGTCTTCATCTGTATTCATGGAAAAAAATGAACGAATGGTATAGAATGGTGGGGTCATTCATAAAAAAGACAGGCCACGATATTGCTTATCCGTATCGGCAAGGAGGGTTGGTGCAGACGAATAAAAAGATACAGGATATCATGGTCGGTATTTTCGAATACCCCCATGTCCCGTACTGGTTTTCGATAAGCCAGACAATAAAGATCATCAGGGTGTCATTCATCAGTTCAAAAAAATTTACGACCCCCCTGGCGGTGCTTGTATTTGATGAAAAATACAATCTCATGGGTACATTTACTCTCAAGGATCTTTTGAGGGGGCTCGAACCGAAATTTCTGAAGGCGTCCGCACATGTCCCTCTGGCTGAAGATGTCGAGTTGTCGCTTATCTGGGATACACTTTTTTCGGGGCAGGCAAAGGAGCTCGCTGAAAAGCAGGTGAGCGATATTATGACTCCTGCAAAGGTCTTCGTAGCGCCTGATGACCCAATCACTAAAGCGGCATATCTCATGCTGCATCATGATGAGCTCTTGCTGCCGGTTCTGGAGAACAAACGAAAACTTGTGGGACTTGTGAGGATGATTGAGGTGTTCGATGAGATTTCTGATACAATCCTGAGGGAATAGGCGAACATTAGGAGCGAGTTTGTTCTAACTGCGCAGTTCCATCCTGCGAATTGGTTCCTCTATCGGTATTACCGCATTTATTTATCCATTTTCCGGAAAATTCTTGATTATTAACTTGGCAAGTAAATATATATACTCTGTCATTCCCCGACTTGATCGGGGAATCCAGTCTTTTCAATAGGTTCTGGATTGTCCGGTCAAGCCGGACAATGACGATTTTTTAAAAGTATTTATTTCCAGGTTAATAGTATCAGTAGTTCTATATAAAAAAACACCTTGCGCGACTTTTAATTTTATAATATTATAATAAAAAATATTAATTGTCATAATAATATTATCTTAGGGTAGAATATGCTGACTTGTCATTAGCCTCCTTTCATCCCCCTTTAAGTAGAGGGGGGATGAAAGGAGGCTACGAGGGCTCTATCCGGACAGTCCCTTTTTTTGACAATCAGTCATTTAAACCTTACGCTTATAAAAGGAGAGTTGATTATGATTGGACGCATCTTCCCTTTTCTCGAATGGATAAAGGGGTATAATTTTGCAAAATTCAGGGCCGACGCAATTGCCGGACTGACCGTAGCGTTAGTACTGATACCGCAATCTATGGCCTATGCGCAATTAGCCGGATTGCCTTCATATTACGGATTATATGCGTCTTTTTTGCCTCCGATGATCGCTGCATTGTTTGGCTCCAGCAGGCAGCTTGCAACAGGGCCGGTAGCAGTTGTTTCTTTGATGACCGCCGCCTCTCTCGGTCCTCTTGCAACTGCCGGCAGTGAGAGTTTTATCGCTTATGCAATATTATTGGCCTTGATAGTCGGAATTTTTCAGTTTCTTCTTGGTGTTCTCAGGCTCGGAATAGTCGTCAATTTTCTGTCTCATCCTGTAGTAAATGGCTTCACCAACGGGGCTGCGATCATCATTGCCACGTCTCAGTTGTCAAAGATGTTCGGCGTTTCCGTTGATGAAGCAGAGCACCATTACGAAACGATCATACGGGTTGTTCAGGCAGCAATTCATTATACGCACTGGCCTACCTTTCTTATGGGGGTTGGGGCTTTTGCGATCATGTTCGGATTAAAAAAAATCAATCCCAAAATACCGAATGTGCTCGTCGCAGTTACCATGACAACTCTCATTTCCTGGGCTATAGGTTTCGAAAAAGATGTCAGGGTAGATGTGGCAAAGATAGAGTCTCCGAAGGTTCAGGAGCTTGTGACCGGCTTCAACAAAACACTTGATGACATCTCCGAACTGGCAAAGCAACGTACAGAAAATACCAAACTTATCGAAGAAGTAAAAAAGAACCATGATAAAATCGAAATGCTGAACCTGAAGAGGAATGAAGAAGTACTGAATATAACCATGGAGGAACTGAAACTCAAACAGGCTTCAATGAGAAAAGAGATGAGGGGCATGTTTTTTACAGGCGTACAACAGCCTGACGGTACGATAACATTTTATTCCAGGGATCAAATACCTCAGGGAGTGGCTTCGGACGGAAAGATATGGAGAATGAACGTAGGAAACAAACCTATAAAAACAGACTCCATTCGCATGGTGGGCGGCGGTTCTGTTGTGGGAACGGTCCCCAAGGGACTTCCTTCCTTTACCGTTCCCCCGCTGGATTTTAAGGTTTTTCTTCATCTTCTGCCATATGCCATAATCATTTCCCTCCTGGGTTTTATGGAGGCAATCTCCATTGCCAAAGCACTCGCAGGAAAAACAGGGCAGAGACTGGATCCCAATCAGGAACTGATCGGACAGGGACTGGCGAATATGATTGGCGCGATAGGGAAGGGTTATCCTGTTTCCGGCTCATTTTCCCGTTCAGCCGTTAATTTCCAGTCAGGGGCCGTCACGGGATTTTCAAGCGCATTTACCGGCATAGCAGTTTTGATTGCGCTTCTGTTTTTTACCCCATTGCTTTATCATCTGCCGCAGTCGGTACTGGCAGCAGTAATCATGATGGCGGTTATCGGCCTGATTAACGTCTCCGGTTTTATTCATGCATATAAGGCCCAAAAATATGACGGCATTATCTCTGTCATATCTTTTGTCGCCACATTAGCCTTTGCCCCTCATCTGGATAAAGGCATTATGATTGGCGTTGTGCTTTCTATTTCGGTATTCTTATATAAAAACATGAAACCTAAAATATCGTTCCTTGCAAGACATGAAGACAAATCACTTCGCTGCATGGAAACACACGGGCTTCAGGAATGTGAGCATATTGCAATGGTGCAATTTCAAGGCACGCTCTTCTTTGCCAATTCAAGCTATCTGGAGGACAGTATAAGAGAACTCATCGAGACGAAAAAGAAGTTGAAACATATCATACTTGTAGCCAATGGGATTAACGAAATGGATGCATCAGGGGAAGAAATGTTATCGTTGCTTGTAGACCGTATAAGAAGCGCCGGACTGGATATATCATTTAGCGGAATAAATGAGACGGTGTTGAAAGTTCTCAAGCGGACACATTTACTCGAAAAAATCGGACAGGACCATATCTATCATACGCCTGAACAGGCTATAAGCACTATTTATCCGATTACGCATACTGAGGTGACTGAGAAAGAATGTCCGCTTGTAGCTTGCAGGGTTTAGATTTTATTCCATGGAGGGAGCAAAATGTCTATTATCACCATATTTGCAGGGATCTATTGCAATGAAGAATCCGCAATAAAGGAGATTCTTAAAAAAACAGGCTATACCTATCTGACAGACGCTGATATCGTTTCGAAGGCTGTCACATTGTCGGATCTTTCTGAGAACAAGATAGTGAAGGCGTTCTCATCAAAGACTTCTGTTTTTTCTCAATTCAGCAATGAAAAAGAACGTTCTATCGCATATCTCAAGCTTGCAGTAGCAGAAACGCTTGCCGGAGATAATATTCTTGTCAATGGGTTCACAAGCCTTTTGATACCTCCGGGCATTGCGCATGTGCTGCGAGTCTGCCTTATCGCAGACATGAAATACAGGATTTCCAATGCACACTCATCAGGGATGTCTGAAAACGAAGCGCGCAAAATAATTCGCAGAAGCGATGAAGACAGAATGTCCTGGACAAGAAGCATTTTGGAAAGAGACGACCCATGGAATATTTCCATGTACGACATGGTTTTGCCCACTGATAAAATGACTCCGGCAGAGATAGCCAATTTAGTGGAGAAGACGCTGGAGCGGGATGTTCTCAAAGCTTCCGCAGACAGCAGCAAAGCAGTACAGGACTTTATTCTGGCGTCCCGGGTTGAAATCGCATTGGCCAGGGAAGGACATATTATTGCGGCAGAGGCTGATGCCGGGGCATTAGTGTTAACAATTAATAAAAATGTGATTCTGCTGAAAAAACTGGAAGACGAACTCCGGTCGATTGCTTCCAGGGTTCCCGGGGTGCAATCCGTTGCAACAAAGGTAGGCAAGAAATTTCATCAGTCGGATATTGTGAGAAAGTACGACTTTGAAATGCCTTCCAAACTGCTCATTGTGGACGATGAGCGGCAGTTTGTTCAGACATTGTCTGAAAGACTGCGGTTAAGGGAAATAGGTTCCGTTATTGCATATGATGGCGAATCTGCCCTGTCTATGATAAAAGAAGAAGAGCCTGACGTTATGATCTTAGACCTGAAGATGCCCGGAATCGACGGTATTGAGGTCTTAAAACGGGTCAAGCAGACCAACCCCCGTATCGAAGTTATTATCCTCACAGGCCACGGCTCTGAGGCGGATAAAGAGATGTGCATGCAGTTGGGAGCTTTTGCCTATCTTCAAAAGCCAGTAGATGTGAATGTTCTCAGCGATACTATCAAGAGAGCGAACGAAAAAATTAAACAGGACACATCAAAACAATAATCTTCCGGATACTGCAAAGGCTGGCATGAAAAAAGAAAACCCCGCATTTCTATAGCGGGGTTTTCTTTTTTCATGCTTCAAAGACGAAAAGCAAGTAACACTCAGCGCTGCAGCAAATGAGGACAGACAGTCCCTTTGTTACCAGCCCTTTGCCTGTAAAATCTCTTTTACCTGGGATTCTTTCTTCTTCTCAACCAACAGTATTTTCTTGTTTTTGGCCTCTGCTATTTTCGCCATAATTTTATTTATATCTGCAGGTTTTTCGAGGAAATCAACGGCCCCTGCCTTTATCGCCTCGACGCCCTTTTCAACCGAGCCGTGCCCTGTCAGCATGATAATCTGCACATCAGGATTTTCGCTCCTGATACGCTTGAGGGTTTCCATGCCGCTCATCCCGGGCATTGCAAGATCAAGTACGATTGCGTCAAAATCTTTGCCTTTCACTTTCTTGAGGGCATCTTCGCCGCTGGCAGAGGTGTCAACTTTCAGGCCACGACCCTCCATTCTCTGCGAAAGAACTTTCAAAAACTGTTCCTCATCATCTACTAACAGAACATCTGCTTTAATCTCTTCTGGCATTGTAATCCTCCTTTTTCCTGCTGATTATTTATTTTTCTTCGTCTTTCGACACGGTTCGTTGTATCCCATGCACCCCTTCAGCAGAGCATCGTCATTATTCGCAAAACTTCACCTGACATGCTTTCCTGATTTTGCTCGCAAGCTGGTCGATGTCAGCAGGTTTGTTAAGGAAATCAAATCCGCCGAGCCTCCTTGCTTCTTCCGCATCTTTTTCAGTACCATGTCCGGTCAGGACGATTACCTGTATGTCGGGATATAAATTTTTTACTTTTTTCAGAACCTCCATGCCATGCATTCCAGGCATGTTGAGATCCAAAACAATAACATCGGGTTTCTCACTATGTACCTTCAACAACGCCTGTTCACCGTCACAGGCGGTGCCGACTTGCATGTCTCTCATTATTAAGCGCTGGGCCAGGGTATTGGCAAAGGCAATTTCATCGTCAACTATGAGCACCTTTAGTTCATTATGTCTCATCCAAATCCTTATTTTAGATAATTAAATGTAACAACAATTCAGAATATTGTCAAAGTTATACGGACATTATAAAGTTTTAGATTATCGATAGTGGCAGTGTTATGACCGTATTTTTTTCATGCGATATCTGTCCCCTTAATTGATCTGCGATATTATTACGCAGTGCAAAAAATATCGGCTCTTTGCCGGGGGTGATCTCAATAAGTGTTCCTTCCTGAATAATCGTGACAACGAAAGAATTATCTGCAACTGCTGTTTGTAGCACAATTCTTCCGTTTTTTTCGAGTCCCATTATCTTCTCCTCGAGAAAACTGAAGAGAAGAAGCTGAAGCATTGCAGGGTTATTCTGAATCGGGGGAATGTCTTTAGGGAACTCCGTTTCGAGCACTAAATTTTTTTGCCGTGCAAACCGGCTCATGAGGGCGATCAACTCTTCCAGACATTCATTCAGATTAAAGGTGGATATTAGCGAGTCCATTCTGTGAGAGAAACGGTTCAGATACGAAAACTGTTCTGTTGCCTTCTCTATCTGATCTTCAATTGAATGAACAATGTCCAGATACTCAGGGATGTCGCCTTTGGACATTTTCCCTATCTTTACCATGTCTCCGATCAGGCCTGCTGATTCCTTGATGATCGCGAGGTAATTTTTGATTTCATGGGTAAACCCTGCCATAATTTTCCCGATGAAACGGAGTTGCAGGAACCGTAATTCCTGTTCGCTATTTTTTTCCACCATTCATCCCTCCGAATGTGATGCTGAACCTCGTTTCTTTTGAGCCTTATCGATTTTCGATGTCAATTCTCCTATGTCGATCGGCTTCATAATATATTCAAAGGCTCCGCTCTTCATCCCTTCCTCCACGCTCTGATTGTCCCCGTGTCCGGTCAGCATTATGACTTCGATTGCCGGGTCAAATTTCTTGATGGTTTTCAATGTTTCCAAACCGTCCATCCCGGGTATCTTCAGATCGAGCACTATTACATCAGGCGGATCCTTATAAATAACTGCCAGGGCCTGCAATGCGGTATTGGCAGTTTTTACATCGTAATTGCGCAATTGCAATCTCTCCGCAAGGGCTGAAACAAACTCTGCTTCATCATCTACCAAAAGAAGTTTGGTGTGTGACATACTCTCTTCCTCCTCAGCCAGTCCCGGTCTCAACGGGCACTTCAACAATAAACGTTGTCCCTTTAAACGGTTCGCTTTCCACAAGGATGGTACCACCCAACCTTTGGATAATACCATATGAGATGGAAAGTCCGAGACCGGTTCCTTTTCCTTTTGCTTTTGTGGTATAGAACGGTTCGAAAATGTGTTTCAATTTGTCTTTTGGAATTCCGCTGCCGTTGTCTTTAATGGATACCCGCACAAAATGCTCGTCCTTGACGTATGATGAAATCCCGATGAGCCCTCCGTCGTCAACTGCATCGATCGCGTTATTGATGATATTCAGGATTACCTGCTGCAACTGTCCCTTATCCGTTGCAGCTTTCGGAAGATCTGCCTTCAGATTCAGTTCCAGCCGGATGTTTCGGTCAACGATTTCTTTCTCCAGAAATCCGATGACTTCTTTCACGGTATCGCTGATGTCAATGCTGTCATGACTGATGTCCATTCTCCTGGAAAATCCCAGAAGGCGGTGAGTAACGGTGCGGCAACGATTGACACTGTCGAATATGCCGCCAATCAAGCCGATAAACTTATCCTTGTTTTGCTGCAAATCTCCCGATGTTTCCAGGATGTCTTTCATGAGGCCGGCTTTTTCATTGATAATAGCAAGGGGGTTATTGATTTCATGCGCAACCCCTGCTGCGAGCCGTCCAATCGAAGCCATTTTGCTCGCGTGCTCCATCTCGGCAATGGCAGCTTCTCTGGTTTGGTCCGCTTTCTTAATCCGATTTACCAGGGTCTGGACCAGGGCGATGGTGACCGCGATACTGAAAATAATACTTATGATCGTAATGAAAAAAAGTTCATTCCTGAAGATATTCGGTATTTTTGCATACGGGGTTGATCGGATAACCGCCATTAAAACCCACGGAGTATTCTTAATCGGAGCATACCCGCACATATCACAGGTGCCCTTTATCCGTGGCTTTTCCTTCACCGAAACATTTTCCTCGGGGAAGGACAATGGTTCATTATATTTTTCGAGCACATTCCCATGGAAGCGTGAAGGCGTCTGGAGAATCCCTTCCCGGTTGATGATAAAAACATCATCATTCTCCCTTTTATAGACGTTTGATGCGTACTTCTGCAGCGTTTGCATGTCGATGGTAGCCCTCAGAACCCAGAAAGTCCCTTTTTCCGGGCTCTCTTTTTTGACAGCGATTGCGAAATGTGGAATTTTTCTGAATCCCATAAACACATCGCTTACATACGATGAGCGTATGACAACTTCATTGAACCAGGTCTGGGTCGAATAATCTGCCCCTTCGAGGCGGTAAGGTCCTGAATACGAACTCTGAATGCCGTTTGAGTCAATGACGCCAAGATCGACAAGGCCGGGAAATTCTCTCTTGAACTTGGTGAAGATATCCGTCAATATTTTCTGATCAGACAACTGATCATAGGTGTATGCAGATGTCATAAATCTGAGGATCGAGAGCCGTTCTTCCAGGAAAAATTCGATGGACTGTTTTTTATTCTCAAGCTCCCATTTCAGCTGATTTTTAAAATCGTCTTTTAAAATTTGCTGAAACCAAAAATAACTTATGGTAACAACGATAACCAGAGGGACCAGCGAAAGAATTGCATCAAGAAGAACGATCCGGATCTTAAGGCTCTTATACCGATCGTCCCCCAGGATGCCTAAAAAATTGCGGGGGTTGAACAAGCCGCCAAGAAAACGGAAAAACCTGTTTTTATTGTCTTCCCCCTGTTGCGTCTGCTCTGCCATATTGCAATTATAATAACACCATAACCGATAATCTTCCAAATACCTATGGAGACAGTTTTTGGTATTTGCTTCGGGAGCGTCTTTGCCCGGCTGCCATACGAAATCGGAAAGCTATGTCAGTTTTTCGAGGATCTGCAGAAGGCCGGATATCAATGCAATGGGGGAAGGCGGGCAGCCGGGGATATGACCGTCAACAGGGATCACAGCGGCAACTCCGTTTGTTACTGCATAACTTCCTCTGTAAATGCCGCCGTTCATCGCGCAGTCGCCGCATGCAATGACAAGCCGAGGTTCCGGGGTTGCAATATATGTTTTTTTGAGCGCAAGCTCCATCTGCCGCGAGACAGGGCCGGTGACAAGGAGGATATCCGCATGCCTCGGAGAAGCCACAAAATCAATGCCGAACCGCTGGATATCATACACCGGATTCGTGAGAGCCGTACATTCCCATTCACATGCATTGCATGAACCCGCATCCACTTGCCTGATTCTCAATGACCTTCTGAAGATTGCGTCGATTTTTTTTTGCAGGGCGACGACGGTTGCGACATCTTCAGGAGAGCCTTTGAAGCCATCGGGAAAAGGCAGGGCCTTTTTCTTTCCGAAGATGTTGCGCACAATCTCTTTCAGCATTACATGTCACATCCTGAATAGGATAAATTAAAACTCTTGTTGCAGAGAGGGAAATCAGGGACAATATTTCCATGCACGGCAAAAGGGACAGCAGGCCAGTTGCAGTAGGAAGGCGATCTGAACTTGACCCGCAGCGGCTTGCCCTCCCTGTCAGACTTGACCCAGTAGAATACCGGTCCCCGTGGTGTTTCTGCATAGCCGAGCGCAGAGGCAAGAACGGGGATGTCTTTTTTGGGCGCAATCATTTCGCCACTGTAGGTGTTTTCAAGGAGGGCATGTATTATGGATATGGAGCATTCCACTTCTTCTGCCCGCACCATCATCCTCGCAAAAACATCTCCTTTTGCCGTTGTATGCAATTCGAAATGCAGCCTGTCATACATCAGGTGCGGATGCGCTTTCCGTATGTCATCAGGAATACCGGAAGCCCTGGCAGCAACACCAGTAACCCCCAGCCTGACTGCAATATCTTTTGACAACCTGCCCGTGGTTTCAATTCGTTCCATATGTGATACGTTTTCGAGCAGCAATTTCATGAACGATTTATATTCCTGTGTAACGGTATTCAAGATTGCCGAGATGACATCTTTCTTTAAAAGAATATCTCTATTTACCCCGCCGATTGTGTTGATTCCCCTCAGGTACCTGCTGCCGGTTAGTCTTTCATTCAGCTGCATAAGCAGCTCTTTGATAACAGCTCCCCGCGCGTACCCCACGGCAAGGCCTGTGCCTGCGCACATGTTGCCGATATCCCCGATGTGGTTGTACAACCGCTCGAGTTCGAGCAGGAGTGTCCTGACTGCTCCTGCTTTCTCCGGAAGCCCAATGTCCGCCATTCTCTCTACTGCCATACAGTAGGCGGCTGAATGAGAGAACGAAGATGTCCCGGAAATCCGCTCGGCCAGTTTTACGCCTTCAAAAAAGCCGAGCGTCTCGAAGTGTTTTTCCGTTCCTTTATGGGTGTAGAACAATTTCGGTTCGAGAAAGACGATAGTCTCACCTACAGCGCTGAATCTGAAGTGCCCTGGTTCGATGATCCCGGCGTGAACGGGACCGACAGGTATTTCGGTTATCCCTTCCCCTTCAACTTCCATAAAGGAGTAAGGCTGTTTGATGACGATTCCTTCCCCCCACTCCTTCAGATCGGCTTCCTTCACAGACCAGTCTTTTCTGAGCGGATGGGAATCTGCAGGAAAGGATTCATGGAAGACGAGTCTGCGCAAATCGGGATGGCCTTCGGGAACAAGGCCGAACATATCGTGAATCTCACGCTCATACCAGTGGGCCGCCGGAATAGTATTCGTCAGAGAGGGGAATGAAAGGTCGTCTCCCCGAAGGGAAATGTATATAATGGTGAATTCATCTTTTCCAGGGACCGAGAAAACAGCATATACCCTGAACGTCCCGTCAACCTGACGTTCATCTGTGGCGAACATGACCCGCAGAATGGCTTCACCGTTCCGATACAGAAACATGCAGGCATCTTTGAAGTCTTCCCTGCGGACTTCGACATACAGCTCATTCAGATATTTGTTTGTGGTTATCGATCTCTTGATTACTTTTTCCATTACTTTACTCCAAGGACGCCGATGCACGCCTTTATTGCCGTGTCGATAAAACCGGGGACGGTAACCCCGAACACGATGATGAGAGAGGCGAGCAGGACCATTATCCCGTTATTCAGCGCAGAAGATATAGTGACCGGGCCGGCAACTGCATCCCCGTCTTCTGTTTTCTCATGTTCCGCTCCCTTTGCACGACCATTTCCTCCAAACAGCATTCTTCCGAAACCGGAAAGCATGCCGTAAAAAACGAGCACGACACATAAAAGGAACAGGACGGCTATCGCCCATAACCCTTTATCAACAATTGCTTTCAGAACCGTAAATTCGCTAATGAAGATATTGAAAGGCGGCATGCCGGCAAGCGACAATGCCCCGATGAACGTCAGCGTTCCCAGCAGAGGCATCTTCGAAAGCACGCCGTTGACGTTCTCTATTTTCGTCGAGCCGTAATTCGCCTGTATTCTGCCCGAGACAAAAAACATCAGCGGCTTCGAGACCGCATGGTTCATGATATGGAGAAGCGCGCCGTAGACGCCTGCGAAGCCTCCTATTCCCATGCCGAGTGAGATGATCCCCATATGCTCGATGCTGCTGTAAGCGAGCAGTCTCTTGTAATTCACCTGTATTAAGATGAACACCGAGGACACTCCCATTGATATGAGGCCGAAAAGGATGAGGAGATTGCCGGTGAATGCGCTTCCTGTCGACGGGTCTGTTATGGACACAAACCTCATGATGCCGTAGAAAGCCGTATTCAGAAGTATCCCTGAAAGCAGGGCGCTTATGGGGCTCGGCGCCTCGCTATGGGCATCGGGCAGCCAGTTGTGCACCGGTGCAAGTCCTGCTTTTGTGCCGTAGCCCACGAGGATAAAAATAAATGCGAGCTTCATGGTCGCGGGATTCAGCTTTGGGGCGATGTCCCTGAGGGTTGTCCAGTTCAGAACACCTTCGCCGCCCATGACGGAAATCGTCGCATAGTACGTGATGAATATCCCCAGCAATGCGAACGTAATGCCGACGGTGCAGAGGATGATATATTTCCATGCAGCCTCTATTGCGAGGCTCCTCTTGCTGAAGCCGAGGCCTATGAGAAGAGCGGAGACGATGGTCGTCGCTTCTATCGCGATCCACATAAGCGCGAGGTTGTTGGCGAGGGTCACCAGGAGCATGGTGAAGATGAACAGGTGAAGCAGGGCGTAGTATCGCCGTATCCCCTTTGCGCTGATGAGTCCGACCTTCCTTTCATGTTCGAGATAGCCTATGGAATAAACCGCCGAGGCGAAACTGAGGAATATCACCAGCGCCATGATATAACCGGAAAGGGCGTCCACATAAAGCACCCCGCGCAGCGTCTCAGCAGGGCCTGCGAAGGCGGAAACAATGACCGGCAGCGCGGCAGCGGCGAGGGCGGCTGTTCCGGCGAGGCTGACATACCCGGTAATCCGCGCACTCTTCAGCAGCGAGCATATGAGTGCCGTGACGACCGGTATGATGAGTATCCAAACCATGAATCCTATCCTTTCAGTATCGTCAGCTTGTCGAGATCCGAGGATGCGAACGACTTCTTAATCTGTACGATAAAGAGTCCGAGTATTATTATTGCCATGAGCATATCGAACAGAACCCCGAGTTCTATGATCAGAGGCATCCCGAAGGTCAGGGCAAACCCTGCAAGAAAAAGGCCGTTTTCCATGAAGAGGAGCCCTATCACCTGTATGAGCGCCTTTTTCCTGGTTATCATGATGAACAGTCCGATGAGTATCACGGCGATCGAAATCTGCAGGACGTTTTTCGATAACCCCGTAACAAAGATGCCTTCCTTCAGAGACGCATAAACGACAACGACGAGGATGCCCGATATGGTGAGGGAAAGCGCATTGCTTATATAAGGCTCCACATCGTGGGTGACCTTTATCTGCCGTACAATCCTTCTCAGGAACAGCGGGATCAGAACGCCTTTGCTCAAAAAGGTGACTGCAGATGCGGCGTACAGATGCGCCTCGCCGGTCATAAATGCAACGACCGCCGTCAGTGCGGACAGCAGCCATGAATTGATGGTATATGCCTTTACGCAGGGTTCAATCCTCTTGAGTGAATTCATCAGTACAGCGGTCAGGAGGATGCCTGCTGATATGAAATCGATTACTGAAAATGCCTGGATCCAGTTCGTCATTTTCCCCCCATCATTATGTACGTTACCAGCGAGAGCAGGGCGAGAATGAATGCCCCTCCCAGAAGGGAAGGGAGCTGAAAGAACCTCAGCTTCGCCCGTGTCGATTCGATCAGCGCCATTGCCACAGCAAGGAAAAGCATCTTTGCGGCATACACCCCGGCCGATACGGCAAGCCCGGACAATTCCGTGGAATGGGCAATGCCGGCGGGAAAGAATATGTCGACGGTGATCGTGAAAAGGAGCATCTGTTTCATATAGTGCGCCCATTCCATCAGGGCAAGATATCTTCCGGAATACTCAAGCAGCATCCCTTCATGGATCATGGTAAGCTCAAGGTGGGTATCAGGGTTGTCGACAGGAATCCTTCCTGTCTCGGCAATAACCGCTACGATAAAGGCGGCCAGTGCAAGGATGTGGGACGGCGAATAGAGCATGCTCTGTGTTTCAGCGATCCTCGCTATATTCGTTGATCCCGCAGCGATGGCAGCAGTGAAAATGCTGAGCATCATCATCGGCTCAACAAGGATTGCGACAGTCATCTCCCTGCTGCTTCCTTCGCCCCCGAAGGCGGTGCCTGTATCAAGCCCTGCCAGCGCCATAAAAAACCTTCCGAGCGCGAGGATGTAAATCAACGCGATAACATCTCCGATTGTTCCGAACGGAGATTGCGTGGTAATGACCGGGACAATCATGGAGGCCGCAATGACGGATGTCATTACTATGTAGGGAGTCGCTTTAAATATCCACGATGCAACGACCGAGACCACCATATCTTTTCTGAAAAGTCTTATCAGGTCGTAGTAAGGCTGGAGTATTCCCGGACCCGGGCGGCCCTGCATATTTGCCTTGAGTTTCTTGATAATCCCGTTCACCAACGGGGAAAAGATGAGCAGTATGAGAAACTGAAGGTATTCCATCATTATGTCCCGAACATAAGGAGCAGCATAAGGGTTATCAGGATATAGCCGAGATACAGATTCAGATTTCCCGACTGCAGCATCCTTGCCTTTGCTGCCGTACGGTGAATAAATGCCGTCAACGGCTCGTAGAGATATCTCTCAAAAAAAGGCGTTATCTCGCCGCTGTATTTCAACGATTTTACAAACAGGGGTTTCAGAATATAGGAGATGCGAAGCTCCCTTTTCGGCAGATATATCCTTTTGAATATCAACCTGATCGGTTTTGTAAATGCAGTTGCCGTATACTGCATCCTTGACGTCAGGGAAGGCATACCGCAGTCCCATGAATCCCCATAAACGGTTGTTCTTTTGCCGCCGGCGGCAAGAACGAAAACAACGGCCGCAATACCGGTAAACAACATCGTAAGCAATAGTGCAGCCGGAGACAGGGACGAAAACGTCTGGCTTACGGAGAGGAACCCGGCATAATGAATGTTGCCGTCCGAACCGGTAAGATTCAGGACCGACGGAGATATCATCTGCAGTACCGTGCCCGGGAGGATTCCTGCCAGAAGGCAGAGTACCGCGAGTATCCCCATCCCTGCAATCATGGATGCAGACGACTCTTTTGCATCCTGCGCATGCCGGCTTCTCGGCATTCCGAGAAAGGTTATGCCGAATGCCTTTACAAAACATGCAGCGGCCAGGGCGCCGGTAAGGGCCAGTGCTGCCCCTCCGAGAGGAGAGAGCATCTTTGCTGTTATGGAAGGCGCATTGAAAACCGAGGAGCAGCGCCTGATAGGTAAGCCATTCGCTCACAAAGCCGTTGAACGGCGGGAGCGCGCAAATGGAGACAGAGCCTATGAGGAAAAACAGGCCCGTATACGGCATCGATTTTATCAGTCCGCCCATATCTTCCATGTTTTTTGTATGTGTTGCGTGCACCAGGGAACCCGCGCCGAGGAAGAGAAGCCCCTTGAAGATCGCATGGTTTACTGTGTGGTACAGTCCCGCGGTAAGGGCTATTGCCGACAGGACATAAAGACCGTTGCTCCTGAACATCATTGAACTGCCGACACCGAGAAGGATAATGCCGATGTTTTCAATACTGTGGTATGCAAGAAGCTTTTTCAGGTCGTGTTCCATCAGGGCATAAAGCACTCCGATAACAGAAGAAACCGCCCCTATAACGAGTACGGTAATCCCCCACCATTCAGGCCCCTGCCCCAGGATATCCATGCTTATTCTGATGAAGCCATAGATCCCTGTCTTGATCATGACGCCTGACATGAGGGCTGAAATATTGGACGGCGCTGCAGGGTGGGCCTTCGGCAGCCATGTATGAAACGGGATTATCCCTGCCTTGGTGCCGAAGCCGATGATTGAACAGACAAAAATTATTGTTTTTACCTGTTCGGGGAGACGCAGGGAGGCTGCCCTCATCGATGAAAATTCCATGGAGCCTGTATGTGTGTAAAGCAGAAGAAACAGCATGACGATGAAGGCCGTGCCGATATGCGACATCACCGCGTACACAAGGCCTGCCTTTGCGGATTTTTCATTTCGGTCAAAGGTCACAAGAAAATAGGAGATGACTGTCATGGTCTCCCATGATACGAGGAAGGTGAAGATGTTTTCAGAAAGGACGACAGCGTACATTGAAACGATGAAGATGTTGTAGAGGAAAACCAGGGAGCCTTTGTTTTTGAAGTCTTTTACATAGCCTATCGAAAAAACAGAGACGGCAAAAGTCAGGATTGAGATTATTGACAGAAAGAAACCCGCAAGGCTGTCGCCGGAAAACGCAAACTGAAAATCCGGCGTCACAGGCACCGGGGGGAGCGCTATTTTCCCCGCGGATACAAGGGAAAATCCCGCGATACCGATACTTAATGCACCGAGGCAGGAGAGGAGAAAGAGATACTGCTTTTTCGGGAGAGGCATCAGGGAAGCAGATGCAGCCGAAAGAAAGAACAAAATGCCTGTATAGAGAAAGCTTTCCGGTCCCATGATTAAACGTGCATCCCCGATGGTATGCACCGGGGTTTGAAGACTGTTAATGTTATCAAAAGGAGGCGGCTTAAATCAAATCCGTAGAGGGAATTTCAGGATGAGTGGTGGGATTGTGTAGGCACTGCGAATGAAGTTCCTACCCCATCCGGCCCCTCCTGCTTGAGGAAGGGCCGGTTTGTCAAAGGAGTGGGGTGAATGAGTCCAGCGCTATATCTTCAGCACATAAGTCTCAGTGCACCAAGTTATATTGAATAATATAGGCAGCAATACCTGCGAAATACCCGGCGAGAGCGAGCGGCCCGATCCGACGGGCATACCAGAAAAACTCGATCTTTTCCAGCCCCATGGCAGCTACGCCTGCAGCCGAACCGATAATCAGTATCGAACCGCCTGTACCTGCGCAGTAGGCCATGAACTCCCAGATAAAGGAATCCGGCGGAAACTGGGCAAGCGGGTACATGCCCATGGAAGCTGCCACAAGGGGAATATTATCTACGACGGCGGAAACAAGGCCGATGATGATGACTATCAGGGACTGGTTGCCGAGCTTTGCATCGAGCCACCCGGCCAGGGCCGGAAGCATGCCGTTGGCAGAAAGAGTAGCCACGGCCAGAAGGATGCCAATAAAGAAGACCACTGATGCCATATCAATGCGCTTGAGAGCCTTGGCCAGTCTGAGATGGTCTTTCTCTTCATCGGGTTTGTGGCGATGCAGGATATTGCCCACAAGCCAGAGCACGCCGAGTGCCAGTAAAATACCGAGGTATGGGGGTAAATGCGTAATTGCCTTGAATATCGGGACGAAGATCAGCGCTCCCATGCCCATGAAGAACATCAGGTTTTTTTCGAACTGCGTGGTGGATGTGTCGCCGTTTTCGACTTTGTCCGGAGGCACAACATTGCCCTTGACCATGAATGTGGCTATGCCCAATGGGACCAGCAGATTGACCATGGAAGCAATCCAGGTAGTTTTCATAATATTGACTGTGGTGATCTGTCCGCCTATCCAAAGCATGGTGGTGGTCACATCGCCGATGGGCGACCATGCACCGCCGGCATTTGCGGCAATAACGATAATGCCCGCAAAGAAGAGGCGCTGCTTATGTTCCTTGAGCAGGCGCTTCATCAGGGCGACCATCACGATGGTGGTGGTCATATTGTCGAGAATCGACGAGAGATAAAAGGTGATGAATCCGATGATCCAGAGCAGGCTTGTAAGCTTTGTGGCCTTAATGCGCGAAGTGATGACCTCGAAACCGCCGTGGGCATCCGTTACCTCGACGATTGTCATTGCACAGATCAGAAAAAAGACGATGGCCGCGGTTTCGGCCAGCTTTTCCGTAAGCTGGTGGGTTACGCCTTCTACGCCAAGAGGACTCGCAAAGGAGTATAAGGTCCACATTAACCCTGCGGCGAGAAGCGCCGTGGCTGATTTATTGATTTTGAGCGGGTGCTCTAATGCTATTGACGAATAAGCGAGTACGAAGACAACTGCTACCATGGTCATCAGCATGGGGTGAATCCTCCTTTTAAAGGACAGGCTGAGAACAGGCAAAGGTAGAGGTAGAGAAAAGGAGGACGCTCTCTCTCTTTCTTTGCCTGTACCTGTACCTTTACCTTTGCCTGTACCTGTTTCATATGATTGTTAATTCCTTCTTCTCTCCGTTCATCACTACATAGGAATCCGCAGGCCAGATGTAGTTTGCATCCGGCGCGTGGATCTGAATGCCTGTGAGCACGGCATAATCGCTCTTTGTTGTGTCTACGACTTTGCTGATGGCGTGCTCGAGGTCTTCCTGGATCACCTTGCGGGTTATCTTCGTAAGCTCAAGCAGACTCGGGATATCGCCGTAGGTTATTTCCTTGATGAGCCTCCGTTTTAATGAGACTCTCCTCGATATCCTCTTCATCGATCTTGATATGGAGCTTGCCACTATAGAGTTCATCGAGGAACAGACAAAGCGCCCCGCAGGCGCTGGTGTCTTCCTTGATCCCTCTCCGCTTGCAGAACCCGGACTTGCCGTCCTCGTTGATGGCGATATGGGGGACGACATAGAAGACATAGCGCTCTCTGCCCTCCACATTCGGGGGCATGGTGCATTGCGGCCTTCAGCCCTGTTTTCCCTGCGGTAAACATGCCTGCAAGGCTCGAAAAGTTGAACGCCTCTCCCCAGATATGCTTGATGATGCTCCGGACGGTCTGGGATATCTCGTCCCTGCAGACGCAGACAGAGGCGATTGAGTTGTCGTCGTTGAACCCGAAGGTCTTCAGGAGGTTATACGTCTTTCTGACGTAATCCACCTCTTTGATAACGTGATCGAAATCTTTCTTAAGTAGTTCCGGAGAGTCCATAAAATCTCCTTTAAAATAGGTAAAGGTATGGGTACAGGTAAAGTTTTTCTCTGCCTTTACCTGTACCTGTTTTCCCCTGTTATTTCAGCGTCGTCGGCATTCCCATCATCGGCCAGATTGTGAGTATCGCTAACCCGATAATTGCTATAAGCACGACACTCAACAATAAACCATGTCTGAAAAATTCACCCGATGTGAATTGTTTCGATTCATAGGCGATCGCATTGGGCGCTGCGCCGATCAGGAGAACGAAAGGCATGCCTGCGGTAAGCAGGGATGAGTAAAAGATTACATCAGGAGCTACGCCAAGATACGGAGCAATAACGAGTGAAACAGGGAGCGATATGGCAATAGCTGCTACGTTCATAATAAAGTTCGTCATAATCAGAACAAAGGTTGCTATGCTGAGAACAAAAACCAGCCAATGCGCGTTCTGGAACATGACAAGCCACTGAACCGCAATCCACTGCGCAGCTCCTGTTTGCCAGAGGCAGAAACCAATACTCATGGCTCCGCTGAAGAGCAGGATGATGTTCCATGGAATATCTTCAAGCTCTTTTACCGTCAGTACCTTGAATATAAAGAACAGGAGTGTTGATACGAGCATAATTGCTGCCCTGTCCAAAGACTTTAATGCAGGGACAAATGACTGCATGGACATTACCGCAATAGCGCCGAGGACAGTGATGATAACAAACTTTTCATCCCTTGTCATTGGCCCGAGTTCTTTCGAAAGCTTTGAAACCTTTTCTTTCAGCCCGGGGATGACACTTTTTTCCGGTTTCAGAAAGATGCTCAGATAAACCCAGATCAGGAAAACCATGCCCCAGCCAATAAGGAAAGAGAATTTTGTAAGATCAAAAAATCCGATTGTTCTTCCGGTAAACTCAGCAAACATACCTGCGCCTGCTGCTGCACGGGCAGAGCCGAGGAAGGTGATAACACTTCCTGCGCCTGCGGCATATGCCATACCGATGAAGAGTGATTTGCCGAATTTTGTCGGTTTATCTCCTTCACCATAGAGGGAATTAACTGCGAGGAGTATCGGGAATACCGTGGCTGCGGCAGCAGTATGCGCCATGACATGGGCAAGCCCTGCAGTTACTACCAATGCTCCCAGCACGATCATATTTGTTTTTTCGCCGACGACCTGTAGCATCTTGTAAGCAAGACGTTTCGTCAGCCCGGATTTTGTGAATGCAAGACCGACAACCACTGAAGCGAAGATAAACATGACCGACGGGTCCATGAAATCTTTGAATGCCTCTTTTGCAGGACGTATTGCAAACAGTGCCTGAAAGACGCCGATAGCTATAGCAGTAACGCCGATGGGGATAACCTCAAAAATCCACCAGGTGGAAGCCAGTATGAAAAGCGCAATAGCTCCTTTTCCTTGTTGCGACAAGGGGAAATGTTTGCCGCCTGGATCTACTGCATCAGCCCACTGCGGCATAAAGTAAATAAACATGAAAATGCCCAATCCGATAAGGATGAACATCACCCTTTTCCAGTCGAACGGGGCCTTGGTTTCCGCTACGACTATTTCAGGCGGCGGCTGTGGTAAGCCTTCTGTTTCTTTATGCTCTTTGTCTGCCATTTTCCCCCTCCTATTCCTTCAGGACCGCATCGGATATCGTATCGAATACCTCGATCATCCGGACGAGTCCCACAAATTTCTTCTTGTCCTCCAGCACAGGGAGCAGAACCAGATCGTGCTGCAGCATGAGATACGCGGCCTTTGTGACAGGATCTCCCGGCTCGACAAAATATTTTGCAGAAGCCATGATTTCGCTCACCGGCTTCTCCCCAAGGTCTTTTGTGCTCTTGTCGAAGAGGGTGTCCCAGATGAGAGACAATCCTGTTTCATCTTCTGCCGGAACCTGGGCCTTATCACTGGGCTTCAGAAACCGGGGCTCCAGCCCCTTCAGGATATCCTTAAGGGTGAGTGTTCCCATGAGATTGTACTTCTCATCGAATACCAGGACGGCCATGGGATCAGGATACTTCTTGGCGCTGAGAAAAGACACTTTGACAATCCTCATGGCCTGGCTGATCGAAAACCAGTACGGCACATGAGGATACTCGAAAATGCCGATCATCACGTCTTTTACAACCTTACCGTTTGACATAGTTTCCCTCCTTCTTTCTGTTGTTGAACGTTGCACCGTTGAAAAGATTACGCAACGTTCAACTGTTCAACCATTCACCGCTTTTATTAAGCGGATTTTCTTTCAAGTTCCATCAGAAATTTGAACCTGTCGGTTCTCTTTATTGAACGCGTATACATGACGAACGTCTCGCCCGAATAGAAATATTGCGTGAGGAGTACGGCGGGCGCCCCGTTTGTCAAACTGAGAAGCCGCGCCTCATCTTCATTGAGATGAGCGATCTCTATATAGTTTTTCACCTTTGTGATCTTTATCCCGTATTTCTTTTCGAACAGGTCGAAGAGCGATTGTTTTCGATATCGTCTTCCAGCAGGAGTGGGCAAATATGGTAAGGGATATAGGTTTCCTGGAGTAATGCCGGCTCATTTTCGATGAAGCGCAGTCTTTTTATATAAATAATGTGCTTGTCTTTCTCGATATCGAGCCGGATATCCATGTCATCAATCAGGCATCATGACGGTACGGGCAAGGACATTGGTGGTGAAATGGAGGTCTTCTTCAAACAGGAGTTCTCTGAAGTTTGTCAGCATGGTAAGGCCTTCGGAGATCATATTTCTGAAGATGAATGTGCCTTTGCCCTGCTGACGCTTCAGGTAGCCCTGCCTGACGAGCTCAAGGACAGCGGTTCTGACAGTTGCCCTGCTCACATTGAACATTTTGCAGAGTTCCTCTTCTGTAGGAATCTGAGAACCGATAGCCCATTCGCTGCTCTCGATCTTCTTCTTCAGGATCTCGTAGAGTTGCAAATATAGTTTTTGGTGATCTTCTCTGTCTATCAATTCCATAATATAATAACGTCATAATGTTCTATTTAAAGTATATTAAGATTTAAAAAGTATAATGATATGAATAAGACTTGTCAAGAGTTTTTTTTATCAGTATAATTAGACATGTTTGACCTATTGAAATTTTTCCGAAAAGAAGCTGAAGAGCCTGTTCAGAGCGAATCCGCGAAAAATGCCCTGAGAGAAAAATATTACGCCTTCCAGAAACTTCTCAGCACCAATAATCAGGTCCTTGAGCTCATGGCTGACATGGAGGAAAAACTTTCAGGTGAATACCTGTTCGACATCCATTACATAAAAACAACCGTGCGGCTTTTGGGGAACGGCGTCTCAAAGATTATTGAAAACCTCAATCTCCTGTCGAGAAACAGATACGCGCTCTTTATAAAAACCCACACAGATATATCGGAAGAGATCGAGCAGATCCTTGAATACAAAATGGAGGTTCCAGTCAGCGACCTCACGGTTCCCCTCGAACAGCTCACCGGCAAATCAGTCGGCATTGCGGGTGGAAAGATCGCCCACCTGGGCGAGATAAAAAGCAGCCTTCGCATGCCCGCCCCCGACGGTTTTGCGATTAGCGCATACGCGTTTATTAAATTCATGGACCATAATAGGCTCCTCGAAAAAATCAGCGAAAAACTTTCGGCTCTCAAGGTAGAAGACCTGGAAGAACTCAACAGGGTGAGCCGCGAAATCAATGAGATGATCATTCAGTCGGATGTCCCCCCTGATTTGCAGGAAGCGGTTGAAAACGCCTATAAGGAACTATGCAGAAAAGCGGGAAAGGGAGCAGCGGTATCAGTAAGAAGCAGCGCCATCAGAGAAGACAGTGAATTCAGCTTTGCAGGTCAGTATGCAACATTCCTCAATGTCCCGGGAGATGCGATTCTCCAGAAGTACAAGGAGGTCGTCGCGAGTCTCTTTACCCCGCGGGCTCTTTTTTATTCAAAGACAAAGGGCTTTTCAGAAAGCGATATGGTGATGGCAGTCGGCGTCATAACCATGGTTGACGCTGCTGCCGGCGGCGTAATGTACTCGCGGGACCCGAATAACCCTTCATCCGATCATATCCTGATTAACGCGGTCAACGGGCTTGGTGTATGGGTTGTAGACGGAACAATAACACCCGATATATACACGGTATCGAGACACCCCGCAGCCACTATCATTGACAGGAAGATCGCGAACCAGGAGAAAATGCTCGTTACCGCTGCTGCCGGAGAACTCAAAGAGGAGATGGTCCCCGATGACAAAAGAGGGAAGCCATGCCTTGCCGATGAACAGATCAAAGCGCTTTCAAAGTATGCGCTTGAGCTGGAGGAATATTACGGATTACCACAGGATATCGAATGGGCGATCGGCAGCGACGGAAAAATATATATCCTGCAGTCCCGTCAGCTCCGGATATTCGCTTCCACTGCCGGGGTCTGCCTTCCCACACGCATTGAAGGATACAACATCATCCTCGATAAAGGGGTCATCGCGTGCAAGGGCATCGGCTGCGGCAAGGCCTTCATTCTCAGGGATGAGGAAGATCTGAAGGATTTTCCTGAAGGCGCTGTGCTGGTTGCCGAACATACCTCGCCGAAATTTGTTACCGTCATGAATAAGGCAGCTGCCATTATTACCGATGTCGGGAGTGCGACCGGCCACATGGCTTCACTGTCGAGGGAATATCAGGTCCCGACGATTCTTGACACTGAGGTTTCGACGAGTATCCTTCAGAACGGACAGGAGATTACTGTTGACGCGATCAATTGCAATGTCTACGAGGGAAGGGTGGAGGCGCTGATCGAGTATGCTGTTCAGAAAAAAGAGCCGTTCAAGGAAACGCATTTATTCAAGACCCTCGAAAAGGTCCTGAAATGGGTCGTTCCCCTGAATGTGACCGATCCCGACAGCGAATATTTCAAGCCTGAAAATTGCAGGACCTATCATGATATTACCCGTTTTTCCCATGAGATGGCGATGCGTGAGATGTTCAGCGTCAGCGAAGCTGAGGAAGAAGAGGGAATCAGGACGATCGGATTGTCGGCAGGTATCCCCGTTGATATATGCATGCTGGACATCGAAGGCGGGGTGAAGGAGAATGTCAAAAAGGCGTCAGTTGAAGATATCCTTTCTATCCCTTTTCTCTCTCTCCTGAAAGGGATGAAAACCATGAGATGGCCCGGGCCTCCTCCTGTTGACGCCAAAGGTTTTCTGGGAATGCTCGCGCATTCCTCATCAGTGCCTGAAGAACAACTGAAGGAAACGGCGAAAAAAAGCTTCGCAGTCATATCAGGAAATTATGTGAATTTCAGTATACGGCTCGGGTACCATTTTTCGATGATCGAGGCGTACGCAGGAGAGAACATAAACGACAATTACATCAAGTTCTTTTTTAAAGGCGGCGGCGCCGCGCTCGACAGGAGGTTGCGACGCGTCAGGCTCATCAGGGAGATCCTTAAGGCGATGGGGTTCAAGGTGAATGTCAATGAGGATGTTGTGAACGCTATTCTCACGAAATATAAACAGTCGACCATCGAGGATAAACTGGTGATCATGGGGAAATTGACCGCCTATACCAAACAGCTCGATATGGCGATGTTCAACGACGCGGTGACAGACATGTATGTGGAGCAATTCATCAAGGAACACATTCGGCAGAAGCCGAAGCCGAATACAGCGGACGATGTGTAATGAAACAATAAGGCTGTCAATTATGGTGTAGCCTCAGGCTTTAGCCTACGAGTTTTCTTGTTTCCCAGAGCCTTACAAACGCAGGCTAAAGCCTGCGGTTACCATAATAGACATCTTGGAAGAGCATCTGTTATTCAACCGGCAGAGTAAACCAGAACGTAGAGCCTTGGCCACTATTGTTCCTGAACCCGATTGTGCCACGGTGGGCTTCGACGATTTTTTTCGAAATTGCCAATCCGAGCCCGGTCCCTTTCTCTTTCCTTTTCCTGCTCCGGTAATACGTCTCAAAAAGACGGTTTATGTCCTCAACATCGACACCGGGCCCGGTATCGATAAACTCGGTAACAACCATATTCCCCTCTGTTCTCATGGCGATCGTAACCGTCGATTCGGGGTGAGAATAATGCAAGGCATTGAAGAGGAGGTTATTGACCACCTGATTTATCTTGTTGCGGTCAAAGGGAATCAGCGGGATATCGGTATTCTTCCGGATTTCGATATGGATATTTTTCTGGCCGGCCAGCATCTCATCAATCGAGACAATCTCTTCGACAAATGCCTCAAAGTCATGGTAAGAAGTATTGAGTTCCAGATATCCGGCTTCTATTTTCGTCACGTCCAGATAATCTTCAACGAGTTTCATCATATAGAGGCTTTTTTTGTAGATCATCTCCGCAAGGCTCAACTCATCCGGAGAAAAAGTCTTTCTTCCTTTGTCCAGCAGGACAGAAGAGCTCAGTTCGACTATAGATAACGGGTTCCTCAGGTCGTGGGCGACCATCCCCACAAAATAGTTCTTGAGATTGTTCAGTTCCACAAGCTGTTCATTCTGCTTCGCCCGTATCTCATAATCCTTTTTTAATAAACTCAAAATATAGGAAATAGTGACGAGGAACAAGAGCCGGAGTGCCGCCTCACCCGCCAGGACCATATAATCCATTCCCTGTACATATCCCTCTGATAAAAGGATGAAACGCACGGAGAACCAGGAGACGATACTGAAAAACGAAAAAAGAATGCCGACAGAAAGGTTTACAAACCATGTGAGCAAAAGCACTGCAAAGAGGTATAAGAACGAGAAGCCATAATGGAGTCCGGTCTCATAATCAGCAAACGTCAGAAGAATGAGCACAAGGAAAGAGGCAGCCACTATCCGGAATGCAGACACCCCGGACAAAAAGCTGGTTATTCTCCTGAATTGCTTTTCCAACATGACTGAAAGTCCACCCCTCCCGGCCGCAACAAGAAATACGGCGGATTCGCACGGCCTCTGGGGAAAGTGCGTAATGCCGGGTTATCCTTTTTCCTTTTTTAGCTGCTCTTTCAGCATCCTGTTTTCCCGCTGCATGTGAAGCCACTTTATGGCCTTGTCGATCGTAAACAGGATGTGCTCTTTCCTGAAGGGCTTTGTGATAAAATCGAATCCGCCTTTCTGCATGGCCTCTGTCGCGGATTCCACCGTGCCATAAGCGGTGACAATAATCACCGGTGTGTCTTCGTCGACCTTTTTGACTGCGTCGATAATTTCGATCCCGTCAAGCCCGGGCATCTTCAAATCAGATATCACAATATCGAACTTTTCCTTCTTCACAAGTTCAACAGCCTCTATCGGGTTATTTGTTGTGGTAATCTCATAGGGCGTCTTTTCTCTCAGGATCATGCTCAAGAGTTTTAACATGTCCGGTTCGTCATCAACGATAAGTATTTTCTCTGCCATATCGTCCTCCTATATTTATTTTTCGGCTGGTCTTGCTACTATTGGAAAAGCAATGATGAAAACAGTACCGGTTTCTTCTGAGTCCTCCTTTGTTTTAGTCTCAAAGGTAACGGCCCCCCCGTGTTTTGTTATGATCCCGTAGGAGACCGAAAGGCCAAGGCCGGTGCCTTTGCCGACTTCTTTCGTGGTAAAGAGCGGATCAAAAATTCTGGACCGGTGTTCTCTTTTTATTCCGTGCCCTGTATCGGCAATAGAGATCTCAACCGTATCATTATTGTATAATCTGGTCGTAATGGTTAATACCCCGCCGCCCTGCATCGCATGTATGGCATTATTAATGATATTGAAAAAGACCTGCTGCAACTCACCCGAATCAACATTGATAGGCGGCAAATCGTCCTGCATCTGCTGGTCCAGGGTAATCTTATTCAGGCGTAATGTATTCCCCATCACAGACAGGACTGTTTCTATATTTTTGTTCACATCCACATGTTCTACAGTATGTTCCTTATGCCGGGCAAAGCTCAGGAGGTTTTCGACCACCCTCTTCGCGTTGATCCCCTGTCTTTCGATGGACTTCAGCATGTCATACTCCTGTGAATCAGGAGGGATCTTTTCCAAAAGCAGGTCGGTAAATCCAAGGATAACCGCAAGCGGGTTGTTGATCTCATGCGCCACCCCTGCGGCCAGTGTTCCCATCGACGCGAGTTTTTCGGTATAATAGCTGTGCTCATCCATTTTTTTCCTGTCAGTAATATCCCGTGAAATGCCCAGGACTGCATAGATATTCCCCTGTTCATCCCAGAGTCTCCTCAGGTTCGTATTGAACCAGTATTGGCGGTCGCCGATAATAACCATGTGGGTTATCTGTTTGCTCTCTTTTGTGTCGAAGACCTCCTGGATCATCAGGAGGAGCATATCAGCGCTCGGCCAGGCCAGGATATCGGAAAGATTGCGGCCGATAATATCTTCTTTGTAACGGCTCAGAAAATCAGCGCCATATTTATTGATCGAAAGCAGGTTTCCTGCATAATCTACAGTAAAAATAACGTCCTCGGCATTTTCGACCAGTGATTTATAGCGCTCTTCCGATTTTTTCAGCTCGATGGTTTTTCTCGCAACCTCCTGCTCCAATATGTTGGACCAGCTGAGTATCATGAAATTAATAAACAGCCCTCCAAAAAGGATGAGGACGATAATGAATGCCTGAAGCATAAATTGCTGGACATGGATCGAATGGATCGCGCCCTCGACCTCGCTGACCGGAGCAACGACCGCTACTGACCAGATACGATCTCCGGGCCGGTCACCCAGATGGATTGGGGTATAGGCAATCAATTTTTTTATCTCACCTTCGACCCCCCGGTGCCAGCCGGAAATATACCAGCTCGTCCCCTCCTCCCCTTTCAGCATCTTTTCCTTCTGTATTTCGTTGATCCGCGTAAAGGAGATGGTCGATTTTTTGCCTTTGCGCGCTTCAAAGGCATTCTGGCCGATAAACGACGGTTTCCTGATGGTACAGAAAGGTACCGTTTTCATCGATGACCCATGAATACCCTGTCTTTCCTGATCGTATCTCCTTTGTTATGTTCTGAATCAGCTGACTGGCGTCGACGGCAAAGACCAAAACCCCGGAGAAATTATTCAGCGCTATGGGGTGTGACTCATCAACGGAAACCTGCCAGACAGGCATGACCATTGTATTGTTGGTTTCGCGGGTGAATCCTGGACAGGCATCTCTGAGGCCGCGGTCAGTCTGATCTTGCCCTTATTGTCTTCGTCCCGCGCCCATTCGAGGAATGCCAGGTCATCGGGAGTACGGCGGTTCGGTTCCGCATTTATGTTGCTCACGAACGTGG
Source organism: uncultured Nitrospiraceae bacterium (assembly GCA_963718855.1). Classification (GTDB taxonomy): domain Bacteria; phylum Nitrospirota; class Thermodesulfovibrionia; order Thermodesulfovibrionales; family SM23-35; genus CAVRAA01. The sequence goes on along the minus strand of CAVRAA010000009.1, from coordinate 100,043 downwards.
AGAACCTGCTGCCTTTTGTTTTCGATATACCGTATCTCCAGTGTGCCTTCATGTTTGATGCTTGAGAAGGAGTTCTCCATCCTGTTTCTCATCGAAGCAGACTCCGAATATTGAATGGAGGGTGAAAGGCTGAGCAGCACCAGTTCTCTCCGGTGGGTTTCAAGGCTGTTTTCGATCTGACGTGCCACATGGCGCGCGAGGAGCAGTTGCTGCTGATTGAAATCTTCCGTAACGATTTCTTTGACCTTCCTGGATGACATCAGGCCGAGGATAAACACCGCACCCAGAAGAAGCGTCATTATGACGCCGACAAGGATTTTGAAATATTTGTAATTGAAAGGATGGTATTTATCGAGTAACGAGATGAATAATTTTCGGAGATTCAACAAGGGGTTTCTCTCTTTTATCATGAACCCATTCTATGTTTCATGGAATTGATTGTCTTACCTTAACAGATTATTACAGGAAAAGTTAAGACGAACGGAACGCCCAAAGAATAGGCGGGCATCCCACGGACAAAGCCGTGCGAACTCCCGTTCACTCTTTTTTGCTTCGTGCAAAATGATGAGGATGCCGCGCATGCTCTATTGTAAACCGGGATATGTCCAAAAGGATATTTATTACTCAAAAAAAGAGGGCCTCTGTGAAGAGGCCCTTTCAAGGGGAGGGGTTAACTAAGTACTATTTTGTTCTCACAACATAAACAGAACAAGGGGCGTGACCGGCTATCTTTGAAGCCACGCTTCCCATGAAAAACCTTGTCTCATCGCCGCCGGTGCCGCGATGTCCGATAATGATGATGTCCATTTTTTCCTTTTCCGCAAGACCAAGTATCTCATCCGCCGGGGAGATGGCTGATAAGAGAACGGTATGGAAAGTAATTCCCTCTGCTGTCAATATCACTTTCGCTTTTTCAAGAACCTCTTCGCCCCGTCGTTTCATACTTTCGTTCAGACTTGCCATCTCTTTGGCTGATATCTCCAGATCAACCCCTGGAATAAACGGGGTGACCGTCATAACGGTGATATCCGCCTTTTTTAGTTTTGCAAAATCCGATGCTACTTTTACGGCTTCCATCGAATATTTTGAACCGTCTACAGGAACCAGTATTTTCATTTTTTCCTCCTTAGACTTCCTTCTTATGTTTGGCCTTTGACATGGTCAGACCTATACCTTCGAAGATAAAGAATATCGCGAAGCCCCACCACATGGTATAGGCGACATAGAAGACCAGCAGGAAGGTCATAAGCCCGGCCTTATCCTTCACTTTGACTGCCTCAACTCCGTAGAAATTGTACGATGCCTCAATCGCCTTCTTGGTCACATCCGAGACGATCTTCGCTTCCTCGATCATCTTTTCCTTTTTGAAGGCCTTGTCGATCTTCGGCAGAACGTTGTTCCACTGTCTGAACATCTGCTTCACATCGTCTGTGCCCATTTCCGCCGCGTATTTGGCCTTAATCTTGTCCCCTTCATTCTTGAACATCACATCCGCATCATCCAGCGCTGCCTTCATTACCACTCCGAGGTCTCCTTCGATCTTCAACTGTGCGCCGCTCACTTCTACCTTGGCCCCCGGATTCACGGTAAACAGCTTTGATGCCCGCGCCGCCCTCGCTCTCCGTCCCCGGGCTTGTCTTCCGGCTTGCTCACATCAATACTGACGGCGAACATCTTGCCCATGAACTTCTCATTGCCCTTCGCAACCTTCGGGATGAAATACGATGAACCTTTCGCAAGCTCGTTGAACATCTCATCAGCCCATTGCAGTCCATTCTGTGGCTGTCCCGCTGCAGTTTTCGGGAAAATAGGTGAAAACATTAGAAAGAGTACTACCCAAAAGGAGATAGCCAGGAGTATGCCGACTCCCATATGTTTTTTAGCCTGTGCCATATCTATCCCTCCTCTCTTAACTTGCCGATGTTAGCAAAGAACTTGCTTAGAACCCAGAAACCGAAGAACCCGACAACGATCCAGAAGATGATATTCCCGGCATATTCTATTTTTGAAGTAACAGCCAGCGGCATGTTGATGTATTCAAGCTCGGTCAGCTTCTTCGGCAGGGTTGAGGCCCTGTTGATAAAACCGGCTATGATAGACATCGCATAGAATCCCCTGATATGGATTCCCTTGACGACTTTTGTCGTGAGCGCGCCGACCTGAATGCCGATCAAAGAACCGATAAGCATCCCCATTGCGAGAGTATAAAACACATAGCCATAAATAGCATACTGCGCGATGGATGCAAGACCTGCCGTGAAGATGATCTGCAGGATGTCCGTACCGACTGTCGTCGCGGTCGAAACACCGAAGATATACACAAACATCGGGAAGGTGACAAAGCCGCCGCCAACTCCCATGATTGCGGCCAATGCTCCAACAATTATTCCACCCATTGCGACAAAGAGCCAGGAGATCCTTCTTCCACCGAAGTCCTCGTCAAAGGTGATCATCGGAGGGATATTGATCTTCTGGAGGCTTATTGCCAATCCGGTCATGCCGCTTGGCCCGCCGTGGGCGTCATGCCCGCCGCCTCCTCCGCCTTCTGCAGGTTTCCTCGTTGACTTGATGAAATCGATCATGGCGTACGTACCGAGGAAGCCGAGCAATACCGCATATACCGTACTGATAAATGCCTCACTCAGTAAGGGGTCTTTGTTGTATAGTGTTTTATTGATATAGCCTCCGATGAATGTTCCACCGGATGAACCGATGAGGAACGCGATTGCAAGCTTCACAGAAACATTACCGAGTTTTTTGTGAACGGTTGTTCCCATGATCGCCTTCGCAAAGATATGGAACACGTCTGTTCCAACAGCAAGAATTCCCTTCACTCCTGCTGCCATCAATGCCGGGGTGATGATAAAACCGCCTCCTGCGCCGATACACCCTGTGATAAGCCCGCTGCCAGACCGACCGCGATCGAAACCACAAATATCAGGTTCGAATAGTGCGCCGGCGCATATGCGGTCTTCCCTCCTATCATGTCGGCTGCCTGCAACAACGTTACCGCCAGTATCGGCATCAGAAGCACGAAGAGAACCAGAAGTTTCTTTCGGTTCTTGATGATGCTCATCGAAACTTCATAGTCCCATTTCGCGTGAGCTACACTGGCTGCTTTCAGAAATTCATACATCTGTCTCGGAAAACTCATCTTATACCCTCCTTCTCCTTTGTAGTTAAACCACTCACTTGATTCTCTCAAATTCCATAAGAAACCGGTAGGTTTCCCCGCCTGCGACAAATCGGGAAAACGCGATAGGGCTTTCATCATGACTGATAAACAGCCTGCTGATCAGCAAGGCGGAAGTAGCTTCCCGCATTGCAGGAACCGGGGCAGGCCCCTCCGTATTACGGGAGATTTCGATTGTCTGCTGCACCTTCAATATCTTCTTCGTCCCTTTTTCCTCTATAAGCTCATAGAGCGCCTTCGCCGACATGTCTTCCTCCCCTATATCGGGAAGGAGAAAAAGCGGGATAAAATATTCCTCGTCGTATGACATATCATCAACAATTCTCCTGCGGCGCATATAATATATTGATTCCTCAGTCATCAGCAGCATTTTTACTTCCGCGGGAACCTCCTTTATCCCCCTTTCAACGACTTCTTTCCTGACAATCACCCCCTCCCCGTATACATCGTCTTCCGTCAATCTCGTCCTCATCGTCAGCCCCGGATGAGGAACGGAATAAAGAACAAATGTTCCCTTGCCCTGCTGTCTTTTAAGATAGCCCTCCCTCACCAGTTCCTGGATGGCTTCTCTCACCGTAACCTTACTCACATCGTAAATCCTGCAGAGCTCATCTTCAGGCGGGATCTGTGTTCCCAAAGGCCACTCTCCACTTTCGATCTTATCGAGGATTATGGCGTATATCTGAACATAAAGCTTCTCTTTGCTGCCTCTGTCTACTGTCTTCTCTATCTTCATATGCTTATTAATTCATGTCTTTATGATGATTTCAATGAAAAGCAACAACCGTGCCTGTATACAACTCATTGATATTTAAGGAAATGGGATTTATCGAAAAGGATGAAACGCAATAAATAAATGCATTTTGGGGGAATAGCGTGGTAAAAATGCCTTAAAAGAGCAATAATAACTTGCAGTAAAATTATTTATTGCATTCTCAGGTCTTTCAGTTTCTTCTGAAGTTGCTGCCGGTGGATTCCGAGGAGCGTGGCTGCCTTAGAGATATTTCCGCGCGCATCCTGCAAAGCGGACCATATCAGTTCTCTTTCGTAGGAGGTAAGGGCCTCCCGCAGCCTGGGGGTGGCAGTCTTTTTCCGCACAGATGTGTTCAATACATATGCCGGAAGGTCGGCAGATAATATCCACGGGTTTTTAGCAAACGACATGGCACGTTCGATAATATTTTCCAGTTCTCTCACGTTTCCCGGGAACGAATAGTTCATGAGAAGTCCCATAGCCTCCTCATTCAAGCCCTTTATCATGGTGTCTTTTCTTTTCGGAGCGTGTTTTTTTATAAAATGCTCAACGAGAAAAGGGACATCCTCCATGCGGGAACGCAGAGGCGGCAAATCGATATTGATTACGTTCAGCCGATAGAACAGATCTTCCCTGAACGTTCTCTTCTTACAGGCAGTTCCGAGGTCCCTGTTCGTTGCGGCGATCACCCTGGTATCGACCTTCATCTGGTGCGTGCCACCGATCCTCATAATCTCACCTTCCTGCAAGACCCTCAGTATCTTTATCTGGAAAAGGGGAGAGACATCACCTATTTCATCGAAGAATACGGTCCCTCCGTCGGCAATTTCGAGCAACCCCTTTTTGGTATAGTTTGCCCCGGTAAAAGCGCCTTTTTCAAACCCGAACAATTCAGACTCGAGGAGGGTATCGGGAATTGCGCTGCAATTAATGGTGACAAACGATCTGCCTTTGCGCGGGCTCCATTTGTGAATCGCCCTCGCCACAAGCTCCTTTCCCGTCCCGCTATCCCCTGTTATCAGAACATTGCTTTCGCTCACCGCCGCCTGTTTAATCAGCCCGAACACCTCCTGCATTAACGCACTCGTACCGATCGTTTCATCAAAACCAGCCTCATGCGTGAGAATCCTCTTTTTGTATTGTTTGATTACTGTTTCGAGCGTCGCTGCAGTGAGAGGTTTTTCGAGAAATTCACTCGCCCCGAGTTTCAGAGCTTCAACCGCCTTGGTGCAATCCGGGCGAGAGAAAGCGATCACAGGCATACGCATCCTCAGGTCCAAAATCTTTTTTTGCCATTCTTCCGTATCAAGATCGAGGAGAACGATGTCGCACTGACCGGCATGTTCAGGATCGGTGCCGATCGATACCTCCTTTTGCCTGGATCCCCGTTTCACGGAAAGGATTTTGATCGATCTAAGCAAATCCCCCACCTGTTTCGCTTCATGAGAAATGACGAGGATACCGCGCATGGACTATTGTAAACCAGGATACCTCCAAAAGGATATTTTTTAATGAAGAACCCCGCAGCAGAGCTGCGAGGAATGCGCTCGCTATCCGATTCAAAAAAAAGAGGGCCTCTGTGAAGAGGCCCTTTCAAGGGGAGGGGTCAACTGCATACTATTTTGTTTTCACGACATACACAGAACAGGGGGCGTGACCGGCTATCTTTGAAGCCACGCTCCCCATGAAAAACCTTGTCTCATCGCCGCCGGTGCCGCGATGTCCGATAATGATGAGTTCCATTTTTTCCTTTTCCGCAAGACCGAGTATCTCATCCGCCGGGGAGATGGCTGATAAGAGAACGGTATGGAAAGTAATTCCCTCTGCTGTCAATATCACTTTCGCTTTTTCAAGAACCTCTTCGCCCCGTCGTTTCATACTTTCGTTCAGACTGGCCATCTCTTTGGCTGATATCTCCAGATCAACCCCTGGAATAAACGGGGTGACCGTCATAACGGTGATATCCGCCTTTTTTAGTTTTGCAAAATCCGATGCTACTTTTACGGCTTCCATCGAATATTTTGAACCGTCTACAGGAACCAGTATTTTCATTTTTTCCTCCTTAGACTTCCTTCTTTACTTTGGCCTTCTTCATGCTCAGCCCAATACCCTCAAAGATGAAGAAGATCGCGAAGCCCCACCACATGGTATAGGCAACATAGAAGACCAGCAGGAATGTCATCAAACCAGCCTCATCTTTGACCTTCTTGGCTTCAACTCCGTAAAAATTATATCCTGCCTCAATTGCCTTTTTCGTCACGTCAGAAACAATCTTGGCATCCTCAATCTTTCCTTCCTTCTTGAAGGCCTTGTCTATCTTGGGCAGCACGTTGTTCCACTGTCTGAATATTTGCTTCACATCGTCAGTTCCCATTGTCGCTGCGTATTTGGCCTTGAGCTTCTCACCCTCGTTCTTGAACATCATATCCGCATCATCTAATGCTGCCTTCAGCACCACTCCGAGGTCCCCTTCGATCTTCAACTGTGTGCCGGTCACCTCTACCGTAGAGCCCGGATTGATCATAAACAGCTTGGATGCCCTCCCTGCCCGCGCTTCTCCGTCACCGGGCTTGTCCTCGGGCTTACTCACATTGATAGTAGCTGAAAACATTTTTCCCATAAACTTCTCGTTGCTCTTTTGTACCTTGGGAATGAAATATGACGAACCCTTCGCAAGCTGGTTGAACAACTCATCAGCCCACTCTAATCCGTTCTGTGGCTGTCCCTCTGCAGTTTTCGGGAAAATAGGTGAAAACATCAGAAACAGCACTACCCAAAAGGAGATAGCCAGGAGTATGCCGAGACCCATATGTTTTTTAGCCTGTGCCATTTCTATCCCTCCTCTCTTAATTTGCCGATGTTCGCAAAGAACTTGCTCATAACCCAGAAGCCGAAGAATCCGACAACGATCCAGAAGATGATATTCCCGGCATATTCTATTTTCGAAGTAACAGCCAGCGGCATGTTGATATATTCAAGCTCGGTCAGTTTTTTCGGCAGGGTTGAGGCCCTGTTGATAAAGCCGGCGATAATCGACATCGCATAAAATCCCCTGATATGGATTCCCTTCACGACTTTTGTCGTGAGCGCGCCGACCTGAATTCCGATCAAAGAACCGATAAGCATCCCCATTGCGAGTGTATAGAAGACATAGCCATAAATAGCATACTGCGCTATGGATGCAAGACCCGCCGTGAAGATGATCTGCAGGATATCCGTACCGACTGTCGTAGCGGTCGAAACACCGAAGATATACACGAACATCGGGAAGGTGACAAAGCCGCCGCCAACTCCCATGATTGCGGCGAGCGCTCCGACGACACATCCGCCGATTGCGAGAAAGAGCCAGGAGATTTTTCTTCCGCCGAAGTCCTCGTCAAAGGTGATCATCGGAGGGATATTGATCTTCTGCAGGCTAATCGACAAAGAGGTCATGCCCGATGGCCCGCCATGGGCGTCATGCCCGCCGCTGTCTCCGCCTGCCGGTTTCCTCGTTGATTTGATAAAGTCTATCATGGCATAGGTACCGAGGAAGCCCAGCAATACTGCATAAACCGTACTGATAAATGCCTCACTCAACAAGGGGTCTTTGTTGTAGAGTGTTTTATTGATCCAGCCGCCGATAAAAGTACCGCCGGATGAACCTATAAGGAATGCGATTGCAAGTTTCACAGAAACGTTACCGAGTTTTTTGTGAACGGTTGTTCCCATGATTGCCTTCGCAAAGATATGGAACACGTCTGTACCAACGGCAAGGATACCCTTTCACACCTGCTGCCATCAATGCAGGAGTGATGATAAAGCCGCCTCCCGCGCCGATACATCCTGTGATAAGACCCGCTGCCAGACCTACCGCGATCGAAACCATGCAAATATCAGGTTCGAATAGTGCGCCGGCGCATATGCGGTCTTCCCTCCTATCATGTCGGCTGCCTGCAGCAACGTTACCGCCAGTATCGGCATCAGAAGCACGAAGAGGACCAGAAGTTTCTTTCGGTTCTTGATGATGCTCATCGAAACTTCATAGTCCCATTTCGCGTGAGCTACACTGGCTGCTTTCAGAAATTCATACATCTGTCTCGGAAAACTCATCTTATACCCTCCTTTTTAATTGAGTTGACAGTGAATGATTGTCAGTGAAGAGCCATGCAAGTGACTATTTACTATCCACTGTTCACTATTCACTGCCTTACTTGATCTTTTCAAAATCGATCTGAATTTTTTTGTTCCCCCCCAGGATACACCTTGAATAGGCGATAGGGTTTCCGTCCGAACTGAAATAGACCCTGCTGACAACAAGAACGGCTGAGCCTTCCCGCATCGCAAGGTGAAGAGCATGGGCCTGTTTCAGACTGACTATCTCGAACGTCTGGACGACCCTGGATATCTTCTTTGTCCCCAGTTCCTCTATGATGTCCGGAAATGATTTATAGAGCATATCGCTATCGTCTATGGTGAGAAGTACAAATGTCGGGAAAAACAGCTCTTCAACAGCCGCCGGCTGTGCATCAATATACTTCCTTGAAAGGATATAATATATCTCCTCCTCTGTCATCAGTATTGATTTGATATCCTCTGATGGCGTTATTAATTTTCTTTCGAATGTTTCCCTTCTGACCGTCACCCCCTCTCCATGCAGTACATCCGTTAATCTCGTCCTCATCGTCAGCCCCAGATGAGGAACGGAATATAGAACAAACGTTCCCTTGCCCTGCTGTCTTCGCAAAAATCCTTCTCTCGCCAATTCCTGAATAGCTTCTCTCACCGTAACTTTGCTTACATCGTATGTCCTGCAGAGTTCATCTTCAGTCGGTATCTGGGTACCGGCAGGCCATTCCCCGTGTTCTATCTTTTCCCTGATAATGGTATAAATCTGTACATACAGTTTCAGTTTGCTTTCTCTGTCTATGGTTCTTTCAATCTTCATATGCTTATTAATTCATGTCTTTATAACTTTTAAAAGAAAAGCAATAGATATGCCAATCCGGCAAGGTGTTGATATTTATAATAAATTCATTCTTTTCGGAAGTTGTCTGTAACTTTAAGATGCAGCAGATCGCAAAGATATATATTTAAAGGCATTGTGAAGCAGTGAAATAAATTGTTGCAGAGAAACGTTATGTTTCTGTTTTTATGCTCTTCAGTTTTCTCTGAAGCTGTTGCCGGTGAACACCGAGTTCGACCGCTGCCTTCGAGATATTCCCCCCCGCCCTCTGTAAGGTAGCCCATATCAATTCTTTTTCCACATTTCTCAGCGTTTCCTTCAGCTTCAGCGAAGGACTGATTTTCTGTGATGGGAATTGTAGCAGGTGAGGGGGCATATCAGCAGGCAATATCTTGGGGCTGTTTGCAAGGGATATCGCGTGCTCAATAATATTCTCGAGTTCCCGTATATTCCCGGGGTATGAATAGTTCATCAGGATATTCATCGCGTCCTCACTGATGCCTTTTACCAGCAGGTCTTTCCTTTTGCGGGAATGTTTTTCGATGAAATGTGCGATCAGAGATCGGAATGTCCTCGATCCTGTTCCTTAAAGGCGGAAGGTGGATATTGATGACATTCACCCGGTAAAAAAGGTCCTCCCTGAACACCCCCTTCCTGCAGGCGACCGCAAGGTCTCTGTTGGTCGCAGAGATAATTCTCAGGTTGACGTTAATATGCTGCATCCCCCCTATTCGCATCACTTCGCCTTCCTGCAGCATCCTGAGGATTTTAACCTGGAAGAGAGGAGAGACATCTCCTATCTCATCAAAAAATATGGTGCCGCCGTCTGCAGCTCGATGAGGCCCTTTTTCGTATAATTCGCTCCGGTAAAGGCGCCTTTTTCAAAACCGAACAGCTCCGACTCAAGGAGCGTATCAGGGATAGCGCTGCAATTGATGGTGACGAACGCCTTCTCGTCTCTCGGACTCCATTTATGGATCGCCCGTGCGACAAGTTCCTTGCCCGTGCCGCTTTCACCGGTGATCAATACGTTGCTCTCGCTGACAGCCGCTTTTTTCACAAGCCCGTAGACCTCCTGCATTAATGGGCTTCTGCCGATCGTCTCATCGAATCCGAATTCGTTATTGAGGATCTTCTTCCTGTGTTTTCTGATAACGTCGCTTACCGTTTCCCGGTTCAACGGTTTTTCAAGGAAATCACCCGCGCCGAACTTCATGGCCTCAACCGCCTTTTTCACGTCAGACGAAGCAAAGGCAATAACAGGCATCCTTTGCCGAAGTTCAAGAAGCCGTTTCTGCCAGTCGTCATAATCGAGGTCGAGGAACGCCATATCATATTTGAGGGGGTTCACCGGATCGGTTCCTACCGCTATCTCCCCCTGGCGCTTGTCCTTTCCATTCAGCCCGGCGATGACGGACTTGAAAAAGGAGAGTATCTCCTTCGGTTCTTCGGTGATAACAAGTATTTTCCGCATGATCTATTGTAAATCAGGATAGCCTAAAATGGACAGCAGGTTCATACTAAGGAGTTCATAAGTAAAGCTCACACCCTCACCCTTGCCCTCTCCCGTCAAGGGAGAGGGGAACTTAAGAGTCGCCCCTCCCTTGACGGGATTGGAGGGTATTTAAATTTATGAAGTCTTTAGTATGTCCGGAATGAATCATATCTTTTACAGAGAGGAGAAAAATAATTGGCAATCCCGCAGAAAAGCTCCAGAAAATTCTTTCGACTGAATAGATGAAATTTGTCTAATTCTTGTAGAATGTTTACTGATAAGCTATTGACATGCATAAAAAGAAGGTATACTATTAACTACTAAAGTAGGCAATAATGAAATCGACCCTTTCACATCTTGCGGAGATCGGACTTTCCGAATACGAGGCGAAGGTCTACCTTTCCCTCCTGAAGGAGAGCCCTTCCACCGCGTATGAGATAGCCAGACTGTCAGGTGTTCCCACGTCAAAGGTATATGGGGTGCTGGGCAAGCTCGGTGAGAAGGGTATGATATCGGTCGTCGAGGATGAAAAAATAAAGAGGTATCTGCCTCTGGAGCCCGACGATTTTTTGAGCATGCACCGGAAAAAGGTCGAAAAAACGATTACGTCGCTTGAAGGAAGACTTTCGGGTGTCAGAGGGGAAAAGGATAATCTGTCGATATGGAGCATTTCGGAATACGATTATCTCATGCTGAAGGCGCGCCGCATGATCGAAGGGGCGGGAAAAACCATCCTGCTTTCGATCTGGAAGGAAGAGCTCGAACAGATAGAAGATGTCGTTACGCAGGCCTTTCAGAGGGGCGTGCAGGTCGCGATTGTCCATTTCGGTCAGACAAGGATGAGGGCCGGCCAGGTGTATCAGCACCCGATCGAGGATACCGTTTACCATGAGAAAGGCGGCAGAGGAGTCGTTCTGGTTGTCGATTCTCAGGAGGTGCTTACCGGGACGGTATACAAATACGGCAGGGTGGAAGGCGCGTGGAGCAGGAACAGGGGTTTTGCCACGCTCGCAGAAGATTATATCAAACACGACATCTATATAATGAAGATCATAAGACGGTTCGACAGGACATTGCAGGAGCGTTTCGGGAACCGTTACAAAACATTAAGGGACATATTTACCGATGAGGAGGCGAAATGAACGCACTTCTGCATCTTATCTGAGGGCACACTGAATGTCGATTATCGGCGACTCGTTCTCAAAACATACCGAACAGGAATAGGTGTCTCCGAATTCAAGACGTTTTTTCTCGCATTCAATTTTTTTACTTATCGAGCGCTGATCTTCAAAGACAGCAGTGATCTCCATATCCGAAGAATATACGCCTTGCCAGAAGGTATTTTTAAATGTGATGTTGGCGCATTGGTAGGTCTCAACCGTCTCTTTCATATAAGGAATGCCGGCATTCCAGTCAGTGACAATGACCTGCTGCGACTTCTGGTATTTGTCCGCTTTCACGATCTCGCAATCGCCGGCAAATACGGAGAGCGCAGTTACATGAGTGAAGAGGGAAAGCAACAGAAACGCTGAAGGGATGAGAGGCAGAAATGCCTTTCGGTTGAAAACAAATTGTTCAAGTGGCTGATTGCAAAGAATTTCATAAATACCGTAACATTTTTCGGATAACGCCCCCCGCCCCCTCTTAAGTTAAGAGGGGGCAGAGGGAGTTATGTGAAATTTGATCGTTTACAATGAACCTTTGGTAATATGCTTTATTCTAAAGCACCAGGAGACAAAACAAAAGCACTGAAAATGAACAGCTCAATAAACTTGAGCTGCCAATAATTCCTGACATCGGGCGAATTTCCCGGAGAATCCGCACGCATATTTTTCGAAATGCCCGCAAAATCAACAGCTTGTGTTTTGGTATTCATCTTGCATCATTTAACTAATCGGATTATATTGGAAAATGACCTATTCGGAAGGAGACCCAATGAAAATGCTTATTGCAGCAATGGCAGGACTTTCAGCCATATTTGTTGCTACCGCCTCCGTGACTTCAGCAATGAATCTTGAGAAGGCAACCTTTGCAGGCGGCTGTTTCTGGTGTATGGAGCACCCCTTCGACCAGATTCCCGGCGTGGCTTCGGTTACATCCGGTTACACCGGCGGATCAAAAAAGAACCCCACCTACGAAGAGGTTTCGGCTGGAGGAACAGGGCATGCCGAGGCGGTTCAGGTCGTCTATGACCCGGCACGGGTCAGCTATGAAAAGCTCCTGAATGTCTTCTGGCACAACATCGACCCCACCGCCAAAGACCGGCAGTTCTGTGATGTCGGGAATCAGTATCGCAGTGCGATTTTTTATCATAATGAGGAACAGCAGCGGCTGGCGCTCCATTCGAAGGCCCAGCTGGAAAAGAACAAGCCGTTCAAGGGACCTGTCGTAACCGAAATTGTGCAGGCCTCTGCGTTTTATCCTGCAGAGGATTACCACCAGCAGTATTACAAGAAGAACCCGATCCGCTACAAATTCTACCGTTACCGATGCGGCCGCGACCAAAGACTCAGGGAACTCTGGGGTGATGCCGCAGGTTCTTGAGGCAGTATAATAAGGATGCTCTGCTCTGTTTGCCGAGCGCAGTCGCCCCTTTTTCCCTTGATTTGGCGTTACTGTTTTACCAATTCCACCCGCCGGTTCTTCGCCTTTCCGTCTTCTGTATCGTTCGATGAGACCGGTGAAAGGGAAGCCACACCATAAGACTTCAATCGTGTGGCGGCTATCCCGTATTTGGTGGTCAGTGCTTTCGCCACTGCATCCGCACGGTCTTTGGATAGCTTCATGTTGGAATCAAAGGAGCCGACGTTGTCCGTATGACCGACGACATATATATTCAGAGCGCCGTTATTATTAAGGAGTTTTGCTATTTCCGAGATAGCGGCGTCGGATTCAGGCTTTATCTCTGACTTTCCGGTGTCAAAGTATATGCCGTATACCGAAACATGGCCGGTGGTATTGATGTCATTGCCCATCGCCGCGGCATCGGCCACGACCTCCTGCTTCATGATCTCTTTTTCCACTATCGTCAGCTCGTACATGTTATTGTAGGACCTGACCTCGATCCACGTCTCTTTGCCCTCCTTTTGGAGCACGATGGTGGAGGTTTTGTTGAAGTTGTCGTCAAAGACAACCTTTCCGCCGATCTTCCTGAGGGCGTCCTGGATGTTCCTGCGTATCTTTAATTCTCCGGGCTCCGCCGCGCCCTTGTTGAGACGGTATAGGATGTAGTACTTGTGGCCCTCGATGCTGACCGGCTTTTTGTCCTGGTCGATGAATCTGTGGCTGTCGAACTCGGTGTCCTTATATTCCGATATAAGAAGTCGGGCATCCTCGAAAGAAGGGGTGGTCCTTGCCCCCTTTCACATCCTGGTCGGCTGCCATAGAGAGACCGAAACTCGCCAGCACAAAGAACAGACTGAAGATTGCTGCCATACCTTTTTTCATATCATTGTCTCCTTGAATGTAAATGCATAGGAATACCGCATCGAAATAAAAATGTAAACGCCTGCAATAAGTATAACATGCATAAATATATAAATTAGAGTCTGTGTATAAACTACGATTCAAGCAGTCCGTCATTCCCCGACCCGATCGGGGAATCCAGGTTTTTCAACGGGTTCTGGATCCCCCGGTCAAGCCGGAGGATGACAGAAAGAGACTTTATACACAGACTCTAATTAACCCATCTTCCGCTTCAACGAGAACAACGCAGTGTAAGGCTTGTACGGGATGAGCAGTTGAAGCCTGAAAAAAAAGCTGCTACGCTAATCCTGGGGGAGAGGTGAGATCGTACTTTTTCATTTTGTAGCCTATCTGTCTCGGGGTAATGCCTAACATCCGGGCAGCCTTTGCCTGCACCCATCCTGTCCTTTCGAGCGCGTCGAGGATGCTCGATTTTTCGATATCCGCTATCCCCGCTTTCAGTGATTCTCTCTGCATGACCTCATCCGGTGAAGGGAGCTTCAGGTTTATCGGAAGGTCCGAAGGTTTTATGCTGTCTTTGCCTGACATTACGACAAGTCTTTCCATGGAATTCTCAAGCTCCCTGACATTGCCCGGCCAGTTGTAATCAGCCAATATTCTCAGGGCCTCTCCTGATAAAGAAACATTCTTGCTGTTTTCTTCGTTAAACTTTTTGAGGAAATATTCAACGAGCAGCGCAATGTCTTCTCTCCGCTCCCTCAGGGCCGGCATAAATATCGGAACAACATTCAGGCGATAGAAGAGGTCTTCCCTGAATTTTCCCTTTGCGACCAGCTCTTCGAGGTTTCTACTCGTTGCGGCGATGAGTCTTACATCGACCTTAATTGTTTTTTCACCGCCGACCCGTTCGAATTCTCTTTCCTGAAGAACGCGCAGAATTTTGGGCTGGAGGTTGATCGGGAGATCGCCGACTTCATCGAGCAGTATCGTCCCGCCATGCGCGAGTTCAAAGCGTCCCTTCCGGGCGTTGACCGCTCCGGTGAACGCTCCTTTTTCATGCCCGAACAGCTCGGATTCGAGAAGTCCCTCGGGGATCGAGGCGCAGTTGAATTTCACAAAGGATTCCTTTGCCCGGGGACTCATGTAGTGAATGGCTTTTGCGATCAGCTCCTTCCCTGTTCCGCTTTCACCGTAGAGGATGACGGTCGCTTTTGAATCGGACACGCGATGCACGGATTCGAACACTTCCTGCATCCGGTCTGAAGTGCCGATGATGTTCGGGAGGCTGTACTTTCCTTTTAACTGGAGCTTCAGGTTCTCCCTTTCCCTCTCGGTTTCTTTATAATGTTTCCAGAGGATTGCGTATTGGGCGATGATCGAGGCGATGATTTCGAGGACCCTGATATCTTCATCAATAGTGATGTCGGTATCACTAAAAAGCCTGTCTGCGCTTAACACCCCGATTGATTCGCCTTTAAATTTGATCGGGACGCAGAGGAATGAAATGCCGCTTTTCTGGAAACGTGATCCGGTCTTGTTGAGGAATAACGGTTCTTCCCCGACGTTGGGGATCACTAAGGGAGAGCCTTTTTCAAGGACCCTTCCGACGATGCCTTCGCCGATCTTGTATTTTCCCCGCTCGATCTGTTCTTTGGTGAGGCCGTGGGCTGCGACGATCTTCAGCTCTTTGGTATTCTGATCGAGGAGGAAGACGGACCCCCTCTCCATTTCGAGAAAATCTCCAAGGACGCGCATGGTGCGGGAGAGATTTTTTTCAAGGTCAAAAGAAGAGTTCAGTACCTTGCTTACTTCAAGGAGAGCCGAAAGGATCCGGTTCTCTCGTATTAATGACTGAGCCATAGAGGTATAAGGATTCGAGGGGTCAAGGATTCCAGGGGTCGAGCATTATTTTATATGTCACTTGAATCCTCATATCCTTGGCTCCTCGAACCCTGTTCATAATTCTTGACTCCTTGAACCCGCTCATACATTTTCCACCATCTCCCACACGCCGCACGGGCATATGCCTGCACAGAATCCGCAGCCTATGCATTTTTCGTCATCGACCACATATTCGTACGAACCGTCCTGATGTTCTACTCTGCTGATGGCGCCCCAGTAGCAGGTCGTTTCACACATGTGGCAGTCACGGCACGTTGCGCAGGACATACATTTATGCGCTTCCTGGTCCGGCGTGAAATCTCCGCTGCAGACGTCATAGTACTCTGTCTTGATGCGTTCGTAAGGAACAACCTGTTTGATTTCCGGCCATCGCGGTGCATGCATAAGCTGGGAATGGATCGTCTCGGCAGCGATACGCCCCTGACCGATTGCATGGGTCACAAGGCCCAACCGGGTCGCGTCGCCGATTGCGAATACTTTTACGTCTGATGTCTGCCCGATATCGTTTACCTGAATCCATCCCCTCTCCGTATGAATGCCCGGAGGAAGGAAATCGAGGATAGGCACGTCACCCACCGACATAATGACAAGGTCAGCGTCGAGTGATGTGCCATCTTTGAAATAGAGTTTCTTTTCCTGATGGTCGTAGCGGTCGGTAAATTTCGGCCAGACAATCTGTGTGCCTTTTGCGACAGCGGTCTCCATCTCTTTCCCGAACGCCGCAGGTTTCTGGATATCCACGGCGATGACCGATACTGCGCCGCAGTTATATGCCTGTGAAGCCACATCCATTCCCACATTGCCCGCGCCGATAATGACGACTTTCCTGTCCTTCAGCTCCGGAATGTCCCCGATGTTGACCCCCCTGAGGAAGTCATAGGCCGACATGATGTGTTCGGAGCCGGGGAATGGGAATATCCGCGGTTTATGAGCCCCGCATGCGACGACAACGAGTTCATGTTCTTTATAAATCTCCTCGAATTTCTTCTGATCGATCGTCGCATTCAGATGAATGCTGACGCCGATCTCTTTAAAGCGCGATAGTTCTTTCTGCAGCACTTCCTGAGGAAGACGCTCCCTCGGGATACAGAGTTCGAGCTTTCCTCCGAGCTTATCCGTCGCTTCATAGAGGTCAACGCTGTGTCCCTTTAATCCAAGTTGCCAGGCGGCGCTCAGTCCTGCAGGGCCTCCGCCGATGACTGCTATGGCATGTCCTGTTGGATCGGCCTTTTTCGGCGCAGGCAGTTCAAGGGCGAGCCTGCCAAGCTTGTCTATGCTGAGAGGTTTGTCAATCTGGCCGCGCGTGCAGCTCTGCATGCAGAGGTTCGGACAGATCTGACCACATACGGTTGCGGGTAAAGGACTATATTGTAATACGAGTTCGAGCGCCTCATGAAGTTTGCCCTGTCTGATCAACGTCGCCCTCTTATGAGAAGGGATATGTGTGGGACAGGTGTACGCGCAGGGCGGCTGATATTTCTCATTCGCCCAGACCGGTTTGTTCCTTCTCTCCTTGCCGGTTGTTATGTATGGCAGTATGGTGAGGTCGTGGTCCATAAACGGAGCAAAGATGCCGCCCTGTCCGACCTCTTTCTCCCATACGGTCTTCCTGAAATCGGAGGTGGATATCTTGAACCATTTCCTGTCCCTTTTTTCCTGAGGCGTGTAGGCGATAAATTTTTTCCATTCATCGGACGAACGGGTAAGTTCGTCGTAATACGGCATCCTGTCGATGGCCCCGAGATACGGCTTCATGTTTGTCCTGAGCCATTCCCAGTCCTGCGGGGTGAGGTCGAGCAGTTTTACATCCCTCTCGCTGTAGCCCTGAATCGGGCCCCGGAAATAGATTGTCCCTCCTACCATTCCGACACAGGGACGGTAGCCGAGGACATTGTCGGGATTCCTGGAATCAACTCCGCAGACAACGGCAATCCCGCCTGCCTTGAATTCCGCAAAGGAGTCTCCCACATTTCTGAAATACCACGACTGCGGCGGGTCGAAGCGCGGGTTGTGTTTCGTCATTGTGTCACACCGTGCTCCTCCGCTCCCCTGGACATAGAGGATCCCCTGTGCAGCGGCATTGAAAGCGCCGTTGGTGACATCACCCAGCACCGTTATTTTTGCCCCGCAATTTATCCATCCCACATCGTCGGAAGCGCTTCCCTTAAGAAGAATCTCCGTGCCGGCCATTCCCATGCTGCCGAGCCTCTGTCCGGCCGGGCCCTCGATGGTTATTTTGACTGCCTCTCCCCTTGGCCATATGCGGCCGCCTAAGCCGTGCTGACCATCGGCAATGATATGCAATTCCCTGGCGCCGTTTTCCACCGCCCGTTGTATCTGCTCTTCAAAGATTCGGGACGGTACTCTCTGTCCGTTAACCACTCCATGGACGGCAAGGATGTTGGAATCGGCAACCCTCTTTTGGCCGGGGATACTGTCCCTTGCCCGTCCCCTTTGTCAGGGGGAGATTTTTGGGAGGAATTTTCTTTTTAGTCCCGACTTCTGATTTCTGTTTGGTCCCTGCTGTTTTTTTAGCACGCATAGCTTATTTCCAGCCTGTCCGCGATTGCCCTGTCATCAACACTCAATCCGTCGGACATGCCGATAGGCAATTCAGTACTTCTGCCCATCGGTGCGAAGATTTTCTTTAATTCCACGTTTGCCGCCTTAAAGACCTCCACCACGCGTTCGGCAACAACGTCCGAATCAAGCCTCCTGTAAAGCTTCGGATCCTGAGTGGTGATGCCCCTCGGACATTTGCCTGTATTGCAGAGGTTGCAGCGATTGTATTCGTCGCCGAAACAGTTTGCCGCAGCCTGCATGATATATTTGCCGATGGAAACAGCCGATGCCCCCAGCATGATAAGCGCTGCTGCATTGGCCGCGAGATTGCCTTTTTTCGCGACGCCTCCTGCCGCGATCAGGGGCAATTCGTTCTGTTTGCCCTGTTTCACCAGATCGAGATAGCATTCCCTGAGATTTGATGCGATAGGATGCCCCATCTTGTCCAGAGATACATTGTATGCAGCGCCGGTCCCCCCGTCCTCGCCGTCAATCGACAATGCGGCAGCAAAGGGGTTTCTCGCAAGATTATTGAGCACCGCGCGTGCGGTCTTTGTCCCCGATATTTTCGGGTAGACCGGAACCCTGAATCCCCATGCCATAGACATGGACTGGATCATCTTTGCCACAGCCTCTTCAATAGAGTACTTCGTCTGGTGCGTCGGCGGTGAAGCCAGGTCGACAAACTGCGGTACCCCGCGGATACTTGCGATGAGCTTTAATACCTTCTGGGCCATCAGCAGCCCGCCGTCGCCGGGCTTTGCGCCTTGCCCGTACTTGATCTCGATAGCAGCCGGCTCTTCCGTCATATGGGGGAGCGAATGGATAATCTCGTCCCATCCGAAATAACCTGATGCGATCTGCAGGCACATGTATTTCAGAAAGCGTGATTTTAAAAGTCTCGGAGGCACTCCTCCCTCTCCCGTGCACATCACGACCGGCAGCCCCTCCACTTCATTGAGATAGGCAACGCCCATGGCGAGGCCTTCCCACATCGGGGGTGAGAGAGCGCCGACCGACATGCTTCCGATCATGATCGGGAAGATCTCACGCACCGGCGGAATGAATTTGTCGGTCGTTTTGTCGACCCTTAGCTTACCGTTGTCTGAGAGCAGCGGCAAATCCTCCGGCGGCAGAATTCTCCCCAGGAGCGTTCTCACGCGGAACTCATGCCTCCCCGCATCGAGGGCGGGGTCGGTAAGCATCGAGATCCTTGTGAACTTCAGCCTGTCGAGGGTCGATATCGATGGATCGTTTCTCCTTCCGCCGCGTTTATACCCTTCTCCGCCTTTATTCTTATAATGCATGAATTTGTTTTGCGGGTTGTATTCAGGTTCAATCGCCTCATTCGGACATACGAGGGTACATGTTCCGCACCCGGTGCAATACCGCTCGATATCTGTCACCTGTTCGACGATGTGGACAATACTTCTCACTGCATGAGGAGACGGGACAGGCCCTTCCGAACTGACAACTCTATGCACCTTTACGCTTGGCTCGATCGCTTTCACCGGACAGACGGCGGTGCATCTGCCGCATCTTGTGCACCTGTCGTCCCTCCAGCGGATGATATAGGGAAACTCCCGTAATGACAGGTTATGATTATGATCTAATTTTGAAGCTGGCTCCATACCGTCAACTCCTCTGCCTGAGGCTTAATGATTACCATGTCGTATTTCATCGGAAAGATATCCTTTGATTTGGTTCTTTTCGGAATCACGCTGTCAAGCCCGCATTCTTCGGACATCAGCGCATACTTGCCCTTCACGCCGCCGACAACCCCCGGTCTTAGTTTCTTTGCATCGTGCGCCATGAAACAGGTCCCGTCAGGGGTAAAGCCGATAACCATGTTTGGCCCGTCAATGCAGAGAGGCCGCAGGGACTGTTTCATAAGCTGCAATGCCTCCCTGTCCTGTCTTGTCTCTCTTTCGGATTCCTTCAAGGGGGTGATGACGTCTTTGTAATAGGTCAACGGCAGTTTCAGTTGCCGCGAAGTATAGTGCAGGATATGGGTGAATACCTCACTGTCGCTGTTATAACCGATGTACCCGGGAAAGCCCCTGCTCATCAGAAACTCCCGTATCGGTACAAAGGCCGTATTCTCGCCGTTTGTCATGGAGCAGTATCCCTGAATGAAAAAAGGATGACACGCATAGAGGTAAATTGCATAATTGGTATTCTGTCTCCCCTGCGCGAAAACAATCTTTGCCTTGATATTCTCCCTGTCGAGGCCGAAGAATTCGGCCAGCTGGAGGGGGTCTCCGACTTCTTTTAAGGTAAGGATATCGGGATAGAATGAGAATGCGAAGAGCGACTGATCAGGCTCTCCGATTTTCCGCAGCATGAGGCGTATATTCATGAGCAGATCTTCTTTTTCTATCATCGATTTGGTCTTGTATGACTTGGGGTAGTCGTACACTCGCGCAAAGTAGTGATCGCGCGGTGTTATCCCTTTTACGGCCTTGATCTTCGGAGACCACGCATCGAGAAGCTTAAACCCTGCTTTGTCCATGAATTCGTTCAGGGCTTTGGTCCCGCTATTGGAAGATATCCCCGAGAGGATGGGGTATCCTTTTGCATCTTTGAATCTCCCGCCGAGGTTTTTCAGCGTAAGACCGAGCCCCGAGCCGTCGTGACCTTCCTTCATTGTCTCGAGGGCAAGGATATTCTCCATTGGTGAGAAATATTCGTTCGATGTTATCGCAGCCAGTCTGCACATGGTATTAACCTCAAATAGCCTGTAACGAAAAGATTTTCAGGCAAAAAAAGCGTCCTTATCATTTCAGCAGCCAATGATGTCAGACGCTGTTGGACGGCAACCGTTTGCCGTATTAGTTACTATAAAAATAATAGGAATGCTTTGTCAACCGTTAGATTCCTGCCAAAGCCTTGAAATCATTATGTAGCCGCAAACTTTAGTTTGCGTGTTTTTTGGTTTTCATTTGCCTTATAACGCAGGCTATCGCCGCAGCGATCCGCCGAGGCGGAAAGCCTGCGGCTACCAGAATGGACTTTTGTAAGAACTCATAAATTTGACTTTCTGAAGGTCTCACATTCTATTATAAGTTCAATGCATGAACGCACGTATGGTTTATGCTTTTTCCTTCCTGATGTGATCAGGTCCGGGCGGTAGCCTGTCTAAAATCCCCGATAAAATTTCATTGAAGTTGTGCTTTGATGTTTCACTTTCAACTTTCAACTATTAACTTTTAACTTTTTCTATATGGACGAATCACAGTTTAAGACCCTTCGCGAACTGGCAAAAGACGGAACGCTTTCGCAGCGCGATCTCGCGCGAAAAATGGGGATGAGCCTCGGACGGGTGAATTATCTTGTGAATGCGCTGCTGAAGAAAGGCTATATTAAAGCGCAGCGGTTCAAGAACACAAAAAAGAAGATTGCATACATGTACATTCTGACCCCCCGGGGGGTCAGTGAAAAAATAACGCAGACGTATGCGTTTCTGCAGAGAAAACTTGGCGAATACGACAGCCTCAAAATGGAGATCGAAATTCTGCGGCAGGAAAACCATGAGGACCTCCGGAATAATCACAAAAATGTATCCTGAATTTGCGCTTGTGTTATAGGCTTGCATCAGGGAAGAATCCTGGTATATTATTCAACTGCATATTCAGAAGGTATTGATACACATTCATGGATAAGGGATAACAATGCTTCGAAAGGTTTTCAAAAAGAAAGAGAAAAAAGAGCATAAATCTTCACGAGGACGCCAGCAAAAGGACCTCCGGTATTATTGGTCCAGGCACTGGGAATTAATTATTGCAGTCATCGCCGCCCTCTTTGTGGGTTTGTTAATCGTTCCGATGTTTTTCAGATGAAAAATTATTCCAATAAAAGGATTCTTATTACCGGCGGGGCCGGTTTTCTCGGCTCCCATCTCTGTGAACGACTTCTGCACGAGGGGCATGAAATAGTCTGCGTCGACAATTTCTATACCGGAAGAAAGTCCAATATCGCGCATTTGATAGGTCATCCCCTTTTTGAGGTGATGAGGCATGACATTACCTTTCCCCTCTATATTGAAGTGGATGAGATTTATAACCTCGCATGCCCTGCATCACCAATTCACTACCAATTCGACCCTGTGCAGACCACGAAGACATCCGTGCACGGGGCGATCAATATGCTGGGCCTTGCCAAGCGCGTGAGGGCAAAAATCCTTCAGGCGTCGACGTCAGAAGTCTATGGTGATCCGGCCATCCACCCTCAGCCGGAATCATACTGGGGGAATGTGAATCCCATAGGCACGCGGTCATGCTATGACGAAGGCAAGCGGTGCGCGGAAACACTTTTCTTCGATTACCACAGACAGCACAGGCTCAGGATTAAAGTCGCCCGGATATTCAATACCTATGGCCCGCGGATGCATCCGAATGACGGCCGGGTGGTCAGTAATTTTATCATGCAGGCCCTGAAAAATGAGGACATGACAGTGTTCGGAGACGGAAGCCAGACGAGGAGTTTCTGCTACGTGGATGATCTGATCGATGGATTGATTAAACTTATGGATACGCCGGATGAATTCACAGGGCCGGTTAATTTGGGAAATCCTTCCGAATTCACCATACTGCAGCTGGCGCAACCGACAAAAGAAATGACCAGGTCCGGGTCGAAGATTATCTTTAACCCTTTACCCCAGGACGACCCGACCCAGAGGCAACCTGATATCACGCTCGCCAGAGAGAAATTGGGCTGGATGCCGAAGGCGCCGCTGAAAGAAGGACTCCAAAGAACGATCGCGTATTTCAGGGAACTGATAGAGCAATAGTGTCAGACCTATAGTAATCGTGCTCCTTTATCGTTACCAAAAAAACATAATTAAACCAATATTTTATGCGAACGTTTTTATTGTCCGGCTTGGATAGATGTTACGCACAGCAAACTCGTGAGTATGGAATCTTTGAGAGATGCATTTTCTGATATAATGCATTAATGAATCAAGTAGATTTAAGATGATGGGAAACAGCAGAAGTAATACGGATGGAGAGCAATATCGCAAGAAGATATGTATCGAAGATATGACTTCTACAATCAATAAGTATTTGCTGATGTACGATGATGTCGCTTTCGCTTTTCTCTTTGGTTCTTTTATACGTGGGGAAGCAACGGTCTTCAGTGACGTGGATATCGCGATCTATTTTACCGGCGTAGTCGATTTTCACAGGATACACAGACTCCGTGAAGACTTGACAGGGCTCTTGGGGATGGAAACGGATATCGTAGTCCTGAATACTGCCTCGCCTATTATACGCATGCAGGTTCTGAAGAAAGGTACCTTGCTGCTCAAGAAAGGCCAGCGGGCTTATCACGAATTTTTTATGAATACCGTAACAGCATATGACGACCTGAAGAGGAACAGAAAGGAAATTGAAGATAAGATACTGAGGGGAAGAATCTATGCCTGATCCGGATGTGGTACTTGCCAAGGTCGCTGCGGTCCAGAGATGCCTGAAAAGAATTCAGGAGACAACCATGCTGGAGCCTGAACGTCTTGATGATATCGATAAACAGGACATCTTTGTATTGAATCTTCAGAGGTCCGTACAGGCAGTCATTGATCTTGCAACACATATTATTGCATCAGAAGGCCTTGGCCTGTCTGATACGGTTAAGGGTAATTTCAAGCTTCTTCAGAATGCAGGCGTAATTTCGAAAGAGCTTGCCGCGAAGATGGAATCAATGGTCGGATTCAGGAATATTGCAATGCACGATTATCAGGCAATCGATAAGGATATTTTAAAATCCATTCTCATTCATAACCTAAAAGACCTGGAGGACTTTTACACGATTGTGCTGCTTCACTTCAAGATGGCAACGCAATAATCTGTCCCTCAAATGATTTTATTAAAGGCAAGATTTGCCGCGCTTCGCTCGCAATGACAGAAAAAAGACTTTTTCAACAGCCTGTCAAACCTGACCCTGAATACCGAACTGAATCCGAAAAAGCGGGCATTAAGAGAACATATGAATGGTATATTGCTTGATGAGCTACAATAGTCTATGAAACGCAGTCCCCAGGAAATTCCAAAGGTATCAAAGGAAATGCTTGAGAGGCTTCAGTTGTAGGGTTATGAGCCGATCTCCCAGGAAGGTTCTCATCACAGGGGCTGCCGGGTTTATCGGTTACCATCTTTGCAGAAGGCTTATTGACCTTGGAGATGAGGTAACCGGACTCGATAACCTGAACGATTATTATGATGTCAAACTCAAAGAAGACAGGCTGAATCAGCTCCGGGGAAAAGATAACTTTGTCTTCGAGAAACTGAGTCTTGAGGACAGAGACGGCATGGCCGGGTTATTTTCCCGGGGAGAGTTCGAAATAGTCGTGAATCTCGCAGCCCAGGCTGGTGTCAGGTATTCACTTATTAATCCCTATTCATATGTAGAAAGCAATATCTCTGGATTTCTGAACATCCTCGAAGGATGCAGGCACAGTATGGTAAAACATCTTGTCTTCGCTTCTTCAAGTTCTGTCTATGGGGCCAACACGAAGATGCCTTTTTCGGTCCATAACAATGTGGACCATCCTGTGTCTCTTTATGCTGCAACAAAAAAGGCAAATGAACTTATGGCGCATGCCTATGCGAGCCTCTATAAAATTCCCTGCACAGGCCTGAGGTTTTTTACAGTCTACGGGCCGTGGGGACGACCTGATATGGCCCTGTTTCTTTTTACCAAGGCGATTCTTGAAAACAGGCCGATCGACGTCTTCAACTACGGCAAAATGCAGCGCGACTTTACCTATATAGATGATATTGTCGAGGGAGTTGTAAGGGTAATCGAAAGTATTCCTGATCCGGATCCGCTCTGGAGCGGAAACGATCCTGATGCTGCCACGAGTTACGCTCCGTATAGGATTTACAACATAGGCAACAATAATCCGGTTGAACTTATGAAATTTATCGAAGCGATTGAGCAGTGTCTCGGGAAAAAGGCCGAAATGAATTTATTGCCGATCCAGGCGGGGGACGTGCCTGCTACGTATGCCGATGTTGATGATTTGATAAGAGAAGTTGGGTTTAAGCCTGAAACTCCTATCGAAGAGGGGATAAGGAAGTTTGTGGAGTGGTATACGTGGTATTACAAAGTTTAACCCTGTCAGCTTTATGGCTTATTAGCCTGTGAGCTTGTCTTGTTGCGAGGAGAGAAATGCATTGGAATTAGTAAAGAAAATTAAGTCAAGAGAGGCGAGGATAGGCATTATCGGCCTTGGCTATGTCGGCCTGCCATTGGTAATCCGCTACTGCGAAGAGGGATTCCATGTCACCGGATTTGATATCGACAGCCGGAAAGTGGAAAAACTGAATGCCGGTGAGAGTTATATCAAACATATTGCTCCCGATAGGATAAGGGAGATAAAGAGCAAAGGTCTGTTTGAGGCCACAACGGATTACTCGCAGCTGACAAAGATGGATTGTGTAATAATTTGTGTCCCGACCCCGCTGAAGAAGAACAAGGAACCGGACCTGAGTTATGTGGAGAGTACTTCTGATGAGATAGCCAAACGCCTTAGGAGAGGGCAACTCGTATCTCTGGAGAGCACTACCTATCCGGGAACTACGAGAGAAATCCTCTTGCCGAAATTTGAAAAGAAGGGCCTCAAAGTCGGAAAAGATTTCTATCTTATTTTTTCGCCCGAGCGCGAAGATCCGGGGAACCCTGAATTCAATACGAAAAATATTCCCAAAGTCGTTGGAGGGATAACCTCTGCTTGTGCAGAGGCCGGAAAGGCCCTGTACGAACAGACTATCGACCGGGTCATACCTGTCTCGTCTCCTGAAGTGGCTGAGTTCACAAAACTTCTCGAAAATATCTTCCGCGGCGTCAACATTGCCCTCGTGAATGAACTCAAGATTCTGGCGGACAGGATGGGAATCGACATCTGGGAGGTCATTGACGCATCCTCCACAAAGCCCTTCGGTTTTATGCCGTTTTATCCCGGCCCCGGCCTTGGCGGACACTGTATCCCTATTGATCCCTTCTATCTGTCATGGAAGGCCAGGGAATATGATTTTCGCACCCGCTTGATAGAACTGGCCGGTGAAATCAACACCGGTATGCCGAATTACGTTGTCTCAAGGATTATCGATAGTTTAAACAAAGACGGTAAGTGTCTTAAGAACTCAAAGATATTGATTCTTGGTGTTGCCTACAAAAAAGATACCGATGATATCCGGGAATCACCTGGTGTAGAGATAATCGAGATCCTGAAAAGGAAAAGGCGCCAGGGTGGATTATCACGACCCCTTTATCCCTTCTTTTTCCGGAATGCGTCATTATCCTAATCTGTCTATGAAAAGCGTCAGGCTTACGAAAGAGGCATTAAAGAAATATGACTGCGCAGCAATCATTACAAACCATTCCCAGCTTGACTATAGGTGGATTGTAGAACATAGCAGCCTGGTAGTCGACACGAGAAATGCTGCCGGGAAATTGAAAAGCAAGAAGATTGTAAAGGCTTAGATTGGGCATCATGTTTTAGGACTCTTATAACGCCTCGGTTCTCTCTGTAAAGAATCAGTTAACAATGTTCAATATTCTTGGAGACTTAAACAATCTGAGTGCCTTGCTAACCAAGCGGGATAAGACTAAATTCTTAATCCTGCTTTGCCTGGTGCTATTGGCATCCTTGCTGGAAGCTGTGGCGATAGGAGCGATTCCGGCCTTTGTTACCCTGATCACGAAGCCATCTGTGCTCGCAAAGAACCGTTGGGTGGGTGGGTGGTTTCCTGACCTCCCTGATACTCCATCCCTCTCTCTTATCCTCTGGGCCTCGGGCATATTATTCGTATTTGTTGTTTTCAAAACTCTGTTCTTAACTTTTGTTTTTTACATCCAGGCGAGGATTATCACATCGCAAAGGGTCAAGTTAGGTGATCGCATGTTCAGGACCTATCAGTCAGCCCCATACGAATGGTATCTTCAGAAAAATTCTGCAGAATTATTAAAAAAAATCCATGTGGATCCTGCCAATATAATTGGCGGTATACTAATGCCCCTTATTAATCTAATGATGGCACTTATTATGGCAGCATTTGTTCTTGCCGTAATGGTGTTAAATATGCCCGGACTTGCTTTCTTGAGTTTATTAGTGACAGGTGGTGGAATTCTTCTAATTATTCGTATTCTTCAGAGTTACTTCCGGCGTATCGGCGAAGTAACCGATCGAGAGTTCGAAAAAGTAATAAAAGCTATCCAGCAGGGTTTCGGTGCGTTTGTCGAGGCACGAATCACCGGATGCGAGGGCTATCTCCGCAGTACTCATAGAAATAGCCTCCTACGGATTGCGGCGGCGCAGCGTTTGCAGTCTTCGCTGCAGAAGGCAACCCCCTATGCAGTTGAGACCATCGCAATCTTCGGCATGCTTATTATTCTCTTTTTACTTATCCGATCAACAGATGCCATTGTGACAGTTTTACCTGTGATTTCTTTGCTTGGTGTGGCAATGATTAGGCTCAAACAGTTGGCGTCGCAAATTGCCGCTGCCGTCAATGATATGAACGCTGCGCGTGCTTTCATTCCAGGAATAGTCAGAGACGTGCAGGAACTTAGCATTATCGAGGCGAAGCGTCAAACGAAGGACTCTCGATTTCGAATTATCGATCAATTCAATGTGCTCAGTCTTTCAGCTGTAACATATTGCTACCCCAATGCTGGCACACAAGCGGTTAGAGATATTTCAATTCAAATTGAACGTGGTGAATCTGTCGCCTTTATCGGGGCTACGGGCTGTGGCAAGTCAACACTGATTAATCTGATACTTGGCTTGCTTGAACCTCAGGCTGGGAAGATTACCGTCAACAATACAGATATTTATGGGGATGTCGGTGGCTGGCGAAAACTGCTTGGTTACATACCGCAATCAATTTACCTTATTGACGATACGATTCAAGCAAATGTCGCCTTTGGTGTCCCAAACGATGAAGTTGATAACGACCGACTCTGGACAGCCTTGCGATCAGCAGGTCTGGAGAAATTTGTTATGTCTCAACCATACGATCTCAATAGTGTTGTTGGTGAGCGCGGCGTGCGTCTTTCGGGTGGTCAACGGCAGCGTCTTGGGATTGCGCGTGCACTCTATCCAGCCCCTGAAGTGCTTGTGATGGATGAGGCTACATCTGCTCTTGACAATAGGACTGAAGAAAAAGTGATGCAGGCTATTCAGAATATAAAACAAAATCGTACTCTTATAATGGTTGCTCATCGCCTTAGCACTGTCGAAGACTGTGATCGCCTTTATTTTATGAGCAAAGGCCGGATAGAAGATGTCGGTACATTTGAGGAATTAAGACAGTCATCTGCTGGGTTTCGTGAAATGCTGCGGCAAAGTCGTTAGCAATTGTTTCCCCTCACCGT
This sequence comes from uncultured Nitrospiraceae bacterium, assembly GCA_963718855.1. Lineage (GTDB taxonomy): Bacteria > Nitrospirota > Thermodesulfovibrionia > Thermodesulfovibrionales > SM23-35 > CAVRAA01. The sequence continues at coordinate 71,389 of CAVRAA010000009.1, read as the reverse complement.
TATGCAAAATTGATTGAGTTAATGTTGCAACGATCTGGCTGAGAAACTAGCACTATCGACAACATCAGGTGGGATTATCAACTTTCTGTAATTAGGCATCAGCAATTCAAAAATGGTTTCCTAACATGGAAAGCCTTGCCTCTATTATAATCCCTACATTTAATCGTTCAAATTTGCTTGTAAGGGCCTTGGACTCAGTCTATGTTCAGAGCTATCGTCCGATTGAAATACTTATTGTGGATGATGGTTCAACAGATAACACTGCGGAGGTCGTAACCCGATGGAGAGACCAGTATATAGATGCATCCTGCGTGATCCACTATTTTCGCAAAGAAAACGGAGGGCCTGCCTCCTGTAGAAATATGGGCCTGTCTAATGCTAGAGGGGAATACATTTATTTCCTTGATTCCGATGATTATATGCATGAGAATCTCTTGGCGGATGCTATCGCAATTCTTGAAAGTGAAAACAGTGATTGCGTGATGTTTGGTTTTAATTTTGAGCGGCCTGGAGGCATAGGCCATTATCTGCCACCAACTCACTTGACCCTGTTGGAGAGCTTCCTGCTGGGGCATCTTTGGGGCTATACTCCTTCAATCGTCAGACGGGCAGGATTAGTAAAAAACGTTGGATTCTGGAATGGGGATCTTAGAATTGCGGAGGATTATGAGTATTTGGGCAGGACACTTCTTGCTTCAACAAAATCCAGCATATTGCCAAAGCATTTACTCACTGTCTGCCGTAAAGAAGGCTCTCTCGGCTCATATAAGGATTCCACGATTGGCCTAGAAAATAGATTAAATGCTGAAAACACAATTGTCAGTTTGATGATCTCACGGGAAGATGTGGCTTGCTCTTTGCGGAGAGGATATGCAAATCGGCTTTTCAAAACCGCAATTAATATGTATGCGAGGAAGGAGCCTGCTTTTGCAAAGAAACTTGGTGAATTGGCATCGAAAATTGAGTTTGGCCCCTTGAGCATCGTGGACAAATGTAAGAGATTTGTCTGGAGACACGGAAAGCTGTTAAGTCCTATCTGGAGTAATTCTACAAAGATTTACTCTTTCTTTAATAACAAAATAATGACCTAAGTATACGTTTTAGCGGTAAGTCTCAAGACATCTCATGCGGTGACTATATGGTTCAACTGCTGTCTATAGGATAGAGAAGTGAGGCAATCATTCGTTGCATTTCACAATGCGGCAGTCGGCAATATGGATTACATTCTGCAAATGATGAACAGTTTGCCAAATTTATGTTGAGTATACTGAATTCAAACATGTTTCGTGCAGTCAGCAACGGCATGTCAGCAGCTACTGTGGTCCAGATATCTCGCCGTTTTTTATCAAGATTTTGTTTATTGCATCAATTGAAAAAAATGAAGCAGAGGGAAAACACATTATTCATTATTTTAATGCCTGCAAGTATACACGTGGCAATAAAATCTATTGAGTTGGTTGAGCATCAATGTAATATTGTGATTATCGGAAATGGTCTATCTCATGCAGAGAAAATGTGGCTGAAAAGAAATAAACCAAAGCTTCAGTTTGCTTTTGTCCCGGACAAAATTCATCACCATCAAGTTATAAATGCTGTGCTGCACAATTGGCGTATTAATTTTGGTATTTTAGATTACGATTGTTTTGTGATCGATTCTGCCTACTCAAAGAGGATGCTAAAGCTGAATAAGAATCAAGTAGTAGCTTCTCCATTTTGTATTACGTATGATAGCTTAGGAATCAACCTCCCGGAGACTTTCTATTTGTATTTCAATATTAATCTTATACATGATGTCATGCACCGCTATCAGGTGGATTCTCGCATCTATTATTGGAGTATGCTGAATAGAAAAGTGAAAAAAGCACTCGCAACCATGGGAGTTTCGGAAGGTAATCTGCCTGAGCCACAAAAGCAATACTTTGACACACTGCGACTAATCTTTTTGTTGTGTCATTTCGAGAATTATGACTTCAATTTTATTAATAAGTACTCAGATGCGCACGGAGAATCAAAACATGTTTACCATATCGGTGGCATATCTAAACCACATGTGATAACTGATGAATATAGCTTTAGAGGTTCCTATTTCTGGTTAAAGTCATTGGAATATATAGATGATGATGTTCTATATAATGTTGCGACTAAACTTTATGGCCAGATGTCTAGTGAAAAAATCATAGAGAAATACCCAAAACTATATGCGCAATTGGATAATGATTTTTTGGATTTGATAGAAAGGTTGTATGATAATTAAACATAAACTCATAAACATAGCAAATAATTATCTTGCCGCAAAGCAAATAAATGCATTATCGAATTTGTTCGGGGGTATTAGATGTGTTTTGCTAAAATTCAATTTCTTGTTAACCAATCGTAGTCGTATTAAGAAAGTCTCCGGATTGCCATCTTTGAAGTTGCACGTTGGATGTGGAAATAAACGGTTGGACGGTTATATTAACGTTGATATGGTTGCAGGCAGTCAAGTTGATATCTTGGTAGACCTAAACACATTCCAGTTTAAGGAGAATTGCTGTGAGGCTATCTTTAGCCATGCATTCTTTGAGCACATATCAATACCATGTAGAGTTGATCATCTAAAGGGGGCACTAAAGTGCTTGAAAAAATCAGGCGGTTCGATTTGTTATATAGGAATACCTTATTTCGGTAAGCTTGTAGAACTTTATCTCAAAGAAGAGGATGGCCCAGATGGAACACCGTTAAAAGCAAGTCAGTTCTGTAAATTCACTCATGGTGGAACTACAATGAATATTATAGGAAAAGGCATAAGATATGTGCGTTTTCATCCTACCTACCTGTATGCGGAACTTCATAAAGCCTTATATGATGAAAAAGAGTTGAAAAGTTTATTAGAAGAGAGTGGTTTCACTTCGTATATTATTTTTACAACAGTGTGCCCAAAAGACAAGAATCCATTACCTTCAAATATTGGTTTTTATGCTAGTAATCTTGAGAAGACAAAGAATGATCTAATAGAAGAATGTATGCAATATCTGGCGCAATTCGATGGTGAATATGTCGATAAGGACAAGATTAGTATCGTGGAAACGTGAAGATTGGGGTATGCAACTAAGAATGCAAATAGGAAAATCTGAATACGCCTACTGGAAGAAACGGCCATTGGAAAGCGGCTAGTCAAATTGCAAAAGTGGAAGAGTCAGGCAAAACAATAGCAATGCTTTTCACCGTTATTATCCCAGCTTTTAACAGAGCCGATCTTATTAGTGAGACGCTGGACAGCGTTAAGGCACAAACCTTCCGTCCGATTGAAATTATTGTGGTGGATGATGGATCAACGGATAACACTAAAGCCGTTGTCATAGCATGGGCTGAGCAAAATTCAGAAGGTGATGCACTGTCGTTGCGTTATTTCTGCCAGAACAATGCAGGGCCGGCAGCGGCAAGGAACCGGGGTATTCAGGAAATGCGGGGCGAGTATGTTCAGTTCCTTGATTCCGACGATTTAATCTATCCGGAGCGCTTGGAGCGATTGGTAAAAGTTTTTGAGGAAACGGGCACGGATTTTATTCAGACCGGCTTCGATGGATTCGATGCTGAAACCCGCGAAATCATAGAAAAACATCACGCCAGACCGAACGAAACCCAGCTTGAACTCGCTTTGTATGGTACCCTCTGGGCTAATACGCTTCGGTCAGCTTTCAGATGCACATTAGTGAAAAAGATTGGGACCTGGGATACCGAGATGACTTGTTTTGAGGATCGAGAGTATGTGGAGCGTGCCGTGGTGATTGCTGAAAAGCCTGAGGCTATCCGCGATATTCTGGCGAGCGCACGCCGCGGGGGCAGTAAACGTGTTAGCGACCGCCTGCGCACCTATGAAGGCCGTAATTTTAGAATCCGGTGTGAGGAAAGGCTTGTGGAAGGAATTCGCAATCGAAAAGACATTAGTTACACTGCCAAACAGGCACTTGCTTCCAGACTTTACGCCCTCGGTTTTCGCTCCAATGCCAGCGGGTGGGCAGACCTCGGAAAGCGCTGCGGCGCTTTAGCGGATAGTCTTGGCGTTGAATTGGATAGTCTCGGGCGAAGGCGTCGGATGATCTTCCGCTGCGGAACATTGACAGCCCGCGCATATGAAATAGCTCACTATGTGAAGCAATTTTTTGTCAGGAGAAAATTGATTTCCAAGTGATTAACAATAAAAACAGGAATGAAGGTAATGGGTTCTCTGCGAGAAAGTTTGACGAAGTTAAACTGCTTTGGGGAGATTGATATCCCATGCCAATGGTGGATCAGACCAGAAGTCTTCATAACACCCGATTAATTTTCCCTATTGTGGCAAATAACACACCATCCGGGGGGAGAAAGTTTATTTATCATGTAGTCGATATGCTTAATGAGTCAGGAGTTGACGCTTGGGTCGCGCATCCGTGGAATGATTTTCGACTAACATGGTTTAGGAACACTACCCGAGTTGGCTACACACCGGAACTTTTCCCCAAACAAAGAGTAACGGGGATCAAATCAGCGGTGAAATATTGGCATCGGAAATCTTGTGGTTCTATAAATGCTTTTTTGGATAACAGCCAACTGCGTTCGACGTTTCTTAGGCTTCATAGCTCGGACATCATTGTTGTGCCAGAAACGAGACTGCCTTTCCTGCATGAGATGCCAATTCAATGCAAAAAGATTATTTTTAACCAAGGGCCTTACTTAACGTTTGCGAAGAATTTATTACAGAACTGCTCTCCTTTGCAGAATTTTTTCAGAACGGATGTTTTGGGTATGTTTGTAGTTTCAAAACTGAATTATGATGTCCAAAAATTTATATTCCCCAATCTCCGGATTGTCGAAGCAAATATGTTTATTGAAGAGGAATTTTGTTATCGGGAAATGAAAAAACCTCAAATTGCCTATATGCCTCGACGTCTTGAACGAGACTCTTCGGCAGTATTAAATATGTTGCGATTACGGGGGAATGATATACGCATTATTCAGATCGACGGAATGAATCAACAAGAAGTGGCTGAGGTTTTGGGGGAATCCCTGATTTTCCTGAGTTTTGCCGAACGCGAAGGATTTGGCTTGCCGGCGGCGGAGGCAATGGCGTGCGGCTGCATTGTTATCGGCTACAGCGGAAACGGGGGAGATGAATTTTTTGATCCTTCATATTGTTTCCCTATTCGTGAGGGTGACCTTTGCGGATTTGTAAACGCAATTGAGGAGACTCTACGGCAATATCGCCAAGAACCTGAATCTCTCAACCGTATGAGGATGCTTGCGAGTCAAGTTATCCATAAGCGATATTCTCGTGAGCAATCGAAGCATTCGATTTTGACCGCTTTTCAGAATTTAATAGAGGACGTTTAACCGCTAACAAGCTAATGAAATCCTAACCCAAATTAGTTGATTATTTTTTCATTATAAGAAGATCTGCCCGCCACTGCTCGTTTAGATAAAATAAGAAGACGTCTGATTATACTTTAAATACACTCGATACCCCCTAAAGAAGGAAAGTCCGAGTCAAGTCTTTTGGGCGTATGGAGCAAAAGCTGATGAATGATGTAGAGGTAGACATTTGTGAACAAATATCTTAGAAAGGCTCATAATCGAATTATTACCCGCGTACTAAAAATTGCTACTAAACTGGGAAGCAATATAGTTGCTGTGGGATGGAAAAAATGCCGCAACTTTGGAGATCAGTTAACACCGGAAATATTTCGCCGATTTGGACTTGTTGCGCTAAATGAACCGCGGTTTTGTTTTGCACAGGCAATTGGAACAGGGTCTATTTTACAATTGGTCCCGGATGACTTTACTGGCACGATTCTTGGTGCAGGAATAATAAGTGAGGGGGATATAGTCCAATTGCCTTATGCCAATATTCTTCTGGTTCGCGGTGCTCATACGCGAGCAAAGATTGGTTGTTCAGCCAACGTAAGTATCGGGGATCCCGGGCTCATAGTCGATCAGTTGTTTAATGAAAACATTAAGCGTGCAGAAAAAATATATCAGGTCGGAATTGTTCCGCATTATCTGCATAAGAATCACCCGGTCGTTCTGGCTTTAGCCAAGCGCCTTGGGCCGATGGTAAGAGTAATGAACGTCTTTAACAGCCCGAGGAGAGTTGTAACAGAGATAGCAAGTTGTAGCCACATTTTTTCATCGTCCTTGCATGGATTGATTGTAGCGGATAGTTTAGGAATTCCGAATCGGTGGGTTCATTTATCCGATGACTTGATTGGCGGCAGCTTCAAATTCCGAGATTACTATTCTGCCTATGATATTGAAGAATCTCCGATTGAGTTAACAGGCAATGAGACTCTCGATCAATTAGTCTCATTGAGCAGTCTCAAACCTCGTGATCGTATCAAACAAGTAAAGAGTGATATCAATGCTGCATACTTACACTTTGCAAGGTGCATTAATGGCTAAGGTTACAGTGGACAAGCGGTCTTACTTTGCTTCGAACTTCGTATGTTCATGAAAAGTATTACTGTTATGATCAGAAAGTTTTTCAAAATGAGCGATTTTGGAAGGTGGCAAAAACATAGTTCTCTGAAAAGCTCATGGGACTCCAGGACAATATTGATGTCAAAACTAATTCCTTCGGAAACCTCAATAATTGAATTCGGCGCTGGTCGTATGATTCTGAAAGAATTTATTCCAAAAACTTGCTCATACACCCCTTCAGATATTGTGTCCAGAGCTGAAGGAACCATTATCATTGACCTAAATTCTAAGCCTTATCCAATCTTGAATCAACATTTTGATATAGCGTTTTTTTCAGGAGTTCTTGAGTATATATACGACATAAGAGGACTAATGGTCTACTTGTCAGGTTTTGTAGATGCTTTAATTGTGTCTTATGCGATTGCAGATGAAAGCGATAAACTATTCCGTCGCAGAAAACAAGGTTGGGTTAATGATTACAAGTGCAAAGATTTTGTAGCTTTAATTGAGGCGGAGGGTTTTTTGTGTCAAAATGTTCAGACATGGAAAGAGCAAAAAATATTTTTATTTCGAAAAGCTGGGATTAAAGGAGCCACAGATTCCAGCAAAGCTGATCATTAATTTGCTTCTAACCGGAGCCCAAATGGATTTTCAACAGTTTCGTAGTAGTTGACATTTTATTGTGAAACAACAAAGAAAGTCGGATGTGCTCTTTTCATTATGCGGAGATCGTAACAAGGCAAGTTCTCGCGTTCGCGGGTTTTGGATTGCGGAAGAATTTGAACAGTTGGGTCTGCGCTGTACCTTGAGATGGGAGGATAGCAAACTGAATCTCTTGCTTTTTGCAGGAGAAATTTTTTGGCATGATACAATTTTTTTTCAGAAAACTTACTCCCGCTATCATCGTTGGTTGATGCTGCTTGCAAAAATATTAGGCAAACACAGCTATATAGACCTTGATGATACACCTTCCAGAATAGGATCACCGAGGACATTGAGGAATGTTGAAGCGATGATGCGTATGGCTGACGGTGTGATTGTCGGAAGCAGGAAATTATTGAATTACGCCAAGCAGTACCAAGCAAAATCCTATCTCATTCCTTCGAGTGTCAACCTGAGGTATTATGCCGTTGCAGACGAAAGGGATAATAATGCCCGGATTTGTCTTGGCTGGATCGGTAACGGAGCCCATTATACGAGAGATCTAATAGATATTCTTGCGGAACCACTCAGGGAATTGGCGAGGCGATACTTCATCCGCTTTAAAATTGTCGGCGCGTGTGGTGTGCGGGAATTATATGATACCTTCAATGCGATACCAAATCTCGACATTGATTTCGTTGATAGTATTAACTGGTCGAATCCACGCTCTGTCGCAGAAGCTATCCAAGACTTCGATATCGGATTATATCCACTTATCGTCAATGACTCCAATATCTTTAAATGCGGGTTCAAAGCTCTTGAATATATGGCCATCGGCATCCCGGTTGTCTCCAGTCCTGTGGCATTTAATGTTGATATCATCGCACATGGCGAAGATGGCTTATTGGCGGATTCCAGAGAGGAATGGATCAGTGCCTTGAGCGAACTCATATGTGACAGAGAAAAGCGGCGGAAAATGGGACAGGCAGGCAGGAAGAAGGTGGAAGAATCTTTTAGCACTGCTCGGGTTGCAAGGAATATGCTTGCCATCATCGCGGATAAATAATTATGGAGTTATGGAAGATGACTATGTCGTGGCGGGAAGACATTGAGAATAAAGGCTGTATATGAGTACGCTGAAACGCAGGGGTTGGAAGGAAAAATGAAGGATCCAGTTGAAAGTTTTATAGAAAATGTTCGATTGTATCCCGATCATGCAGCTGTGGTCCAAGATATGGGTTCGGTAAGCTACGGTGAAATTGGTTCACTTGCTGCCCGAATTGCGGCGTCTATTTCTAATATTTGTGAAAACCCGAGGGTTCTTGTTTACCTGCCTAAAGGGGCAGATGCTTATGCGGCCATGTTCGCAACTTTGATGGCAGGTGGATATTATTCTCCGGTCAATATGGATGCGCCGCTTAATCGACATCTTGAGATTTTGCACCAATTTTGCCCTGATGTTGTCGTAAGCACAGAGAAGTTGCTGTTAGACTTGCCTGTAGTGGATAATGCGAGCGTATTCGTTGATATTGACAAGCTCTCGTCCGATGAGCTGGCAGAGCCTCTTGCTGCCCATGAATTGGCGTATGTTATGTTTACTTCTGGTTCGACAGGGCAGCCTAAAGGGGTAATGATTCCGCGTACCGGGCTTGCCCATTATACAGAGTGGGCTGTCAACAGCATGTGTGTTTCTCCTGAAGATCGTTGGTCGCAACATCCTAATGTCGCATTTGATCTCAGCGTGCTTGACATATATGGAGCACTATGCGGTGGTGCAACATTATACCCTCTTACCTTACAAAGGGACAAACTACTGCCCGCCGATTTTATCAGGCGAAATCAACTGACTATTTGGAATTCGGTACCGAGCGTTATTGATCTTATGATTAAAGCTCGTCAAGTTACAGAGGCTCATTTTGCATCTCTTCGTTTACTTAGCTTTTGTGGAGAACCTCTCTATCCTAGGCATCTCGACGCGATTTTTTGTGCTAATGATCGTGTGCTGGTTCACAATACCTATGGCCCGACTGAAGCCACAGTATCGTGCACTTTGCTACGTTTAAGCGCGAGCGATTACAAAGATTTCTGTAGTCATAGTGTTGCGTTAGGTCAGCCTATACCTGGAATCGAACTAATATTGACGGGTGGCACTGGTGAAGAGGGAGAGCTTCTGATTTTAGGGGAGCAGTTGGCTCTGGGATATTGGAAGAATGAGGCTGAAACAGCCAAGGCTTTCATCTCAATATCGGTTGAAGGTACAAGACGGCGAGCCTATCGTACTGGAGATTGGGTGACGAAAAGAGATGGTCAGTATTATTTCGCCGGTAGAATTGATTCTCAAGTTAAGATACGAGGGAACAGGGTGGAATTGGATGAAATCGACTTGGCCATTTTTCACTTGGGGTATGGAAATTCATGTACCGTTTTTATAAATAATGAGTTGCACAGTTTTATACAGCCAAAGAGCTTGCCGGCTCTTGTGGAATTCAAAAAGGCGCTGGCCAGGTATTTGCCGGAATATGAAATTCCGGAATATATACATGCGATAGAAAGTTTTCCGGTTAATAGTAATGACAAGATTGATCGGCTGAAGTTGGGCGAATTGATAAGCGCTGAGCAAGTTCATAAAAAAATTAAAGAGCATGAATATGAATGATCGTAGTTATGCGGATTTATATGCAGTTATTCTTGATGTGATAGATTCCCGTTTATCGCAAGCCGGATTCGACCGTCATACCATTCCACCGGACACGAACTTAATGGATATCATTGACTCCTTCGGGATTTTTGAAACACTCCTTGAGATTGAGGAGCGCGCGGGAATCAGTGCAGATTTAGCCAAAATGGATTTTGCGAAGGCTATGACATTGAGTGGTCTGGCTATGGAGATTGTTCGCATAAACTCTTACGAATGATTTGATGGATAAGAGCAAGAATATTTCTCTTGTTAATATTTCTGCGATTGAGGCGGCTGGCCGGTTGACCGCTGCATTCTTAGTGATGGAATCACTTCCGGCATATTATGCAGTTGATGGCATTGACGAGCTTGAAATGGCTACTGCAGTTGCTGCGTTGATTGGTGAATTGGAAAGTGAGATTGAAAAAGGTTATGCTGCAGTTTGCGGCAACGAGGTTGTTGGAATACTGACGTATCTTTATAGCGAATCATTATCGGCTGCTCGGCTCGTGGGAGCCCAAACACTGTTCAAGCGCCTGTCACAGGAATCCGCAAGGCAGTTTCGTAATCACTTAAGGAATTACGATGCCGGTTATGGGACAGTTCCCGCTGGGAGTATTTACCTGAGTAGGTTTGCGATCGATAAAAACTATCGAGGAAGCGGCTTGGCAAGTCAAATGATGGAGCTGTTTTTGTCCTTGAAGGATGATTCAGGTGTGAGGCGGGACAAGTTCTCGCTTCATGTGGATCAAAAAAATGAGCGCGCAATTGCCTTTTACCGTAAACATGGTTTTGGTATATATCATATAGGAGCACGTTATATAACAATGGTTCTTACACATGCGAGTCGCAGTGTTATTATCTAACATGATGAAGGAGTAAAAGTGTCCCATAACGTCCAGAAGATTATATCAAAAAAGGACCTCAAGAAATTCATGGAGATGGATCTGGAAGCGCGCGGGCTGAAATGTCTGCCAAAGTTATACCAGATACGTAAACCAATCGTATACTTCACTGTGCTTTTGAGAAAGGTGGAGTATCTACAGAATAGGAAGCATGGTTTGTTGGGTGAATTGTGGTGCAAAATCATGCAGCTGAGACTAAAACTATTAGGGGCAAAGTTGGGATTTTCGATTGCCCCCAATACGTTTGGGCCGGGTCTCTATTTGGTGCATTGGGGCAGTATAGTAATAAGCTCGAAAGCCCGCATCGGTCCAAATGCAAGGGTTCATTCCTGTGTAAATGTTTCTGGTGCGCCTGTGATTGGAAAAAATATCTATCTCGGTCCTGGTGCTATAATTGCAGGTGATATCATTATAGGAGACCATGTTTCCGTTGGGCCAAATACTGTCGTAACTACCTCTTTGCCAGACAACGTGACAGTTCTCGGTAACCCTGCCCGCGTTGTAAAGGTGCATGTCTGAAACTATCATGTTGTATGTGGCTCAGTCCGTAATTTCCCCCGAATATTTTGGGGCAACTCAAGCAATATTTTAAACACACGGTTGACAAGTGATTAAGTCTCGCGAAGATTATCTGTTTTACTTGCAGTCTGATAAAGCTGCTTTCAAATGGAAGCGATCGATAAAGGCCCTTTTTGATGATATCTGGAGGTTTCAGAAGATACTAAGGAAAATGGAATATTTGAAGAACTGTAAAGGCAAATGGAATATACTGTTACCACTTACACTTTTGCTTTTCAGGAGAGCGTCCCGGCGACTTGGTTTTACCATTCCTCTGAACGTATTTGGCCCTGGGTTGAGAATTGGGCACCGAGGCACGATAATTGTGACACCGAATGCACGAGTTGGAGCTAACTGCAAAATTAACGCTGGCGTTCAAATCGGGCCAGGAAGAGCCGGAGCACCCACAATCGGAGACAACTGTTATATTGGGCCAGGGGCTAAAATTTTTGGTGATATCATTCTTGGAAATAATATTAGGATCGGCGCCAATGCCGTTGTTAACAAAAGTTTTCCGCAGGATAACGGGCTCCTTGTCGGAATCCCTGCGAAATTAGTTTCAAAAATACGCTCTGAATTGCAGGAAGATGACAAGCTATAGCTGAGATGAGTCATTTTCTCAAGAAATGATTATTGCATTTGGTTCAGTGCCTAAGGACGGCGGAACGTTCACTTTCTATCGAAATATACGTCCTGCGCTCCTTCAATATGACATTGATATGCGCTGTGTTGCGGTTGGCAAAGACCAGGCTGAGTTGTGGGAGGACGCCTACGTTGATAAGGGCTGTGTCCTGCTGGCCTCAGGCACCCGCAACGTTATGAAGCAGGCAATGGCTTTTGCAGAGTGGTGTGAGCAGGAGAAAGTTGATGTTGTAATGGGGATGAACTCGGAGGCGATCTTATCGTCATTGCCACACTTGCCGGAGAAGATCCGGGTGATGTCGCGCTGCGCGAATGCGTTTGATCACGGGTACAAAATCACGATGTCTTGTGCCGGACGATTAGCGCGAATTGTCGCGACTACGCCGAGACTTGCGCAGGATTTGATTAATTGCTATGGTGCTGACGCAGACAAATTACGCCTGATTCCCAATGGTATTGATTCGGCACCCTTTGAACAGGCAGCAGCTTCTCCTCGTGGCCAGGATACGATTTTGCGGCTTGGTTTTCTTGGGCGATTGGAACATAACCAAAAAGGGGTTTATCACCTGCCGAAGATTGTGTATGCGCTTAACAGAATGGGCGTCGCATTTCAGTTGCGCATTGCCGGGAAAGGCAAGCATCGGTCAATCATCGAACGCCAGATGCGCACTGAAATAGAACAGGGTCAAGTCGAATTTCTTGGTGCCATACCTCCCAAACAAGTGCCTTTATTCCTGTCTGAAACCAACGTGTTTGTCTTTACCTCTCACTTTGAGGGGTGCCCGAATGCATTGCTGGAGGCGATTATGGCAGGCTGTGTGCCTGTCTCATGGCGCATTGAAGGCATAACAGACTTTATTATTGAGGATGGCAAAACCGGTTTCCTCTCCCCGATAGGCGACTGCCATAGCTTTGCCCAAAAAGTCGCGAGACTGGCTGGTGACCGTGAGTTATTACAGATGATGGGTGCGGAAGCAGCAGGGATTGCCCGCGAACGATTCACTAATCAGCGCGCCGCCGCAGCCTATGCAAAACTGATAAAGGAAGTGATCAGCGAACCGCCGCCGCCATGGAGCCCTCAGCCATGGAACCAATTTGTAACTGAGCCGAATTTCAAGCACACGTGGACTGAGTGGTTACCAAGCAGTTTTCGGAATTGGCTAAGACAGTTCTCCTTGACTGCTTGCGAAATAAGTAGATAGGATTAAATAACTTAATTTGAAACTGCACGCAAATTATTCTTTTATTTTGGATCAGACTATTACTTTAATGGCCGATCGTTTGAATTCTTGTCGGGTTCTTGATCACGGCTGCGGCAAAGGTTTGCTTGTTGAAGCCGGTGTTTCTAAATCGATTGATTTTTATGGCGTTGAGATGTTTTCGCATGGTAGTGGCATTGGCATTAAAGATGATTTGGTCACCAAAGGATTGCTGGACAGTCGCGTCAGGGAAGTGGTAGACGAAAAAATTCCCTTTCCAGATGAATATTTTGATTTAGTGGTGTCGAATCAAGTCTTGGAGCACATACCGGCCATTGAGCCTGTTATCTCCGAAATCAGGCGTGTTTTAAAAGATGACGGTTTATTTTTGTGTATTCTTCCATATCAGGGCGCATATCTGGAAGGTCATTGCAAAATACCATTTGCTCACTGGTTTAAGCCGGAATCAAAGCTTCAATATTATTGGCTTTATGTATTCAAGGTTCTAGGGTTTGGTCGCCGAAAGAAAGAAAAGGACCCGCGTGTCTGGGCGAACTACTTCTCATTATGGTTGAAAGATAATACTTTCTACAGAACGTTCCCCGATATTAATGGTCTGTTCAAGAAAAGTTTTCAGCGTGTTGAATACATTGAAGACGAATACATTAAATTTAGGTTACTTCTTAGGAATAATAAACGCCTTTCAAATATTGCGACTCAACCCATAATCAAGTTTATTTCTCAATGGTTTTGCAGGAGGTTCGGCAGTTTAGTGATTTTGGCAAGAAAGGAAACTGCTAAAAACATATCTATTCAGCCGCAAGGAGAGCAGATGCCATGAGGGATAACCCGCTTCAGGATAGGTCACGGCTGGGGCTTATTACAGACAATGCTCCAGCGACACGATATGCGGCTCTGCCATCTTCGCGGTTGCTTGGCTTTTTTATGTTTGTTTTACTGGTAGCGCCGCGAGCACGTGTGTCCGGCATCGGCATTCCACTCTACTTGGTTGATCTGCTGTTGGTGTCCCTTTTCTTGATTGCCCTACAGCGGCCCAAAATCTCGTTGCGGTTATCGGGGCCGATTCCACAATTGGCAGGCATCTACACCTTATTTGTATGCCTCGGCGAAACGCGGGGGATTATCGAATATGGGGCATTTGCCGAGTCTGCTTATATGATGGGCATATTCTGCCTGGCCATTTCCCTTGTTCTCATAGTTCCAAAGATGATCAGGACACAAGACAATTTGGTTGTAGTGTTCAAGGGTATTTTGTTAGGACTGCTGGTTAGTTCAGTCATTGTCATCCTGTATTCCTTGGGCGCCACTCGACCGCTTGTCGCCGGGACGATTTTTTCCTGGGATTTTCTCAATCCCGGCGGAGCGAGGTACTTGCATTTTCTGGAAAATATGGGAGGGGAAGGCGCTACGCGTGGCACTTCGCTGATCGGGGCGGCGACCATGACCGCCGGATTTTTGGGTACTATGTGGCCTGTAGCTTTTCTTGCTGCTCAGTGGTCTGGGCTCGGTTTCCGCTGGCAGAAAGTTGCCGTGCTGGTATCGGTTATAGCCCCCCTCGGCCTGTTAGCGACCTACGGGCGTACCGCCTGGTTGATCGTTATCGTAATCGGTACCATGGCTGGTATATTCGGATTTGGGGGAGGGCGACGGAAGGTATTCATCCTGGTCTCTCTTTGTCTCCTGATAGTGTATGTGTACGGTGAGCAATCCGATCTCTTCATGATGAATCGATTAAAAGTGAGGACCCAGGCGACTATTAACGCCCCGTTGGAAGATCCTGCGGAACGGGAGAGATTTGCTTCATATTTTGAGCCCTTTGAACATCTATCTGAAAACCCGACTTGGCTCATTGCGGGCGCAGGACGGACCGGTGGGAAGTTGATTGGACGTGGCCAGTTAGATGCTCAGCTTTTTAATGAGGGGGCATTGGCAACCCATTCCGCATTTTCCATGGCCTATTATGCTTTTGGCCTGCCTGCCGCGATCTGTCAGGTACTACTTATGCTCTCCGCACTTCGCCTGATAGTAAAGCAATTGAAAGCCTATGGAAAAGATAGGCAGCAGCAATTGATCTGGCAAGTGTTGCTTATGACCTGGAGCGGCCTCTTTTTTTGGTGGCTTACCGGACATGCACCGGTTGGTGAGCCTCGGGGAGTAATGCTCTTATTCTTCTGGTTCGGTCTGCTTCTTGCGTTCAGCAGGCTCAGCACTGCGGGAGGGGACAAACAATGAAACCGACGGTTGTTATTCTTTTATCGGACAAACGTTCCGGATCGACCATGTTCGAAAATGAACTATGTAATCATCCCGATGTCAACCATGTTATGTATACGCCGCATTCTTATAATGAGACCCATTATTGGCTTATGGCGGCTCGTTTATTGAAAATGCCTAAGCAACTTTTTAATGGGCATAGGCTGCCGCAGAGCTATGGCCCCCGGCCAACCACCAGGCGTTATCTTATTGATTGCATTCGCGGCAATGTCCCAGATTTTATTATTCCTGTATCAGATGAAGCTCTGGTTTTTGAGGGTTGGGACGCGCTATGTCATACATTCTCCAGGCCGGTATTCTTTGAGAAGTCACCCCACCATGCGCATCATTGGGCAGCTCTGGAGCTGATGATGAAATGGGCACAGCAAAGTGAGTTCACTGTCCGCTTTATAGGGCTGGTTCGTAATCCAATGGCGGTCATGTATTCGTCCTATAAGCTTTTCTCGACCGAACCGGAAGAGCGGCAATTCGGATGGGCTTCCTGTTACCGCAATATTCTCACAATGCGAGAAATAATTGGCCGGGATTCTTTTCAGATGCTCCGCTACGAGGACTTGATTGCACATCCAAAACAGGCATTCGGGAAAGTGTGCGACTATCTCCAGCTGGAACGTTGCGAGGCTATTGGCGTGAAGGTTCACGGCCAGTCCCTCGAAAAATGGCGCGATGACCCATATTTCACTTTTCAGCTTGATGAAAGCGTCAGGCGCTTGGCAGGATATTTTGGATACCGGGAGGATGACTTTTACAATCCTCCCAAACAGGGTATGCCCGCTGCTGTAAAGATGCGCCGGCAAATTATGAAGACGCTTAACCGTACAGAAAGCAAAGTGTATAACCGTTTCGTAAAACCCATCCTGTTAAGCACATTCCGACGGAAGTAGATACGCTATGGAAGAAGATACAAGCACGGCTGAGCCGACGATAGGGGTGGTAGCCATTAGCCGCAATGAAGAAATAGATCTGCCTGGATTTATTGAGAACCTTGTTTCATGGGTCGATGAGATCATAATTGTGGACGACGGATCGACTGACAGGACCAGGGAATTGATCAAAAAGGCTGGCCCGAAGGTCAAACTTGTCGAACAAGAGATGGACAAGGCTACGGGTTTTGCGGGACAGAGAAACCGGGGTATTCAGGAGGCGAGAGCGCATTGGCTGCTCCATATGGATATAGATGAAAGGGTCCCACCAGAGTTGGCAACGGAGATTCTTTTAGCAATTGAGGATGCCCGATTCAATGCATACCGCTACAACCGGTTGAACTTCTTTCTGCACAGGCCCATGAAAGCAGGTGGGTTTCAGGATTGGAACAATCCGCAGCTTGCACGAAAGAGTAGGCATTACTTTGAGAATGAGGTTCACGAAAATTGTGTTATTCAAGGTGCGCCGGGCTCAATAGGACAACTCAGGGAGAAGATGTGGCATTTGAACGACGAGAGCTACAAGGAACGGATGGAAAAGAGTTTAATCTATTGCCAGGAACAAGCCAAGCGGTTGGTAAAGAGAGGCATCAGAATGAGATGGTATCATCTGATCCTGTTGCCTTTGGCCGAGTTTCTGCGCAAGATGATAAAGAAGCGCGGTTACCGTGACGGGACCGCTGGTTTGCTGTTTGTCCTGCATTCTTGTTGTTCCATGTTCAGGGCTTGTGCCCTTGTTTGGGATTCCCAGAACCCGGTGTCAAGAATGACTATCGAAGAACGACTTCAGGCTATGTGGAAAATAAAGGCTGAAAAAGTTCAGGAGCGTAAAAAATCATAGCCGTTGCATGGATTCTCGGAAAATAGAGGCTTGGCTTTGAGTGACGCTTCAACTGAGTACGGCCAGAAAGCAGGCTGGATTTCTGCGGTCGTACCCACTTACAATCGGGCAGCCCTCCTTGCAGACGCCCTGGAAAGCATTCGCAACCAAACCTTCCGCCCGATTGAGATCGTGGTTGCAGATGATGGCTCGACCGACAACACGTTCGATGTCGTGCGTGAATGGGCCCGGAAGAATGAGGAGGCTGGAGCTTTCGTCGTGCGCTGCGTGAGCCAAATGAACAAGGGTGCAAACGCTGCCAGGAACCTTGGCATTCGGGAATCGCACGGCGAGTTCATCGCCTTTCTGGATAGCGACGATCGATGGCTGCCGGATAAGCTGGCAAAGCAGATTTCCATTCTAAAAGAGAATGCGGATATCGGAGGCGTCTATTGTGGCCTGCGAAATATTGACCTGCTCAATAAAAAACAATATCCTTCGGAAACTCGGAGATATCCTGTAGGAAAACTTCTTCAGAAACTATTGATCCATGACGTTACCGAAGCAACGTCCTGTTGGGTCGTCAGGAAGGAATGCTTCGAGCGAGTCGGTGCCTTTGATGTGACTTTACCAGCCCGGCAGGACTGGGATATGTGGATTCGGCTCTCTGAAAGATACAGTATTGGATGTGTGCCAGAGATACTGGTTGAGTTGGGGAACCATCCCGGCGAGAGGGTACGTTCGAATGCAGAGAGGGAAATCGAGGCCCATAAGATCATTTTTCGCAAGTATGCGTCATTGCGGGCGCAGTTTCCCCTCTGGGTCAGCCTGGCCGCTCGTTCAGCAATGTACAGGAGGCGTGGGCGTGTCTATTTTCACCGCGGTATCTCTAAGAAAAAGGCTATTTTCATGCAGCTTCTGGCCATTTCCGTGTGGCCTTTCAATTTCGACTCGTATGCGGCACTGGCCGGCATAGCGCTTCCAAAGGCATTTAGACAGAAAGCACACGTTGCATGGAATCGTGTTTTTGGGAAAAGCAAATTGGCGATCAAATCGCACTGAGTTCTTGCCACGTGGAGTAATTTTGAGCTGCTTGCGAAGATTCTATGCCCCGTCGTGCAGCTTAATCATTTATGTATCTTGATACTCTGAGGCGTAATATCCCTTGGCAAGTGAGGCTCGTTGCCAAGATAGCGCTTTCTCGGCTTCCTGTGCCATTCTCGTTTTGGCGTCGTCTATTTCTATTTCGACATGGTAGTATGCATAGTGGTACCTATGCTTTTAATGTCTTCGAGCGTCACCTGAAGTCTTTTATGATATCTGGGGGTCTCACTGGCAAAACCTTGCTCGAGCTGGGCCCTGGCGACAGTATTGCAAGCGGTCTGCTGGCATCGATTTTTGGAGCTGAGCAAACTATTCTTGTTGATGCTGGCGACTATGTAATCCGGGATATTCATCCTTATCGGGTGATGCTGGATGAGTGGCAGAGGCAAGGAATGGATACCGAGAAGCTCCAGAGATGTACGTCATTCGATCAACTATGTTGCGAAAGCCGCACGACATACTTATCAAGGGGACTGGTATCTCTATCCTCTTTTGAAAATTCTTCGGTAGATATCCAGTTTTCCAATTCAGTTTTGCAACATATTCCGCTATCTCAGTTCGGTGTGACTCTCAGGGAACTGAGAAGGACGCTTAGGACAGGAGGAGTCGCCTCTCATGAAGTCGATCTCAGGGACCATTTAGGGGGTGGACTCAACAATCTCCGCTTTTCAGACCGAATTTGGGAGTCCGCCTTGTTCTCTGAATCGGGATTTTATACAAACCGAGTTCGGTATAGTGAGATGTTAAAGGTTTTCGAATCAGCGGGGTTTGACGTGGAGGTAACAAAGAAATGGCATTGGCCGGTTTTGCCAATAGCGAGGAAACAGCTAAACAGAAGATTCAGATCGTTGACCGATGAAGATTTGATGATCTCTGTCTTTGATGTTACGCTCAGGGTGTAAATATTAAATTGCAAATAGCATATTTTTCTAATCAGTTCGCGGACAGTGAAGGGCATGGGGTAGCCCGCTATTCCCGTCAACTCTTTTATTCATTGCGCAATATAAGGCCCGAAATGAAAGTGATTCCAGTTGCTGCTTGGAGCAGTTGCGAAAGCGAAGAGATCAAAAGGATGCAGAAAGAATATGGGCTGCATTTGCTTCCTTGGGGCAGATGGTGGACACCCCGGGTCTGGGCTTTGTTAGACTGGCCTCCTATTGAACGGTGGTTAGGTAATGCTATCGATCTTGTACATGCTGCCTACCTTGGCTATCCGATTGCGACTCGCAAGCCATATATTGTTACGATCCATGACCTCGGACCGCTGACACACCCGAAATTTTTTTCAGACACTATGCCTTGGGTTATAAAAAAAAGTCTGAAACAGGCTCTTGCGAAGGCAGAGAGAATTATATGTGTCTCACAATCGACCGCTGACGAACTTCAAACCTATGCCGGTAAAAACTTTCAAAATCGTATCCGCGTTGTATACGAAGGCGTTTCTCCGGAGTTTTTTGAGCCGGGAAGCATTGACAGTCTGAAATCCCTGCCGGGGCTACCACAAGCTGGCACACCATTCATTTTGGCTGCGGGAAAGATAAGTCCGCGCAAAAACGTGGCCCGGCTAATGCAGGCGCTGGCAAAAATTGCAGATCAGATCCCTCACCATTTGTTCTTGGTCGGAGCCAGCGGATGGGATATGGAAGGGGTAAAAAGGGAGCTCGATAATCCGCGGCTTGCGGGACGTGTCCATTTCACGGGATATGTGACTGATGAACAGTTGCGTGCGCTTTACAGTTCTGCAAGTGTATACGTGCATCCCTCCCTTTTCGAAGGGTTTGGTCTCACAATTTTGGAGGCTATGGCAGCCGGCTGCCCTGTTGTGACTTCGAATGTCAGTTCTCTGCCGGAAGTGGCTGGAGACGCGGCCCTTCTCGTTGACCCTTATGACGTAGACAGTATTGCTGAGGCGATGGAGGCTATGTGTACTGATTTCTCTCTTGCTGCGAATCTTATCAGGAAAGGGCGAGCCAGAGCGAAAGCTTTTACCTGGGAGCGGTGCGCTGAACAAGTGGCTTGCATTTATCAAAATGTCATCGGGCGAAAATGATGTGATTTCCGACAGCTTCATGAATCATTCGGAAAATACGAAATGATATCAGACAAAGGCATCTTCACAGTATCCCTCGATTGTGAACTCTATTGGGGTGTTAGAGACCGGCGGACAATACAACAATACTCCAACAATCTTCTTGGTGTCAGAGGTGCCATAAAAGAACTATTGGAGGTTTTTGACGACTATGATGTCCATGCCACGTGGGCTGTTGTGGGGTTTTTGTTTTTCCCGGATGTGAAGAGGCTCAGAGAACATTTACCACGTGCACTGCCACAGTATCTTAATCCCTCTCTATCACCATATCGGTATATCATGGAATCTGATACGTTAGAGGCGGTATATCATTTTGCCCCAGAGGTAATTGATCTTATTTGTGAACATGATAATCAGGAAATTGCGACACATACCTTTTCTCATTACTACTGTCTGGAACGGGGTCAAACGGCGGATTCTTTTCATATGGATTTGTCTTCAGCAATAAGGGTGGCTGAAAATCGAGGACTTACATTAAAGAGTCTTGTATTTCCGAGAAACCAATGCAATCCTCAATCTCTATCAATTTTGTCGGATTTGGGGATTTCATGTTATAGAGGAAACGAAAGTGGGTGGGCATATAGCGCTGTTAGCGGAGAGGACCAGAATATATTAAAGAGGGTATTGCGCCTGATAGATGCGTATGTCAATGTTTCCGGACACAATACATACAGCATTTACGAAGTGTCGCTGCAAAAGCCGTTTAATATCCCTTCCAGCAGATTTCTGCGTCCCTATTCAAAAAAACTATTTTGGCTTGAAAATCTGCGATTGCGACGAATTAAAAGGGCAATGACTTATGCTGCCAAACACAAAACCATATTTCACCTCTGGTGGCACCCCCATAATTTTGGAACAAATACAACTAAAAATATGGCTTTTTTAAGGGCAATCTTAGAACATTACGGGATGTTAAAAAAAAGGTATAACATGCTCTCACTCAATATGGGTGAAATAGCAGATCTATTAACCCGGCAAAGAAATACTTAACCCTTGTCATTGTCCGGCTTGACCGGACAATCCAGAAGCCCATGAAATCACTGGATTCCCCGATCAAGTCGGGGAATGACGAACACAAGATGTTCAAGTGTTTGCTTGCCGGTTTAATAATTGAGGGAAAAAATTTAGACGGGAAAATGCAATGCTCATTTTTCGCGGTTGATTAATGTTGTAATCTTACCGTAAGAAAAAAGAATTATTATGAATTTATGCGTGCTTATTAATTCATTAACGCTCGGTGGCGCGGAAAAAATTGCATTGACCCTTTGCGAGGAATACAGGAAAAAAGGAATAAATGTTATTTTCGTCTGTCTTGAGAAAAATGACTTTTATGACATTAACAATAAGAAAATATATTACCTGTCTGACCAGACGGGAGCAAAAGAAAGCACACCCAAGAAGTTGTTGTATCTTTTCATATTTGCATTGCGATTAAAAGAACTTGTTAAAAGAGAGAATATTTCCATCGTTCAGAGTCATCTCTATAGGGCAAATTACGTTAATGTGCTTGCAAAACTTCTTGGATCAGGTCATAAAGCACAAATTGTCAATCACGGAATCGTGAGCAGATATGAAAAGGAACGTTTGACTGGGAAAGTGAATCTTTTTTTGATAAAAAGGCTTTACAGGAGAGCGGACCAGGTAATTCTTAATTCAAAGGGTATGATGTCAGATCTGAAAAGGATCAGTAGATTCCGGAATGACCTGTCTGTAATCAATAATCCTTTTGATGTGAATGAAATAGCAAGGCTGAGCGAAGAGGTATTTAAAGAGGATGAATTTGCGTTTCATAAAGAAAAGAAATACCTAATCGCTGTGGGACGGCTGGAAAAAGTTAAAAGGATAACAGATATTGTTAAAGCATTCGGAATGTTAAAAGAAAAGTCTTGTGAAGCAGAGTTGGTAATACTGGGTGATGGCTCTGAAAAAAATAATATACTTGATTTGATCGATAGGTTACAACTGAAGGACAGCGTTCATCTGCTTGGCAGGGTTTCAAATCCATTTAAGTATGTTTCGAAGGCTGATATTTTGATATCGGCATCAGAGTATGAAGGGTTTTCTAATGTGATAGTAGAAGCATTGATTTTGGGTACGGCGGTGATATCGACAGATTGTGAAAGCGGTCCGAGGGAGATACTCTCGCCGAAGAGTGATGTAAGTATTAAATTGAAACCCGGCGAGGTTGAGTTTTCAGAATTTGGTGTGCTGGTGCCTGTTGGTGATCATGAAATAATGGCGTTGGCTGTGGCGGATTTGTTATCGGACAATAGCAGACGTAAAGAGTATGGAGAAAAAGGTAGTAAGAGGGCAAGCGCATTTGATAAGGCATTGATCACAGATACCTATATGAGCAAGTTACGATCACTTGAGGAAAAGTGATATATGGCCAGAATTGCAATAGTATTAAATTCGTCCTGGAATATTTACAATTTTCGTTTATCGCTTTTGAAAGGGTTAAATATGCTCGGGCATAAAATAATAACCATAGCGCCGGCAGATGAGTACACTGAAAAAATACCATATGAGTTTCATCATGTTCCGATACAATCAGGTGCTACAGTTAGTCCCGTTTCTGACATATATGCATTTTTGACTCTTCTTGGAGTTTATAAAAAGGTCAAGCCGGACATTGTATTGCTGTTCACAATTAAGCCGAATATCTACGGAAATTTCGCGGCGTTTCTGCTTGGACTTAAGACTATCAGCAACATATCGGGCCTAGGTACTCTATTTATCAGCCAGAACTTTGTTACAAAGATAGCAAAAATACTATATAGGATTGCTTTGAAAGTACCGAAAAAAGTTTTTTTCCAAAACCACGAAGACATGGGGATGTTTATAGATGAAGGCATTGTCTCACGTGATGTTGCAGAGAGATTGCCGGGATCGGGCGTAGACACTGATAGGTTTGCTCCTAAATTTAAATATGAAAGAAGAATCAAACGAAATAAATTTGTTTTTCTGTTATTTTCGAGAATGTTGTGGGATAAAGGAGTGGGTGAATATATTGAGGCAGCAAAATTGCTTTTACAGAAAAGAAATGATGTTGCATTCGAGCTCTTAGGCTTTCTCGATGTCCAAAACCCTAAGGCCATATCGGCAAGAGACATGGAAAGATTTACGGAGACGGAAGGGATAAAATATCTTGGCGTATCCGATAAGGTGGAGGACTTTATTTTAGAGGCAGATTGCATAGTCTTGCCGTCCTATAGAGAAGGCGTCCCGAGGTCGTTACTGGAAGCTGCGGCGATGGCGAAACCGATAATTACTTCCAATATTCCCGGATGCAGGGATGTGGTGGAAGACGGACTGAACGGGTTCTTGTGTGAGCCAAGAAATCACAAGGATCTTTTTGAGAAAATGAAGAAAATGGTTGAGCTGGATGAAGATGAAAGAAGAAAACTTGGCAATAATGGAAGAGAAAAAATGAAACGTGAATTTGATCATACTATTGTGATAGCACAATATGAAAAAGCTATTGCTGAGCTCTGTTCGCTAAAATGAACGCACTTGTCGAAGAGGCCAGAAATAATACGATGAAACACGATACGTTTGGAATCAAAGTGCCCGGAACCTTTATTGGTAAAATAGCAGACTTGCGTGATTCCGCAGGAGCTGATCAAACGCGGATATTAGACCCTTTCATCTATTACTGTCTCAGGAGATTTGGAAATAATCCTCGCGTTTCTGACGAGACAGCTGCCGGGCTTGAGAGAGCTTACTACCAGACCGCAATTTCAAATATAAAGAAATTGGATTCTGCGACGAAGATTTTACAGATTTTTTATCGGGAAGGCATCGTTGCAATACCCCTTAAAGGGATTGCTTTGATTGAGTCTGTATACAGGAATCCTGCAATCCGTCCCATGGCAGATATTGATTTGATGATAAGAAGAGAAGATGCCCCTAAGGTAAAACGTATTCTGACAAATATGGGATATCCTTATATTGATGATCATAGGGGTTCCATTAACTTCCAGGATAACGAGAATGAGGTATTTGATCTTCACGCACAGTTTACGAAATTTGATGTATTGTTTGCAGTGGATTACGAAGAAATTTACTGTCGTCTGAGAAAAATAGAATTTAATGGACAGATTCAGGCCGGGATCCTTTGCCCTGAACATCAGCTGATCCACATCGCACTGCATTTAGCCCCGGGCCTTTATACAGGTTTAAACGTAATGAATCTTGTTGATATGTGTTGCTTGATGATCTACCAAAAAGGTCCGTTTGACTGGGATTATCTTGTTGGCTTCTCGACAAGATCAAAAATGAATCCATATATAGTTGGACCGATCTATCTTTGTGCACATCTTTTCAATCAAGAGATTCCTGAATCGGTCCTCAAAATACTCCACGCCTGCCTATCCAGGAGAAGACGTGTTTATGTTCAGAACAACTATTTTGCGTCAATCCTGGATGAGGGAAGTAGTGGATTGAAAATATTTATCGAGAGAGTGAAGTGGGCTGTGGAATTTTCACAGAAGATGAAATTAGTCAGGATGGCTCTTTTCCCTGACCGTCAGGAAATGGCTCAGCGCTATTGCATTCCGGAGGATTCATTCCGGCTTTATGGTTTTTATATGGTAAGGGCAGTAAAGTTAGTCAAAGAAATGCTTGCAAAATAAACCGATGAAGGCATTGAAATAAATTAACAGTTTTCTTATCTATTGGCTGCCACCAATCCTCTGGATGGCCTTCCTCTTTCCCATGACCAACGATTCCCTGACCGTGGAGAGCACGTCATATTTTCTCGAACCGATCATACGCTGGTTTTTCCCTGACGCGAGTAACGCCACAGTGGAGATGATTCATATCATGATTCGAAAGATCTGTCACTTTATTGAATATTTCGTGCTTGCTTTCCTCCTGGTCAGGGCCTTCCGCGGGAAAAGCAGGGCTATGCAGATGCGATGGATACTTTATGCCGGTTGCATTGCAGTCGGCTACGGAGCGCTTGATGAATTTCTCCAGACCATGACGCCGTCACGATCAGGCTCAGTGTACGACTGGATGATAGACACAGCGGGAGTTGTCGCTGGCTTGTGGATTATTGCAGCCAAATATCGTCCTGCCAGTAAAAAATATTGTTGTCCGTTCTCGTAACAATCCCGCCCGGTCTGTTTTTTGACAATCCACGTAAAAATGTGTTACACATAATTATGTGATATGAACGGGAGGCGGTATGGAAAAACAGAATGTAACATTGTCTTTGCCTAAAGGATTATTGAAAAAAGCAAAAGCATTGGCGGCACGTAAGGAGAAATCCCTGAGTGAACTTATGCGGGATTCTCTCGAAGAAAAAGTCAGACAGTCTTCAGGATACAAAGAAGCAATGGACAGGCAAATAAAGCTTATGGAGAAAGGATTCGATTTTGGTATTAAAGACACAATTGCAATTTCACGGGAAGAAATTCATGAGAGGCGATAGGGTATTTATTGATACGAATATCATTGTCTACTCGTACACGGCTTCTGCCGATAAGAAACATATCATAGCTATGGAGTTAATGAAAGATCTATGGAAATCGGGTATTGGTGTCTTAAGCACACAGGTCCTCCAGGAGTTTTTTGCGGTTGTGACAAAAAAAATTCCTAAACCGCTTGACATCGCATCAGCCAGGAAGATTCTGATGGACCTTTTAAAATGGGATATTATAGTAAATGACGATAAAAGTATTTTAAGGGCAATTGATGTGCATGAACAACATGGCTATTCTTTCTGGGATGCAATGATTATAGAAAGTGCGATAAGGGGAAGGTGTGAAACATTGCTGTCGGAGGATCTCTCCGATGGACATATGATTGAAGGCGTAAGAATCAGAAATCCTTTCAGAGGCCTGTAATCCCTTCTGCCATTTATGAAAGAGCCGTTGCTGAAAAGGCCGTTTGACATTTTTCTCTCTCTCGGCGGTATCATTTTTTCACTGCCTCTCTGGTTATTTTTCGGTCTCTTAATCGTGATTGAGGATGGATGGCCGATCTTCTACACGCAGGAAAGGGTCGGCAGGAACGGGAGAATTTTCAGGGCGATAAAATTTCGCTCGATGATCAGGAATGCGGAGAAGGATACCGGACCTGTGCAGTCAATGGAGCATGATCCACGAGTGACGAAAATAGGAAGGATTATGAGGGCAACCGCCATGGACGAACTCCCGCAGCTTGTCAATATCCTGAAAGGCGATATGAGCTTTGTAGGACCGAGGGCTTTGCGGCCAAAGGAAAAAGAAGTATACGGCACGCATGAAGAAACGAACATGGAGGATATCCCCGGCTATCAGGAGCGATTGGCGGTGCGGCCGGGTCTGACAGGTGTTGCACAGGTTTATCTTCCTACCGATGCCTTGCGGAAAGAAAAGTTTCAATACGACCTCGAGTATATCAGGAACCAGTCGTTTCTCTTCGATCTCAAGCTCATTTTTTTATCATTCTGGATAACATTCAGGGGGAAGTGGGAAAGCAGGGAGAAGAAGGTATGATGGTAGCGGTGGATGGCAAGCAGGCATATGGGCATCAAAACCTTGCTAATACAGAATATGGGTTATTCTGATTATCTCTGTATATTGCATAATATATTCAGAATTCATATGATATTTGTCCGCCCACAACGGTGCTGCTACCATGCTTTTGCTGCCCATATGCCTGCTTGTTCTGATGAAATGCCAATTCTTAACGTGCAATTCTGTTGTAGTTCACGCCTTTTTCCAGCCCCTCGATTCTGAAGAGGGGATCGTCGTCAATCAAACTGCTGAGTTTTTCGGTGGTGACATGATTGTAAAAAACGGGGTTTATGAGATTTGCTCCGGATATGCTGCCTGAGAGATGGGCTTTGAGAGACTTGTCCTTCTGGATAATACGCGTAATCTGAAGCTTTTTATAGAGCCTGATGTATGTATTCACGCCGATACTGTCAGGCAAAGGCCTCCTTAATGTATCAAAATGTTCAAGCAGAGTGTCATCAGTTTCGTACGGAAATCCGGCAAGAAAGTCTATCGCAACCTTAATGCCGAGTGACCTGGCACCGAAGACAAATTTTTCATAATCCGACCAGTAGAGAGGACATTTCTTCCAGGAATCCATGGAAAGTGTGATGAGATACACCCCTGTCTCTTTCATTAACCGGAAGAGAGATTTATTGAAATCCGCAGGTTTCATGTAGACAGCCCACCTGATGCCCGTGCCGGCCTTTTTTAGCGCGGTGCAGAATTCAATGGCGTAGTCGGTATTTTCATTGAATTCTGAATCGCAGAGGTGGAAATGGTCGTATCCATTATCCACAAAACCTTTTATCTCTCCAATAACATTCTCCACCGGTTTAAACGATACCCGCGAGTTGGCCTCTAAACAAAAAACACACGAGGAACTGCATCCTTTGTGCGTTTCGAATCCAGCAACCCCTCCTTCATCCGTATATTTCTTATAGTCCAACGTAAACCGCCTGCGCGGACATGATCCTTTCCCGGCATATCTCCCCTGATAGACCTTTTTGCCATCTCCGGGATCATAAATCGAATCAAGCACGTCATGAACTGTTTCTTCAGCAGGCCCTGCAATGGCACTATCTGCATTCAAGTAGTCGAGAATCCCTTCAGGATCAGCAGCAACACCTGCCCCGCCAATTATTACCTTCAGTCCGTGCTCCGCTTTGAGGCGGTTTACAACGGTCTTTATCTCATCAAGGAAAAATTCATTCGTATGATAAAGCACGGTATCGACATTCCTGACCGTCACCCCTGCAATGTCCGGTCTGAACGTTCGCACCGCCTGGTCAATATCCTGAGAGGGGTTCTCGGAAAAACAGAGATCAACGAGTTCGACTGCATGGCCTTTGTCTGCCAATGAAGAAGCGACGTATTCCAGTCCTATCGGCGGTACAGGAGGCGATTTATACCTGTTTGGATTAACGAGAAGAATTTTCACGAACAGCTATGCGATATCCGCCTGTGAGAACACGATTTC
The DNA here is from genome assembly GCA_963718855.1 of uncultured Nitrospiraceae bacterium. GTDB lineage: Bacteria > Nitrospirota > Thermodesulfovibrionia > Thermodesulfovibrionales > SM23-35 > CAVRAA01. The sequence continues at coordinate 43,138 of CAVRAA010000009.1, read as the reverse complement.
GTCTCTGAACGATTTTATAAGATAGATCGTTTTCTGAATATGCTCGTCGAGAATGTCTACCATTGCAGCATCAAGCCCCGCCCCTGCAAGGTAACTGAGGAATGAGGCTTCCAGCGGTTTCCGGAGGGCCTTCGGAAGGCCGGTCGAAATATTTGAAATCCAGGCGATGGTATTGAGAGGAGGCTCCACGAGCTCTTTCATGACCAATATGCATTCGTGTGAATTGACGAGATGCTTCTGACCCAGGCCCCTTCCCAGATGCACGATCGAAGGGTCGGCAAACAGACGTTCATTGGGAATATCCGCACCGTTCGCCATTTCGAGGAGTTCCTCGATGATCTGGAGCTTGGCCTCCACGGAGGTGGGAATGGTGCCGCTTGAGGCCCTGATGACGAGAGAAGCCCCCGCATCAGCAACGAGGGAAAGAAGTACGTCTTTCTCCTGAGGTTCTGCCTTCGAGATAAAATTGACAAGGGGTGGTTTTTTGCAGAGGGGGAGGGTTTTTTTAATGGCCTTCGTATTTCTTGAGTCGAGGGATATCCCGCATTCTCCTGCTTCAGTAATGATGCCGGCCACCCATGGCAAGGTCTCTTCATCTCCGGCTCCGTCCAGAGAGCATTGAATGTTGATCATATCAGCCCCGGAGGCAGTAAGGGTTTTTACAAGCTCCGCTACAGTTTTTTTATCTCTCTTCGAAACCGCATCCAGGTAAGGCTTATTCCTGGTGTTCAGGTTGTCAGCGATAGTAATCATTTTCCCCTCCTCTAAGGTAAAGGCTATATGTCATTATACCATCTCGATTATTTTCTCATCCCCACTTCGATTAATCGGTTCTTGATCTCCCTGATCTTGTCCCGTATTGTTGCAGCGCGCTCAAACTCAAGTTTTTTCGCCGCATCTTTCATCTCGGTTTCGAGCTTTTTTATCGTTTCTTCATCATATCCGTATTCAGTCTGCTCTTCCGCAGCGACAGGAACTGTCCAGTAATCGGCCTCGTAGAGAGAGCTGAGGATGTTTTTGATATTCGACTTTACGGACTCCGGGGTTATCTGCATTTTCTCATTATACGATTTCTGTATCCGTCTTCTCCTCTCTGTTTCCTGCAAGGCCCTCTGCATCGAGCCCGTAATGGTGTCGGCATACAGGATGACCTCTCCGTTAATATTACGGGCGGCGCGCCCTGCTGTCTGGATGAGCGATCGCTCCGAACGGAGGAAGCCCTCCTTGTCCGCATCGAGAATTGCGACAAGCGACACTTCAGGAAGGTCAAGCCCCTCACGCAGAAGATTTACCCCAACCAGCACATCAAATTTTCCGAGACGCAAATCCCTCAGTATCTCGATCCGTTCGAGAGTATCGATCCCTGAATGAAGATACCTCGCCCTGACATTAAGGGTGATATAGTGGTCAGTCAGATCTTCCGCCATCTTTTTTGTAAGGGTCGTAACGAGCACTCTTTCACCTGTCACCGCGCGTTTCCGTATCTCATCCAACAGGTCATCGACCTGTCCTGCTATCGGCCTTACGACCATATTCGGGTCTATCAGTCCGGTTGGCCTGATAATTTGCTCGATCACGCGTCCCCTCGATTTTTGAATTTCGTACGGTCCAGGGGTTGCAGAGACATAAATTGCCTGACGCGCCCGCTGCTCAAATTCGGTGAATTGCAGCGGCCGGTTGTCGAGAGCAGAAGGAAGTCTGAACCCGAAGTTGATAAGGTTCTGTTTTCGGGAGCGGTCGCCTTCATACATCCCGCCGATCTGAGGAACAGTTGCATGCGATTCATCGATCACGATCAAAAAGTCTTCGGGAAAATAATTGATAAGAGTATACGGCGGTTCTCCGGCAGCCCTCCCACTAAGATGCCGTGAATAATTTTCGATTCCGTGACAGTAGCCGAATTCCTTCAGCATTTCGAGGTCAAACCTTGTCCTTTGCTCGATCCGTTCCGCCTCAAGCGGTTTCCCTTCGCGCAAAAAGGCATTGACCCTCTCACCCATCTCTTGTTTGATATTTTTCAATGCGGGTTCGATTCTTTCCCTGGGGGTAATCCAGTGACTGTTCGGAAAAACGGCAATCCTGTTGATTCTTCTGATACGCTCACCGGTGAGCGTATCGAACTCATGGAGCGCATCGACATCGTCTCCGAAAAATTCTATGCGGATCCCCTTATCAAGCGCAAAGGACGGATAGAGTTCCACAATATCGCCCCTTACCCTGAATGTCCCCCTTTTGAACTCGACGTCAGAACGCGTGTACTGCATTTCGGTAAACTTGCGCAGTATCTCATCTCGCTCGGCATGCATTCCCTCCTCGATAACCAGATGCATATCCCGGTAATCCTGCGGAGAGCCTATGCCGTAAATGCACGATACCGATGCGACAACGATCGTATCTCTCCTTTCAAGCACCGCCTGTGTTGCCGAGTGCCTCATCCTGTCGATGTCGTCGTTGATAAGGGCATCTTTCTCAATATAGGTATCTGTTGTCGGAAGGTATGCCTCGGGCTGGTAATAATCGTAATAGCTGACAAAAAATTCGACGGCGTTCTCAGGGAAGAGCTCCCTGAATTCTCCATAGAGCTGGGCAGCAAGGGTCTTGTTATGGGCGATTACAAGGGCAGGCCTGTTGATTCTTTCTATCACATTCGCAATAGTGAAGGTCTTTCCCGAGCCGGTAACGCCCAGCAGGACTTGATGTTTCAGCCCTTTTTCAACGCCCCTCGTAAGATGATCTATTGCCTTTGGCTGGTCCCCCTTTGCGGAAAAAGGGGTAATAAGTTTGAATTTGTCCATTCGTATATTCTACTTGATAAATCCGGGATAGAGACTGAATTTCTTTCTCGCCTGGGCATGAAAGGGCAATGGCAGGGGATTAATATTTTCTGCTGGTTTTAAGAATGCTCAAAGGGCATGTTTCACACAATGGTTTTGATTTTCTGCAGAATGTCTTGCCGAGTTTTACGAATAATGCATGGTATTCATTGAAGAGCTTCTCATCTTGCTTTAGGGTTCCCTGGAAAAGGGACTGGAATTCATCATAAGAACTGTTGTCATCCAAAATGCGGTGTCTTGAAAGCACCCGTTTTGTATAGGCGTCTATGACAAAGACAGGCTTTTCAAGGGCATAGAGGAGGATAGAGTCTGCGGTTTCAGGCCCAATGCCGTTGACGGAAAGCAGTTGCTTGCGCAGTAGATGCGTCTCTCTGCTTTTCATTTTTATCATGCTTCCGTGATACTCCTTCATGAGAAAATTGATGAAAGACTTCAGTCTTTGTGCCTTGATATTGAAGTATCCGGCAGGCCTGATGAGTTCTGCAAGTTCTTTGACCGGAATTTCATAGATGACCTCTGCTGAGAGGGCATCCCGGTTTTTCAGATTTTGTATGGCCTTTTCGACATTCAACCAATTGGTATTCTGGGTGAGAATTGCGCCTACGGCAATTTCGAACGGTGTGTCACCCGGCCACCAGTGCTGAGGACCAAATGCATGAGATAGTCTGTCATACATGTCGATAAGGATAGTCATTTTTTTATTGTAACGAATAATCCCATCTTTTTAATAATTCCCGGCGAATCCGTTTGCGTGCGGAAACCCAAGGGGGAAGCTTTTAATCTGATTTTTCTTCACGCCCTTGTCTATCGGACAAGAAATTGCCTATAATATCGGACGCATCAAGATTCAGGATATGTCACAACGGAGGAACTATGCTTATCAGGGGCAAGGTCTGGAGGTTCGGGAACGACGTCGATACAGATGCGATTATCCCGGCGAGGTATCTGAATACCTCTGATCCGAAAGAACTCGCAAAGCATGTAATGGAGGACGCGGACAAGGACTTTGCACGCAAAGTGAGCGCCAGCGACTTCATTATTGCGGGAAAAAACTTCGGCTGCGGTTCATCGAGAGAGCATGCCCCCATTGCGATAAAAGCAGCGGGTATCCAGGCGGTCATCGCAAAAAGTTTCGCACGCATTTTTTACCGCAATGCCTTTAATATCGGACTTCCCATCTTCGAATCCGCTGAGGCCTCTGAGAAGGTCAAGGAGGGCGATGAAATAGAGATTGATGCGGACAGAGGAATCATCAGGAATATCACGACCCGGGAAGAATATAACGCCAATCCTATTCCTCCTTTCATGCAGGAATTAATCGACGCCGGAGGATTGATTGAGTGGACGAAGCGAAAGTTGACAGTAGGTAGTAGGTAGTGAAAAGTACTTACTAGAGGAGTATAAATGAAATCATATAACATAGCAGTAATTCCCGGCGACGGGACCGGGCCTGAAGTAATCCGTGAAGGGATTAAAGTGCTGGACGCAGTCGCTGCGCGATTCGGCATCAAATGGGATTATCATCATTACGATTTCGGGGGGGCGCGGTATTTGAGGACCGGAGAAGTATTGCCCGAAGGAGCAATCGATGAATTACGGAAATATAATGCGATCTATCTTGGAGCGATTGGCCACCCTGACGTAAAGGCCGGCATCCTGGAGAAGGGAATCCTCCTGAGGCTCCGCTTTGAACTCGACCAGTATATTAATTTACGGCCTGTTACATTATATCCCGGGGCCGATTGTCCTTTAAAAAACAAAAGACCCGAGGATATAGATTTTGTCGTTGTCAGGGAGAATACGGAAGGGCTGTATGCAGGGGCAGGAGGCGTACTGAAGAAAGGAACGCCGGATGAGGTTGCGATCCAGGAATCCATTAACACGAGAAAAGGCGTTGAGCGGTGTATCCGTTTCGCGTTTGAATATTGCAAAAAGAGGAACAAGAGGAAGAAACTTACCCTCTGCGGAAAGACAAATGTACTTACCTTTGCCTTTGACCTTTGGGAAAGGGCGTTCTACGAAGTAGCAAAGGAATACCCTGACATAAAAGTCGATTACGCGCATGTGGATGCAACTACCATGTGGTTTGTAAAAAACCCGGAATGGTTTGATGTTATCGTCACGGACAATATGTTTGGAGACATAATTACTGACCTGGGAGCGATGATACAGGGCGGTATGGGGATCGCTGCCGGCGGGAACATCAATCCCGAGGGCGTCTCGATGTTTGAACCGATCGGCGGCTCGGCACCGAAATATACCGGCATGAGCGTAGTGAATCCATTGGCAGCAATTTGTGCAGGGGGCATGATGCTCGAACAGCTTGGAGAAGATAAAGCCGGTAAGCTTATCGAAAGAGCTGTTATTGAGGTGACCGGCAAACACCTTAAAAGTCTTGCAGCCGGAAAGATGGGTTACAGCACTTCAGAAGTCGGTGACATGGTAGTAAAGTATGTCACCGATCTGCCTGTCGATTGACAAAAAGCCATCCGATTTGATATAAAAAATATTCACTTTCTTCTATTCCCGGGTAGCTCAGCCGGCAGAGCAGGTGGCTGTTAACCACCCTGTCGGGGGTTCGAATCCCTCCCCGGGAGCCACTAAAATCAAGGGTTTGCAGAGATGCAAGCCTATTTTAATAGTCAATAAGACAGTCTAAAAGGAATGTGCGTATGAAAATATCAATTGCCCATATATTCTTTCTCAAGAATATGGAAGGATTGCTCCTCCAGTATTTTGAAATAACGCCGACTTTTTAATATTTTATAGACTATTCTCTGTTTGCTTCCTTCCTGTTGATCATCTTGCCGTTCTCATTGAGCATCTTTTCAATAGTTTCGAGTTCTTTTTCGGTGAGTGTGCCGTCCTGTCTCATTTTCGAATATTTTTTCCTGATAGTATTCAGCTTGTCCTGCACGATATCGGCTTCTTTTCGGGTGAGTTTTCCTGAGGTTAATCCATCATATATTTCGTTTTGCTGGCTGTCTATACGCTCCTGAATGTCAGTTTCGTAAAGCTGCCTCGCAGGATTGGTTTTTTTATCCGTTATCATCTCATTGTTTTTATCAAGCATTTTGTCCAAGCTTTCCTGTTCTTTTTCCGTCAGTATTCCATCGTCTTTCATCCGTTCATATCTCTTCTGTATCCTGTTTAAATTATCCTGTAGCACTTTTGTTTCTTTCGTGGTAAGTTCCCCTGATTCTTTGCCCTGATTGATAAGTTTCTGCTGTTTTTCTATCCTCTCATTGAAAATGGTTTGATTGTAATAGGATGATACCTCCTGATACACAGATCCCTGGTTGGATCCCGCACAAGATGCGACTAAAGATAACAATCCGGCAACAATACAAAGAACAGATACTCTTTTCATAATTTCCTCCTGTTTAAAAAATATCTTATTTCAAATTGAGGCAATATGCAATATCTTCTCCCTCCTCTGTTTATGCCGCAGTCTCTTTTAATGTATAAGGGTAGCAGAAAATCCGAATCAGTCTGCAGAGTCCCTTAAGGCATGTTACAATAGACCTATTACAGTATGGAGACCACGCATGATCAGCTTTAAAGAATTTAAGGACATTTTCAGGGGAACCGGTTTCAACGAACGAGAGCTTCAGAGATTTTTCTGTTCGATAAAAAAGTCTGTTATCCTCGGCCACGTGGGAAAACGGGTCTGGCCGGAACTCATTAAGCTGGAGGCCCAATATCAGTGGCCGATACTGCTAAAGATCGCGGATCCGAAACATTCCATATACCGGGGCGCTGACAGGGAACTCCTCGACAGATTCATTAAAACGATTGACGAAGAAAAAGCGGTAAGAGGGCAGAAGGCCCCGTTAGGTAAGATCTCTCATTGGACACAATTCCGGTCGATACTGAGAGAACGAACCGAGCTTTTCACCCATATTTTCGGGTTTTCTGAAGAGGATACCCGATACTGTGAAAAGGTTGCAGCGCGGTATATGCATATATTGGAAAAAAGGACGAAAAACCGGAAAAAATTGTGGACAATCGGCATCGGCGCCGGAGCAGCCACACTGGCCGGAGCAGCGGCGCTCTGGTACATGTCGAAGAAAAAGAAATAAACCTGTTCATTCAGCCGGATACGGGCATCGCCATACTTTCCCGGCGCTCTTTCTCTGCAGTGTAATAAATCCCCCTGTCCATATCACGTGAAATACGTTTTAATCTTTTAAGCGCGGTCATTTCAATCTGCCGTATCCTTTCCCGGGTGACATCAAACTTTACTCCGACCTCCTCAAGAGTGCAGGGTGATTCGATGCCGATACCATAGCGTTCCCGCAGAATCTTTTCTTCCCTCATCGGAAGTGAGCATAATAAGGTGTCCACATTCTTTTCAATCTCATTCCTCATTACAAGGTCAAGAGGGGACGGCACTGTCTTATCTTCAATGAAGTCACTGAGGCGGGTTTCATCGTTTCCGATGGGAGTTTCGATGGATATTGGTTCTCTCGTTATCTTCAGGATTCCATCTACCTTGTTGATAGGCATTTTTAATTCCTCGGCAATTTCAACGGATGAGGGTTCCTTTCCCAATTCCTGCAGAAGTTGCCTCTCCATTTTTGTTATCCGGTGGATGTCTTCCACTATGTGGACAGGGACCCGTATGGTCCTCGACTGATCCGCGACTGCCCTGGTCATCGCCTGCCTGATCCACCAGGTCGCATAGGTGCTGAATTTATATCCGCGTTTGTACTCAAATTTATCAACGGCCCGCATCAGGCTGCTGTTCCCTTCCTGAATGAGGTCCAGAAAACTTAACCCCCGACCCAAATGACGTTTGGCCACGCTGATTACAAGACGGAGATTCGCTTCTATCAGAGAATTCTTCGCATCTGACACCTGCGTCTCATGCTGGAGAAGGACACAGAGAACATTTTTTAACTCAGCAGCCTTCATGCCGAAAACGGTTTCTTTTTCCTCAACCGCTTTCCTCAGCGCCCTGCGCTCTTTATCCCCGGGAAATCGCACCTGGTTTGTTTTTTTGCCGAGTGTATTGATTTTATCCTGGATTGCGGTCATTTCCGAAACAGCTCTTTTCAGTTCTTCTGAAAATGTCCGTATGACGGTCTCGTTAAATCGAAGCGAGGATGCCTTCTCAAGTATCTGTTTTCTGTTTTTATCCAGAAACCTGACATGCGGTTGATGACTCTCTTGTCTATTTTTCAATGGCTGTCGCCTGAGGAGCACTTCGGCGGTAATAACAGGCGCACTTCCGTTCAGTTTTTTCAGGTATCTTTCCCTCTTCTGATAGAGAGAAGCAATTTCTTTTGTGAGTGCAAAAAATTGTTTCCCTTTCATAACAGGGTTTTTTGCTGAATCATCTTCAGTATGCTGAACAACAGAGGCGAGGGACAGTTCTCCGTTTACAACCATTTTGCCGAGGGAGAGAAGTCGTTTCTGAAAAAAAGGCAGTGAGAATATCGTCCGGAAGATTTTCTCCTTTCCTTCTTCTATTTGTTTTGCCAGTTCAATTTCGCCTTCTTTTGTCAGCAGCGGGACCCTGCTTATTTCCTTCAGATAGATGTGCATGAGATCTTTTTCCCCTTCGACAGAACAGAAGGATTTCTCTCCCTCTTCTGCCATGTCATCATGGGCCTCAGTTACGAAACAACGCGCATCTGCTTCCTTATCGTGGTCTGTAATATAGTGAAGATCATCCTCCTCCATTGCTATCCCCTTTACCGTATGCATAGTTCAATTATTACCCCCTTTGTCTCTGCGGCAGAAGAAACGTATCGCCACTCCCGCCTTGGGCAGGTATTCATTGAAAAAGCAAAAGAGATGCCAGATTGAAATACCTTGATTTTATTGATTCTTATAGTATGTTTTGGGAGTCCGGGCGGACAGTTTGCCCTTTTTGTCGGCATATTTCCTAAGGGGACATTCCCCCCGGGCGAGTTTATCCCAGCTGGCTGATAAAAAAGTAAACTGAAAATATGATGAGAAATGTCCCGAAGAGCGATACAAGCGTTTTGGAATCTGTTTTCATGTCAAGCCTCGCGCCGGCATACGCCATTGGAATTACCCCGAGTCCGATGGCAGCAGTGATCGCAAGATCAATATGGCCGAGATGGTAATGGATGATGCTGCCCGGCAGGGAGAGAACCGCTACAGTCAGAAGTGATGTAGCGATAGCCTCCTTAATCTTCATGTGAAATAAAATCACATACGCCGGCACAAAGAATATGCCGCCTCCATTAGCGAGAATCCCGGAAAAGACACCGATAACCATTCCAACAATGATTATCACAGCAGGGGAGGGAAGCGGGCAGATATCACCTTTACAGAATGTCTTCTCGATGGCGTTCTTAAACATGAAATCGATTCCTATAAAACAGAGTACAACTGCGGTAAAAAGCATCAGAAACGTACCGGAGAGATAGGCGGTCAGATAAGAACCTGTTACCATGCCGGGTACTCCTCCTATGAGGCTGTATACGGCAGTCCGGTAATTCACCAGGTGCTCTCTCTTAAAGGTAAACGACGCAATTGCGGCGGTCACTATGGTCAAGGGCAGGGGAGTTCCCAGGGCGAGGTAAGGAGGCAGGTGAAGGAATGTCCTTAGCAGAGGTGTATCAATGCTGCTTCCACCGATTCCGAAGAATGCCGATATAAATCCGGTGACGGCGCCGATAATAATTGCTTCGAGGTTCATGGGTATATTGTAGAATAGTTAAACAGCCTGTTTCATTATGCCATACTAAGGAATAACGTATGAAACATATCACAACAGCTCACTGTATGATTATATGTCTCCTGTTCGTCTTTTGCCCCTCAACAGGCCGGGCACAGGAACTCTTGCCGGTTTATTCCCTTTCGGTTGGATTTGACCTCGAAAAAAATCTGCTCAAGGGACGGGCTGTAATCGACCTTAAAGAAGACACTGATCTGAATATCCCGATTGACGCCCTCAACATTGTATCGGTAACGCTGAATAGACAGCCGGTGCGGTATGACATTCGAGATGGCATAGTAGCAATTCACGGCAAGGGAATAGTGGAAATCATCTATGAGGCTGTCTTTGATGGAGGAACTGCCGCTGAAAATGCCGGTGCCCATGGAGAGAATACGATCAGCGATACGGGGATTTATCTCAGGAGCACGTGGTATCCGTCAATCGGGGGTACGGCATTCTACCGGCTGAAGGCCCTGATTCCCGAAGGTTTCACCGCGATTTCCGAGGCCGATGAAATTACCGTTACCGCTGCGGAAAACGGCAAAGAATTTTCATTCAACTTCCCGCATCCTATACAGGGGATATCTCTCATAGCCGGACGGTACGTTGAAAAAAAGGAGACCTTCGACGGGATAGACATCTACTCGTATTTCTTTCCGGAGGACGGGGTGCATGCCAAAAAATGCGTGGAGCATGCAAAGCAGTCCCTGTCACATTATAAAGAACTTCTCCCCTCTTACCCCTACAAGCGGTTCTCTTGTATAGAGAACTTCCTGCCTGCGGGATACTCGATGCCGACTCTTGTTGTTCTCGACCGGGCGCTTGTCCATCCCCGCTTCGCGGCTGAGCAATTCCTGAACAGGGAAATGCCCCGTCAATGGTTCGGAAACCGCGTGTATTCGGACCTCGAAAACGGCGACTGGTCTGACGGGTTGAACTCTTATCTTGCCGAAGAGTCTATGAATGCTGGTTGGCTGGGCAGAAAGAATCTGATTATGGACTATGAACATTATGTAACTTCCCTTAAGGATGTCCCCCTTCAGGATTACCGTAAGACAACAGATCCGGTTTCCGGAACGATCGGTCGCGGGAAGGGCGCAATGCTGTTCCATATGCTCAACAATCTTGCAGGAGATGAGGCGTTCTTTTCCGCCTTGAAGACGCTTGCAGCGGAAAAGGAATTTCAGGAGGTTACCTGGGATGATATCCAATCCATTGTCGAGAGCGTTTCAGGAAAGCAGCTCGAATGGTTTTTCAGTCAGTGGCTCACCAGGAAAGGCATGCCTTCAATAGAGATAAGGAATCAAAGGGTTATGGTCTTAAAGGGAGAACCCACAGTGCTTTTTGATATCGTGCAAAGCGGAGAGACCTATAGTCTGAATCTCCCGGTAACGATAAAAACCGATAAGGGCGAAGTCACCGACCGACTGAATATCGAACGGAAAAAAGAGAGCTTTGAAATCCCTGTTCAGGGAAATCCGCTTGAGATGGTTATCGACCCTCATTATGACGTGTTGCGGATGCTTGCGAAGGAAGAACGTCCGCCGGTTTTGTCCGGGGTGTTGGAGGACGACAAGGTGCTTATCGTGCTGCCCGGAGAAACGGAAGAGTATACCGACCTCGTCGCCCTTTTTCAGCAAAAGGGGTTTGCGGCAAAAGAAGAAGACGATATTCAGGATGAAGACATCAGGACGCATTCCCTGGTTGTGTTCGGCCTTGAAAGCCCGGTACTGAAACGGCTTTTCGGAAAGATCGAGAAGACCGGCCCGGGGTTCGTGATGATTATCAGGAGAAACCCCCTGAATACCGCAAAGGCCATCGCTATTGCCCATGGTGATTCCAAAAGTGAAGTCGAACTCGCAGCTCAGCAGGTATTCAATTACGGCGGATATTCTTTTATGCGGTTCGAAAAGGGCAAAAACGTAAAAAAACTGACCGACGAATCCGAACAGGGGATACGGGTTGGTCTCTATGAGCCTGTGACGGTCATTCAGCCGCGTGAGACGAGGAAGCTTGATACTATCGTCAATGATATCCTTAAAAAACCCGTCATTTATATCGGCGAAAGGCATACCAGTTATGAGGACCACAAGGTGCAGCTCAAGGTGATCATGGGCCTCCATGAAAAGGGCCGGAAGTTTGCCATAGGTATGGAAATGTTCCAGAGACCTTTTCAGAGCGTCATGAATGAATACCTCGCAGGCAGTATCGGCGATAAGGAGTTCCTGAAAAGGACCGAATATTTCAAACGATGGCAGTTCGATTATAATCTTTACAGGGAGATTATCGAATACGCCCGGGCAAAGAATATCCCCGTTATTGCGCTGAACCTTTGGTCGGAAATTATCAGGAAGGTTGCAACCGACGGGCTTGACGGATTGACGCAGACTGAGCGGGGTGAATTGCCTGCATCAATGGACATGTCCGATGAGGCGTACCGGGAGAGGCTGGAAGAGGTATTCAAACAGCACAGAAACCTTGAAAACAAAAATTTCGACAACTTCTATCAGTCGCAGATTCTCTGGGATGAAACAATGGCCCATTCCATTCACGAGTTTCTCGGAAAAAACCCCGGATATCAGATGGTAGTTCTGGCCGGCACCGGGCATATCATGTATGATTCGGGGATACCGCAAAGGGTTTATCGATTGAACAGCAGGGAATACGCGACGATCATCCCGTGGGCGGAATCGATCGATGAAGGTATTGCAGACTATCTGTTTGCCGCCGATCCTATGCCTGCTCCTCCCACCCTTAAATTAGGTGTTGTTCTGAAAGAGACGGACGGCCTGATCGGGATCGACTCCCTTGTGCCTGGCAGCATCGCGAAGAACGCGGGACTCGAGAAAGGAGACGTCCTCCTCTCTATCGATGATTGGAAGATAGCGGATATTGCCGACGCCGCTATTTTTATGGCGGATAAAAAACGGGGGGACACAGTAAAAATCAAGGTCCTGAGAAAAGGGTTCCTTAGCGGATACAATGAACTGGAATTTAACGCTACGATGTGACGGGAAGAACGCACGTAGGCAGTAGCTTCATGCCATTATTTAAAGATCTCTCCCGTTTCCTTGTACCAGAGCAGAAGATCGAGGTGTGCGAACGGGATCTTTGCGCTCAGGGCAAACTCCTCCATTTTTTCCTCGATCTGCCGATAGGTGGTTTTGCTTAAGGACTCCGGGATCTTCGCTATGACCCCGAGCAGATGCAGGTTTTTGAGTATATGCCTGTCGAGAATCGCCATGTTTTCCCCCCTGCCGATATTTCGGAGAAAATGACTTGCCTCTTTATAGCCAAGACCCTTGATGTTTTGTACCAGCCATTCCCTGCATTCGTAACTGTCGTCATGCTCTTCTAACAGAGGTTTTATTGAGATGGCGCCGTTTCTCAGGAAGAGATTTCTTGCAGCCACAAGGTATAACGCTTTTTTATTATGGAATCTCACGCAGTGCAATCTGCGTTTTATCTGGTCCGCGGACCCCTTCAGCAGCATATTCTGCTCTTTCAGATTCATGATTGCTTCCCAGCAGAATTTCGCCCTGGACTGCGGCGTGAGAAGGCAGAAAGCCAGTTCGCTGAAGAGCTCATCATCTCCTGCCTGCAGGCCGCGCTGCCTGAACTCCCGGAGGCGCACAGAAATCTCCTGCTTTTTCCTGCGGTAGAGTTTTTTGAACTGATCAATTGCCTGAGTATTGAGTGCGATGTTGTGCATGGCAGTACCTGTCGGATCGACGCAATAGTTTAACACAGAGGCATGATAGGGTATACTACATGCAAAGCACCATGACGGAAGAGAGAACAGATATCCATCATCCCTTCGAAGGCGGCGCAGATATGTATCGCCTTGCCGCGGAACTGAAGATGCAGGAACGCAGGGTCATCGATTTCAGCGTTTCGGCAAATCCGCTGGGGGTGTCGAAAAAGGTGAAAGCCGACCTGCGGAAGCATTTGAAATATCTTCACAACTACCCTGATCCCGAGGCGGAAAGGCTGCGAAAAAGACTCGCGCAGTATTTCGCAATAGACCCTGAGACGATCCTCTGCGGCAATGGAAGCACGGAACTCCTCTATCTGATACCGGAAGTCCTCAATCCTGCCCATGTTCTTGTCCCGGCGCCGACCTGTCCGGAATACGAGAGAGCGTGCCGGACCCATTCCGAAACGCGCATTTCATATTTTGAACTGACAGAAGAAGACGGTTTTCATCTGGATGCGGACAGATTTATCGATGCAATGCCGGAAGGCGATAGCGAACTCAATACGCCGAATACCTCATCGCCGTGCGCCATGGCGTTTCTCTGTAACCCGAACAATCCGACGGGGAGACTGCTCAGCAGGCATGAGATCGTAAAGATCAGCGATGCGGCCTGGAACAGGAGATGTTATCTTGTTGTGGATGAAGCATTCATCGATTTCTGTCCTGACGGTTCCGTCATAAAGGACGCGATTGGAAACCCGTTTCTCATTGTGCTGAGGTCGATGTCGTTTTTTTATTCTCTCGCCGGACTGAGGATCGGCTACGGCGTTTTCCCGCAGCATCTTGTCCGGAGGCTGAGAGCGCATCGGGCGCCGTGGACTGTTGTCAATAGCCTCGCCCAGAGGGCGGCGTTAACAGCCCTTAAAGATAAGGTCTACCGGAAAGAGACTATGGCTCTTGTGGCGGAAGAGAAACGTTTTATTGAGAAGCATTTGAGGAAGCTCGGGATAGCATTCATTCCTTCGGATGCGAATTATTATCTGCTCAAGATGCGCGATGCCGGCGAGATAGCCTCGGTATTGAAGAAGCGCGGCATCCTTGTCAGAGAGTGCATGGACATGAAGGGACTTGGCAGCCTCTATATGGGAATCGCCGTTAAATCCCACAGGGAAAATGCGGTACTCATGAGAGAGCTTGCGGGCATCCTGAACAACCGGTGATATCACGATGCCGCTCAGGCAATGGATACGGAGCGCCAATTACGCAATTGAAGGAATCCTCCATGCCTCCAGGACACAGCGGCATCTGCGGTATCATTTTTTCAGTGCGGCTGCCGTCCTCATCATAAGTTATATCCTCGGCATTTCACGGCTTGAGTTCCTCATCATAGCGCTCTCCGTTATAGCGGTGTTGCTTGCAGAGATGTTTAATACCGCTGTTGAAGCCATCGTCGACATCGTTTCTCCGGAGCAGAGCGAGAAGGCCCGTATCGCGAAGGATGTAGCGGCAGGCGCTGTGCTCATAGCTGCTTTTGGGGTCGCGGTCATAGGGTATATCATTTTGTTCCCGTATCTCCGTGAAGCCTTTTATCAGGGACTTCATGTCACAAAGCATTCAAAGGAAGAAGTCGCTCTCTTTGCTTTTATCTTAGTGGTTATCCTTGTTATTATCACAAAGACGTATTTCGGGAAGGGGCTTCCGTTGCGGGGAGGCATGCCGAGCGGACACGCGGCACTCGCTTTTTCAGCATGGGTAGCGACGACATTCATAACAGAGAACTTCGTCGCCTCGCTGCTCTCTTTCATTATTGCCATTATCATCGCGCAGAGCAGGGTGATAACAAAAGCGCATACGGTATGGGAGGTCGTCCTTGGAAGCCTTATGGGAGCTACGGTCACCTTCCTGTTGTTCCGGATATTTTCATGATGTACCGTGCAAGATAAATTCCGGCAATCAGGGATAAAAATGATATAGTAATCTATGGCTGACCTTCGAAATGCGCTCGTCGAGCTGTACAGAATTGCTGCATCTTCGCTGCCTTCTGATGTAGAAGCTGCATTGCGGCGTGCACGAGGGAAGGAAGAGAGAGGCTCGAATGCAGCAACCGCGCTTGCCGCCATCCTCGATAACATACGCATTGCGAGAGAGACGGGAAGGCCGTTATGCCAGGATACCGGAGTTCCTGTTTTCTTTGTTAAGATCCCCTGCGGTGTCAGCCACCTTGCAGTAAAGAGCAGCATCGTCAAGGCAACGCGGATTGCCAGCAGGAACATTCCCTTAAGACCCAATGCGGTTGACGTGCTTACGGAGCGGAATTCCGGAGACAATACAGGCGACGGGTTTCCTGTCATATATTGTGAGGAAACAAAAGGGAGCAGCATTGCGATCGACCTTATGCTCAAAGGCGCCGGCTCGGAAAACATCGGACAACTCTACAAATTGCCGATGGAAGAAATCGGGGCCGAGCGGGACCTGGAAGGGGTGAGAAGATGCGTGCTCGATGCGATTTATAAAGCCCAGGGAAAGGGATGCCCTCCGTATATCATAGCAGTGGGGATTGGGGCGTCAAAGGACCAGGTGACACGACTTTCCAAGGAGCAGCTTCTGCGGAAGATTGAAGATGTGAACAGTCAAAAAATGTTGTCAGCGTTTGAAAAGCGGCTCCTCCGGGATGTTAACCATCTCGGGATCGGGCCGCTCGGTTTCGGCGGCAAAACGACAGCACTTGGCGTTAAGGTCGGTGTGAATCACCGGCATCCCGCATCGTATTTTGTCGACGTGACGATCTCCTGCTGGGCGGACAGAAGGGCCCAACTGATATGGAAACTGCAGAATTGAAAGCTGATCGTTCAACGTCGGACAGCAAAGGGGGAAAGACAATACATCTCCCCCTGACAGAGGATACTGCACGTTCACTGCACGCAGGGGACAGGGTCTTCATTAACGGGCTGATCGTTACGGGCAGGGATAAGCTGCACAACTTTTTATTTAATGAAAGGCCCCCGAAAAAGCGCATTCCTTTTCATCTTGAAGGGTCTATCATCTATCACTGCGGTCCTATCGTAAAAAGGACGGCGAAAGGGTTTCAGCTCATCGCATCCGGCCCGACAACGAGCATGCGCCTTGAGATGTATGAACACCGGATAATTGCCGAATATGGTATCAGAGGGATAATGGGGAAGGGAGGCATGGGGAAACAAACTCTCCAAGCCCTCCGGGAATACGGATGTGTTTATCTGCATACCATGGGAGGGGCAGCCGTCTATCTTGCCGACCGGGTTCAGAAGGTGGTCGATGTATGGAAGCTTTATGAGTTTGGGATGACTGAAGCGATGTGGCTGTTTGATGTGAAAGACTTCCCTGCGATTGTGACAATGGACTCCCACGGCAGAAGCCTCCACGATGAGTTGAAGGAAACCTCATATCATGAATTGAAAAAGCTTGTCAGAATGAAATAATATAAGAGCATGCCTGTCCAGGGGCTGTTGTTGCAAGGCAGAGCGAAACAATCTCTTATTTCGGACAAGTGTATGCGAAAGCTAAAGCCATGAAAAAGAGTATCGTTGTTTTATCCATTCTTGCCCTTTCAAGCCTTTATTTTTCCGGCTGTACAACGACATACGGCAGGTATGACCCTGAAGAAAAGCATGCATTGCGGACATTGACCGGCGGCGTACTCGGCGGACTGATTGCAGGCAGCACCGGAGGGGCTATAGTGGGCGCGATGGCTGTTGATATTTTTACGGTGGCGACAGTGAAGTATGACGATAAGAAGTTATATGACAGAGACGAAGCCCGGAAACGGTATGACGACGAGTTCCAGGCCGAGAAGGTGCGGGATGCCGACAAAAAGGCCGAGGAACTGAAGGACGTCGATAAGAAGGCGGAGGAACTGCAGGAGCGCGACAGGAAGGCGGAAAAGCCGCGGGAGATCGACAAGAAGGCCGAGGAGCTGAAGGACGTCGATAAGAAGGCGGAGGAACTGCAGGAGCGCGACAGGAAGGCGGAAAAGCCGCGGGAGATCGACAAGAAGGCCGAGGAGCTGAAGGACGTCGATAAGAAGGCGGAGGAATTGCAGGAGCGCGACAGGAAGGCGGAGCAGCCGCGGGAGATCGACAAGAAGGCCGAGGAGCTGAAGGACGTCGATAAGAAGGCGGAGGAACTGCAGGAGCGCGACAGGAAGGCGGAAAAGCCGCGGGATGCCGATAAAAGAGCGGAGACAAAAGAGGGAGAAGAGAGAGTTAGACTATTTATTGAAAAATCATCGATAGGGGCTACAAATGTATATTCGGGCTCGACAGTCAAGGCGAATGTCCAATATACACTCCTCGCTTCCGGCGATACCAGGGATATTACTATTACAGAGACGAGAATACTTACCAATCGTGCAAGAACAATGGAACTGGGGAAAAGAGAAATTGTAAGAGAACAGGGAACATATAGCTCCACCATTACATTTCCAGTGCCGGAAGATATGCCGAGGGGCTATTGCATATTATATACGACTATTTCGGACGGCAAATACACCCGGACTACCAAATCCGTCCTGAACATCATATAAAACAGATCTCCTGTTTGCAGTCATCGCTGTGTGCTCAGAAAACAATCAATGAAATATCTCAGCCTTTTCCCCAAAGATAAATCTCAATGGAAATTTCTGATAATAAGATGGTCGATCATATGCCTGTTTTTGCTCAGTGCCTTCTCCTACATGACTCGAACGCCCGGTAGCTCCTATTCAGGTCTGTTGAAGCCTCTATCACAGGAAGAGAAACAAATCCGGAATAATCTTGAGAAGCACGTTAAGATGTTATCGGATACCATCGGCGAAAGGCATATCGGCTCCTTTGAACAACTGAAGGCATCCGGAAATTATATCTCGGCAGCACTCGAACAAGCAGGATATACGCTATCGTATCAAAAATATGTGGTCGAAGGGAAAACAGTCGAAAATATTGAAGCAGAGCTGGTGGGCAAATCAATTCCGGATGAAATTGTTGTCATCGGAGCCCATTATGATTCAGTCCCATTGTGTCCGGGAGCTAATGATAATGCGTCCGGAGTGGCGGCATTACTGGAAACAGCCCGTATCCTGGCGGGAAAGAAATTTGCAAAAACACTGAGATTTGTTGCATTCACGAATGAGGAACCCCCCTATTTCCAGACAAAAAATATGGGGAGCCGCGTATACGCTGCGAGGTCGCGTCAGCGCGGTGAAAAAATAGCAGCGATGTTGTCCCTTGAAACAATCGGCTTCTATTCAGATGAGAAAGGAAGTCAGAAGTATCCTCCCCCTTTCAACTTTTACTATCCGGATACCGGAAATTTTATAGGCTTTATAAGCAATCTCGGTTCAAGAGAATTGATGTTCGATATGATAACCTCATTCCGCAATAATGCCGGGCTGCCCTCTGAAGGCATCGCTGCCCCGCGATGGATTCCAGGGGTTGGCTGGTCGGACCAATGGGCATTCTGGAAAGAAGGGTATAAGGCAGTGATGCTTACGGACACGGCGCCCTTTCGCTATGCGTTCTATCACACTCCACAGGATACATGGGAGAAACTGCATTATGACCGAATGGCAAGAGTGGTGAACGGGTTAGTCAGGGTCATATCGGATTTGTCCGACAAGGAGATGTAAGGGCAGCCCCCTGTGTCTGCCCTTTTCTTTGCACCGGCAGACACGCCGAAGGGGACCGATCCAATGCAGAAGGGCATCTAATCAACACAAGAGGGCAGCCACAGGGGGTTGCCCCTATTGCACGTTCTTCGCTTCTTTGATTATCCGATCGATCGCGTCCCGTTCCAGTACTTCTTCTTTAATGAGGGCCTCGGCCAGGGCGTCGAGGACGTGCCTGCTGCTTTTTACGATCTCTTCTGCTTTTGTTTCCGCCTGGGTGATCAGTTCGCGTATTTCCTGGTCCATCAGCCATGCCATCTCTTCGCTGTAATGCTTCGGCAGGGCGAGTTCTCTTCCCAGAAACGGGTGCTCTTCACCTCTTCCGAGGCTGACAGGACCTACCTTGTCGCTCATGCCCCACTGGGCGACCATCTTTTCCGCCAATGACGTCGCTTCTTTCAGGTCGCTTTGAGAGCCGCTGCTGAGGTCGTTAAAGACGAGCCTCTCTGCAACCCGTCCGGCAAGGGCAACGCTCAGTCTGTTCATGAGATATGATTTCGGATAATAATGCCTGTCTTCTTCGGGAAGGAGTTGGGTAACTCCCATTGCCATCCCCCGGGGGATAATGCTTACTTTATGAATGGGGTCAGTCCCGGGGAGGTTCCAGGCCACCAATGTATGTCCTGCTTCATGATATGCCGTAATTCTTTTTTCCGTATCGTTGATCGTCTCTTCCCTTACCGAACCCATGAGGATGATGTCCCTCGCTTCTTCAAAATCGCTCATCTCGATCTTCTCTTTATTTTTCCTGATAGCGATAAGGGCCGCCTCATTCGTTATATTTTCGAGGTCTGCGCCTGTCATGCCGGGTGTACCACGTGCGACCTTATCGAAATCAACATCGTCCGAGAGCGTTTTATTTTTTCCGTGCACGTCGAGAATCGCCTTACGCTCCTTTAACCCTGGCCTGTCTATTACGATATGCCGGTCAAAACGGCCCGGCCTGAGAAGGGCAGGGTCGAGCACGTCGGGCCTGTTCGTGGCAGCCATGACGATCACCTCTTCATGGGGTTCGAACCCGTCCATCTCGCTCAAAAGCTGATTGAGCGTCTGCTCCCGCTCATCATGTCCGCCCCCGAGGCCGGCGCCCCGTGTGCGGCCGACAGAATCGATCTCATCGATGAAGATGATGCTCGGCTGGGATTCCTTCGCCTTTTTAAACATATCCCTCACGCGCGACGCGCCGACTCCGACAAACATCTCGATGAATTCAGAGGCGCTGATGCTGTAAAAAGGGACTCCAGCCTCTCCTGCCACGGCGCGGGCGAGTAATGTTTTCCCTGTGCCGGGGGGGCCGACCAGCAGCACCCCTTTGGGTACTTTTGCCCCGAGCCTTTTGAATCTCGACGGGTCCTTGAGGAACTCAATCGTCTCCCTGAGTTCCTGTTTTACATTGTCCATCCCCGCCACGTCGTTAAAGGTGATATTGACCTGTTTTGCCTCAAACCGTTTCGCCTTGCTCGCACCAAAGGTGAAGAGTCCTCCCGGACCGCCCTGGACCTGCTGCGCACGTTTCATGATCAGGACCCAGATGCCGATGATCAGCACCCAGGGAAGAATGCCGATGACAATCTGCCAGAGAAGAGAGCCCTTCTCAGCCGGCTCTACCGTAACAGAGACATTCTTATCATTCAGTCTGTTTAAAAGATCCTCTCCCTGGAATGACGGCAGAAAGGTTTGAAACTTTTTCACCACTGCGGGCTTTGGGGCCCCCGGCAGCAGGACGGGTATTTCCTTAATCAGCTCGCCGTTGACTTCAAGGTTTTTGATGGTGACGGATTTGATGTTGCCCGCGTTCAGTTGCTCGATAAACTGACTGTAATTGATCGCGCCCTGCTGTGGAGTGCTGACTGAAAAAAACTGGAACCAGAGATACATGAAGAGGAGGACAATAACGGCAGTCGCGCCGATTCTCCACTGCGGGCTTTTCATAATGTCAGGGATGCTTTTTTTCTCTTTCTCCTCTGCCATGTTTCAATTGTACCGAAAAATTGATAAAAATGCTTACTCTTATGCCGACCGGCGCCCTGCTTCAACAGTTGACTCAGGCGGTGATACCTGCTAAAGTTTTATTAATACAATAGTTCTACAGGAGGATTTACCATGAGTGACGATTATAGAAAAATCGGAGCGGCATTTTTAGTGGGAGGCCTGGTCGGCGCTGCATTCGCGCTTCTCTACGCCCCGCAATCCGGGCGTGAAACGAGAAAAGATATCACGAAGACAGCCCGCCGCATCAAGAAGGAGACGGTCCATCTGGTTGAAGACGCTGTCGAGAGCATCAACGACTTTGCCGATGATGTGAAGGATAAAGTATCGGATATTATCGAAAGCGGCAAGGATCTTTCAGAGAGTGCAAAGAAAGAGATTCTAAAGAATCTCGAACAGGGCCAGAAGGTCATCGAAAAACAGAAGAAAAGAATAACCGAGGCAATGGGTATTTCATAGGATAATTCCGGAACAGACAGAAAAATTCAGAGGGACACTCCCCTTTTAAGGGGAACTCTATGCTATTGTAATCCTTCCGATGAAAAAGGGGATTTGTCCTTTTTTTGTCGTTAAGAAGGCAAGCCTCATGCTTTTCTTTTTTTCTTTGAAACCCTTTCTTTTGGTTCAACACCAAACCTTTGGTCATTCATCCTGACTGCCTCAATAATATCAGAAGCTACAGTTTCAAAATCTTCTGTTGCTTCAGGCAGGTAAAGCCATTTTTTTAGGACAGAATGTTGAACCACATCACTGAACTCTTTCACAATAGCATCATGGAACTGATGTTCAGTCGGGATCAATAAACCATTCCAGGGTTCTTGTCCTGATGCAAGAACAAGCAAAAGCCTTCCATGCAGATAAATCGCAAGACAACCAAACATGGGTTTTTGCAAATAACTCGGTTCCTCCATCAGGGATTCAACAACCCAAAGAAGGGGGTGGGTTTTGGGCCTCTTTTTTTCAATCATGAAGCAACTTCCCACAATACCGGCAAACTTTGGCTTCTTGTTCTATCAATTCAGCACAATAAAAACATTTCTTCATTCCCTCCTGGATTTGCTTTTCTTCTGCTTTTTGATTGTGAGGTTTAATCAACAATGCATGGGGCAACGCCACAATAAACATCATAGTCCCATAAAACCACCACAAGAAAAAGTTTTCCCTTTCTTTCTGGCTATAAACGCAGGGATTATTCCAATAATAATTGCCAATTTAAATACATTTATCAGTTCTGTTTCCATTATTAATAATAAAACAAAACAAATTATAATTGATGGTGTTCCTTAATCAATGATTTCACCGAAAGGTACATTGCGGAACGGCAACGGAACGGGATGTGCTATGATAGTATGTAAATAATATCCGTGAACAATTAAGTCCTTACAAAAAGATGACCTAAGTTGCTGATTTTTAAAGAGCCCATTATTTGTCCCAAAAGTTAAAGTTCTTACTTTTTCCTGTGAAAAACAATAAAGTCCTTCTTGTCCCTTAGCATGTGAGAATATGATGCTTGCAGCTTATTCTATGGGACTTGGGAGCTGCTGGGTTGGGTTCGGAGCTATGGTGACCGAGGACGCGGAGGTGAAAAAGCTGCTTGACCTTAAAGATGACGAGACACTATTCGGTCCGATACTCTTGGGGTATCCTCAGGAGTATCCTGATAGGCCCGCAAAAAAGGAACCGTCTGTAAAGTGGCTTTAGTAGAGAAGGCTTAAACAATTTCTATGGCTCTATTTGAACGATATATAGGTATTGATTACTCGGGTGCTAAGACACCAAGATCAAGCCTAAGTGGATCAAGGTTTCTCTATTGGCAGCAAGAGGTGCTCCCTCCGCAGTAAATAGACAGCCGTGGCGTTTTTTGGTGGAATCAAACAGCATAACCGTATCTGTGGACAATTTGAATGATAGCTACGCCATCTCAAAGAGACTTGATTGCGGCATCGCAATGCTCCACATCGAAACAGCGGCGCGCGTCTGCAAAGTGGTAGGAATATGGGATTTCCTCGATCCTCCTAGAGTGGCTAGATTCATAGGACGCAGCTGAGATAATGGTTCAATCACACATGAGACGGATTCTTCACATAGATATGGATGCATTCTTTGCCGCTGTCGAAGAAAAAAAGCATCCTGAACTAAAAGGCAAACCTATAGTAATAGGTGGCTCAGGAGATCCCACAAAAAGAGGCGTTGTATCAACGGCCTCCTATGAGGCACGGAAATATGGAATACATTCAGCCTTACCCTTGAGGATAGCATATAATCTTTGCCCTGAGGCCGTTTTCCTTGCGGTTGATTATGACGAGTATTCCAGAGTTTCTCAGACAATTAAGAATGTCCTCAAAGAAATATCGCCCATTATGGAAGATGTTGGTATTGACGAGGCATTCCTCGATTTATCGGAGATCGACAAACCATCAGAGGAGATCGCACAAGAAATTAAAAAGAGGATAATGGAGGAAACAGGTCTTACCTGCTCCATAGGAATAGCTTCAAATAAGCTTCTGGCAAAGATAGCTTCCGACATGCAAAAACCTGATGGCCTTACCATAATTGCGGAAAAGGACATAAAAGAACGAATATGGCCATTGCCGGCCAGAAAACTCTGGGGCGTGGGTCCAAAGACAGAGGCAAGTCTTAAAAAAAGAGGGATTAATACCATTGGAGCGCTTGCTTCAATGCCTATTGAAAGTCTGGTTGAAAGTTATGGAGAATCATACGGTCATTATCTGTATGAAGCATCAAGGGGAATAGATGAGAGTCCTCTTGTCACTCATTGGGAACCAAAGTCTGTAAGCAGAGAGACAACTTTTCAGGTGGACACGAATAATTGGCAAACTATAGCGAAGACTATAGCTGAACTTGCAAAGGAAGTCGTTGATGATATTAGGCAAAAAGGATACAAAGGCAGGACCGTCACACTGAAGGTGCGATTTAGTGACTTTAAAACATACACAAGATCAAAAACACTGGATGAGCCTACCGATTCAATTGATGCTATAAGAAAAGCAGCTTTTGATTGTCTTAAACGGATTGAAATTAAAATGAAAGTTCGGCTACTAGGCGTCCGAATAACTCAATTCGAGAAGTAGCAAAATATTGAGGCTGAGTCTTCTCTTCACCTGCTTACAAACACCGAGCAAAAATCGAAAATGATGAAGAGTATATCCGAGACTAAATACGCCGGGATTTGTGCATAGAGAGTCTTTCAAATCGAAGCAAATAACAGCTAACTGAAGACCAACGTTTGTTTTTTCCGGGAATAAATGGCAAATGGCAAAAATCTATAGATAGCGTTTATTTTGAACTGTACTGCGCTGGTATCTCGGGGCTATTTAAGATCGAACCTGAAGAACGCTGGTTATTTGTAACACCTACAACTAAACCGTTTTGTCGATTTGGAAAAAGTGGGGATTTACGAAAGAAAGAAATAGTAAAAAGGGATTATCTCTCTACTCATCATTATTTATTCATTTTGTCCGCTACATAAACACGAAGAGGACATTTACAAAGATAAGTTAGACCAAAAGGAAATGAGAATTGACACGCATTTGGTTCCCTTTCTAAACACTCAAGAAAAGAGTTTATACCAATATCCTCTGCCTTGCAAAGAATTTTAAATCCAGATTCATAGCACTTGAACCCTTTTTTACATTCAATTTGACCAATGATTTTTTCTATTTCTGTTTTATATTCCTCTAACATATATTTCTACCACATTTTTTCTCATTATAAATCTTACTGCTAATATTTTAATAAAGATGATCGCAATAAAAAGCCCCCCGAGAAAAAGCCCCTTGAGACCAAGAAGGGCTTTCTATATGTATATCTCTGCGCTCTATTTGTTTACTGTATCCTTAAAAGCCTTGCCTGCTGAAAACTTCGGAAGTTTCTTTGCAGCAATCTTGATACTTACTCCGGTCTGAGGATTCCTTCCAGTCCTGGCTTTCCTCTTTGAAAGTGAGAATGTGCCGAAACCTACGAGAGCAACCCTGTCTCCCTTTTTGACCGCTTTGGTGATTGCTGCAATAGCGCCATCAAGCGCCTTCCCAGCACAAGCCTTTGTACAACCCGATGCTGCCGCCATTTTCTCGATCAGATCCGCCTTTGTCATGTCATTGCCCCCATATAGAGATATATTTGATGAACATGATTTTATGAAAAAGAAATGAGTATGTCAATGTGATTTCCTCTTAGCTCGGTATGACCAAAAGCTTCATGGTTGTCATCATTGTCTTATACTGGTCGTACTATGCACAACGATATTAGGGTTAGATGTTGCGGCTTTCAGGAAGGAGGGTTGCTTCTCAGCACCCGCTGGCTTGCAGTGTTTCTTTATTTCAATAACCAGCTCTCAAGTAACCAGCTACCGAAAATTCCGAAAAGCATTCCTATCCTTATTGCTCTACCATAGGGCTTCGTTCGTGGGATGTTTTCGACGACCAGCATTAGCACAAACAAAGAAATTAACCAGCCAAGTCCAACTTCAATCCGCCGCGAAAAGATGAAGATTCCGTGTGATGCAATAATTGTCACAAGCATCACGCCTGAAATGACGATAAGGTGAGGCAATTTTTGTCCTGATATATGCAATGAATTATCGCTAGATTTCAATTGAATTAATCACAATTATATCAGGTCTTGCAGGTGTCTGGTTCAGGAAGAAAAACTCCTTTTATTCTCCTAATAATTATTAGCGGGATCGCATCGCTCAATGCTTCTGGAGTTTTGTTATTTTGGAAGAGTATTTTTACAGAAAGCGAAAATTGCTCACAGCTGCTGAAACAACAAATACTCTCAAATTATTAGACTGTGAATCTAAAGGAGTAACGAAAAATCCAGAACGACCAGGGTCATAACCCAAGGTTGTTCCCACTACCGCTTCGTTGTCCTTAAAGATCACTTTCACTTTCCTTCCAGAAGGTTGCTGAGCTTCGGTAATGTTTTTGTTTTCATTGTATGATGGGTTTCCCATAAAATCCTTAACAAAGAATATGCCCTTAAGTTCCTTTATATAAACCTCAACACCCTTGTCAGTGGGTTGAGATTCAATTGGCCGAACATGAAACAGAGGCTTGTTAGGGAAAAAATCATTTGTATATCCCTTGATAAGTTTGCCGTTAGCATAACGTATAACCACTTTTACTGGTTCCATCTGCTCCCTTTATGATATCAAGTTGCTATTGTAATATGCACAATTATATCAAGCTCTGATTTCATTTGCTACAGGAAGGAGTTCAAAGGCATACTTTCAAGAAATGAATATAACTGTCACTACTTTTTGCATCAAGTATTGAATGAACATCAACTATACAAAAACTATACAATTTGACGGTTACAGCTCAGTCTTTATTTGTGCAATATTTTGGTATTAGCTCATACAGTGAAGATTCTAAATAAGTTGCGTATAATGCAGCTTGCTTGGAAAGTTCTATTCCTAACCCGTACTTTATGTGAGACTTAGGCATATCCATCTTCCTTCTCACAATACCCGTTAGAACAGCTGTGCTTTTATCTGGCATAAATATCTCAATATCAATAACAGCACCTATAGGGATATCCCGATTACATTGTATAAAGAGACCAATGTTAGATAAATCATTCAATAAGCCGGAAAAGAATTTTTTATCAGCGTATAATTGTACATACAGCTTCTTTGATATTCTTCGTTCTTTTCTTTGTTCCATTGGGAAATACTTTCTTTTTCTATATCTTGGATCGCAACTATCCAGTCAAATTATTCTATTCATTTATATGCCTATAATCAATCCTACCTGAGGAGGGGGTAGAGCGAAGTTAGATGATCTTAATTATTTGAAATATTGTATTGATGAATCAAATATAAGAATGAGACTTTCAGGAAGAAGCTTTGCTTTATAGGCCCGTATCTAAAAAAGAATGTTTCCCCATGCTACAATAGAACCGTCCAATTTCCTTCGTTGAAGTATGAATAGATTTGAGCTGCAACCGTCGATAAAGAACAGCTCAACGTTAGATCAAGGAGCTTTACTTCATTATTTTCAAGCCCTGTTGTATGTACTCTTCCTCTGTTATAATGCCGTCTCCGTTCTTGTCCCAATACTTGCATTTGCTCTCTCCAACTACTTTGTCTTTCCACGGTGAAAGACATTCATCTAAGCTAATTTTATTGTCTTTATTTGTATCCACTTCGGAGAGCAGCATATTGTATCCCGTTTTTAGCGCTTTTACTTTTACGACCTCTTGATCTTGAGCTGAGACAGGATTTATCGTCAGTGATAGGATCAGGATAGCTGTGAGTAAAATGATGCTGTTCATTCTAAACATTTTGGATCTCCTTTCGTTCTACAGAAATGGGTTAGTTCCATTCCGTTTGATGAATTTTTCATCAATTATCAAAAGAAATATACATTATTACAACAATTTTATGTTGTGCGGCCTTCAGGAAGGAGTCTTCTTGCCAGATAAACTAAGTAATTATAATCTTGTTCTTTACAAATTCCTGATACTCAAGTGAAGAAAAATCGATCCCTATCCCAACATTTTTCACTCCATTAACGAGACACATTGTATGCCTTATAACAACCCCCTCAAATATAGAAGTTTCATCTCTGAGTTTTAGAGTCAATTTAATATGAGTCCCTATAGGTGGCGGTAGACGTCGTGGGATAAGAACACCGTGTTCTGAAATATCAATAGTTCTAACTTCATAGGTTTTACCTTCATATTCTAATGTTACCTGAAATCTCCTCTCATGCCGTGGACTCCTTCGCTTCTGATGGCCACCATATCGACCTTCTGTCATAACACTGTCACCTCTTCAATAACTACCACTTGTACTCTGCAGTTTTAAAAAGTATATCACAGGTGCGGATAACAGGAAGGAGGCGTGCACTTAAGGACTCTCTGGATTTTATTATGCCTTGTCTGAATCAATCTCTAACCACCTTAGTGCATCAGATTTATTAGAAAAAAATTTGACTCTGGCTCCTCTGTTCTCTGCTACATTTACAAAAAACCGAGATATTTCATCAGGGGTATAATCATAAAAACAGAAAGCCAGCGATAAACCCAAATGGGACTCTGCTAAATTAGTTGCTGACTGAAAAGCATCCATAGTATTCATGCTGCGCTTCGATACTTTGCCTTCACATAGAACATGTTTACAATTATTTTTTCGACATATATCAAATATCTCTGTCCATTGCCTTTGTACCCCTTCTGGTGTAATTTCATAATTCTTAGGGAGTTTCACGTGCAAGTAGTTCTTGCGAAGTTTAAGAGTGTAGTTGGTACTCATATATTGTAACGATGATAGATTTCACGTCTGGTAGGGCAAGTGCAATACAATGAATCGCCATTAGCAAAACAATAAGGACAGGTACTTTTATCCTTCTTAGTTTTTATAACAAGAAATGCTCCAAGTGGATCCCTTCTAACAGAACAAGGATTCCAAGTGGCATTATTTAAACATGTAAAATTAAAAGAACATTCTGTTGTTTGTTTCTTTGCTTTATCGCTAACCTGATAAGTCATTGGGATTCCCTGAAACTACTTTAGTCTAATTTGAATATAAAACACTAATTTTGTCAAATATGTAGATACCCACGGGGTAAACACCGTGGAACTCTGCTGGGCATTAGATTAAGAGTAGGCAGCTCTATTGTGTTGATTCCCGTTAGTATTGTTGCATAATGGGATAAGACTTCAAAATCTCTGCTTCAGGAAGAAACCGATCATAGTTGTCCTTGGTTCTGTTTTTGTTGATCACGTAAACCACTCCCTGCATTCCACGCTTTGCCTACACACTCTCCAATAGACCAATATCTGTTGTCAGGCATTGTTAGAAGAAATGGATTTACCTTTTTAACATCTGGCTTTCCCTCTGTCAGAAATCTCTCCTCCGAAAAAATACCAACAATTTCACCGATAAAAAAAGAGTTAGTGGGCAGTGATACTACCTCAACAACTTTGCACTCCATAGTAATAGGGCATTGCATAATCATGGGAGCTGCTTCTAATTCTCCGTAAAATACTTCAAACAGTTTTGACTTATCAACGCGTTTTCCGGAAACAAGTCCTGTAAAGTCGGTAACCTCTACCATCTCAACAGTCGGAACATTCACACTGTATTCCTTGGTAGTTAGGATAGCCGCGTGTGATGCGTGCTGCTTATTTACGCAGATACCAAGCATTGGAGGGTTGAAATTTACACGGGTTAGCCAATCAAGGGCCATGAAATTAACTTTTCCATCCAAATGCGTGCCGAGAATAGTCTGAGTCCAAGGTAGGCAAAAAAGACTCTTGTCTATCGCTATTTTATCCATGCGAGTTCCTCCCTGATATGTTCATTTGCACTTCTACTATTGACGATTATATCATGCTCGGGAGGAGTTGATTTCAGAGGAAGGACTTTTTCTCGTATATTTCCTCCTACAGTCTTGCACTTTGGAATTTGTTATAATTGATAGGATTTCAAGAGAAAATTATACCCGAGAAAAATGAAAATCAACGAACATTTACGGAACGCTATCTTTGAAGTGATAGAGAACCAAATCAATACTGATGATCCAGCTGAAACAGCATTTACTTTAAAACGTCTAATGGATGAAGGTTATTCTGAATTTGAAGCTAAACAATATATAGGACAAGCTCTTGCGGTTGAAATATTCTATGCGATGAAGCATAAGGGTTCATTTAATGAGGCAAGATATATAACCAATCTGAGAAACCTGCCGAAAGAACCTTCTGAAACATAAACCTATTTCTGAAAATGCATATTCTCGCCTCCTTCCTGTAGTCGTCCCCTTCAAAACCTGATATAATTGTGCTGAGTTCAACTAACAATTAATGAAGAGGTGACAGTGTTGTGACAAAAGGTAGGTATGGGGGCCCTCAGAGACGAAGAAGTCCGCGGTATGAGAAGAGATTTCGGATGGAATTAGAATATGAAGGCAAAACCTATGAGATTAGAACTATTGATATTTCAGAACACGGTATTCTTATCCCACGACGTCAACCGCCCGCTATAGGGACTCATGTTAAATCAACTCTATCACTCAGAGATGAAACTTCTACATTTGAGGGGGTTGTTATAAGGCATACAAAGTGCCTCGTTAATGGATTAGAAACTGTTGGTGTAGGAATCGATTTTTCTTCACATGAGTATCAGGCATTTGTAAAGAACAAGATTTTAATTGCTTAACTGAACTGGTAAGAAGCCTCATTTCCTTCCTGAACAACGCACCCTATATCTGAACCCGAAAGATGAATGTTTCAACAGGACATTGTTGAGGTTGGTTGAAAAAATGACGGTGATAAAATAATGCTTGACAACCACCTTAGATGAGCGTATAAATAAATTAAAGAGTGGCTTACCAAGAGTGGTGGACTTGCTCTTCTCATGCTCAGGGAAAGGATGTAAAGTAGTAGGACGTAGAGGTTGCAGACGTAAAAGTCTTAAGCTGTATGTCTCAAACTTTACAAACTGCTGAGATATGAGAGGAAGCAAGCACCACTCTTTTATTTATTTAGAGATCCAATATTACCCAGGAGTCAGCTTTTAATCCCTCGCCGTATCCTTCCTGTGACAAACGTTTTTCTGAAAGATAAATAAGTGCGGCTTTCAGCCACAAGTAAAGTGCTTAACAAAAACCTGCTCATAGAAAGGTAACGTTCTCCACGACCCTGATAACCGAGTTGATTACAAGAGTGAATGCGCACAGCTAAATGCACAACCGCAAGCCTGACCCCATTCTGCCCAATACCTCCTCTTGGTTTTGTCCAGGAGCAGGCAGGGTATGCCGCCAAACCAATCCTCCCGCGTAACGAGGGTTCATAGCCCAATCAACTTATCATGGTTTAAGGAAGCAGGGAACAGACTGCAACAAGGGTTCAGAGACCCGAAAAGTTGTGAGCTCTCCTGCCTTTACCCTTTTCTCTTTTTATAGCACATCTGTATGTAGGAGGAAGGATTATTTTCGTCTTGCTTCATCCTAAAGTGAGCCCGGATTGTTTAATCGAGACAAAAAGGGAAAAGATTAGTAAAATATGCAGTGTTATGAGGAGAAAGATAAGTCAGTGGTCTTAACCTTCAAAAATGTGGAGATGAGCATGAAAGCAATCACTCTTGTCGCCACAATCTGTTTTGCCATGATTTTTGCGTCTTCTGTCTCGGCAGAAAAAGGACCGGATTATGATCAAGCCCTCAAATACTACGACAACGGCAATTATCAGGAGTCGGTGAGGATCTTCAAGGAACACGTAAAAAAGAGACCGGATGCCAGCGCATATTATCGTATTGGGTATGGGTTGTATAGGCTGGGAAAGCATAGCGAAGCAAAAGGTTATTTCCAGCAGGCCTATCTGATCGACCCCACTTTCTCCCCTGTGTTGGCAGGCGCACCTCAAACATATCCGAAGAAAGAAATGAGGAGAACTCCCAGGAAGTCTCACAAACGTCAGCAGTCTCAACAGAAGGCCACTGATACCGCGAAAGAAGCCCCGGCAAAGCCTAAAGCACCCGCAGTAGCATCGATTTCAAATAAAGGGCAGCCGCCTAAAGATCAGCCTGAAGCGTCCGGGAAAGAACCGTCGGTTATCCCACTGTCGAAGATAGCACAGCCGCCAGCCGAACAGACTAAGACTGTTCAACCGCCAATTTCCCAGCCAAAGGCAGCCCGATCACCAATTTCCCAGACAATGCAGAAATTCATGAAGGTGTTGCTTGCCGCGGGAGTCTTGGTCGCATTATTCATATTTATCCGGATACTGAAACGTGTTTTTGGGAAACAATCAAACAGTCCATACGTCCAAGAAGCTAAGTGTCTGAACTGCGGCTGGCAGGGAAAAGTCAGCACACTCGTAGGGCGCTGCCGGAAATGTAACCAACCTTTAGGGGACCAGATATTGCAAAGCCAAAGAGACTTAACTAACTCTTAATATTAACGGCGTTATTGCAACACTATGGGCTTTCTCTTCCGGTTCCGACGAATCTAAAGATTAACAAAGCATTCTCCTATCCGGTATAGATCGTTCCGGGTGATTGCGTTTTCCAATCGGGACAATGTTGGTTGTGATCCCAAATCCTCATCGCTCAACTTCCGTCCACAGGCTGTCTTCAGGGCTGGATCTTTCCTCACTACGTTTGCATCGTTACAGTCTTCATGCCCGGCAACGATTTGATATGTCCGCTGACGTAACAGTGTCTCAAGATTGTGATCGGTATAACGGTTGTTTCTCCGGTCTGTAATACATCCTGCCATTCCTGTTATCAACTGCAGAGTATTGTCTGCTTGCCTCACCAGCAACAATCCTGAATCAGAGGTTATCTCCCCTCCCTTAAAATCCACCGTTATTTTTTGCTTCCGTATGAATGAAAAGGTGAGCTGTTTTGTGATATACTCTGTCATATAGCCAACCATCCTTTCTTTGGTTTTGAGCTCTCGTGAACTCAATAATACCAAAGGTCTTAGGATTGTTGGCTATTTTTGTTCAGAAGATTTTATGAATAATCTGGGCTAAAGGAACGAATTTTAGTAAGATAACGGATGAGCAGGTGGCAAAGGTCGAATCGCTGATTAACAACAGGCCCAGGAAATGCCTGGCCTACAAAACACCGCTTGAGGTCGCTTCTGCTTTTGTTGCCCTGCCTACTTGAATATGACTTTCTTTTGAGAATCTTTAAATATTAGCAATCACTAAAACACCCATTTCCATATGTTATAAATCTTTGGATTATGTGGACCCGGATGCGTGCTTTAGAGAGAAACTAAGAGTGAAGCTTGCTTCCCCAAGAAGCAATACTCGTAGGTGTTACAAATAATCGGACAGCACGGTATTGATCCGTTTTACTATAGCCGCTCGGAATCGCGCATTGCTCCTCGCATTGAACACCCTGCCAATTTTGACAACCGTGTCATTCAAATCGAAAGAAACGCCAATTATCTGTCAGGATTCGTTTGCTTGAATGGGAATTGACCAGATATCAGGAAATGATGTTTTTGCGCACTCCTGTGAGAAGCGTTGCCATTAGACATCTATACAAACGGCAGGTGCGCACCGGAGCATTCAGGGATTACGAAGAGATTATTATTATCTTGGCGAAAACTCGGCTATTCATGTAAAATATTTATTGTTTCCAGATGGTTAAGATGATGGGCAGATTAATTGTTCCCGGTTTTTTGCCGGTCCGATCAAAATGTAAAAACTTTATTGTTTCCGAATTTCAGCTTTCTGGCAAAAACGTAAGAACTTTATTGTTTAGGCGAAACTTTATTGTCTATGTAAAGACTTTATTGTTTTCCGATAATAATATCTGCAGACAATTAAGTTCTTACAAAAAGATGCCCTAACTTATTGATTTTTATAGAGCCCAATATTCGCCCCAAAAGTTAAAGTTCTTACTGTTTTCTGTGAAAAACAATAAAGTTCTTACATTCGCAAACAATTAAGTTCTAACTTTGATAAAAATCATTTATTATTAATGAGTTATGCCCGGTAGTTGGCAATGTAATCCCACCCTTTGGTGACACTATTTCCGCTGGCATATGTGGCAGAGTACGCAGATATTGTATATAGACCGAAATGCTCTATCGTCAGGATGAAGCGAATACCGTGGATTTTGATTCTGCCGTGAAAACTATAAACGAACTCCTAATGAAGAACCAACCCAATACATTCAATAGCTTCTGGATACGCGAATATGCTCCACATATTTATCGCTTTTTTCAGAAGAACGTAAGAAGAGAAACCGGCGGCATAGATTGGGACAGAATTACCCGTGCATTGGATCGCAAGTTTCAACGAAAATGGATTCCATCCCGGCGTAACGGAAACAAAAAGTATCGGAGTAAAGCTGAGGTTAAAATTATTCTTCGCAAATATGATGACAAACTCTATACCTTTCTCACACCAGCTGATAAAGATAATAATTCGATCCGGGATAATATTAGTATTGCGTTAGTAAGAATTGCTCAAAAAGGAAATATTACAGCCAGACAAGAAATTATTAAGCTGGTGAGGTTCTCTATTGATGAGTGGATCGAGCATAATCCCAAAATTTCTCGCTGGAAGGGATATGAATATTTAATACAAAAGCAAATTGGGGGCTGTGTGCGCTGCTATCGCTATTCGGGATCGTTCATGGGTTACTTATTCAAAACACTCGAATACGCGGGAAGAGGGCTAAAACCGATAATTGCATATTCTCTGGACGATCCTATATGTTCAGGGCATAAAAAAAGAATCGATACAATTGCAAAGCATCCTGAAACTGGAGAAATAGTGATGGGCAGCAGAATTATGTCGAATTCCTAATTACAATGGGCAGATTTTTCGGGGTGGTCTGTCCACACGACAAAGAGTTCCTATAGAAATAAAGATTAGGAGACATTAAAGACGCATCCCTATGTCTCCCTAAACTGAACACTTCACCGAGACAAGATAGGAAACAAGCATTCACATAGTAATGTTGCTATCTGGTCTTATTTGATAGTTAAAGATTTCCGAATCAACGCTGCACACCGGCTACTTTATTAATATATGCTATATCAGAACTGTCCCAACGTTGGGATAGCAGAACCGTATAACATGGCTAAAATACTTACCATAAGAGACATTGTAGCATTTTTCGATTTGAATTCGATAATTCATAAAAGCCATACTTCCGCACCAAAGCGGAAGGAGATGGCATATGAATTCTGGTCAGACGATATTTTCTCAACTCATGGAGTTTATCCCAACGTATGAATTTAATCAGTGTGTCAAAAGATACCGTGGAAACTATAAGATCAAGAATTTCACGTGCCGGGAACAGTTTCTCTGCATGGCTTTTGCACAACTCACTTATCGAGAAAGCTTGCGTGATATTCAGGCATGTCTGCGGGCAGCCAATAGGAAACTTTACCACATGGGGATTCGGAGCAAAGTTTCTCGGAATACTCTGGCGCATGCAAATCAAACGCGTGATTGGCGAATATATGCTGACTTTGCACAGGTACTTATCCGTGAAGCAAGAGGGCTTTATATTAATGAAGACTTTGGAGTTCAACTACAACAAACAGTGTATGCATTGGATTCTACGACCATTGACCTTTGTCTGTCTCTCTTCCCATGGGCTGTGTTTCGCAAGAGAAAGGCAGCCGTAAAATTGCATACCCTGATAGATTTATGAGGCAACATTCCTACAGTTATTTTTATTACACCGGGAAAGGTTCACGATGTAAATATGCTGGACGATCTAGTTATTGAAGCGGGGGCAATTTATGTCATGGATCGTGGATATCTGGATTTTGAACGTCTCTATAAAATTCATCAGTCCTTAGCATTTTTTGTGACTCGTGCCAAAAGTAATTTTGATTTCAAACGCCAATATTCAGGGCATGTGGATAAAGCAACGGGGGTGCTCTGTGATCAAACCGTTACTCTGCATGGGTTTTACGCAAAGAAATCGTATCCGGATAAACTGAGACGGATCAAATATTACGATGCTGAAAAGAAAAAGAGATTGATATTTCTTACGAACAACTTCCTTCTGCCTGCCGTAACTATAGCAGATATATATCGCTGTCGCTGGCAGGTTGAATTGTTCTTCAAATGGATAAAACAGCATCTTCGTATTAAGGCTTTTTATGGAACATCAGAGAATGCGGTAAAAACTCAAATATGGATTGCGATCTCAGTGTATGTGCTTGTTGCCATAGTCAGGAAGCGTCTCAAACTCAGCCTGAGTCTGTATACGATTCTACAGATTTTGAGCGTGACCCTATTTGAGAAAACTCCCATATTGCAAGCACTTACATCAACTGACTATAATGATAACGAATTTGATCCCCGTAGACAGTTGATTTTATTCAATTAACGTTGGGACAGGCTTGATGCTATATATCGCTTTGCGATGTATAATTTCATGTCTTCACGATTTTGAGAGACGAAACAAGAAAGGAGTGTCATGATGGATAGCAAAAAGGAGAAAGTATCATTAGTTACCCGTCGGGATTTTATTAAAACAGGCAGTATTGTAATGGCGGGGGTAGCAGCGGGGATTGGTACTGGCATCGCCGAGGCAGCTGAGTCTAAAAAGAAACTCAGCACGGTACCGTTGGATTGGAAAGAGGTGTACTACACAAATTGTCCCCTCGTATCCGCGAGCAATGTTGACCAGGAACTGGGTTGGACCAGAGAGGAGTTTAAGAAGATCGGAGTGAAGTACGCTTTTCTCCGCTCCCGCCGTGAGAACGACTGGTACCCGCACTATATCCACAACCTCGACAACCTCATCCGTTTCGGCGGTTTGTTTCCCCCCATCCACGTTCAAGCGGACATCCGCAGGACCAGGCTTCTGGGGCTAACGCACGCGCCACACGAAGGCGGCTGCATGATGGTGCGCTCCCGGGATGACATCTACCGGATGACCGAACTGAAAGGTAAGAAGATCGGCCTTTCGAAGAGCCTGAACACCATTAAGAACGACTGGTGGCGTATCCAGGAGGAACAGGGCATCGAGTTGATGCTCAGGATGAACGGCATGACCCGCAAAGACGTGGAGATCGTTGAATTCCCTTACCCAGATGACTGGTACAACGATCCAAAGATGCTGGATCCCATGGATAACGCATCTGAACTGTGGCTGAAGCGCGACCACAAGCGCGACCTGGCATTCCGCCCGCTGGAGTCCGCGCTGGAAAATGGTACCGTCGATGCGATATATACCCAAAGTGTTGTTTTCCAAAGACTACAGGAGGCAACGGGCAAATTTAAGGCCATAGAGGACCTCTCCAGGTATCCGGACTGGACCCTGCAGGTGGCCAACATCCCCGCCGCCATCACCTGCACCGATGTGATGGCCGAGAAGCACCCGGAGCTCGTCGTCACTTTCATGAAGGGCATGATCAAGGTAGGTCGTTGGGCCAACGAGCATAAGCACGCAGCAGCGGCGATTCTCGACAAGCAGACTTTCTACCTGGACGTCGAGCATACATACAGAGGTATCAAGGATATCGACATGGTGCCCAACCTGTCACCCCAGAACCTGGCCTCTGTTGAGATCGGGAAGGACTTCATGCTAAGCCATGGGTATATCAAGAACGATTTCGACGTGAAAAAGTGGACTGCACCGGAGTTCCTTGAACAGGCAGCCAGAGAACTGTTGGAAGAACAATGGAAGAAAGTAACCACTTCAAAGCTTCCCGAAACGGCTGCACCACTGGAGTCTGGAGGAAGGCTTGGATAGTTGGGATGAAGTCCATTGATGGTATTGTGCCATTGGTCGCGAGCCCTGCAACAAACTTAATGTAGAATTTCTTGTCACCAATAAATGAATATTCTCCGGGCTAAATCCCGGAGAGTATTCATTGCCAGTTGAACTGCTCACTAAAATGTAAAAATGCTGATGTGCATCTTTGATGAAGTTATTCAGCATGCTGTGGATACATAGAATGAGAGTTTTTGATCGGTTTAACGGCTTGTTTCTTTTTTCCCCTATCTTTGCGCTCCGTCTCAGGACTTTATCCTTCTTCCGCTCTGAGCCGCCCAGTTGATTGTATCAATGAGCGCCTGATTATCCACAGGTTTTGTGAAATAGGCTACGGCTCCGAGTTTCCGTGCCTGTTCCCGACTTTTTACATCATCAAAGGCATTAACACAAATAACGGGAGTATGAATCCCCTTTGATATGAGTTTATCCATAAGTTCGAACCCTTTCATACCCGGCATACGGAGATCCAGAATAATGCAGTCATCATCGCTGACAGGCGAATACGTTAGAAACTCTTCGGCCGAGGAGAATCCCTTAACATCAAAACCCGCGGACTTAAGAAGGAGTAAAAATGCTCTCCCCAGTGATTGGCCGTCATCAATAATGAAGATCATACTTAATTAAGTTAAACCTATTCGCTTGTGGTGTCTATTAGACTTTGGTTCTATAGACGTGTTATATGGATTTGCCATTCGCAGAAAAGAAGATTATCAGATGTACTTCACACCTTTTGGAAAATATCCAGTGCGTTGAGTTGATTCGAACTGTTGCGGTTAAGATAGACCCTTAAAATTCAATAGTAGTGGCTGAAAGAGAGATACAACATAACTCCCTATAGCACGCACCCAAGATTACGTCAGCCAAAAGTCTGAGTACACATAGGAGTTAATACATTGAGCAGTGTCTATCCCTATTTCTTTCCAAATGAAACTAACGACCTGATATTTCAGTGATAAGAGTAAAGCTTTTCTCAAAAATGAGATTTGTTGATATCGCACTTCAATTCGATAATAATGCACTCCCCCTACTCAGGTAGTATTGACTATCTAAAGGATTTGCAGGAAAATCAAGTCGAAAGATACAAATACAATACGAAGAATAGCGCAGAACAAGAACTAAATAGCATTGTCATTTTTTACAATGGGGAAAAACCATGGAACCGCTTGAAAGAGCTGAACTCAACAAGATGGACAAAAGAAAGCATCCACGATTCATTAAAAGGCTTGAAACAAGAATTGTTTCAGATCACATAAGCTTTTGGAGTATATCGAGTGACCTTTCCAAAAGCGGACTCTTCATAAGAACAAATCGAGGTTTGAATATCGACACCATTATTGATATCGAACTATCACTTCCGGACAACAGGATCGCCTTGCTGAAAGGTATTGTAAGAAGAGCGACAAGAACTGGGGTTTCCTCCATGAAAAATGGTATGGGTGTTGAGATCATAGAGAAAGATCAAATATTTATTGATTTTGTTAACTCCGTTATTGGTGCAAAAGAAGAGAATTCAGCAAAAAACCATATTACACAGGAGCGGCAAATAGATTCATGTGTACCATATGAATTAAAAAATAGGGATTTGAAGAATACTGCTCAGGAGAGAAGACAGCATAGGAGATTAAATGTAGATGATATGAAAGTTAACTGCGCAATGCCTTCAGCCACTGATGTGAAAATCATAGACATTAGCAAAAGTGGTGTCTTTGTGAAGGCAGACAGAAAGCTTGATATGGGTAAGACATACGCCCTAAAGATAGGATATGAAAATGAAGTTTTGTTTGTTAAAGCAGTTGTTGTTTGGTCATTATTGGCAGATAATGTGAAGGAAGCAAATGGAAGCATTATTCCCATATATATCGCTGGCATGCAATTTACAGATGTCTTAAAGGGTGAGATAATAGACATTCTAAGTTTGATAGAGATTGACATAAATACAAGTTGTTATGTATCTGTCCTTTAGCGAAACCTTTAAATCATCGAAAGAAACACCGCACTCCAGAGAGACCTCAGAGGCAAGCATCCTTCCTGAACTTGACACCGTTGAAGCATGACACAATTTTGCATAGTATATCAGGGAATCGTTTTTGTTGAAAAAATAATGATAAGAAACTAATCTGGTTTACGATAGTTAAAATTTGATACGCTGGGTCAAAGCAAGGAGACAACATGAAGAATCTTGAAGAAGATTTAGGGAAGCTATCGAAAAAAATGGACCATCTTGAGAAAAAAATAGATCTCATTATTGAGCATTTTCAGATTCAGATAAAGCCCAAAGAAGAAACATCAAAACCAGCTGAGTTTATAATAGGAATAGCAGAGTTTGATGCGTAAATAGGGAATGTATAATAGAGACCGCTGGAGAAATGAATATTAATCGTCTTTACTACAGTGACAGAATCGTATTGTGGAATCGCAGAAGGAACCCCCTCAATAACTTCTTTAGTAAGCCGTCAGAAAAATAATCGTTGAGCGTCTATTTCAATTGATAATCCTCCGTATCACCTACCTGCGCATGATTGCTTATTTGGCTGATCAGACTGCTATACTAAACATGAAGGTTTTTAGAGACAAGAAACGTCGCCGACAATTCCGCATGAAGATATAATTGTAGTCGAATATGGGACTCCTATCAAAATCAGAACGATTAAGAGGGCGACCAAAATATAGGCCAAATAGAAAACTACGGCCAAAAGGATGCACATGATGAGATGGTATACTTTTGAAATTAAGCACGAAGAATCACAGGAACGTCGGTTTCGAATGCGCACAGAATTTAATGCTATATATGAAGCCAATAAAGAGAAATTCATGGGAACAGCACTCATTGCATTCAAACCTAAGCATACTACGCTAT
Organism: uncultured Nitrospiraceae bacterium; assembly: GCA_963718855.1. Classification (GTDB taxonomy): domain Bacteria; phylum Nitrospirota; class Thermodesulfovibrionia; order Thermodesulfovibrionales; family SM23-35; genus CAVRAA01. The sequence goes on along the minus strand of CAVRAA010000009.1, from coordinate 3,150 downwards.
ATTTCATAAGTATAAGTCCACATTCATTAACTTCGCTCGAAGGCTTCCTACAAAAACAATCAGCGCAGCCATCTGAGCCGCCTTCTAATAAATTTATTGATTCTCTCAGGCATTGTGACGGAGATGAGGAAGTATTAAAGTTATTGAGACGAGATAAGATTTGATTTCCGTATCATAAACAAGGTGTCAAAGTGGAGCGGAAGGCGAACAATTTGGATATTATGAAAACTGAACCTTTTATTTGCTCTGAATGCGGAAGCGGTGTCAATTATAACGAAGGAGGCAAATGTAATAAATGCAATAAGTTATTTTGTATACGTCATCTATATAAAACCGTAGACGGTCACATTTTTTTCCTCTGTAATTCTTGTAAGCTGAAGAGGATTAAAAAAAGCAAATAGTTGCTTCCTGAAAGTCGCAACAAACATTCAAGCCTGTGCATAGTACAACCAGTATAAGACAATGATGACAACCATAAAGCTTTTGGTCATACCGAGCTATGAGGAAATCCGTCACATTGACATACTCATGTCTTTTTCATAAAATCATGTTCATCAAATATATCTCTATAGGGGGAGTGATATGACAAAGGCAGATCTGATAGAGAAAATGGCGGCAGCATCGAGTTGTGCAAAGGCTTGCGCTGGCAAGGCGCTTGATGGCGCTATTGAGGCAATCACCAAAGCAGTCAAAAAGGGAGACAGGGTTGCTCTCGTAGGTTTCGGCACATTCCACTTTCAAAGAGGAAAGCCAGGACTGGGAGGAATCCTCAGACCGGAGCAACTATCAAGATTGCTGCCAAGAAACTTCCGAAGTTTTCAGCAGGCAAGGCTTTCAAGGACGCAGTAAATAAGTAAGTTGTAGACATAACCCAGAAAACCCCTCTTGATTTCGAGGAGTTTTTTTAAGTAATCCTTTTTACTTTGTAATTTACAGTTGATTCATAATGTTAAATTTACCAATAGCGTAATATAAGATAATGCAACCATCTGATAGAAGGAGACATGAGCGTAAATATATAGCTAAAACCACGGAGTGTGTTTTAACCCATCCCCCAAGTCAAAATGAAATGTTTGACTGCATTGTTGCAGATATTAGCACCTCAGGGGTATGTCTTTTGACAACAAAACCTATTCAAATTAGCCAGGAAGTAAAATTGATGAATCATATCTTTCCATCTCCCCGAACTGCCATTGTTCGTTGGAGTGAAAAATATAAAGGTCTTTATTACAGATTTGGCTTAGAATTTAACTGATCATTGACCTAATCTGAGAGTCTGAACATTACCCCTCATAATTTACTAAATAAATTAATGTTCTCTTCCTCCTACACGCACAGTGAGCCCACCGACTGACACTAAATAACGCTTTGAGAAATCGCCAGTTAAACTTTCTTCAATTCATCTGCAATAATCTCTGCTATAATTACAATTAGCATGAAAGAAAACAATACCGATAAAGTCACTCACTCTAAGAAAATCCAAGATATCACTTTGTCACAATATCATTCAGGCAATAACAATGACATAATCAATTTTGTCTTCGATACCCTCCCTGTCGGGGTTGTTATTTTCAATCGGAAAACAGAGATCATTTACAATAATAAGCAGACCTTACTTTTTCTGAGTCGTTTTGAAATCCCAGAGGAAATACCATCCGTGGGTAGGAGAATTTTCGATGCTCTTGATAGAGATAAGTTTCAGGAATTATTCCCAGGAGAAATCATTGTAACTAAAAAGTTTGAGGGTTCACCGAGCAACTGGCTTTTTAGATTTGCTATACCTTTAAAGTCGCAGCCTATTATCGTTTTATTCATTATTGAGGATAAGATTTCTAATAAATTAAACGTAAATGAAATTAGGCAGCAATACAAACTTACAAGACGGGAGGCAGATATTATCAGGAGAGTGCTGGATGGATTAAGGAATAGTGAAATATCCAAAGACCTTGAAATAGTGGAACAGACAGTAAAAGATCACCTCAGTAACATATATCAAAAAATAGGGGTTCACGATAGATTCGATCTTATCCGTTCCCTCGTAAGTCCTTCCCATATTTAGGCACGCACCTCAATGCTGGATTAAAAGTGTTGTGCTTACATTCTTGTCTGCAAATGCCTCTATAGCTGAACTAAAGTCAATGCTTAGGTCAATAAATCTGACGCCATAAAAATTGGTATCATGTTCAGTTTCTTTTTCAAGAACCCTCATAACCTCAGCATTGATTGTTACATGTGTCGAATCGGGCAGGTAGAAACTGCATGTAAGAGAGTCTCCTTCAAAAAGAAGTGCTTCAGAATGTAGCAGCATGCCTGATACACTGATATTTTCTGCATAAGCAATGAATTGTGCCCCTTTTGATGCCACATGGATTTTGATGCTCAAGGGAACCCTTAATGACTTTCTGGGAGCTACGTAGAGAAGTTGATACATTTCTTGTAATAAAATCGGATTATCAGGCGGGCCGGTAATAAAGGTATTCGCTCTGCATTGTAAACATCGTTTAGCATCAGACTCAGTGTTAGAACATACAATGATAATGGAAACTTTACATAATTCTTTATCGTCACGTATGAGGGAACAGAGCATTTCACCGCTCATTTCAGGCGAGTCAAGATTCACTATGATGAGATCGGCTTTTTCAGTCCTGTGGAAAGCAAGAGCTTGCTCATTTGCAGATACCGTGAAAGTTCTGATGTTCGCCCTATTGAGAAAACTCTGTTCCTTTTCAAGGCTTGCCTTAATGTCTTCTGCAATAATGACCGTTTTCATGGGTAATATAAATATCAGTATAAATACATAAGGAGTCGACTGTAAAGCGTATAAGGAGAACTATAGTTAAGGTCTTAGGGGTAAATTATGGTCTTTTTTCTTTTGTTTATAAAAAACACTTCTTCCTGCTTCCTGAAAGTCGCATTCTTATATTTGTTCCCTTAAAGCAATGTTTCCACAGATAATTTGCACTATTAAATTTGTTCTTTCCCCTACTCTGGTAGGATTGAATATCGCAAGCATCCTTGATTAACTATAAGTATAAGCTACGATGCAAATGACGGCTGAAAAGGAATGTCTCAATGGAACAAAGAAAAGAGCATAGAATCTCAAAGCAACTATACGTTCAACTACGGATCGAGAAAAAAGTCTTTTGGGGC